>NZ_LOEP01000033.1 GCF_001482285.1 Haloferax sp. Q22 | reverse complement strand
GTCGGCGACGGCGGCGGTGAGCGCGCCCTCCGCGTCGGTCGAAACCGAATCGAGGCGGGACAGTACCTCGCGGAGGCGGTCGCCGCGGAGGTCCTCGGTCCCGCGGAAGTCGAGGGAGTCGTCCTCGCCCGAGAGGCGCTCCACGCGGTCTTCGAGTTCGGTGACGCGGTCTTCGAGGCGGTTGACCTCCTTTTCGGCCTCCTGTCGCGCGCGTGCCGCCTCCTGTCGGCGGTCGGACTCGCCCTCCAGACGCCCGGCTAACGCGTCGCGTTCGTCTTCCAACTCGGCGATGCGCTCTTTGAGTTCGGCTCGACCCAACAACTCGTCCAGCATACACGGACGCGTGCGGGCCGACCACTTGAGCGTTCGGACGCGAGGCGAGCGGGACCGTTCCGCCCGCCGCGACTCCGAGGAACGTCTTACGCCAGCCTGTCGTCCGGACGGTCCGGGCCGGGGCCGCCGGCGTCACCGGGACCGCCGGGCGCGAGGTCGTCGAGGTCGTAGCCGGCGTATCGGAGCAACTCGGCCGCTCGCGGGGCGTCGGCGAGAAGCACCGGCCTGTCGTCGGGAAGCGCGTCGGAGTCCACGGCGTCTCGGGGGAGTGCGAGTGTCCCCGAGGGGACGCCGTCGTCGCCGACGACCGGGAAGTGGGCCGTGTCGAGTTTCATCACGAGCGGGTAGTCGACTCGCTCGACGCCGCGGCCGTCCGTGTAGACGCACTCGTTGAGTCGCTCGTGTTCCGTTCGGTGAATCGCCGCCTCGGCCCCGTCGTACGGTTCGACGTACAATCGGCCGAGGAAGTAGCTGCTGGAGAACCGTTCGAACATCTGTGCGTGTGAATGTCAACCATGGAACGGGATAAGCCTTGTCGGAACCATTTATATCGACACGCAATTCCACCGGGGAGAATCAGAGACGGCAGGTGACACCGGCAGACGGGAGCGTGAATCGAGCGCGAGAGAATCGGGCGTGAAAACGGGCGTTGCGTCTCGCTCGCTTCGAGGGAGCGGTTTCGGCGGGTCGAAGCGGGCGCGGTTACGGGCGGTTCAGTCGTCGCCGCGGGTCGCCGCGGTCATCGACCAGACGGCGACGAGGCCGAGCGCGAGCGCCGGGAGCATCGGCAGGGCCAGCATGGCCGCGAGGTACGGCAGGCCGGCCATCGCCGGGAGCGACGGCACGAGGTACACCGCGCCGGGGATGACGAGGAAACAGAGCGCGACGACGCCGACGAGCACCCAGCCGCGGTTGCCGAAGCCGGTCGCCTCCGGCTCCGAGCTACCGCCGCCGACGGCGACGCCGTCCGGCCGGTGGACGTAGGTGTCGGACTCGGCGGTCGCGTCGTCCCGAGCCGTGGTGTCAGAGCTCACTATCGGGGATTACGACCACCTTGCCAAAGCCCTGTCGCTCCTCGATGAGTTCGTGCGCGCGGTCGATTTCGCTCATCGGGAGCGTCTCGCGGATGCGGGGTTCGAAGGTGCCGTCCCAGACGAGGTCGAGCACCTCGTCGGCCTCGCCGGGCGTCGCCATCGTCGAACCGATGACCGAGAGCTGGTTCCAGAAGATGTAGTTGAGGCCCGCGCCCGGGTCCGGTCCGGTCGTCGCCCCGCAGGTGACGACGCGGCCGCCCTTGACGAGGCTCTTGAGCGACTGCTTGTAGGTGGCCTCGCCGATGTGGTCGACGACCATGTCGACGCCGCGACCGTCGGTGAGCTTCCGTATCTCCTTCGAGAAGTCGTCTTCCTCGTAGTTGATGACGTGGTCAGCGCCGCACTCTTTCGCGTACTCCAGTTTCTCGTCGGTGGAGGCGGTCGCGTACACTTCCGCACCCGCGTAGTCGGCGATTTGGACGGCTGCGTGGCCGACGCCGCCGGACGCGCCGAGAACGAGCACTTTCTCGCCGGGGCGCAGTTCGCCGCGGTCGACCAGCATCCGCCACGCGGTCTGGAAGACGAGCGACGCGGAGCCGGCGACCTCCCACGGCACGTCCTCGGGGACGGGCACGAGGTTCTCCTCGGGAATCGCCGCGAACTCGGCGTGGACGCCGCGGACGTGCTCACCGATGATGTGGAAGTCCGGCGCGAGCGTCGGGTCGCCCTTCCGGGAGAACTCGTCGCCGCCGCCGGCGACGCCCGCGATGAGCGCGACGTGGTCGCCCGCCTCGAACCGGGTCACGCGCTCGCCGACCTCGGTGACGACGCCGGCCATGTCGCTGCCGGGGATGTGCGGCATCTCCAACTCGACGCCCGGCAGCCCCCGTCGCGTCCAGATGTCGAGGTGGTTGAGCGACGCCGCCTTCACGTCGACGAGAACCTCGTCGGGGCCGACCTCCGGGTCCGGGAAGTCGCCATATTCGAGGACGTCTCGGTCGCCGTGTTCCGTGAATTGGACCGCTTTCATCTCGACCCGACCGATGAAGTGCAGGAACTAAAGTGTAGGTTTACGCCAATTGTCTTTCCTCTTTTTCGACAGACAACGACAACCCACAGCTCCAAAACCTATCGGTGCGAAGACATATACGACACAGGGTTCCCAACACAGTCAGGTTTGGCAGTCATCCGCTGACGAGCGCTCGGCGGGCCGAATGGACGGGGCCGGTGGTCGTCAGATACTGCTCGAAGGAGAATCACGTACGTGAACAGAGACGAGACTTCAGCACAGCTCTCGCGCCTGCTCATGAGGCGGTCGTCGTTCGTCCGGTCGCTCGCGGAGCGACCGCGAGACAAGCGCGGGCTCGCAGACGACCTCGATACGTCGCGTTCGACGGTCGACCGCGTCGTCCGCGAACTGCTCGACGCCGGGCTCGCCGAGCGCAGCGACGGCCAGTACCGGCTGACGTGCGTCGGTCGGCGCGCGCTCGACGCGTACGACGAGTGTCTCGACTCGCTCCGCGGCGTTCACGCGGCCCGTGACCTCCTCTCGATGCTGCCGGCCGACGCGCCCTTGGACCCCGCGTTCCTCACGGGCGCGACGGTCCATACGTCGACGCCGAATATTCCGGACAGCGCGATTCAGGAGCTGTTTTCGAGCATCGAGCACGCGGAGCGAGTCTACGGTGTCGCCCCGGTCGCGCTCGTCGGTCAGCTCCGCCCGTTCTACGAGACGGCGACCGCCGGTGGGACGGTCGTCGAGATGATTATCGCCGACGAGCTGTTCGACCGGCTCGTCGCCGCGCCGTCCTCCCGCACGGTCATCGAAGACCAACTCCGACACGAGTCGGTGACGCTCTATCGCGGGTCGGTTCCGTTCCGGTTCGGTCTCTGGGTGACAGAATCGGAGGCGGGCATCGTCGTCTACACTGACACCGGCGTCGGCGGGGTCGCCCGCAACGACACCAAAGCCGCGGTCGAGTGGGCCAACGAGCAGTTCGAGACGCTCCGCGAGAACGCGGAACGGCTGACGCTCGACTCGCTCGACGAGGTCACAGACGACGGGTGAGCCGCACCGCTCTGCGGTGAACCGTCCGGCCGCCGCGAGCCAACGACCGCCGGGGCGACGCGGGAACTTTATCGCCGGACGACGAAGCCGCGGCCGTGAGCGACCACGACCACCATCACGGCGAGGGAGACCACGACCACGACCACCATCACCACGACATCGACGCCCTCGAAGCGGCGGTGCTGACGATTTCGTCCACCCGCGACGTCGACGACGACCCCGCCGGCGACGCGATAGCGGAACTGCTCCGCGAGGGCGGACATTCAGTGTCGGTCCGGCGGGTCGTCGACGACGACTTCGACGCGATACAGACCGCGGTCTCGCGGATGGCCGACCGCGGCGACGTCGACGTGACGGTCACGACCGGCGGAACGGGCGTCACGCCCGACGACCGGACCGTCGAGGCGACGGCACAGCTGTTCGGGAAGACGCTCCCCGGCTTCGGCGAACTGTTCCGGCGGCTCTCGTACGACGAAATCGGCACCAAGGTCGTCGGCACCCGCGCGACCGCCGGCGTCGTCGACGGGATGCCGACGTTCTGTCTGCCGGGCAGCGAGAACGCCGCCCGGCTCGGGACCGCGGAGATAATCGTCCCCGAAGCGCCGCATCTCACCGGGCTGGCGCGGCGCGACGCGGAGTAGGAAAAGGCCCTCAGAATCGTGGGTCGTCGGGCGAATCCGACTGCAACGTCTGCCCAGTCGCGGCCATTTAAGTTCGCGCACACGCTCCGAAGAGGTATGAGCCAGCAGTCCCCACGCGAGGAGGACCCGGACGACGTGTTCTCCAGCGGCAAGGACCCGAACCTCCGGAGCTCGGAGGTCACAGAGGGTCCCGACAAGGCCCCGCACCGTGCGATGTTCCGCGCCATGGGCTTCGACGACGAGGACTTCTCGTCGCCGATGGTCGGCGTGCCGAACCCCGCCGCGGACATCACCCCGTGTAACGTCCACCTCGACGACGTGGCCGACGCCGCAATCGAGGGCATCGACGCCGCGGGCGGGATGCCAATCGAGTTCGGGACCGTCACCATCTCCGACGCCATCTCCATGGGGACCGAGGGGATGAAGGCCTCGCTCATCTCCCGCGAGGTCATCGCCGACTCCGTCGAACTCGTCTCCTTCGGCGAGCGCATGGACGCGCTCGTCACCGTCGCCGGCTGCGACAAGAACCTCCCCGGCATGATGATGGCCGCCATCCGGACCGACCTCCCGTCGGTGTTCCTCTACGGCGGCTCCATCATGCCCGGCCAGCACGAGGGCCGCGAGGTGACCGTCCAGAACGTCTTTGAGGGCGTCGGCACCTACGCCGAAGGCGACATGAGCGCCGACGAACTCGACGACCTCGAACGCCACGCCTGCCCCGGCGCGGGCTCCTGCGGCGGGATGTTCACCGCCAACACGATGGCCTCCATCTCCGAGGCGCTCGGACTGGCCCCGCTCGGGTCCGCGTCCGCGCCCGCCGAGTCCGACGAGCGCTACGAGAACGCCCGCCGCGCCGGCGAGGTCGTCCTCGACTGCGTGGAGAACGACCGCCGCCCCTCCGACATTCTCACGAAGAAGTCCTTCGAGAACGCCATCACGCTGCAGGTCGCCACCGGCGGGTCGACCAACGCCGTGCTCCACCTGCTCGCGCTCGCCGCCGAGGCCGGCGTCGACCTCGACATCGAGGAGTTCGACGAAATCTCCCGGCGCACGCCGAAAATCGCCAACCTCCAGCCCGGCGGCACGCGCGTCATGAACGACCTCCACGAAATCGGTGGCATCCCGGTCGTCATCCGCCGTCTCGTCGAGGCCGACCTGTTCCACGGCGACGCGATGACCGTCACCGGCCGCACCATCGCCGAGGAACTCGACCACCTCGACCTGCCGGACGACGACGGCCTCGAAGCGGACTTCCTCTACACGGTCGACGAGCCGTATCAGGAGGAGGGAGCCATCAAGATTCTCACCGGCAACCTCGCGCCCGACGGCGCGGTCCTGAAGGTGACCGGCGACGACGCCTTCCACCACACCGGTCCCGCCCGCGTCTTCGAAAACGAGGAGGACGCGATGCGCTACGTGCAGGAGGGACACATCGAGGCGGGCGATGTCATCGCCATCCGCAACGAGGGACCGCGCGGCGGTCCCGGTATGCGTGAGATGCTCGGCGTCACCGCCGCCGTCGTCGGACAGGGTCACGAGGACGACGTGGCGCTCCTCACCGACGGCCGATTCTCCGGCGCGACGCGCGGTCCGATGGTCGGCCACGTCGCCCCCGAGGCGACCGAGGGCGGCCCCATCGGCCTCCTCGAAGACGGCGACGAAGTGACCGTCGACATCCCGAACCGCGAACTCTCCGTGGACCTCACAGACGAGGAACTCGAAGCGCGGAAGGAAGACTGGGAACCCAAGCCGCCGGCGTACACCTCCGGCGTGCTGGCGAAGTACGCCCGCGACTTCGGCTCCGCCGCGAACGGCGCGGTGACGAACCCGGCGCTCACGCGCGACGAATAGGGACGAGTCGCCGCGGCGTCTCCCGCGACGCGGACGCCGTCGTCCGTCGTCAAAACAGGTGCACGCCGGACGCCCGGTACAGGGCGAGCACCCCGATTCCGAGCGCTGTTCCGACCGGAACCAGCAGAACCACTTTTCGCGGCTGTTCGGTGAACCCGTAGACGCACAAGCCGAACGGGACGGACAGCAGCACGTCTATCGTCCACTCCGGGAGGGCGGGCGAGAGCCCGGACCACGGGAAGGCAAAGAAGACTCCGACGCCGGTGAAAAAGGCAAGAATTCGGTTCCACCGCCACGATGAGAACTGCACGGCGCAATCGACAGTGGCAACCAAATTGACAGTTTCGGTGCGGAACCCGGTCGCGGCGTCACCGACTCCGCACTCGCGGAGCCGCCGGTTCGGCTCGGGTTAGACCACGCGGTTCCGCAGGTCGTCGTCCCCGGCGTCCAGTTTGTCGAGGTTCTCCGCGATGATGTCGGCCATGCGCTCCCAGTACTTCGGGGTGTGGCCGGCGTTGTGGGGCGTGATGAGGACGTTCTCGAAGTCCCAAAGCGGGTGGTCCGAGGGGAGCGGTTCGGGGTCGGTCACGTCGAGTGCTGCCCCACGGATGCCGTTGCTTCGGAGTTGGGAGACGAGCGCGTCGGTATCGACGACCGGGCCGCGGCCGACGTTGACGAGGGCGGTGTCGGGGGCCATCGACGCGAACGCATCGGCGTCGACGAGGCCGCGGGTGGCGTCGGTCAGCGGGCACGCGATGACGACGTAGTCGGCGCGGGCGAAGGCGTCGTGGAGGCCCTGCTCGTCGTCGAAGCCGACGACCTCGTCGGTCGGGCCGCCCTTCTCCGGCGAGTAGCGCACGCCGACGGTCTCGACGCCGAACGGGTCGAGTCGGTCCACGATGGATTCGCCGAGCGCGCCGAGGCCGACGACGGCGACCGTCGAGTCCTGCAGTTCGACCGTCGGGTACGACTGCCAGACGTTCGCCTTCTGCTGTCGCTCCGCGACGTGGAAGCGGCGGGCGAAGTAGAGGAGGCTCCCGAGGACCTGTTCGGCGATGTTCGGACCGTGGACGCCGGAGGCGTTGGTGACGGCCACGTCGCGGGCCTCGAACGCCTCGATGGGGAGGTGACCCGTGCCGGCGAACACGCAGGCGAACAGGTCGAGATTCTCGGCGGCTTCGAGGGCCGCTTCGTCCGCGTCGAAGCCGGTGGCGACTCGCGCGCGAGAGAGGAGGTCGCGCTCCTCCGCGGGGGTGGTCGCGAGGGCGACCTCGCGGTCGGGGAGGCGCTTGCGGAGCGTTTCGGCGTACGCCTCGGCAGACAGGCCGTGAATCTTCTGCCGAAGCACCGCGATGTCTGGGTCGGTCATGCTCGATGATTCTCGAAGGCGGTGATGAATCTGTCCGATTCGACCGGGTGTACGCTCACTCGATGGGCTCGCGTCGCCGCGGGCGACGTTTCGAAATCGTCCGGGTGACCGCGACGGCATCGACTGTCGGGTCGACGACGAACCGCGTACCGTCTTGGCCGAGTTTCCACGCAACGGGCGCATACCCCTGTGGGGCGGGGCCGCCGTCGACGAAGACGAGGTCGCCCGTCTCGTCGCGAAACACGACGGGCTCTCTCGGCTCGTCCGGCTCGTCTGCGGTCATTGACTCGGAGCTACCGCGCACGCCGTGATAAACCTCCGTCTCTAGTTATCAGACGCAGTATTTAGTGGGTATCGCCCGGGAAAACCAATAGCAGTCGCCGACATCTACGTCTTCTCGAAATTATCTCTGACCGTATCGCAATGCGCGGCGCGGAGGCCGTCGGGATGTCGCCCCCCGAAGCGTGGTCGAACGATGACGCGCCGGGCTGCGGACGCACCGTGCGACCGAAACACGGCCGGAGCGGTGCGTAGACACGCAGTATCGAAACCGTCGGACGCCGCGTCGGTTCAGGGGGTTTAATACCCGAGCGAAGTGCTGTAGCGGTATGGAACGCGTAGATGTCGCCATCATCGGCGGCGGTCCGGCCGGCACGTCGGCGGCACACGCCGCGGCCTCGGCCGGAGCCTCCGCTCTGGTCCTCGAAAAGGGCGTCCCCCGAGCAGACCGACCGGGCCTCGGGCCCGATTCGACGGACGCGGCCGGTATCCTCGACTACTGGGTGGACATCATGGGCATCCACCCCGACGAGTTCCCCGACGACGTCGTGCTCGACATCCTCGACCGCGCGGAGTTCATCGGGCCGAACGAGTCGCTGACCCTTCGGAGCACCGGCATCGACTCCTCGTACGACGAGTTCGGCTACACCTTCCACCGCGCGAAGTTCGACGACTGGCTCCGCAGTCGCGCCGAAGACGCCGGCGCGGAGTACCGCGTGAAGGCCTCTGTCCGCGACGTGGAGACCGACCTCGACGCCACCGGCGACGATCCCCGGCACGTCGTCCGCCTCGCTAACGGCGAGGACGTGGGCGCAGACTTCGTCGTCCTCGCCGACGGCCCCCAGCGGACGGTCACGAACAAGGTGCTCGACGACCTGCTTTCGTTCCCCATCACGGACCGCCTGTCGTCGACCGAGGCGAATCACATCGCCTATCAGGAACACCGCGAGTTCCCGCCGGAACTGTTCGACGAAGTCGACGGCGCAATCAAGTTCTGGTGGGGTTACATGCCCGGCCACACGGCGTATCCGTGGATTTTCCCGAACGACAACAACGTCTGCCGGGTCGGTCTCACGATGCCCATCGGCCTCGACATCGACGAGGTCGAGGACCGCGATGCGTACAACCTCCTCCGCGAGGACGACGAGCGCATCCCGCAGGGCCGCGAGTACGTCCGCCGCCTCCTCGAACAGGAGTACGGTGACGAGTACGACATCGACGAGGACTTCCCGCTCGTCGAGGACCGCGGGAAGACGAAGGGCACCGAGACGTACGCCATCTCCTCGACGCGCCCCATCGACTCGCCCGCGTCGGCCGGCATCGCCGTCACCGGCGGCGCGATGGGCGCGACTTCGGCTTTCCACGAGGGCGGCGACCACGTCGCCGTCCGGACGGGAGCCATCGCCGGCGAACTCGCCGCCGAGGGAGACCTGAGCGACTACAACGAGCGCTGGAAGGACGCCATTGGCGACGAGATTCTCCGGAACGTCGCCATGGCCGAAATCGTCCACGACTACGGCCCCGGCCAGTGGGACAAGACGTTCAAGGCGGCCCGGAAGCTCCTCGAAAAGGACGAGGGCTACAAGGCGTTCGGCGCCTCGAAGCTCACCGCCGGGTTCAGCGCCGCCAAACTCGCCACGCAGTACCAGCGGACGAAAATGAAGTACCGCAAGGGCAAGTACGTCCAACTGCGCGAAGACGAGTACGCGCTGTAATCGACGGAAGACTTATCAGTTTCTCCGAATTTCTGTCAGTCGATGGCCGGCCGAGCCTCTCGCCGTCAGCTGCTCCGTCGCGGAGCCGCGGCCGTCGGCGTGGGGCTGACCGGCGGCCTCGCCGGCTGCTCGTCGCTTCGGGGGTGTACGTCGGCCGAAATCGTCCTCCGAGCGGAACTGGTCGGGAACGCCCCCGACGGAGCGACCGTAGTCGACGCCGCCGACCCGCGGGTCGCGAACAGCCCGTGGGTGCTGAGGGTGGTCGAAGCCGCCGCCGAGGGCCACCCGCGAGAGTCGAGTATCTCCGACTGCCTGAGCGACTACGACGCCCTCCGCGCAGACCTCGACGCGCTCCCGTCGGTCGACCGGTCCGAAGACCGCCTTTATTTCGTCCGCGTCGACGGCCAAGTCGTCCGGCTTCGAGCCGCCTTCTTCGCCGGCGACGACGCCCGCCGGTCGGAACTCGTTTTACCCCCGGTGCGCTAGGGTCGAGTGCGTACCTCAAGTCCCCGTCCGAGTATTCCCACTTTGGGAGCGATGACAGCACGGCGAACCCGGGTGCGCAATAGCTACTGGCCGGCTGACGCCGGCGTACTTCGGAACGTCCGCGCCCGAAAGACGGACCGCCCGGCACGAGGGTTTCCCGGTTGACGCGGCACGCCGCCTCGGGATGAGACCGGCCGTTAGTGTTCTGGGCGACATTCTACGCCCGATGAGAGGGTTCACTACGAGGAGGGCGTACTGTTTTCTTCGCTTCCGCACTACTGTACGTGTCTCACAATGTCGCCACTCCCCGAGTCCATTCGTCGGTTCGAACCAAGCCGTCGAATCCGACACGTCATCTACTACCTCACCGGGCTCGTGTTACTCATAGTCTTCTACACAGTAGCATACAACTACGCACTGGCGCGGCTCGAAGGCGCCAACCAGTCCATTTTCGCCTCGTTCGAGTTCGTCATTCAGACGATGACCACCACGGGCTACGGGCAAGACTCGGATATCTGGAGCCATCCGCTGATGTTCCTGTTCGTCGTCTTGATTCAGATTTCCGGTATCGCAGTCGGGTTTTTCACCCTCCGCCTCATCATCATTCCCCTGTTCACCAGCGCCGAGGTCAACCTCGACGACCGACTCAGCCCGAAAAACGGCCACGTCATCATCTGTGAGTACCGCCGGGACTCTGCAATTCTCCTGGACGAACTCAGAGAATTTGGCATCGATTACGTGCTCATTTCGTCCTCACGGGAAGACGCCGAATCACTTTCAAATCGTGGCTACGCCGCCATTCACGGCTCTCCACAAGCGACGACAACGTTTGAGCGAGCCAGCATCAAGACTGCACGGACGGTCATTACTGACGCCGGCGATGCGAACGTCAACACGATACTTACCGTCCGAGGAGTACGGCCTGATATCGACGTCATCGCACTGACCGACGACAGCAGAATGGAGGAGGTACTGCGTACCGTCGGCGCAGATACCGTGCTGTCACCGCACGGCGTTTTAGGACACCGTCTCGCAGAGAAAGCCGTCGCCTCGTTCAGCTCTGAACTGCGAGACACCATCGAACTCGGGGGAGACACGAGACTGATGGAGCTCCCAGTCTCCGAATCGAGCGAGCTCGTGGGGCGTAGTATCAGAGAAACCAGGGTTAGAGAGCGAACCGGTGCCAATATCGTCGGTGCGTGGATCGACGGCGAGCTACAGTTGCCACCCAGCCCAGACGCCGTCGTCCGTCCGAACACCGTTCTGTTAGTGTCCGGGGAGGAAGCCGCACTCAAGAACCTGAGCGAGTTCACCCGGCCACCCCGGTCGTTCACCGGACACGAGCGTTTCGTGCTCGTGGGGTTGGGAGAAGTCGGTCGCGCCGCAAAGTCGGTCATCGAGGAGTCTAGTGGAGAAGTCGTCACAGTTGACGTCGAGGACCGCCCGGGCGTCGATATCGTCGGCGACGGAGGGGACCGGGAAGTATTGCTCGCCGCAGGGGTCGAAAGCGCCGGGGCAATCATCATCGGCGTCCCAGACGATTCGATTGCGCTCTTGACGACCGTGCTCGCACAGTCGATCAACCCCGAGATAGAGGTTCTCGTCCGAGTTGGAGACGCAGAGGCCACCCAGAAGGCGTTCAGCGCCGGCGCCGACTACGTCCTCTCGGTCCCGCGAGTGAGCGCGAGGATGGTCGCAAAGGAGCTTCGAGGTGAGGACGTACTCGCGCCGGCGAGCCAGATTCGCCTCGTTCGCGTGCCGTCCACACCGTTTTCGGGGTCGACACTCGGAAACTCCCGCATCTACGAACAGACCGGCTGTCGCGTCATCGCTATCGAGGACGGTGACGGACAAACAGTTTCGGTCGACCCCCAGTGGCAGTTCTCCGGGGACGAGCGAATAACCATTGTCGGGGGTGACGAGGCGGTACAGAAGTTCCTCAAGCGATTCGACGTTTCCCCAACTGACCTATCCTGATAGTCGGCCTCGTTCGGCAGCGTGAGACACAACGTTCGTCATCGGCGCCGGTATCACGCTTCTCACATGATTACGAGGAGGAAGCCCACGAGTTTACTCGTGGGAGGAATCCGACAAGCAACTCCACCAACCACGAGCGATAGCAAGCAGACTCCCCCACGTCAATCCAAATTGATATAAAGAGCCAATTCGATATGTGAATTAACGATGGAGGTGATTCGTACCGTCAAAGTCAAACTCGACGTACCCAACGAGCGGTGCGACGACCTTCATCAGACCAAAACTCAGTTCCTCCATTGTGCGAACACCACCGCAGAGTGGGCGTGGAGATACCCGAACGACTACTGTGTGACTTCGAAACAGAAAGCCGAGAACGCCCTCTACGAGCGACTTCGCAACGAGACGGAGTTGACGGCAAACCTCGTACAGAAAGGGATTCGACGCGCTATCGAGGCCACAAAAAGCGGTGTCGCCCGACTCAAGAAAGGAGACAACACCAGTCAACCGTACTTCAAAGCGTGGAGCGTCGTCTACGACAAACGCTCTGCGACGTTCCACCGCGACCACGTTTCGCTCTCGACAGTAAATGGTCGCGTTGAGTGCGACTACGTGATTCCCAGCGAAACTGAGGGAACGCCGATTGGCGAGTATCTGCTGAACGAGGACTACGAGTTCCGGATGTCAACGTTGCAGTACGACCGCTCCACGTCGGAGTTCTATCTCCACGCACGGATGCGCCGAACCATAGACGAGCAAGAGCAGTCCACGACTTCTTCTGAAGACGCCAAGCACAGAACAGTCCTTGGCGTTGACCTGAACGTGGACGGCTCACTCGCCGTGACTTCCACAGGTGCATTCATCGGGAACGCAGACGAGATGAACCACCGACGTCGAGAGTTCGAGAAGACTCGCGGGTCGATGCAACAGACGGGAACGCGGTCGGCGCATCTGTCGATTCAGTCGATGAACGACCGCGAACACCGTTGGATGCAGGACGAACTCCATCGAGCCTCAAACCAGATTCTCGAAGAAGCCCGCGACCACAACTGTACGCATATCGCCTTTGAGAACCTGACCGATATTCGTGATCGGATGGCTGGTGCAAAGCGATTCCACGCATGGGCATTCCGACGCCTGTTCCAGTACGTCGAATATAAAGCAGAAATGGACGGCATCTCGGTTGAGCGGGTGAGCCCTGCGTACACGAGTCAGCGGTGTTCGTCATGTGGGTTTACGCATGAATCGAATCGGCGGACGAAGCATCAGTTCGTGTGTCAGAAGTGCGAGTACGAACTGAACGCGGACTACAACGCGAGTAAGAACATCGCTCGGAAACTACTCAGGAGACTCCACTCGGGGCAGACGTCTTCGAGTGGAGGCGCACCCTGTCAGTGTGCGCTCCCGTCAGGGACGCTGAACCTGAATGGCGATTTCCACGCCTCCGTCAAAACGACGGCAGAAGGGGAGTCCACTGACAAGCCCACGACCTCAGTCGTGGGTTACTGACAGGACGCTCCGTGCTCTATTCTGGACTGCGTCAGGTCGGTATCGGACTCGCTGCTGCGGTCCTCACGTACGGCGTCGGGAGCGTGATTGGAGTGACGCTCGTCGGCTGACGAATGAGGCCCGTTGGGAGACCACTATCGGTCCCCGAACGTACCGGACCGCTCGCCGAGGGCCGCGCGTATCGCCCGGCGGTACCGGGCGGCCAACGCCGTCACCACGAGTCGGTCGCGGTCGTTGACGCCGAGCGCGACGAGCGCGCCCACGTACGTCACCGCGCCCAGTATCGCGCCGGAGACGACGACGAGCCCGCCGCTCTCGGCCCCGACCAGCGCCTCGCGGACGAGGAGCATGACGCCGGCCGCCGCGACGCCCGCGCCGAGTGGCTTGAGAAACGTCGCGTCGAAGGGCCACAGCCCCTCGAAGCGCCGCAGGAGGACGACCTGAATCGAGTTCTGGACGGCGATGGCGACGGCCGTGCCGAGCGCCGCTCCCGACAAGCCGAACGCCCGGACGAACGCGAACGTGAGAAGCGTGTTCAGTACGGCCAAGAGCCAGTCGAGCGCCATCCGGGCGTACTGGTGGTCGGTCATCATGAGCAGCCATCCCGTCGCGCCGACGGCGCTCCCGACTAAGACGCCGCCGAGGTAGACCACGAGCGGGACGTAGCCCGCCGTGAAGTTCGGGCCGAACACGGAGAGAATCGACCGCCCGTACACCGCGAGCACGACCAGAATCGGAACGACGCAGGTGACGATGAGCCGCGTCACCGCGGTGTACACCGCGTTGAGGGTCTCCATCTCGTCGTCGGCGTAGAGCCCCGACGCGACCGGCGGCAGGAGCATGTTAAACGAGAGGAGTGGAATCCACGCCAGCGTCACCAAGACGAGCACGACGTTGTAGACCCCCGCCGCCTTCGCGGTCAGGAGGAAGCCGACGAGCATCACGTCCACGCGGTTCTGGAACACCTTCCCGAGGCTGCTCAGCGCGATGGGCGCAGAGTGATTGTAGAACCGCCGGGCCTCGGAGCGCACGCCGCGAAGCCTGGGGCGGATACCGCTCGCCGAGACGGCCATCGGAAAACCCACCAGCACGAGCCCGGCCATGCCGACGACGAACGCGCCAGCGACGCCGACGAGCGAGTACCCGAGCGCCATCGCGCCGACGGCCCCCACCAACCTGACCGCCGGGCGGAAGACGCGGTTGAAAAGCACCTCGCCGCGGGCCGACTGCACCGCTCTGAGGATTCCCGCGTGGACCTGCACCAAGCCGATGAGGACGACGAGCGCCGCGAACAGGTGTATCGTCGGCGGGAAGTCTGGGTGCGAGACGGTCGCGTCGTTGAGCCAGTCGCTCGTGAGGACCAGCCCGCCGGCGAATACGAGCCCGACGATGAGCGTCGTCAGATACGCCAATCCCACCACTCGTCCCTGCCGCTCGTGGTCGTCGTCGTCCGCGGAGAGGTACCGCTGGAGCGTCGGGACCGACCCGAAATTCACGAGTCGGAACAGAAGTTGGGAGGCGCGCCACGCGAACGCGTAGACGCCGTAGACGACCGGGCCGAGTCCCTGTGCGAGCGCGTACTCGGTCGCCGTCGTCAGCGCCCGCTGGAGCGACTGGCCGCCGGAGGCGACGACCGCGCCGTGGCCGATGGTCAAGAGCGCCTCGCGTTCGTCGTCGGGGATGTCGCCGTCAGGCGTGTCGCCGGGAGTCTCGTCGTCGGGAGGATGGTCGCCGGGAACGCCATCGTCGACTGGTTCGGGGGGCACTGTCGCGTCCCTGTCGCTTATCGGGGTCGAAAATAAGTCGCTTGATTCGCCCGTGGCTGACCCCGGCGGGTCAGGCCGCCGTCAGGCCGCAGTCGGGCGACCGACCGCCTCGTGGACGAACTTGCCGAGGAGACCGAGCGTCGCCGCTCCCATGGCCGCGGCGAAGACGACGACGAACACCGAAAGCGGGTCGCCGAGGTCAGAAAGGGCCCGCGAGCGGACGAAGTTCGCGGCGAGGACGGTCGTGACCGCGAGCAGGACGACGCCGCCGAGGTTCGCCAGCGTCGAGTTCGGTTCCGCGACCGCGTCGCTGTTGAGCAAGACGAGCACGACGGCGATGGCGAAGGGAGTGCCGACGAGGCCGAACGCCAGCACCAACACGAGAAGCGGGAAGAACGCGCCGCCGAGGAACGCCCCGACGCCGGAGAACAGCGCCACGCCAGCGAGGAGCGTGCGGTACCGACCGTCTGAGAGGTCCGTCCCCCGGCCCAGTTTGTCGGCGACGAGGTACGGCGGGACGACGGTGTTGCCGCCGAGCGTGGAGACGGCCGCGCCCAGGAGGCCGAGAAGGAACAGCCACTTGGCGTTCGCGCCTGCCAGCGGGCCGAGCGCCTGTGCGGCCGCCACCGCCGAGAGGTCGCTCGCGGCCACCTCGGGGGTGTGGAGGACGCCCGCCGCGACGAGGAAGATGGCGAGGCTGTAGACGCCGAAGGCGACGAGCATCGACGCACCCACGTCGAACGTCGCCAGTCCGTAGTCCCGGGTCGTCCAGCCGCGGGCGCGCATCGTGTACGAGTGCATCGTGATGAGCGTGATGTGGACCGCGCCCCCGAGGATGCCGGCGGCGACGAGCGCGCCGTCGACCCCCGCGGGGATTCGCGGGACGAGTCCGCCGACCGCGGCCGCCGGGTCGATGGGGACGAAAAACAGCGACGCGAGGAAGGCGACGACGATGGCCGCGACGAGCCCCTTCGCGAGGAGTTCGACGAAGCGGTAGCCCCGACCGGCCAGTCCGGCGGCGAGGACGACCGCCCACGCGACGCCCCAGACCCGGGCGTCGACGCCGGTTATCGTCGCGCTCACGTCGGCCAGCCCCTTCATGATGACCAGTTGGGCCAGCCCTGCGGCCAGCACCCCGTCGGCGACGAGCACCCACGCCCAACCGTCGCCCAGTTCGCGTTCGACCACGGCGATGATACCGTCCTCCGTGAGCAGGCCGAGTCGCATCGAGAGGTACTGCGCCGACGCGCCGAGGACCGCCGAGAGCACCACGACCCACAGCATCGCGTAGCCGAACGTCGCGCCGGCCGTGAGCACGGTCGCCATCGTCGCCGGCCCCGCCGCAACCGCGCCCGCGACCCACGACGGCCCCATCTCCGAGAGATATCCCCGCCAGTCGCCGCTCATCACCGCCGATACGTCGAGTTTGGGTTCGTTCATGCCGTCGTGGTCTCGGCGGTCGTCACAAAAGTGTTGCTACTGGGTGTTACAACCGAGTGGTTTCCTCGGAACGGCGCGCAGCGCCACACGACCTTTTACCCGGTGGTCGAGTGTGACCTAGGTAATGAGCGATGGTGACGGTTCGGTACCGCTCCTCGTCGTCGCCGACCCGGACGTCGCGACGGCGGTCACCGAGGCCGTCCGGGGACGAGAGACGCGGTTCGAAATCGAGACAGTTCGGACCGCGGCCGCGGCGGGAGAGCGACTGCGAGACGCCGGCTCGGGCGTCGACTTCGACTGCGTCGTCTCGTCGGTCAGCGGGGAGGAGAGAGACGCGCTCGAGTTCCTCGCGGCGGTTCGCAGCCGAGAGCCGAAGTTCCCGTTTCTCGTCGTTGCCGACCCGGCGTGCGAGTTGACCGCGACGGAGGCGCTCGACGCGGGCGTCACCGATTACGTCCGTGCTCGGGGGTCGGATGACTACGAGGAGTTGGCCGTCCGAGTCGAACGGGCGGTCGCGGCGGCCGACCGGCGGCCGGTCGACTCCTCGCTCGTCTACGAGCGCGTCTTCGAACAGATGCTGGAGGGCGCGTGCCTGTACGACCGCGAGGGGCGATTCCTCCTCGCGAGCGACTATCTGGCGGATTTCTACGGGATGACGCCCGCCGAGCTCGAAGGCGAACGGAGCCTGCTCGTCGAGAAGATCCGCGAGGAACGTCCGGGCGACCCGTATCAGCGGCTCTTGGACGAGGATGTCGACTCGCTCGAAGGCGAGACCCAACTCGTCACGCCGGACGGCGAGTCACGGACCCTGAGCTACCGGTTCGCGCCCTTTCAGGTGGCTGGCGAAGTCGTCGGCGTCATCGCCGTATCGAGGGACATCACCGACCGACAGGAGCGAGAGCAGAAACTGAAACGCGCCCGCGAGGAGTTCCAAGAACTCATCGACGGGATGAACGACACCGTCTGGGTCCTCGGCCTCGACGACCAGATCCACGCGGTGAACGAGACCGCGGTGGAACTGCTGGGCTACTCGCGGGACGAACTCCTCTCGATGACGGTCCACGACATCGACGCGGGACTCAGCGACGACGAGATTTCGGCGCTCATCTCCCAGATGCCGACCGACGGGACGCAGGTGTTCGAGACGGTCCACCGGGCGAAAGACGGTCGGGAGATACCCGTCGAAATCAGTTCGAGCCTCGTGAGCTACCGCGGGGAGACAGTCGTGTTGAGCGTCGCCCGCGACATCAGGACGCGGAAGCGCTACGAGGCGGAGCTCCGCGAGCAGAACCGGCTCCTCGAAACGCAACGCGACGAGCTCGCCGTGCTGAATCAGGTCGTCCGCCACGACGTTCGCAACGACCTGCAGTTGGTGACCGCCTACGCGGAACTGCTCGGTGAGCACATCGCCGACGAGGAGGCGCGGGAGTACGTCGACATCGTCCGGAAGCGCGCCAACCACGCGGTCGAACTGACGGAGACGGCGCGGGACATGGCCGAGATGATGCGCAGTCGGGGCGTCGAAAACGAACCGGTCTCGCTCCGGCCTGTCCTCGAAGCCGAACTCGCGTCGCTGCGAGAGATGACTCCGAACGCGACCGTGACGGTCGACACCGAGGTGCCGGCGGTCGCGGTGCTCGCCGACGACATGCTCGGGTCCGTCTTCCGGAACCTCCTCACGAACGCCGTCCAGCACACCGATGAGGACGAACCGACTATCGAGGTCTCCGTCGCCGAGACCGAGGCGGGCGACCGCGTCGTCGTCCGCGTCGCCGACGACGGCCGGGGAATACCTGACGAGCGAAAAGAGACCGTCTTCGCGAAGGACAAAAAGGGACTGGACAGTCGGGGCACCGGTCTCGGACTGTACCTCGTGCAGTCGCTGGTCGAGAAGTACGGCGGGCACGTGTGGGTCGAGGACAACGACCCACGAGGGGCCGTCTTTGCGGTCGAACTCCGGGTGGCCGACGCCGGTCAGGCCGACTCCGACCAGTCGTCGCCGACGCGGTCGTAGCCCACCATCCGACTCCCCTCGTGTTCGGTGAAGACGACTTTCTGGTTCGACTCCGGCACGCCGAACCGCTCGGCGACGGCGTCCATGACCGCGAGGGCGAGTTCGCACTTCCGATTCGCCGACCCGCCCGGATGTCGGCCTGCAGCACGACGGCGTTTCTGTCGGTCGACGACCGAGGTGAATCGCCCGAGCCTCGCGGACGGTGACGGCCGCGTAGTCGGTGTCGGCGTCCATCCGCTCGGCGTACAACTCGGCCATCCGCGTCGTGAACCAGTTCGCCTCGCGCTCCGTGACCTCGAAGTCGAGGTCGAACTGGAGATGCGGCATCTGGGTCGGCGTCCGCTACGGTTCGGCGACAAAAGAATCCGCCTCGTCCGACGGAGGGCTGTGGGAGGAAAGAGAGCGCGGAGCGAGGCGTCGGGGCGCGGCAGTCGGGCGGGGCCGCTACGGGCCCTACAGGTCCGCCACGTCTTCGATGGCGTCGGTCAGCGCCTTGATGGACTCCACGTCGTGTTCGCCCATGTGGCCGATACGGAACGTCTGCTCGCCGAGCGCGGAGCCGTAGCCGTTCGAGAAGGCCATGTCGTACTTCTCGGAGACCTCCTCGATGGTGGCGGCGACGTCGATGCCCTGCGTGTTCTCGATGCAGGCGACGGTCTGGGACTCGTAACCCTCCTCGGGGAACATGTCGAAGTGCTCGTAGGCCCAGTCGCGGGTGTACTCGGCCATCTCGCGGTGGCGCTGGTCGCGCCCCTCGTGGCCCTCTTCGAGCATGTACTTCATCTGCTTGCGGTACGCGAGCATGATGGGAATCGCGGGGGTGGAGTGAGTCTGGCCCTTGCGGTCGTAGTAGTCGAGGGCGCGCTGGAAGCCCCCGTACCACGACGCCGAGCCCTTCGACAGCTCGCGCTCATATGCCGCGTCGCTGACGGTGCAGATGGCGAGCCCCGGCGGCATGGCGAACGCCTTCTGCGACGAGGCGAAGATGACGTCGATGTTGTGCTCGTCGATGTCGACGTAGTCGCCGCCGAGGGCGGACACCGCGTCGACGACGAAGTAGGTGTCGGGGTACTCGGCGACCACGTCGCCGATCTCCTCGATGGGGTTGCGGACGCCGGTCGAACTCTCGTTCATCACGGTGGCGACCACGTCGTAGTGCTTGTCCCTGGACTCCAGCGCCTCACGGATGTCCTCGGGCTTGATGGCCTGCCCCCACTCGTACTCGATGCGGTCGACGTTCTTGCCGAGCCGCTCCGCGACGTTCGCGTGGCGCTCGCTGAAGCTCCCGCAGGTCGGCACGAGGATGTTCTCGTCGACGAGGTTGAGCGTCGATGACTCCCAGATTTCGGTGCCCGACCCCGTGAGAATCATCAGGTCGTTGTCCGTGCCGAGGAACTCCTTCGTGTCCTCGACGATGGTCGTATAGAGGTCGGTCATGCGGTCCATCCGGTGACCGAACATCGGCTGGCACATCTCCTCGATGACGTCCTCACGCACCTCGGTCGGACCGGGGATGTACAGCGTCTTGTCCTGATAGTCGTCCGTGTATTCGCGTTTTTCCGTCACGTCATCCACCTAAGTACGGACCACTGCGTCGCGGGCGATGATGGTACTTGTGATTGCGACACTCGTCGCAGTTGCTCAGGCGGTGTTAACACGGGACAACACGGGCGGCGTCGGCGGGTGGAAAACGGCTCCGGCGTGAGGTCTGAGGCTCAGTCGTCCGCTTCGGCCGACTCGGCCCGCGGGACCGTCACGTCGGTCAGGCCGGCCTCTATCTGCTCGCGGCGCGCTTCAAACTCGCCGGGGAGGACGAGGCGGCCGCCGAGGTCGTCGAGGGGTTCGTCGGCGGTGTAGCCCGGGTCGCTCGTGGCGAGTTCGAACAGGACGCCGCCGAACTCGCGGAAGTAGACCGACCGGAACCAGTGGCGGTTGATTTGTGCGGTCGGGCGCAGCCCCTTCGACTGGACAGCTTTGCGCATCGCCTCTTGGTCCTCGTCCGTCGGCGTCTGGAAGGCGACGTGGTGGACCGTACCGTGGCCCTGTCGGCTGCTCTCGATGGTCGGCAGCACGTCCACGTACTTCCCGACAGTGCCCGTCGCGGCGAATCGCGTCCGCTCGTCGCCGGGGGTGTCGCCCTGCGCCTCCTCGGTGCCGACGCGCTCAAAGCCCATCGTTTCGAGCAGGTCCTCCGTGGGCTGTGGGTCGCCCAGCCAGAGCGTCACGGAGTGGAAGCCGCGAATCGCAACGTCTTCGGGGACGAACTCGGTCCACGGGACGGTCGGGTCGTCGTCGGGAATCTCGACTTCGACCAGTTCGACCGGGAGGCCGTCGGGGTCGCTGAAGGGGAGGACCGTTTCACCGAATCGCTCGACGCGGTCGTCGTAGTCGACGCCGTACTCGTCGAATCGCTCTTCCCAGTAGTCGAGGCTCCCCTCGGGCACGCGGAACGCGGTCCGCGAGACCTGCCCGGTGCCGACCTTCCCCCGCGAGAGGTTCTCCCACGGGAAGAACGTCATGCTCGTGCCGGGCGTCCCCTCCGCGTCCGTGAAGAAGAAGTGGTACGTGCTGGGGTCGTCCTGATTGATGGAGCGCTTGGCGAGGCGGAGTCCGAGCGTCTCGACCCAGAAGTCGAGGTTCTGCTGCGGGTCGCCCGCGATGCAGGTGACGTGGTGAATGCCGGGTGTCGGCGTGATGTCTGCCATGGCCGGTCCTACGGGCCGCAAGGACTTGAGTATCCGCTGACGCGAGTGTTACCGGGTCGGGGCGGCGTCAGCAACACCGACACGGACCCGGCAGCCGAGTCGGCGAGACACACGCTTTTGCCCGTCGGCGATGACACTCGACGTATGCAAACCCGCGCACTCGGCGACACCGGCCACGAGAGTAGCATCGCGACGTTCGGCGCTATCGCGCTCAACTGGCTCGAACAGGAGGGCGCGAACCAGATGGTCGAACACGTCCTCTCGAAGGGCGTCAACCACTTCGACGTGGCTCCGACCTACGGCGACGCGGAGCTCAAACTGGGCCCGAAGCTCCGCCAGCACCGCGAGGACATCTTCCTCGGCTGTAAGACCCAAGAGCGTGGCTACGAGGGCGCAAAGCGGAAGCTCGACCGGTCGTTCGACCGCCTCGGCGTCGACTACATCGACCTCTATCAGGTCCACGGCCTCGAATACGAGTCCGAACTGGACGAAATCACGGCCGACGACGGCGCGCTCGCGGCCTTCCGCGAGGCGAAAGACGAGGGGAAAATCGGCCACATCGGGCTGACGAGCCACGGGAACCCGGGACTCATCCGCGACGCCATCGACCGCATCGACGACCTCGAAACCCTGATGTTCCCGCTGAACCCCGTCGTCGTCGGCAAAGGCGACGACGAACACGACTACGCGGGCGTTTTCGAGGCGGCCGAGAAGGCCGGTATCGGCACCCTCGGCATCAAGGCGTTCGCCCGCGGGCCGTGGCCCGACACCGACGAACTGCCCGAGGCTGATCGACCGTTCTCCAACTGGTACGAGCCGGTCGACGCCCCGGACGAAATCGCCGAGCGGTTCGACTTCGCGGCCGCACAGGGCCTCACAAGTGTCGTCACGCCGGGTGACCCGAAGCTCGTGGCGATGGTCCTCGACGCCGCGGCGCGGTACAACGGCATGGACGAGACGGCCCAGCGGTCCCTCATCGAGCGCCTCCGGCACGACGAGAGCCCGGTTCCGGAGCAACTGCACCACTAGCGAGCGAGACGAGTCTAACCTCGATTCCACCTGCCGCCAATGGACGTTCCAACGACCGTTACGGCCGCCCTCGACGACCGACCGGTCCGGGGCGCGGTCTGTCTGGAGGCCGGTGCGGGGACCGGCAACGCGACCGCCGGACTCCTCGACGCGGGCGCGAAACGGGTCTACGCCGTCACGAACGACCCCGAACACGCCGCCATCGTCCGCGACCGGGTGGCACCCGAGCCCGCGGACCGAGCGCGAACCGCGGTGCTGGAGGCCGACGTTCGGAGCCTCCCGCTCGCCGACGACTCGGTGGACATCGTCACCGCCCACGGGCTGTTCAACCTCGTCAGTCCCGAGTCGCTCGCCGCCGTCGCGGGCGAGGTAACCCGGGTCGCCGCGCCCGCCTGTCACCTCGTCGTCGACGACTACGAACCGCTCCCCGACGACGCCGCGATTCGGGAGCTGTTCGCGCTCGAAAACGCGGCGAGCCAGTTGGCCCGCGGGCGGCCCGCGCTGACGTTCTATCCGGCCGACGCGCTCAGGGCGCTGTTTTCGGGGTACGGCTGGCGCTTCGACCGCGAACTGACCCTGCTCGACCCGGTGCCGTGGTCCGAAAGCCACGTCGAGGCGCACGCGTCGGTGGCGAAGTCGCTGGCGGCTGAACTCCCCGGCGAGACGGGGAAGTGGCTCGCGGACGAGGCCGACCGCGTCGCCGACGCGGTCGAATCGGAGTCCGCGGGCGAGATGTACAGCGTGGCGATGCGGCTGTCCGACTCGGGATCGGACGCGACAGGGTAGGCGCGGCCGCTACGTTTCGCGGTCGAACGTCACGGCGTCGAACCAGCCGTCGACGACGCCCTTGAGCGCGCCCGTGGTACTACCGAGATTGATGAGCTGATAGCCGTTCTCCGCCTTCCGATTCACGCCGTCCATGCCAAACCCGAGGCCGCCGACGGGGACGCCGGCCTCGACCGCGGCCGAGCGGATTCGCTCGACGGCCGCCTGCACGTCGGGGTGGTCTATCTCGCCGGGGTGGCCGAGCGCCACCGAGAGGTCGAACGGCCCGATGAAGACGAAGCCCAGTTCGGGTACGTCGAGAATCGCGTCGAGGTCCGAAAGCGACTCGGCGGTCTCGATGGTCACGCCGACGAGCGTCTCGCGGTCCTCACTTTCGACGTAGTCGTCTGCGAGTCCCCAGCGGCGGGCACGGGGCGACGCGAGGCCGCGGTCGCCGGGGTCGTCGCTGTAGGTGAAACGGGCCGACTGAACCGCCTTGCGCACCTCCTCGGCCGACTCCACGCGTGGGAGGAAGACGTTCCTGACGCCGAGGTCGAGTGCCTTCCGGACGAACGCCGGGTCGGTCGTCGGGAGCCGTACCAGCGGCTCGATGCCGGTTCGTTCGGCCGCGCGGAGGAGGTTCTCCATCGCGCCCGAGTCGAGCGAACTCGGCCCGCCGTGTTCGAGGTCGAGCCACACGAAATCGAGACCGAGTTCGCCGTAGAACTCCACGAGCGTCGGGCTGTAGGTGTTGTCGAGGACGCCGAGTGCGACGCCGCCGGCCTCGATTCGGGCACGGAGCGTGTTCGCGGCTGCTGTCTCTTCCATGTTCGTGATACGACACGTGTCTGGAAAAAAGCGCGTGCCGCGGACACCGAGGCGGAGCGCTGGCCCGACCGGTGGTTAGTCGTCGCCGTCGGACGCGTCCGAGTCGGGCGTCCAGCCGTCGTCGACGCTGACGAGGTGGTTCACACTCCCCGCGCCCTCGCCCACGTCGGCGGGTTCGGCGAGGGTCGCACGCGTGAACTCGATGCCGTGCCGGACGGCGTCGGCGAGGTCGTCGCCGCGGGCGAGGTGGGCGGCCACGGCGCTCGAAAGCGTACAGCCCGACCCGTGAGTCGCCGTCGCGTCGATGCGCGGATTGACGAACGTCGTTGTCTCGGTCGGCGTGACGAGCGTGTCGACCACGGTGTCATCGTCGGTTGCGACGTGGCCACCCTTCAGGAGCACGGCGTCGGCACCCCGGTCGAAGAACCAGTCGGCCGCGTCCGAGACGGCCGCCGGAGAGTCGGGGAACACGCCCGTCAGCGCCTCTGCCTCGTCGGCGTTCGGGGTCGCGAGCGTCGCCTGCGCGAACAGGGCGTCGTAGGCATCGACGGCGTCCTCGTCCAGCAGTCGGTCGCCGGAGGTGGCGACCATCACGGGGTCGAGGACGACCGGGCCGTCGTAGTCGGCGAGGCAGTCGGCGACCGTCTCGACCGCCTCGGCGGTCGCCAGCATCCCGAGTTTCACGGCCGCGATATCGAAGTCGTCTGCGACGGCCTCGTACTGGGCGCGAATCGACTCGGCGGGGAGGACGTGCAAGCCCTCGACGCCACGGGTGTTCTGGGCCGTCGCGGCCACGATGACCGACCCGCCGTAGACGCCGAGCCGGGTCATCGTCTTCAGGTCGGCCTGGATGCCCGCGCCGCCGCCGGAGTCGCTGGAGGCAATGGTGAGAACGTACGGCGGCGTCCGCGGGTCGGGGGCGGTCTCCGGCATCTATCTGACCTCGATGCGGTCGATTCGGTCGGCGATGTCGGGCGTCGAGGCATCCGCGAGCCCCGCGACGGCGTCGAGGAAGGTGATTTTGTAGCTGGCCGGGCCGCGGTAGTCGCCGAACGCGCCCTCGGCGGCGAGTTCGCCCGCGAGTCCGTACGCCGCGGTCGCCGCGAGCGCCGCGTCGAGCGGGTCGTCCATGGCGGCCGCGAACACCGCGAGCGTCACGCCGAGCATACAGCCGGTGCCGACGACCGCGCCCATCATCGAGTGGCCGGCGTCGACCTCGAAGGCTGCCTCCTCGGTGGCGACGATGTCGGTCTCGCCGGAGGCGACGACGACCGCACCGGTCTTCCGGGCGCACTCGACGGCCGCGGCGGCGATTTCGGCGTACTCGCCGACTGACTCGACCCCGCGGACCTCGGCGTCGTCGCCGACGAGCGCGGATATCTCGCCGTAGTTGCCGTTGAGCACGTCCACGTCGAGGTCGGTGACGAGGCGGTCCGCGACTCGGTCGCGCGTCGGGGTCGCACCGACGCCGACGGGGTCGACGACGAGGGGGACGCCGGACTCGTTGGCGGCCCGGCCGGCGGTCAGCATCGTCTCTTCGCCGGACTCGCTCACGGTCCCCATGTTGAGCAGACAGCCGTCGGCGATGCCGACCATGTCGCCGACCTCGCGCTCGTCGTCGGACATGACCGGCAGGCCGCCCCAGTAGAGCGTGACGTTCGCCACGTCGTTGACCGTCACGTCGTTCGTGACCGAGTTGATGAGCGGTTGCTCGCCCGCGACGGCGGCGAGTGCCTCGTCCAGCGCCACGTCGGGGACGCCGTCTGCGCGGCTCGCGTCGTCCGAACCGCCTTGTCCACCTGCGCCGTCAGCGTCGTCTCGTCCGCTCATCGGCGGTCCCTCCCAGCGGCGACCGAGTCGGCGAGGTGGCGTGTCGCGTCGGCGGGGTCGTCAGCGGCGGTGATGGCCGAGACGACCGCGACGCCGTCGGCCCCGGCGGCGACCACGTCGGCGGCGTTGTCGGGCGTGACGCCGCCGATGCCGACGAACGGAATCGAGACGGCGTCCGCGATGGCCGACACCCGCTCGGTCCCGATTTCGGACTGCTCGGGGTCGGTGTTCTTCGTCTCCGTGGCGAACACCGCGCCGACGCCGAGGTAGTCCGCGCCGGCCTCCTCGGCGGCTCTCGCGCCCGCGACGGTCGAGACCGACCGGCCGACGATGGCGTCGTCGCCGAGTTGCTCGCGCGCGACCGAGACGGGCACGTCGTCGTCGCCGAGGTGGACGCCGTCAGCGTCGATGGCGGCCGCGATGTCCACCCGATCGTTGACGACGAGCGGCACGCCCGCGTCGGCCGTCACGGTGCGTACCTCGCGCCCGATCTCGTAGCGGTCGCGGGCACTCGCGTGCTTCTCGCGGAGTTGAACGACGTCGACGCCGCCGTCGACCGCGGCCTGCACCACGTCCGGCGTCGACCGCCCGCCGGAGCGGTCCGACTGCGTGACCAGATAGGTTCCCATCGAGATATTCATGAGTTGTATTCTGGAGTGATTCGCCGACGGCCAAAATAGTTCCTCCTTGCGGGTCGGAATCGACTCGGCCGACTTCGAGCCGAATCAGGACGCGGTCGGTTCTCGGGGGGTGAGAGGCTGTGTATGTGGTTATGCTGTGATCGAACCAACAGGTACGCGGTGAGCTGTATGGGGACGATACTCGTCGCGTACGGGAGCAAAGAGGGACAGACCGAGAAGATAGCCGGGCGCATCGCGGAGGCGCTGGCGAGTCGCGGCCACGACGCGCGGACCATCTCGGTCGCCGACGACGCCGCCGGCGAGGCGGTCGCCGACGCCGACGCGGTACTCGTCGGGTCGTCGATTCATCTGGGCGCGCACTCGAAGCCGGTCTACGAGTTCGTCCGCGAGTACCGCGAGGACATCGAGGCGCGGCCCAACGGCTTCTTCCAGGTGTCGCTGTCGTCGGCGCTCGACGACGAGGACGCCCGCGCCGAGGTCGCGACGTACATCGACGAGTTCGTCGAGGAAAGCGGCTGGCATCCCGAGCGGATGGCCGCGTTCGGGGGCGCACTTCGGTACTCCGAGTACGGCTTTCTCACCCGGATGATGATGAAGCGCATCGCCAAGGACTCGACCGGCGACACCGACGCCTCGCGGGACTACGAGTACACCGACTGGGACGAGGTCGAGTCGTTCGCCGCCGACTTCGCCGAGTACGTGGAATCGACCGCGGGCACCGCCGCGGGAGGGGCGGCGGTCTGAGCGGGCGGTGCGACCCGCCCGGTGATTCAGATGAATTTCCGCACACTCGGCATCGTCGTCGTCGCCGCGCTCGTCGTGGTCGCGGTCGCGGCCGGCGGGCTCTGGGCGTTCGGCCGGCTCTCGTATCTCGACTCCTACGGGAGCCAGTACGACTACAGCGTCCGCGTCTCGGCGGACGAGCCGATTTCGAACGTGACGGTCCTCGTCCCGCTGCCCGTCAGCGACGGCTCCTCGGCCGTCGGCGACGCCGTCGAGTCCCGCGAGTACCTGCTTCCGACGGGCTGGGCGTACGACGTGGTCGAGACGGAGTACGGCCCGATGCTCCGCCTCCGGGCCGACGAGATTCCCGCCGACCCGACGTACTACCGGGCGGTCGTCGAGAACGACCGACTCGTCCGCTGGGAGCCGATTCCGGCGAGCGAGTACAGTCGGAACGACTCCGACACGCTCCGGGTCGAACACGACGCCATAGACCTCAGCGCCGACGTTCGGGTGAACCAGTCCATCGACACGCTCGCACCCGAGGGGACCGAACCCCTATTCGAACCGCGCGAGAACGCCCGGCTCGTCCCCTGTGACTGGCCGAGCAACAGCGACGACACTCGGTGTTACGACTACGAGTCGATGCTGTTCGTGCAGTACGACGGCCCCGAGACGACGACCGTCTCGGTGAGCGTCGAACTCCGCGGCGCGAACTCGTGGTGGGTCGGCGGCTGGAACTACAACGAGTACGTCGACCACGTCACCGCCTACGACCTCCCGGCGGACCGACAGGGCTGGGTCGCCGCCGACGGCGAACTGCGGACCGGCGTCGGGAACTACCCCCGGAACCCGCCGCAGTAACCGGGTCCTCACCCTGACAAGAACCCACTCAGCCCCCGTTCAGTCCTCGTGCGACGAAGTCGGCCCGCTGCGAACGACTACCGCTTCGGGCAAACGTGGCGAAGCACACACAGGTTTTTGCTATCCTGCACGATTATACGTGATAATGTCTGGCGACGGCCCTCCGCGGGCGACCCGAACTGCGACCGAGACGGACGGCGAGGAACGAGGCGACTTCCGGCGGTTTCAGGAGTCACGCGACTACGACGTGGCGGACGTAGCCGAACACGCCGACCTCGCCGCGGACCTCCGGGATGTCGTCTCCGGCGAGGTGCGGTTCGACGAGTACGCGCAGGTGCTGTACGCGACCGACGGCTCGATTTACCGGGCGCGCCCGGCGGGCGTGGTCATCCCCCGCGATGAGGACGACGTGCGCGCCGCGGTGCGGACGGCGGCCGAACACGACGTGCCCGTGCTCCCGCGCGGGGCGGGGTCGTCGCTGGCGGGACAGACCGTCGGCCCCGGGTGCGTCGTCATCGACTGTTCGAAGTACATGGATGAAATCGTCTGTGTGGACCCCGACGCGCGGCGGGCGCGGGTCCAACCCGGCGTGGTGCAGGACGACCTCGACGACCGCCTCGCCGACCACGGCCTCAAGTTCGCGCCGGACCCCGCCTCCTCGAACCGCGCGACCGTTGGCGGCGGCATCGGCAACAACTCCACGGGCGCGCACTCGGTCCGTTACGGCATCACCGACGCCTACACCGAGGAGTTGCGGGTCGTGCTCGCCGACGGGTCGGTCGTCCACACCCGCGACGTGGTCGTCGGGAGCGACGAATGGGACCGCATCGTCGGGAAGGACGACCGCGAGGCCCATCTCTACCGGACTGTTCTCGGCCTCGTCGAGGACCACGAGGAGGAAATCGAACGGAAGTACCCGAGCCTCAAGCGGTCGGTGTCGGGCTACAACCTCCACAAGGTCGTCACCGAGACCGACGACGGCGAGACGGTTATCAACCTCTCGAAGCTGTTCGTCGGTGCGGAGGGAACCCTCGGCGTCGTGGTCGAGGCCACCGTGTCTCTCGTGACGGTTCCCGAGGAGACGGCGCTCGTCCTCTACGCCTACGACGACCTCGTGGAGGCGATGGCCGCGGTCCCCGACGCGCTCGACTTCGACGCCAGCGCGGTCGAACTCATGGACGACGAGGTGTTGCGGATGGCCGCCGAGTCCAGCGAGTACGCCCAGTACGTCGAGGAGATTCCCGACGGGACGGCGGCGACGCTGATGCTGGAGTTCGACTCCGAACTGCACGGCAACTTCGAGGCGGTGATACGCGAGGCGAACGAGCACTTCCTGCGAGACGGCGACGCCGAGTCGGCGGCGGATGACGTGCCGGCGGCGGGCGATGACGCCGACGACGCCGACGACACGGCCGGCGGCGCGTTCGAAGCCATCGAAGCGTACACGCCCGAGGCGCAGGCGGACCTCTGGAAGCTCCGCAAGGCGGCGATACCGCTTCTCATGTCGCTGCCGGGCGACCCGAAGCCCTACCCGTTCATCGAGGACGCGAGCGTCCCGCCCGAGGAGTTGGCAGAGTACGTCCAGTCGTTCGAGGAAGTGCTGGAAGACCACGGCACGTCGGCCGCGTACTTCGCCCACGCCGGCGCGGGGACGCTCCACATCCGCCCCATTCTGAACCTGAAAGACGGCGCGGGCATCGAGACGATGCGCGCCATCACCGACGACGTGACCGACCTCGTGTTGGACCACCGCGGGGCCTTCTCGGGCGAGCACGGCGACGGGATGGCCCGGACCGAGTGGAACCCGAAGATGTACGGCCCCGAACTCTGGGGCGCGTTCAAGGAACTGAAGACGTCGTTCGACCCCGAGTGGCGCATGAACCCCGGAAACGTCGTCTACCGCGACGGCCCCGACGACCTCGGCCCGGACGGCGACCGCGGCGTCGGCGCGGACATGCGCGAGAACCTCCGGTACGGCGCGGCCTACCAGTCCATCGAGCCCGCGACGACGCTCGACTTCTCGGACGAGGGGGGCTTCTCGCACCTCGTCGAACTCTGTAACGGCTGCGGCACCTGCCGACAGACTGGCTCGGAGACGATGTGTCCGACCTACCGCGCCTCGAAGGACGAAGTCGAGACGACCCGCGGGCGGGCCAACATGCTCCGCGCGGCCATCAGCGGCGACCTCCCGGAAGACGAAATTCACTCGGACCGGTTCCAAGAGGAGGTCCTCGGGCTCTGCGTCGGCTGTAAGGGCTGTCAGAACGACTGCCCGACCGGCGTGGACCTGGCGAAGCTCAAAGCGGAGGTGAAACACGCCCACCACGCCGAGGAAGGCGCGTCGATCCGCGAGCGCCTGTTCGCCAACATCGACCGACTGGCCGGCGTCGGGAGCGCCCTCGCGCCCGTCTCGAACTGGGCGGCCGAGCTACCGGGCGCGCGGGCCGCGATGGAGCGACTCGCGGGCGTCGCCTCCGACCGGTCGCTCCCGTCGTTCACCCGCGACACGCTCGAATCGTGGATGGACGCGCGACGGCCCCGCGTGCCGGCGGCGGAGGCCGACCACCGCGTCCTCCTGTTTCCCGACACCTACACGAACTACGTCACGCCCGAAATCGGGAAGGCAGCGGTTCGCGTGCTGGAGGCCGCCGGCGTCCACGTCCGACTCGCGGAGGGCGTCGAGCCGAGCGGCCGCGCCGCCTACTCCGGCGGCTTCCTCGACCTCGCGCGGCGGCGCGCGGGCCACAACGTCGAGACGCTCCGGCCGTCGGTCGAAAACGGCTGGTCGGTCGTCTTCGTCGAGCCCTCGGACGCGGTGATGTTCCAAGACGAGTACGCCGACCTCCTACCGGACGACTCGGTCGCGCCGGTCGCCGCGGCCGCCTACGGCGTCATGGAGTTCCTCGACACCTACCGACTGGACGAGGCCCTCCCGGTTCGTGGGCGCTCGGCCGACGACGACGGCGCGGCCGGAACCGTCGCCTCCGCAGTCGCCGACGGCGGCTCACTCGGCTCCCTCACCTACCACGGCCACTGCAACCAGAAGGCGCTGAACAAGGACCACCACGCGGTGGGCGTCCTCCGGCGGGTCGGCTACGAGGTCGACCCGCTCGATTCGAGCTGTTGCGGCATGGCCGGGAGCTTCGGCTACGAGGCCGAACACTACGACCTCTCGAAGGCCATGGGAGACATCCTGTTCGAACAGGTCGACGAGAGCCCGGGCGACGAGGTGGTCGCCCCCGGCGCGTCGTGTCGGACGCAACTCGAAGACAGGGACGACGCGGCGCGGCGACCGCCGCACCCCATAGAGAAGGTCGCACAGGCGCTGTCGGGCTGAGCGGGCTACTCGAAGCACTCAACCGGCCGGCCGGAGTTCCACGGGTCGGGGTCACGCGCCGACCCCGGTTCACGGCGTTCCGCAATCACATCCCTTTTGCCGGTTTGCGTGGCAGGTGAAGGCAGACCATGTCCGATGCACCCGATGTCGGCGAACTCACCCCGCCGAATCGCACGCTGATGGGCCCCGGCCCAAGCGACGTCCATCCGCGCGTCCTCCGCGCGATGTCCACGCCGCTCGTCGGTCACCTCGACCCGTCGTTTATCGACATCATGAACGAGGTGCAGGAACTCATGCGTTACACGTTCCGCACCGACAACAAGTGGACGATTCCGGTCTCGGGGACCGGGTCGGCGTCGATGGAGGCCGCCATCGGCAACCTCGTCGAACCGGGTGACACGATGCTCGTCCCGACGAACGGCTACTTCGGCGGGCGCATGGAGTCGATGGCCGAGCGCGCCGGCGGCGAGGTCGTCCACGTGGACGCGCCGTGGGGCGAGCCGCTCGACCCCGCGGACGTACAGGACGCCTTCGACGAGCACCAGCCGGACGTGTTCGGGTTCGTCCACGCCGAGACCTCGACCGGTGTGAAACAACCGGGCGTCCCCGAACTGACGAGCATCGCCCACGACCACGACGCGCTCGTCGTCGCCGACACCGTCACTTCGCTCGGCGGGGTCGAACTCGAAGTCGACGACTGGGGCATCGACGTGGCCTACTCCGGCCCGCAGAAGTGCCTGTCGTGTCCGCCGGGTGCGAGCCCGCTCACGCTCAACGACCGCGCGATGGACAAGGTGCTCTCGCGGGAGGAGCCGCCCCGCTCGTGGTACCTCGACCTGTCGCTGCTGGAGGGCTACTGGGGCGACGACCGCTCGTACCACCACACCGCGCCCATCACCAACGTCTACGCCATCCGCGAGGCGCTCCGTCTGGTCGCCGAGGAGGGCATCGAAGAGCGGTGGGCGCGCCACCGCCGGGTCGCGGGCGCGCTGAAAGCCGGCGTCGAGGCGATGGGCCTCGGCCTCAACCCCGAAGACGAGTACTGGCTGCCGAGCCTCAACGCGGTGCTCGTCCCCGACGGCGTGGACGCCGGCGCGGCCATCGACTACGTCCTCGAACACTACGACCTCGAAATCGCCGGCGGCCTCGGCGCGCTCGCGGGCGACATCTTCCGCGTCGGCTGTATGGGCCACTCGGCGCGGCCGGAGAACGTGTCGTTCCTCCTGACCGCCCTCGGCGAGGCGCTGGAGGCGCAGGGCGCGGACGTGGACCCCGAAGCCGGGTTCGCCGCCATGCGCGAGCAGTTGGGTCAGTAGCGGCCCCTAACCGGCGGTAATTCGACGCGAACCGCGGCGAAATTCGGCGAAACCGACGCAAAACGCCCACCACGGTGTCCCGTATTCATGAGCGTCGCTCCGTGAGTGGCGACCGAAGCGATTCACCATGAACCGACGTAGACTCACCCTCGCCGGCATCGCGCTCGCCGTCCTCGTCGTGACTGCGGGTGTCGCCGCCGCTGCACCGAGCGACAACGCACGCGACTCGTCCCCCGCGTCCGAGGCCGGCCAACAGGGGCCGCCCGGCGAACTCCCCGGCCCGGTTCCGGAGTTCGTCTCGGATATTCACGACCTCGTTAGCGACTTCCTGAACGGGGCCCTCGACGGGTCGCTTGGGGACACGCTAAGCGACCGCGCCAACGACTTTTCGGGTGCGTAACTAAGTGCGACCCGTCGGTAGCCGACAACTGCGCTAAACGACACCCGTCAAACCCGACTTTCCATTTCATATGAGACGCACACTCCTCGTCGCCGCGACAGTTCTGGTCCTCCTCACGGCCGGCATCTCGGCCGCGTTCGTGACCGGTGTCGGACCGTTCTCGGACGACTCTGCCGAGTCCGACGAAGCGTTCCCCACGCAGACGACCGCACCGCCCGACGACGACCGCGGTGACAGCGGCGGGAGCGACAGCAGCGACAGCAGTAGCAGCGACAGCGGAGACAGCAGCGACGACGGCGACGCGACCGAGAGCGAATCGGTGCCGCCGTTCGGCGTCGTCGTCGACAACATCGAGAAGTGCGGTCAGACGTGCCGCGACGTGACGAGCACGATAACCAACCAACAGGACGCCGACAGTTCCGGCGTCACCGTCTACAGTCGCATCTTCGTCGGCAACAGCACCGACCCGGACGATGAGGTCTGGCGCGGGTCCCAAGCGGTCGGCGACCTCGCGGCCGGCGAGTCGTACACGACGACGAAGCGCGTCAAACTGTCGTACTCCGAGGCGTTCGCGGTCCGGCAGGCCGACGGCTGGATTACGGTCCAGACGACCATCGAGACCGACGACCGAACGCTGACCTACACGGAACAGCGCGACGTGGCGTAGATTCCACGAATCTGCGGCGCGGGATGCGAGCGCCGCTCCACCGCTTCCGCAACGTCTTTTCGCGCCGGCCGCAAAGCCGGGGTATGAACATCGAGGTTCGCGAACTGGCCGACCTCGGCACCGACGCCCGCCGCGCCTTCTTCGAGCGGGACGCCGGGGTCGAGGAGGTCCGCTCCGACGTGCGCGACATCGTCGAGCGCGTCCGCCGAGAGGGCGACGTGGCGGTCCGTGAGTTCTCAACGGAGTTCGACGGCGTCCAGGTCGGCAACATCGACGTGACCGACGCCGCCGAGCGCGCCTACGACGAAATCGACGACGACGTGCGCGAGGCCATCGAGGCTGCCGCGGCGAACATCCGCGAGTTCCACGGGAAGCAGGTCCCCGAGGACTGGCGCGAGGGGTTCGGCGACGCCGGCACCCGCGAACTCGGGCGTCGCTACCGCCCGCTCGACCGGGTCGGCGTCTACGCCCCCGGCGGCACCGCCGCCTACCCGTCGAGCGTCCTGATGGGCGTCATCCCCGCGAAGGTCGCCGGCGTCGAACACGTCGCGGTCGCCACGCCGCCCGCCGAGCCGATGAACCCCGTCACGCTCGCCGCGATGCACGTCGCGGGCGCGGACGCGGTCTACTCGGTCGGCGGGGCACAGGGCATCGCCGCGCTCGCCTACGGCACGGAGACGGTGAAGGCCGTCCAGAAGGTCGTCGGGCCGGGCAACAAGTGGGTCACGGCGGCGAAGGCTGAGGTCCGCGGCGACGTGGACATCGACTTCCTCGCCGGCCCCTCCGAGGTGCTCGTCGTCGCCGACGAGACCGCCGAGGCGCGGTTCGTCGCCGCCGACCTCGTCGCGCAGGCCGAACACGACCCGAACGCGTCGGTCGTCGCCGTCACCGACGACGCCGACCTCGCCGCAGAAGTCGTCGCGGAGGTCGAACGACAGGCGGGCGAGCGCGAGCGGACGGAGACTATCGAGGCCGCGCTCGAAAGCGACGCGTCGGGCGTCCTCCTCGCGCGGTCGATGTCCGAGGCGGTGTTATTCGCCGAAGAGTACGCCGCCGAGCACCTGACCATTCAGGCCGACGACGACGAGGCGCTGTTGGACCGCATCGACTCCGCGGGGAGCGTCTTCCTCGGCCCGTACACGCCCGTCGCGGCCGGTGACTACGCTTCCGGGACGAACCACGTCCTCCCGACCGGTGGGGGCGCAAAGCGGCAGGGCGGGCTCTCTGTCGACCACTTCCTCCGCTCGACGACAGTCCAGCGCCTCGACCGCGAGGGGCTGTCGGAGCTTTCGGAGACGATTACGACGCTCGCCGAGGCCGAAGGGCTCGACGCGCACGCTCAGAGCGTCCGCGAGCGGTTCGAAGAGTAAGCGAACGCGACTCGTTCGACTCGTTTTCCGCCGACTTGCACCCGGTAGTCGCATCCTACCGGGGCGGCACCGGGTTCCGCCTGCGCCACAGTTAACCGTTCCCACAGTATAGTGGGGCGTATGAGCACGGAATCCGCGAGTGGCGGCGGCGATGTGGCGGTTGCGGTCACGCCCGCGGCCGCGGACGAAGCCGTCTCCCTCCTCGAAGGAGAGTCAATGGACACCGACGTGGCGGGCCTCCGGTTATTCGTCCAGCAGGGCGGTTGCGCCGGGCTGTCCTACGGGATGCGCTTCGACAACGAACCGGAAGACGACGACACGGTCGTCGAACAGCACGGCCTCCGCGTGTTCGTCGACCCCGCGAGCATGAACTACATCGGCGGCGCCACCCTCGACTTCGAGGGCGGCCTGCAGGGCGCGGGCTTCCACGTCGATAACCCGAACGCCGAGAGCAGTTGCGGGTGCGGCGAGTCGTTCCGGACGTAGGGACCAATTTCTTAAGCCACCCCCGCGCCAATCGGTGGCATGGCCGAACTCCAGACCCAGACCGTATCGAGCGGCAAGACCGTCTTCGTCGCTACCGACGAGCCAGAGCGAGGCTCGAAGGGACCGTTCTACGTCGTGTACTCGACCGAGGACGCCGAGAACCGCTGGGGATACCTCTGCGGTAACTGCGACTCGTTCGACACCGCGATGGACACGATGGCCCGCATCGAGTGCAACAACTGTGGAAACGTCAGAAAGCCCGAGGAGTGGGACGCCGCTCACGAGTAGTCGAGCGCCCGGCGCGACCGTTCGTCAACTATTGGTATGCCATACCGTGGCAATCTTTATCAGGGGTGCGGGTGTACGTAGACGTGCATGGCCCAGGCTTCGATGCCTCCCGTTCAGGAGGCTCGGTCGATATTCGGTCGGCTCGGCTACTCCGTCTCGGGCGACGGAACCGATATGCTGGCCGAACGCAAGTGGCGTACGGTCCACGTGACCGCACTGAGTTCGCGCGAAGCGACCGAATGCCGTCCGGTGCTCGCAGACGGCGGAACCGAGACACCGTATCGGTTCCGCTGCTTCGTGACGTGGGACGACCACATCAGCGCGCTTCGAGAGCGGCTTCGCGGTATCGACCTTCCATACGAGTGGGCAATCATCGGCGTGTCGAACGGTGGTGGGAACGACTACGAGGTCGTTCACGGGACGAACACGTAATCGAAACAGGGCGTCTTCGCCCAAACGTTTTCTCAGCCCGTCGCTAACGGACGAGCATGTCGCAGGCCGCACAGACGGAGCTGGCGCAATTCGTCCGGAGTAGACGGCTCAACGCGGTACTTGCGTGGCTGTTCGTGGGGTTCCTCGTCGCCGTCGCCATCGGGAGCGTCGTCACCGGCGGCGACCTCGTCTGGGGCGGCTTCGCGGCCGTCGTCGCCGCGGTCACCGTCGTTCCGGCCGTCGCCTTCCGCGAGCCGCGAGCGATGCTCCCGTGGGAGGTCGTCGCGCTCGCGTCGCTCCCGCTCGTCGCTCGCGTCCTCGTTCGAGGCCAGACCATCGGCGGCGTGACCTTTACCGGCCGCGTCTCGACGTATCTCGCGGTGGCCGCCATCGCGCTCATCGTCGCCGTCGAACTCGACGTGTTCACGCCAGTCCGGATGAACCACTCGTTCGCCGTCTTCTTCGTCGTCATCGCCACGATGGCCGCCGCGGGCGTCTGGGCAGTCGTCCAGTGGCTCTCGGACCTCTACCTCGGCACGCGCCTGCTGTTGAACGGCCGCCCCGACGAGGTCATCGAGACCGGGCTGATGTGGGACTTCGTCGCCGCCACCGTCGCCGGCCTCGCAGCTGGGTTGCTGTTCGAGTACTACTTCCGCCGCCGGGCGGGGTCGCGCAAGCGGCTCCCGGAGGAGGTGGCGGATGTCGCCGAGGACGTGAATCCGGCGGAGACGGACGACTACTCCGCGACGGAGGACGGTGAGTCGTCGTGAGGATTCGCTCGCACCTCCACATCGACGCGCGACGCCAGCGCCAGCTCTCGCGGGCGATGCAGGTCGTCCTCGTCGGGCTCGTCTTCATCGGCCTCGACCGCGGGAACCTCGGCATCGTCGTCAACGCGCTCGTCGGGCTCGGGGTGACCTACCTCCCGGCGCTACTCGAACGTGACTACCGCATCCCGATGGACGCCGGGCTGACGCTCTGGATATCCTCGGCGGCGTTTCTCCACGCGCTCGGCACGGTCGGCCTCCCCGGTTCGGAGACCAGTTTCTACGCGGGCGTCTGGTGGTGGGACCACCTCACGCACGCGCTGTCGTCGTCGGTCGTCGCGGCCGCCGGCTACGCGACCGTCCGCGCGGTCGACGAGCACACGGCGGACATCTACCTGCCGCCGCGGTTCATGTTCGTGTTCATCCTGCTTTTCGTCCTCGCGTTCGGGGTCTTCTGGGAGGTCATCGAGTTCGCTATCTCGGGGGTCGCCGCGCTCGCAGGTACCGGGTCGGTGCTGACGCAGTACGGCCTCGACGACACGCTCCTCGACCTCGTGTTCGACGCCGTCGGTGGGATTATCGTCGCTATCTGGGGGACTGCACACCTCTCCGACGTAGTCGGCGCGTTGCAGAAACGGCTCGAATCAACACCTCGTTGACACGTCGGCACGGTCGTAGGTTCGCCCGGTCCCTCCCGGATACGGGTGAATATCCGGAGTCCCGATATACATTTGTGTACGCCCTGAGACGTTCATACCGATGTCGAGTTGGATTGGTGACGAGGACGAAGACGAGGGCGGAGACGCGGCCGACGCGTTCGAGGCGGTCGGCCGCCGCCGTCGACTCCTCCAGGCGCTCTCGTCGGAGCCGCTTTCGAAGGCCGACCTCGTCCGCGCGCTCTCGGTCTCTCGGTCCACCGTCGACCGCGGCGTCGAGCGCCTCGTCCGGCTCGGACTCGTCGAGCGATCGAACGGCGGCTTCGTCGCCACGAGCGCGGGTCGCGTCGCTTTGGAGACACACGACGAGGCGCTCCGATCGATGGCGAACGTGCTCGACGCGGTCCCACTACTCGACCGCCTTCCCGAGTCGGTCAGTCCGCCGCCCTCGCTGTTCCGCAACGCGGTCGTCTGCACCAGCAACCTTTCGGAGATGGAACAGCGGGCCCCGCTCGATTTCGATATCAGCGAGGTGACGACACTCACCGGATTCAACGGCCCGTTCCTGTTCAGCATCTGGCCCGAAGCACGCGAACAGCTCGCGCGGCTCGGCGACAGCGCCACGCTCGTCCTCTCGGCGGAGTCCCTCGACTGGCTTTCGAAGCGCTACCCCGACGGCCTCGACGCCATCGTCGACGCCGGCGTCCGCGTCTCCGCGGTCGAGGACGAACCGGGGTTCGGCGTCGTGGTCATGGACCGCCCGACGACGGCTTCGGTCACGGTCGTCGTCTACGACCACATGGGCGGCCCGGAGGCACTGGTCGTGAGCTACGAACCATCGGCCGTGGCGTGGGGCCGGCGGCTCGTCGCGGCGCGCGCCGAGACCGCTCGTTCGTACCGTCCCGACGAGTGAGTCCCGCGACGACGCGCCGCGGATCGCTCCGTCCGTCCCGTTCACCTCCTTTTTCCCACCCGCCTCGCCGCCGAGTCGGGGACGATTATTTGTGATAGTAAGACGAAGGGTCCGACGAGATGGTGTTCAAGAAAATCACCCTTGTCGGTCGGAGTGCAGAGAGTTTCGACGCCGCCGTCGACGACGCGATTAACCGCGCCGAGGAGACGCTCGCGGGCGTCCACTGGGTCGAGGTAAAGGAACTCGGCGTCGAACTCGCGTCCGTCGAGACCCGGGAGTACCAAGCCGAGGTCGAAGTCGCGTTCGAACTCGAAGGGAAAGACGGCGAGTAGAGACGACGCTCACCCGCGCCGAGGCGATGACGGCCGCGCCGGTTCCGCGCCGTCTCGCCCGCCCGCGGGCCGTCCCGACGGCTTCTTATCCACCCGCATCGCCACATTCGAGAAGCGAATGCCTCGGCTCCTCCACTACTCCGACATCGAGAACGTCTTCGACGACACCGAACGCGCCGGCCGCCTCGCGGGCTGCGTCAGCGCCCTCGACGGCGACGACACGCTCGTGGTCGGCACCGGCGACAACACCGCGCCGGGCGTCCTCTCGCTCGTCGAGCGCGGCGGACAGGCGCTCGACTTCTACGACGCCGTGGACGCCGACCTCGAAACGTTCGGCAACCACGACTTCGACTACGGGCCGAGCCGGACCCGCGAACTCGTCGCCGCGAGTCGGCCGACGTGGGTCACGAGCAACGTCCACGGCGAGGACGGCGGCCGGTTCGCCGCCGACGAGGGAACCGTCCCGCGAACGACCCGCGAGGTGGACGGGCTGACCCTCGGCTTCTTCGGCGTCACCGACCCCGCGACCGGCACTATCAACCCGGAAGCGGCCGACGTCGGCTTCTCCGACCCCTACGCGGCCGCCGCCGACGCGGCCGCCGCGCTCAGAGACGACGGCGCGGACCTCGTCGTCGCGCTCTCACACCTCGGGAGCGGCGACGACGAACTCGTCGCCCGGTGCGACGTGGACCTCGTCCTCGGGGGCCACGTCCACGCCGAGCGCGACGACGTGGTCGACGGCGTACCGATCGTCCGCCCCGGCGCGAACGGCCACGTCGTCTGGGAGGTCCGCGTCACCGCCGACCGAATCGAGACGGTCCGCCACCGGACCGCCGAGTACCGGGCCGACGAGGGGCTGGTCGCGGCGCTGGCGGGTCGGGTCGCCGCCGCCGGTCTCGACGAGGTGCTCTGTCGAATCGACCGCCCGATGGACCGCGCCGAGGAGACCGTCGCGGCTGGCGAGTGCCGCGTCGGCAACGCCATCGCCGACGCCTACCGCTGGGCGACCGGCGCGGACGTGGGGCTGCAGAACAGCGGCGGCATCCGCTCCGGTCCGCCCATCGGTCCCGACGTGACCCACGCCGACCTCGTGAGTCTCGTCCCATTCGAGGAGCACCTCGTCGTCGCCGAGGTGACTGGCACGGAGCTATTGGCGGCGTTCGGGGCCGCCCGCGGGGCCGAGATGGGATTCGGGGAACCGGACTGGTGGCACGCCCACGTCAGCGGCGCGCGCATCGTCTGGGACGACGACCGCGACGAGGTCGTCGAGGCGTTCGTCGGCGGCGAGCCAATCGACCCCGAGGCGCGCTACACCGTCGCCACGAGCGACTACCTGCTCCACAGCACGCAGGAGTTCCCGGCCATCACGCAGGCTCACCGCGTCGGTGAGTTCGAGATTCAACACGACGCGCTGGCGCGCTACGCCCGCGAGGTCGGCTTTGACGCCGCAATCGAAGGGCGCATCGAGCGCCGGTCGGCCACCCGCGCCGACGACTGAGCGTGGGGCGGGGCCGAGACGGAGAGGCAGCCGCCGGCGAACGCGTCCGAGAGGGAAAGGTTCACGCACACCCAGCGAGTGGCTTCGGAGTATGACACGGGTCGTGGTCCCGGTTCGGTACCCCCTCTCGAAGCACTCCCGGGCGACGCTCGAAGAGGCCGTCCGCGTCGCACGCGAGCGCGACGCCGAACTGACGGTCCTCCACGTCGACCTCTACCAGTCGAACCGCGGCGTGACGCGGACCGAACTCAAACGGGCGGTCGAAGCCGAGTTCGGCCCGCTCGTCCGCGCGCGCTACGTGGTCCGCCGAGGCTTCCTCGTCGAGGAGACGATTCTCGAAGAGGTCGCCGCCGAGGAGGCCGACATCGTCGTCATCGGGTCGAAACAGGCGAGCCGCTGGCGGCGGATGCTCCGGCGGTTCCTCGACGACCCCGACATCGACGTGTTCCTCCGCGAAAAGCTCGACTGCACGGTCATCACCGTCCGCGCGGACGACTGAGCCGGCGGCTCTCGGGTTCGGATTCGTTTTCCCGGTTTCGATGCGGTTCCCAGCTCCGACTGTTTTCGCCGTTCTCCGGTCAGTCGTCGCCGCCGGCGGCGTCCGTCGATTCTGGGTCCGCCGTCTCGGCGGCCGCCGACTCCGCGTTCGTCGAGTTCGGGGCGTCGGTCGCGTCGGCCGCGTCGCCCGAGTCAGCCGGGGGTTCGGGGCCCTCGCCGTCAGAGACCGGTTGGGTGGGCGCTCCCGGTGCCGGCGACGCGGTGGCGTGACGTCGGTTTGCGCCCTCGTCGTTGGTGACGTGCAGGCTCCCGCTGGTCTCGTCGAAGACGAGGTGGGTGTGCGGGTAGGCGAACTCGACGGTGGCCTCGGACTCCTCGACGAGCGTCCAGAGGCGCGTCTGGACCTCCGACTGGATGCGACCGATTTTGTACGGTTTCAGCGCCCAGTAGCGGAGGCGCAGGAGGACGCCGTTGTCGGCGTAGGAGTTGATGTAGGCGGTCGGTTTCGCCGGGTAGCGGGCACTGCCGATGCGGATGTCCGGCCCGCCTTCGACCACCGCGTCGCAGTCGCGGGCGGCCCGCTCGACGAGGTCGCGGGCGGCGTCGATGTCGGACTCGTAGGTGACGAGCACGTCGAGCGACAGGCGGGTCCGCTCGTCTTCCGCGGAGTAGTTGATGACGTCGCGGTCGCGGATGTTCGAGTTCGACATCACGAGAAAGGTGTTGTCGAGGGTGAATATCTTCGTGTAGCTCAGCGTTATCTCGTCGATGAAGCCCTTCGTGCCGTCGTCGAGTTCTATCATGTCGCCGATTTCGAACGGCTGGTCCGAGAGGACGAACACCCCGTTGATGATGCTCCCGACGATGGGCGCGAGGACGATACCGAGCACCGCCGAGAACACCGTCACCGAGAGGACGATGTCGCCGAGTTCGAGGCCGAGGACGTTCGCCCCGACGCCGACGCCGACGAGGACGATGGCGAGACGAACGATTCGCAGGATGGTCTGGGCGACGCTCTGGCGGCGGAACTGCCGGGCGACCGGCCGACCGATCAGACGGACAGCGTACTTCGACAGCGCGACCGACAGGGTGACGATGACGAGGGCGACGACGATTCGCCACCCCGGAAACAGGAAGTAGTCCGGCACGAACGCCGGCGGTTCGACCGCCGTCGACTGGAGCGGAGCGACCGCGACGTGGCTCCCCGCCGTCAGCGTCCCGCCGACCGCGCCCGACGCGTCGGCAACCCCCTCGACTCCGTGCATGGAAACCGCAACGAAGAGCGGCGAAAAAAGGGTTGTTACTCCGAGGGTTCGGTCGCGGTGAACGGCTAAGTGTCGGGGCGTCGCAGTATCTGCATGGTCAACGCGACGAGCGCCCGCCCCGACTTCCGCATCACCCACGAGACGCCGCCCAGCCGAGCACTCCTCTGTGGCTTTTCGTCGTTCGGACTCGCCGGACTCACGGCCGTCGACTTCATCGTCGACCACCTCGACCTCGAACAGACCGGCCACCTCACCGTCGAAGGCCTCCCGGCGGTGACCCCCTTCGAGGACGGGCGGCCCCGACACCACACCCGACTGTTCTCCCGCGAGGACCTCGACGTGACCGTCCTCGTCGGCGAACTGTTCGTCCCGGCAGTCCACGGCACCCAGTTCGGCAACGCCATCCTTGAGTGGACAGAGCGCAATCAAGTCGAGGAACTCGCCGTCCTCTCGGGGATTCCGATGGCCCACGGCCCGGACGAACACCGCGTGTTCTACATCGCCACCGACGACTACCGCGAGGCGCGACTCGCCGACAGCGACATCCCCCCGATGGGTCGGGGCTTCTTCGACGGCACCAACGCGGCGCTCGTCGAGCGCGGTATCGGGTCGCCCCTCGGCGTCGGCGTCTACGTCACGCCCGTCCACGCGCAGGTCCCCGACGTGGAGGCGGCCATCCGCCTCGTCGACGCCGCCAACGACGTGTACGACCTCGGCGTCGACTCCTCGCCGCTGGAGTCGTTCGCGGCCGAGGTCCAGCAGTACTACGCCGAGCTCGCCGAGCGACTCCGCGACAGCGAGGCGGAGCTCCCCGAGGACCGAATGTACATGTGAGCTCCAACCCGCCCGCCGACCCGCGACACTCGACGGCAGCCCTGCTACGGCTTGTGCCACTTGTTTTCGGAATTTCGTGCTACTCGGATTTCAGTAAATGATTTAGGTGATGCCGTACACGTCACGACTATGGCTGACGAACTGCGGCTCACCATGGAGCGAGTCGGTGAGCGCTTCAACCTCGGCGAGTACGAGATAGACGCGTATCTGGCCGTCCTCGAACACGGACAGTTGACGGCGAGCGAAATCGCCGACCGAACCAGCATCCCCCAGCCGCGGGTGTACGACACGGTCCGGAGCCTGTCGGACCGCGGCCTCGTCGAACTCCGCGAGTCGCGCCCGATGAAAATCGTCGCGGTCGACCCCGACGACGCTTTCGCGAACGTCAAGACCTCGCTTGAGGAGCTCATCGAGGAACTGGAGGCGCGCTACACCGCCCCCGCCCGCGACACCGAGGCCGTCTCGCTCGTCAAGTCGCGGTCGACCATCCTCCGCTACATCGAGGAGATTATCGAGGCCGCGGAGTACGAACTCGTGCTCTCGTTGACGCCCGACCTGCTTCGTCGCTTCCGCGACGACCTCGCGGCGGCCATCGACAGCGGCGTCAGCATCGACCTGCTCGTGACGCCGGCCTCCCGCGCGCCCGACCCGGACGAGTTCAACTACCTCGACGTGGCGACCATCGCCCGCGCCCGCCGCGGCATCACCTCGCCCGTCCTCGCAGTCGCCGACGGCGAGTACTCCATCTACGCGACCCAAGACGCCCTCCGCGATGACCGCGACCGCTACGGCGTCATCTTCAACCGCTCCGCGCTCGGCTTCCTCGTGAGCGGCTTCTTCGGGACCGTCCTCTGGAGCACCGCCGAGACTATCGTCGCCAACGGCAAGCGCCGGCCGTTCCCACGCCGCTACGCCTCTATCCGTCGGGCCGTCAAGGATATCCGCGAGATAGAAGGCGACTTCTACGCCTCCGTCTCCGGCCGCGACATCGAGACGGGCGACCCCATCGTGGTCGAAGGGCGCGTCATCGAGACGGCCTTCGAGGACACGGAGGAGGTCGCGTCGCTCCACATCGAGACCGAGGAGGGCGTCGTCGAGGTCGGCGGACTGGTCGCCGCGCTCGAAGACGTGGAAGGACAGGAGATTCTGCTCGGCCGCGACGAGGTTCCGAACCGCGACGAAATCGTCTGAAGCCGCGTCGTCAGTTTCCGCTCGTGTCTTTTCGGCTCGGTCAGTCCCCGCCAGCAGCGGCTACTCGTCGGGGAACTCGTAGACGACCGCGCCGCAGTCCGCACAGCCGAGCACCTCGTGTTCCGGCGAGTCGTACAGCCCCGCGGTGCCGCCGCAGCAGTTGCGCGTCGTCGTCTCCTCGACCGGGCCGCCGCAGTCCGGACAGACCTCGGTGAACATCCGCATCGGCTCCGTGGCCGCGAGCGCGACCATCGGGTCGACCCCGCGCTCGACGACCGTGTAGAGCGTCGCCACGTCCGCGATGGCCTGCGGCCGCGAAATCCACACGGACATCGAGGGACCGTCCAGCGAGATGCCATCGAACTCGGCGTCGACCGTCGCATCGAACGGGACTGCGTTGGCGACCGCCTCGGCCAGTTCCTCGTCGGTGGTCTTTCGGAGCGTCGCCATCGTCGACTCCCACTCCTCGCGGGCGTCGTCGGCGAGAAACAGGCCGTCTTCCTCCTCGACGAGAACCCCGGCGTTCAGGAGCGTCGAGAGCATCACGTCGGGGTCGACGTTGGCGTCGAGCGACTCCGACCGGCGGTCGGGGCCGCCGTCGTCGCCGTGTTCGAAGTACTCGGCGAGGCCGAGCGCAGAGACGAGCCGCGGCGCGAACGAGGGGGTCCCGGGGACGACGTAGCCCCGCAGGTACACGGCGAGCGCGCCGCCGACGAGGACGACGAAGCCGACCAGCGGCGAGAGCACGCTAACCGCGAGGCCGACGAGGACGACCAGCGCGATGTTGACGGCGGTACACGGCAGACAGCGGTTCTCGCCGGTGTGCTCCGGGCGCTTGAGTGAGTCGATGACGGACATGGTGTGAAAAGTGGGACTGTGGGGTGTTCGCGTTCGCGGTGGTCAGTTCGCCGGGGGCGTCTCGGTCTCGACCGCGTCGAGGCGGATCGCCTTCCCCGTCTCCGACGAGCGGTAGATAGCGTCGATGACGCGCTGGACGGCGAGGCCCTGTTCGACCGTGTTGCGACCGGGGTGTTCGCCCTCGGCGACGGCCGCGAGGAACGCCTCCTGTTCGGTCTTGTGGGTGTCGTTGTCCTGCGTCTCAACGTCCGCGGTCGAGAGGTGGTTGCCGCCGCCGACGCCGTCCTCGTAGAACTGGAGGTCGTGGCTCGCGCGGTCGAAGCGCACGCCGCCCTCCGTGCCGCGGAGGAAGAACTCGTCGTTGGTCGGGCGGTTCGTCGCCCACGCGACTTCGAGGGAGATGGTCGTTCCCTCCTCAGTGCGGATGAACGCGCTCGCGGAGTCGTCCACGTCGAAGGCCTCCGGGCCCACGTCCTCGCCCCACATCTCGACGAAGGTGTAGTCGTCGCGGTCGCCGAACTCCGAACGGGTGACGCCGGAGACCTCGACGACCTCAGGGAAGTCGAGGAAGTAGAGCGCGAGGTCGATTGCGTGGACGCCGATGTCGATGAGCGACCCGCCGCCCGCGACCTTCTTCGAGGTGAACCACGACCCGCGGCCGGGAATGCCGCGGCGGCGGACGTAGTTTGCCTCGACGTGGGTGACGTCGCCGAAGCGGCCCTCCTCGTAGTGGTGGCGGACGACCTCGACGGGGTTGGCAAAGCGGTTGTTGAAGCCGACCATGCAGAAGCCGTCGGCCTCCTCGGCCGCCTCGGCGATTCGCTCGGCCGATTCGAGCGAGTGCGCGAGCGGCTTTTCGAGCAGCACGTCGAGGCCCGCGTCGAGCGCGGCGACCGCGTATTCCTCGTGGAAGCGGTTCGGGGTGGTGATGATGACCGCGTCGACCTCCGCGAACAGTTCCGACTTCTCTTCGTAGGTGTTCACGTCATACTTCTCGGCGAAGCGACGACGGGCGTCCGCCTGGATGTCGAGGCCGCCGACGAGAGTCGCGCCGAGGTCGACGAGGCGGTCTGCGTGGTGGTGTCCGATGTTTCCGAGTCCGACGATACCGACTCGGACCGATGATTCCGTACTCATGATTCGATGATTAACTACAGGTGGTGTTAAGTTTCACGTTCTTTGGCCTGAATTGCCAGAATCGACCGCGAGCGCCCGTTCAGGCGGCGTTCGAGACGCGGGGAGGGACGAACAACGAGCCGGGACGAGGCGACTGGCACGGGTCGAGACTGGGCATCAGTAGAGCTGTTCTTCGCGCTCTTTGCGCTCTTCCTCGCGGCGCTTTTCCTCCTTCAGCCGGCGTCGCCCGCGGAGGTACTGCTTGCCCTTCGGGATGAACTTGTTCTTCAGGTCGAGCAGGAACGAGACGATGCCGTAGGCCCAGAAGAAAAACAGGACCGTCATCCCGCCGAGGTAGAACAGACCGAGTTCGTTGACCATGGATGTGTGATGTGGTGTGGCTCCGATAAGCGTTGTGCGGGCTGTGCGAGTCGCGAACGTGCGAGCGAGGACGAACCGACGCGGGCCGTGTTACGGGCGCGTCAGTCGTCGCTTTCGGCTTCCGTGCCGGGCGCGCCGCTCGTCTGGACGGGCGTCTCGATGCCGTGGCTGATTGCCTCGCCCGTCGCCGTGTCGAAGAGGTGGACGCGCGAGCGGTCGAGGACGACCGTCACGTCCTCGTCCTCCTCGATGTCGGTGTCGGGGGCGACGCTCATCAGCAGTTGGTCGTTGGCGACGCCGCTGGTGTCTTCGAGGTCCGTCTCGGCCGACTCCGAGAGCTTTAGGTAGACGAATATCTCGTCGCCCATCGGTTCGAGCACGTCGGTCACGGCCTCGATGCGGTGGCTGGGGTTCGAGACGAGCGCCTCGTCGCCGACGAGGTACACGTCCTCGGGGCGGATACCCATCGTGACGTCAGTCCCCGCCTCGATGCCGAGGTTCGCGGGGTCGAACTCCACGTCGATGTTGGTCGAGACGAACCCGTCTTCTGTGACCTCGCCGTCGAGGAAATTCATCGAGGGCGAGCCGATGAAGCCTGCGACGAACAGGTTCGCCGGCTCGTTGTAACAGACGAGCGGCGGGTCGATCTGCTGGAGCTGGCCGGAGTCGATGACCGCGATGCGGTCGGACATCGTCATCGCCTCCGCCTGGTCGTGGGTGACGTAGATGATGGTCGTGTCCAGTTCCTTGTGCAGGCGCTGGAGTTCGGTCCGCATGTGGACGCGGAGCTTCGCGTCGAGGTTCGCGAGCGGCTCGTCCATCAGGAAGACATCGGGGTTGCGGACGATGGCGCGGGCGATGGCGACGCGCTGTCGCTGCCCGCCGGACATCTCGTCGGGCATGCGTTCGAGCATGCCCTGCAACTGGACGATTTCGGCGGCGCGCTCGACGCGGCGCTCGATTTCCTCCTTGTCGTAGTTGCGGAGGCGGAGCCCGAAGGAGATGTTGTCGTAGACGTCCATGTGGGGGAACAGCGCGATGTTCTGGAACACCATCGCCACCCCGCGGTCCTTCGGCGGGAGGTTCGTCACCTCCCGGTCCCCGATGAACACCTTCCCCTCCGAGGGGATGGTGAGACCCGCAATCATCTCCATGGTCGTCGACTTACCGCACCCCGACGGACCGACGAGGCAGATAAATTCGCCGTCCTCGATGTCGAGGTTCATGTCGTCGACCGCCGTTACGTCGTCGTAGTGCTTGCTTACGTGTTCGAGTGTTACGTCTCCCATGGTTACTCCTTCAGCGCTCCTGCAGTCAGTCCACTCACGATGCGTTCCTGTGCGATGATGACAAGGATGGCCACGGGTAAGACTCCCACGATGGAGGCGGCGGCCATCAGGTTGTACGGGGTGTCGAACTGCCCCTGATACTTCAGGATACCCGCGACGATAGGCGCCCACGAGTCGGCCTCGCCGTTGTTCATCAGGAACGAGAAGAAGAACTCGTTGTAGACGCTGATGAACGTGAGGACGCCCGCGGTCGCCACGCCGGGTGCCGAAAGCGGCACGATGACGCGGAACAGCGCGCCCAGTCGGGTCGTCCCCTCCACCCGCGCCGCGTCCTCCAACCCGTCGGGAATCTGCCCGTAGAAGGTCGTGAGGATGAATATCGACAGCGGCAGGAACAGCGCGCTGAACGGGAACACCATCGGTGCGGGCGTGTTGAACAGGTCCGGCGTCGATATCGTCACCATCCCGATGCTAATCGCCGTGTTCCCGGTGAACAGCTCGAAGAGCGGGATGAGGAACGCCGCCGGCGGGAAGTAGCTGATTGCGAGGATGCCGAGCATCAGCACGCCCTTTCCGGGGAACCGGAGGCGGCCGAAGACGTACCCCGCGAGGCTGGCGATGAGCAACACGAGCACGGTGGTCGTGATGCCCAGCACGAAGCTGTTGAACATGTACAGGTGGAACGGCACACGGTCGAACATCGCGATGAACACCTCGGGGTTGAAGCCCTTCGGAACGAGCCCCATGTTGGCGATGAGGTTGTTCGGCGTGAGCGCCAGCACGAGCAGCCAGTAGAACGGGAACAGCGTCGTGACGAGGAAGAACAGCATCGCGACGTAGAACATCGCGCGGTAGACCTTGTCGGGGTTCTTGATGGCCGAGTCGACCCAGCGGCCGAGCGGCCCGCGCTTCATGTCGGCGTCGGCGGAGCCGATACCGGCTCCCTGAGTTTCGTTGGACATATCAGAGACCCTCGCTGGCGAAGTTCACGATGTACACCGAGACCACGACGGCGATGATGCCCGCGGTGACGAACGCCACGGTCGCCGAGGTCCCGTACAGCGGCGTGTTGAACGTCGTGACGACGAGACACGACAGCGACGGGACCGTCTGACAGCCGGCCATGGTCTGGATGATGCCGTAGACGCGCATCGCGTCGATGGTGCGGAACAGCATCGCTACGAGCACCGTCGGCAGGATGAGCGGGAAGGTGATGAGCTTGAACTGCTGCCAGCGCGACGCGCCGGCGACCTTCGCCACGTCGTACAGCGACCGGTCGATGCTCTGCATCCCCGCGAGGATGAGAAGCGCCATGAACGCCGAGGTCTTCCACACGTCGGCCACGATGATGAGGAACAACGCGTCCGCGGTGTTCCGAAGCGGCGTCGTGCCGATGAGCCCGAGTTGGTTCAACAGCGCCGGGTTCTCGCTCGTCCCGACGAGAAAGCCGATGTTCGGCTGGAACATCAGGTACCAGATCATCCCCTGGATGACGATGGGCACGGCCCACGGGATGATGATGGCGACGCGGACCCACCGCCGACCGCGGAAGTCCTGGTCGAGGATGAGCGCCTGACCGAAGCCGATGAGCGTTTCGAACAGCACGCTGAACACGGTGAAGATGAGCGTCACCGCGAGCGCGCTGGAGTAGATGTTCGTGACGAAGGGGAACTCCGAGGAGAACGTCGGGAGGAACTGCGACGGGAGCGCGTAGTTGCGCGCGCCGGTGAACAGGTCCACGTAGTTCTGCAGTCCGACGAACTCGCCGAGTCGCGCGGTCCCCGTCAGCCGGTCGGCGAACAGCGACATGCTGAACGTCGAGACCAGCGGGTAGACGGCGATTACCCCTAAGAGGACGAGCGCGGGCGTCAGGAGCAGGTACGCGAACTGCGTCTCGGAAAGCGACTCCATCCAATTGACGGCCGACGCGTACGGGCCGCTCCGCTGGGTGTCGGAAAATGTCTCCCCTGATTGTTGTTCGGTAGCCATGTCAAATGATAACGTGTGTATTGGTTACGTCTCGGTAAAGACGTTGCTCTACGCGTTCTGCTCGATCTGTTCGAGCTGTGATGCGAGGTCGGACATCGCCTGTTCGGGGGATTTCTCCTGGGCGAACGCGGCGTTGACCTCTTGGGAGATGCGGCCGGACTGCTGCGGCCAGACGACGGTGACCGGGCGCGGAATTGCGTTCTCGCCGGCGACCTTCAGAGCGTCGAGGTAGCGGCCGATGATTGGCACCTCGGCGGCCTGGTCGGATTCGAGCAGCGACGGGCGCGGCGGAATCCAGCCGATGATACGGAACATGTCGAGCTGGAACTGCTCGGTTTGCATCGTCCGAAGCACCTGCACTGCGGCCTGCTTCTGTGCGTCCGAGGAGTTGGGGTTCATCGTCATGTGCCAGCCACCGAGGGCGGCGACGGGGCCGCCGGTACCCTCGTACTTGGCCTCGTCGGCGGTGACGCCGTACGGAATCGGCATGACGCCGAGATCCTCGCCGAAGCCGGTCTGATCGTTTTCTTCCGACGGCTCCGCGCCGTTGATGACGATGGAGTACGGCCAGTTGCGGTGCATGACCGCGTTGCCCGTCGTGAAGGGCTGTCGGGACGGGTCCTCGGTCCACTGGAGGACCGCCTCGGGCGAGATGCCGCCCGTGATACCGTCGAGGGCGTACTCGTCGTCCTCGCCGTGGATGAGCGTCCGGACCATCCGAATCGCGTTGATGACCGGCTCCTCTTCGACCGTGATGGGGCGGTCGCCGATGGGGCCGAACAGGTTCTCGCGGCCGCCGAAGTACGCGCCGCCGTACGAGGTCATGAACTCGTTGAAGTCACAGCACGACAGGCCCTCGTAGACGTTCGCCTGGAACGTGAAGCCGTTCTCGATGTCGGGGTTGGCGTCGAGCGCCTCCTTCGTGACGCGCGAGAAGTCCTCCCACGACATCGACTCGGTCGCCCACGTCGAGAAGTCCTCGTCGGTGTAGCCCGCGTTCCGGAGCAGGTCCTTTCGGTACTGGACCGTCGGGAAGTCGGGGAACAGCGGCTGGCCGTAGAGGTCGCCGTTCGACCCCTTCGCCGTCGAGACGCTGGCCTCGAAGTACTCCTCTTCGATGGTGGAGGTCAGCTCCTCCGGGAGCGACTGCGAGAGGTTCTGCAGTTGGTTACGCGCGATGAACGGAATCGTCCACCCGCTGTCCATCATGAGCAGCGTCGGCTCCGAGCGACCGCCGGAGAGCCACTGCTGGTACTGCGCCTGCCGGTTGTCCGTCACCTGCGACCCGGCGAGGATGTCGATGTCGATGTTCTCCGGGAGGCCTGCGTCCCGAAGCGCCTGCACGACTTCCTCTTCGGCCTCCGCGACGCGGGTGTCTGCGGCCCACTGCAGCGTGATCTCCTCGGTCGATTCTTCGGTGTTAATCGGCGTGTCGGTGTCGGTGTCCGTCCCGCCGTTACCGCCGTTGTCGTCACCGCCGCCTGTACTAATGCACCCGGCCAGTCCGACGGCGACACCCGATGCGCCGGCCGCTTTCACAAAACTGCGTCGAGAGACGCCAGTACGCTTGCCCTTGCGTGAGTCAGCATCAACCATTACAGTCTGTATTCTACAATTAGTGATTATTTATAGTTTTGGTGCTGGCCACTATTGGTGTTGTAGTAAATTACTTGTCAATATTCCCGGCAGTCCGAAATTCAATCAGTCGAGAATCTGTAACTACGGTGGCTCCGATGAATTATAACTATTGTTTGTGTAGTTTGGACTCGCCGACGTTTAGTCTTTACCCGGTGCGGGCCACCTCGGCGTCTTCGGAGCCTCGATTCGTTCGACGTCGTCGTCGCTCAGGTCCACGTCGAGCGCGCCGACGTTCTCTTCGAGGTGGTCGAGTCGGCGCGGGCCGATGATGGGCGCGTCGACGACGGGCTTGTGGAGGAGCCACGCGAGCGACACCTGCGCGGGGGTGGCGTCTTTCTCCTCGGCGAGCGACCGAATCGCGTCGAGGACGGCCCAGTTCTCGTCGGTGAACCGGTTCGACGTGTACTCGTCCGAGTCCGCGCGCGTGTCAGCGGGCACCTCGGCGTCGCGTTCGTACTTGCCCGTGAGGAAGCCGCCCGCGAGCGGCGACCACGGGATGACGCCAATACCCTCGCCCTCACAGACCGGAAGCAGATTCGCCTCCTCGTGGCGGTCGACCGCGTTGTACTCCGGTTGCATGCAAGCGAAGCGTTCGAGGTTCTCCACGTCGGCGGTGTACAGCGCCCGCGTGAACTGGTACGAGGTCATCGTGGACGCGCCGACGTAGCGGACGAGGCCCTCCTCGACGAGGTAGTCGAGCGCCGAAAGCGTCTCCTCGATGGGGACGCCCTCGTCCCAGCGGTGAATCTGATAGAGGTCGATGTAGTCCGTGCCGAGGCGGTCGAGGCTCGCGTGCGCCTGGTCGATGATGTGCTTGCGCGAGAGCCCGGACTTGTTCGGCCCGTCGCCCATCGGGAAGTAGACCTTCGTCGCGATGGCGAGTTCTTCCCGGTCGCGCTCGGCGATGGCCTCGCCGACGATTTCTTCCGACTCCCCGCGGGAGTAGGCGTTCGCCGTGTCGAGGAAGTTGATGCCGGCGTCGAGCGCGCTGTCGAGGAGGTCGAGGCTCGCCTGCCTGTCGTTCATCATCCACTCCGCGCTGGAGCCGAAGTTCATACAGCCCAGACAGAGCCGCGAGACTTCGAGGCCGGTGTCGCCGAGGTAGGTGTACTCCATGTCGGTCACACGGGTGCATACACAAACGATAATGATAAGCATACGCACACCACGGTGGTGAGAGAAACGACCACGGACGCGCGGAGACGTAATCGCTTTACCCACGCCTCCGGAACCCGAGGTGTATGGACGGGCGCACTCGCGAGTACCTCGAAGGTCGCTTCGGCGATTACTACCGGAGCACCGACGTTCCGCTCCCGCCCGCCCCGGGCGAACGTGAGTGGGGCGTCATCCCGTGGTCGGCCGGCGGCACGCGGATGCACCGCCACCAGTCGCTTCTCGACCTCGGCGACCTCTCGGACTACCTCGCCCGGAGCGCGCCCCGGCACGTCTACTTCTCGTCGGCCCGGTTTTCGGACCCCGGCGCGGCCTCGATGGACGACAAGGGCTGGCGCGAGGCGGACCTCGTCTTCGACATCGACGCGGACCACCTCCCCGGTATCGACCCTGAAACGACGGGCTACGCCGACATGCTCGACGCCGGAAAAGAGGCGCTCCTCGACCTCCTCGACCTCCTCGAAGACGACTTCGACTTCGAGGAGATGCAGGCGGTGTTCTCCGGCGGCCGCGGCTACCACGTCCACGTGCGCGACGAGTCGATCCGCGGCCTCGACAGCGAGGCCCGCCGCGAGGTGGTCGACTACATCCGCGCCATCGACCTCGACTTCGACGCGCTCATCGAGACGCGACAGCACGGGACGACGACCCAGCGGGTCCTCCGGGCCGAAGGCGGATGGGGCCGACGGACGCACCAGCGACTCCTCGAATTCGTGGACGCGCTGTTGGAGATGGAAGAAGACGCCGCGCTCTCGCGGCTGAAGGAACTCGACGGCATCGGCGACGGGCGCGCGAAGACGATTCTCGGCGCGTTCCGCAACAACCCCGATGCAGTCCGCGAGGGCAACGTCGAGGCCGGCGGCCCCGGCGTCCGAACGCTGGTGGAGGCGCTCGCCCACGAGACCGTCGAGGACGAAACCTCGCCGATAGACGAACCGGTGACGACCGACACGAAGCGACTGATTCGGCTCCCAAAGAGCCTCCACGGCGGGTCGGGGCTCGTCGTCGAACCACTCGACCGCGACGAAATCGACGACTTCGACCCCCTGTCCGACGCGGTCCCGGACCGCTTCCGCGGCCGCGACATCGCCGTGAAAGTGACCGACCCCGGCGAAGTCGAGTTCGACGGCGATAGCTTTACACTCGACTCCGGCGTGCAGTCAGTAGACGAGAGCCTCGGCGTGTTTCTCATGACTCGCGGTCGAGCCGAGAAGGTGACAGAATGAACGTAGACGACCTCAGGAGCGTGCTTCGGACGGAGCGACAGAAAGACAGCTTACAGCACCTCCGCGAGTCGTTCTACGAGGACGTCGCGGAGTTCATCGCCGAGCAGAAGGCGAAACGCGAGGAGAAGGCCGAACAGCTCGGCACCCACTACTCGCCTGAGATTCGGCGACTCACGGACGAAATCGAGACCGCTGAGGAGGTCGTCACCTCCATCTACGAGCGCCGCGTCGGCAAGGTCGTCAAGGCCGCGAGCTTCGCGGCCGCGGGGATGTCCTCCGAGACGGACGGATTGACCCACGAGGAAAAGCGGCTGTTCGACGACCTCGTCGCCCGCATCGAGGAGAACCGCGGCACGGTGCTCTCCGCGCTCGAAGACGTGTCGGCCGCAGACTCCCCGCGGGACGCCGTTGCCGCGACCGACGTGACGACCGCGGAACCGGACGCCGGCGCTCCCGGTGTCGAATCGACGCCCGCGACGTCGCCCCCGGACGCAGTTGACGATTCCGGACCCGCGATTCCGCCGGACGAACCCGACCCGGAGACCGCACCGACCGGCACCGGAACCGACGACTCGGCCGCGGGCGGCGTGCTCGCGGACGCGATGGGTGGCGGAACCGGCGATGACGCCTCGGACGCGGAGTCGAGGACCCAGACGGGGACAGACCGACCAGCCACCGAGGCGGCCGCGGTGTCGACTGATTCCGGCCCCTCAGACTCCGGTCCCGCGGTTCCACCGGACGAACCAGACCCAGAGACCGCGGCTCCGTCAGCGGGCGATACCGACACGGTTGAACCGTCCGACGACGACCCGCTTTCCGGCCTCGGCGACGAGCGCGAGACGGTGCGCATCACCGCCGACGTGGGGACCATCCTCGGCGTCGACGAGCGCGAGTACGACCTCGCCACCGAGGACGTGGTGACGCTCCCGGCGGCCAACGCCGACCCGCTGGTCGAACGCGGCGCGGCCGAGAAACTCGACTGAGAAAGATCCTTCTGCCCGCCGCCAGAACTGGTGGCTATGCTCGAAATTGGTGACGACGCCCCCGACTTCGAACTCCCCGACCAGCGCGGCGATCTCGTCTCGCTGTCCGACTTCCGCGGCGAACACGTCGTGGTCTACTTCTACCCGCGCGCCGACACGCCGGGGTGTACCACCGAGGCCTGCGGCTTCCGCGACTCGTGGGACGAGTTCGAAGACCGCGACGCAGCGGTTCTCGGCATCAGCGACGACCCCGTCTCGGACCTCGACTCGTTCGCCGAGAAGTACGACCTCCCGTTCACACTTCTGTCGGACGAAGACGGCAGCGTCTCGTCGGCGTACGGCTCCTACGGCGAGAAGAACATGTTCGGCAAGACGTTCGACGGCGTCTTCCGCAACTCGTATCTCGTCGGCCCCGACGGGACCATCGAACGGGTCTACGAGGGCGTCTCGCCCGACGGTCACGCCGACGAAATCCTCGCCGACCTCGACGACCTCGACGGCTGAAGGAAACTCCACCTCGACCGGGCGACCGCTCCGCCGGGCCGCCCGGTCTCCGTCCCGCGCCGAACCGACAACTACTGACCGAGTACATTCTTTACAAACGACGGGAGACACACCGCATTTCCGGTGAAATAAACGTAGAACTCATTGATTATTCCGTATCCCGAGAACTGCGTACCACTACGTAGCAGATGGGAGTGATATGAACGTGACGGTCGCGTCTCTGAGTCGGGCGGATGGTGGGCGAACAGTCGCCGTCGCTCGGTGGCTGGGACGCGTTCGAAAAATACGTCTGAAGGGGCGTTACGAGGCGCTTACTGGAAGGTGCGACCGACTTCGGTCTCGCGGTCGCGTTCGACCTCGCTCTTCTGGAAGCGCTCTTCGATCTCCTCGTAGCGGCGGCGCACGTCGTCGGTGACGCTCGCGCCGATTTCGTCGAGGGCGTTCTCGAAGTGTTCCATCGTCACGCGAACGTTCCCGACGCTCTCGCCGATGTCCTCCTTTTCGACGCTCCGGATGAACTCGCGGGAGGCGTTCATCGACGCCTCGCGGGCGAGCGCTTCGAGGTCGGCACCGACGTAGCCGTCGGTCTTCGACGCGATTTTATCGAGGTCGACATCATCCGCGAGCGGCTTTTCGCGGGTGTGCACGTCGAGGATGGCGCGGCGGGCGTCCTCGTCAGGCACGGGCACGTGGACGTGGCGGTCGAGGCGGCCGGGGCGCAGGAGCGCCGAGTCGATGAGGTCCGGCCGGTTGGTCGTCGCGATGACGACCACGTCTTCGAGCGCTTCGAGCCCGTCGAGCTCGGTGAGCAGTTGGGAGACGACGCGCTCGGTGACGCCCGAACTCGACGAGTCGCGGCCGCGCTCGGTCGCGATGGAGTCGATTTCGTCGAAGAACACCACCGTCGGGGCGTTCTCGCGGGCCTTCTTGAACACCTCGCGGACGCCCTTTTCCGACTCGCCGACGAACTTGTTCAGGAGTTCGGGGCCCTTGATGGAGATGAAGTTCGACTCCGCCTCGTTGGCGACGGCCTTCGCCAGCAGGGTCTTCCCCGTGCCCGGCGGACCGTACATCAGAACACCCTTAGCGGCGTCCATGTCCATCTGCTGGAACACCTCGGGGTATTCGAGGGGCCACTGGATGGTCTCGCGAAGGCGTTCCTTGGTGGATTCGAGTCCGCCCACGTCCTCCCACGTCACGTCGGGGACTTCGACGAACACCTCGCGGAGCGCCGAGGGCTCGATGCTCTTGAGCGCCTGTCTGAAGTCGTCTTCCGTGACTCTGAGGCCTTCGAGCACCTCGGCATCTATCTCCTCGGCGTCGAGGTCGAGCTGCGGGCGGATGCGCCGCAGGGCGTGCATCGCCGACTCTTTCGCCAGCGACTCGAGGTCGGCCCCGACGAAGCCGTGGGTGCTGTCGGCGTAGGCGTCGAGGTCCACGTCGTCGGTCAGCGGCATGTTCCGCGTGTGGACCTGCATGATCTCCTTGCGGCCGTCGCGGTCCGGCACGCCGATTTCGATTTCGCGGTCGAAGCGCCCGCCGCGGCGGAGCGCGTTGTCGATGGCGTCCACGCGGTTGGTCGCGCCGATGACGACGACCTCGCCGCGCTCGTCGAGCCCGTCCATGAGCGACAGCAGCTGAGCGACGACGCGCCGTTCCACGTCACCGCCGGCCTCGCTGCGCTTGGGCGCGATGGAGTCTATCTCGTCGATGAAGACGATGGCGGGCGAGTTCTCCGTGGCCTCCTCGAAGATTTCGCGGAGCTGCTCTTCGGACTCACCGTAGTACTTCGACATGATCTCCGGGCCGGAGATGGTGTGGAACGAGGCGTCGATTTCGTTGGCGACGGCCTTCGCGATGAGGGTCTTCCCCGTCCCCGGCGGGCCGTGGAGGAGCACGCCCTTTGGCGGCTCGATGCCGAGGCGCTTGAACAGCTCGGGGTGGCGCATCGGGAGTTCGATCATCTCCCGGACCTGTTCGAGCTCCTTGTCGAGGCCACCGATGTCCTCGTAGGTGACGGAGGGACCGCCGTCGTCGCCCGGCGCGGAGTCTTTAATCTGCTCTGCGGGCTTCTGGCTCACCTGGAACTCGGTGTTGTCGGTGACGACGACGGTGCCGTCCGGGTCCGTCGACGCGATTTTGATGGGGACCGACTGGTTCGACGCGCTCATGAAGCCGAAGCCGAGCGGAAGCTGGACGCTCTGGCCCTGCGCGACCGGCTGGCCGGAGAGCTTATCGCGGATGTACGTCCCGATGTTACCGCCGATGCGGAGGTTCTGCGGGAGCGCGATAGTGACGCGTTTTGCGGGCTTCACGTCGGCTTTCTCCACGTCCACGCGCTCGTCGATGCCGACGCCGGCCTGCTGGCGGAGGCGACCGTCGATGCGGATGATACCCGTTCCCTGGTCTTCGGGGTACCCGGGCCAGACGCGGGCGATGGCGGTCCCGTCGTTCGGACCGTCGATGCGGATGAAATCTCCGCCTTCGAGGTCGAGTTCCGCGGCCGCGGCTCGGTCGATGGCGGCGAGTCCGCGACCGGCGTCCTTCTGTTTGAGGGGTTTGACGATGAGTTTCATTTACTTGGTGAGGGTGATGGTGAGCACGCCGTTTCGAACCGCTACGTCGGCGTCGCCGCCGGCGGGGAGTTCGAACTCCGTCTCGGTCACGCGGTCGCCGAGGTCGGCCACGACGATGGCCGTCGACCCGACGATGTCCACGTCGACCTCGTCTTCCGAGAGGCCCACGTCGGCCGCGATGACCCAGCAGTCTTCGTATTCGTACCGGCGAATGAACCGCTCGTTCCCGCCGGCGAACTGTTGCATGCTCATGGTAAGTCTAACCTAAAGTTAGCGTTTTGAATATATAAATCTTTCTCCGATGAATCGGGTGACGACACCGATATGCCGCATTTCGGTTGAATTGCGGTTCACAGTCGTCACGCCTCACCGTGCTATTCGCGTCGGGGTAACGTCAAACTAGTGGCCACGGCAGTCGGTCTCACGGGGACCCGAAGCGGCCGACCGTCGAAACTCGGTGCCGGCGTGGGGGTTTATTGGCTCTCGGCGACCAGTTTCGAGTCATGGAGACGGCCTCGGTGGACCACCACGGACGGGAGACAGCCTATCGATACCGCGACGCGGGAGGCGAGGGGCCGACGCTCCTCTGCGTTCACGGGAGCGGCGGCGCGCACGGTGTCTGGCGCGGACAGTTCCGCCTCGCGAGCGACTACCCGGTCGCCGCGCTCGACCTGAGCGGCCACGGCGACAGCGACGACGTGACGGCCGCCGACGGCTACGAGACGCTGTCGGCCTACGTCGACGACGTGGTCGCCGTGGCCGAGGAGACGGGCGCGAGCATCCTCGTCGGCAACTCGCTCGGCGGCGCGGTCGTCCTGACACTCGCGCTCGAACGCGACCTCGACCTCGACGCGCTGGTTCTCGCGGGCACGGGCGCGAAACTCGCCGTGCTCTCGGACCTGCTGAACTGGCTCGACGACGACTTCGACCGCGCCGTCTCCTTTCTCCACGGCGAGGACAAACTGTTCCACACCGACGACGAGCGACTCGTCGAGGGCTCCAAGGAAGCGATGTACGACGCCGGACAGGCCGTCACCCGCCGCGATTTCTTGTCGTGTCACACCTTCGACGTTCGCGACGAACTCGGGAATATTTCGGTTCCGACGCTCGCGCTCGTCGGCGAGTACGACCGCCTCACGCCGCTTTCGTACCACGAGTACCTCGCGGAGACGATGCCCGACTGCGAACTCGGAACCGTCGAGGACGCCGCGCATCTCGCGATGCTCGAACGGCCGGCGGCGTTCAACGAGGCCGTGAAAACGTTCCTCGACCGACGCGTCGCGTAAGTCGTCGAGACCGGGTGCGAGCGCGGATGTCGGAGACGAGCGCCCTCAGTACAGTTCGTCGAGGTCGTCTTCGACGTGGCTGTGTTCGTCGGCCGGGAACTCGCCGGCCTCGACGGCGTCCCTGTACGCGCCGACCGCCTTCTCCATCTCCGATTTCACGTCACCGAACTGGGCCGCGAAGGGCGGCGTGCGGTCGCTCATTCCGACCACGTCGTCGACGACGAGTACCTGCCCGTCGCAGTCGGGGCCCGCGCCGATGCCGATAGTCGGGATGTCGATGGCCTCTGTGACCTGTTTTGCGAGGTTCGCCGGGACGTGTTCGAGGACGAGCGAGAACGCGCCCGCGTCGGCGTGGCCCTTCGCGAGGTCGAGAATCTCCTGTGCGTCGTCGCGGTCCGTCCCCTGCCTGCCGTAGCCAACCTCCTTGACGCGCTGGGGGGTCAGACCGAGATGGGCCATCACGGGGATGCCGAGTCGGACGAGGTGTTCGGTCAACTCGACGGTGTGGGGGCCGCACTCCAGTTTGACCGCGTCGGCGTCCGCCTCCTTGAGCATCCGGCCGCAGTGTTCGACGCTCGACGCCTCGTCCACGCCGACAGAGAGAAACGGCATGTCGGCGACGACGAGAGCGTCGTCGGTCGCGCGCGCCACCGCGGCGGTTCTGCTCACCACGTCCTCGACGGTCACCGGGAGCGTCGAGTCGTAGCCGAGCGCCGTGTTGCCCATGCTGTCGCCGACGAGGATGATGTCGATACCCGCCTCGTCGACGACGCTCGCGGTCGGCGCGTCGTACGCCGTGAGCATCGTGATGGGCTCGCTACCAGCCTTCGCCCGAATGGACCGTACCGTGACCATGCGTGCCGTTCGCGCGTCCGGGTTATCAGCCTTATCAGCCAGCCCCCGAGCACCGCCGGAGGGTCGGCCGGCGCGCCCGGATTTCCCGACCCGCCCCCGAAGTAACACTTTACTCCGGGGAACGCGCCCGTGCGAACGACGCATGCCCGCTTTGTCCCCCTCCGGACGCCGTTCGGCCCGCGGCATCTCGCCGGTCGTCGGCGTCTCGCTCCTCGTCGTCATCGTCGTCCTCCTCGCCGCGATGGTCAGCGTGATGGTGATGGGGTTCGAAGACGTGCTCTCCGAGCCCCAACCGCAGGTGTCGTTCGACGTGGACTACCACCCGTCCGGGCCGGGCAACGGCGCGAACGGCGCGTACATCAACATCACCCACGAGTTCGGTAGCATCGAAGACGGCAGTCAGGTGTTCGTCGTCGACGACGCCAACAACCGAATCGCGTGGGAGGACGTGTGGACCGGCGGCGAGCGGGTCGGTCCCGCGGGCGAGTACGCCCACATCGACGGTGCCGGCACCGACAGCGCGCTGAAGCCCATCTGTGAGGCGGGACAGCGCTACCGGGTCGTCATCGAACACGAGGACGGGTCGTCGAGCGTCCTCGTCGACTACGAAGTTCCGACCGAGCCGACCGCCAAAAGCGCCGCCTGCTGAGCGACGACCCGCACCGGGCCGTCGGAGGCACGTCGCGAGCGCGAACCGGCACGCATTAGCCGCCGCCGTGATAGTGCCACACGTGCAACCAGTCGAGCGCTCGAATCCGGACGGCGTCGATTACGGGTGGGTCATGCAGATGACCTTCGTCACGACGATTCTCGTCGGGTCGCCCATCGTCGCGGTCCTCTCCGTCAACGCTGGCCTCCAGACGTGGGGCGCGCGCGCCGAGTTCGCGATTCGGGTCGGCGCAGTCATCTGGTTCGTGACCGCCGTCGCCCTGTTCATCTACGCCAAGCGGACCAACGCGGGCGACGGCGGGACGCCCCCCGAAGCGGAGTTAGACACCGACATCGACGCGGAGAACTGAGCCGAGTAGAGCCCCGTCCGAGGTCCGCGTCCGCGACCGCGGCGGCGCTCGCTCCCGGAAACTCTTTCACACGATACGGCGACGTTCTCGTATGATAGACGAGACCATCGAGGAGATTCGCGAGATGCAGACGCACAGCTCCTCGGTCGTCGCCGTCAAGGCCACGCGGGCGCTCGCGGAGCTGACCGAGCGCAACTACGCGACCGTCGAGGAGTTCGAACGCGACCTCGAACGCAACGTCGGCGCGCTCAAGCGGGCGAACCCGTCGCACGCGTCGTTGTACAACGCCCTGCAGGACGTGCTTCACAGCGTCCAAGGCGAGGTCGACGACCTCGACGAGGCGCGGGAACTCACTCTCGCTACCATCGACCGCGTGGTCGAGACCGTCGAGACGGGCAAGCGCCGCGCGGCCCAGGAGGCGGCCGCGACCATCGAGGACGGCCAGACGTTCCTCACCCACGACTACTCCTCGACGGTCATGGAGGCCGTCGAACTCGCCGTCGCCGACGGCGCGGAGCTCACCGCCTACGTGACGGAGGCCCGCCCGCGCTTCCTCGGCCGGAAGTTCGCGCGCGAACTCGCCGCCATCGACGAGGTCGAACCGCACCTGATGGTCGACGGCGCGTCGGGGATGTTCCTCCCGAAGTGCGACCGCGTCATCATCGGCATGGACTGCATCGTCGAGGAGACGCTCTACAACCGCATCGGGACGTTCCCGCTCGTCGCCGCCGCCAACGAGGTCGGCGTGCCGGTCACGGTCGTCGGCTCGAGCGCGAAGGTCGTCGACGGCGGCTTCCGCTTCGAAAACGAGATTCGCTCGCCCAGCGAGGTCATGCTCGAACCCGTCGAGGGCATCGAACTGGAGAACCCCGCCTACGACGCCACGCCGGTCGACCTCATCGACGAGGTCATCACCGACGAGGGCGTCATCGAGTTCTGAGCGGGCGGCGACCCGCCCGCGGTCCGTTCGGTTTTCGTCGCTTCGACGCTGTCAGCCGAGGCTAACCCACTCGCCGGTCTCGTCGGAGCGCTCGATGGCGTCGAGCACCTCTTGGACCTCGTAGGCGTCCTCGAACGAGGGGGAGAACTCGCCGCCCTCGGCGACCGCCGACAGGAACTCGTAGTTCTCGTGGACGAAGGTGTGTTCCCACCCGAGGACGTGGCCCGGCGGCCACCAGTGGTCGAGGTAGGGGTCGTCCTCGTCGGTGACGAGCACCGTCTCGTAGCCGCGGGCGTCGCCGGTTTTGACCTCCAGTTCGTTGAGGCGTTCGAGCGAGAACTGCAGGCTCCCCTCGGAGCCGTGAATCTCGATGGTGTGGTCGTTCTTGTGGCCGTCGGCGAAGCGAGAGGCCTCGAAGTTCCCGACCGCGCCGTTTTCGAACTCCGCCTGCGCGGTGTAGGCGTCGTCGACGGTCACGGGCTTGTACTCGTCCCCGCCGGGGACGGGCCGCTCGTCGACGAACGTCTGGAGGTGACCGGAGATGCGTTCGATGTCGCCCGCGGCGTCGCGGACGAGGAAGCGCGCGAGGTCGACCGTGTGCGCGCCGAGGTCGCCGAGCGCGCCGGAGCCGGCGAGTTCCGCGTCGTTCCGCCACGACCACGGCGCTTCGGGGTCGACGAGCCAGTCCTGCAGGTAGCGCCCGCGGACGTGTCGAATCTCGCCGAGTTCGCCGTCCTCGATGAGTCCCTTCGCGTACCGAATCGCGGGGACGAAGCGGTAGTTGAACGCACAGCCGGCGACGCCGTCGGCCGCGCGGGCGGCGTCGCGCATCGCCTCGGCCCGGTCGAGCGTCGGCGCGAGCGGCTTCTCGCAGAAGACGCTGGCACCGGCTTCGAGCGCGGCGATGGACGGTTCGGCGTGGAGGTGGTTCGGGCCGAGGTTGTAGAACACGTCCACGTCGTCGACCACGTCGCGCCAGTCGGTCGCGGTCGATTCGAAGCCGAAGCGGTCGGCGGCGTCGGCGAGCGCCTCCTCGTTGCGGCCGACGATGACGGAGCGCTCCACGTCGGGCGCGTCGGGGAAGAACATCGGCAAGCGGGCGAGCGCGTTCGAGTGCGCCTTGCCCATAAAGCGGTAGCCGAGAACACCGACGGAAAGTTTGTCAGTCATGGATTACTCCGCCCAGTAGGCTTCGCCGGGTTGCGTTTCGAAGACCGCGCGAGAGAGCACGTCGACGGCCTTTTCGAGCCCTTCCTTGGACGACGTGAGCGCGTCTTCGTGTTCGATGGAGAGCGCGCCCTCGTAGCCGACCATCCGGAGCGTCGAGACCACGTCCTTCCAGTGGCCCTCGTCGTGGCCGTAGCCGATAGAGCGGAACAGCCACGAGCGGTCGGCGGTGTCCGCGTAGGAGGTCGTGTCGAGGACGCCCTTGATGCGCGACTCGGACTCGTACACTTTCGTGTCCTTCGCGTGGAAGTGGTGGATGGCGTCCTCCTCGCCGAGGAACCGAATCGCGTCGGTGATGGAGATGTCCTGCCAGTAGAGGTGCGAGGGGTCGAAGTTCGCGCCGATGCGCTCGTTCGTCGCCTCGCGGAGTTTCAGCATGCCCGTCGGTTCGTAGACGAGCATGTTCGGGTGCATCTCGATGGCGATGTCGACGCCGTGGTCGTCGGCGAACGCGGCGAGCTCGGACCAGTAGTCGACGGCGACCTCCCACTGGTAGTCGTGGGCGTCGGCGTGCTCGGTCGGCCACGGCGCGGTAATCCAGTTCGGTACCTCGTCGTTCGGGCCGCCGGCGGGGAGTCCCGAGAAACAGGTGACGGTGTTCACGTCGAGGGCGTCCGCGAGTTCGATGGCCTCGCGGAGTTCGGTGTCGGCCTCGGCGGCCGTCTCCTCGACGGGGTGTAGCGGGTTGTTGTGCGTCGCGAGCGCGCTGATTTGCAGGTCTCGGCTCTCGACCGAATCGAGGAGGTCGGCCTGCGCGTCGTCGTCCGCGAGGACGGCGCTTCGGTCGACGTGGTCCTCGCCGGGCCAGCCGCCGACGGCGAGTTCGACGCCGTCGACGCCGATACCGGACAGATAGTCGAGCGCGTCGTCGAGGGGTTCGTCTCCGAGCGGGACGGTGAGTACTCCGATGTACATATCAACCATATATACTAGGAAGTGAATAAAAATTAAGGATACACGCAATGAGGGTGACTGCGGCCTCACGGCTCTCGAATCTGTGTCGAATGCGCCGATGTCGGTCGGTTACCGGCGGAGGAACTCCGAGAGCTTCTCTCTGAGGCCGGCTTCCTCGCCGAGTCTGAGGTAGAAGGCGGCCCCGCCGTCCTCGTAGTAGTTGTCGATGCGGCGGCGGACCTCGAAACCCATCCGCTCGTAGAAGTCGAGGGCGTTCGTGTTCGTCGTCCGGGCGTGACAGGTCACGACCGGGTGTTCCCTCGCGACCTCGGCGACGAGGCGCTTGCCGTAGCCCTCGCCGCGGGCGTCGGGCGAGACCGCGAGAAAGAGGATGTAGCCGTCGCGCCGGGTGGAGGCGAACGCGACGAGCGCGTCGTTCTCGTAGAGGAGATACGTGTTCGACCGGCGGTAGGCGTCCATGAAGAAGCCCCGTCGCTGTTTCAGGAGCCCCTCCTCGACCCGAATCCGCTCTTTCAGGTCCCACGCCTCCTCGGCGTACTCGCGCTGGCCGGGGGCGTCGACCCGCATCTCCACGTTGACGCTCACGTCCCGTCGTAGCCGGAGCGAGAATATAACTCCACCGTCCGTTTGCAGGTCCGACCGAAGTCGCCGTCGGTGAACCGGATAGCTCACCGACACGAACGGTGCGCGAACGCGGGGAGTCGAGACGCGCACCCGTCGCCGACCGAAAGGACGAGGGTCGGCGGCGTCCCTCCCTCGGATATGGGATTCACGCTCCGCGACCACACCGCCGACGTGGCCGTCGAGGCCGACGGCGAGAGCCTCGGTGCCGTCTTCGCCGCCGTCGCCGACGGACTCACCGCCGCGATGTGCGACGACCCCGCCGAGACGGGCGACCGCTTTTCGTTCGCCGTCCGCGCGGAGAGCCGCGAGGCGCTGTTGTTCGACTACCTCGACCAACTCATCTACGAGCGCGACGTGCGCGGCGTCCTCCCCGCGGCCCACGAGGCGACCGTCCGGCGGGAGGGCGACGAGTGGGTCGTCGAGGCGTCCGCGCGCGGCGTCCCCTTCGCCGACGTGGACGCCCGCGACGTGAAGGCCGTCACCTACTCCGAGATGCGACTGGCGGAAACCGACGCCGGCTGGGAGGCGTACGTCGTCTTCGACGTGTGAGTCGTCGTTACCGACGGTCGCGCGGCGCGCCGCGAACGCTCGCGGCGTGACGGAATCCTATTGAGTCGCCGCGTTGATTGTCCCGGTATGGAAACGCGCGAGTTCGGTGACATCGAACTGCGACGGGTTCGCGAGCACGTCTGGGAGATTCCGCAGGAGGGCGAGATGAACGCCCCCGCGCGGGTGCTGGCCTCCGAGGCGCTGCTCGACCACATCGGCGACGACAAGACGCTCGAACAGCTGCGGAACGCGACGCACCTGCCGGGTATCACCAAACACGCCATCTGCATGCCCGACGGCCACCAAGGCTACGGCTTCCCCGTCGGCGGCGTCGGCGCGACCGACACCACAGACGGCTGTATCTCGCCCGGCGCGGTCGGCTACGACATCAACTGCGGCGTCCGCATGATGACGACGAACCTCACCTACGAGGACCTCCAGGGCCACGAGGAGGAACTCGTCGACGCCCTGTTCGAGGCCGTCCCCTCGGGCCTCGGCGGCGGCGGCGTCGTCAAGGGCGACGCCGAGACTATCGAGGACATCCTCGCCCGCGGGATGCAGTGGGCGGTCGACGCCGGCTACGCCACGGACGACGACCTCGCCCACTGCGAGGACGAAGGCTTCCGCGACGACGCCCGCCCCGAGTTCGTCTCCCAGAAGGCGAAGGACCGCGGCCGCAACCAAATCGGCAGTCTCGGCTCCGGGAACCACTTCCTCGAAGTCCAGCGCGTCACGGACGTCTACCGCGAGGACGTGGCCGAGTCGTTCGGCCTCGAAGCCGACCAAATCGTCGTCCTCATCCACTGTGGCTCCCGCGGGCTCGGCCACCAGACCTGCACCGACTACCTCCGGCGCATCGAGAAGGAACACAAGGACCTGCTCGACGACTTGCCGGACAAGGAACTCGCGGCCGCGCCCGCCGGCTCCGAGCTCGCGGAGGAGTACTACGGCGCGATGTGCGCCGCCATCAACTTCGCGTGGGTGAACCGACAGCTCATCATGCACCGCACGCGCGAGGTGTTCGCCGACGTGTTCGACCGCGACTGGCGCGACATGGAGATGCGCCTGCTGTACGACGTGGCGCACAACATCGCCAAGAAGGAGGTTCACGAAGTTGGGGTCGACCCGGAGGGGCGACCTGTGCGAGACGGCGACGCCGTCGAGCGCGAGGAGCGCGAACTCTACGTCCACCGGAAGGGCGCGACGCGGGCGTTCCCCGCGGGGCGACCCGAACTGCCGCCCGCCTACGCCGACGTGGGCCAGCCGGTCATCATCCCCGGCAGCATGGGCGCGGGGAGCTACGTCCTCCGCGGCGGCGACCAGTCGCTCGACCTCACCTTCGGCTCGACGGCCCACGGCGCGGGCCGGCTCATGAGCCGAACCAAGGCGAAACAGGAATACTGGGGCGAGACAGTGCAGGACGAACTCCGCGAGCAGGAGAAGATATACGTGAAGGCCCAGTCGGGCGCGACGGTCGCCGAGGAGGCACCGGGCGTCTACAAGGACGTGGACGAGGTCGTCCGCGTCTCCGACGAGTTGGGCATCGGCGACAAGGTCGCGCGGACGTTCCCCGTCTGCAACATCAAGGGCTGAGTTCCCGACCGATTTTCGCGGCTCAGGCGACGGTCGTCCCGACCGCGCGGCGCTTGTAGAAATAGTACGCGAGCGCCGCGAGACCGACGAACACCGCGGTCACGCCATCGCCGACCGCGCCACCGGAGAGGAGCGCTGAGACGACGCTTCCGAGGCCGAGCGCGAGGACGAGCAGGCCGCCGCCGAGAATCCACGCCCGCGAGTCGCGGCTGGCTTCGTCGTACTGGCCGCGCTCGATGAGCGCCATCTCCTTTCTGTGTTCGAGGTAGACCACCGCGCCGGCGAACGCGAAGATGACGACGGCGAGGGCGACGAACGGGACGAAGAACAGCGCGTCGCTGAGGCCGAACATGGACTGAATGGGAACCATGGTGGATAGTCGACGCGTGAGCTATTGAATACGGAGGGACGCGCGTTCGCACGACGCGAAGACATCATCTCGGGGCGCTCGTGGTGCGCGAGTCGCGCCGAAAGTTCAGAACCCGCTGGGACCGTGCGGCCCCGCGTCCGGACCTCGCGGGCCCGACGGACCGGACGCCCCTCCCCCGCCGATGACGACGTAGTCGCTCTCGGGAACCGCCTCGACCTCGCGGCCGTCCTCGTATCTGACGAACGAGAGGTAGAACTCGCGGCCGCACGGTGACGCCAGCGAGGGGTTCTCCACGTCGTCAGCGTCGACCACGTCCCCGGTCCACGACAGGGCGGGCGTGTCGCTCTCGCCGCAGGAGAACCGGACGCCCTCGGCGTCTTCGAAGTCGTCGGTCGGTTCGGCGTACGACCAGCCTTCGAGCGGGTACGGCGTCACCGACTTGTCGGCCAGATAGCCGTCGCGTTCGAGTTCGACGACCGCGCCGCAGTGCGGACAGTAGTACGAAACGGGGAATCCCATGGGTGAGCGTAGGACTCGGCGGGCTTAACGCCCGCGCCGGTGCGGAGATTTATCACGCATTCCGCGGCCAGCGCCCCCGTGCGTTGAGCATCGGCGCCGGGCGAGACGCGGGAGCGCGGCACGCCGCCCGGCGGAGCGGACGTGCCGCCTGTTCGCCCTTCATCTTCGAGTTCCGGTTCGTTTGAGCCTCGTCTCAGACGCCCGACGGGCTGCCGTCGACGTATCTGAAGGCGACGCCGGCGCGGTCGGCGGTCACCTCGTCGCGGGTGGAATCACCGACGAACACGGCTGAGTCGGGCTCGACCGCCATGCGTTCGAGCGTCGTGAGCAACGGCTCCGGGTCGGGCTTCTGCGTCGCCACGGTGTCGCGGCCGACGACGGCGTCGACGTGGTCCGAAAGGTCGTGCACGTCGAGCGCGACCCGGCAGGCGTCCTCGGCGTTGAGCGAGCAGACGCCGGAGGGGACGCCGTCCTCGGCGAGGTGGTCCGCGAGCGGGAGGCGGTCGGATACCCACGCCCCCTCCCGCTCGTGCGCCGCGATTTCCTGCTCCAGTTCGTCGCGGACGCCCGCCTCGTCGGCCGCGTCGAGCATCTTCCAGAGATCCAGCGAGTCGGCGTCGACGCCGGCGTCCCGCAGGACGGCCGCGGCGTCGCTGGCGGCGTCGTCCCAGTCGACGCGGAGTCGGACGATTGTCCCATCGAGGTCGTAAACGACGGCGTCGAACGCCGAGAGGTCGGGGAGCGTCATTGCCCGCAGTAGGGTACCCTGGGGAAAAGACGCTTCGGGAGAAGGCCTATACGGAACACCGGCATCGCCTTCGGTATGGCATTCCCGCTCCGCGAACGCCTCGCCCCGGTCCTCCCGTCGCTCGTCGTCGCGGCCGGCGTCTTCCTCCCGTGGATACAGGTCGACCCTGCCCACGAGGGACCGGTTATCTCAATCTACTACGGCGGCATGGGAAGCGGGCTGGAACTCGTCCACGGCATCGTCCTCCTCCCGACAGTCGTTCTGCTCTCCGTGGCCGCGCTCGCCGGACGGCGCTCCCGCCGCGCGGAACTCGTCGTCGGCGTCGTCGGGACTGTCGCAGTCCTGCGGTTCATCCAGTTGTGGGACGAGACGTTCGTCTCGGCAGCCGGCGCGTGGGTAACGCTCGTCGGATGTCTGCTTCTCGCGGGTGTCGCCGCCGTCGACGTGGTCCGCGAGCGAGGACTCCCGACGCTCGCCCGGAGTCCGTGAGCGACTCGACTGGCTGAAAAAGCGGCCTGCTCGCCCGTTCAGTCGAGGAGCGACCGCGCGATAATCTCTTTTTGAATCTCGCTGGTCCCCTCGTAGATGGTCGTAATCTTCGAGTCGCGGTAGTAGCGTTCCACGTCGAAATCGGTGGTGTAGCCGTAGCCGCCGTGGACCTGCACGGCCTCGTTCGTCACGTCGACCGCGGCCTCGCTGGCGAAGTATTTCGCGATGGACGCCGCGGTCCGCGGGTCGTCGCCGGCGTCAGCGACGCGGGCGGCCTCGCGCACGAGCATCCGTGAGGCGTGGACCTGCGTGCCCATGTCGGCGATTTTGTGGCGAACCGCCTGAATCTTCGAGATGGGCTTGTCGAACTGCTCGCGCTCGTTCGCGTAGTCGATAGCGTCGTCGAGCGCGGCCTGCGCGAGTCCCACGGCCTGCGAGGCGATGCCGATTCGGCCGCCGGTCAGGATGCGGAAGGCGGCGGAGAGGCCCTTCCCCTCCTCAGTGAGTCGGTTTTCCGCAGGAATGCGAACGTCGTCGAAGAGGAGGGCCGTCGTGTCGGACGCGCGGAGACCGAGTTTCTCCTCTTTCTTGCCGACCTCGTAGCCGGCCTCCTTCGGAACGAGGAACTGCGTGACCGACGAGGGGTCGTCGGGGTCGGTCTTTGCGAAGAGGATGCAGACGCCGCCGCGCTGGCCGTTCGTTATCCACTGCTTTTTCCCGTTGATGACGTACTCGTCGCCCTCTCGTCGGGCGACCGTCGACATCTCCGCGGGGTTCGACCCGGCGTCCGGCTCGGAGAGGCCGAACATGCCGACCGGCCGGCCGCGGGCCATCTCGGGGAGCCACGTCTCTTTCTGCTCCTCGGTAGCGAACTCGGCGATGCACTCGGTGGCGAGACAGTGCACCGAGAGCGCGGTGGCGACGGCGAGTTGGCCGTAGGCGACCTCCTCGTTGACGATGGCGTAGGTGGCGCGGTCGGCACCGAACCCGCCGTACTCCTCGGGGACGGTCAGGCCGGTCAGGTCAAGTTCGGCGAGACCGTCCCACACGTCCTCGGGGAACGTCTCCGTCTCGTCGGCCTCGCGGGCGGTCGGGCGAATCTCCTCGACGGCGAACTCGTGGACCACGTCGCGGATGGCCCGTTGCTCGTCGGTCAGACCCGTGGCAGACCCTACGGTTTCCATGGTGATGAGTACGGACCATCATTGAAAAAGATGATTGAACCGCCGGTCGTCCGTCGGGCGTCAGCACGCCACAGTCTCGGTCGCTCCGCGGGGCTTCGCTCAGTCGCGTAAGTACGCCAGCACTTCGTCCGCCGGCGCGCCGAGGCCGCCGCCCTGCGCGAAGGTCGGCCCGCCGCCACCGCCGCCGCCGAACTCGTCTGTCACCTCGGCGACGACATCCCCGGCGGCCGCGTCACCGGCGCTGGCGACGACGACGAACGGTGCATCGGACTCGCCGACGGCGACGAGCACGTCCGCGCCGTCGCGGGCCTCCTTGGCCGCATCGCCGACCTCGTTCGCATCGAAGCCGGAGACTGCGCCGACTTTCCACGTCAACCCGTCGCGTTCGACCGTCTCGAAGTCCGCGAGTCGGGAGCGCAGTACCTCGGACTTCAGGTCGGCGAGTTCGAACTCCAGTTCTTCGCGCGCGGCCGCGACGGTGGCGGCCGACTCTCCGAGGCCGTCGAGGTTCGTCCCGAGCGCTCGGGCGGCCTCGTAGGTGGACGTTCGAACCGCGGCGCGGCGGTCGATAGCCGAGGGGCCGACCGCGAACTCGACGCGGGTGAGTCCCTCGCCGGGGTTCGACCGGCCGAGCACCTCGACCGGCCCGATTTCGACGGTGTTCGAGACGTGCGTCCCGCCGCAGGCCGCCCAGTCCCAGTCGTCGATGGAGACGACTCGGACCTCGTCGGCGTCGGCGAAGACGCCCTCCTCGGTCTTGACGTTGAACGCGATTTCCTCGCGCTCGCGGGCCTCCGAGACGGGAATCTCCTCCCACGACACCTCGCGGCTGTCCCACACCGCTCGATTGACGAGGCGCTCCAGTTCGACGAGCGCGTCGTCGTCGACCTCGGTCGAGGTCTCGAAGTCGACGCGGACCTTCTCCGCGGAGATGTCGAAGCCGCCGTAGCCGAGGTCGTCGAAGATGCGGCGACCCGCGCCGTAGAGAACGTGACTGGCGGTGTGCGCCCGCATGCAGTACGTCCGGAAGTCGTCGTCGACGACGCCCGTCACCTCGTCGCCGACGCCGAAATCAGGGTCGGCCGCGAGGTCGTGGACGACCGCGCCGTCGGCGTCCGTGCGGACGTGTTCGACGTCGACGCCGCCGAGAACGCCCCGGTCCGCGGGCTGACCGCCGCCTTCGGGGTAGAAGTACGTCTCGTCGAGGACGACCGACCGACCGTCGACGCGCGTCACCGTCGCGTCGAACGCCCGGACTGTCGGGGACTCGGGTGCGAGTGAGTCGGACATATGCGCGTCGAGACGCCCGACCGAGAAAAATCGTGCTACTCGTCGACGAGGGTCACGTCGAGGCGCTCTTCGAGGGCGCGGATGGCCGAGCCGCCGACGTTCGCCCGGGTGGCGCGGCCCTGTTCGATAGCGAGTAGTTGCTTCTCGTCGAGGTCGAGTTCGTCGGCGAGGTCGGCGAGTTGGAGGCCGGCGTCCTGCCGGGCGGACTCGACGACACCGCCGTAGCCGGAGACGAGGTAGGGGAGCCGGTCTTTCTCGTAGTTCGTCCCCTTTTCCTCCCAGTGCTTGGAGTCGCCCTTCGCGCTATCGTACATCTTGGCGGTGCGCTGGGCGGCGCGTTTCTTGCGGTTCCGCTCGGAGCCGTCGCGCGAGGAGTCGGTCGACTCGCTCTTTCGGTCCGCGTGGCGGTTCTCGCCGTGCGGCGCGCAGTCCGGGCAGACGAGCAGGTCCGCGCCGGCCACGTTCGCGCGCCGGAGCTTCGCGGTGCTGCGCCCGCAGAGTTCGCAACTGTCGCCGTCGCCGCCACCACCGCCCCGGTTGGTCGAGTACTTGGCCATGCCGCGTGTTACTCGTTCGACCCTTTTAAACTCGCGGCACGTGGCGACCGCCGGCGTCGGAAGTCGAGGGCGGCACGGCCGCTGTCCGGTGAATAGCGAGAAACCCAGAGAGGAGTCCCTCTCCGGAGAGTGAGTCAGAGAAACCCAGAGAGAAATATCTCAGGGGTGTAGTTTTGTGGAAGGATTGTGCGTGGGTGATGTCCGTGTAGGGACGTCACCTGCATCATTCGGCGGCTACGCCGCCTCATTGCGGACTGTGAGTCCGCACATGCGATGCGTGGGACCGGATTTGAACCGGCGGACCTCTACAGGACAGCGCCCTCAACGCTGCGCCGTTGGCCTGGCTTGGCTACCCACGCTCGCTGTGTCTTGCTGCACTCTCGTTTACCCCGCGGTAATTTAAATGACTTTCCTTTCGACTCGGCAATGTCGGGCGTTTGCAGGCGCCGTGCCGCGGGCGGGCGACCGAACGATTTTGGCCTCGCAGCACCCGGATACGCCTATGGAGTTCCGAGCACGCGACCACGTCCGCGGACTGACTGCGATTCTCTCGGTGCTGTCGCTCGCGCTCGTCTTCGGCGCGGCGCTCGGCGCGATTCCCCGCGCCGCGATTCCGACTGTTCCCGAGGCCGTGCTGAACGCGATTCCGCACGTGAACGCGGTCATCAGCACTGTCGCCATCGTCACCATCCTCGCCGGCGTCCGGTTCGTCCGCCGCGGCGAAATCGAGCGCCACCGGCGCATGATGCTCACGTCGTTCCTCCTCTTTGCGACGTTCCTCGTCCTCTATCTCTACAAGGTCGTCGTCCAGGGGACCGCCGAGTTCCCCGGCCCCGACGCAGTCTACCAGTTCGTCTACCTCCCGACGCTGGCGATTCACATCCTCCTCGCAGTCGTCTGTGTCCCCGTCGTCTACTACGCGTTGCTGTTGGCGCTGACGCGACCGATAACCGAGGTCTTCGGCACCGAACACGCCCGGTTCGGCCGCGTCGCCGCGTCGCTGTGGCTCGTCTCGTTCGTCCTCGGAAACGTCGTCTACGTCCTCCTCTACGTCGTCTACTGAGACAAGTGTGGCGAGCGCCGTCGCTCGGGCGTTCAAAGGGAGTACCCGCCCGACGCCCGCGGCGGGGCGCGCGGCCCGAGGGCCACTGATTCGGACGGGTGGTAGTACGTGGTGCGACCGGTAGGTCACAGAGACGGGGCGTGCGGGCCCTCCCGCGGCGTTCCACCGCCCCGTCGATTCGCACTCCGTACTCCGCTCGCAACCCGGTCCTCGGCGAGTCGGAGTACGGTTCGAACCACGGGCGCGAGAGAAAAGAAAGGCGGCGTTGACTATGCTATCGAGGCTCTCGGTGACTGTCAGACGGAGCGATAGGTCGGGGGAACGAGACGGGTGAGACTCAGTCGCTCAGCGGCGCTTCGGCACCGACGACGGGGCGACTCACGTCGCGGTCGGTCGCCTCGCCGTCGATATCGTAGGGATACTCGCCGGTGACACAACCGAGACAGAGGTCGGCGCGGGACTTTTCGAGCACCTCAGCGACGGCGTCGATAGAGAGGTAACCGAGGCTGTCGGCGTCGATGGTGTCGCGGACCTCCTCGACGGACTTGTCCGAGGCGATGAGTTCCTCGCGGGTGGCCATGTTGATACCCATGTAGCAGGGCGCGACGATGGGCGGCGCGCCGATGCGCATGTGGACCTCGGTCGCGCCGGCGTCGTACAGCAGTTGGACGAGCTGATTCGAGGTCGTCCCGCGGACGATGCTGTCGTCGATGAGCGTCACGGACTTGCCCTCGACGGTGCTCTTGATGGGGTTGAGCTTCAGGCGGACAGCGCGCTCGCGCTCGTCTTGGGTCGGCATGATGAACGTCCGGCCGACGTAGCGGTTCTTCATCAGCCCCTCGGCGAACTCGACGGTCGCGTCGTCCTCTTGGGCGGCCTCCGCGTAGCCGGAGGCGAACGCGCGGCCCGAGTCGGGGACGGGCATGACCACGTCGGTGTCGACGCCGTTTTCGTCCCAGAGCTTCCGGCCGAGCCCGCGGCGGACCTCGTAGACGAGCGTGTCGTTCATCACGGAGTCCGGGCGGGCGAAGTAGATGTGTTCGAAAAAGCAGTGGGCCGTGTTGTCGCGTTCGACCAGTTGATACGAGTCGAAGCCGCTTCCGTCGGGGTCGAGGACGACGAGTTCGCCCGGTTTCACGTCGCGGACGAGTTCGCCGTCGAGCGTGTCGATGGCGGCCGACTCGGAGGCGAGCACGTAGCCGTCGTCGAGTTTCCCGATACAGAGCGGTCGATTTCCTTCGGGGTCGCGCACGCCGAGGACCGTCTCGTCGTGCATGATGGTGAGCGCGTACGAGCCGTGGATACGCTCCATGGTCCGCTTGACGGCGCGGACGAGGTCCTCTTCGAGGAGATTGCGCGCGAGGTCGTGGGCGATGACCTCGGTGTCGCCCGTGGAGGTGAACGCGTGGCCGAAGTTCTCCAGTTCGTCGCGGAGTTCGTCGGCGTTGACGAGGTTGCCGTTGTGCGCGAGGCCGAGCGACCCCGACTTGAACGAGACGGCGAACGGCTGGGCGCACGACTTCGACACGTCGCCGGCGGTGGGGTAGCGGACGTGACCGATGCCCGCCTCGCCCTTCAGGCCGTCGAGGTCGTCGGCACCGAACGCGTCGCCGACGAGACCCATCTGGACGTGACTGTGCTGTTGGAACCCGTCGTGGGTGACGATGCCTGCGGACTCTTGGCCCCGGTGCTGGAGGGCGTATAGCGAGTAGTACAGGGGCCGTGCGGCGTCTCGACCGCCGAGTGCGACGCCGACGACACCGCACTTCTCGGTCGGTCCGCTGATGTGGTGGTGGGAGTCGTCCCGCCCAGTTACCATGGAAGATGGTAGAGAGTCGAGGGGGTAAAAAACCCGTCCTTATGCAGTAACGGCGGGTTCCGAAACCGGGAAATATACACATTAGTGCATAAGTCGGCGAGCGTCGGCGACTGCGAGGCGGCGTGCGACCCACACGAGACGGGAGACGTGACATGGGAATAGACCCACCCGTGACCGCGACTCGTCGCCCGCGAGGACAGCGACGGCTCAACGGGTAGTAGTGATGAAACTGGTGACAAAATCTGAACGCGAGTCGAAGGTGCAGAGAAGATGCCGTACTCGGTGCTAGCGAGTGTCACTGTCGGGAAAACAAACCGGGAGTCAGGAACGCGGATTCGTTCTCGCCGCAGACGGCGAGAGAGAAGACAGAGACGGTCTGAGACCGTCGAGAGTCGTTAGTTGTCGCCGGACTTCGACTGCCAGGCGTAGCTCCGACGCTTCTTCGACTTACCGAAGCCGCAAGACGAGCAGACCTTCTTCTTCACGTGGTAGGACTTCTCGCCGCAGCGACGGCACTTGACGTGCGTCGTCTTGTTCTTCTTTCCTTGGCTGGGGGTTCCTGCACCCGTCATGCTTTGATGGTGACGACGTTATCGCCGCGTATAATGGTTGTGTCTTGGACTTGCTCGAGTTCGATATCCCCGGGCACAGTGTCTTCGTCCAGCGCTTCTTCGAGTACGACGTTCATGTGCTGGTCGTAACCAGCGAGGACGCCGAAGTACGCGTTTCCGTCCTTGAGGAGAACCGTCACCGGCTCGTCGAGTGACGCTTCGAGGACATCGAGGGGTCGGCCGCTCATGCATCAAATCCGTCTCGTAGTTATCTTAAATGTGCCGGACCGACAGTGCGAGATGGCCGTCGAATCCGATCGTCCGGGTCGAAATCGTCGTCGAGCGAGGGAATCTTCGTCTCACGTGAGACGTTCTCTCACGAGCCCGGGCGTGCGGGCGCGGTGAACCCACGTAGTTTTTAGTACCCCCGTGAGTAGAACTCAGTACCAGAAACCCGCGGGTAAGTGCGGGCGCGCCCAAATCGACCGGTTCGGGCCGTCTCGTACGCGGGGTCATTCGACCGACGAGCTGCAAGACGCCGGGGCCGGTGGCCCCCAGACACCCGTCTTTCCGTGAGCACCTTCGCCACATCGTGGCTTTCGATGCTCGGAATATCGAGACACACAAACCATGGAAATCGAAATCGCAACCATAGGCGGATACGAAGAAGTCGGCCGTCAGATGACGGCCGTCCGTGCCGGAGACGACGTCGTCGTCTTCGACATGGGTCTCAACCTGTCGCAGGTCCTCATCCACGACAACGTCGAGACCGAAAAGATGCACAGCCTCGACCTCATCGACATGGGCGCTATCCCGGACGACCGGGTCATGAGCGACCTCGAAGGAGACGTGCAGGCCATCGTCCCCACGCACGGTCACCTCGACCACATCGGTGCCATCTCCAAGCTCGCTCACCGCTACGACGCCCCCGTCGTCGCGACGCCCTTCACCATCGAACTGGTGAAACAGCAGATTGAGGGCGAGAACAAGTTCAACGTCAACAACGACCTCGTCAAGATGGAAGCCGGCGAGACGATGTCCATCGGCGACTCCGGCAACGTGGAACTCGAATTCGTCCACGTCACCCACTCCATCATTGACGCCATCAACCCGGTCGTCCACACGCCCGAGGGCGCTGTCGTCTACGGTCTCGACAAGCGCATGGACCACTCGCCGGTCCTCGAAGACCCCATCGACATGAAGCGCTTCCGCGAGATCGGTCGCGAGGGTAACGGCGTGCTCGCGTACATCGAAGACTGTACGAACGCCGGCCGGAAGGGCCGCACGCCCTCCGAGTCCGTCGCGCGCCGCCACCTCAAAGACGTGATGACCTCCGTCGAGGACTACGACGGCGGCATCGTGGCGACGACGTTCTCGTCGCACATCTCTCGGGTCTCCTCGCTCGTCGAGTTCGCCAAGGACATCGGCCGCCAGCCGGTCCTCCTCGGCCGCTCGATGGAGAAGTACTCCGGCACCGCCGAGCGCCTCGGCTTCGTCGACCTCCCCGACGACCTCGGGATGTACGGCCACCGCAAGTCCGTCGACCGCACGTTCAAGCGGATCATGAAGGAGGGCAAGGAGAACTACCTGCCCATCGTCACGGGTCACCAGGGCGAGCCGCGCGCGATGCTCACCCGTATGGGCCGCGGCGAGACGCCGTACGAGATTGACGACGGCGACAAGGTCATCTTCTCGGCGCGGGTCATCCCGGAGCCGACGAACGAGGGCCAGCGCTACCAGTCCGAACGCCTCCTGCGCATGCAGGGCGCGCGCATCTACGACGAGATTCACGTCTCGGGCCACCTCCGCGAGGAGGGGCACTACGAGATGCTGCAGGCGCTCCAGCCCCAGCACGTCATCCCGGCCCACCAGAACCTGAAAGGCTTCGCTCCGTACGTGGACCTCGCGGAGAGTCAGGGCTACGCCCTCGGTCGCGACGTCCACGTCACGCGGAACGGAAACATGATCCAGCTGGTGGAGTGATGACTCCCGACGCGACGGAAAAGCGGGTGCTCGAGGCGATTCGCGAGCGACGCGAACTCGTCAACGACGCGCTCGACGAGGACGTACCGATGGCCGAGCCAGAACGGCTCTACGAGGCCTCACGGTACCTCCTGAAAGCCGGCGGCAAGCGCCTTCGGCCGACCGTCTCACTCCTGACCGCGGAGTCCCTCGCGGACGTCGAACCGATGTCGGAGGACTACCGGGCGTTCCCGACGCTCGCGGGCGACCCCATCGACGTGATGGTCGCGGCCGTGAGCATCGAGGTCATCCAGTCGTTCACGCTCATCCACGACGACATCATGGACGACGACGACCTCCGTCGCGGCGTTCCGGCGGTCCACAAGGAGTACGACAACTCGACCGCCATCCTCGCCGGCGACACGCTGTACGCCAAGGCGTTCGAGCTCCTGACGAAGACCGGCGCTGACCCGGCCGACGGCCTCGAAGCCGTCCGCCGACTCGCGACCACCTGCACGCAGATCTGCGAGGGGCAGGCGCTCGACATCGAGTTCGAGCGCCGCACCGAGGTGCTCCCCGACGAGTACCTCCAGATGGTCGAACTGAAGACGGCCGTCCTCTACGGGACCGCGGCCGCCGTTCCGGCGGTCATCATGGGTGCCGACGACGAGGTCGTCGAGGCGCTCTACCAGTACGGCATCGAGTCCGGCAGCGCGTTCCAGATTCAAGACGACGTGCTCGACTTGACCGTGCCGTCGGAGCAGCTCGGTAAACAGCGCGGCTCGGACCTCGTGGAGAACAAAGAGACCATCATCTCCCTCCACGCGCGCCAGCAGGGCATCGACGTGGACGACCTCGTCGACGCCGAGACGGCCGAGGAGCTCACCGAGGAGGCAGTCGAGGCCGCCGTCGCAGAACTGAACGAGGCGGGCAGCATCGACTACGCCCGCGAGATGGCAGAAGACCTCACCGAACAGGCCAAGTCGCGGCTCGACGTCCTCCCGGACAACGAGGCCCGCGAGCTGCTCTGCGACATCGCGGACTACCTCATCACCCGCGGCTACTGAGCGCGCGGCGTCGCCGCGAGTCGCGGCCGCGAGAATCTCTTCTTCGGTCGTTCCGTCCCCGAGTTCCGCCGTAACTCATATTTACTCTGAAGTGCTAACATTTCACGTACCCCTGCCCGCGCGAGGACCCTTCCCCGCAATCCGGGCCTGTTTTTAGGCGCGCCGCGGAAGCGAACGGTAATGGACGACGAGCTTCGAGAGCGCATCGAGCGAGAGGCCGAGAAGCACGCGCTTCTCAACGCAGTCAAACACGACAGCGACGCCGACGTGGGCGCGATTATGGGCCCGCTGATGGGCGAGAACCCCGACTTCCGACAGCACGGCGGCGAGATTCCGGGGCTCATCGGCCCCGTCGTCGCCGAGGTCAACCAGCTGTCCGCCGACGAAAAGCGCGACCGACTCGAAGACCTCGCGCCCGAGGAACTCGCCGAGATGGAAGCCGAGGAGGAGGCCGACGAGTCGCTGCTCCCCGACCTCCCGAACGCCGAGGCGTACGACGAGGTCCGCATGCGCGCCGCGCCGAACCCCAACGGCCCGTGGCACCTCGGCCACGCCCGCATGCCCGCGGTCATCGGGACGTACAAGGAGATGTACGACGGCTCCTTTATCGTCCGGTTCGACGACACCGACCCGGAGACGAAGCGGCCGGACCTGACGGCGTACGACGCCATCCTCGACGACATCGACTACCTCGGGTTCGAGCCCGACGACGTGATTCGCGCCTCCGACCGGGTGGAGACGTACTACGACTACGCCCGCGAACTCATCGAGATGGGCGGCGCGTACACCTGCTCGTGTTCGGGCGAGGCGTTCTCGAACCTGAAGAACGACGGAAAGCCGTGTCCGCACCGCGACAAGGACACCGAGACGACCCGCGAGGAGTTCGAGGACATGGTCGCAGGCGAGTACAGTTCGGGCGAGATGGTCCTCCGCGTCAAGACCGACATCGAACACAAGAACCCCGCGCTGCGCGACTGGGTCGCCTTCCGCATGATAGACACGCCGCACCCCCGCGAGGAGGCGGCTGACTACCGCGCGTGGCCGATGCTCGACTTCCAGTCCGGCGTCGACGACCACCTCACGGGCGTCACCCACATCATCCGCGGTATCGACCTTCAGGACTCCGCGAAGCGCCAGCAGTTCGTCTACGACTACTTCGGCTGGGACTACCCCGAGGTCGTCCACTGGGGCCACGTGCAGGTCGACGCCTACGACGTGAAGATGTCCACGTCGAGCATCAAGGAACTCATCGACGCGGGCGAGGTCGAGGGCTGGGACGACCCGCGTGTGCCGACCATCAAGAGCCTCCGCCGCCGCGGCATCCGCGGGCAGGCCATCGTAGACGCGATGGTCGGCCTCGGCACCTCCACCTCGAACGTCGACCTCTCGATGTCGACGGTCTACGCGAACAACCGCGACCTCGTCGACGACGAGACGGACCGGTACTTCCTCGTCCGGGACGTCGCCGAGGGAACCTCGGCGGACAGCCAGACTGTGTCTGGCCCGTGTGAGGAGTTCGCCGTCGAGGGCGGCCCCGACAGTGCCCACCCGCCGCTCCACCCGAGCTTCGAGGAGCGCGGCACCCGCGACATCCCCGTCGGCGACAGCGTCCTCCTCGAATCGGGCGACGTGCCCGCCGAGGGCGAGCGCGTCTGGCTGAAGGGCTTCGGCGCGGTCCGCCGCGAGGACGACTCGCTCGTCGCCACCGGCGACGACCTCGACGTGGTCCGCGAGGGCGACGTGGCCGTGATTCACTGGGCTCCGACCGACGGCGTCTCGGTCCGCATGCGTACCATGGACGGCGACGTGACGGGCGTCGCTGAACCCGACTTCGGCGACGTGCCCGAGGACGAACTCGTCCAGTTCGAGCGTGTCGGCTTCGTCCGCGTGGACGACCGCGGCGACGACGAGACGGTCGTCTACTTCGCGCACAAGTAAGCCGAACGACGGACAGTCGCGCTCGACACGAACACTCGTTTTACCCACCACCGCGTAGGGAGTGGTATGACCCTCCTCGACCTCACCCGCCGCGTCGAGACCGGGATGCCGACGTATCCCGGCGACCCGCCCGTCACAGTCGAACCCCACGCCGACTTCGACGCCGACGGCTACCGCGTTTCCCGGCTCGAACTCGGGACCCACGCCGGAACGCACGTCGATGCGCCCGCACACACCGAACCGGACGGCGCGACCCTCGACGACTTCCCGGTCGACGACCTCCGGTTCACCGCTCGGATCGCCGACTGCCGAGACGCGGGGCCCCGCGGGCGAATCGGGCCGGACGCGATTCCGGAACACCTCGAACCGCGCGTGGACTTCCTCGTGTTCCGAACCGGCTGGGAGGATGAGTGGGGAACCGAACGCATGCCCGACCACCCGGCGCTCGCGCCCGAGACGGCGCACGCCTGCGCGGACCGAGGGCTCTCGGTCGGCACCGACGCACTTAGCCCGGACCCGACCGGCGGCGACGGCGTCCCGGCGCACCACGCGGTTCTCGGGGCGGGACTGCTCGTCGTCGAGAACCTCTGCGGGTTAGACGCGCTTCCGACCGACCGGACGTTCGACCTGTACGTCATGCCGCTGCGCGTGGACGCCGACGGCGCGCCCGCTCGGGTGGTCGCCGACGCGGAGACGGGGCTGATTCGGCGGCGCGACGAGCAGTAACCCGGTCACGGAGGGAGCCGGGCGGGCCTTAGAACACCACGACGAGGACGAACCCGACGAGCATCGAGAACGTTAACAGCGCCTGCACCGCCGCGGTGGCGAGGACGCCGACCGTGGCGACGAGCGCGCGACGACCGCTCTCTTCCGCGTCCTGGTGTTCGAGGTATTCGAGGGCGAAGACCGTACCAGCGACGCCGACGAAGATGCCGAGCGGGCCGATGAGGAACATGAGCAGGAAGCCGGCGACCCCGGCGACAATCGACGTTCGGGTCGACGCGCCGCCGAACCGCGCGGCGACCATTCCGCCGGCGTAGTCGGTGACGAGCGCGACGAGGCCGACGAGGATGAGCCCGACGAACGCGATGGGTCCGGGGTCCGAAAAGCCGGTCGATACCCAGTAGACGACCACGCCGAGCACGGAGAGGAGCGCGCCGGGAAGCAGTGGCAGTACGCTCCCGACGACGCCGAGGACCAAGAGGGCGAGCGCGACCCAGAGGAACACGTCCATACCGAGGTGATTCGGACCGGGGGCTATTCACCCCACCGAGTGGGCGCGTCGAGGCCGTGTGGGGACCGCGGCGCAGGTAGAGGGACCGACTCGCGCGCCGCGTCGCCTGGTTTCCGCCCGTTCGGGGGATAGTTTATTGCCTCTACCGGAATATGTCACTAAGAGTCATGGCTATCGACCCGCAGTTCGAGACAAACAGGGAGAAGGTCGGAGAGGAAAACGGCGTGGCCGTCTGGGGACCGGTCGACCCGCCGGAGAAACACGGTATCCACGGCACGCACGTCGCGGTGGACTTCGACATCTGCCTCGCCGACGGGGCGTGTCTGGAGGACTGCCCCGTGGACGTGTTCACGTGGGTCGACACGCCGGGGCATCCGGAGTCCGACATCAAGGCCGAACCGACCCACGAAGACCAGTGTATCGACTGCATGCTCTGTGTCGACGTCTGCCCGGTTGACGCCATCGACGTCGACCCCGGGCGAGCGGGACGCATCTAAGGGAAGAAACCCCGATTTTTTGCGGGCGAGGACGCCGACAGCGACCCCCGTGAGCGGCGCGGACATTCCGGCCACCTAGCACAAAAGATTATTATGAATATGAGCTAGCATTAACGGGAGAGTGTTCTCAATGCACATGGTGGTACTTACGAAAGGTGTGCCCGACTTCCGGGAGGGCCAGGTATCGTTCGACGAAGACGGGCATCTCGAACGGGGGAAGACGCCCACAGTGATGAATCCGAACGACCGCTTCGCGCTGCAGGCGGCGCTGCAGACGCGGGTTCGACACGGCGGGCGAGTGAGCGTGATGAGCATGGGGCCGCCGGGGTACAAGGAGGTGCTACGGGAGGCGATGGAGACGGTGTACGCCGACGACCTCCACCTCATCTCGGACCGCGAGATGGCGGCCGCCGACACGTGGGCGACGGCCATCACGCTCAGCGCGGGCATCGAGACGCTCGGCGAGCCGGACGTAGTGTTCGCCGGGTTCAAGACCGCAGACGGGGAGACGGGCCACACCGGCCCGCAGACGAACTGGTGTCTCGACATGCCGCTGGTCACGCACGTCATCTCCCTCGACATCGACGAGGACGCGGGGACCCTGCGCGCCAAGCGACTGGTCGAAGGCGACATCGAGGAGATAGAGACCGTCGAGACGGAGCTTCCGGCGTTCGTCGTCGCGGACCCCGAGTTCGAGCCGTCGTATCGGACGGCGGGCGAGCGGCTGACGCTGAAGGACCTGCGTGAGGAGACCCAAGCACACGCCGAGAACTACGAAGAGCACCTGACGGTGCGGGACCACGCCGACATCAACGTCGACCCGGACTACATCGGCCTCGATGGCTCGCCGACCATCGTCTCGTCGGTGGACCCGATTCCGAAAGCGCCGGCCGAGCGGGAGGCCACGATGGTCGACCCCGACGATACGGGTGCCATGCAGGACGTGCTGACCGCGATGCAGTCGGCGGTCGGCGACGACGCTGGCGACGCCGCGGCTGCGGGGGGTGACTGACCGTGACGGACTTCGACCCCGGCGACTACGAGATTTCGGAGCTCGGCCCGGCCATCAAGGACATCGACGACCTCGGTGAGTTAGAGGAGATTCTGCAGGCCGAACACCGCGGGCAGAACCGCGCGCCGGCCGTCGCGCTCATCGAGAGCCGAATCGAGAAGTTCTCCGAGGACGACGACGAGCCGGCCGACGCCGACGAGATGGACCTCGCGTCGATGAGCACTGCAGAGGTCGGGAACGCCCTCCAGAGCGTCGAGGAGGTCTCGGACCTCGAATCGCTCCTCGAACGCGAGGAGGCCGGCGAGGACCGCGACCCGGTGAAACGACTCATCAGAAACCGCATCGACTCCGTGAAGGGAAGCGACGAGGAAGACACGGAAGTCGAGGTGGACGAACGGCCGCCCGAGGAGCGTCACCCGGACCTCGACCACCCGACTCGGGACAAGCGACACGTCCGGTCGCTCCACGGGGGGACCTACCGCGACATGTGGGTCTACTGTGAGACGCAGGCAGGCGAACTCGTGGACGTGTCCAAGGAGATGCTCGGGAAGGCCCGCGAGCTGATGGACACCTACAACGACGACTACACGACCGACGAGCGGGTCGTCGCGGTCCTCATCGGCTCCGACGTGTCGAAGCACGTCGAGGACGTCATCGCCTACGGCGCGGACGTGGCCGTCGTCCGCGAGGACGACCGACTCGAACGCTTCCAGCACAAGCCGTACACCGAGATATTCTGCGACATGGCTCGCGCGGGTGCCACCCACCAGAACTTCGAGGTCCAAGGCGGCCGCGACGAACCGTGGCGCGACTACGACAAGCCGCGGTACGTGCTGTTCCCGGCGACGAACAACGGCCGGGACCTCTCGGCGCTCGTGCAGGCCGAACTCGACTCCGGTCTCGCCAGCGACTGCTCTGGGCTCTACATCACGGAGGAGGTCATCTCGAACCCGGTCAAGACCGGCGTCGCCGGTGAGAAAAAGGAGTTCCAGCGCGTCCTGCACATGAAGCGGCCGGACTTCTCAGGCTTCGAATACTCGACCATCCTCTGTATCGACAACCCGACGCGGGAGTTCCACCCGCAGGGCGCGTCGGTCATCCCGGGGAGCTTCGACCTGCCCGAACCCGACGCCGACCGCGAGGGCCTCGTGGTCGAACACGACGCCCCGCTCGACGACGACTGGTTCCGCGTCACCGTCACGGACTTCGACCAGCTGGACGAGGGTATCGACCTGACCGGCCACGACGTCATCGTCGCGGTCGGCCGCGGCATCGACGACGACCCGACGAAGGGTATCGAACTCGCCTTGGACCTCGCCGACCAGTTCGAGGACGCCGAGGTCGGCGTCACCCGCGGCATCGTCACGGGGTCGTTCAACTTCGACGGCCACGTCGAGCAGTACACCCACGAGGACAGACAAATCGGCGAGACGGGGCAGGTCGTCGCGCCGAAACTCTACATCGCGGCGGGTATCTCCGGCGCGGTCCAGCACAAGGTCGGCATGGACGAGTCGGACACCATCGTCGCCGTCAACACCGACCCCGACGCCCGCATCCGCGACTTCTCGGACTACTTCATCGAGGGCGACCTCTTCGAGGTGCTGCCGCGGCTGACGACGGCGCTCAAGGAGGGCCGATTCGAGGCAGCGGTCGCCAGCGACGGGGGAACCGCGCCGATCGGAACGCCCGGCGATGTCGCGGCTGCGGACGAACGGGGTGAGTCGAAATGAGCGATTACGAACACTACGAGGCGCTGGTCGTCGGGGCGGGTCCCGGCGGGGCGGCGGCGGCCGCGACGTTCGCCAACTACGGCATCGAGACGCTCGTCCTCGAACGCGGCGTCGAGGCCGGGTCGAAGAACGTCTCGGGCGGGCTCATCTACGCCGAGGAGTCCGCGCCGTACACCATCGACGACCTCTTTCCGGGGTTCCGCGAGGCGGCCGCCGAGCGGCCCATCACGAAGTACCGCATCCACAACATCGCCGGCGACAAGGTCGAGTCGTTCGACCTCACGGACCTCCACGAACACGACACCGAGTGGTCCGACTCCGTCCTCCGGCGGAAGATGGACTCGTGGCTCGAAGACCGCGTCCACGAGCGGACCCGCGAGACCGGCGGCGGCCTCCTGACGGGCGTCCACGTCAACGGCCTGCTCCGCGAGGAGGGCCGCATCGTCGGCGTCACGCTGGACGAACTCGACCCGATAACCGCCGATATCATCGTCGCGGCCGACGGGGTGAACTCCGAACTCGCCCGCGACGCGGGCCTGATGGACTGGGACGAGCCAGACGAGTGGTTCCAGGGCGTCAAGGCGGTCGTCGACATGCCGGAAGACGCCATCGCCGACCGATTCGACGTGGCGGAAGACGAGGGGGCGGCGCACCTGTTCTCGGGCGACCTGTTCGAGGGCGTCCGCGGCGGCGGCTTCCTCTACACGAACCGCGACACGCTGTCGCTCGGGACGGTGTTCCACCTCGACAGCCTCGTCGCGGAGGAGGCGGAGCCGCACGAGCTACTGGACGGGCTTCTGACCCACCCGTTGCTCGCACAGTGGCTCGGCGACGACTACACCGAACTGGAGTACAGCGCGAAACTCGTGCCCGACTCCAAGAAGGTCGCCCTGCGCGAACCGCACTTCGGTCGCCTACTCCTCGTCGGCGACGCGGCCGGCCAGATGCAGGCGCAGGGGCCCATCATCAAGGGGATGAACCACGCCGTCACCGCCGGGGCACTCGCCGCGGAGTCGTACGCGCAGGCCAAATCGCGCAACGAACCGGAGAAGGCGGGAACCCGCTACGCCCGCAAACTCCGGAGCGAGGGCGTGATGAAGAAGCTCCGGCCCCGCGGCTACGAACTGCTCCGCGGCGTCGCCGAGGATGACGGCGTGACCAACGTGGTCGATACTGTACTCACCTCGGCGGTCGGGCGCGCCGGTATCCGCGCGCTCTCCGGGCGGCTCGAACGCCTCTACAACGTCCCGACGCTGTCGGCGCTGATGCCGGACACGCGGACGCCCTACGTCACGCTCCCGACGGTCATCGCCGAGGAGTTGGGGACGCGGGTCCGCGACAAGAGTTCGGTGACGCCGCCGGACCTCGAAGCCCGCATCGGCGAACTGACCTACGACACCGACATCGGCAACCCGCACATCACGCTTCGCGACGAGTCCTACGAGGCCAGCGGGGCCGCGGTGGCGGCCTGCCCCGTCTCCGCGGTCGACTTCGGCGGCGGTTGTTACCGCGAGGAGGTCGTCCGGACCAACGGCTCGGAGGAGCGCGTCGTCAGCCTCGACACCCAGCCCTGCGTCGAGTGCGGCACCTGCGCCGTCGTCGCCGACACCGAGTGGACCCACCCGCGCGGCGACAAGGGCGTCGAGTTCAAGTGGGGATGACCGAGGTGAGCCCGTGAGTCGCGACGTGACCCAATCGGAGTCCCGCACCGTCGCCGACGGTCGAGGGGCCGAGGAGCGCCACCCCGAAGACGTTCGGTTCGGGGAGCGCGCAAGAGCCCTCGCCGACGAGGCCCGAGAGGCCCGGGAGTCGTTCGACCCGCCGCCGCCGTCGGCCGCGGACCAGCGCGCGCTCGAATGCGCCCGCGACGGCGTCGGCCCGGCGGTGTCGCTCTACGTCAGCGCGCGGACGGGCGACCGGCAGGTCTCCTTTACCGGCGAGGAGTTCGAACTGCTCCACCGGGCGATGAACGACTGGCTCACCATGTACGCCCGGTGCTACGGCGTCGACCTCGACGCGGACTTCACGGTCCGAGAGGCCGCCGAAGTCCTGCTGCGGACCCACGACGTGCTCGACACCGCCCAACTGCTGACCTGCGTCCCCGAGAGGCGCTGAGGGCGGCGCACGGGCCCCGATTCACCCGTCGGCTCCACCGACTGTCGTCGGGTCCGGCACGAACAACAATTATAAATCATGAGTGTGATTGTGTACCATGGAAGTAACTGACAGTCTCAACTTCGGACACAAAGACCGCAAGGACATCTACGAGTACATCGAGCGCCACGGGACCGTCCGCGAGGACGAGGTACGGCGGGCGCTCAACTTCGAGCCGGCGGCGCTGGGGGCGCACCTGACCGTCCTGCGACGGGACGGCTACATCCGAAAGGTCGGCAACCACGTGGAGGTGGCCTACGCGCCCGGCGAGGAGGAGACGGTGGAACTCGGCGACCTCGACGTGACGATTCGGATGGCCCAGAACGTCGACTTGGAGAGCCTCGTCGACGCCATCCACGAGGTCGCGGACGAGGGCCGGTACATCGAGGCCGAGACGGTCGCGGACCTACTCGACCACGAGGAGGTCGTCCTCCGACACAACGAGGTCAGTTCCCGGATGGTGTTCGTCGCCACCGTCGGCGACGAACTCGCCGGCTGGGTCCACCTCGATCTGCCCGAGGCAGAGAAGCTGAGCCACACCGCCGTCCTGACGGTCGGCACGCGACCGGAGTTCCGCGGCCACGGCGTCGGGAGCAAACTCCTCGACCGCGGCGTCGAGTGGGCTCGCGAGCGCGGCTTCGAGAAGCTCTACAACAGCGTTCCGGCGACCAACGAGGAGGCCATCGCGTTCCTCGAAGGCCACGGCTGGGAGACCGAAGCCGTCCGCGACGGCCACTACAAGATAGACGGCGACTACGTCGACGAAGTGATGATGGCCGTCTCGCTCCGGTGAGCGCGGACTCGTCCCGTCCCTGACCCCGAAATTTCTGCGCGCTGTCTCTCCCCGCCAGCGACGCGTCGGCTTTCGACTGCCCCGTTTGTGACTGCCCCGCTTGCGACTGCCACGTTCCCGGCCGGTCGCACTACGACCAGTCGTCTTCGGCCCCGTCGAGGGGCTCGGCGACGACGCCGTCCTGCTGGACGAGCGCCCTCGCGTGGGCCGTACAGACGTTCCTGTCGGCGTCCCACGGCACGTAGAGCCTGACGGCCGCGACGTTCTCGCAGTCGGGTTCGCTACACTCGGCCATAGGGGGAGCGTCGGCACCGACGACTATCGGTGTGTCGGCGGGCAAGCGGCTGAGACGCGGCCGCTCCCCCGGCGGGTATCACCGGAATCGCTCGCGTTCCTCGTGGGCTGCGTCGGTGCCGTACTCGTCCACGAGCGGTTCGTAGGCGTCGCCGAGCGCGCGCATGGCACCCGCGGTCGAGTGGAAGTCGAGTTCGTCGGCGACGGCGTCCCACGGCCGCGTCTGGAGGACCTTGCGGACCAGCAGTCGCTCCTCTCGGGGCGTGAGCGAGGCCCGCTCGGGGTTCGTGAGGTGCGCGAGGCTGAGTCGCCGGAACGCGCCGGGCGCGGTCGTGTAGAGCCCCGGGCCGTAGGACGCGCTCACAACGACGCGCCACTCGTACTCGGAGAGGTCCGGCGAGGAGGTGCGATCGACGGCGGCGAGGGCGGCCCGCGCCACGTCGGCGTCGAGGTCCGAGAGGGCGTCGCCGAGCACGTCGCCGACGCGGCCGAGGAACCACGCTGCGTGGCGGTTACGGAGGTCGCGGCCGGCGGGCGACAGCGGGCGCATCATGAGCGCCGAGTACTCGCCGCTGGTGTCGTTTCTGGTGGTCGAGAGGTGGACCGTGCCGTAGCCGTTGTCGCGCCAGAACGAGAGGAGTTCGGGCGTCGCGCCGAACCCGACGCCGAGGTAGTCCGCGTCGCCCGCGAACTCGTCGCGTATCGCCGAGAGGAGCCGCGAACCGAGACCAGACGACCGGACCGCGTGGTGGGTGGCGATGCGCATCACGCGGTAGCCGACGGGGACGCCCGCGTCCTCGTCGCGGAGTTGGCTCGTGAACACGTCGGGGAGCATGTTCCCCCGGATGCGGCCGCCGTCGTACATGTGCCGGCGGGTGTCGGGGCCGAGGCCGCCCTCGCGGGCGAGCAGCGCGACCGAGACGACGCGTCCCTCGTGAGTGAGCGCCCGGAGCGTCAGGTTCGGGGCGTCGAGGAGGCGGGCGAGGTCGTCCGGTTCGGTCCGGTAGTGCGCAAGGACGAGCAGGCCGAACGCCTCGCGGAGCAGGTGTTCGTCCGCCAGCAGGTCGTCGGGTGAAAGCGCCCGGTAGGACGCGGACTCCGGCGTCGCGTCCGCGACGAGCTGGTCGACCGGGGGCCGGGCGTCGAGGAGGAGCGCGCGGAACGTCCACGACTCGACGGGGTCGCCGGCGGCGTAGCGAATCGGGTCATCGAGGCGCGCGTCGGTCACCTCGCGGTCCGCGTCGTCGAGGCGGTCGCGGAAGCGGACGGCGAAGCCGCGACCCGCTCCCTCGTAGCCCCGAACGGTCGTACAGAAGGCGACCGCGGGCGCGGCGAGGAACGATTCGAGGAGCCTGACGGGCAGGGCGGCCGCCTCGTCCACGACGAGCGCGTCGGCGTCTGCCGCCGCCGCGCCGGCCTCTGTCGGCGGGACGTACCGGACGCGCCCGCCGCTCTCGGACAAGATGTCGAAGTCGTCCGCGCCGCCGCCTCGGAGCGCGCCGAGTTCGGAGAGGAGTCGCTCGGCGCGGGCGAACACCTCGGCGGCGTTTCGCTTCCCGGGCGCGGTCACGACCACGTCCGCGCCCTCGGCGGCGAGACTCCCGGCGGCGAGACCCGCCGCGCTCGACTTCCCGCGGCCGCGGTCGGCCTCCACGACGACGGCGGTGCCCGGTTCAGCCAAGGCTTCGAGGGAGGCGAGCACGTCCGACTGGTCGGCGGTGAGACAGTCCTCGTAGGCGCGCCGCGGGAACCTTCGGTTCTTCTCTCTCGGTATCCGCGGCGGCGCGGCGTCGAAACTGATTCCCTGTCGGTACGCGCCGTCGCGCTCGACGGTCCCCGAATCGAGGTCGACGAGGGCGACGCCGGGGTGGTCCCGGAGCGTCGAGACGAGTCGACCGCGGAAGCGACCGGTCACGTCGTCGACTGTGAACGGCGGAACCGCCAATCGCTCGTCGAACGAATCGCGACGGGTCGGCCAGTCGTCGAGCGACGGGGTAAGCAGGACGAGCAGGCCGCCGCCGTCGACAGCGCCGGCGACGCGGCCGAGCGCGTTCGCCGAGAACTCCTCGTGGGCGTCGAAGACGACGAGCGTACGAGTCGTGCCGAGGAGCGACGAGGCGCGCTTCGGTTCGACGCGGTGGAAGCGAAAGCCCTCGCGGGCGGTGACGAACGTCACCTCGTCGTCGGGCACGTCGGCCCCGCGGACCGCGTCGAAGGCGGCGTCGATGCCGGCGTCATGGTCGCCGGCGAGGACGAGGAGGCGTCGCTGGTTCGTCGCCAGCGCCTCCTCTCGGCGGGCGGCGGCGAGCGCCTCGACGTCGGGGTCGTCGCCGAGTTCGGTCATGGGTGCGATACGCCGGCGCGACTATTCACTTCCTTCGGTCGGGTGCGAGCGACTCGCAATCCGGTCGGCACAGCGGTGGTTTTGGTGGGGCTTCACACCCTGCTACGAGTGTTTCGTGTGAGCAATCGACACGAGAATTCGCGGCGCTTCGGTCGGCGAGAAATCGGGTGTTTCGCGGGTCGTGCGGACGCGTCGCACGCCGGTACGATTTTGAAAGCGCTTTTATGGGGGCCGAAGCAAAGAGTGGTTACAGCCTGTCCGGGGTTGATGAACCTCCTCGCCGTAGGGAAATCGTTGACCGGTCGCAACCGACCGACCGGTGTGATACCGGCGAGGGAGTCGAGCCCGCGAGCAGGATATAGGTGAACAACAATGGCTGTCTACGTAGACTTCGACGTACCGGCCGACCTCGCTGACAGCGCCGTCGAAGCGCTCGAGGTCGCCCGAGATACTGGTATCGTGAAGAAAGGAACCAACGAAACGACCAAGTCCATCGAGCGGGGCAACGCCCAGCTCGTCCTCATCGCGGAAGACGTCTCCCCCGAGGAGATCGTCATGCACCTGCCCGAACTCGCAGACGAGAAGGGCATTCCGTTCATCTTCGTCGAGACGCAGGACGACATCGGCCACGCCGCCGGCCTCGAAGTCGGCAGTGCCGCGGCCGCCATCGTCGACGCCGGCGACGCGTCCGACGATGTCGAGGACATCGCGACTAAGGTCGAGGACCTTCGATAACCGACCATGAGCGCGGACGAACAAGCCAGCGACTCGACGCCTGCCGAAGTCATCGAAGTCGTTGGAAAGACTGGGATGCACGGCGAGGCCATGCAGGTCAAGTGCCGCATCCGCGAAGGCTCCAACCAGGGCCGTATCATCACGCGAAACGTGCTGGGTCCCGTCCGCGAGGGCGACATCCTCCAGCTCCGCGAGACTCAGCGTGACGCCGACTCCATCGGAGGGCAGTAACAATGGTCGAGAAGCGCACGTGCGACTACAGCGGTGAAGAGATCGAGCCCGGCACGGGCACGATGTACGTCAAGACCGACGGCACCATCCTCCACTTCAAGGACTCGAAGGCCGAGAAGAACTACTTCCTCGGCCGCGAGGCCCGCGACCTCGAGTGGACGGAGGCCGGCCGCCGCGCGAGCGGCAAGTCGGAGGACAACTGATGTCCGACGCAGAGCGCACCTTCGTGATGGTCAAGCCCGACGGCGTCCAGCGCGGCCTCATCGGAGACATCGTCTCCCGCTTCGAGGACCGCGGTCTGAAGATGGTCGGCGGCAAGTTCATGCAGATCGACGAGGAGCTCGCCCACGACCACTACGGTGAGCACGAGGGCAAGCCCTTCTTCGAGGGTCTCGTCGACTTCATCACGTCCGGTCCCGTCTTCGCGATGGTCTGGGAAGGACAGGACGCGACGCGACAGGTCCGCGGCATGATGGGCGAGACGGACCCCGCAGAGTCCGCTCCCGGCACCATCCGCGGCGACTACGGTCTCGACCTCGGCCGGAACGTCATCCACGGCTCCGACCACGAGGACGAGGGCGCGAACGAGCGCGAAATCGCGCTCTTCTTCGACGAGGACGAACTCGTCGACTACGAGCGCATCGACGAGACCTGGCTCTACGAGTAAGTCTCGTCTCGCGGTTCTCACGCTTTCTTCCGAGAGGAGCGACGGCCACGTCTCCCCTCTCGTCCGCGCTCCAGCCGCCGAGAGGACGTTCTCGTCGGTTCGGTGTGCGGGATTCTACCATCGGTCATCCGCGGCCGGTGACGACCGTCTCCGCGACCTGACCGTCTACCACGCGGCGAACAACGGTTTTCTCGTCACCCGGCGAAACGTGTCACATGGTCGAAATGGAACTCGTACTCCTCGCGCTCGCGGCGCTGTTCGTCGTCGGCGCGGTGGCGATGCTCGGCGCGACCGCGGTGGCGGCGTGGACGGCCACGCGGCTGGTGGCGACGCTCTCGACGCTCGTGCGACCGGTCGTCCTCGGGCCGACCGACATCCACGACGTCGAACTCCGCGTGGCCGGCCTGCGCGCGCTCGACCACGTCGATTCGGGCGTCGTCACGAACGTCGTCCCCGAGCGGCGGCGCGGCGCGAGCGGACTCGCCCGGTTCTCTCGCCGAGACGGCGTGCGACTCGATCTTGCGCTCGCGACGCCCGACGACCGGACCGCGACCGTCTGGGTGCCGGTACCCGAGACGCTGACCGGCGGCTCGCGGTTCGAGCGCATCGCAGCGGCGTGCGACGTGGCCCCCGAAGAGATTTCGGACGCCGTCGGCGCGGAGCTTCCGCTAGTGCGCGGTTCCGACGGCGGATGGCGCGTCGAAAACGGGAGCCACCGCGGACTCGGTGGTTCCGACGTTGGAGACGACGCGACTCGGGAACGCTCGTTCGAGACCGAGCGCGTCTAATTCGCGCAACCGGTACTGGCGGGTCGTCAGGCGCGTCGTCGCCGACCGCCGCCGAGGCGTGACCGAATACGGTGGGCCGCCACCTTGGCGATGACCCGCGGCCCCGGCGGGAGCAAGCCGAGTTGGCGCGCGATTCCCATCAGGTTCACGAGGTTCCACTGCTCGACGATGCGGCCGTCTTCGAGGTGGAAGACGAAGAACGCCGGCTGCTCGAACGACTTCCCGGTCGGGACGAGGTTCCCCCACGGCTCCTGCGGCGTCCCCCGCGCCGTGAGTCGCATCATCACCCGGTCACCCTCGCCAACGACGTCTTCGACCGCGAGGTGCCAGTCGGGGACCGCCCCGCGGAAGCCGAGTATCTGGTCGACCAGCGCGTCTCTCCCTACTCTGTCGGCGTCGACGCCCAACTGGTGAGTGACGACGTCCTCGTGGACCAACTCCTCGGCCGCGGTCGCGTCCCCCTCGTTGACGAACTCCTCGACGTATCGGCGGCACAGTTCGACGTTCGCCCGTTCCGGTGCGACTGATTCGGTTCCCATATCGAACGATACGCCATGTGGTGTGTTAACATTTATTTAACGTGGCGAGAGCCGTGACACTCACGGCAGCGAGAACGCGGTCGGGAGACTCGGTGCTCGATGCGGCTACAAAAGAACGAACGGGGAACGACGGGTCGAGTCGCTCAGTCGGCCTGCGGGACGGGCGCGTCGAGGTCGATTTCGCCGGCGTCGAGTTCGGCTTCGACCTCGCGGGCGGCCTGAACCATGTTCTCCATCTTCTGGTAGGCGACCTCGCGGGGGAGGAGCTTCACGCCGCAGTCGGGCGAGACGGTGAGCTTCTCCGGCGGGACGACCTTCAGGCCCTGCTTGATGTTCTCTTTAATCTCTTCGACGGTCTCGACTTCGGTGGTGTGCACGTCGAGGACGCCGAGCGCGAGGTCCGGCTCGAACTCGGGGTCGGTGAACACGTCGATCTGCTCGTAGCCGCCGTTGCAGAGTTCCACGTCGAACTCGTCGATAGGGTAGTCGTTGAGTTCGGGGTAGATGCGGGAGTAGTCGCCGTAACAGACGTGGAGGCCGATGCGGACCTCGTCGGAGATTCCCGCGACGATGCGTTCGAGACACTCGCCGACGATGGCGTGGTCGTCCGGCGTCGTCGCCAGCGCGGGCTCGTCGATCTGGATGTAGGTCGCGCCCGCCTCGACGAGTTTCTCGATCTCCTCGTTGACGAGGTCGGCCAGCGCGTACGCGAGGTCCGCCTCGGAGTCGTAGTGCTCGTTGAACGACCAGCTAGCGAGCGTGTAGGGACCCGTGATGGGTACCTTGACGGGCTTGGAGGCCACGTCGCTCGTGAACTCGAACTCGTCGACCAGCCACGGCTCGTCGTACTCGACCTCGCCGACGACAGAGGGCTTGTCAAAGTAGTTGTGGCCCCACACCTTCACCGGGCCGTTGAACTCGTAGCCGGGGATGCGGTGGGCGAAGTACTCGACCATCTCCTCGCGGCGCATCTCGCCGTCCACGACGGTGTCGAGGCCGGAGCGCTCGTGCTCGTGGGTGATGACGCGACAAGCGTCGTCGTGAGCCTCGTGGAGGTGCTCCTGCGTGAACTTGGAGTCGGGGTCCTCCGCGAGGTCGTTGGCGCGGTTGAGCCACTTGGGCTTCGGGTAGGAGCCGACGACGGTGGTGAGCAGGAAGTGCTCGTTGTCGTGGTTCTCGGGGCGGAACTGCTCGCGGTTCTCGGCGTCGCGGCTCATGCTTCCACCTCCAGTTCGTCCTCGGTGGCGGCCGCGAGGGCGGCGAGCTTCTCCGTCGCGCGGTTCTCCGGCAGGTAGAACAGTTCGGTGTTGGAGGTCACGTAGGCGGTGTCGAACGTCTGGCTCTGGATGTTGTCGAGCGTCCACTCGACGCGCTCGCGGACCGTCTCGGGGTCTTCGACCAGCGTGTTCTGGCCGTCGACGAGACCCAGAGCGATGTCGTCTTTCGTGCCGTACTCGTTGACGTTGTAGAGCGTCTGGTCGCGGTCACCGGCGACGAAGTCGAAGCCGATGGCGTCCACGTCGGCGTCCATGAGGTGCGCGTAGACCTTCTCGTCGAGCGCGCCCCAGTAGGTGTGGACGACCACGTCGGCGTCGGTCGCGTCGGAGACGGCGGAAATGGCCTCGGGGACGCGCTCGTCGACGTCCTCGCCCGGCGGCGAGAACACGAGCGAGGGTTCGAGGAGGAACAGCGTCTCGTGGTCGGGGAAGGCGTCGACCTCGCCCGCGAGGAACTCGCTCACGGCGTCGAGGAAGTCGGCCTCGTCGCCGTAGTGCTCGTCCGTGGCGAGGTCCGAAAGCGAGTACGGGCCGGGGAGGACCGCCTGCAGCGACTCGTCGCCGAGGAGGTCGGCGGTGGCGTCGAGTTCGGCCGCGACGTCGCCGGAGAAGGTGAGTTCGCCGCGGACCTGCGGGTCGCGGTAGAAGTTGTTGTTGTCGTAGTAGCGGACGATGCCGCCGGTCTCGACGTTCTCGTGGACCGTCAGCGGGTGCGCGAGCATGTCGTCCCAGCGGAGTTGCCCCTCGACGACGCGGTCGAGGCCGGCGTCAGTCTGCTCGGAGACGACTTCCTCGCGAGCGCGGTCGTACGCGCTCACGATGTCCGCGCCCTCGGTACCGGAGATGAGGTCGTGTTTCTGGTGACCCTTGAGGTCGGAAAGCTCCTGTTTCGCCCAATCCGGGAGGGGATACAGTCCCGGTGTCGTCGAGACGAGTTCAGTCATCACCTCTCGCTAAGAAATGACGGTGTATAATATTTCCTGTATCAACATATGCGCATTGGTTATTCCAACGCGAGCACCGTGAGCGTCTCGTAGGGGTACGACTCCTGGACGACGACCTCGTGGCCGAAGCCGTTCGCCTCGGCGCGGGCAAGCACCTCGTCGTAGCCGGTGAAGCTACTCACGAGGAGGAAGACGGTGCCACCCGGCTTGAGGACGCGCCCGACCGTGTCGAGGAAGGGGTCGATGATTTCGCGGCCGTCCTCGCCGCCGGTGAGCGCGACCTCCATCCAGTCGTCGCGCGCGGCTTCGAGGTCCTCGGGGAGGTACGGCGGGTTGAACGCCACCGCGTCGAAGGCGTCGTCGCGAAACGGTTCGACGAGGCTCCCGCGAACGACCTCGAAGCCGCGGTGGCCGTCGGCCCGGAGGGCGGCGGCGCGCTCGGCCGCCTGCCGACAGGCGTGTGGGTTGAGGTCGCTCGCGACCACGTCGGCGTCGGTCTTCGTCGCGAGCTGCTCCGCGACCCAGCCCGAGCCGGTGCCGACTTCGAGGACGCGCCCCGAGACGCGCCCGACCGCGGCCTGCGCGAGCAGTCCGGAGTCCTCCGCGGGCTGGTAGACCGAGGTGTTCATCCCGCGGCGCTCGGCGAGGTCGGTCATTCGTCCGCCCCCTTGGAGCCGGCCGAGGCGTCGCCGTCGCCGCCTTCACCGTCCTCGACGCCGCCGTCGGCTTCGGGGCTCGCTTCGGGTTGCTGGTCGGTGAGCGGAACCGGTCGCGAGGGGTTCCGTTCGGACAGTTCGCGCTGCGGGAACGGGATGGTGATGTCCTCCTCGGCGAAGGCCTCGCTGACGGCCGAGATGGTCGCGGTCCGCGCGCGCCACCACCGGCGGGCGCTCGGACGGTCTATCCACGGACGCACCCCGAGGACGACCGCCGAGTCGCCGAACTGCTTGGCGACGACCTGCGGCTTCGGCACCGACAGCACCTCGTCGAGGTCTTCGACCGCTGACTGCGCCACGTCGGCGGCGCGATCGAGGTCGGTCTCGTAATCGACGCCGACCTCGACATCAAGGCGGAGTCGACCCTTGCGACTGCGGTTGACGAGGCTCTCCGAACTCACCACGTCGTTCGGAATCATCACGAACTCGCCGTCGAACGTCTGGATGCGCGTGTTCACGACCGTGATTTCGGTGACGATACCCTCGTGGTCGCCGACCTCGACCCAGTCGCCGATTTCGAACGGCCGAGAGAACATGATGACGAAGCCCGCGATGAGCGCGCCGAGGGTCTGTCTCGCGGCCATACCGACCACGATACCGAGGAAACCAGCGCCGACGAGGAAGCCGCCGAGGTCGGCCCGCCAGATACCAAGGATGACCGCGAGGGTCGCCAGATAGGTCGTCACCTGCGCGATGCGGTAGATGATTTCGCGCTGGTGGTCCGAAATCTCCGGGCGCGTGCTCGCAATCTCGCCGATGAACCGGCCGAGGACGGTCGTGAGGACGTACGCGCCGACGACGAACGCCAGCGAGAGGACGATGCGGACGAACGTCTGTCTGTTGAGATCGTACTGTGCCGAAATCGTGCCGATGTCGCCCGACAGCGACCAGACCGTGAAGACGAACGCCCCGCCGCCGCCGACGACGACGAGTCGGAGGACTGTCACCGAGAGGTGCCACACCGGCATCGAAACGAAGTCTACCTCCTTGTCGTGGAGCCGAGCGCCGAGTCGCCAGACGGCGACGACGGCGACGGTCACGAGGACGCTCGCGGCGACGCGGAGTTCGAACGTCGGGAACAACGACGCGGTGTCGAGGACCGTACCGCTCTGGAGGAGGGTTCCCGTCGAGGCGAGGCGGAGGAGAACGGCGGCGAGTGCGGGGAGCGTCATGGGTTATAAGCCGACTGACGCGGCGAGTTCCGCGAGTTCGGCGAACTCCGCGGGAGCCATGTTGCCGGCGCGCTTGCGCAGTACGTCCTCGTCCGCGGCCTCGACGACCGCTTCGGGGTCCGACAGTCCGGAGATGTGCGCCGTGTTGCGGATGCCGTTTCTGATAGTCTTCCGTCGCTGGGTGAAAAGCGCCTTCACGAAGTCGAGGAAGAACGCTTCGTCTTCGACCTCGTACTCCGGGTCGCGCGGCGTGATACGGACGATAACGCTCTGGACCGCGGGCTTGGGGTCGAACGCCTCCCGGGGGACGTGCTCGCAGACCTCGACGTCGCCGTAGTGCTGGGTGCTCACCGAGAGGCGGCCGTACTCCGAGGTTCCCGCCTCGGCGGCCATCCGCTCGCCGAACTCCTTTTGGAACATCAACACGAGCGGCTTCCCGCGGGGGAGCAGGCGGAACGAAATCTCCGAGGAGATGCCGTACGGGAGGTTCGAGACGCAGGCGGTGAACTCGGGCAGGTCGACGTCGAGCGCGTCGCCCTCGACGACGGTGAGCCGCCCCGATTCGACCTCCTCGGCGAACTCGCGGCGCAGGTGCTCGGCGAACGTTCGGTCCTGTTCGACGACGGTCACGCGGTCGGCGACGCCGAGCAGTCGGTCCGTGAGGACGCCCGGCCCGCCGCCGATTTCGAGGACGTGCGAGCGGTCCGCGTCCTCGGGGAGATACGTCGGGATTCGGTCGACGACGCGGTCGTCGACGAGGAAATGCTGGTCGTGGTCCGGGTTCCCGCGAGCGCCCGCCCGTCGGATGAGGGCGTCCGGGTCGCGCGCGCCGGCCCCGCGGACCTGTTCGCTGCCGTCGCTCGTCATTGGGAGAGGTATCGCGCGGGAGCGGGTAAAAGTCCCGTTCCGCTACCGCCCGTCGCGACCGACGAACGTCTTGTACTTCACGTCGTTGTCGCGGAGTTCGTCGAGGATGCGCTCGACGATGACCTCCTTCGGGCGGTGGAGCCCGGAGACGCGCTCTTCGAGGTCCTCGAACGACTCGAACGGCCCCTGTCGCTTGCGCGATTCGAGAATCTTGTCGCGGAGCTTCTTCCCGATGCCGGGCAGCAAGTTGAGTTGGTGGAGCCGCAGCGTGATGGGCTGTGCGTCGTTGTAGAAGTCCACGAACCGCCGTTCGTTGGCCTCGACGATGTCCTCGACGACGTAGTCGACTTCGGCCGTCGCCGTGTTCGAGAGGTCGCCGTACGAGAGTTCTTCGACGGACTGAATCAGCTCGCGGTCGGCGACCGGCGAGACGACGAGCCGGTCGCCGATGCTCACGTCGGCGTCTTCGACGAGGGTCAACTCGAGGAGACGGAAGTCGGACTCTCCGAGCGCGTACGCGATGGGTGCCGCGTCGAAGCGCCGTCGGTCGTCTCCTTGACGCCCGTGGCGGAGTACGTCGAGTACGACGACGTACTCGGTCGTGGCGTCGGCGTCACCGCTCTCCGTACGTGTCATGTCAGTAGTTACGGCGAGCCGATATTTAAATAGTTGGCCGCGCTGTCACGCGGTCAGACGTACTTCGCGACGACGTTGAGGATTTCGTCGAGTTCGTCGCCCGAGAGCGCGTAGCGCTGCTGGGCGAACACCGCGCGGAGTTCGTCGCGCGACTGCGGGAGGAGGTCCGCGATTTTGATGGCGGTCGGACCGTCGACCTTCTCGAGCTCGGCGAGCTCCTCGACGAGTTCGCGAGATTCCTCGGGGTCGAGGTGGGCGAACCGGTTGACGTGTTCTATCGCACGGGCCAGTTCGTAGCGCATCTCGCGCTCTTCGTCGGCGGCGCGTTCCGCCTCAACCTCGGCGAGCAGTTCCTTGACCTCGGAGGTCGTCAGATACTCCTCGTCGAGCTTTTCTTTGAAGATGGTCATCGCTTACTGCTGGGCGCGCAGGTGAGCGGGTCGGACGATGACCGTCTTTTCTTTGCCGCCGTCGTTGATCTGCACCTTGAACGCGCGGCCCTGCTTCCCGAGGACCTCGCCGGTGAGACCGTTGAAGCGCGGGTGGAAGCGACCCTCGCGAACGCTCGGGTCGATGTTGAGGTGGACCTTCTGGCCCTCCTCGAATTCCGCGATAGCGCGCTGCGGCGGCGAAGTGCCGCGCTCGCGCGGCTTGTTCGAGAGCTTTCCTCGCGTCCCCTTCATTGGACCGTTGGAGCTCGGCATAGTCGTGAGAACGAATACTTGCGTCGCCATTATAAATTGCACGTTACGAACCGCGCGTGTGTGTCTCCCGCGTGGTCGCGCGGGAGGGACGGACTTAACCCGAGTCGGCGCGGCGCTTCTCGTATGTCCGAAGACGAGCGACGCATCGAGACGCGCGCCATCCACGCGGGACAGGAGCCCGATGAGGAGACGGGGGCGCTCATGACGCCCATCTACGCGAACTCGACGTACGCCCAAGACGGGCCGGGTGACCACCGCGGCTACGAGTACTCCCGCACGGGGAACCCGACCCGAACCGACCTCGAATCGAACCTCGCGGCGCTCGAAAACGGCTCGCACGGCCGCGCCTTTGCCTCGGGGATGGGTTCGATAAACACCGTGCTCAACCTCCTCGAAGCGGGCGACCACGTCGTCGCCGGCAACGACGTGTACGGCGGCACCCACCGCATATTCACCCAGGTGTACGAGAAGTACGACCTCGAGTTCGACTTCGTCGACACCACCGACCACGACGCCGTCCGCGACGCCGTCCGCGACGGCACCGAACTCGTGTGGGTCGAGACGCCGACGAACCCCCTCATGCGCGTCAACGACATCGGCGCGCTCGCCGACATCGCCCACGAGGTGGACGCGCTCTGCGCCGTCGACAACACCTTCGCCACGCCGTACCTCCAGCGTCCCCTCGACCACGGCGCGGACATCGTCTCGCACTCGCTGACGAAGTACCTCGGCGGCCACTCCGACGTCGTCGGCGGCGCGCTCGTCACCGACGACGCGGACCTCGATGAGGAGATCGCGTTCTACCAGAACTCCGTCGGCGCGACGCCCTCGCCGTTCGACTGCTTCCTCGTCCTCCGCGGGACGAAGACGCTCCCGGTCCGGATGGACCGCCACTGCGACAACGCCCGCGAGCTCGCTGCGTGGCTCGACGGCCACGAGGCGGTCTCCGAGGTGTTCTACCCCGGCCTCGACTCTCACCCGCAACACGACCTCGCGGCCGAACAGATGGACGACTTCGGCGGGATGCTCTCGTTCGAACTCGACGGCTCGCTCGAACAGGCCTCGACCGTCGTCGAGGAGACCGAGGTGTTCACGCTCGCCGAGAGCCTCGGCGGCGTCGAGAGCCTCATCGAACAGCCCGCGGCGATGACCCACGCGGCCATCCCCCGCGAAGAACGGCTCGAAGCGGGACTCACCGACGGTCTGGTCCGCGTCTCCGTCGGCATCGAGCACATCGACGACATGAAGGCGGACCTCCAGCGGGCGTTCGACGCGGCGTTCTGAGGCGTCTAAGTCCGCGTCGGCTCGTCCTTACGCGCCCTCGCACCTCTTTCCGTACCAGCCGTTGCCGAAGGTTGAGAACGCGGGTAAGGGTTATTGAATAGCACGATGAATAATGATGTATGTCCCAGGAGTCAGTCACCCTGAGCGCGGAGTCCGTACAGCGACAGAGCTACACCGAACCCACAGACCGCGTGATGGTCGATTCCGACGACCACGAGGGGTCGAGCCACAGCGCCGAGCAGTTCGGTATCGGGCTGGCCATCGGCTTCCTCCTCGGCGGCGTCGCGGGCGTTATCGGCGACTCCCTGGCCATCGGCGTGATGCTCGGGCTCACGTTCGGCGTCGTCCTCGGCGTCTACTTCATGGAGCACCGCTGACGGCGGACGAACGCGGTCGCTCCGGGGACGGGACTTCGAAAAAGGTCGGTCGTCAGTTCAGATACGGCCGACGTTCTCGACGGAGACGCTCTCGACGCCTTCGACTTCGATGAACGCCTCTTCGACGGCCTCAGTGCCACCGGCGTCGTCGGGGACGATGACCGTCGGCAGGAGGGCGACGAGACCGAACGCGACGTCGTCGCGTTCGAAGCCCTTGATTTTCGCACCCTCGGGAAGGGAGTCTTCGAGCGCGTCCTCGAGGTTGTCGAGGTCGAGCTCGGGGCTGTTCGGCATGACCTTGATTTTAGCAGCTACTTTTCCCATGATTATGGACCCATGAATCCGCAGTCGGGACACTCGTAGAGGTTGCTCTGCTTGCGGCACTTGGAACAACGCGAAATCTCCTGGCCACAGTCGGGGCACTTGAACGTCGCCGCGCTCATGCCGGCGATGTTGATGCCACAGGACACACACTGGTGCGCGTGTCGCTGTTCGGACTCGCTCATACGCTCATAAACCGGCGCGCGACTTTTAACCGTTGTCTTTCCGGGTTCTGCTGGGGGAAACCCGTGGCCCGCGTGGACACGACTCACCCGAGCGCCAGCGGCCCCATGAGGACACACATCAGGTGGACCCGCCGACACCCGAACCGGATGGGGAGGTGACCGACGGCCCCGGCGGCGACGAGGACGGCGACGCCGCCGACTCCCGCGAACGCCCACGAAAGAACGACGAGGAGGGCGCAGACGGCGGTGACGAGTCGGCGCTGGTCGAGCCTCCCGACGAACGCAAGCGCCCGGTCGCCAACGACCGGCACCAACACCGCCCCGCAGAGCCCCGAGGCGACCGTCACCGGCACCGCGAGACCGAGTCCGGTCGGGAGTTCCGCCTCGGTGAGCGCGACGAGCGCGCCTGTTCTGGGCGCCCCCAACCCGGCGAGCGCGAACAGCGCGAACACCGTCGTCGCCGTCGTGGCGGCGCTCGTCGCTGTGACGTAGGCCCGGGTCGACTCGTCTGGGTCGGCTTTGGGGAGAGCCGCGAGCGCGAGCGTTCCGGCGACGCCGGCGGAAACGCCCGGGAGGTAGCCGACGAACGCCCCGCCGCCGGCACCCGCCACGACGCTCCGCGCGACCGAACGCGGCGACGTCGCGAGCGCGGCATCACCCTGCGGCGGAACGCCCCCGCCACGTCGCGCCGCCAAGAGGACCGGCACGCCGAACAGTCCAGCCAAGAGCGGGGCCAACACGCCACCGACCGGAAGCGGCCCCCCGAACGGCCGGTCGAGGACCGCGAGACCCAGCCCCGTCGAGGCGGCGATAGTCACGCAGGCCGCCAGCCTCGCCCGCCGGCTCGGTTCGGTCCAGACGAGCGCGGCGGCGACGGCGGCGAGCACCACCCACAGGTGACTCCGGACGACGGGATAGCCCTCGACCAACACCGCCGTGAGCGGGACCGCGACCGGCACCGCCAGACAGAGCGCCGCGCCGCTCCCGAGCGCCGATAGCCTGAGCGCCTCGCGTCCCCGCCCGCCGAGAACGAGTTTGTGCGCCGGCAACGCCCCCGGCGCGAGCGCGGCGTCGGGCACGCCGAGCGTCAGCGCCGGCACCACGTCGAGGAAGGTGTGGACGGTCGACGCGGCGAGGACGGCGGCCGCGACGGCGACCGGCGGGCCGGGGAACTCGGACGCGACGCCGGCGAGGAGCAGCGCGAATGCGTTCGCGTGGAGACCGGGAATGAGGCCCGAGCAGGTCCCGAGGCAGACGCCGACGACCACACCGAGGAGGGCGGCGGTCGTCGGATCCGCCGTGACGGGCGACGCGAGTGCCGCCGCTTGAGCGAACAGGGAGACGACTGCCCCGCCGGTGAGGAACATCGCGCCGAAGTGGCCACGGCTTCCGGTATGAAGCTACGCGCTCGGCACCGACACAGACACCGACTGCGCCGTGGCCCGCGTCCGAGTCGTTGGGCGTGCGACCGACGCCGCCGCTGGTGAGTTGCGTCGAAAGAAATCGGAGTTTCGAAGCGAGCGTCGCCGCGGATGCGGCGGGGTCTCGCGGGAGTTAGCCGAAGAGCGCGCCGAGGCCCTCGCCGTCGGCTTCTTCGTCGTCGTCGTCGTCGTCGCCGCCTTCGTCAGCGGCCTCTTCTTCGGCGTCTTCCTCGTCGTCGTCGTCAGCGGCCTCGACCTCGCCACCGGCGGAACCGCCCGCGGCGGGCGCGGGGGCAGCGGCGGCCGTCTCGATGGCCTCTTCGATGTCGACGTCCTCGAGCGCGGCGACGAGCGCCTTGACACGGGACTCCTCGACATCGACACCGGCGGCCTCGAGGACCGCGGTGATGTTCTCTTCGTTGACCTCTTCGTCCGACTCGTTCAGGATGAGCGCAGCGTAGACGTATTCCATTGTTGTGTACCTTGTGTGTTGTTAGAACAGGGAGCCGAGGGCGTCGCCAGCGTCTTCGTCGTCGCCGTCGTCTTCGGCGGCGTCTTCGTCGGCGTCGGCGTCTGCCTCGTCGGCGTCCGCTGCTTCTTCGTCAGTCGATTCTTCTTCCTCGGCGGCACCCGTGTCAGCCGCGGACACGCCGCGGAGTTCCTCGGGAAGCGCCTCTTCGTCGTCGATGTTCGCCGCGAGCGCCCGAAGCTGGGCGTCCGCCTTCGAGATGAGCTCGGGCATGAAGTCCGGGCTCTCGATGTTGGCGAACAGACCGACGGCCTTGGCCTCGCTCGTCGCCTTGGCGATGAGCGTCGGCGCGGTCTGGGCGGTCGGGTAGACCGCGTTGACCGACAGGTTCGTCGCGGCGGAGACGGCCGACTGGATGTCGGCGCGGTACTCGTCCACGTCGATGGCGAGTTCGTCGGGCTCGAACAGGACGCCTTCGGAGAAGACGCCGCGGAGGTCGAGACCGACCTCCTTGGGCTCGATGCCGAGTTCCGCCAGGACGTTCGCGAGTTCCTCGGAGACTTCCTCGCCCGCGGAAAGGACGTTGGAGTCTTCCGTCACCTTGATCGAGCCGTCCATGATGCGGGCGGACGCCCCGACCTGCTGGAGTTCGCCGACGAACGGACCCGGGTCGACACCGGTGTCACCCTCGGGGATGACGATGTCGTTCGGGGCGACTTCACCGGCGTTGATGGGCGCGGGCGTCTTCGACGCCTCGAGCTCCTTGTACAGGGCGAACGGGTTGTCGTTCGTGCCGATGAGGGCGACCTGCCCGGCGATGTACTCCTTGAGTTCCTCGAAGCCGTCGTCGACTTCGTCGAGCGCGCGGTTCGCGAGCGTGTTACGGCTCATGCGCACCGCGGCCGAGCCGTGAAGCTCGCGGCGCATGGCCTGGAGCTGGCGGCTCGGGATGCCCGCGACGCCGACGACGCCGACGGATTCGTAGGATTCGATGAAGTCGACGAGCTCGTCGACCTCTTCACGCTTCCACTGCGGGATAACCTCGGTCTGCCGAACCTCGGACTCGCTCATGCGGGCACCTCCACGGACGGCCCCATCGTCGTCTTCACGTAGACGGAATCGATGTTGAGCGGGCCCTTTTCGAGCGTCGCTTCGAGACGACGGACGATGACGTCGATGTTCTCCGCGATCTCGTCGGGCGTCATGTCGTCTGCGCCGACGCGCGTGTGGAACGTACGACGGTCACGCGAACGGAGCTGCACCGTGTTCTTCATCCGGTTCACCGTCTCGACGACGTCGTCGTCGGGCTGAAGCGGGGTCGGCATCTTACCACGGGGACCGAGCACGGTACCGAGGTAGCGACCGATGTCCTGCATCAGTCCTGCCTCGGCAACGAAGAAGTCGGTCTCGTCGGCAAGGTCTTTCGCCGCATCGGTGTCGTCGCCGAAGTCTTCGAGCTCATCGGGCCCGAGAACTTCGTCGGCGACATCCTCTGCGCGGAGCGCGGTTTCACCGGTCGCGAACACCACAATCTGGGTGTCCTGGCCGGTGCCAGACGGGAGCACGATGCTCTCGTCGACACGCTTCGACGGGTCGTTAAGATCTAAGTCTCGCAAGTTCACGGCGAGGTCAACCGTTTCGCGGAAGTTCCGCCCGGGTGCCTCGTCGAGTGCGCGAGAGACTGCGTCAACTATTGTGTCTGCCATTATTCACCTCCGTAGTACGCAGGATTGCTCCTACGGGTCAGTGAAACAGGCTACTGCCTGCCTCGTCCGGCAGGACGAGTAGGCTCAACTTAAGTCCGTCGAACTACGGGAGCCGAAACCCCCGAATTCGGGGGTTTCGCGTGCCACAGCCACACATGCGGGCTGGCGAGCACGCGAGCGATTCGAGGTCGTCGACGGTCGGGCCGCTCCGGGTCGAATCGGGTCGGTGGAGAGAAGAAAGCGGGCCGAGTCGACTCGGCCCGACGGAAAGGGCGGTTCGAACCGCCGAGACGGTTCCGAGACGATTACTCGTCGTCGAAGTGGTCGTCGAAGTCGCCGCCGTCGATGCGCTGTTTGAACGTGCGGGCGTCTTCGCCCTCGATGGTGACGCCGAGGGACGCGCACGTCCCGGCGACCTCCTTCGAGGCGTTCTTGAGGTCGTACGAGAGCAGGTCAGAGGACTTCTGCTCTGCGACCTTCTTCAGCTGTTCGATGGACATGTCGGCGACGAAGTTCTTCTGGGGTTCGCCGCTGCCGGTGTCGAATCCGACTTCGTCCTTGATGAGCGCCGCCGTCGGCGGGACGCCGACTTCGATGCTGAACGAGCCGTCGTCGTCGTACTCGACGGTGACGGGGACTTCCATGCCGTCGAAGGCAGCCGTCTGGTCGTTGATGTCGTTGACGACGTCCTGCACGTCGACGGGGGTCGGGCCGAGTTCCGGGCCGAGCGGCGGACCGGGGTTCGCCTTCCCGCCGGGAACGAGTACTTCGATAGTTCCAGCCATACGTGGAAACACCGTGTGGCGACTTTTAACGGTTTTCTTTCGCCCGGAGTCGTGTGCGACAACTACGCACAGCGCGCGGGACCACCGTCCGCCCGATTACAGTTCGACGCCGAACGACTCCACGTCGCCCGCGAGCGCGGCCATCGTCCCGAGCAGTTCGGCCACGTCGTCGAGGTCGCTCGTGGAGACCACTTCGACGGGCGTGTGCATGTAGCGGTTCGGGATGCCGATGTTGAGCGAGGGGATGCCGGAGCGACTCGTGTAGAAGGCGTCCGCGTCGGTGCCCGTGCGGATGCCGGCGGCCTGTAACTGCACGCCGATGTCGGCCTGCGCGGCCGCGTCACGGGCGAGTGAGACGACGTTCGGGTGGTTCGCGCTCCCGCGAGAGACGACCGGTCCCTCGCCGAGTTCGACGGGGCCTTTGCGCTTGCCGGGCACGTCGGGGTTGTCCGTCGCGTGAGTCACGTCGACGGCGACCATCGCGTCGGGGTCGAGGTCGTAGCCGACCATCTTCGCCCCCTGCACGCCGACTTCCTCCTGAACGGTGCTGACGGCGTACACCGTCGCGTCCACGTCGGCCTCGACGGCGGCGCGCAGGCCCTCAGCGGCCGACCACGTGCCGACGCGGTTGTCCATCCCGTTAGCCGCGACGCGGTCGCCCGCGAGGTCGCGGACCCGCGCTTCGACCGTCACGGGGTCGCCCACTTCGACGTGGTCCTTCGCGTCGCCCTTGCTCGTCGCACCGATGTCGACGAACTGCTCTTCGAGGTCGTCGTACTCCTCGCTTCCCACGTCTCGGAGGTGGATAGCGGTCTGACCGATGACGCCCGCCACGTCGCCGCCGTCGCCGTGGACCGTCACGTGCTGGCCCTTCGAGACGGTGCGGTCCGCGCCGCCGATGGGGCCGATGCGGACGAAGCCGTCGTCGTCGATGTCGCGGACGATGTAGCCGATTTGGTCCGCGTGGCCGGTGAACGCGATTTCGGGGCCCTCGCCGGTGCCTTCGTGGACCGCGACGGCGTTGCCGTAGTCGTCGACCGTTACGTCGTCGGCGAACTGCGAGACGTAGTCCACCCACACGCGCTGGCCGTCGACCTCGTAGCCGGACGGGCTGGGTGTGGTGAGCAGGTCTTCGAGGAAGGCGCGTCGATCGTCGTCCATACGAGACGTTGACGGGCGGCGGGACAAGAACACAGCGAATCCAGCACACCCCACCGGGAGTCGCCGCGGAGCGATGCCGTCGCGTCCCGCGGCGGTCCGCACCGCCCCGTCGCCACAAGGCATATCCATCTTGTGAGCGTACTGATTGGTATGGCCGACTTCACCCTCTTCGAGGTCCACCTGCACGACGGATTCGAGTTCAGCCCGACCAACAGTTCGCCGCTCCTCTCCACGGGCCGCGGCGAGGATGCGCTCGAAGCCGACGACGAATCGCACGACGACTACGACGACTACGATGTCGAGTTCGACGACGACGAGGCCGAGGCCGAATCGGACGAGTCGGGCGGCCGCCCCGGACTGGGGCTCCTCGTCGGACTGGTCCTCCTCGTCGGCATCGCGGCGGCGGTCCGGTACATCCGCGGCGGCGACGACCTCGATGAACTCGCCGACCTCGACGACGACGAGGAACGCGACGAAGTCGAAATCGACGCCTGAGTCGGCGTCTCCGAACACCGTTTTTCTGCGACCGTTCCCACCGACAGCCTTCACCGCCGACCACCGCCGGGTTCGACCGCGGTCGGATACCCTTAAGCGAATCCCGTAGCAACTCCGGGGTATGACCGTTTCGAGCGCTCCCGGCAAGGTGTACCTGTTCGGGGAGCACGCAGTCGTCTACGGCGAACCGGCGGTCCCCTGCGCGGTCGAGCGCCGGGCGACCGTCACCGTCGCCGCCCGTGACGACGACCACGTCCGCGTCCGCGCCGAGGACCTGAGTCTCAACGGCTTCACCGTCGAGTACCGCGGCTCGACCGGCGACCGGCCCGACGTGGACGTTCCGGCACCGCTCGTGGAGGCTGCGATGGGCTACATCGACGCCGCGGTCGACCAGGCCCGCGACGCCGCCGACGCGCCCGACGCCGGCTTCGACATCACCGTCGAAAGCGACATCCCGCTCGGGGCCGGCCTCGGCTCCTCCGCGGCCGTCGTCGTCGCCGGCATCGACGCCGCGACCCGCGAACTCGGCGTCGAACTTACGCCCCGCGAAATCGCGGAACGCGCCTACCAAGCCGAACACGAGGTCCAAGACGGACAGGCGTCCCGCGCCGACACCTTCTGCTCCGCGATGGGCGGAGCCGTCCGCGTCGAGGGCGACGACTGCCGGACCATCGACGCGCCACCCCTCCCGTTCGTCATCGGCTTCGACGGCGGCGCGGGCGACACCGGCGCGCTCGTCTCCGGCGTCCGCGCGCTCCGCGAGGAGTACGACTTCGCCGCCGACACCGTCTCGACCGTTGGCGACATCGTCCGCCGGGGTGAGGAACTCCTCGCCGAGGCGGACCCCGACGCCGACGAACCGCCCGAGGAACTCCTCTCCGAACTCGGCCGGTTCATGAACTTCAACCACGGCCTGCTGGAGGCCCTCGGCGTCTCCTCTCGCTCGCTCGACTCGATGGTGTGGGCCGCCCGCGAGGCCGGCGCGTACGGCGCGAAACTGACCGGCGCGGGCGGCGGCGGCTGTATCGTCTCCTTGGACCCGACGCCCGAGACCCAGACCGCGCTCCGATTCACCCCCGGCTGCGAGGACGCCTTCCGCGCCGAACTCGCCACCGAGGGCGTCAGAGTCGAGGTCCCGCCCGAGGCCGAGCGCGACTCCGACGGGGAGGGGTCGGCGTGAGCCTCGTCGTCCTCAAACTCGGCGGGAGCGTCGTCACCGACAAGGACGAACCGGAGACGGTGGACGAGGCGGGTCTGGCGGCCGCGGCGGACGCGGTCGCGACCCTCGCCGAGTCGGGCCGCGTCGCCGTCGTCCACGGCGGCGGGAGCTTCGGTCACCACCACGCCGCCGAACACGGCGTCTCCTCGGAGTCTGGAAGCCACGACGCCCTCGGCGTCCGCGCCATCCACGACGCGATGAAGCGCCTCAACGACGCCGTCCTTGACACCCTCGCGGACCGCGGCGTCGCGGCCCTGCCGGTCCACCCGCTTTCCGCCGGCGCGCGCGAGGCCGACGACTCGCTGTCGCTTCCCCTCGCGGCGACCGAGACGATGCTCGACGAGGGATTCGTCCCGGTCCTCCATGGTGATGTCATCGCGCACGCGGGAAAGGGCGCGACCATCGTCAGCGGCGACGACCTCGTGGTGTCGCTCGCGTCCGGACTCGGTGCGGACCGCGTCGGCCTCTGTTCGACCGTTCCCGGCGTGCTCGACGCCGACGGCGATGTGATTCCCGAGATTACGGCGTTCGCGGACGCGGCTGACGCGCTCGGCGGGTCTGACTCGACCGACGTGACCGGCGGCATGGCCGCGAAAGTCAGAAAACTGCTCGCGCTCGGCGCGCCGGCGCACGTCTTCGGCCCCGAGGGGCTGTCGGCGTTCGTCGCCGGCGAGTCGCCGGGGACCGTCATCCGCGGAGAGTAGTCGGAACCGAACTCAGAGTTCGACGACCAAGCCGTCTTTTGCGACCCGGACCTCGCCGTCGAAGTGTTCGCTCACGCTCGCCCGCAGGTCGTCGGTGACGCGGTCGGCGTGCGGGTAGAGGTGCGTCAGGTAGACCGAGTCGATGTCCCACCCGGCGAGCGCCTCGCCCACCTGCGACGGTGTCGGATGGTTCGACACGTCCACGTCGTCCGGGAACGAGCAGTCGTGCGCGAGGACGCTCGCGCCGTCGGCGAAGTCGCCGAGGGCGGAAAACGCCTCGGTGTCTCCCGAGAAGACGAAGTCGGCCTCGCCCCGCTCGTTGCTGAAGCGGTAGGCGAGCGTCGGCATCGAGTGGCGGACCTCGAACCCCATCACGTCGAAGCCGGCGACGCCGAACTCGGTCGGGCCGACCTCCCGAATCTGGATGTCGAGGCGGCCTCGGAGGTAGTCGTGGACGTCGAGCAGTCCCTCGACGAGTTTTTCGGTCCCCTCCGGACCGACGATTTCGAGGCGGTCCTGCCCGGCGAGCCACCGGGCTTTCACGAGCGCCATCAGGTCCGAGACGTGGTCGAGGTGGTGGTGCGTGAGGAGGACCGACGAGACGCCCTCGTAGCCGACCTCCGTCTCGGCGAGGCGGGCGAGGACGCCCGACCCGCAGTCCACGAGGAGGGCGTTGCCGTCCGATTCGAGGAGGAGCCCGGTCTGGGCGCGGCCGGTGACGGGCATCGCACTACCGGTTCCGAGGAACGTGACGCGCATGCGCAGAGCTACCACGGCGGCGGCGTTAGTCCTTGTGCTCGCTGGGTCGGCCGCCGCGGCACAGGCACAACCCTCATACCCGCGCAGGCTAACCCCGAGGTAATGACCCGGCGCGGCCGCTCGCTTCTCGCGTCGAGAGGCGGCGACTACGAGTTCGACCCCGAGTCGGTGTCGGTCGCCGACGAGGACGTGCTCGACCTGCTGGAGCCCGCCGTGCAGGAGTGGTGGGTCGACCGGTTCGGGGAGTTCGTCCCCGGCAACGGCGGCTTTTTCACCCCGCCACAGCGCGGGGCCATTCCCCGCATCTACGACGGCGACAACGCCCTCATCTGCGCGCCGACGGGGTCGGGCAAAACGCTCGCCTCCTTCACCGCCATCATCAACGAGCTGTTCCGCCGGGAGCGCGAGTCGCCCGACGGCCTCGACAACTCGGTGTACTGCCTCTACGTCTCGCCGCTGAAGTCACTCGCTAACGACATCCACCGGAACCTGACCGAACCGCTTTCGGGCATCGCCGACATCGCCGAGGGCCGCGGCGAGACGGCGGATATCAAACACGCCATCCGCCACGGCGACACCTCCTCTGCGGACCGCCAGAAGATGCTCTCGGAGACGCCACACATCCTCAACACGACGCCCGAGACGCTGGCGATTCTGCTCAACTCGCCGAAGTTCAAAGAGAAGCTCCGGACCGTCGAGTACGTCGTCGTCGACGAGATTCATAGCCTCGCGGAGAACAAACGCGGCACGCACCTGTCGGTGTCGCTGGAGCGGTTGGAGGACCTCGCCGAGTCGTCGCCGACGCGCATCGGCTGTTCGGCCACCGTCGAACCGCTCGACACGGTCGCGGAGTTCCTCGTCGGCTGCGAGGGCGGCGAGCCCCGCGACTACGAACTCGTGGACACGCGGTTCGTCCGCGACTTCGACGTCCGACTGGAGTGTCCGACCGACGACCTGATTCGGACGCCCCGAAGCGAGGTCCAGAGCCGGTTTTACGACCGCCTGCACGAACTCGTCGCCTCGCACACGAACACGCTCGTGTTCACCAACACGCGGTCGGGCGCGGAGCGCGTCCTCCACAACCTCCGCGAGGAGTTCGACGACATCGACGAGTCGAACTCCGGCTGCCACCACGGAAGCCTCTCGAAAGAGCGCAGACAGGAGATAGAGTCGAAGCTGAAGGCGGGCGAGTTGCGCGTCGTCACCACCTCCACGAGCCTCGAACTCGGCATCGACATGCCCCACATCGACCTCGTCGTGCAGGTCGGCTCTCCCAAGTCGGTCGCCGCGCTCCTCCAGCGGGTCGGCCGGGCCGGCCACCAACTCGGCCAGACGGTCGAAGGCCGCGTCATCGCCCTCGACAGGGACGAACTCGTCGAGTGCGCGGTGATGCTCTCGAAGGCCGAATCGGGGTTCGTCGACCGGGTGTTCATCCCCGAGAACGCCTTCGACGTGGCCGCCCAGCAGGTGTACGGGATGGCCATCAACGCCATTCGCCCCGAGTCGGAACTCCGCGAGACGCTCCGTCGGGCCTACCCCTACCGGAACTTCTCAGACGACGACTTCGAGCGGCTGTTCCGCTATCTCACCGCCGACTACGACGGCCTCGAAGACAAGAACGTCTACGCGAAGATCTGGCGCGACACCAACGACCCGCCGGACGGCGAACACCACTACGAGGAGTACCCCGTGGGCGAGCCCCTCGTCGGCAAACGCGGCCGGATGGCCCGCGTCATCTACATGACCAACATCGGCACGATTCCCGATTCGTTCACCTGCGACGTGCTGGTCCGCGGGGCCGACCAGTGGGTCGGCACGCTCGACGAGGGCTACCTCGACACGCTGGAGAAAGGCGACGTGTTCGTCCTCGGCGGCGACCACTTCGCGTACCGCTACCGCCGCGGGTCGAAGGTGTACGTCGACCGCACCTCTCAGCGCCCGACGGTCCCGTCGTGGTTCTCCGAGCGCCTGCCGCTTTCGTACGACCTCGGCCGCGAACTCGCGGCGTTTCAGGCCGACCTCGTGGACCGACTCGACGCCGGCGGCGCGCCCGCCGTCAGGTCGTGGCTCCGGGAGTTCCCGCTCGACGAGAACAGCGTCCGCGCCGTCACGCGGATGTTCGACGAGCAGGTCAGGTACGCCGGCCCCGAGAGCGTGGTGACCCCCGACAGACTCGTCGTGGAGACCGAACTCGACCGCGACACCTATCGCCGACATTTCTACGTCCACTGTACCTACGGGCGGCGGTTCAACGACGGCCTCTCGCGGCTCCTCGCCTACCACGCGGCCCGCCGGACGAACGCGAACGTACAGGTCGCCGTCGCCGACAACGGCTTTTCGCTCTCGATGCCGCTCAACCGCAAGGTCGACCTCGCGGGGGTCCTCCGCGACCTCGAACCCGAGGAAGTCGAGGACGACTTACGGGCCGCCCTCGACGGGACGGACCTCCTGAAGCGGTACTTCCGCATCAACGCGACGCGCTCGCTCATGATTCTCAAGCGCTACAAGGGCTACGAGAAGTCCGCCGCCCAACAGCAGGTCTCCTCGGAGATGCTGCTGTCGTTCGCGCAGGACCTCGACGAGTTCGCCGTGATGGAAGAGACCTACCGCGAGATTCTCGAAGACAAGCTGAACCTCGACGCCATCGAGGACGTGGTCGCGGCGATTCAAACGGGCGACGTGGGCGTGGTCGGCCACCAGGTCTCGTCGCCGACGCCGCGGGCGTTCGGCCTCGCCACGCTGACGGCGAGCGACGTGGTCCTCGCCGAGGACGAGAGCGCGGCGCTCCGGGAGTTTCACGAGCGCGTCAAGGCCGAAATCGGCGACGACGAGGCGGACCTCGGCATCGACGTGGACTGACAGTCGATCGGTCGTGAGGCTGCCCTACCGCCGCGCCCACGCGAGCATCCGGTCGTAGAACGGGTCGGATTCGAGCGCGTCGGCGTCGCCGACGAGACACAGCGCCTTCTTCGCCCGCGTGAGGGCGACGTTGATACGACGGTGGTCCTCGAACAGCGGGCCGTCTAACTCGCCGGTGGCGACGAAGGAGACGACGATGACCTCCTTCGAGGAGCCCTGGAACCGGTCGACCGTGTCCACGGTCGCGTCGGTTCGGCGGGAGATTTCGGCGACCTGCGCCCGGAACGGGGCGATGACGCCGATGTCGTCGATGTCGACACCGGCGGCCTCATAGGCGGCGACGACTTCGGCCACGCGGTCGGCTTCGACGGGGTTCGTGTTGCCGACGCGCCGGCCGTCGGGGTCGACGAAGGCGACTTGGTCCGCGAGTTCGGCGGGGAGGTCCGCGGTGTCGACGCCGAGGTCGCGGAGATGTTGGGCGGCGACGGCCCCCGTCGCCGGGCGGAGCGCACCGTCGTAGAACTCCTTGGAGGCAAAGGCCTGAATCCGCTGGGACATGCGGTACTGGCGGTCGAGCATGACCGAGGCGTCGGGGTACGTCTCGATGAGTCGCTGGAACAGCGATTTCTGGAGGTCGTTTTCGGCGCGGACGACCGGCGGAAGCTGTTTGTGGTCGCCGACGAGGACGAACCGGTCGGCGAGATTGACGGCGGCGAGCGTCCCCGGTTCGGTTATCTGGGACGCCTCGTCGACGAGCGCCACGTCGAACGACTGCTCGCGCATCACGCGCGACCCGCAGGAGGCGGTGGTCGCGGCGACTACCGGCGCGTCGTGGAGGGCGGCGGCGAGCGCGTTCGGGTCGCCGCTCCGTGAGAGACGCACGTCCTGCATGTCCTCGCGGACGCCCGATTCGGTGCCGACGCGGACGATATCTTCGAACCCTTGGTCGCGCAGGGCCTCCAGCGCGTTGTCGACCGCGCGGTTCGTGAAGGCCGAAAGCAGGACGCGGTTGCCGTCCTCGACGAGCGCGCGGATGGTCCGGGCGATGGTGTAGGTCTTGCCCGTCCCCGGCGGCCCGTGGATGAGCGCGAGGTCGTCGGCGTCGACCGCGAGGCGCACCGCGTCGTCCTGCGCGTCGTTGTTGTCGATGAACGTGCGGCCCGCAGAGCGGTCCGAAAAGTCGGGGTCGCGGCGGCCGAACAGCACGTCTTTCCGGCCGGGCGAGCCTTTGAGCACCGCGTCGTGGAGCGCGGTGAGCAAGCGGTCGACGGTGAGTTCGGAGGGGTACACGTCGAGACGGCGGAGCGGCACGGGTTCGTCGGTTGTGACGACGATCTCGTCGCCGAGTTCGACGATGCGCGCGAGTTCGGCGTGCCCCTCGACGGGGTGGCCGTCGCTGGCGAGCGCCACGTCGCCGGCGCGGAGTTTCGACACCGCGTCGTCGGTCTGTTTGGCTCGGAGTTCCCACGTGCCGTCGGGGCGCTCAGTCTGGCCGAGGGGTTCGAGACCGATGAGCGCCCGGTCGTCGTCGGCGCGCTCCTCGGCGCTCTGGTCCCAGAGCTTTCGGTACTCGTTGTGGACCGCCCGGCGCTCTTCTTCGACGGCGCGGTAGAACCGGTCGAAGTAGTCGCGTTCGTCCTCGGGGACCGGCTGCCCGATTGCGCCGGCTTTCGACTCCTGGTCGAGTCTGCCAGAGACGACCATGCAGGTGTCCTTCTCGAAGCAGTACTCGCACTTCGAGTTCACCTCGTAGCCGGTCGGCACCGACGCGTCGTGTTCCATCGCCGCGATTTCGTTGCGGGTGCGGACGACGAATTCGAGGAGCCCGCGACCGATGGAGAAGTCCTTCGCAGGCGAGAGATCGCCGGATTCCTCGGTGCGGTCGAGCGTCGTGTTCTTCGTGTAGAGGAGCGTCCCCGTGTCGACCGGCACGCCCCGCTCTTCGAGGATGAGCGCGTAGGAGGCGGCCTGAATCTTGTCCTGGAACCGCGGGTCGCGGTTGAGGTTCTTGCCGGTCTTGAGTTCGACGGGCGACCCCCGCCGGAGGGCGTCGGCGCGGCCCTTGATGCCGAACGTCGGCGAGATGAGGGTGTACTCCGAGCGCCACTCGTCTTCGTCCGTGAGGACGCCCTGCGAGAGCCAGCCTTCGATGGCGGCGGCGTTGCGGCGCACCTCGTCTGCGACTTCGTCGACCTCGCGGCCGAGCAGGCCGAGTTCGAGGCCGCGCTCGTCGATGCGCTCGTCGATGGACGAGTCGAGGTCGCGGCCGCGGAGGAGGTCGCCGAACACGTCGTGGACGATGGTCCCTTTCACCACCGGGTAGTTCAGCGGGATGCCCGAGAGCTTGTTCAGGTAGTACATCCGCGAGCACTGCACCCACGAGCGGATGTCGGTCACGTCGACGAGGAAATCGGGCTCGACGACGACGAACGACTCGGAGCCGGTCGAGTACGTCGTCTCGCCGCGGTACTCGGACTCCTCGGCGTCGGTGACGAGGATATCCATGCCCGGCTCGGCGTGTTCGGCGGCGTGGGTCCACTTCCCCCAGAGGGTGACGGTGACTGGCTCTCCGGTCCCGCGCTCGGGGCGGAGCGTCACCTCCGCCAGCGAGCGCTCGCCGTACTTCGTTTCGACGTCACGCGGCTCGCCGACCTCGACGAGCGGACCGCGAAGGTTCACGTCCGAACCGTCGGTGAGGCGCGGCCAAATAGCCGTCGGTGGGGTGTGAGTCCCGTGGTGGTTCGCGTACACGAATTCCCCCGACCGTCACGCTCTTTCTCCCCCGCGTGGTACGCCCAACCATGCGCGTCAGAGATTGGCAGGACATCCTCTCGGAGGTCGTCGAAGACGGCCGCGACCGCGACCCCGACGCGTGGCGGGCCGTCGCGGGCACCCGGCGACGGAGCCTCGGCGAGGACCTCTTTCTCGCCCACCCAAACGCCGGAGTCTACCAACTGAAGACGTACGCGAAGAACCCCTACGAGGTCCGCGGCGTCGGCGCTCGCGTCGCCCGTCGCATCGACGACGACCTCGACCCGCTGTTCCCCCACCGGCGCGGTGACGAGCACGGCGAGAGCGACGCCGGCCGGTTCGCCGTCCAGCGACCCCCCGAAGATGAGTCACAGGCCGAGTCGATGGCGCGGCGACTCGAAGAAACTGTGAAAGTCCACGCCGACGCGCCGACCACCGCCGACGACTTCTTCACCGACGTGATGGAGGCGCTCGAAAGTCCGGCGTTCGGCCCGATGGACTACGAGTTCGACGCCCGGCCCGACCGCCTCGACGACCTCGCAGACGAGTTCGCCGACGCTGACGAACTGCTGTCCACGGACCTCGACGACCTCATCGAGTCCGACGGCGTCGACCGCGGGTTCCAGTGAGACATCGGTTTCAAACCCTCCCAACCCAATGGACAGCTATGGACGATAGACTCCGCGGGCGGTCGCGAAAACCGCCCAACGGCGTGATTTCGGAGGAACGATGGTCGGTTCCAGCATGAGCGACGAGGAGACGCGGCTCGCCAACAATCGAATCAAAATCGGATTCGTCCTGTTGGTCGGCGCGTCGGCCGGACTCGTCGCTGTCCAAGCCGGAGCGACGCTCGTTCAGGGCGCAATCGCGCTCCTCGCCGGCCTGGCCGTCGGCGGGCTCCTCACGTGGTATCTGGGCCGCTGGGCCCAGGAGTTCACCGCGGTGAACCGACGCTAGACGTATCGTCTGTTGTGAATTTCGAACACAGATATATATTCCATATTAACCGTATGGGAACGAATCGCAGAGTATATACCCGTCCTCTGAGGAGGGGCTTTCGCCGGTAACCAGGGCAGGGGCAATGACCTGGTTATTCACCGGAGAGCGCTGTGGGGCACCGGAATTGGGCCTTCGATGCAACACAGCGTCCTACCCAAGGTACGTACGCGACCCGAGCAGGGCTCGGGCATCGGGTACGCATGTTAAGATGGAGTTGCAGTCTCCTCAGGGCGACACCCGCGCGATCCATCGCTCGGGTGCGTCCAATTCCGCGTCGGTCGGTAAGTTCTCCGGATGATCCCACACCCGCGAAGCGGCCGCGACGCCGCGTTCGTCAGCGACGTGTTCGAAGAACCGAGCGCCGCGTTCGTACTGCCGGCGCTTAAGTCCGAGTCCGAGGAGCCGCCGCGCGAGCTTCGCGACTGGGCCGCCGCCCTGTCGTCGCTCGTCGAGCTTTCGGCGGAGGTCCTCGTAGTCGTCGTCGAACGCCCGGTCCATCAGCAGTTCCGCGTAGCCCTCGACGGCGGTCATCGCCGTGTCGAGTTCGCGGAACGCGTCGCGGTCGAGGTCGCCTTCGACGAGCGCGTCGACGCCGCGTTGCATCCGCGATTCGAGGTGCGTCGAGAGCCACGGGGCCGCGCCGAACTCCGCGGCGTGGGACACCTCGTGGAAGGCAATCCAGCGGCGGAACCGCGGGTAGTCCACGTCGAGGCTGTCGGCGACCCGGCGGATGTTCGGGTGGACGAAGTACAGGCCGTGGTCGTCGTCGCCCTCGGCGAGGAGCAGCGGGTCGTACTGCCCGAGGACGTTGTTCCCGAGGAACGAGAGGACGAAGGCGAACGAACCGGTGTTGACGGCGCGGGTGACACCGGGAAGGAGCGCGGGGCCGTGTTCCTCGAACGGGAGCATCACCCGGCGGAACGTCGCCACGTTCGCGTCTATCCAGTGGTGTCGGTTCTGGACTTCGACGACTTCGGGCACGTCGAACTCCACCTCGGCGACGGTCGAAAGGCGGTCGCGCGCGTCGCGAACGTCCGCGGCGTACCCCGCTCGCTCCGCCTCCGAGAGGTCGAGCGAACTGGGGTCGGTCGCGGCTTTTGCGGCCTCGGCGACGGCGTCCCAGTCGATGGTGCCGGAGCCGGTCGCCGAAGCGTCCGCGACCGCTTTGACGCTCCGAAAGAGGTTCATACGGTATCGTGGTGGGCCGGACGCAAAACGCTTCGGTCGGGCGGAACGAACCCTCTGATTCGCAGACACGACGCCCCTAAACACTATACCGAGTCTGACGTGGGGAGCGTATGGACCGAACCATCGACCACGTCGCGTTCGGTGGTACCGAACTGTACGAACTTCGGGCGGCCGCGAACGAGGTCGGTCTCACGCCGACGTACGGCGGCGAACACGGGACTGGAACGACACACATGGCCGTCGTCCCGTTCCCCGACGGGTCGTACCTCGAACTCATCGCGCCGACGCTTGGGACCGACGCCGAAGACGCTGGCTTCTGGCCAGACCACCTCGCGACCGACGCCGGCCCCGCATCGTGGTGTCTGGAGACCGACGACGCCGCCGCCACCGCCAAAAGCGCCATCGATGCCGGCCTCCCCGTCGACGGCCCCCACGAGGCCTCCCGCGCCCGGCCGGACGGCCGCCTCGTCGAGTGGGACATGTGCTTCGAAGGCGCGGACCAGCGACTTCCCTTCTTCATCCGCGACCGCACCCCGCGGAGCTACCGCGTCCCGAAAGCCGCGCGAAACGCCGCCGTTCGCGGACTCCAAACCGTCGTCGTCGCCACCCGGGACCGCGAGACGACCGCGGCGCTGTTCGCCCGGCGGCACCGCTACCCCTCGCCGGTCGATATCAACGGCCCGTTCTCCGAGTTCGCCGCCGTTCCCGGCACGCCACTCGCCCTGTGCGAACCCGGTGGCGGCGCGCTCGGGGAGCGCATCGACGAGGTCGGCGAGGGACCGTGCGCGTTCCTCGTCGGCGTCACCGACCTCGACCGGGCGCGGAACTCGCTGTCGCTCGGTCCCCGGATTCGCTACAGCGACCGCCACATGGCGTGGTTCGACCACGACCTGTTCGAAGGTCGATTGGGCGTGGTGGAACTCCCCTGAGTCGCCCCGATCCGACTCGAACCGCCCTGAATCGCGAGCAGAAGTCCGACGGTCGGCTCAGGCGGCGCAGTTGTTCGGTCCGAGTTCGAGTTCGGTCGCCTCCTCCTCGTCGCCGACCGAGGCCCGTCCGGTGTTGATAGCGATGACGCGCTCGTAGTTCACCGGCTTCTCGGGCGTGTCCCCGGCCACGCGGTCCACGAACGCCGACTCGTCCATCGACAGGAGGTCGAGGTCCGCGCGCAGGTCGCCGAGGGTCGCGCTCACGAGTTCGCCCGGTGCGGCGACGCCGTAGCGCCCGTCCGTCCCGACTGAGACGTGCCCGGGGAGGACGCGCGTCTCGTCGGGGAGCGACAACAGCGTGTCGTGGAGCGTCTCGTAGAGGAGTTCCGCGCCCGTCGCCGCGTCGGCGTCGCCGAACTGGAGCTCCGTCCGGCCGACCGACTCGACGAACAACGTGTCGCCGGTGCAGAGGAACCGACCGTCGACGAGGTAGTTCGTCATGTCCGAGGTGTGGCCCGGCGCGTGAATCGCTTCGATATCGTAGTCGCCGACGGCCAGCGTCTCGCCGTCGTCGAGCGCGGTGAACTCGTATTCGACGTCGCGGTCCGTCGCCTCCGAACCGAGGTAGTACGGCACGCCGAGTCGGTCGGCGAGGGCCCGGCCGCCCGAGACGTGGTCGGCGTGGACGTGCGTGTCGAGCACACCCGAGACCGTCATACCGGCGTCAGCGGCGACGAGTTCGAACTCGTGGACCTGCCGGGTCGGGTCCACGACGACCGCCTCGCGGGCCGACCGCGAGCCGACGACGTAGCCGAGACAGCCCTTCGCGCGCCGCTGGACCTGCGCGACGAACAAGTCGTCGTTGCCGGTGTCGAGTTCGACCACCTCGTACAGCTTGCTCCAGTCCTCCATGCCGCCTTTGACGACCTCAACCTCGTCGTATCCCCGCGCCGCGAGTTCGAAGCCGAACGACGTCGAAGACAGCCCTTTCCCGCAGATGGCGACGACCGGCCCTTCCTCGGCGAGGTCGTCGACGCGGTCCCAGTCCCAGTCGCCGCCGAGTCCGTCGACGGGGTGGAACGGGACGTTGACCGCGCCCTCGATGTGCCACGCGTCGAAGCTCTCCGGTGGTCGCGTGTCGACCACGGTGAACGAATCACCCGCGTCGAGTCGGTCCGCGAGTTCGGTCACGGTGAGTTGGTGGAGGAGTTTACTCATGTGGTTAGCTATGGGAACAACGCACAAAACCGTTTGTGGCGGACTCGGGTCTGTGGTCTCGCGTGGCATCGACCCGACGCGCGGTCGGCGGCGTCGTGACTGCATCGAATCGGGCGAAAGCGCCGCCGCTCACCGGGCGGGCGTCAGAAAAGTCGAATCGAAAGGTCGTCCCGGACTACAGTTCGGCCTCGAAGTCTTCGAGGGCGTAGACGGTGTCGGAGCCGCGGCGGTCGAGCGTCTCGTTGGCGAGGAGCCAGTAGACGACCGACAGCGCGCGTCGACCCTTGTTGTTCGTCGGGACGACGAGGTCGACGTTCGACGTCTGGTTGTTGGAGTCGCACATCGCGATGACCGGGATGCCGACCGTGATGGCCTCCTTGACGGCCTGCGCGTCACCAATCGGGTCGGTGACGACGACCACGTCGGGTTCGATGTAGCCGGCGTAGTCGGGGTTCGTCAGGGTTCCCGGGATGAAGCGGCCCGTGCGGGCTCGAGCGCCGACGGCGTCGGCGAACTTCTCGGCCGGGAAGCGACCGTACTGGCGCGAGGACGTGACCAGAATCTGCTCCGGACTGTAGTTCGCGAGGAAGTCCGCGGCGGTGCGGATTCGCGAGTCCGTCTGGCTGACGTCGAGCACGTAGAGCCCGTCGTCGCGGACACGGTGGATGAACCGGACCATGTCCTTGGTCTTCTGCTGGGTACCGATGTGGACACCGGCGGCCAGGTAGTCCTCGACCGGGATGAGCAGGTCGGCGTCTTCGTCGGGCATAACGTCCTCGTCGAAGGCCGGTTCCGGCTCTGCTTCTTCGGCTTCGGCGGCTTCGTCGGCCGCCTCAGCGGTCTCTGCTGTCTCGTCTTCGGTGGCGGCCTCGGCGGGTTCCGTCTCGGTGACCGCTTCGGTCTCCGTCTCGGGTTCCTCGTCGGCGACCTCCACCGCGTCGTTTTCGTTGTCGCTCATACTGCGTCGTCCGCGATGCGGATGAGTTCGTTCAGTTTGGCGGTTCGCTCGCCCTGCACCGTGCCAGTCTTGATGAACGGCGCGTCGGTTGCGACGGCGAGGTGTGCGATGGTCGCGTCTTCCGTCTCACCGGAGCGGTGAGAGATGACGGCGTCCATCCCGTTTCGGGAGGCGAGTTCGACGGCGTCGAACGCGTCGGTCAGCGTCCCGATCTGGTTCGGCTTGATGAGGATGGAGTTCGCGGCGCCCACGTCGATGCCGTCCTGCAGACGGTCGACGTTGGTGACGAACAGGTCGTCACCGCAGATGAGCGTGCGGTCGCCCACGCGCTCTGTGAGTTCCGCGAAGCCCTCGTAGTCGTTCTCGTCGAGGGGGTCTTCGACGTAGACGAGGTCGTACTCGTCGACCATCTCGGCGACGTAGTCGATCTGCTCGTCCGTCGTCTTCGTCTCGTCACCGTAGTGGTAGACGCCGTCTTCGAACATCTCCGAGGCCGCGATGTCGAGGCCGAAGCGAATCTCGAAGCCGAGTTCGTCCTCGACGTCGGAGACCGCTTCGGACATGATTTCGAACGCGTCGGCGTCCGAAACCGGCGGTGCCCACGCACCCTCGTCGCCCTTCGCGGCGGGCACGCCGCGCTCGTCGAGAATCTCGGACGCGCGGGCGTGGACCTTCGCGTTGGCGAAGACGGCTTCGGAGACGCTCGGCGCGCCGACGGGCGCGGCGAGGAACTCCTGGATGTTCGTCGCTTCCTTGGCGTGTTCACCGCCACCGATGACGTTCCCGAGCGGCGTCGGGAAGTTGTCGCCGCGGAACGCGCCGCCGAGGTGCTGGTACAGGGGTGCACCGAGCACGTCGGCACCGGCCTTCGCGGCCGCCATCGAGATGGCGACCGCGCTGTTCGCGCCGATTTCCGAGAAGTTCTCGGAGCCGTCTGCGGCGCGGAGCGTCGCGTCGACCTCGCGCTGGTTGCCCGCGTGGACCTCGTCCACGAGTCGGGGAACGGCGTGTCGCCGCGCGGCGGCGATGGCTTCGGTCGGCGGCAGTTCGATTGCCTCGTACTCGCCGGTGGACGCCCCGCTCGGGGCCGCAGCGCGACCGAACCCACCGGATTCGGTGAGCACGTCGGCTTCGACCGTCGGGTTCCCACGGGAGTCGAGCACGCGGCGCAGAGCTACGGATGTGATTCGAGTCATGTTGTCACTTACCCTCTCGTTTGACGGTGAACGGAAGTACACCTGCGTCGTACTCCTCAGCGGCGATTAATATCGGTTCGGTCTGTTCCGAATCGACGAGTACGGGCGCGCCGTAGGATACCTGCAGCGCTCGTGCGCCGAGGATGCGTGCCTTCTCGTATCGGTTGTATCGTTGAATCATTGGTAGGGAGATACGACGTCCACGAGGTCCTTGTGCGACACCATCATCCGCCGGCAGCAAGCACGGGTGACCCCGAGGTCGTCGAGGACGTCAGCGGGGTCCTCGTCTCCCTCGCGAGCACGGGCTTTGAACTCGTCCCAGTGTTCGCCGATCACTGTGCCGCAGGTGAAACACCGGACGGGAATCATCATGGTTAGATCACCTCAGCGGTAGGACTTCTGGTAACGAGCGCGTGCGCCCGGTCCGCCCCACTTCTTGGGTTCGGACTGGCGAACGTCGTTGACCAGAAGCGAGCGGTCGAACTCCATGTACGCGTCGCGAAGCTCCGCGTCGTTCAGGTACTGCACCAGGCCACGAGCGAGCGCGGTGCGGACTGCGTCGGCCTGACCGGCCACGCCGCCGCCGTTGACGCGCACGTCGATGTCGACCTGCGAGCGGAGGTCCTCGCCTGCGATGCGGAACGGTTCCAGCATCTTGAGGCGGGCCATCTCCGGCTCGACCAGCTCGACCGGCTGGGAGTTGATTCGGACTCGACCTTCGCCCTCGCGCACGGTGGCGCGGGCGATTGCGGTCTTCTTCTTACCGGACGTGTTCGTTACCATGTGACGTTAGCACCCAGCTTCTCGGAGACCTCTCCGAGCGAGATGAACTTGATGTTCGAAAGTCGGTCCAGCGAGGTGTCTTCGAGCATCTCGCCGTCTTCGTCGTACGGATTGCCGACGTAGACGCGGACGTTCGAGAGCGCCTCGCGGCCGCGGGGCTTCTTGTACGGAAGCATGCCGCGGATGGCACGCTTGAAGATGCGGTCGGGACGCTTCGGGTAGTACGGACCCTGGTCCGAACCGACTTCGACGCGCTTTCTGTACTTAGCCATCACGTCCTGTTCCGAGCCCGTGATGACGGCGTCTTCCGCGTTGACGACGGCGACCGTCTCGCCTGCGAGGGCGCGCTGTGCGACCTCCGAGGCGACGCGGCCGACGATGCAGTTTCGAGCGTCGACGACGACGTCTGCGTCGAATTCTGCGAGGCTCATCGGATCACCCGTACGTTGGACCCGTCGGGGTTCTGTTCAGCGAGTTGTTCTAGCGTCACGGTGTCGCCGACCTGCTCGATCTTCTTTCGAGCGGTGGACGAGAAGTCCACGGCCGCGACTGTGACGTTCTTCTGCAGCACACCGCTACCCAGCACCTTGCCGGGCACGACGACGGTCTCGTCTTCCTGAGCGTATCGTTCGATACGACCAAGGTTGACTTCCGCGTGGGTGCGCCGTGGCTTTTCGAGACGGTCCGCGACATCCTGCCAGACGTTGGCACCGGACTCACGCGAGACCGCCTTCAGCTCGGCGATGAGACTGTTGAGTCTCGGGTTCGTCTTACTCATTGTCTACCTCCAGAGAGAAAGCGGAGTGCAGGGAGCAGGATTTGAACCTGCGGACTCCTATGAGACAGCGCCCTGAACGCTGCGCCGTTGGCCAGACTTGGCTATCCCTGCAAGCATTCCGCTGTACTTCATGCCCCGTAAAAACACCTTCGGTCCGACCCGCCGCCGTGAGGGAGTCACACGCCACGCTATCGGTGGCTGTAACCCCTCGTGGGGCGGGCGAACGTCGGTGTTGAGACGGGGCAGTATTCATTCTTACAGTGCGACCTTCTCTTCGAGCTCGGCCGCGCGGTCACCCAAGGAGGCGACAGCGCGGGTCACGAGTTCGTCGACGTCGAACGAACCGTCCGTCTCCACACTGAAGACGAACGCTCCGGGCACGTCGTGTACTTCGACCTCTTTACCGGGGTACCGCTCCGTCAGGTCGTTCCCGAACGTTTCCGTCGCGACGAGGTCGCCGTCTTCGGCGTCCCCCTCGGCGTGCTCCGCCGCGGCCTCTTCGATGACGCCGCGGAGAATGTTCGGTTCCTGTTCATCGAACTCGCCGGCGTCGCCGACGACCTCCACGCGCTGGAGGTGTCGGTAGCCGACGGCGACCCCGCCTTGGTTCTTGGCGTGGTCCTTTCCGTAGCCGAGGACGGCGTCGGCCTCGAACTCGAGGCGCTGGCCCTCCTTCAGCTCGATGATGGGGATGTTCTCGTCCGCCGGGACGACCATGTCGTCCGCGGATTCGATGTCCCCGGAGTAGGCGGTTGCCGGCCCGTCGACTTCGAGCGCGACGGTGACGGTGTCACCGGGCTCGAAGTCATCGAGAGGCGTGGTCAACGGAACCAGACCGAGACGAAGCCCGATCATCTCGTCGAACATGACCGAGGTGTTCTCCACGAACCGAACGGTGTCGATGGAGAACGTCGGCACGTCGGCGACCATCGCCCGGCGAATACCGTTGGCTAGCGCCGGGGTCAGACCGCGCGCGACGAAACGGGCGCGTCGGTCTTCGCGTTCGATGAACTCGACCTGGAAGTCGTTTACCATGGTGTGTTAGAGTCGGCTGTTTTTCGGCGCGCGAGTTCCGTCGTGCGGAATCGGCGTCACGTCCTCGATGCGACCGATCTCGAGACCGGCGCGAGCGAGGGCGCGAATCGTTGCCTGTGCGCCGGGTCCGGGGCTCTTGTTACCGTTGCCACCGGGACCGCGGACGCGGACGTGCAGACCGGCGATACCGGCCGCCTTGATCTGGTCGGCGACGCTCTCTGCCATCTGCATGGCCGCGTACGGAGATGCCTCGTCACGGTTCTGCTTGACGACGGAACCGCCGGACGACTTGACGATCGTCTCGGCGCCCGTGATGTCAGTCACCGTGATGAGCGTGTTGTTGAACGATGCGTGAACGTGGGCGATGCCCCACTTGTCACCGGTTTCGGATTCGCTCATTCTTGGGCCTCCGCGCGCTCAGGGTGCAGTTCATCCGCGAGCTTCGACGTCTCGTCGAACGCCACGGTGTCCTCTTCGTCGACCTCGACCTTGCGGGAGGGGACGGTCGTCCGAGCACCGTCGACGGTCACGTGACCGTGGACGATGAACTGACGGGCCTGCTGGGGCGTCTGTGCGAGCCCCTTGCGGTAGGCGACCGTCTGGAACCGACGTTCGAGGATGTCGGTCACGTCGAGACGCAGCGTCTGGGAGATGTCGTCCTCCGCAGAGAGGATGCCGTAGCGGCGCATGCGCGCCATGAACTCGGCACCGAGCGACTCGGCTTCTTCGACGTCACCCTGGGCCTCGCCGAGGAGGCGTCGCGCCTCGCGGCGGAGGTTGCGCAGTTCGGACTGCGCGCGCCAGAGTTCTTCCTTGTTCTTGAGACCGTACCGAGAGAGGAGGTCCGATTCCTGCGCGATACGCTCGCCCTGGAACGGGTGGTTCGGGGTCTCGTAGAACTTGGTGTTGTTACCCGTCGTCATTCTTCAGCCTGCGCCTCCTTGATCTCCTCGACGTTGACACCGATGGTGCCTTCGGTACGTCCAGTGGACTTCGTCCGCTGGCCGCGAACCTTCTGGCCGCGCTGGTGTCGAACGCCCTTGTAGGAGCTGATCATCTTCATGCGGTTGATATCATGCCGCCGCTTTTCTTCGAGGTCCGAACCCGTGATGTGGTCGGTCTCACCGGAGAAGAAGTCCTTCCGTCGGTTTGCCATCCACTCGGGGGCGTGGTCCTCGAAGTTCTCGACGACATCGACAACGGAGTCGATCTCGTCTTCGGGGAGCTTACCGAACAGCGCCGTTCGGTTCACTTCCGCGGCGTCGGCGATGATGCGCGCTGTGCGCTTGCCGATACCCTTCATGTCCGTCAGACTGCGCTCTACCGTCTTCGTTCCGTCAAGGTCGGTCTGACCAATTCGGATGAAGTAACGGAGGTCCTCTTCCTCCTCCGGAGAGCCGTCCTGTGGTTCTTCTGCACTCATGACTTTGGAAGTCGTGTTGTGAGCGTTGCGGCGGGGATTCGAACCCCGGGGGCTTGACGCCACTGAGTTAGCAACCCAGCGCCTTGGGCCAGGCTTGGCTACCGCAACACTTCGGTCGTGTTAGTTTCGCCCTTCCGGACTCGGGGACGACATTCCCCTACATCGATTGCATCCGTTACGAGACGGGGGCATTACTTAAACATCACGAAAGCCCCCTCGCGTGACAGGCCGAGTCACCGTCGCTCGCTGCCGAATTGTGGTGTGGTACACAATCTCACCAAAATCATAATAACTACGGTTACGTATTCTCGTCAATGAGTTCGACAGAGCCCGCTACCGAGGCGACGAAGCCGGTCCGGATCGAGACCGCCGAGGAGCTCGACGCCCTCGTTGACGAGCACGACCGCGTCCTCCTCGACATCTACACTAAGGGCTGCACGCTGTGCCAGAGCATCGAGCCGGTGCTGGGCAACGTCGCGAAGGCGACCGACGTAGTCGTCGCGATGATAAATCCGCAAACGGACATGTCGATCGCAGAGCGATACACGATTCGGAGCGTCCCGACGCTCCTCCTGTTCGAGGACGGCGAACTCGTCGACCGCCTCGCCGACGGCTTCCAGGGGGCACAGGCGGTAGTGGACTTCGTCGAGAACGACGAGCGATAAGGAGTTTGTTCGGCGCGGCGACGCGGGTTACGCGTCGTAGTCCGCGTCATTACCGTCGGCGTCTCGCGCGGCGGCCTCGCCCGGGTGGCTCCCTTTCGGCATCACGTTGTCGAGAAGGAAGTACACCGAGTCGCGCATCGCGTACGCCGATTCGAGCCGCGTCCCGGTGACGCGCACGTCCAGGCTCCGAAAGAGGAAGGCCATCAGATTCTCGGCCATCATCTCGGCGTTCATCTCGCGGTAGTGACCCGACTCCATCTCCCGAGCGATGAGCGTCGCGACCGTCTCGACCATGTGCGTCTCCATGCGCCGGAACTTCTTTCGGTACTGCTCGTCGTGGACGGTCTGCGTGCGGAGTTCGAAGATGGCCCGCTGGAACGGGTCAACGCTGCCGTTGTCCGCGACCACCTCCGGAACGCCGGAAGGGACCGACTCGCAGGTCGAAAGGTTACCCTCCGGGGGGAGGACGTACTCGACGAAGTCGCGAAGCTCGGTGTCGGGGTCGTCGGCCTCCGGGTCGATGGTCTCGACGAACAGGTCGATGATGTAGTCGAGGAACGCGAGCAGGAGTTCGTCTTTGTTCTCGTAGTGGTAGTACAGAAGCGAGGTGCTCTTTTCGAACTCCGTGCCGATGTTCTTTATCGAGAGGTCGGCGTAGCCGTGTTTCGCGAGCGCCCGGAGCGTGGCGTCCATAATCGCCTGCTCGGTCTCGCTTCGGCCGGTGTCGATTCGGTCGTCGTCCATGATGTGTCTCGTTGGGGTTCTCAGTCGTCAGTTGGTTCGTCGAGGCGGGTGGTACACCAATGGCAGAAATCGAGGTCGGCGTCGACCTCGCGGCCACATTCGGGGCACGTGGCCTCGTCCGACTCGGCGTCGGAAACGGCCGCCACCGAGCCGTCGGCGGCGTCGACGTCGTCAGCGGCGGAGCGCGCCGCCCGCTCGGCGGCCTGCTGTAGGCCGAGGAAGAAGGCGTCGAGGACGCTCACGAGGCTCACCGCGAGGATGGGAAGCAGTTCGGTGAGAATCGATACGAACTCCGACGGCGGCATCGTCCCGGCGTTGGACAGCGATTCGAGCGCCTCCGGGGGGACGAACAGCGCGGACACCGCGAGGGTGAGAAGCACCCACATCGCGGCCCGTCGCCAGCGCCGCAGGTACAGGTGGCCGAGTCCGGTAATCGCCAGCCCGAGTATCGCGGCGAGCCAGGGGCGGACCTTCGTGAGTGCGGACATACGTGGACTCGATTGATTCTCGCTCATGAGGGTTCCGTTCGTGGTGTGTCGTGGGAGTCGTGGGCGGGTCGCGTGCGATTCGTCGTGGGCTGTTTGGCGTTCGTTTCGACCGTGTGGGCTGTTTTGCGAGCGATGCGGGCGTAGGGGCCGGGGCAGGGGCAAACTGAATTTGGGAAGGCGGTGCGTCAGCGTGGGGGTTGGAAGGCGATGCGTCAGGGGGACGTTGGTGCCGCGGTGGCGGTGTCCTGCTGGGTCAACCGCTCCCAGAGGACGATGGCCGAGGGCGTGACGAGGAGCGCGGTGAGATACGAGTAGAAGATACTCAGCGCGGTCACGACCCCGAACTGTCCGAGGACGGGGGTGATGGCGATGGCGAGGACGCCGAGGCCCGTGGTCGTGGTGAGCATACTCCCGGTGAGTGCACCCCCGGTCCCGCCGACGGTCAGCCGAAGCGCCTCGTCGAGGTCGTGGCCTTCGGCGTTGTACTCGTCGGCGAACCGGTGGACCACGTGGGCCGAGTAGTCGATGCCCAGCCCGATGGCGATAGCGAGAATCGTCGCCGTCAACGCGTTCAGCGGGATGCCGAGATAGCGCATCGTCCCGGCGAGGAGCGCAATGGAGACGATGATTGGCACGAGGTTCACCACGCCGAGCGTCCACTGTCCTTCAAGCATCTGGTAGATAAACACCAGGAACAGCGCGGTCGCGGCGAGCGCGACGGCGAGGCTCTCGATGGCCGACAGGAAGATCGTGTCGGAGACTCCCTTGAAGACGACGGTGCTCCCGGTCGCCGTGGCGTCCATACGGAGACGCTCAGCGACGAGTTTCCCGTCTGCGACGATGGCGTCCTGTGTGGCGTCGCCCTCAACGGTGTAGACCACGCGAGTCTTGCGGTAGTCCTCTGTGATGTACGACGACGCCTGGTCGGAGACCGGCGAACTGAGGAGTTCGTCGTATATCGTCTCAAGGTTGTCGTCCGGGACGCCGTTACCGTCGGCGTCGTTCCGGGCGACGAGCGCGGCGAACTCAGGGTTCTGTTCCGCGTAGCTCTGGATGACTGTGACGATGCTCGTCGTCTCCGCACGCCGGTCGTCGGTGACGAACGACTCCGGTGGGTCCTCGCCGGCGCGGTGAATCATCTCGAGGGACGAGTCCTGCCGTAACTGTCCCTCGACGTATATTGTCACGCTGTCACCCTGCGTGCTCTCGAAGTTGTCTTCGAGGAAGTTCAGGTCTTTCGTGACGGTGTAGACGCCGGGTTTGAACGGCTCTGGGAGCTGTTGGAGGTAAGCGGGTTGGTCCTCCGGCGGAAGGAAGTCCTCCTGGGAGAACGTCGTATCGACGCCGGTCCCGTACGCGCCGGCGACGACCGTCGTGAGCAGGATGACCACGAGGAACGCCCGCGGGGCCTTCCGACCGATGATGACGCCGCCCGACAGGACCCGCGCGAGCAGGCCGCCCTCGCTTCCGAGGGGTTGGGAGGCGAACTCGGGGACGTTGTACTTTTCGCGGAGTTCGTCCGCGTAGAGCTTCGCCGCGGGGAGGAACACCCCGAAGACGAGGAACGTGAAGATGATGCCGACCGCCGCGACGAGACCGAAGTCGCGGATGGGCGCGAGGTCACTCGTGGCGTTCGCGAGGAACCCGAGGACCGTCGTGCCGGTGACGATGAAGAACGCGACCGAGAGCTGTTTGATGGTGGTCCGCATCGAGGGGACCGGCGCGAGGTCTTTGACGCGCTCTTCGCGGTAGCGGTTCACCGCGTGAAGCCCGAAGTCGATGCCGACCGCGAGCAACAGCGGCGGCACCGCGATGAGCATCTGGCTAAACGCGATACCCGCGAGGCCCATGAACCCGAACGTCCAGACGACGGCGATGATGAGCGAGACGACGCCGAGGAGCAGGTCGATGGGGTCGCGGTAGGCGACGACGAGGAACCCGAAGATGAGGAGCACCGCCGCCGGAACCACGAGTAAGAGCGAGTCGGCGATGACGTTGCCCAACTCGCTGGAGATGATGCCGCTCCCGAACACGCGGATGTCGCTGTCCGAGACGGAAGTCATCGTTTGAATCTCCTCTTGAATGCCCGTCATCGGGCTGGTTCCGGAGGTGCCGGCGCTCGACGAGAGGCCGGGAACCTCGTGACTCACGACGCCGATGGTCGAGGAGGCCTCGACGGACTGGCGGTTGAAGTCGTCGCTCAGAAGCGACGAGACCTGCGGGCTCGCGGTCGCCTGCTTGGCCGCGGCGCGGACCTCGCTTGGCGAGGCCGATTCGAGCGCGTCTATCTGTTCGTCGATGGTCGTCGCCGACGGGTCGAGCGTCTGGGCGACCGTGGACGCGACGCTCGACGCGGAGGTCGCCCGGAGGTCGGGCCGGCTCAAGATGCGCTCTTGGAGCCGCAACATGTCGAGCATCGCCGGTTTCGAGAGGACGTTATCGTCCCGTTGGATGAGTTGGGTGCTCCCCGAACTCGTCTCGAACGCGGGTGAGAACTCCCGGTTGACGTCGTCGAGGGCTTCCTGTGCGGGCGAGTCCTCGGTGAACTGCGAGGTGCCGGAGTCGGTCGAGATGTTTCCGAGTCCGGCCCCGAAGACGAGCGTCAGCACGAAGAACAGCGCCACGACTCTCCCGGGGTTCTCGACGATGAACCCGCCGAGGCGGTCGACGTACACTTCGTAGTCTATCATTGTGGGGGGAAAGTGGGGCGGTTAGCGGCGGTACCAGAGGAAGCCGACGACGCCGAGTCCGACGACGACGAGACCGCCGACGAGGGGCATCGAGAGGCCGCCGCCGCCACTCGCTTCGGTGACGTCGATAGCGACCGGATACTGGTCGGAGAGCTTGCGCTCGCCGTCCTCGTTTTCGTACTGGAAGTCGATGTCGAAGGAGTAGACCTTCGGGTTGGCCGAGGAACCGACGCTCAGTTCGAGGGGAATCTCGGTTGACTCGCCGGGGCCGAGTTCTTGGATGAACGCGGTGTCGTCGGTAAGCGTCAGCGGGCTGTCGGCGAAGGCTTTGGCGTCGATGTTGCGGTAGGTCTCGTCGCCGTTGTTGGTCACGACGAGCGTGACGGTCTGCGAGCCGCCCGCCTCGATGCTCCCGTTCTTCGTGGTCACGCCGAAGAGGTTCTGCTTTGGTTTCACCTCGGCGTTCATCAGGAGAGACTTCGACTGCTGGGTGTCGCCCTCGGAGTTTCGGTACTCAACCGTGTAGCTCAGTTGCCGCTGGCCGGCGTCCGCAGAGTCGGTCACTTCGACCGAGAACGAGAAGTCCGAGGACTCGCCGACTCCGAGGGTTCCGAGCGCGTACTCGGTCTCCTTGATGTTCGTGTTCGGCGACTTCGAGGAGATAGTGAGCACGGCGTCGCGAGCCGTTTGCGGGCCGTCGTTCGTGAGCGTTCCGCTGACGGTGGTCTCGCGGCCGACGCGGAGCGTCGACTGCTCGGCGTCGATGGAGAACTCCTGTTCGGCCACCGGCCTCACGCCGGTGGCGATATTCTTCGACTGCTTGGCGACGCCGTCTTCGTCCTCGTAGCTCACCCCCAGCGAGAGAGCGTACTGCTGGACGGCGGCGCTGGACGCGACGCTCGTCTCGTATTCGATCCGGCGCGTCTCGTTGACGCCCCACGAACCGGCGTACCGAGTCGCGGAGGCGGACTGACCGAACGTTATCGAGGGGTTCTGCGAGGTCGCGGTGACGGAGGAGTCGAACGCGGGGAGCGTCCCGACGTTGCGCATCGTGACGGTGGTCGTCCCGCTGCCGCCGACCTGCGCGGTCGTGTTCACGGAGACGACCTCGAAGCGCGGGGCCTGCTCGACAACGACGGTCACGGGAATCTCTTCGGTGTTCTCCTCTTCGTTCTGCACGTCACCGTCGTCGCGGACGGACGAGTCGTGTTCGTACTTCGCGACGAGCGTCATCTCGTAGGTCCCCGGCGTGGCGTTCTCCTTGACTGAGACGGAGAACGAGGCGTCCCGCTGGGTCGCGTGCGGGATGTCGCCGACCGGGAGTGTCGCGGTGTTCACCTCGACCGGCGCGTCACCGGATTCGAGTGTGAGCCTGACGTTCCGCGTCGATTTGACCTGGGCTTCGAGCGCCGAGCGCTGCTGGTCGCTCAGCGACGCGGCGCTTTCGGCCGAGGAGAACTTCCGGTATTCGCTGTCGCCGCCGTAGTTAGTTACGACGACATTCAGGGAGGTCTCCTGCCCGGGAACGAGTTTGTTGCTCGGCGCGTACGCCTGAAGGTTCGGTTCGCCGACGATACCGGCCATCGCTGGGCTCGGTACGGCGACCAAGACGACCAGCAAGACCACGAGTGCACGTGAGAGTTTCATGGAGTGTAGAGGGGTGGTGGGGTGCGGATGTTGAATCGCGTCCGCCGGTGGGGATGGGGGAGAGACGAACGCGGTCGTACGTCCACGCCGAACGGCGGCTGACTGAACGTACAATCAACACGCTACCCTGAGTAGTGGGGACGTATAAATTGAATGGAACTTCTAAAAACTAGTTCAGCGTTTTGCACCGTTACTCCCGCTCGGGACGACGAGAACCGGAACTCCTGCGTGGCGGACGACTCGACTGGCGACGACCCCGCCGGCGCGGTGTTCCGTGCGCCGGGTTCGCCGGGTTCCGCCGCCGGCCCCCGCGACACCGAGGACAACCGCGTCGGCCCCCACCCGTTCGACGTGTGCCAGCAGTTCGGCCGCGGGCTCGCCGGTTTGGACGGTTCCTCCGGATTCCACGGCGTCTCTCGCGGCCGCGGCGACGACGTCGTTCAGTCGGGCTCGCGCTTCGGTTTCGAGCGCTCGGAGGTTCTCCGGCGACGCGATTGCGGCATCGCGACCGTCTACGATGGCGAGCGGTTGGAGCGTCGCGCGGGTCGCCGCGGCGATACGGCGGGCGAGCGGCGCGACCGACCCCGCCGACGACTCGCCGTCCGCGAGAAGCGCAACCGTCCGGTAGTTCGGCTCGGTGGCCGCCGCCGGAACCGCGAGCGTCGGGACCGGCGGCGCGTCGAGAAGTCGCTCCGCGACCGACCCGACGAGAAACTGGCCGGAACCGGTCTGTCCGTGCCGTCCGAGGACGAGTAGGTCTCCCTCGCCGACGGCGCGCTCCACGACGGCCGCTGCCGGACCGTCGGCGACTTCCGAGGTCGTTCGGACCTCCGCGAGGAGCGCACGGCGGACGACCGTTCCGACGGCCTCCTCCGCTTCGAAGGCGGCGCTTACGGACGGCTCGGCGGTCTCAACGGTCTCGGCAGCGGCCGGCGGCGTCCCGGTCGCGGAGACGACGTGGAGCGACGCGTCGAGGACGCGGGCGAGAAACAGCGCGTGGGCCGCGGCGGTCGCCGCGGGGGCGCTTCCGTCCGTCGCGAGGACCACCCGCTCGACGGTGACAGTCATGGGCTCCGAAAAGTCGTCAGAGGACAAAAGCTCGCGCGTCGGGGCGACCGGCGCTCAGGCCCCGATGTACTCTTCGTTGATGGTCCAGCCGTCGTCGTCGTCGCGGACGAGGTACTCGCCGTAGTACGGCACGCGGTTGGCGACGACCGCCTCGAACGTCTCGCGGATTTCCTCCCGCGTCATCTCGCCCATCGGACGGAGGTCGTCGTTGCGGTTGAGACAGCCCTTGAGGTAGCCTTGGTGTGTTACGCGCACGCGATGGCAGTTGGCGCAGAACTCGGGGTTCTCCACGGGGTCGACGATTTCGACCATCCCCTCGCCGACGTAGTAGCGGCGTCGGTGATGCATGTCGCGAACCTCGACCTCGTCGGCGAGGTCGGCCAGCCACCGGTGGACGCGCTCGATGTCGATGTTCCACTCCGGGCGCCCCGTCAGTTCGGGCATGTACTGGATGAGCTGGAGCTGTAGCCCCTCGTTTTCGGCGACGTACTCGACCATCTCCTCGACGTGGCCCGCGGTCTTCGTGAACACGACCATGTTGAGCTTCACGGGCGTGAGACCGGCGTCGACCGCGGCCTTGACGCCCTCCATCACCTTGTCGTACGCGCCGGACTTCGTGATTTGGGCGAACGCCTCGGGGTCGAGGGCGTCCTGCGAGACGTTCACGCGGTCGAGTCCGGCCGCGACGAGGTCCTCGGCGCGGTCGCCGAGGAACGTCCCGTTCGTGGTGAGCGAGGTCTCCATCGAGTCGGGCGTCCGGCGGATAATCTCTTCGAGGTCCGCGCGGAGCATCGGCTCCCCGCCGGTGAACTTCACTTTCTCGACGCCGTACTCCTCGACGACTTCGAGAAAACGGACCACGTCATCGGCGCTCATCTCCTCGTCAGCGGGGTCCATCGGCCCGCGCGTGTCGCCCAAGCCCTCGTTGTGGCAGTAGACGCAGTCGAAGTTACACCGGTCGGTCAGAGAGATTCGAACGCCGGTTACCTCGCGGCCAAAGTCGTCCACCAGCACCATATACCGAATCCTGGGAGTGTACGTTGATAAATTCGCTGTCGATGACTGGATCGGAGTAACTGATATCGGTTACCACTCACCAGAACTCGAAGGCGTTCGTATCGACGGCGTGGAGGAAGTGCGGTGTCGTGTAGAACGCCACACCGTCTGCGACTGCAGGCGAGCCTTCTGTGCCGCTCGCGCCCCATCGTCGGTGCGGTGCGGCATCGAGGGGTTCGCCCGTGTCACTCTCGAGCGCGACGAGTGTTCCGTACTCGCCGTCGCCCGCATAGACCACATCGTCGATAACGACGGGGACACCCCACCCGGCAATCGGTGCGTGGTCATCGTCGAACCACCCAATCTCGGACCAGTCGCTCGCATCGCTGAAGGCACGCCACCGCGGCTCACCGGTCTCGGCGTCGAGCGAAACCAGGTGGTGGTCACTCGAGAGGTAGAGCGCAGACCCGTCGTGTGAGATACCCCGTGACGACCACGCACCACCGACAGGTCGGTCCCAGACCGTCTCGCCGGTCTCGGCGTCTAACGCGTACAGTCTGTACTCGTACGTGTCGTCACGCTCGTGGAAGACTTGCGTTGCGACGTACGCCGTTCCGTTTCGCACGGTTGCGGGTGTGTCCGCAGGAACCGCTCTCGTCCACTGCACCTCGCCGTCGGCGGTGTCGAGCGCGACGAGAGCGCGTCCGAGAAAGCAGAGATAGACCGTTCCATCGGCGACAGTCGGACTGAACGTCAGGTCGGTCGCGTACTCGTCCGGCTTGTACTTCCACAGGAGACTCCCGTCTGCGGCGTCGAGAGCGAACAGTCCTTCTGAGCCGCGGTACTCGTCGCCGTCACCCCGAACTCGTGTCGACCCATAGGTTCCGGTGTACACGACGCCGTCGACGACCGCCGGGTGGCAGATGTCTGCGAGAAACCGAGGACCCGTGTTCTCGAACGTCCATCGTTCGGTGCCGTCGAAGTCAAGCGCGCGGAGGCCACGGAACGTCTGGATGAAGAGGCCGTCGTCACTAGCGGTGAGGGAGTCAGCGTACGAACTGTTGTATTTCGGGGTGTGTTGCTCTATGGACCGCGTCCACCGAACCTCCCCAGTACTGGCGTCGAAGGCGTTGAGATAGGTTTCGGCTTCTCTCCCCGACATCCCCCCGGTCATCGACCCGAGGTAGACGGTGTCGCCGACGACGATTGGTGAGGTTTGGTTCCAGTCACCGACGAAGTCGGCTTTCCACCGCCGGTCAAGTGGTGGCTCTGGTCCAGATACGTCTTCAGGTGCGCCAGTACGAGCAGGGTCGTAGCCGCGCGTCTGCCACGACCCGGTGACAGTCGTGCGACGATTCGTCGCCGAACACCCCGCGAGTGAAACCGTCGCGCCGGTTCCGAGCGCCGCGAGGAGTCGTCGTCTGGAGAGGGCTTGGCCGCCGGCACAGGGACCGTGAGTGGAGGGCACTAATGTTTGGTCCCAGACAGGATTTAAACGTCTTCGGGTGCGGCCGTCGGGACTGTCTCGGTCGCCATTCCCGACTGGGCCTTACAAAACTCTTATCGGCCGCACCGCCGGAGTGACGGACATGGACGAAGCCGACGTACGCGACCGCTTGCGTGCGGTCGAGGACCCAGACCTCGGAGACGATATCGTCTCGCTCGGGCTCGTGAACGCCGTCGAGGTCGACGGCGACACCGCCCGCATCTCGCTCGCGCTCGGTGCCCCGTACTCCCCGGCGGAGACGGACATCGGCCGTCGAATCCGCGAGGTCCTCGCCGAGGACGGACTAGAGGCCGACCTCACCGCCAAGATTCCGAGCGACCGCGACCCCGACGAGGAGGTCCTCCCCGGCGTGAAGAACATCATCGCCGTCGCCTCCGGGAAGGGCGGCGTCGGGAAGTCGACGGTCGCCGTGAACCTCGCGGCGGGCCTCTCGAAACTCGGCGCGCGCGTCGGCCTGTTCGACGCCGACATCTACGGGCCGAACGTCCCGCGGATGGTCGCCGCCGAGGAAGCGCCGCAGGCGACCCAAGACCAGACCATCGTCCCGCCCGAGAAGTACGGGATGAAACTCATGTCGATGGCCTTCCTCGTCGGCGACGACGACCCGGTCATCTGGCGCGGCCCGATGGTCCACCAACTTCTCACGCAGCTCGTCGAGGACGTGGAGTGGGGCAGCCTCGACTACCTCGTCCTCGACCTCCCGCCGGGCACGGGAGACACCCAACTGTCCATCCTCCAGACGCTCCCGCTCACGGGCGCAGTCATCGTCACGACCCCGCAGAACGTCGCCCTCGACGACGCCAACAAGGGGCTTCGGATGTTCGGCAAGCACGACACGAACGTCCTCGGCATCGTCGAGAACATGAGCACGTTCCGGTGTCCCGACTGCGGGAACCGCCACGACATCTTCGGCGCGGGCGGCGGCCGCGAGTTCGCCGCGTCGAACGACCTGCCGTTCCTCGGGGCGCTCCCGCTCGACCCGGCCGTCCGCGAGGGCGGCGACGGCGGCAAGCCCATCGTCCTCGAAGACGACGACGAGACCGCCGACGCGTTCCGCGTGATGACCGAGAACATCGCCGACATGGTCGGCGTTGTCCAGCGGCGGACCGTCAGCGAGCGATGAGCGACGACGGACGGCCCGACGCGGGCGGGGACGCCGATGCGGACGCCGCCCCCGGCGCGGACTCCGAGGAGGTCGACTGGGAGATGGCTCCAGACTCGGACGCCGACTTCCCCGCGGACCCAGAGCGCGTCGCGTTCCTCCGCGAAATCGCCGACGACATCTACGGCGAGTCCTCCGAGAGCCGGCAGGTGTCGGCCATCCTCTACCGCGTCAGCGACCTCTACGACCCCGACGGCGACACCTCGCCCGAGGAGATTTACCTGAACGTCCGCCACATCATGGACATCAAGGCGCAGGGCGGCATCGACCGCTGAGCTGACTCCCCCGACCGCCCGCTTCGTGCCTCTCCCCCGCCTCGCAACCGACCCGCAACCGACCCGCAACCGACCCGCAACCGACCCACAACCGACGCCAGTCGATTCACTTCCGCTTTTCTCGATTCCGCGGTTCGAGCGACTGCGCCGTCTTTACACACGTCTCCGCCTGTTCGCCCCGTGTTTACTTTCACCACGCACTCGCCGACTCGGCTGCCCCCCGTCAGCGAGGGTGCGACTCGATTATCTGCGCGGACCGGGCGGGTTTTGGTCCCGGAGCCGAATTCGTGGGTGTGGACGCACACCAACGCCAGTTCCGGAACCCCTTCTCGATGGACACCGACTGCACGAACTGCTCGGCGCTCTGCGAGACGCGCGAGCAGGTCGTCCACGGCTACGGCGACGTGGGCGCGGAGTTCCTGTTCGTCGGCGAGGCTCCGACCGGGGCCGCGGAGCGGACGGGCGTCCCCTTCACCGGCGACGAGGCTGGCGAGCGCGTCCAGCACATTCTTGGCGACCTCGGGTTCGTCCGGTCCGAGCCTGACGCCGAGGAGCCGGACGTGCAGAACGTCTTTTTCACGTATCTCACGCGCTGTCGCCACCCCGACCGCGGGCCGACCGATAACGAAGTCGCGACCTGCGAACCCTACCTGAACGCGGAGATTCGGATGATAAACCCGCACATCATCGTCCCCGTCGGGCAGGCCGCGCTGGAGGCGCTCGCGTTTGACTACACCACGCGCGCGGCCGACAGCTTCGACGTGGACGCGGAGCACGCGACGACCATCCGCGGCCGCGGCTTCGAACTCGTCCCGATGAAGGAGCCGGAGCGCCTGACCGACGCCGACGCCGAGGCGTTCGTCGAACACGTCCGCGAGTCGGTGTTCGGCCGAGACTACCGACAGACGAAGGGTCGGCAGAGTCGCTGAGACGGGGCGGTACGCGGAGGGTCCAGTCTTCGCCGGCCTCCGATTCGCCGGGCCACAAGCGGCGGGTTCAAGGGTTCCCCGGCGCGAGGGGAGGGTATGACGGTCATCGCCGTACTCGCCGAACCGCCGCGGCCGGGACTGGTGCTTTCGGAACTCGCGGAGACGAGTCCGCTCACCGAAGCCGAAGCCGCGGAGCTCTACGCCGCGATGCTCAAAGACGTCTGTATCGCCGTCGAGCGGTCGGGCGGCGACCTCCTCGTCAACTACCGCACCGAGGACGACATCCCCGACGAGTTCGCCGGGGACCACGACTCGGAGGCCGAGATTCGGAGCGTCGTCGCCGACGCCCTCGGCGGCACCGACGACGCGCGGTTCGAACCGCAGGTCGGGTCGTCGTTCTCCGCCCGCGCGGGCAACACCGTCTCGCATCTCCTCAACGAGGAGGAGGTCCACTCGGTCGCCGTCGTCCGCCCGGTCGCGCCGCTTCTCGGGCGCACCCACATCGACAGCGCGGCGATGAAACTCCGGAGCACGCCGGTCGTCCTCGGGCCCTCGACGGAAGGGCGCGTCTACTTCTCGGGCTTCCTCGACCCCATCGACTTCACCGACGCCTACGCGGAGCCGGAAGTCGAGACGCTCGCCGAGCGCGCCGACGACGCGGGCCACGGCCTCGACTACGTCCCGATGCTTCCCGTCCTCGAAACCGGCGCGGACCTCGCCACGGTCGTCCCGATGCTCCGCTCCCGGGTCGAATCCGAGCGCCTCGTCCCCGAGCACACGACGACGTTCGTCTTCGAGAAGGGGCTTCGAGTCGAATCGACGGACGGCGTGTTGGAACTCGTCCGCGACTGAGCGAAGCGACAACACTTAGGTATCCGACGCAAAACTGTCGTGCGAAGGTGGGATGGCGGAGTGGCCTAACGCGCCTGCCTTGAAAGCAGGTTTCCTCACGGAATCCTGGGTTCAAATCCCAGTCCCACCGCATTTTCCACGAATCCTACGCCGCGCAGTGGCATCTGCGCGGCTCTGTGAGTGGAAATCGGAGACGGACTGGGATTTGAAGCAGCGAGCGGAGCGAACGACGTGAGCGGAGCGAGTGGGGTTTAAATCCCAGTCCCACCGCACCCTCGCTAAGCGACACCAACGACCCCGCAAAAAGCGACCCACCGCCCACAACCCGCTCAGAACTGGTACGCCATCATCACTTCGTCGACGTGCTCGTCGCCGATGGTGTAGTGGTCCCTGCGAATCGCTTCGGTCTCCCAGCCGTGGTCGCCGAGGAACTCCAGCGCGCGGTCGTTCGTCATCGGAACGCTGTTGTACACCTTCCGGAAACCGTTGGCTTCGGCCCAGTCGAGGCCGCGACGAAGCAGGAGGCTCCCGATGCCCAACCCGCGGTAGTCCTCCTTGACGCCGACGGTCTGCTGGGCGGTCTCGCGGATGCGCGACACCTGCGGGAGTTCGAGGTGCGTCCAGCCGACGACCTCCTCGCCGATAGTGGCCACGAAGAACACCCGAGACTCCACCCGGTTGTGGCGCGTGACCGCCTCGTCGTAGAGGAGTTGCTCGGCGATTGTCTCGGCGACGACGTACGTCTCTTCGGAGGTCACGTCGCGAATCGCGTCGACGAGGCCCTCGAAGTCCCGCTGGCGACCCGGTCGGATGGTGACGATTCCCGCGTCGGTCTCGTGTTCCTCGATAGCGCCCACGTCGAGCGCCAACTGGAGCGTGCCGCCGTCTTCTTGGAGATAACCGCGGGATTTCAGCCGCTCCAGTTCGGTTCTGAACTCGTCGGACGAGACGGGCGCAACGTCGAGGAGGACGTTTCGCTTGGCGGTGCCATGCCGCTCGACGTACTCGTAAATCAGCTTGCTGGCCTCGGATTCGAACGTCGGGCGCTCGGTCGCTCGCATGACTCCAAGAACGATGGCGTGCCACGCGTATATTTCTTGTTCATCGGTAGCAAACGGCACGAGTAGACGAGGCGGCTCGACCGCGACGTTCCGCGTGACAAATCCCCACAAATGCGTAACGGCTTTGAATCGGCCTGCCAACACTCGGGTATGGATTGGCCACACGACCCGGACGGCGAAGAGGGGAGCGAAGGCGGACGCAAGTACGGCCAGGCAGTCATCGCGAAGAAGGTCAACGAAGACGAGGACTTCCCGCTGAACAAAGCGGAGTTCGTCGAGGAGTTCGGCGACCACCCCATCCGACTCGACTACGAACGCGTTGTCTCGCTCGCGGACATCTTCGAGCACGTCGAAGGCGAGGAGTTCGGGGACTTCATCGAACTGCACAAGGCAGTCGGCAAGGCGATGCGCGAAAACGACTTCTGGTTCTACGAGGGCGCAGCGCAGTTCGTCACCGGCAAGAAGGCGTAAGCTTCGAGACCCCGATTTTCGACCCGCGACGCCGCGTTAGTTGTCGGGCCCGCGGGACGAGGTCCGCTCTTGGACTTTCCGTTCGATAGCGTCGCGCTCCCAGGTGCGCGTCTCGTCGCCTTCGACTTCCGCTTGGACTTTCTCTTCGAGCAGCGTGACGGCGACGCTGTTGGCTCCCTCGGGAATGATGAGGTCCGCGTGTTTCTTCGTCGGCTCGATGAACTGCTCGTGCATCGGCTTGACCGTCGAGAGGTACTGGTCGATGACGCCCTGCAGGTCGCGTCCGCGGTCGATAGCGTCGCGCTGGATGCGCCGGAGGATGCGAACGTCGGCGTCAGTCTCGACGTAGAGTCGGAGGTCGAGCATCTCGTTTACGTCCTCGTCGTAGAGCGCGAGAATCCCTTCGAGGATGATGACGTCGGTCGGTTCGACGGTGTTCCGCTCGGGTTTCCGGTTGTGTATCTCGAAGTCGTACTGCGGCATCTCGACGGCTCTCCCCTCCAGTAGCTCCGAGAGCTGTTCGTACAGGAGGCCCCACTCAAACGCCGAGGGGTGGTCGTAGTTCACCTGCTCGCGTTCGTCCATCTCCAAGTGACTCTGGTCTTTGTAGTAGTTATCAATCGGAATCCGCGTCACGGACTCGCCGACGTTCTCCGTGATGAGTCGGGCCACGGTGGTCTTGCCGGCACCGCTCCCCCCCGCGATACCGATAACGAACGACGGGATAGTCATTGTTCCAAAGACGCCCGCGAACGGGTTTGAACGCAGCGGTTCACCGGCTTCGGCGCGGTCGTATATAAAACACGATGTCTGACGTTCTCACACAGCCGATTCTCGCACCGCCGTCGGTCGCAATTATCATGGCTTTTCAAACGTAGGGAGTAAGTTTTATAAGTAGGAGTTGCCATTGCCTTTCACATGGTACGTGATATCGTACGCCGCGACTTCCTCAAGGGAGTGGGAGCCGCGGGCGCGGCAGGCTTGACTGGCTTATCCGGATGCATCGGTGGCGGTGGCGGTGGCGGCGGTCCCGAAGGGCTCGTCGTCATCGGCTACCCCGAAAGTGGTATTCAACTGTTCCGTGACTACTACAGCGCGTCCGACGGGAGCGAGGAGATACTCGTGCCCGACGGAATGCGCTCTGGGTCGATGCCCGGACAGGTCGGCAACGACATGGAGAACGTCACCGGGACGGCCCCGGCGGCCGGCGGTCCGAACCAAGACACGTTCAACCAGCTGTTCCAGGACGAATACGGCTCTGCACCTGGCGTCTTCACGTCGCAGACGTACGACTCGGTCGCGATTCAACTGCTCTCGAACGCTGCGGCCGGCGAGAACTCCGGTCCGGCCATCAAAGACCAGATGCGCCGGATGGCGAACCCCGGCGGAATGACCGTCGGACCGGACAACCTCGTCGAGGGTATCGAGGCTGCCGCGAACGGCGAAGACATCGACTACCAGGGCGCGTCCTCGTCGGTTAACTTCGACGAGAACGGCGACCCGGCAGAAGCCGCGTACGCCATCTGGGAGTTCGACGCCGAGAACAACGCCACGTCGAGCGTCGAGACGCAGTCGTTCGCCGGCGAGAACCCCGACGGGAACGGCCCGTCCGCGGACAGCGGCCCGGGCGGTTCCGACCGCGAGATGTCGGTCGGCATCCTCCTGCCCGAAACTGGTGACCTCGCGGCCGTCGGTGCGCCGATGATTCAGGCCGCACAGATTCCGGTCATACAGGTCAACGATGCCAACCCGGCCGGACTCTCCGTTAACGCGCAAATCGAAGACACCCAAACGTCCCCGGACGCCGGTGTCTCCGCCGCGCAGTCGCTCGTCTCCGCGGGCGTCCCGTCCGTCTGTGGCTCCGCGTCGTCCGGCGTGAACGTCCCCGTCTCACAGCAGGCGTTCATCCCGAACGAAATCGTCGGTTGCTCGCCGTCCTCGACGGCGCTGTCCGTCTCGAACCTCGAAGACAACGACTTCATCTTCCGGACTGCACCGTCCGACTTCCTGCAGGGCCGCGTCATGGCGCAGGTCATGGCCGAGCGCCTCGAAGTCAGTTCGGTCTCGACGCTGTACGTCAACAACGACTACGGCCAGCAGCTCTCGGAGCGCTTCTCGAACGTGTTCAGCGACTCGTTCGACGGCGAAGTGTACAATCAGGTCGCGTTCAACATCGGCGAGTCGTCGTACTCCTCGGTCATCGAGACGGCGCTGTCCGGCCCGGAGAACTAAGACCGACCCGACAGGCCCGACTTTTCTTTCGTCGCCGCCGCCACGAGCGGCCGCGCTCGGTCACCGCGTCACGCCTCCACCACAGTTCCACCACGCTCCCGCCGAGCGTCCATGACGGCACAAGACACTCATACGACCGCTGACAGGTGTACGTCGATGAAGCGCCGCGCCCTCCTCTCGACGGTCGCCGGCTCGGCCCTCGGGCTCGTCGGCGGCTGTCTCGGCGACTCGGACGAGTCGGTCGAGACTCCCGCGAACCCACAGACGACCACGGCGACGACTGACTCGCCGACTGATTCGACGACCGAGACGGACACGTCGGAACCGGAGCCGGACTCCAGCATCGGCCTCTCGGTCGTCAACGAGGACGACGAGTCACACACGCTGTCGGTCCGAGTGACCGACGGCGACGAGACGCACTTCGACGGTTCGTTCGACATCGGAGCGGGACCCGGCCGCGGGCGGAGTGTCGAGAACGACCTCGTCGGTGAGGGTTCCTTCCGCGTCGTCGCGGAACTCGAAACGGGTGCGACGCTCGACTACGAGTGGACGGTCACAGACGAGGCGCGCCACCTCGAACTCGTCGTCACGTCCGACGCCGTCCTCGAACCGCGGCAGCGCGTGACGCCGGACCTCGACGACGCCGACCTCCCGTACTCGTTTCCGGACACGACGGACATCTTCGCGCCGCCGACCGCGAAGATTCGAAACCGGAGCGACGACGACGTTCGGCTCACCGTCGCCATCGAACACGACGGGACTCGCTTTTTCGAACACGCCTTCGACGCGGCGACCGACCGAGAGATTTCGACGCCGGCGCTCGTGAAGTCCCACGGCACTTACGAGGTGTTCGTAGAGGCCGAAGACGGACGCACCGTGGCCCACGAGTGGCACATCCCGGAGAAGTGGGCGTGGCCGACGCTCGCGGTCCTCGTCGCGGAAGACGGTTCGATCCGAGTCGGCTGTGCGTGGCCGAAACGGGCCTCAGTTCACGTGAAAAACGAGGGTGAGACGGAACGCGACGTGACCCTGACGCTCCTCCGACCCGACGCCGGGGACGCCGGTGGTGGCGACTCGGACGCTGACGGGACCGGCTCCGAGGACGCGGTCGTCTCGGAGACGACGCAGACCGTCCCACCCGGCGAGTCGAACGTCGCGTTCGACGTTCCAATCGGCGACAAGTACCAGTTGACCATCGAGACGCCCGTGGGGTCGGAGACGGTCGCCTACGCGGCGTGTTACTGCTGGAACACGAACACGACGGTGACGCTCGATGGCGGACTCTCTGTCGAGTCGTTCCAGTACGTCTGCGACTGACGACCGAAAAATACCGCGGCCGCCCGACGGCGGTACGGACTATCCGCCGAGGAAGTCCTGCCGGACCTGTTCGTCTTCGAGAAGCGCGGTGCCGGTGTCCATGTAGCGGTTCTGTCCGTTGGCGAGGACGTAGCCGCGGTCGCAGCGCCGGAGCGCCTCCTTCGCGTTCTGTTCGACCATCAGGATGGCCGTGCCGGCCTCGTTAATCTCGTCGATTTTGTCGAACATCTCCTTGACGAGGTCGGGTGCGAGGCCCGCCGAGGGCTCGTCCAAGAGCAGTAGGTCGGGTTCGAGCATGAGCGCGCGACCCATCGCGAGCATCTGCTGTTGCCCGCCGGACATGGTACCCGCCTTCTGGTCTTTCCGCTCTCTGAGGATGGGGAACCGCTCGTAGACCGCCTCCATGGCGTCCTGTGGCACCTCGTCGAGGATGTACGCGCCCATCTCGAGGTTCTCCTCGACCGTCAGCGTCGGGAAGATGTTGTCGTTCTGCGGGACGTAGCCGATGCCGACGTGGATGATGTCTTCGGGTCGACGCCCGGTGATATCCTCGTCTTTGAACTGGACCGTTCCGCCCATGTGGGCGGTCAGGCCGAAGACCGACTTCATCGTCGTCGACTTGCCGGCCCCGTTCGGCCCGACGATGGTGACGTACTCGCCGTCGAACACGTCCATGTCGACGTCGGTGAGAATCTGGAGGTCGCCGTAGCCGGCGTCGAGGTCGCGGACGCGAAGGAGCACGTCGTCGCGTCCTTCGACGCCCGCACCGCTCGTCGCGTCGGTGTTGGCGTCGACGCTCATACGTTGCCCCCGAGGTAGGCCTCGATGACCTCTTCGTTGCTCCGAATCTCGTCCGGCGTCCCCTCCGTGAGCACCGAGCCCTGGTGGAGGACGATGACGTGTTCACAGTTGTTCATGATGAGGTCCATGTCGTGTTCGACGAGCAGGAACGTGTAGCCCTGCTCGCGGAGTTCGTGTACGTGTTCGAGCAGTTTCTTCTCCAGTGTGGGGTTGACCCCGGCGAACGGCTCGTCCAAGAGCAGCATGTCTGGGTCGGTCAGAAGCGCCCGCGCCATCTCGAGAAGCTTGCGCTGCCCGCCGGAGAGGTTACCCGCGTACTCCTCTGCGATGTGGGCGATGTCGAAGAAGTCGAGCACCTCCCAGACGCGTTCGAGCAGTTCCTCTTCCTGTTCGCGGACGTCGTCGCGGACGCCCGGCATGACGGAGCGCCACAGCGTCTCGCCGCGCTGGTGTTTCGGCGCCAGCATCATGTTCTCGAGGACGGTCATCTCGCTCAGTTCGCGGGCGATCTGGAACGTCCGAACCATCCCCCGATTGGCGATTTCGTGCGGCTCCTCGCCGGTAATGTCCTCGCCGTTGAACGTGACCGTGCCGGCGTCGGGCTTGAGCATGCCCGTGATGAGGTTGAACGTCGTCGACTTGCCGGCCCCGTTGGGGCCGATGAGACCCGTGAGCGACCCGGCTTCGACCTCGAAGCTGGCCCCGTCGACGGCGGTGATGCCACCGAAGGACTTCTCCAGACCTTCGACCTGAAGCGGGTAGTCGACCGACGTTTCGACGCCGGAGGCGAACGCGCCGAGCGCCCCTTCGTCGACCTTGTTTGCTACGTCTTCGACCGGCTGGTCCGCGGCGTCACTCATCGGTCTCACCTCCCTGAGCCGGGGAATCGACGCCGCCGTCGGTGCGGACCGAGTCGTCGCTGCCGCCGTCGGCGGCCATCGACTTCGGCCGCGACAGCGGGATGACGGACGCCGTCTCCTTGCGGTAGCCGAGCATCCCCTCCGGCCGGTTGTGCATCAGCCAGATGAGCACGAGCCCCATCACGACCAGTTGGAGCTGCCGGATGCTGTCGACCGTGTACAGGAGGAACGGCACGGGGTCGAACTGCGAGATGAGCGGCGAGATGGCCTGCCCGAAGCCGGACGGCGAGTCGAGGTTGGGGAACACCGCCGACACGAGGTTCTGGAAGTACCGCGGCCCCTGGTAGAGCACCGCCGCGAAGACGGCGCCGCCGAGGACGCTCCCCGTGTTCGAACCGGCCCCGCCGATGATGAGTGCGATCCAGACAAAGAACGTCACGCGCGGGCGGAAGAAGTTCGGGGTCACCGCGCCCTGCGGGACGAGCCAGAGGATGCCGGCGAGCCCCATGAGCGCACAGCCGAGCATGAACGACTTGATTTTGAACCGGTCGGTGTTCTTTCCGAGGGCGTTCGCGACGTCCTCGTCCTCGCGGATGGCCTTCAGCACGCGACCGAACGGCGATTCGCCGGTGCGCTTGAGAAGCCAGTAGAACGCCGCGACGAACCCGAGGAGCAACAGCCCGTAGACGAGGCCGTCGACGACTGGCTTGGGGTTCCTCGGCACGAGGACTTGGAAGGCATCGACGAAGCCGAGATACCCGTTCCAGAGACCGACGCCGCGAAGCAGCGCCTCCAGCGGCGGAGCGAAGTCGAGGATGAGACCCGACCCGCCGCCGAATCCGACGCGGTTACCGAACAGCTGGAACTGCTGGAGTTCGCCCGAGAGGAAGCTGAACCGGACGATTTCCGACATGGCGATGGTGACGATAGCCAAGTAGTCCGCCCGCAACCGGAGCGCCGGGAGCGCAACCACGAGTCCCAAGAGCGCGGCCGCGAGCATCCCAGCGAGGATGCCGACCCAAAGCGGCAGGCCGAGGCCGCCGACCTGCGCTGCGCCGCCGGCGACGTACGTCGGCTTCGTCACGATGGCCGTGACGTAGACGCCGACGGCCATGAAGCCGACAATACCGATGTTGAACAGCCCGGTGTACCCCCAATGGAGGTTGAGCGCGAGCGACAGCATGGCGAAGACGCCGATGTAGAACGTCAGCGTCGCGATGGAGTTGAGCTGTCCGCGGAGCGTGTATCCGAGGACGAGCCCCGCGAGGACGTACGCGAGGTACGTCGCGAGGAGAACCAGCACGATGAGGCCCGCGTCGCCGCCCGGGATGCGGGCGGTAAAGTCGTCGCGGACGCTCATGCGGTCGCCCTCCCGCTGAACAGCCCGGACGGTTTCACGAGGAGGATGACAATCATGACGACGAAGGCCGCGGCCCGCGAGAACGCCGAGGGAATCCACAGGACCGACATCGACGCCGTCAGTCCGATGACGAGGCCACCGGCGATGGCCCCGTAGATGGAGCCGATGCCACCGAGGATGACCGCGGCGAAGATGAGAAGCAAGAGGAGCCACCCGTCGTTGAACCCGAGCGTCCCTTTCCAGAGGATGAACATGTACCCCGCGACGCCGGTCAGCCCGCCGCCGATAATCCACGTCGCGCGGACGACGCGCTCGGTCGAGATGCCGGTGATGAGCGCGAGGTCCTTGTTGTCGGCCATCGCGCGCATCGCCTTCCCGAGTTTCGTCCGCTGTAAGAGGACGTGGACGCCGAGCATCAAGGCCGAGGCGACCACGAGAAGCGTGATGTCGTGGGCGTTGATGAAGACCGTACCATCGATGAAGTACAGCGACACCGACGGCGGCTGAGCGGTCGTCCCGCGCACGTCAGAGCCGAAGACGAACTGCATCAGGTAACGCAGCGCGAACGCGACGCCGATACTCGTGATGAGAAGGGTGATGCCGTCCTCGTTCCGAATCGGTTTGAAGATGGTGCGGTCGACCGCGAGCGACAGCGCGATAGCGAACGCGCCGGAGACGACGATGCCGGCGACGACCGCGAGCGGCGTCGAGAGCATCCCGATGCCGAGCGTCCCGCCGTAGACCGACCCCCCGGCCCCGACGAGCAGGAGCGCGCCGATGTCGGCGCGTCCGAGTCCGGCGATGAGGTACGTCGTTGCCCACCCCGAGAAGGCCCCCGCTGTGATGTAGTCGCCGTGCGAGAAATTAGCGAAGTTTAGAATACTGTACGTCATCGACAACCCGATGCCCGCGAGGCCGATTACGAGCCCCCGCATCAGACCATCCCAGACCAGCGTGCCAATGTCGGCAAACTGCGTCTGCCCTGTTGCTAACCCGCGAAGCAAGTCACCGAGAAGTATGACTACGATGACCGCCAAGACGAGCGCGAACGGACGCTCGATGGCGAACTGCCTGCCACGGGAGTAGGTTTCGGCAATACCCATTGATAACTATCCTCATGATATGTGCGGACGATAAACATAGATAAATCTTTCTTCATCGGTCGTCTTTACTGACCCCGCTCGGCACCCCGCAGGGCCGCGATTACCCGATCTCGGTCCGAATCGCCGACACTTAAATGCGGATAGAGCCCCGACAGGACCCATGCGCGTCAGTTCGGCGGCGTTTTCCGACCTCGACGACCTCGCCGACCTGTGGGTGGAACTTGCCGCGGACCAGCGGGCGTTCGGGTCGCACCTCCGCGCCGACGCCAACCGAACGCCGATACGGGAGGCGCTGGCGCGACACGTCGCCGCCGACGGCGTGCTCGTCGCCCGCGAGGGACAGGAGAACGACGCGACCGGAGCGGCCGGCGGAGGCGACGGAGGCGGCACGGAGGACGTGGGAGACGCAGAGACGGGCGGCATCGTCGGCTTCGTCATGTTCGACATCGAAGCGGGGGCGTACGAGCAGGACGCGACCCGCGGGATGATTCGGAACCTGTTCGTCCGCCCGGTGTACCGAGACGCCGGGGTCGGCGCGCGGCTACTAGCGGCGGCGGAGGCCGCACTCGGAGAGGCCGGCGCTGATACCGTCGCGCTGGACGTGCTGGCGGACAACGACGCCGCCCGTCGGTTCTATCGGCGGCACGGCTACCAGCCGCACCGCGTCGAACTGGAGAAATCGATGCGAAACGATACACACTCAAAGGAGGACCGGTAATCGACAGACGCGCCAGGAGAGCATGGGCGGTTCATGCACTCGACTTGTAATCGAGACTTCGTGGGTTCAAATCCCACTCCTGGCTTCCTTCGCCGGTTCGACTGTTTTCTGCGCTCCCGCACGTCTCCCCGTTCCCTCGTCGCGAGCCGGAGCCGCGCCCGCGGTTCGTCGAGACGGGTTCAGTTCCGCCTCGCCGGCGGCCGGACCCGAATGAGGAGAAGCGACCCCGGCACGCCGAGGACGAGCGCCCGAAACGGATTATGCTTGATGATAACGTCGGGGTCAAGCGGCTCCGACTGGAGGTCGGTGATGCGGATGCACGAGTAGTAGACCGTGACGTGAGTGAGCACGTACGCGAACGCCGCGGGGACGACGACCGGATACCGGATGCCGCTCATCGCGAGGCCCTCGAACGCGAGGGCGGTGAGCGCCGAGATGAACAGGAGGTTTCCCAGTTGGAGCGTGACACCGGTCAGCGCCGTTATCGCGGTGTCGAACAGGGACGCGCCGTAGGGCGTGTACGTGAGCGCAGTGACGACTGCCACCGCTCCGAGAAAGAGCCCGGCGAACAACCCAGACAACGCGTACACGAACTCCATTGGAGGACCGTTACGGGACCGACGGAGGCGATGAATTTAGTTCTACCTCCCTCGTTATCGTGGTCGAAAATCAGAAATCCGTCGAGTGCGGCGGGGACGCGGCGTCGAGACGGGATTTTATCTTTATCCGGAACGTCGTGTTCGGTATGAACGCGACCGACCAATTCATGCTCGCCGTGACGCTTCTCATCTTCGCGCTCCTCGTTGTCGGCCTCCTTCTCGCACTCGTCTAGGGAGAAAACTTATGTGATATTCATGGAGGATACTAGAAACCATGCCGGAATGTCAGAACTGTGGTTCGTTCGTGACGCCCGCATACGCCCGAGTCTTCACTCCCGATGGCATGGAGAATCCGCGCGTCTGCCCGAACTGCGAGGATATGGTCCGCGACGGCGCACAGGTACGGGCGGCGCGGTCGCCGAGAAATCACTGACTCGCCGAGCCGTCACTGAGCGACGTGGTAGCGTTCGGCGTCCTGTCGAACGAAGCCGCGCTTCGACAGCGTACTGAGGATGCTGTAGAGGGCGATTTTCTTCATCTCCAGCCCGTTCTGCAGGTCGGTGATGGACGCGCCGTCGTGTGTGGTGAGATAGAGGTACACGAGCTTGGCCGAGGGCGATTCGAGTTCGCCGGGGACTTCGATGGTCGGAACCGTCTGTTGCATGGTCGTTGTCATCCTGTTTGCTTCGACGATAATAAAACTCTCTTACAACAATCGTCGAAGAACCGCGGGCGGGGGTGAGGCGTCAAACGTCCCGAATTCGAGAGAATCGTTGTATTCGTCACGAACGTACATCGGATAATTGTCGGTGTTCGACGCCCCCAACTTCGACTGTCGTCGAAGGGACCGGGTGGTGGACCACCGGATGGCGAGGCCCGGCGACCCGCGGTTCCGAGACGGAAGGGGCGGGAGTCGAACCACGCGAAGCCATTGAAAACCACCGGACCGACCGCGAGGGCCTGCGCCGGTGTGCTCTACCACTGAGCCACCCTTCCGGGCGGACGTAGGGTTCGAGCGGGCAAATAGCCGTTGGTGGGCCCCGGCCGCGGTCACGCGATTCGGCGCGCTGAGCGCGTCGGTGCGCCGCTCGGGGGGCGGCGTCGAAAGAAAGGGCGTCTGCGACTCGGACGAGTCGCGGTCGGCTCAGTAGCTCCGGACCTTCGGCTCGTACGTCTTGTCCTCGCCTTCGAGGATGACCGGCTTGTACCAGAGTTCCGGGCGGCCGTCGTTCCACGAGAGCATCGTGTGCTTGAGCCACTCCTCGTCGCGGCGCTCTTGGTACTCCTTGCGCCAGTGGGCACCGCGGAACTCGTTGCGCGCGAGCGCGCCGAGCGTGATGGCCTCCGCGATGTCGAGGATGTTGCGCGTCTCCAGCGTCTGGAGCAGGTCCGTGTTGAACGTCCGCGACTTGTCGGCCACGAACACGTCCTGATAGAGTTCGCGCGCCTCGCGGATGTCGCGGAGCGCGTCCTTGAGGGCCGACTCCTCACGGAAGACGTTCACGTTGCGCGTCATCGACTTCTGGACGCGCTCGCGAATCTCGGCCTGCTGGATGCCGTCTTCTCGCTCCAGGAGGGTGTCGATGGTCTCGCGCTCGTCTTCGACGGCGCGCTGGACGAGGTCCGCTCCGGAGACGGACGCGCCCGCGTCCGCCGCCGTGCCGCCGTCGGCGACGGCGTCCTCACCGATGCCCGCTTCGCCGAGTTCGACCGGCGACTCGACCTCGCCGAGCTCGTAGTCGCCGACCTTCCCGGTCGTGATTCTGGCTTCCTCCATGTCCTTGCCCGCGGCGTGGTGACCGGCGCGCTTGCCGAAGACGATGAGTTCGGGGAGCGCGTTGCCGCCGAGACGGTTGCCGCCGTGGACGGAGGCGCAGGCGCACTCGCCGGCCGCGTAGAGGCCGGAGATGCAGGTCTCGCCGTTCTCGTCGGTCTCGATGCCGCCCATCGCGTAGTGCTGGCCGGGCTTGACCGGCATCGGCGCGTCGAGGGGGTTGACGCCCTCGAAGTCCTCCGAGAGGTGGACGATGTTCTCGAGGCGGTCGATGATGCGCTCTTCGCCGAGGTGGCGCATGTCGAGGTGGACGTACTCGTCTTCGATACCGCGGCCCTCGTTGACCTCCGTGAGCTCGGCCCGGGAGACAACGTCGCGCGAGGCGAGTTCGCCGAGGTTGTTCGCGTAGCCGTACTCGAACATGAAGCGCTCGCCGTTCTCGTTGTAGAGGATGCCGCCCTCGCCGCGGACGCCCTCGGTGATGAGAACGCCCGTCGAGGGGAGCGTCGTCGGGTGGAACTGGATGAACTCCATGTCCTCCATCGGCGCGCCGGCGCGGTAGGCCATCGCGACGCCGTCGCCGGTGTTGGCGACCGCGTTCGTCGTGTGGTCGTAGACCTGTCCGAGGCCGCCGGTGGCGAGGATGACGCCGTTGCGGGCGCGGAAGCCCTCGACCTGCCCGGTCTGAACGTCGTAGGCGACGATGCCGTGGCAGTTCCGGTCCTCAGGCTTCTCCTCGTCGGAGACGGCCAACCGGGTCACGTGCCACTCGTCGTAGACCTTGATGCCGCGCTTGACGAGCTGCTCGTACATCGTGTGGAGCAGCTGGTGGCCCGTCTCCGCACCCGCGTAAGTGGTCCGTGGGAACGAGAGCCCACCGAACGGTCGCTGGCTGACGCGGCCGTCGTCGTCACGGGAGAACGCCATCCCCCAGTGTTCGAGTTTGATGGTCTCTTTCGGGCTGTCCTTACAGAGGGTCTCGGCCGCCGGCGCGTCGGCCAGATAGTCCGAGCCCTTCATCGTGTCGTACGCGTGGTCCTCCCACGAGTCGCCTTCGCGGAGCGCGGCGTTGATGCCGCCCTCCGCCGCGCCCGTGTGACTTCGGACCGGGTGGAGCTTCGACACGATGGCCACGTCGGCCCCTTCCTCGTGTGCCGCAATCGCCGCGCGCAGGCCCGCCCCGCCCGCGCCGACTACGATAACGTCGTGTTCGTACATGGTGTGTTTGGGTGTGTCGTAGGGTTGGTCGAACTTCAGGGTTTCACCGGGAAGTTCACCAGAACTTCAGGTTGTTCTTAATCGCCTCGCGCTTGAGTTCCTGGATGTGCTCCGTGAGAGGGATGTCCTTCGGGCACACCTCGGTACAGGAGAACTGGGTCTGACAGCGCCAGACGCCGTGTTCCTGTTCGAGGATTTCGAGGCGGCGCTGCTTCATGTCCTCGCCCTCGCGTTCGTCCATGGCGAAGCGGTAGGCCTTGTTGATGGCCGCGGGACCGAGATACTCGTTGTCGCCGGCGGCGATGTTACACGAGGACATACACGCGCTACACCAGATGCAGCGGGTGGACATCTTGACCTTCTCGCGGTTCTCGCGCGTCTGGCGCTGCTCGTCGAGTTCGTCGTCGGGAAGCGAGTTCGTCTGGAAGTACGGCTCGACCGACTCCATCTGGTCGTAGAAGTGCTCCATGTCGACGACGAGGTCCTTGACCACGTCGGCGTGCGGGAGCGGTTCGACCCGAATCGGCTCCGAGAGGTCCGACAGCTGGGTCTTACAGCCGAGTCGCTGTGACCCGTTGACGAACAGCGCGTCGGACCCGCAGATGGCCTGCCGGCAGGAGTGCCGGAAGGTAAGCGAGGAGTCGTAGTGGTCCCGCGCCCACATGAGCGCGTCGAGGACCGTCATCCCCTGCTTGTACGGGACGTGGAAGTCGTCGAAGCGGGGCTCCTGTTTCTCCGGCACCTCGGGGTCGTAGCGGAAGACCTTGAGGTGGAACGTGTCGTCCGCGGAGCGCGCCTTCTCGGCCGCCTCGGCCTCGCGCTGCTCTTGGACTCGCTCGGCGCGCTCGCGCTTTTTCGCGTCGCGCTTCTGCTTGCCGGCGGACGCCGTCTCCGTGGCCGATTCCTCTTCGACAGATTCGGGAACTTGCGTGCTCATTAGATGGGAACACCTCCGGCCCACTCGAGGGCCGTGCGGACGCCCTGCACGATGAGGAGGACGCTCGCGAGACCGAGAATCGCCTTGACCGCCGTCTTCCGGGTACCCGTGAGGCCCTGGTTGACGAGGGCGTTGTAGACGCCGTTGACCCCGTGGAACGTCGCGGTGACGAGGAACAGGATCATCAGCGAGAAGTACGTCAACTGCTCCATGCGCGCCTGTGAGAGGGCGAACGTCACTTCGTCGGCGTGGTTGACGAAGTGGAGCAGGAAGAAGTGGAACGCCAGCACCACGACGAGGAAGGCGGCGGTCAGCCGCTGCCAGAGCCACCGCCGGCCGCCGGGTTCGAAGGACGTGTATCGTTCTGCCATTAGATGCTCACCCCCGAGAGGAACGTGGGAACGCTCGCGACGACGATGACACCCGTGAGGATGAGCGACGCGTAGAAGCTCTTGTCCTGTGCTTCCAGCCCGACGCCCAGGTCGACGAACAGCAGTCGCAGTCCGTTGAGGATGTGAAACACCGCCACCGCGAGCAGCCCGACTTCCAGAATACGCACGACCAAGAGACTCTCCAGCGCCTGAATCGTGTTCGTGTACGCCGCCGCGCCCGAGAGGGCCGTCGACAACACGGCGATGTGGGTGAAGAGATAGCCCACAAGCACCCAGCCGGTGAACTTGTGGAATATCCAGGCCCACATGCCGGCCGAGAACTCCCGCCATCTGCTGAAGTCCTCGATGAGGCCCCGATTGTAAGACTGACTCATGCTCTTGTGAGTGTCGGGAAGGGGAGGGTATAGAACTTACGTGTATGGAGTTTCGTGAGGGTTGGCAAAAGTCGCCGGCCCCCGAATATCTCGGGGCGGGACGGCCGGTCTCAGAGCGTCGGCTCGGGGGTGCCGGACTGCTCGCGCTCGACGACGCGCCGCACCTTGTCTTTCAGTTCGACGAGATGGCAAAGCGGGTTCCCGGGGTAGACGACCGGATTCTCGAGGACGCCGACGAGCAGGCCCGTGAAGGGGGCGACGACGGTGACGTTGTCGTCCTTGAACGGGTTCGTAATCGTGCAGATGCGGTCGCCCTCGTGGACGAGCGCGCCGCGGTCGTGGTGCATGTCGACGATGCCGCCCGCGTCGGCGCGGAGCCACGTCTTCTCGTTTTCGTCCGAGATGACGGTCCGCCAGCCCGGCCAGTTGACCGTCGAGGTCTCTCGGAGGCCGTACTCGGCGAAGACGCTCTCGACGCCCGCGAGCGCCTCGTCGATGAGTTCGCGCTGGAAGCGGTGGGCCTCGCCCATCTCGACGGTGATAGCCGGCGTCCCGTTCGCCGACGACTCCGTTCGGAGCATCCCGCTGGACCCGGAACTGTCGATGATGACGTGCGAACCGAAGGCGTTGGCGAGTCGCGCGACCGCGGGGTCGGACATGTCCGCGCGGACGTGGAGCATGTTGGTCCGGCCCCGCGTCGACGTGTGGAAGTCGATGCCGAGGTCGCAGGGTGCGATGAAGTTCTGGTAGATGCGGTGGGCCATCCGCTTGGCCCCCGTGGAGGTCTCGGAGCCCGGGAACGACCGGTTCAGGTCGCGGTCGTAGATAGGGAGGTACCGCTGTTGGGCGAGGAACGCAGGGACGTTCATCACCGGCATGCAGACGAGCGTGCCCGCGAGGTCCGCGAGGTCCCACTCGTAGGCCACCTCGCGGACGACCTCGATACCGTTCAGTTCGTCGCCGTGGGCGGCGGCGGAGAGGAACACGGTCGGCCCCGGCTGCTCCCCGTTGATGATGGTGACGGGGATGCGAACCGGGTCGCCGAGATACGTCTCGGAGATGCCGTACCGGATGTCCTGTGTCTCGCCCGGCTCGACCTTCCCGCCGTTGTAGGTGAAGGCCTCGTTGTCGGCCATGTGATGCGATGGGAGGGCCGGGGTTATAAACGGTCGCGACGGACCGCCCGACGCCGCCCTCGCGGCCGCGAACCGCGGGCGGCCGGCTCTCGACCGTCATGTCTTTGAAACCGGGAGGATATCAACTGAGTATGTCCACCACAGACGACGCCGTGCGTGTCGGCGTGCTTTCTCTGCACAACAGTAAGGAGACGAAGGCAATCCTCAACGCGGTCGAAGACCTCGGTCACGAGCCGGTGTGGCTCCGTCGGGAGAACGCGGCGGTCAGCATCGAAGACGGCGAGGTGACAGTCGAGCCTGAGGTGGACATCATCGCGAACCGACTGCTCCTGTCGAACACCGAAGAGCCCGCCGAACTCCTCGGGCTGGCGACGACGTTCAACCGCATCCGGCCGATGCTCAACGAGCCGAACGCGGTCCTCGCGGCCATCCACAAGTTCGCCACCGCCGCGACGCTCGCCAACTGGAACATCCAGGTGCCCGACGCGCTGCTCGCGCTCTCGAACGACCGGCTGAACAAGGGCCGCGAGCGCTTCGGCGACGTCGGCGTCTACAAGTCGGCCATCGGCACCCACGGCGGCGGGACGTGGAAGGTCGACCTGACCGAGCCCGTGAACCCGAAGGTCGGTAACCGACAGGCGTTCCTGCAGAAGCTCATCGACCGCGACGGCGACCGCCACCGCGACCTGCGCGTCTACATCGTCGACGGCGAAATCATCGGTGCGATGTACCGCTACGCCCCGGACGGCGACTGGCGGACCAACGTCGCCCTCGGCGGCGACGTGCTCAACGCGACCGACGAGATGCCCGAGGAAGCGCGGGAAACTGCGCTCTACACGGCCGAAGTGATGGAGATGGACTACGTCGGCGTCGACCTCGTCGAGGGCGAAGACGGCTGGTTCGTCCTCGAAGCCAACCCGACGGCCGGCTTCAAGGGCCTGTATCAGGCGACGGGCAAGAGCCCCGCGCCGCACATCGCGAAGCTCGCAATCGAGCGCGCGGGCGGCGAGGTCGACGAGACGCGCGTCGAGGAACTCTCGGCGACGCTCGACGACTCCGTCCCCTCGTGTGCCCCCAACGAATCGCCCATCATCGACGGTGAAGCGCCCATCATCGGCTACATCGAGGAGGTCGTCGTCAACGGGACCAGCGGCTCCCAGCAGACCCTCGCCAAGTCCGACACCGGCGCGACCCGGACGAGCATCGACACGAGCCTCGCCGCCGAAATCGGCGCGGGGCCAATCAAGAGCATGACGCGCGTGAAGTCCGGGAGCCTCAAGGGCGGGAAGGCCCGCCCCGTGGTCGACCTCGTCATCGGTATCGGCGGCACCCAGCACACCGTGACCGCCAGCGTCGAAGACCGCTCGCACATGGACTACCCGCTGCTGCTCGGCCGCGACATCCTCGAACACTACCGCGTGGACGTGCGCCGCCGCGCCAACGCCGACCGCAACGACAGCGACGACGAGGAAGAAGAACTCCTCGAAGAGTAAGTCGGCCCGCCACACCACGGCCACCGGCGCGCTCGCCATCGGCGTGACGACCGACGGCCGCACCCGAGACACGCGCACTTTTCTCTTCGACGCCCCAACCACGAGTCGATGAGCGACGACGCCTACCGCGAACTCCGGGCGGATCCGCACCTCGGCGATGTGGTCGACGAACACGGCCCGCTCTCGCTCGACCCCGCCGACGACCCCTTCGAGCGACTGGTCGTCTCGATTGTCAACCAACAGCTCTCGACGACCGCGGCGGCGACGATTCGGGACCGCCTGTTCGACCACGTCGAAATCACCCCGGAAGGGATACTCGCCGCCGACGAGGACGTCCTGCGCGACTGCGGCCTCTCGAACCAGAAGGTCGGCTACGTCCGCAACGTCGCCGACGCGTTCCAAGACGGTCTGTCGGCCGAATCCCTCCGGGCGATGGACGACGACGAGGTGGTCGCGGCGCTCACCGAGATTCGCGGCGTCGGCGACTGGACCGCGAAGATGTTCCTCATCTTCGTGCTCGCCCGCGAGGACGTGTTCCCGGTCGAAGACCTCGGGATTCGACGCGGCATGGAACACGTCTTCGGGTTCGAACGTGACGCCGTCTCCCGCGGCGAGATGCGCGAACGCGCCGAGCGATGGGCCCCCTATCGAAGCTACGCCAGCCGGTATCTCTGGCGGTGTGTGGACTAACGCCGTCAGGGTGGAAAGCAACTGGGGGACGAATAATCGACAGACTGCGGCGATGTGTTCTGTCGATTGAATAAACGCCTGTTTCGTTTATATTTCATGCGAGGGAAACGTTGAAACCGCCGCGCACTATAACGTTCGTCCATGAACGTAGATGACGTCACCAGTATCACCGTTCTCGGAGCGGGCAACATGGGCCACGGCATCGCGGAGGTCGCGGCCCTCGCCGGCTACGACGTCGTGCTGCGCGACATCAAAGACGAGTTCGTTCAGAAGGGCTACGACCAAATCGAGTGGTCGCTGAACAAACTCGCCGAGAAGGACCGACTGTCGCAGGACGACGCCGACGCCGCGCTCGCCCGCGTCTCGACCGCAGTGGACCTCGGCGAGGCCGTCGCCGACGCCGACGTCGTCATCGAGGCCGTCCCCGAGAAGATGTCCATCAAAAAGGAGGTGTACACCGAGCTGGAGGAACACGCACCCGACAACACGGTGTTCGCCACCAACACCTCCAGTCTCTCTATCACCGAACTCTCCGAAGTGACGGAGCGACCCGAGCGCTTCTGCGGAATGCACTTTTTCAACCCGCCGGTCCGCATGGACCTCGTCGAGGTCATCTCCGGCGCACACACCGCCGACGAGACGCTCGAACTCGTCGAGGACCTCGCCGAGGCGATGGGCAAGACGCCCGTCCGCGTCCGCAAGGACAGCCCTGGTTTCATCGTGAACCGCATCCTTGTCCCCCTGATGAACGAGGCCGCGTGGATCGTCCACTCCGGCGACGCGACGATGGCCGAAGTCGACTCCACGACGAAGTACGACATGGGCCTCCCGATGGGGAGCTTCGAACTCGCCGACTACGTCGGCATCGACGTGGGCTATCACGTCCTCGAATACATGCACGAGGTGCTCGGCGACGCCTACGAACCCTGTCCGCTTCTCTCCGAGAAGGTCGAGGAGGGCGACCTCGGCCAAAAGACCGGCAAGGGCTTCTACGACTACGAAGACGGCGAGGGCGCCGAGGTCCCCCACGACGAGGGGAGCGAAGCGGTCAGGAACCGCCTGCTCGGCGTCATGGCGAACGAGGTCGCCGGCCTCGTCGGCAACGACGTGGCCGACCCGGCCGCCATCGACCGCGCGGTCAAACTGGGCGGGCGCTTCCCCGACGGCCCGGCGAAGATGGCCGACAACGCAGGCATCGCAACCCTCGTCGGCGCGCTCGACAACCTCCACGACGAGACCGGTGAGGAGCGCTACGAGGCCGTGCAGTACCTCCGCGACCTCGCCCAGTCCGGCGAGGGCTTCTACGGCGGCGAGGAGGAATCCGACGAGGCTCCCGCGTTCGACGACATCTCTGTCGAGGTGCGCGACGGCATCGGCCACATCACCCTCGACCGCCCGCACCGCCTCAACACCATCAGCATCGAACTGATGGACGAACTCTCCGAAGCGCTCGACGACCTCGCCGAGGACGACGAGGTCCGCGCCGTGCTCCTCACGGGGGCCGGCGACCGCGCGTTCTCCGCCGGGGCCGACGTGACGAGCATCGCCGCGGGCGGCGGCGACGCCGTCTCGGGCGTCGAAATCTCCCGGAAGGGCCAACAGACGTTCGGAAAGCTCGAAGAACTCGACAAGCCGGTCATCGCCGGCATCGACGGCTTCTGTCTCGGCGGCGGGATGGAACTCGCCATGTGCGCCGACCTCCGAATCGCCACGGAGCGGTCCGAACTCGGCCAGCCAGAGCACAACCTCGGGCTCCTCCCCGGCTGGGGCGGTACGGTCCGCCTCCAGCGCATCGTCGGCACCGGCCGCGCGAAGGAGATTATCTTCAGCGCCGACCGCTACGACGCCGAGACGATGGCTGACTACGGCTTCATCAACGAGGTCGTCGAGAACGACGACTTCGAAGAACAGGCCTTCGAGTACGCGAAGCGGTTCGCACAGGGCCCGCCGGTCGCCCAGCGCTATACCAAGCGCGCCATGCACAACGGCTGGGAAGACACCGACTCCGGGCTGGAAGTCGAAGCACAGGCGTTCGGCCTGCTGTTTACCACCTCGGATCTGATGGAGGGCATCGCAGCCTTCACGAGCGACCGCGACCCCGAGTTCACGGGCGAGTAAGCCGCCGTCGTGGGTGGGTTCCTCTCACTCACCCACGATGGAACGCAACGCTTAAAATAGTCCAACGACCACTCGTGAATGCAGACGCTCGGTTGGTGTAGTCCGGCCAATCATCTTGGCCTTTCGAGCCGAGGACCAGGGTTCAAATCCCTGACCGAGCACTTCTGTCGAACACAAATCTCCGAGAGACCTCCGTGTCTCTCAGTCTTGTGAGACTGGATGCACGACGGAGGATTTGAAACAGGGAGCGAACAGAGTGAGCGACTGAGGTTCAAATCCCCTCCCGAGCACTTCTGTCGAACACAAACCCCCGAGAGACCTCCGTGTCTCTCGGTCTTGTGAGACTGAATGCACGACGGGGGATTTGAAGCAGGGAGCGAACAGCGTGAGCGACTGAGGTTCAAATCCCCTCCCGAGCACTTCTCTCAACCCCGGCCGACTCGACTCCCGCCCACAGCAGTTAGCTTACACGTTTTTAACGATAGCAATTAAACTATACACGAGAGAATGGAACACGGACGTTCAGGGGTTCGATGATGCTCGAAGAGTTCGTCTCGCAAATCGACCCCGTCGTGGTCCGCCTGTTCGTCGCGGCGGCGTTGGGGATGTTCCTCGGGTTGGAGCGCGAGCGGTCGAAAAAGAGCGCCGGCGTGCGGACGTTCACGCTGACGAGCCTCCTCGGGGGCGTCGCCGTCGCGGTCGGGAGCGACATCCTCCTCGCAGTCGGCGGATTGTTGGTCGTCACGCAAGCGGTGTTGCTCGGGGGTCGCGGACTCGTCGAACGCGGGTCGCGCGAAAGCGAGGACGACCGAACCGAGTCGCAACTTGACTTCGACGCGGACGCTGACGCCGAAGCCAGCGACGGCCGCCGCGGTGACACTGAGGCCGCGCGGTTGGACGACCTCGGGGTGAGCCTCTCGCTCACCACGTCTACGTCGCTGTTAGTCGCCTACGCGGTCGGTGCGGCGGTGGTGAGCGGCTTCGTCATCGAGGGCGTCGTCGTCGCGCTCACGTCGTCGCTCTTGTTGGTCCTGCGGCGCGAACTCCACGGGTTCGCCCGGCGACTCACGACCGACGAGGTTCGGAGTGCCGTTGAGTTCGCCATCATCGCGTTCGTTGTCTACCCGTTGCTCACCGAGGGGCGAATCGGCCCCTGGGACGCCGTCAACCCCCGGACAGTCTGGTTGCTCGTCGTCGCGGTGAGCGCAATCGGCTTCGTCAACTACGTCATCATCCGGCGGTACGGCGAACGCGGCATCGCCATCACGGGCTTTTTCGGCGGGCTGGTGAACTCGACGGCCGTCATCGGCGAGATAGCCGGCCGGACCAGCCGGAACCCGTCGATTCGACCGCTCGCGGCCGGCGCGATTCTGATGGCCGACGCGGCGATGGCGCTCCGAAACCTCTCGCTCGTCGTCGTGTTCGTTCCGGAACTCGCGGTCGAGGTGGGGGTTCCCCTCGGACTCATCGCACTCGTGGGGATGAGCTACGCGCTGCACTCTCGCGAGTGGGGCGTCGACCTCGACGTGGCGTTCGAGTCGCCGTTCAGCCTCGAAAGCGCCCTCCGGTTCGGCGTGTTCTTCCTCCTCGTGTTGCTCGCCTCCGCGGCCGCACAGGAGTACTTCGGCGCGACCGGGTTCATCGTGACGAGTTTCATCGGCGGACTCGTGTCGAGCGGGTCGGTCGTCACGACCACCGTCACGCTCTACGGCGGCGGCAACATCAGTGGAACGACTGCCGTCGTCGGCGTCCTCGCCGGAACCGCCGCGAGCATCGGGGTCAAGGTCGCGCTTGCGACGAGCGTTGACCGCGAACTCTTCGGCCCGGTGGCCCGCCGAAGCGCGCTCCTCGTGGCCGCCGGCGTCGTCGGCGTCGTCATCGTCGTCTTTCGGCCGTGAGACGGGTGGTACGGAGCCCCGCGCCCGCGGAATCACCGCAACCGACACAACAGTCAGCGACACAACATTGATAACACCGTGCCGCGGCAATCAAATCGCACTGGTTCGGCGCGTAGCCCGTGACCGAACGACCCACGAAGAGTCGCCCGTCGGTCGTCCCCCGACGGGCGAGGGTCATTCCGCGTATCCGACGCTTCTGAGCGACTGCACTCGTCTAACTCGAGCGCCGAGCCGATGGCTTGAGGTTCACCGCCGTCTATCGTGGCTCCACGTCCAACAAGCGATGATACGCGACCCGACCCGACGAGACGGTGGTGCCGAACCGCACGCGGAGCGACAGCAGGTGAACGTGGTGCCGAACCGGACGAGAAACACCCATAGGAGCGCCTGACCGTGTCGGCCACGACGCGCGCCGCACTCGCCGCCGGAACGCTCGTCGCCCTCGCCGCGACGAGCGGGAGCCTCTACTTCAGCCTCGGCCTCGGACTGACGCCCTGCGACCTCTGTTGGTACCAGCGCATCCTGATGTACCCGCTCGTCGTGGTGCTCGGGGTCGCCGCGATCGAGGACCGACCCGGCGTCTGGAAGTCGGTGCTCCCCCTCTCGCTGGGTGGGCTCGCTCTCTCGGGCTACCACTCGTACCTGCAGGTCGCCCCGGGTGCGACCTGTACCGTCGGCGGCCCGTGTACGTCCATCCAGTATTCCATGCTCGGCGGCCTCCTGACGATTCCGCGACTCGCGTTCATCGGATTCGCGCTCGTGACGGTCCTCGCGCTCGCCGCCGCCCGCCTCGGCGGGTCGGCCGACGACGCGTGGGGGATGTAATCGCGGCTACTCGCTCGAACCGCCGAGTTCGACCATCGGTTCGGGGTAGTTCACGCCCAACTCGACCCCGTAGGTCGCCTGTTCTTCGTCGCTGAGTTTCCACGGTTCGTGGGCGTACTCGGCGGGCAAGGCGTCGAGTTCGGGGAGCCACGTCTTCACGTACTCGGCGTCCTCGTCGTAGCGGTTCGCCTGCCAGCGCACGTCGAACGAGCGGTCCCGCGAGTCGTTGCCGACGCCCGCGATGTAGGCCCAGTTGCCGTAGTTCGACGCGGGGTCGTAGTCGACGAGTCGCGTCTCGAAGTACGCCGCGCCGCGTCGCCAGTCCAGTCTGAGGTCGTTGGCGAGGAACGACGCCGCGTTCTGCCGCCCGCGGTTCGACATGTACCCCGTCGCGTTCAACTCCCGCATGTTCGCGTCGACGAAGGGGATGCCCGTTTTCCCCGCCGCCCAGCGCTCGAACTGCGCGTCGTCGGCCCGCCAGTCGATGTCGGTCCGCTCCCGGATGCCCTCGCGGCGGAAGAAGTCGCTCCCGTGTTTGGCGAACTGGAACTGGAAGAAGTCGCGCCAGCGGAGTTCGAAGACGAGCCAGTACGTCGAATCGTTTGCGACCCGCCGGTCCTCGTAGCGGTCCACCTCGGCCTTGACGTACCGCGGCGAGAGACAGCCCTCGTTCAGCCACGGCGAGAACTTCGAGGAGTAGTCGGCGCCGAGCAGTCCGTTTCGCATCTGCTTGTACTCGCGGAGGTGGTCGCCCACCCAGATGTACGACTCCACGCGGTCGAGCGCGGCCGTCTCGCCGCCATCGAAAGGGAGGACGCCGCGTTCGTCCGGGGCGCTCTGGGACTCGGCATCCGGGTTCCCGACGAGGTCGGAAACCGCGGGGAGGTCGCCCGCGTCGGGCGTGTCTCCGGGAAGCGGCGGGACGGTCGGTTCGAGAAGCGGGTCGCGACCGGCGGGGTCGCTGCCCACACCTACATCTCCCTGTTCGGTGCTTTCGGCGGCCGATTCGACCGCCTTCCGGAACGTCGTGTAGGTGTCTGGGAGTTCCGAGAGCGCCATCGGGAGGTCGTCGAGGTGGGTGAGCGTGTGGCCCCAGAAGCGACGGAGTTCGACGCCGCCGTCTCGAAGCGCTCGCTCGACCGCCGACTCGACGCTCGACTCCTCGGGGGTCGGTCGCGTGTGGACCGTCACGAAGTCGGCGTCAACGGTCGCCGCCAGCTCCGGGAGGACGGATTCGGGCCTCCCCTCACGAACGACGAGGTCGCTCCCGCGGTCGCGGAGCGACGATCGCAGGTCGGACAGCGATTCGAGGCGGAAGCGAGCGCGGTGCGCGCCGGTCTTCTCGAAGTCGAAGGAGTCGGGGCCGCCGAACGGTCGGTCGCCGTACTCGCGGGGGTCCACGCAGTAGACGGGAACCACGCGGTCGGCGTCGCAGGCGGCCGCGAACGCCTCGTTGTCGTGCAGGCGGAGGTCGCGGCGGAACCACGCGAGCGAAGTTGGCTCGGACATCGTCGGCGGCGCTTAGGATGGGGGTGACTTGAGTCGAACGGCGGATTCGGGGTGACACAATAGGTCGACACCCGGCCGCGCCGCCCGACCTACGTCCGGCTTCGCGTCTGCAACCGGAGTTCCGCGCCGGCGACGACGGCGACGACGGTGAGCGCGAGTCCGGCGACGAGCCGCGGGTCCACGCGGTCGATGACGGGGACGCCCATCCAGCCGGCGAAGAGGAGCGCGAGTCCGGCCAGACAGGTCGCAAGCGTCAGGAGCGCGAGGGGGGCCTGCGTCGGTTCGGCGGCGGCCAAGAAGTGGTCAAGCTCCGCCGCGCTCGACCCGAGCGAGACGGTCTTCGCCCGCGAGTCGTACGCGACGATGCTGAGTGAGTCGAGTTTAGGGAGGTGAGTCTGGTGAAGCGAGATGTAGACGCTCTGGCGAACGTTCTTCGGGGGCGGCGACTCGCCGGACTCTATCTCGGCGATGTGCTCCGCGAGGTCGCCGACCGACTCCGGCCCGTCCCCGTCGCGCAGTCGTTCGAGTGCGAGCCGCCGCCGCTCGTTTCTGAGCACGTCGTGGATGTCGGCCTCATCGAGCGAGCCGTCCGCCTGCTCGCCGGAGACGGTCGGCGAGTCAGGCTCGGCCATCGCCCCGTTCAGAGCCAATCATCGGGCTTCGTGTCGTAGTCGATCTCGCCGGCGGCGATGCGAGCTTCCAGTTCGGCGTCGAGGTCGTGTTCCTCGAACGACTCGCCGTCGTAGCGGATGCGGATGGCTCGCTCTTCGGGCGTCGGCTCTCGGCCCCGCCGCCGGGCGACTTCGACCTCGTGCTCGTCGAACTCCTTCGTGATGGTCATCAGGTTCACCGGGCGGCCCCAGAGGTGGTAGACGCGCTCCAAGACGCCCTTCGCCTGCTTCATGTCGAGGATGACGCCGTTGTACTGGTGGCCCAAGAGGAGCTCCCCGCGGTTGTCGAAGTTCCCGTCGTACACCGCGATAGTCGGCTTCCCGAAGTTGGTGAACTGGAACAGGAGCTTCTTTTTCACGTCCCGGTACGCCGACGAGGAGACGCGGAACTGCTGGGACGACTGGGAGTACTCGTAGGCGAAGTAGTGGTTTGAGCGGACGAACTCCTCGGAGAGGAACGCGTCGAGGAACGTCACGTCGTTGTGACTCTCGCGAATCTCGCGCATCCGGTCCCAGCCGGCAGACTTGTCCACGTCGGCGACGGCCGCCTCGACACTGTCGTACACCTCGTCGTCGAACATGTACCGCGAGAGCTGTTCGAGTTCCGAGCGCCGAATCCGACTGAGGAACCCGCGGTTCTGCGCCTTGACGAGCGAGTAGTGTCGCTCCGCGAGCCCCTCGTAGGTGAGGAGCTTCCACGGGTACGCTTCGAGGTCGAGCGACTCGTCGCCCGACAGCGCCCTGTCGAGGGTCTCGTGGTCGACTCTGGGGTCGTCGGGACCGAGTTCGGACAGTTCGTCGAGGGAGTCGGCGCTGACGCCGTCGATAGCTGGGTCCGCCCGGAGGAGCGTCTGCACCTCGTCGAAGTCGACCGTCTCGTGGAAGTTGCGCCACGTGACGCCCTTCACGCGCAGGAGCTTGTCGGCGACCTCCGCGCGGTTCGTCGAGTTCTCGATGTACTCCCACAGCTCCTTGCCGAGCTTGTAGGGGTTGAGCCCGGGCGACCCGAGGACGCGCGACTGGTGGTCGGCGTAGGTGATGAACTCGTCCGTGCCCGCGAAGCGCTCGTCGCCCATCATGAGCGACTCCCAGTAGGCCGCCCAGCCCTCGTTCATCACCTTCGTCATCTTCTGGGCGGCGAAGTAGTACGCCTCCTCGCGGAGCATGTCGAGGACGTCCTTCTGCCACGGCTCCATCTCTTCGGCCTTGCCCGTCTCCTCGTCGTACCGCATCCCGTGTTCGCGGACGTACGCGAGCACGTCCTTCCGGGGGTCGGTGAGCTTCGCGGCCTCGCGTTCGGCCTCTTCGACCTGCTCGAGCCACGCGTCGTCGAACACCTCACGGCGCACGTCGTCGGAGATGTCGAGGCTGTCCAACTGCGCGCGGATGTCCTCGGGGATGCGGCCGTCCTCGTCGGCGGCGGCCTCGCGGATGGTCCGGTGCTGGTCGATGGTGTCTTCCAGACAGAGGACGGCGTCGATGAACTTCTCCACGTCGTCCCGGCTGATTTCGGGGTTCTGGACGTACCGGTCGATGGTCTGGGCGTGCTGTTCGAGCATCGCCGCGGCGGCGAACTGCCCCTCGTCGGAGAACAGCCCGAACCACTGGTTGTTCTTGAAGAAGTCCGAGTGCGCCTCGACGTGGGTGATGACGGCCTTCTGGTCGGCCAGCGAGTTCGACTCCTGAAGGAAGGCGTTCGCCGGGTCGTCGTTGTTGACGATTTCGAACGCCTTGCCCATGCCGAACTGGTCGGTCTTCCGCTGGCGGTCGTAGGTCATCCCCCACCGCCAGTGCGGGTAGCGCTCTTGGAACCCGCCGTAGGCGATGAGCTGGTTCATCTCGTCGTAGTTGACTACCCAGTAGTTCACCGGGTAGGGATCGAGTCCGAGCTTCTTCGCGAGCGCGCCGGCCTCCCGGACGGGCTCATCGAGTCTGGCGGCCTCGCGCTGTGCGTCTCTGCGGTGTCGTCTGAAACTCATTCTGCTGTCGCCTCCGTGCTGAGGATGGTGTAGATGGCGTCGATGACGTCGTCGGGCTCCGAGACGTACGCGACCACGACGTTACCCTGCTCGCCGAGGCTCCGTTCGACCTCTTCTGCGTGGGTGGCGTTGATGGCGGTCCCGCCGGGCTGGGTCTCCACGTAGGCGTGGAGGTTCGCGTCTATCTCCTGCATGAGCGGGACGACCCGCTCTTTGGTGTCGTTCGAGGAGTTCTCGGAGTCGCCCGCGGCGAAGACGTAGCGGTTCCACTCGCGCCACGGGTAGCGCTCGTCCAAGACCTCCTTCGCCAGTTCGTAGGCGGACGAGATTCGCGTCCCGCCGCCCGAACGGATGCCGAAGAACTCGTCGCGTTCGACCTCCCACGCCTCGGCGTCGTGGGCGATGTAGACGAACTCGGCGTGGTCGTACTTGCCCGTGAGATACCAGTCCAGCGGGGTGAAGGTGCGCTCGACGAGTTCGCGCTTCGTCTCCCGCATCGACCCCGACACGTCGCGGATGTTGACGACCACGACGTTCGACTGCTTCTTCTCGATGACTTCCGGGTGGCGGTAGCGCTCGTCCTCGCGGCGGAACGGAATCTCGCGGAGCCCCTCGCGGCGGATGCGCTGGATGGCCGTCGTCCGCTCGACGTTCTCTTCCATCTCCTCGAAGGAGGCCCACGTCCCGCGTTCGTCGTCCGGGATGCGGCTCCACTCGTCTTCGATCCACGCCATCGAGACGAGGATGTTGTTCTCGCGGCACCACCGGAACACCTCGCGGGCCGAGGTGCCGTCGACTTTCATCGCCTCGCGGACGAACTCCTCGTCGAAGTCCATCGCGAGCTTGCGCTTCAGGCCCTCCTTGAACAGGCGCTCGAAGTCGAGGGTGCTGTGGGGGCCGCTCCGGGTGATGTCGGTGAAGTCACCTTCGACCTCCTCGATGACCTCCTTGCCCTTCGGTTCGAGTTCGAGGCCGAGTTCCTCGTCCAACGCCTCGGCGAACTGCTCGGGGTCCATCTCGTAGTACTCGTGTTCGGCTCCCTCCTCGCCGGGTTCGCCGTCTTCGCCCTCGCCGTCACCGGGCTCGGGCTGGCCGAGCGGCTGGCCCACGTCAGGCGTGCCGCCTTTGCCCTGTCCGACGCCGCCCATGTCGAGGCGGTCGTACTTGAACTCCGGCAGGTCCACGACCTTGATGGGTATCTTGATGTCTTTCGAGCCGGACGCGCCGAGGTCGCCGTAGGAGATGAACTCCTTGAGGTCTTCGCGGCGCTCTTCGCCCACTTCGCGGAATCGTTCGAGGTCGTCTCTCAGTCCCATGTGTGGCTCACCTCCTTCATCACGGCACGGCTGGTCAGTTCGGCCGACGCGGCGGTGTAGCCGCGGTCGACCAGTTCGTCGATGGTGCGCGCTTTCACGCGCGCCGTCTCGGTGTTCGCCGGCGGGTCGTCCCACTGGCGGGGGTCGAGGTCGGAGAACAGCCGGCGCACGTCCTCCCAGTCGTGGGTTTCGAGCACCGTCCGGATGACCGGAATCTCGGTGAGGTCCACGTCGGAGACGGTAAAGCCCTCGTCGCGGTTCTCCCACGCGTAGCGGTTGAGCGCGGTGATGACCTTCTCGTTGCGGAAGTCTTCGACCGTCTCGGAGGGGTCGTTGCCCTCGTAGTCGTCCGGCGAGAAGCGCCCGAGGTGCTCGGTCTCGAACAGCTTCATGAGAAGCGGGTCGGGGTCAATCGGCCCGCGCTCGGTCTCTATCTGCCCGTCGGACGCCCACGCGTAGACGTGTTCGACGTACTCCTCGACTGTCTCGCGCTCGACGCCCTTGTCGGCGAGGAGCGCGTCGAGCACGTCCGCCTCCTGCTGGTCGAAGATGTACGCTTTGACGATGGCGATGCGGCCTTCGTACTCCGAGGACTCCGCCCGCGAGAACACGGGCGCGTCCGACAGTTCGGCGACCATCTCGTCGAGCACGTCGGTCGGCATCACCACCGACGACACGTCGAGGTCGGGGTGTCTGCGGTCGATGCGGTCGTGCAGCAGGTCCGCGATGACGTCGCGGGTGAACGTCACGGGAATCCCGTGGGTCCCCTCCGAGTCCCCGACGAACTCGAACGCCGACACCTCGCGGCGCTGGTCGCCGACCTGCAGGTAGCCGCGGTCGAACAGCAGCGCCTTGTCGACGAGGTTGAACTCGATATCCGGGTCGCGCGGCACGTCCTCGCCGTCGAGGCGGGTCACGACGCTGTAGAGCGCCGCGGCCTCGACGGCGTGGGGCGCGAGTTCGCGGGTGCGAACCTCGCCCGGTCCCTCGCGGACGTCCAGCGAGACGGCCTCGGCGACGCGTTCGGCCATCGTCTCGGGGTCGTCGGTCCAGACGCTCGTCTCGTTTGTCAGCTCTCGGCGGATGAGTTCGGCCTCGAGCGAGAGGTTCGTCAGGTAACGGAACTCGTGTTTGTTGAGCCGGCGCTTGAGCGCCTTCAGCGGGTCGCGGCCGTTCCTGTCGGCGTACTTGTCGAGTTCGGCGTCGAGGTCCGGGTTCGAGATGATGACGAGCTGGGTGTCGATATCCATCCCGATTCCCTTGTCTAGTTTGACGTGCCCCTCGTCGGGGACGTTCAGGAGCTTCTGGAGCAGGTCAGCGTGCTGGGTGGCGTCCTCGACGATGGTGAGAAGGCCGTTGCCCTGCGAGAGCACCCCGTCGTAACTGAACGCCTGCGGGTTCTTGCGCCCCCGGGAGTTCAGTTCGCGGAGCATGCTCGGCATCCACGACCCGACCAGTCGCTCCTTTGGCGAGCCGTCGTCCTCCGAGTGGAGGACGCCGACGCCGCGGCCGACGTCGACGACGTAGTTCTTCACCCGGAGGTGTTTCGGGTCGGTGACGGCGCTGAAGAGGTCTTGCTTGCCCGCTCTGCGGAACTCCTCTTCGAGGTAGGTGTACGCCTCCAGACAGAACGGGTCGAGGTCCTCGTCGACGTCGACGGGGATGTGGTCACCGTTCCTGCTGTTGAGGTCGGCGAGCAGTCGCTTGCGAACCTCCGCGGGGAACACCGAAAGCGGGTGCGACTGGACGGGGCTTTCGTACCAGTCTTCGTCGGCGGCGTCGACCTCGCCGCCGTAGGACAGCCCGCGGGTGTCGTCGGCGTTGGCGACGTTCCACTCGACGGTGTAGCGCCGCCCCGCGTCGGTCTTCGAGTACTCCCGAAGCCCGTTGATGAGACAGCGTTTCAACTCGGATTTCCCCGTGGCAGTCGGGCCGTCGAACCAGACGATTTTCTCGGCTTTGCCGCGGTCGGCGGCGATGGTCCGCAGGTCGTCGACGAAGGCGTTCAGCACCTCCGTGTTGCCGAGGACCGCGTGCTCGCCGTCGTTGGCGGGGTCGTCGAAAAAGCAGTAGCGCTGTTTTTCCTCGCCCTGTTCGACCACCTGTCTGGTCCCCATCGACTCGATGGCTTCCAAGAGGTACTTCGACGCGTGGGAGGCGATAGAGGGCGACTCGAACGCGGCGTCGACGTACTCGCCGAGACTCATCGGCTCCTCGTAGGTGCCGCGGAGCGCCTCGTCCGCCTCGCGGATGTAGTCTCGCATGGTCACCCTTCGAGCTCGGTCTTCGCCACCTCCGCACCGGCGAACTCGAGCACCTCCCGTGCGCCGTCGCGCGAGTAGCCCTGGTCGACGAGCGCGTCTATCCACGCGTTGCGTTCGTCGTCGTCAAGCTCGTTCGCGCTCACGAGCGCCGAGAAGTTGATGTTGTGTTTCTTGTCCTCCCAAAGTTTGCGTTCGAGCGCGCGGCGGAGGCGGTCGTTGTCCTGCGGGTTGAACGACGTCCCCTCGCGGGCGCGCCGGGAGACCCAGTTAGAGACCTCCTGTCGGAAGTCGTCCTTGCGGTCCTCGGGGATGTTGAGTTTCTCCTCGACGGCGCGGAGGAACTTCTCGTCGGGGTCTTGGTCGCGACCCGTCAGTTCGTCTTCGACCGTCGCGTCGTCGATGTAGGCCATGACGTGGTCCATGTACTTCTCGCCCTGCCGACGAATCTCGTCGATGTCGTAGGCGAGGGCGTGGCGCACGTCTTCGATGGCGCGCTCTTTGTACTCCTCGCGGACCATCTCGAGGTAGCGGTGGTAGCGTTCGAGGTTCTCCTCGGGAATCGACCCGTGGTTCTCGAGGTTCTCTTCGAGGTGAGTGAACGAGGACAGCGGCGAGAGGTAGCCGCGGCCGCGGTGGGTCGCGTCCATGATGGCCTCGGCGATTTCGTCGCCGATGAACCGGGCGGAGACGCCGTCCATGCCCTCGGCGATGTCGGCTTTCTTCTCGCCCTCCTCGCGGAGTTTGCGCACGTCCACGTCGTCGCCGTCGTCCAACTCGCCGTTGTAGGCCTTCGCCTTCTGGACGAGCGAGATGGTGTCGGAGTCGGGTTCGACGATGCGGGTCAGGACGCCGAACAGCCCGGACATCTCCAGCGTGTGCGGCTCGACGTGGATGTCTGGCACGTCGGCGTTCCGGAGCATCTTCCGGTAGATTTCGGCCTCCTGTTCGTATTCGAGGACGTACGGGAAGTCGATGCGCTTCGTCCGGTCGTTGAACGCCTCCATCTTCTCGTCGCCCTTCTTCTCGCGGTATTCGGGCATGTTCGTCCGCCCGACGATGACCTGGTCGATGTCGATTCGGGGGTTGTTCTTCGGCTTGATTGTCTGTTCCTGCGAGGCGTGCAGGAAGTCGTAGAGGAACTCCCGTTGGAGCTTCAGCAGTTCCTCGCCGGAGAAGATGCCGCGGTTTGCGTTACAGAACGCGCCGGCGTAGTCGAACGCCCGCGGGTCGGACTCGCCGTACACCGCGAGCTTCGAGTAGTTGACGTCGCCGGTGAGTTCGGTCTCGTCTTGGTTCTTCTTGTCCTTCGGCTCGAACGTCTCGATACACTGGCGTTTGTTCTCGGAGGCGACGAGTCGGATGACCTCGATGTGGTTCGCCACGACCTCCTCTAAGTCGTCGTCGTAGTGGGCCAGCAGCCGGTCCATGTAGAACTCCGAGGCGGGGTCTAACGCCTGGTCGTTCCGGATGGTGTACGGCGCGTCGAGGTTCTCGTTCAACTGCTCGATGACCACGTCGCGCTGTTCCTGCGGGAGCAACACGAGCGGGTCCTGATTCATCGGCGACTTGACCACGTCGTCGGAGGGGTCTTGGTCGCGGATGACGTCGCCGAGGTTCGTCCACCGGAAGGTGTACATCCGCCCCTCGTCGGACATCGTGTAGTCCTCGAAGTAGCGACGGGAGATCCAGTCGAAGTGGGACTTCCCGGAGCCGACGGGGCCCAAGAGGAGTTTGATGCGTTTTTCGGGACCGAGGCCGCGAGCCCCCGATTTCACCTTGTTGACGAACTCGTGAATCGACTCGTGAACTTCGCGGCCGTAGAAGACGTTTTCACCGTCGTGAAGGGGGTCTTCGGAGGCCATGAGGTACTCCACGACGCCCGCGTCCTCGTCGTAACGGGTGCCGTAGAAGTCGAACATGTCCGCCACGCGTTGGTGGGCGTTGCGAGCGATCTTTGGGTGAGCGTAGACCTCTTCCAAGTACCACTCGAAGCTCTTCGCCTCGCGGAGGTCCGCGGGCACGGAGTCTTTGTAGTGCTTGCTCAGGTCTGCGAGTGTTTCAATTTCGCCGGTCATTGTTCGTGGAGCCTCGTCGGACCAGCCGTCCGGAGACGACCGAGGGCGACGCGCCCGCGTTCGCGGGTCGCAGACGACACACCGCGAGCCACGGACCCGCGGCGACAGACCGCGGGCGGTGAATCGAAATGCGTCGCCGCCGCTGCGCGCTCACGACGGGTCGGCGACTGGCGACAGAATCGGCGATTGGCAAACGATGCGCGACGGCTCGCTCGGCCCGGGGACCGAGACTACCAATCAATGAGAGACGTTAACATATAACGCTTTCTCTGAAAGTAGTCAATAGATTGTCTTGAATGTCGACCAATCCAGATACGTACCACGTCGTGTGAACCTCCAATCGACCGACGTGTGTCGGTTTAATCGGCGATTCAGTCAGTTGGTGGTCCCGTTAATCGGGTCGGATGAGATTCATGTCGTCCCCGACCGGTCAGTTTCGAGGGGCGAACCACGGCCTCCGAGCCGGCGTCACGGCGACCGGCGGTGGCGGCGGAAGCGGGAAGGCTTAGGACGCGCGGCGGACTAGCACGCCCATGACCGACCTGCCCGACGGGTGGACCCTCTGGAACGACGAGCACGAGGGCCGGCGCATCCTCGCGTTTCGGCCCGACGTGTTCAACGAGAGCGCCTTTCCCGCCGAGTGCATGCCGACCGTCTTCGTGTGGAACGGGTCGCGGGCGAACCGTCCGGGCGCGACGCAGATTCGAACCGAGACATGGCACGCCGTGCTCTATCTCGAACCCGAAATCGAAGTCGTCGTCGAGGAGTTCGACTCCCGCGAAGCGGCCGTCGAGGGCGCGACCGACATCGCCGGACGCTTTTCCGACGGCGAGATAGACTACCGGAGCGCCTACCAAGTCCCCCGCGAGGAGTACTTCGAGAAGCTCGACGAACTGACCGGGCGGGAGCCTTAACCACCTCGCAGGAGAACCACCGCTATGACCTCCGTTACGCTTGTCGGTGCCCGCCTGACCGACCCCGGCACCGAGTTCGTCTACCACGGTGAATCGAGCGCCTGCGAGGGCTGTCCGTACCGCCGGCAGTGTCTCAACCTCACCGAAGGCGTCCGTTACCGGGTCCTCGGCGTGCGCGAGAACACGCAGGTCCTCGACTGCGCAGTCCACGACGAGGGCGTCCGCGCCGTCGAGGTCGAACCGGCCCCGGTCACGGCGAACGTCCCCTCGAAGGGCGCGTACGCCGGAAGCAAAGCCAGCCTGCAGGGCCCGTGTCCGCACACCGAGTGCCCCAGCCACGAGTACTGTGTCCCCGAGGGTGCCGAGTTCGACCAGGAGTACCGCATCAGCGACGTGCTCGGCAACCCGCCGCACGACCACTGCCACCTCGACCGGAACCTGACGCTCGTCGAGTTCGAACCCGCCGACGAGTAGGGATTTTTGTGGTTCCCGGCCGCTGGCCCTGATATGACGACCGCCGTCTTCTTCGACCTCGACCTGACGCTCCTCCGCTACACCGCCGACTTCGAGACTATCTTCGACCGCGCGGTCCCGGACGCACCCGAAGGTGCCTACGACCGGTATCTCTCCGTCTTCTTCGACGCGTTCGAGGACCTCGCCGTGGACCCCTACGCGGTCGGCTTCGAGGTAATCACCGACGAGTTCGACATCGACGACGACCCGGAGGCGATCGTGGCGCGCTACGCGGAGGCCGAACTCGCCGCCACGACGGTTCCCGCGTCGGCCCGCGAGGCGCTCGTCCGCGTCGCCGACCGACGACCGACGGGGATTCTCACGAACGGCGCGCCGGCGGTCCAGCGGGCGAAGCTCGAACGCCACGACCTCGTGGACCTCGTCGACGCCGTCGTCGTCTCGAACGACCCCACCGTCGCCTCGCGGAAGCCCGACGCGGGCATCTTCGAGGCCGCGGAGACCGCGCTCCCGGCGGACGACTACGTCTACGTCGGCGACACCTACGACGAGGACGTGGTCGGAGCGAGAAACGCCGGGTGGGAGGCGTATCACGTCGGTGACGAGGGGTCCAGCGGCGACCCAACCGATGACGCCCCCGACGACCCGGCGGCGGTCGAATCGGTCGCCGACGCGGTAGCTCGAATCCTCGGCGAGGACGGCGAGTAGCGCGAGAGAGACGAGACAGTCTGCCGACTACGGGAGCGTGCCGACCTTCTCGCCGGCGTAGCCGAAGATGTCCGCGTAGCCGTACGCGGAGAGGAGAATGGGGTAGAAGTCGCGGTCGGCGACGAACTGCTCGGCGTCGGCGCGGGCGAACGTCTCGCCGGCGGCGACGGGTTCGAAGTTGGTCGCGTGGACCTCGTATTGGTCCGCCGTCGGCTTGGGAAGCCGTTCCAGCAGGCGGAACACGTCGATGCTGTTCTCCTCGGGAATCGCGAGTTTCAGGCGGTCATCTTCGGTCTGCGAGTCGGCTTCGTCGGGGTCGGCGCCCTCGCTTCCTCCATCGCTCGCGACGGCGGGGGCGGGGAGAACGTTGGTTGCGGTGAGGAACGCCCGGATGAGCCAGTAGGCGTTGTCGGCCGCCTCGTCGGACTTCTGGAGGCCGGCTTCGACCTCGATGGTGTGGGCGTGCTCGATGAGCCGGCCCTCCGCGAAGTGATTCGTCTCGACGGCCACGTCGACCGGGAGCCGGGGGAGAATCGACCGGGAGATGGCGTCGACCGTGTCCACGATGGCGAACGGTTCGGCGTACGACTGGGTGGAGTGAAGCGAGAAGGCGGTGGTGCCGCGGACCTCGCGGCCGAGGTCGTGAGCGAGGCGTCGCTCGTGGCTCTCGGCGTTGGGATCGCCCGGAAACGCCCGGTTGAGGTCCTCGTCGAGGTAGCGCTCGTCCGCCGCCAGCGCCTCCTCGTTGGCGACGATGAGCTTCACCGGGCGCTCGACGTCGGGGTCCTCCGCGACGAACCGCTCGATGGCGCGAGCGCCGCACGGTTCGTCGCCGTGGATCGACCCGACGACCGACACTTCGGGCGTGCCGTCACCGAGTTCGTAGATTCGCATTGCCGATTCCTAGAACTGGACGCTAAAGGACTTTTAGATTCTCCCGGTTCACGCCGCTTTCGCTGACGTGTCAGCAGGAACTACTGATTCGGCGGGCGGGAAACCGCGGGTCAGACGCGATTAGTGGTCGAGCCCTTCGACGTACTCGTAGTCGGCGGGGTAGGCGGTCGCTCGGTGGCCGTCGAGTTCGATTTGCCAGCCGTGAAGCGCCGTCGGGTCGTCCAACGCCGCCCGGAGGGTCTCGCGCACGTCGTCCACGTCGACGCCGTAGAAGTCGCTCGGAACGCCACGGATATACTCCAGCGCCGTCTCGAACAGCGACCGCATCCCCGCGTCGTTCTCAAAGTCGAAGTGCTTGTACGCGCCGGCGGCGACCTGCACCATTCCGTGAAGGAAGGCGCTTTCCGCGGTCCCTGCACCGTAGTTGTACCACTCGTCTTCGAAGCAGTCGTGGCTCTCGTGGAAGTCGCCGGCGTTGAACAGGCGGACGCCGTGTTCGACCGCCCGGCGGAGCGTCGCGTGCTCCCACAGCCGAAGGTCGTCGTTCCACCCCGTCGGGTTGCCGAGCGGCGGGGCGACGCTCGGGTCGCGGGTGTGTTCGTCCATGTGAGTCAGGGCGACCGGAAGGCCGGTAACTCCATCGGTGGCGACACTGGCCGCGCAGTTTTTTCGTGCGAGCGCGACAATGGTCGGATGTGACGGACACGATAGAATGTACCTACTGCGGGAGCGACGTTCGGCGTCACGACCCCGTCTTCGTGGAGGAGCTCGAAGCCGGCGAGCGCGTGCCGGCGGGCGCGTTCTGCAACTACGCGTGCCTTTCGTCGCACATCGACGCGGCGGGGCTGACGACCGGCGCATCCTGCGAGTGGCGGCCGGAGTAGGCACCGACCGTGGTCGGAGTACCCGCCCGGACCCCTGACCTATTTACTGCGATTCGTCCTTTCGAGCGTATGGCACTCGCATCAGCACTCGTGGCCGGCGGGGTTATCGGAATCCGGCACGCGCTGGAAGCCGACCACCTCGCCGCCGTCGCGACGATGGTCGAAGACGACGACCGACCGAGCATCGTCGGCGCCTCGTGGGGCGTCGGGCACTCGATTCCGATTGCCGTCGTCGGCCTCCTGTTCGTCGCGCTCGGCGTCCGCCTGCCCGAGTCGGTGACGCACTTCTTCGAAGTCGTCGTCGGTGCGATACTCGTCCTCCTCGGGGCGCGGATGCTCCTTCGGGCCGCCGGCGTCTCCGTGCCGACGCTCCGGGACCACGACCACGACAGCGGCGTTCACCGGCACCTCTCGCTCGGGAACGTCGCGTTCGGAACGAAACACACGCACGTCCACGACGAGTCGTTCGGCGTCGGCGTTCTCCACGGCTTCGCCGGGAGTGGCGCGCTCGTCATCGCGATGGTCTCGACCGCGCCCGCGATGGGGCAGGCCGTCGCGTTCCTCGCGGCGTTCAGCCTCCTGACTATCGCCACGATGGCGACCGTCTCCTTCCTCTGGGGGCGCTCGATGGCGGTCGGCGGGACGCGCGTCCTCCGCGCCGCGGCCGGTGTCGTCGGCATCGCCGTCGGCGGCCTCCTCGTCGTCGAGCAGTTCGGCGGCCTCGTCTGACGTTTCGCAACGTTTTAGCGGTCCCCCTGTCGTACTTGAGTACGCGCGAGGGTAGCTAAGTCAGGAAAAAGCGGCGGACTCAAGATCCGCTCCCGTAGGGGTCCGTGGGTTCAAATCCCTCCCCTCGCACTTATCGCGAGAAACGACGTGATGAGCGGCAAGTGCAGCTCGGCCTGCGGCGAGAAGCGAGCACCGAAGCGGCCCGCCACCCTGTTATAAACCAGGTCGCTCGATGGCGGACGCGTTCGCTTCTGTCCCCCGCTGTTCACCCGGTTACGATGCCACCACAGCACCGCCGCCAGTATCCCGAACAATTCATCATGAACAGACCACGTTTCCGATGAAAACCGCCGGAAATAGTCCGAACGGGGATGACGTTCGGCGACAACCGCGACTAACCCGTCCGTCGGCCGGACTATCAGTTTCTCCGGACAGTACAGAATTTGTCAGAAACGTTCATTATGTTATCGGGCCTACTGTAGTGTTGCCGGAAGCGCAAGGACGCACCGGATGACCAAACCGAATCTGTCGGGCGACGTGAAAGGCGTCGACGACGGTACGCATCGCAAGACGCGGAGGAATGGAATCGACACGAACACCGAGTCTTTCGTAACAGGAAGACGAGGTCAAAGTGCCGAAGAGGAACCGAAACAGCCCCGTAAACCGCTCTGCGAGCGAGTGGCGGGAAGACCAAGTACCGGACCACGAGGAATCGGAGTTCGGGAAGTCGGCGCAAGCCGAAAAAGGTCGTGAGGGCTGCGGAAAACGTCTTCCGTCCGGGTTCTAATTGCGGATTCTGGCTTTTCTGTTATTCGCCCTTCGAGCGGGCGAGCCGTCTCGTGCGGTGCAGTTCACGACGCGACACGACGACGCATCGCGTTCGCGGTGTGGGTGCGACGTACCGGCCGGGTTACGGCCGGATCAACTGACTCATCAGCCGGAGGTATTCCGACGCGACGAGCGGTTCGTCGGCCGCGGTCCGCTCGACGGCTGCCACGCCGTGCCGGAGTTTCTCCTTGAGCGGGCTCGGCGGAACCTTGTGGCCGAGCACGCGGGACGCCGTCTCGACGTGTTCCAGCGCGGTTTCGGCGTCGCCGGCTCTGACCGCCGCTCTGGCGTCGTCGAAGGACGCCGCGAGCGACTCGCGGACCCGCACCGGGAGGTCGATAGCGTCTGACACGCCACGAGATAAACTGTCCATCGACATAAGCCACCGGGCCGCGTCGGCGTCGGGTCGGTGGATATAGGCACGTCCCCGTCCTGTCACGCCTATGAACGAACTCGACGCCCGGGCGGACCGGGCACAGCGCGCGGCCCGCGACGGCGGCGCAGTCGCGCGACGCGCCTTCAGAACCGGCATCTCCGTCGAGACGAAAGATGGAAAGACGGACGTGGTCACGCAGGCCGACAAGGACGCCCAGCGCCGCGTCGTCGAGCGAATCCGCGGGGCGTTTCCCGACGACCCAATCGTCGGCGAGGAGGACGACGAACTCAAGTCGGTTCCCGACTCGGGGGCGGCGTGGGTCGTCGACCCCATCGATGGAACGAACAACTTCGTGCGCAACGTGCCGGTCTGGGCGACTGCGGTCGCCGCCGTCCGCGACGGCGATCCCGTCGCGGCGACAAACTACCTGCCCGCACTCGACGACTGCTACGCGGCCGACGACGAGGCGGCCTACCGCAACGGCGAGGAGATTTCGGTGAGCCAGCGCGACGACCCCGAGACGTGTACGGTCTGTCCGACGTTCTGGTGGGATTACGACGCCCGCGACGAGTACGCCGCCGCGGCCCGGGCCATCGTCACGCGCTTCGGCGACATGCGGCGCTACGGGAGCATGCAGGTCGTGCTCTCGTACGTCGCCGACGGCTCGCTCGACGGCGTCATCACGAACAAGCGGGCGAACCCGTGGGACTCGGTCGCCGGCGTACACCTCATTCGGATGGCCGGGGGGACGGTCACAGACCTCGACGGGAACGAGTGGCGACACGATTCGGAGGGCCTCGTCGCCTCGAACGGGCGCGTCCACGACGTCGTGCTGGAGGCGGCCCGCGAAATCGACGAGCGGTAGACGGACGAAAACCGGAACCGGACGGCGCTCGCCGCGGGCGCGGGCGTGCCTCCCATCCGCAAGTGCGAAGTCACCCCCCATCAGAAAGGATAGCATGGACCTCGACGCGACGGACCGGGCGATTCTCCGGATTCTGATGGAAGACGCGCGGACCCCGTTCAGCGAAATCGCCCGCAGAATCGACATGTCGAGCGCGACGGTTCACGACCGGGTCGGTCGGATGGAAGACGCCGGCGTCATCGAGGGCTACCACGCCCACGTCGACCCGCGGGAGGTCGGGCTGGGAACCTCCGCGCTGGTCGGCTTCCGGGTCAAACAGGGCCGCGAAAAGGAGGCGCTCCAACAGCTTCGAGACATCGAGGGCGTCCAAGAAATCGACCTCACCACCGGCGAGTGGGACGTGATGCTCCGGGTGTACGCCGAGGACACCGACGCTCTGCGCGAGCTCATGTTCGACCACATCGCCGAGCTCGACGGCTTCTCGCGGTCTCAGACGATGGTCATCCTCGGGACTGAGTACGACGACCCGGTGTTGCCGATTCGCGAACCGGACGACGAGGACTGAGCCACGCCCGCCGCTGAACGCCACCTCGTTGCGACGCCGACCCGCCGCGCCGAGGCGCGCGGGGAGGATGCGAGAGACCGGAACCCTCAACAGGCCCGCCGTCGGGGTATCGCCTATGGCAACGGTAGCAGAGCGAATGGGTCTCGACCCCGAGCGCCTCTGGGGGCTCGGCGTCGCGGCCATCCTCGTCGCCCTCGTCGGCGGGTCGCTCGCGTTCCCTCGCGTCGTCTACGACGGATTCATCTGGCACTACTTCTGGGGCCCCGTCCAAGCCGACGCGAACTCGGCCGTCTGTGCGGTTCGGGCGAACGGCGTCACGCAGTACCTCGACACGGCGTCGGCCTGCGCCGCCGCGGCCGAACCCGTCGCGTACCCCGGCTACACGCTCGTCTCCGAGGTCGGCTACATGGTCACGCTCGTCATCGCTCTCTCGGGCGTCGTGTTCCTCCTCCGCCGCCTCGACATCGGCGAGAGCCCGCGGTTCTTCTACGCGCTCTTCCCGTTCATGCTGTTCGGCGGCGCGTTCCGCGTGATCGAGGACGCTAACGACTCGCCCGGCGTCGCCGACGCGCTCATCAGCTATCCGCTGAACACGCTCGTCATCAGCCCGGTTATCTACGTGACCGTCTTCGCAATCACCCTCGTCGCCGTCGTCGGGAGCGTCTTCGCCGAACGGCGGGGGCTCGTCGACGACTACGTGAAACCGCTGTTCGGGGCCGGCCTCGCGGTGCTCGCAGTCGCGATCGGTTACCTCCTGTGGGCCGGCCTCACCGGCGCGCAGGGCGCGACGTTCTACCCGCAGGTGCTCGTCGTCATCCTCGTCGGTGCGACGCTCGCCGCCGCCGCGACGTGGTGGCTCGTCGAGCGCTTCGCCCCCGAGGTCAACGAGGGTACCGGCTACATCGGTCTCGTCGTCATCTGGGGCCACGCCGTCGACGGCGTGGCGAACGTCATCGGCCTCAACTGGATGGTCGCGCTCGGCGCGGGCAACAACCTCGTCCCGAAGCACCCGGTGAATCAGGCAGTCGTCGACTTCACCGCCTCCACGCTCCCCGAGTCGGTGCTGGCCGTCACGGGCGACGCGTGGCCGTTCCTGCTCGTCAAACTCGTGGCCGCGACGGCCGTCGTCTGGGTGTTCGACGAGCAGATATTCGAGGACAGCCCGCGCTACGCGATTTTGCTTCTCATCGCCGTCCTCGCGGTCGGTCTCGGGCCGGGGAGCCGCGACATGCTCCGTGCGACGTTCGGCGTCTAATCGGCCTGCAGTCTCCCGCTTTCCGACCTCTCGTTCCCGCGCTCCCGACGAAGCTTCAAGTACCGAGCCGCGGCCAACGTCGCTATTCTGTGACTCACGCCGCGCGTCGGCTCGCGGGTGTCCGGCACACCGCCGCGCGGACTCGATTCGGCCCACCTGCCACGCGGCCGCCTGTGCCGGCTGTCAGCCACGACGCCCACGAACCCAACGAATCCCGAGACCCGCCAGCTACGGGAACGGGTGGAACTCCCGGTCCAGTCGCGGTTCGAAGCCGAGGTCCCGCGGCACTGACTCGGCGCGGTCGGCGAAGTACGGCTCGCCGATGAAAAGCGGCTGTGCGTCCGGGAGGAGTACCCGGACCGCCTCGAAGCCGAGTCGCTCCACGTCGCGCGGGGTGGTCCGCGCCGCGTACGCGTCGAGGCCGGCGTCGGCGACCGCCGAGACGACCGCGTCGAGTTCGGCCGCGCCCTCGGGTACCTCGTCGGGGCCGACCGAGTCAGCGGGGATGGTCGCGTCCGGCGAGACGAACGTCTGTGCGGGCTTCGGGAAGTCGGCGTAGGTCGCAATCGCGCCGCCCTGCGTCGCGGCCTGGTCCGGTCCCATGGCGCGCAGTTCGGTCCAGTTTTGGAGCGCCTCGGCCAGCGCGGAGCGAGCGGCGCGGTTCGCGTCGAGGTCCGCGCCGGATCCCATGGCGAACTTCGGCCACTCACCGTCGCGATGGACGGCCACCGCCACGACCGGCACGTCCACGTCCTGCGTCACGAGGAGCGCAGTCACCTCTAGGGACTCCGAGCGGGCGCGGGCCGCCAGCGTCTCGAACGTCTCGTCGCTCACGTCCAGTCCGAGCGGGTCGAACGTCGAGTACCACGCGAGCATCGTCGCGTCGCGCTCGACGACCTCGTAGAGCCCCGAGAAAATCGCCTCGGTCCCGGAGTTGCCGAGGCCGAGGCCGGTCGTAATCGACGGCTTGTGTCGCTCCGACGGCGGCGGGTAGTGGACGAACTCCGCCGGGAGCGAGACGGTTGCCCCGGTCGCGAGGTTCTCGCCTTCCACCCACTGAATCGGCTCCTCGGGGTCGGGGTCGCGAACGGAGTCGGGTCTGACGAAGCGACTCGGCGGCACCGCGGCCGGTCGGGACGCCGCGGGCGCGACGGCGAACTCGCTGGAGCGGTAGACGCCCGCCGAGTAGCGTTCGAGCGCCTCGCCGAGCGCCTTCATGTAGGCCTCGTCCCAGCCGGCGGCCGCGCCACCGGCGAGTTCGGCCGCCCGAGCGTCGGCGTAGACCGTGGTGTCCGCCGTCTGCGCGACGTAGTACGGAAGCGGGAACGACTCGCGCTCGCCGACCTGCGTGACGATGCCGACGCGGTCGTCCACGGCCGACTCGGCCCGCGCGAGCGCGTCGTCTAACTCGACGGCGCGGAAGTCGCGCTTGAGGGTCCGGTCCCGTTCCGTCGGCGACGGGGTCGGGAGAAACGATCGCTCGGGGCCCGGGACTTCGACGACGGTCCCGGCCACGTCGTCGCCCGAGAGGAGCGCGATGCCGCGTCGCCCGGCCACCGCGCCGGCGAGTCGGACGGCCGCGCGGTCACCGCCGGGGCGACCCTCCGACTCCGTGGTGGACGCGACGCGCGCCCGGAGGTCCGCGAAGTCAGCGCTGGCGGGGTCGAACGCCGACACGGCCGCGTCCAGGTCGTCCACGGAGTGACCGCCGATACCGCCGACTTCGACCGCGAGCCATCTCGAAGCGGCGTCGTCGGCCGCGTCGAAGGCGTCGCTGCCGGCCGCGGCGACGACGAAGCCGAGGTCGAACGAACCGAGCGAGTCGGGGGCCGTCTCAGCGACCGTTGCGTCGATGTCGGCGCACGCCGCGCGAATCGATTCGGCGGCGGGACCGCTCCCGACGAGTCCGATGTTCATGCGCGCGACGAGGTGCGGCGGCGGGAAAAAGCGAGGGGGTCGCGGTCGGTTACGCGTCGAGCAGTTTCTGAGCCTCGTCGGCCAGTTCGTCCGCGCTGGCGGCGACGAGTGCGTCCGCGCCGAGCTTCAGGCGGAGCCGCGGGCGACCGACGTCGATGGGTACTTTCTCGGTGTCGATGAGGCCGAGTTCTTCGAGCTTCGTTTTCGTCCGGGAGAAGGTCGCCTTGCTGGCGATACCCACGTCTTCGCCCCACTTCGAGATGTCGTAGAGGAGAACCTCGTTGCGGGCGGCGACGAGAAGCGAGATAGTCACCTCGTCAAGGCCGTCGCCGTCGCCGCGAGCCGACGACAGCGAAGCGAGCACGGCGTCGAAGTCGGCGAGCGTCTCTTCGCCGATATCCTCACCGAGCGTTTCGCGGACGCGCGAGAGCGGCGGGGTCCGGAGCTTGAACTCGGGTGCATCCGCCCAGTGGGCCTGATGGGCCTCGAACGCCGTCTCGACGAACGCCTCGTCGTCGGTGACGAGGCCGGCGACCTTGTCACCGGCGGCGACGAGCGCGACGACCGAGTTCGGCGTAACGAACAGCGTGTTCTCGACTTCGTCGTCGGCGGTCCGCATCGAGAGCACGCCGTCGGCGACGAGGTTCGCGGCGTTCGCGGCGACGATGAAGTCGTCGAGCACGTCCTTCAGGACGCTCTCGTCGGCGACGAGACGGATTTCCGGCAGGTCGCCGTCGATGTCGGTCGCCACGGCGACGAGTCCCTCGATGACCTCGGCGGTCGGGTTCGCGACCAACACCTCGTCTTCCGACGAGGAGAGGACGGACTCGATGATGTCTCCTACCCCCTCAGCGAGTAGATTAGAACGAATAGCCATAGCTTGAATATCGCCAGTAATATATTTAATATTAACGCAAGACGACCGGCAGAACGTATTCGAAATCGAGTTGTACCAACGCTGTATCGCGCGAATTGAGCATTTCGTTTCAGAAATTTTACTCCTACCGATGAGCGGGAAAACCGAGGGCGAACCGGGAGCCCTGTCCGTCCGGGAGTTGTCGCCCACGGTGGTCGGCCTCGGCAGTCAGTTCGGCTCGGGGACACGTCGGAGACGTTCGGTATCGCGCGTTCGTGTATCTTGTTCACGATAGCACAACACAGAATATACACGGGTGTGCAACACAACACCGGCAGGCGTAGCCAAATGGGACACATTTATGCCGTAATTGGACCCGATACTACGTATGGACTACAGCCACGTCCGCGACGTCGACCCCGCCGTGGCAGACGCCCTCGACGGCGAGGTCGAACGCCAGCGCGACACGCTCGCGATGATCGCCTCGGAGAACCACGTCAGCGAAGCGGTCCTCGAAGCGCAGGGGAGCGCGCTGACGAACAAGTACGCCGAAGGCTATCCCGGCAAGCGCTACTACGCTGGCTGTGAGTACGCCGACGACGTGGAGAACCTCGCCGTCGAGCGCGCGAAGGAACTCTGGGGCGCAGAGCACGTCAACGTCCAGCCCCACTCCGGCACGCAGGCCAACATGGGCGTCTACCTCGCCATGCTCGAACCCGGCGACAAGATTCTCTCGCTCGACCTGACCCACGGCGGCCACTTGAGCCACGGCCACCCCGCGAACTTCACGGGCAAGCTCTACGACGTCGAACAGTACGAAGTCGACGCCGAAAGCGGTTACATCGACTACGACCAGCTCGCGGAGAAGGCCGCGGAGTTCGAGCCGGACATCATCGTCTCCGGCTACTCTGCGTACCCGCGCGCCGTCGAGTGGGAGACGATTCAGGAGGTCGCCGACGACGTGGACGCGCTCCATCTCGCCGACATCGCCCACATCACGGGCCTCGTCGCCGCCGGCGTCCACCCCTCGCCGGTCGGCGTCGCCGACTTCGTCACCGGCTCGACCCACAAGACCATCCGCGCCGGCCGCGGCGGCATCATCATGTGCGACGAGGAGTACGCCTCCGACATCGACAGTGCCGTGTTCCCCGGTGCGCAGGGCGGTCCCCTCATGCACAACATCGCCGGCAAGGCCGTCGGCTTCAAGGAAGCGCTCCAGCCCGAGTTCGAGGAGTACGCTCAGCAGGTCGTCGACAACGCGAAGGTGCTCGCCGAGACGTTCCAGGACCACGGTCTCAGCGTCGTCTCCGGCGGCACCGACACGCATCTCGTGCTCGTTGACCTCCGCGACTCGCATCCCGATCTCACCGGCGGCACCGCCGAGGAGGCCCTCGAATCGACGGGTATCGTGCTGAACGCGAACACCGTCCCCGGCGAGACGCGCTCGGCGTTCAACCCCAGCGGTATCCGCGCCGGCACGCCCGGGCTCACCACCCGCGGTTTCGGCGAAGACGAGATTCGCGAAGTCGGCGAACTCATCGTGAAGGTCGTCGACGCCCCCGAGGACGACGACGTGCTCGCGGAAGTCTCCGAGCGCGTGCAGGAACTCTGCGACGCGAACCCGCTGTACGAGTAAGGGTCCAGACGGGGCTATCACGGTCCCGCTCGCCCGGTTCTCAAACCCCTCTCCCAAGTAACACTATTAGCCGCGCCGCCGTATCGCCACTCGACATGGCTCCGATTCGTCGGCTCGTTCTCGACGTGTTGAAACCCCACTCGCCGTCGACGGTTGAGTTCGCCCGCGAGGTCGCCGACGCGGCCGGCGTGGCCGGCGTGAACGCGACCCTCCTCGAAACCGACCGCGAGGTCCAGAACCTCAGACTCGTCGTGGAGGGCGAGGCTGTCGACGACGACGAGGTGGAACGACGGATTCGCGACCTCGGCGGGACGGTCCACTCCGTCGACGAAGTGGTTGCGGGCGAGACGCTGGTTGCGTACCGGGACCAGCCGCAGGACCCGTCGTCGTCGTGATGTCGGCTCGTCTCGCTTCGCTCCTGCGCGACGACCGCGTCCGCGCCATCTCCCGCCGGTACTTCGTCTCGAACGGCTTCGACGGGGCGCTGACCTGCATCGGTCTCGTCATCGGCGCGTACCTCACCGGCGTCACGGAGGGGCTGACGGTCGTGAAAATCGGCGTCGGCGCGGCGGTGGGCCTGACCACCTCCGGCGTCTGGAGCGTCTGGGAGATAGAGCGCGCCGAGAAGCGAGCCGAGTTGGGCCGCATCGAAGAGGCCATGCTAACCGACCTCGGCGGGACCGCGGTCGAACGCGACAAGGTCGCGGCGCGAGGAATCAACGCGGCCGCCAGCGGACTCGGCCCGTTGGTCGGCATCGTCGTACCACTGCTTCCGTTTCTCGCGGTTGGCACGCTGCTGTCGATGGCGTGGGCGACGCTCGCCTCGGTCGGCCTCGGGACGGGTATCCTCTTTTCGTTCGGCGCGTACATGGGGTCGATATCGGACCAGCGATGGTACGTCGCCGGCCTGCGGATGGCGCTCGCGGGCGTCGCGGTGGCCGCCGTGAACCTGCTGTTCGGGTGACTGTTTTAGCCATCTTCGTGCATATTTTGGACTCCTCGAAGCCCAGAATACGCACGAATCCGAATCCTTGAAATGGTCGGGGTGCGCTGTCTGAGACAATGACGACCATCATCGACGGCAACGCCGTCGCCGAAGAGATTCGAGACGGGTTGGCCGACGCCATCGACGCGCTCGACGAGGCCGGTGTGAAGCCGGGTCTCGCCACCGTGCTGATGAGCGACGACCCCGCCAGCGAAACGTACGTCTCGATGAAGCAGCGCGACTGCGAGGAGGTCGGCATCGAGGCGTTCGACTACGAACTCGACCCCGAGACGCCCGCCGACGAACTCTACTCGCTCGTCGACGACCTCAACGACGACGACGAGGTCCATGGTATCCTCGTCCAGATGCCCGTCCCCGACCACGTCGACGACCGGACGGTCCTCCGCCGTATCGACCCCGCCAAGGACGTGGACGGCTTCCACCCCGAGAACGTTGGCCGCCTCGTCGCCGGCGACGCCCGCTTCAAACCCTGTACGCCCCACGGCGTCCAGAAGCTTCTCGCCGCCGCCGACGTGGAGACCGAAGGCGCTGACGTGGTCGTCGTCGGCCGCTCGGACATCGTCGGCAAGCCGATGGCGAACCTGCTCATCCAGAAGGCCGAAGGCGGCAACGCCACGGTCACGGTCTGCCACTCGCGCACCGACGACCTCGCCGCGAAGACCCGCGAGGCCGACATCGTCGTCGCGGCCGCGGGCGTCCCCGAACTCGTCACCGGCGACATGCTCTCCGAGGGCGTCGTCGTCATCGACGTGGGTGTCAACCGCGTCGACGCGGACAACGAGAAGGGCTACGAACTCGTCGGCGACGTCGAGTTCGACTCCGCGAAGGAGAAGGCCAGCGCCATCACGCCCGTCCCCGGCGGCGTCGGCCCGATGACCCGCGCGATGCTCCTCTGGAACACCGTGAAGGCCGCCGCCGAGGCCGAGGGCGTCGACGTGGACCTCCCCTGAATCGGGTCGAGAACCGTGAGTCCCCCGTCAGACGCCGACATCGACGGCGAGTGGACGTACGACGTGGACGGCGTCATCCGGCGTCGGAACCGCCACGACCTCGACGCCGAGGCGTTCTCCCGCGCCGTCGAGCGCATCGAGGGCGGCCTCGACTGGGGTGTCGGCGCGCTCTGCGAGCGCGACGGTGCGGTGCTTCTCGTCCGACAGGACGGCCAGTGGGTCCTCCCCGGCGGCGGCGTCGAAGCCGGCGAGACGAGACGGGAGGCGTTGGTCCGCGAGGTCGCCGAGGAGACCGGCCTCGACGCCGACGTGGGCGCGCTTCGAGTCGTCACGGAGCAGTCGTTTCACCACGGCGACGACGCCGCGAGCTTTCGGTTCGCGATTTACGAGGCGACCGTCGCGGGAGACCTCACCGACGACCCCGGTCTCGAAGACGAGGCCATCGCCGACGTGGCGTGGTTTGAGACGCTCCCCGACGACACGCTGGACCGCGGGCTGATTCGGTTTCTTCTCGGGCGCTGACGCCCGTTCGACAGCGGTCTTTTCTCACTCGTGAGTCGCCACGAGTAGTCGGTCGTTGTCCCGCCGGACGCAAAAGCGGGTGTCGGCGTCCACGTCGAAGCTGTGCGCGTCCCGGTCGGAGATGAGCAGTTGCGAGAAGTCGTCACCGCAGGCCGGACAGGCCACGCCGTCGCGGTTCTCGACGAGCATCGTGTCGCCGTCGTCGCGGAGCAGTTTCACCCGGTGGCGCACCTCGTGGATGTCGAATCCGGCAGTCATCGTCAGCGAAGGGTCGCCACGAGGCAAAAACGTTCGGTGAGCGCGGTGGTCGGGCGGCCTCAGAACAGCGCCGCGAGCGTGTCGCGGGCCGACGCGAGCGCGTCGAGGTCGTCGTCGACGAGCGCGGTGTGTAGCTCGCGGGCGGCCTCGACGAGCGCCTCGGACTCCGCAAGCGAGACGGCTCCGTCGAGCGCCTCGACGCGCTTGCGGTGGTTCGAGAGGGTTTCGAGCGTCGTCCTGACCTCGGGGTTCGGGTTGTCGTCGAGCCACGTCGAGAGGTCGCGGCAGTAGGCGTCGATGGCCTCGGCGTAGGCGAGGCCGCGGGCGTCGGCCATCGAGTCGGGCACGGCGTCGGGGCGCTCTCCCTCGTCGGCGCGTCGGAGCAGGGTGATGACGTAGAGTTGTTCGTCGTCCGTGGGGCGGTTCGACCGGGCGACCACGTCGACCGCGTGGAGGAGTTCGTGGGCCGCGAGCGGGGTATCTTCGAGGGGGAGCAGTTCTCCCCCGCGGATGTAGCCCGTCTTCCGGATGTAGTCGCGGAGGTCGGACTTCAACGCCGGGGCGGCGTCTCGAATCGAGCCGTCGCCGACTGCGGAGCGGTGCGCCGAGAGGTCGAGGTCGGCCTGCATGGCGGTGTGGCGTTCCCTGTCGCCGACGCCGACGCTCCGGAGGCTCCCGCACTGCGGGCACGATACGCTTCCCGTCTCGTAGTACGACCATCGGTGGTCGCACTCCTTGCACTCGCGCTCGCCGCGTATCTCCATGCGACTGGGTTCGCCCCGACGGCGCAAAAGCACGGCGACCCGGCGCGGGGGAGTCTGGCACGAAGCGAGTCGCCCCCGCCGCGGTCGGTCGCTACCCGAGCGACCGCCGGGCTACATAGGTCCGGCGACCCACCATCGACGTATGCGAAGCGAATCCGAGGTCCGAGAGCAGTACGAGTTCCTGAAGGACGAACTCGAATCCGAGGAGATGCGACACGAAGGGGTCAGAAAACTCATGACGCACTACAAGCGGGCGCTCGGCTGGGTGCTGGAAGAGGAACACATGTGATTACAGTAACATAAATCTTTTAGCAGGGTGGAACCGCATCGTTTCCGGAATTCGGCGCGTGCGTGCCACTCAGCCGGACAGTTAGCCGCGTTGTCAATGTTTGGCACGCGTCGTTATCTTTAAGTAAAACCGAACAGTAGCCGATAGTGACGCTTCGCTTTGGAGGGCCGAAGCGTCAGCGGGGACCAATTCAGGGCGGCATGCCGTGCCGGAGATTTCCGGCACGGCTTGCTTTCCTTCTGCACGAAGCTACGACCCACGAGCGACTGTTCCACCCGCGCTTCGTTCGAGTGCATCCGAGTTCCGACCCCGACCGTTCTCGGTGGTCATCCGACTCGTCAACTCGACCTTATCACACAAGCTAGGTGTTCGACCCGCCGCCGGCTGCTCCGAGAGAGTGGTGACGCTGTCACCTCATCTCGGATTTCTGTTTTGGATAGTCGAGGAGTTGTCCATTGATAACAATTAACAATCTGCTCGCTTAATTTGCCCGAGCCGTCCAGTTGTGGACATATCCGGACATCGAAACGGCAACTTCGGAAAATTAGTAATTTGGACTACATGATTGCTGGCGGAGTATCTCGGAGACTAGCGGGTTTTCGAGGGGGAATCGTCGGTCGAGGCCGATATGCTTATCTGAATTAGACAGTAACATACGAGTCGAATTTACCGATGTACGACCTGACAGGATTCCAGCGAGACCTGCTGTACGTCATCGCGGGTCTCGAAGAGCCGCACGGACTCGCCATCAAAGAAGAACTCGAAGCCTACTACGAAAAGGAGATTCACCACGGGCGGCTCTACCCCAACCTCGACACGCTCGTCGAGAAGGGGCTGGTCGACAAGGGCCAGCGCGACCGCCGGACCAACTACTACACGCTCACCCGCCGCGGTCGCCGCGAGATAAAGGCCCGCGACGAGTGGGAAGCGGAGTACGTCCCCGAAGACTTCGAAGCGTGAGCGGGCGACTCGGACTACCCGTCCACGCCGGCGTCGGACGGCGACCGTGAGTCACGACTCGATTTCTCGTCTCGGTCGGTAAACGTCTCTAGCTCGTCCGATTCGCTCTCTCCCGGCTGGTCGGTCGCGGCTGTTTCTCGCGGTGCGTCGTCCGCCTCGTCGACGGTCAACTCGTCGACTGGCGGGCCGTCGACCAGATATGCGGGGTCGACCATGTACGGCCGAATCGGCTTCCCCGCCAAGAGCTCCGGCAGAACGAGCCGGACGAAATTCACGAACAGCACGAGTATCATCGGCATGAGGAAGATGCCGTACCAGCCGAACAGGAGCGGACCGAACGTGTAGGCAAGCATCACGGCCCCGACGTGGAGGCTCCGTCCGGAGACGTACGGCCGGAGTACGAGGTCGGGAATCGTATCCACGATGACGAACGAGACGGCAGCGAAAAGCAGGACGAACCAGAACCCGGGAGGGTTGGCAATCGTCGCTTCGAGAGCCATGTAGGCCGCGACGGGGACGTAGACGAGCTTCATCCCGACGACGGGAATGAGGCTCGCGACCCCAGCGAGCAGGCCGATAAGCGCCGGTGCGGGGATGTGGACGCCCACGGGCGCAATGACGTTCAAAAGCGAGTACGCGATGACGCCGATGGTGCCCGTGAGGATGGCGTTCAGGATGTTGCCGAAGAAGATGTTGTTGAAATCGCGGTCCACGCCGCGCATGTAGGCCTCGAGGATGCCGTGGTCGTCGGCGAACATCGACTGGCCCCACCGGCGGAGTCGGTGGCCGTCGCGGAGGAGGTAGAACGCGAACGCGATCATGACGAACAGGTGAATCGCGCCGATACCGAGGAACGCGAAGGTGTTGGCGGCGACGCTCAGCGAATCGAACACCGAGCTAATCGCCTCGGGCGTCAACACCGACCGGAAGTCGTACTCCAACAGCGCCTGCGGGCTGGCGATTCCCTCCAACAGCATGGGGTCGATGCCGTAGGCTTCGAGGTCGATGGGTACCTCGTCGGAGGAGAGTTGGTCGGCGTATTTCAGGAACTCGCGGAGGGCGATGGTCGCGGCGTAGGCGACGAGTCCGAGCGCGGGGAGCGCGAGGGCGAAAAGCGCCACAGCCGCCGCGAGGCTCGGGGGCTTTACCCGCCTCCGAATCCGCCGGTAGATGGGCCGCGTAGCGTAGTAGATGAAGAGACCGAAGACGAACGTCCCGATGAAAGAGTAGACGACGTAGGCGAGCGCGCCCGCGAGGACCAACGCGAGCGCCCACCACATCGCCCGGGAGCGCTGAATGTCACGGAGAGCCATACCCAACCACGGACGCGGAGGCGTCAAAAGCCTATCGCGGGAGCGACAGGTCACGACGCGCTACCGTCACGTTCGGTCGCCGAACCCTTCCGTTCGCGGGGTAAAACCGACAGACTGGACCGCGGCCCGGCTGATATTGCACCATTAATAACGAATATCTTAACACACGGGTCTTCGTACCGAGGCGCATGGACCGAGAGACGGCGGTGCCACGCGTCGATTCGATGCCCGGCGAGAAAGCGCGCGAGTGGGTCGAGTACCACCACGAACACGCCGCGCCGAGCACGTACGTCTACGACTTCGTCTGGGACATCACGGCGGAGTCCGAAGGGCCCTTCTGCACCGACGTCGACGGCAACGTCCTCCTCGATTTCACGAGCCACGTCGCGGCCGCCCCGCTCGGCTACAACAACCCGAAGCTCATGGACCGCATGGCCGAGTTCGACCTCGTCGACCCGACGAAAATCGCCGGCCAGGACTTCTACGTCAGCGATGGCTCCGCACCCGGCGAGGAGCGGCTTCCCGGCCCCGCCGCGCTCATGGACAAACTGACCGACCTCACGAGCCACTACGGGATGGACACGGTGTTCCTGTCGAACTCCGGAGCCGAGGCCGTCGAGAACGCCATCAAAATCGCCTACGACCACGCCGACGGCGCGAAGTATGGCGTCACCTTCGAGGGCGCGTTCCACGGCCGCACTCTCGGCGCGCTCTCGCTCAACCGCTCGAAGTCGGTCTACCGCCGCAAGTTCCCCGAGATTTCGGGCGTCCTCGACGTGCCGTTCTGCGACGACCGGACCTGCTCGCCCGAGACGTGTTCCTGCGGCTTCTTCCCCGACGCCGACGCCGCCGTCTCCAAACTCCGACAGAAGCTCCACCCGAAGAAGGGCCACATCGACGCTGACGAGGTCGCCTACGTCATCGTCGAACCGATACAGGGGGAGGGCGGCTACCGTTTCCCGTCGGACGCCTTCGCCGAGGAACTCGCCGCCGTCGTCGACGACTACGACCTGACGCTCATCGCCGACGAGATTCAGACCGGCGTCGGCCGCACCGGCGAGATGTGGGGCTCCGACCACTACCCGCTTGAGCCCGACATCATCACCGGCGCGAAGGGCCTCCGCGTCGGCGCGACTATCTCGAACGACGAGATATTCCCCGACGAGACCTCGCGGCTCTCCTCGACGTGGGGCGCGGGCGACATCGTCTCGTCGATGCAGGGCGTGTTCACGCTCGAAGCCATCGAAGAGTACGACCTGCTCGACAACGCCGTCGCCCGCGGCCGACAGTTCATCGAGCGGATGCGCGACGACGCGCCCGACACCGTCGTGGACGTGCGCGGCAAGGGCCTGCTTCTCGGCGTCGAGTTCGACACCAAAGAACGCCGCGACGCCGTGCAGGAAGCCGCCCTCAAACGCGGTCTCCTCACCCTCTCGTGCGGCTACAAGGTGCTCCGAATCCTCCCGCCGCTCGACGTGACCGCCCGCGAAATCGACCTCGGCGCGACGATGCTGCTGGACGCTATCGAGGACGTGTCGTAGGCCGATTAACCGAATCTCCGCCCTGCCGTTGCTCAGGAGTCGTCGATAACCGTCCCGTACACCTCGCCGAGCGTTCGCATCTCGCCTTCGGCGACGAGGTAGTACGTCGTCGCTTCCACTCGGGTTCGCCACATCGGGAACGTCCCGTCAGCCAACTCGATGCCGACTTCGCCGGCGTGAATCAGGTTCGCCGCCTCCTGTGCGAGCACGCCCGCGAACGGCGAGTCGTATGTTTCTCTGACCGACCGGAACCGACGGACTGCGCTTCGCTTCGCTCGGAACGTCCGACCGGAGTCGTGACCGGTGTCGCCGGGTGAGACGCCGAGTTCGTCGAGGGCGAACTCGTGGCCGCGCCTGTCGAGGAGGGCGGTCGCCGACTCGACGACCTGCTGGACGGTGTGGCCGTGTCGGTGCCCGTCGGGTCCGTAGTTGAGCCGGTAGTCGCTGTCGAAACATATCGTGAGGAGTTCCCAGCGCGCCGCGCCGTACGGCGTCTGCTGGCCGAGGTCGCGCTCATCGCTGATTCGGTCCCGCATCTCGTTCGCCGCCGGAAACGTCGCTATCGCCTCGGTGAGCGTCGTCAGCGCGGCATCGAGCGCGTTCGCGTACGAGCGCGTCTCGTCGTCGAGACCCTCGCGGTAGCGGTCGCGGTAGTACCGCGCGTTGGCGAGGCGCTGTTCGGCCTGTAGGTAGGACGCGTACGCGTCCGCGACCGCGCCGCCCGTGAAGTCGTCGCTGGCGGTCGTCGTCTCGCCGGCGAACCGCTTTCGGTACCGGGACTCGAACCGGGCGAACGCGAGTTCGCGCTCGACGAAATAGAGATGTGCGAGGTCCCGCGAGGGGTCCGAGACTTCGTAATCACCGACGGAGTCGAGGACGGCTTCGGCGCTCGACTGGATGGTCCTCCCGCGTTCGGTCAGTCGCTCCGGGTCGGCCTCGTCGAGGACGAACTTCGCGGCACCGACGGCTTCGCCCGCGAAGGACAGGCCGACCGTGGCGTACCGCAGTCGCTCGTACGCGTCGGACACCGATTTGGCCGACTCCAACCACCCGCCGGAGGGGTCGCCGTGGTCGAGCGAGAACTCCAGTTCCCGCGGGACCGAGTCGAGATCGACCCGCTCTTTGAGCCTCTGCGCCTGCTCGACGGTCCGTTCGAGTCGAGCGACTGCTTCGTCGGCGTGCGCATCGGAGACTTCCGGTCGCCAAACGTTTGCCGGCGGATTGGGATACAGCGTCGTCAGCCAGTCCGTAATCGGGTCGGGGAGCCACGTCGGCCTGAACCAACCGATACCGCCGACCGCGCCCGCGCCGCCGACGAGGCCAAGGAGTTGGCGACGCGAGATCGAGGAGGGGTCGTCTGCGGGAGGGTCGTCTGCGGGAGGGGCGTCGTCGGGGGACACACGCCGGAGTTCCGAATCAGCCCGTGTAAACGTGTCGGCGGGCTGTTGTCTCGATGCGAACGCGCCCTACGTCCAGCGGTCGAGGCCGGTCTGCGTGACCGACTCCTCGATGCGCTCGAAGCCGCGGCGGACCTCCTCGGGGTCGACTTCCCACGTCTCGGTGACGAACTCGCGGGCGGCGGCCACGTCCGGGTCGATGTCGGTGTCGTAGTCGTAGTCGTCGGTGACCGGCGGGTCCAAAAAGAACTCGCGCACCCGGTCGGCGTTGGGGATGGTGTCGCCGCGGGCTTCGAGGACTGACCAGAGGTCGCCGTGTTCCGTGACGACTTTCACGGCCGTCTTCGGGCCGATTCCCGTGATGCCCTCGTTGAAGTCGGTCCCGCAGAGCATGGCGATGTCGACGAGTTGCTCGTAGGTGATGTCGTGTTTGTCGAGCGTCGCGTCGAGATCCATCAGCTCGGGGTTCCCCTTGCTCGTGAGCTGTCGGAGCGTGTAGGGCGCGCCGAACAGGAGTGTGTCGTAGTCCTCGCTGCCCACGTAGTCGGCGTCGCCCTTACGGGCCATGTAGGACGCCTGTGCCTCACCTTCGGCGGGCGCTTCGACCACCGGTACGTCCAGAAGCGAGAGGAGTTCGCGGCTGGTGTCCTGAATCGTCTCGGTGAGCCGCTGGGTGCGCGCTTCCATCCGGGCGGCCTCGACCGCGTCACCGGCTTCGCGAGCCTCTTCGAGCCGTTCTTCGGCCTTCTCGCGCTGTTCGCGGCGCTTCGCCACCTCGTCGTCTTTCATCTCCGTGACGCCGCCGTCGAAGACGAAGACGGGCGTCAGGTCGTGTTCGAAGAACTTGGGGAGCCCCTGGACGATGCCGACGAGGTTGGCGACCTCTTTTCCCTCGCTCGTCGTGTACTTCTCCGAACTCGTCCACTTGACCGTCGTCGTGAGATACCGGTACAGCCAGTTGTGGGCGTCGACGGCGACGACGCTCCCGGCCACCTCGTCGAACGACACCTCGGAGAGCGCGGCGAGCGTCCGCAGGTCTGCGTTTCCCATTTGCTCGGCCTTCGAGGGCCGAGGGTTTCAATCGTCCGAGTGAACACCGTCGAGTTCGGGCGGTGCCGCGCCCTCGCGCGCCGCGAGGAACGATCGCTCCGGGTCGCCGAGGTCGCGGGCGCGGTAACGGTCGAGGCCGGACTGGTACGTCTCGCGGGAAACCGCCGCGGGCGCGTCGGCGGGCCGCTCCAGCACCAACTCGGCGACGCCCGTCTCGCGGCCCGTGAAGCCGAACCCAGCCTTGTGGCACGCCTCGTAGGCGAAGGGGTTGTTCGCGGCGATGCGGACCGTCTCGTAGCCGCGGTCGGCGGCGGCCTCGCAGGTCCGACGGAGGAGGTCGGGGCCGAGTCCGTCACCCCGGCGGTCCTGCCGGACCGTGACGTACCGGAGCCAGAGCGTCGTCGGGTCGGTCCGGTCCTCGTTGAACGCGACGGCGGCGACCACGTCCTCGGCTACCGGCGGCAGGGAGTCGGGGCCGCCACTCGGCGCGGGCCGGTCGTCGTCGAGGGGTGGGAGCGGCTCGTCGGGGTCACGGAGCACCGTCTTTCCCGTCGCCGCGGTGACGAACTTCCCCGCGTAGGCGAACCGCCGGTAGTCGAGGCGGAGCCGCGGCCCGTCTTCGGGCCACCCGAGCAGGTCGAACTCCATGGCCGAGATGGGACCGCCGCGCGCAAGAACCTTCCCCGGCGGGAGCGTGGAGTCGGGCATGCACGGCGCAGGCGACGTTCGGTTCTTCGACCGCTTCGCACCCGTCTACGACCTCGTGATGCCGCCCGCCGACCCCGGCGCGCTCGGCACGGCTCTCGACCGCGCCGACCGCCCCGTCGAGCGCGTCGTCGACATCGGCGGCGGCTCCGGGCGGGCGACCCTCGCGCTCGACGTTCCCGAACGAATCGTCCTCGACCGCTCGGCCGGGATGCTCCGCCGGGCGCGCGAACGGGGTCTCGACTGCGTCCGCGGCGACGCCCGAGGGCTTCCCTTCGCCGACGGCTCCCTCGACGCCGTGACCGTCGTCGACGCCTTCCACCACATGCCGAACCAGCGGGGCGTCGCCGAGGAGGTCTTCCGCGTCCTCGCGCCCGGCGGGGTGTTCGCCGTCAACGAGTTCGACCCCGAAACGCTCCTCGGCCGTGGGCTGGTCGCCACCGAGCGGGTCGTCGGCTTCGGGTCCACGTTCGCTACGCCCGACGAACTCGTCCGGTTCCTCGAACGCGTCGGGTTCGATGCCGACGTGGTCGAACGGGGCTTCGAGTACACGGTGGTCGGAAAAAAGCGGGAAAGCCATTAGGGGGGCGACGAATCCTCGCCTATGGCAACCTCGACTTCGTTCTTAGAGGATCGACTCGATGCCGGGGCGTTACCCATCGCCGTGGGCGACGTGCTCGCCATCTTCCTCCTCGTCACCGTCGGCGTGGTCCAGCACAACGGGGTGTCGTACCTCTCGGCCGACCCGGTCGGGTGGGTACTCACCGCGGTCCCGTTCCTCATCGGATGGCTCGTCACCGCCCCGCTGTTGGGCGCGTACTCGCCGGGCGCGGCCGAGTCGGCGAAGTCGGCCGTTCCGCTCGGCATTCGCTCGTGGCTCGCGGCGACCGTCATCGGCATGGCGATTCGCTGGACGCCGCTTTTCGAAGGCGGCGTCGAACTCACGTTCGTCGCGGTCATGCTGGTGCTCGGCTCCGTCGCGCTCGGGGTCTGGCGGACGTTGTACTTTAAACTCGTCTGAGGCGCGGAGACCGGACCGAATTCACCCGTCAAAAACTGTTTTTCGGCCGATTGACCGCTCTCAGGCGGGCGTCGGCCGCCGTCGCAACAGCGTCACGCCGAGAAGCGTCGCCGCCGCCGCGAACCCGGCGAGGACCACGAACAGCGCCGTCGAGTCGGCGACGGTGAGGATGTAGCCGGCGATGGCACCGCCGAGCGCGCCGACGCCGAACACGCCGAGATAGGTAAACCCGTACGAGAGTCCCCGTAGACCGGCGGGCGTGTACTCCGCGACGGTCGCCTGGTAGAACGGCTGGACCATGAACAGGAAGAAGCCGAGGAGCGCACAGATTGCGAGAAGCGGGCCGACACCGAGGCTCGCCACGGGGAGAAAGGCGATGGCGATGACGGCGAGCGCGACGAAGCCGGCGACGATGCCGCGTTCGGTCCTGATGCGGTCGGTGAGCTTGCCGCCGACGTACTGTCCGAAGACCCCGACCGTCAGGAGGCCGGCGTAGACGAACAGTTCCACGTCGAGCGTCGGCGCGCCCCCGGCCGACCCGGACGCGAGGGCGGCGGGCAGGAGTTCGGAGACCGGAATCGGCTCGATGCCGATGACGGAGCCGAGGAGGTCCGGCAGGAACGTCGTGACGCCGCGGTAGTAGAGCCCGGAGAACATCACGAGCGCGAAGACGAGCGCGAACCCGCCGGCGAAGAGGTGCTTCGACTGCGAGACCAGTTCCGCGAACGAGGAGACGCCCGTGCCGGCCTTGCCGTCGCCCCCGGTGTCATCATCGTCGTCGGTGTCGCCCGTCTCACCGCCGTCGGTCGCGGCGACCGCGGCCTGCTCTTCGAAGTTGGCGCGGGTCGCGAGCGCGGCGGCCACGAGCGCCGGGAGCGCGAGCACGGCGGCGACGAGGTGCCAGTCGAAGAACAACAAGAGGAGCGCGGTGAGGAAGGGGCCGAAACCGATGCCGAGGTTCCCGGCGATGCCGTGGTAGGCGAAGCCGGTTCCGCGTTCCTCGACGCCGGTGCTGATGAGTCGGAGTCCGGCGGGGTGGTAGACGCTGGCCGCGGTACCCCAGACGACGAGCGCGAGGGCGACGACGACGAGGTTCGGCGACAGCGCAAGCAAGACGAACGACCCGGCCATGCCGAGGAGACAGGCGACGATGAGGCGCTTGGAGCCGACGCGGTCGACGAGGATGCCGCCGGGGAGCGCCCCGAGGCCGAACAGCGCGAAGCCGAGGCCGGTCATCACGCCCAACGAGGCGGTCGTGACGGGAACCGTCGCGAGGCCGAGGTCGATGCTCGCGAACTCCCCGAGCCAGATGGCCACGAAGATGGGGATGGACAGTTCGTACGTGTGGACCATCCCGTGGGCGAGCATCACCAACGCGACGATTGAGCGGTCGTTGCGGTTCACGTCTCCGGCCACGGCACCGACTCCCATAACCGTGTGGAGTTCCGGCAGACGACGCGAGCCACAGACCGACTGTTCGGGCGAGAGGCACAATCCACAGTATCGAATTTGTGATGTTCTCTTGGGAATACGGACCCTCCGCAGTCTTGCGATTATCGAGCCATAAGTTATGGAAAAGTTATCCGAAGGCCACAAAAACAGTATCAGTCATCTATGGGAAAGAACTATACCACTTACGTCCGTAGTATACTATATATTATGACCGGATATTACGACTACATTCTTGGGCTCATTCCGCTCACACTCCTCGGCATCACCGGCACGCTTACCGTCGCCGGGTTGCAGTTGACCACGGCAGTGCCGATGGCCGCGGGCATGGCCGCGCTCCTCACCGGCCACGCGCTCTTCGTGAACGGGCCCTCGTCGCCGTCCTCCGCCCACCTCGACGAACACGCCGGTCCCAACGCCGCTGACGCGCCTTCTCCTTCGGTCCTCGACGCAGACTAACCCCCAACCCGCGCCCGTTCGGTCGGTTCGCCGGCCCGCAGGGTTTTGACCGAAGGTCTCGTTTTTCCGACCATGACAGCGACGTTGTTCCTCACGAGCGACGAGGTTAGTGGACTGGCAACCCCGGCCGAGTACGTCGCGGCCGTCCGCGAGGGCTACAGACAGCGCGGGGAGGGCGCGCCGGCCGAGCCGCGGACGAAGCTGTTCAACCGCGAGCCGCCGGGCATGCTCACCTCCTACGCGGCCGTGCTCCCCGAGACGGGCGCGATGGGCGGCTACATGTACTCCGCCGGCTTCGGTGCGGAGGACGCGTGGTTCATGACGCCGCTTTTCGACGCGGAGAGCGGCGAGCCACTGGCGCTCCTCGACGGCGCGAGCATGAACCCCTTCAAGACCGGCGCGGCCGGCGGGGTCGCCATCGACGCCCTCGCCCGAGACGACGCCTCGACGCTCGCGCTCATCGGAAGCGGCGCGCAGGCCCGCGGACAGCTCCGGGCCGCCGCGACCGTCCGTGACCTCGACACCGTCTGGGTCTACTCGCCGACGAAGGAGAGTCGCGAGTCGTTCGCGGGCGAGATGGACCGCGCGCTCGACGCCAGCGTCGCCGCCGTCGCCTCCAGCGCCGCGGCCGTCGAGGGCGCGGACATCGTCGTCACGGCCACGACTGCCACGGACCCGGTGTTCGACGGCGACCTGCTCGAACCCGGCACGCACGTCACCGCGATGGGCCAGTACCACCCCGAAAAGCGCGAACTCGACGAGACGACCATCGAGCGCGCGACGTACGTCCCCGACCTCCGCGAGCGCGCCACGATGGACGCCGGGTCGTTCCTCGCCGCCGTGGAGGCCGGCGTCGTGGACGAAGACCACATCCACGCCGAACTCGGCGAGGTCATCGCCGGCGTCGCCGCCGGGCGCGAGGACGACGAGGAGATAACCGTCTTCGACAGCGGCGGCACGGGCATCGAGACGGTCGCCGCGGCGCACATGCTCTACGAGAAGGCGCGCGAGGAGGGACTCGGGACGACTATCGACTTCTCGCCGGCGAGCGAGTCGCTCACGGGGGAGTAGAACGGACGGAGGGGTTTCGATAGACGCGCGGAGCCTCAGCGAGACGGTTGTCGCGGCGTCGTGGTAAAAAACGACCGTCACCGGCGTTCGTGCTCGCTCAGAACGTCGTCGGCCACGGACGGGGGAACGCCTCCGGCAGTTCGGTGTTTCCGGGTGCGTCTGCGACGCGTTCCGGAACGATTGGACACAGGACGACGACGCCGGGTTTCGATATCGTAACCAGTCCGGCGTCCGCCGCCGCTCGAACGTCTTCGACGTCGTCGAACAGCGCCTCGGGATAGTGGTCCGAGACGTACGGCGACCCGACGATGTCGGCCACCGTCTTCCCCGCCGCCGTGTTGACGAGGTTGACGTTCCAGTGGGGCGAGTACCCAGACTCTCCGGGGACGAACTCGACGACCTGCGCCTGTAACGTCCTGTCGCCGCCGATGAGGTAGATGTCGTTTTCTCCGCGTTCCGTCACTCCCTCCTCCACCCCGTGAGCGACGTAGTATATCTCTTCTTCTTCGTACCACCCGTTTGCGACCGAGACCCCCGCCGCGACGGTTCCAGTCGCGCCGACGCCGAGGGCGAGTCCGCCCGCGAGCAGTCCGGTCGTTCGGAGGAACCGGCGACGGGTCGGGCCGTCGCGAGTTGCTGTGTTTGTCATAGTCGTTCTCCTTCGAAATCGGCGAGTCGGGGGCGGTTCCACCCGGCTCGGCGATTCGACTGAACGAGGGGCGAGAGAACAGATAGCGGTTTTTCGATATCTCACACCAGTCTGTGCCGGGTCTCTTCCAAATCTGGTGTGAATGTCGCCCCACTACCGATATCGCGTCACAGCGTCACTCGCGCGACCCGCTCGGTCCCGACGAGGACGACCGGCACGAGCGCCAGCGCGCCGACGCCGACGACCGCCGGGACGACGATACCCGGCCAGAACGCACCCAGTTCGGTCTGTGCAAACGCGCCGAGCAGGGCCGTACCGCCGACGACGAGACTGTAGTAGGCTGAGCGAATCGGGAGCGTCGGCAGGTGACCGGGCCGCGGCCACGACCCGGTTCCGACGTAGCCGCCGCGGAAGGTCCCGACGGCGACGGCGCTCGCCGCGAGAGCGGTGAGGCCGGACAGCGACACCTCGGCTCTGGGCGTCGCGAAAAGCAGGAACCAGAGGGTCGGAATCGCCAGCACCGACACCTCCCACGCGGCGAAAAACACCTGGTCGAGCCAGCGGTCGACCCGTTTCGTCGTCTCCAAGAGCGCCCCCCGCATCACGACTAGACGTAGGTTTCGGGCGGTTAAACGGTTTCTCCGGCGGTGGCGGCGAAGGCGGTCTACTGCAGTCGGTATCGGAGGACCGCCGCGATGCCCCCGAGGTTCTTCAACTGCTCGCCGGGTTGGAACTCCGCGGAGAACACGGTGACCTCGCCGCCCTTCTGTTCGACCGAGTCGATGATGTCGTTCACGTCAACGTCCCAGTCGCCGTCGCCCTGTCGCTCCGCGCGGAGCCGGGAGTCGAGGAGAAGCAGGTGTTCGACCGCGCCGAAATCGGCGGCTTCGGCGACCTGTTCGACGCCGTAGGCCGCCTTCGCGCCCGTCGAGATGTTCTCCATCAGTTCGTCGATGAGGTTGGCCTCCTCGGCGATTCGGGTCTGTTTCTGCACGTCGTCGACCGCGCCGCGCTTGAGCACCTCGTGGACGCCGCGGTCGCCGACGCCGGCGGTGTCGACGGTCGTGACGATGGTCTCTGCGACCGCGGGGAAGTTGTTCTCGAAGTAGTCCATCGCGTCGTTCTTCGTGAAGCCCGGCCCGGCGAGGATGATGGCGTCCACTTCGAGGTGCGACAGCGCGGACCCGAGTTCGTCGAACAGTTCGGACCGCGGGCGGGCGTACTCGCCCTTCCCCGTTGGCTTCGTGAGCGAGGCGTACTCCTCGGTGCCGTACTGGGCGACGGTGTGGATGTAGGCCGCGCCCTCCTCGACGGTCGCGATGGCCACGTCGGGATTCTCGGCGGCCTGTTCGGCCGTCTCGATGCGGTCTATCTGGTCGGCCTTGAAGTGCTTCTCGATGGTTATCTCGGCGCGCTCTTCGACGTTGAGCGTGTGGTGGTGGCCGAGTTGGTCCTCGCGGGAACAGGAGACGATGACGCCGCCGACGCGGAGGCGGTTGGCGAAGCGGGCGAACTCCACGTCGTCGACCTTGATGGTGACGTTGAGGTGCTCGCGCTCGCCGCCGGTGTCCCGCATCTGCTCGTCGTCGCGCTGGATGCGGCGGGTGGTGTCGCCGGAGACGAGGTCACCCGGTTCGAGGACGTACGAGAGGTGCCAGAGGTCGTCGACGTTCTCGGGGACGAGCGTGATTCGCTCGCGCCCCTCCTCGCCGCGACCGCGGCTCGAAATGCGCATACACGTCCGGTCGTCGGGGAACGGAAAAGAGTCCTGCTATCGCGGTCACCCGGCGCGAGTCGGCGTCGCGGATGCCAACGCGGCCGCCGCCTGCCGCCCTGCGCCGCTCACCAGCCAGTCGACTGCGTCGACTGCTGGCCCTTCCCGGTTGCGTCGGCGAAGCCGCGCGCCCACAGGTAGTACGTAATTACCTGTACGTAGAACAGGACGAAGAGCCCGACGACGATGACCGAAAGGAGACCCCCGATGAAGCCGAGCACGACTGCGACGACGAGCGCGAGCAACCACGCGACGGCGTACTCGCCGGTGAACGCGCCCGAGAGGATAGTGCGCACGTCGAAGCCGGCAGCGAGATTCCCCTCGATGGCGAAGTTCGCTCCGGCGGCCGGCCCGAGGTAGGCCACGAGCAGGCTGAGCACGAACACGAGGAGGCCGAGGACGACCGAGACGATACCGAGCCCGACGCCGCCCGCAGAGGACGCCGCCGCGCTCCCCGTCGTCGCCTCGGAGACGGTGAAGGTGCCGATGCCGATGATGACCGAGAGCAGCATCGACGGGACGATTGCCACTAACGCCCAGACGAACGTCACCACGAACAGCTTCAGGCCGTCGACGAACAGTCCGCCCCAGTCCGTGAACGAGGGCGCGGCCTGCTCGCCGTTCGCGGCCGCCTGCATCGCCCTGACGAAGTAGCCCTGCAGGATAATCCCCGGGAGTATCAGTACAGAAAGCAGCGAGAGAACCCCGCCGATAATCGTCGTCGCAACCCAGTCGTCGCTTCGCTTGAGAAACCACAGCGCGTCGGAGAGCATACCGTTGAGGTGTCGCGCCGCTAGCGGCTTAGATATTCCGTCGAAAATTCGGGTTTTCGCTGACAGTTCAGACGGCGGGCTGTTCGCCCGGCGTCTCGCCCTCGTCCATCATCTCGATGTCGTGGAGTTCGCCCCACGTCTTGCCGATGATGTAGTAAGCGGCGACGGCCGCGTAGAACGTCACGAACGCCCCGACGACGAAGCCGAGAAGCGGGATGACGTTCAGGACGCCGACCACGATGGACGACGCGAACAGCACCGCGAAGGCCATGAGCCACGCGGTGGCGTACTTGCCCGAGGTCAGGATGGGTCGGAGCGTGCCGAAGTCGAACGCCGCGCCCATGCGGTCGGTCTCGGCGTAGTTCGACAGCGCCGCCGGGATGAGGTACGCGGCAAGCAGGCCGAGGACGAACGCGAGCAGGAGGCCCACGAGCGCCACGATGCCGCCGACTGCGCCCGCAGCGTCGGAGCCACCGGCCGCCGCGCCGACGATGCCGGCGAAGCCGAACACGCCCGCGATGATGGCCGGGACGAGCGCGTAGACGAACGCGATAGCGAAGCCTTTCACGCCGTCTATCGCCATGTCGCCCCAGTCGTCGAACTCCGGGGGCACCTCGTCGCCCTTCATGGTCGCGCGAACGACCCGAAGGAGATAGCCGATGACGAGGAACGTCGGGACGATGAGGAAGCTCAACAGGCCGAGGACGCCGCCGATGAGGACCGTCTTTACCCAGTCCTCGCCGTTTCGAAGGTAATTGAGTGATTCTGAAATCATGATGTTTCACCGAGCGCCACCACCCACCCACCGGCCGTTCGGCCGAATGTGAGATTCGCGGGTTGACACGCACGCTCGACTCAACATTACGACGAGAAAGTATATAATCTTGTACCCGACGCGCCCGAATAATTGAATATTAAGCCGTCTAGCGTCTGGTTACCTGAAGACGACGTCGACATTTACTCGTCGACGATGTCGCTCCCGCCCGGCGGGAGGAACTCCTGAATCTGGTCGGGTGATGCGATTTTTCTGACGAACGACTTGTCGGCGAAGCGCTCGCGGAGCCGGCGATAACACAGTTTCGCGGCGTCGTTCTGAGCGTACTGGCCCGGCGTGAGCGTCAGCGTCGTCTCCGCACGCGCCTCGATTGCCGACGGCGGCCCGCCGATGACGCGCGTCTCGTCCTCGCATTGGATGCCGACCGCGACCTTCGCGGCCACGTCCTCGAAGTACTCGCGGTCGCCGCGGATGACGAAGCTCCCCTTTTCGATGTACTCGCCCGATTCGGGCGTCTTCGACACCTGCGAGGGTTCGACCATGTAGGCGTCGTCGGCGAAGCGGCCCTCCTTCCAGATGGAGGAGTACGAGACGGCGAACTGCGCGGCCTCGCGGAGCGTCTCGTCGGAGAAGTCCACCGCCTGCGCGGGCTCGCTCGGCCCCGTCGCCTTCAGGAGCGTGACCGGGCCGCCGTGGGCCTGCGTGTGGAAGAAGCGGTCGTGCTTGCTCATGTACTTCTTCACTAACTCCTCGTTTTGGTCGGCGTTGCGGCCGCCGACGACGAGGTAGCCGCTAGAGGTGTAGAACCAGCGGAACCGCTCGAACCAGTGTTCCGTGGACTTGACGGGCACCGAGTCGAGCGCGAGCCAGTCGGTCTCCTCCGGCTCTTCGTCCTCGTCTTCATCGTCGTCCTCGTCGTCGGCCTCCCACTCGTCGCGGCGCTTCTTTACGGCCGCTAACTCCTCGCGGGTGTCCTCGATGGCGGCCAGCGCGCCCTCCTTTTTCTCCTGGATGCGCTTGGCCTCGGTGTAGAGGCGGTCGGCGTTCTTCTCGACGCCCATCGACACGTCGAGGGTGACGGTCGCGTCGTCGAGTTCGATGGTGACCGTGCCGTTCGCGCCGTCGACGTTCGTGACGGCCTCGGCCTCGGGGATGCCCTGTTCGGCACCCTCCTCCAGCGTCGCGGCGATGTCGTCCCACGGAACGCCCTCCTCGCGCGCGCCGCGGACGGTCGACAGCACGTCGTCGGCGAGGTCGTAGTTGGCGTACAGCAGTTCGGCGCGCTCGCGCTCGTCTTCGGCCTGCTGTTCGAAGCCCTCGATTGCGCCCTCCTGCTGGTCGATGATGCGCTGTTGTTTGGCGATTTGCTCCTCGAAGTCCGGGCGGTCGGAGGTCGCCTCCTGCTCGTCGGCAGTCAGGTCGAGCCGGAAGAAGTACTCGTCGAGGGCGTCGTTGAACGTGTCGTAGGCCTCCTCGTCGAGCCCGGCGTTCTGGTGTTCGCGCAGCGGGAAGGGCGTCACGTCCACGACTTCGCCGTCGTCGTCGAGGTAGAGCCGCGGGTCGAACTCCCCGGAGCGCACCTGCTGGCGGAGGTCGACGATGGCGTCGTAGATGGCGTCGTAGTCGTCGTCGGTTGCGTCGGCGATATCGAGCGTCTTCTCCACGCCGGCGCGGGTACACAGCTCCTCGGCGTAGAGGCCGCCGAGGTTCAACTGGGTGGCGAGCGTCCGCACCACGTCGGTGTCGGACTGCTCCATGTTCCGGCCGAGGGCGTCGCGGCTGACGGTGAGGGGGTCGAGCCGCGAGGCGGGGTACTCGTACTGCGACCCCGGCGCGACCGTCCGCGACTTGAGCCGCACCGTCTCCAGACTGCGGACGACTTCGCCCGTCTCGTCGAGCACCGCGATGTTGCCCTGTCCGAACAGCTCGACGACGATTTTCGTGTTCTCGTCGCCGCGCTCGAACGTGAACGTGAGGATGCGGTCGAACTCGTACTGCTCGACGCCCGCGAAGTCGGCCCCGTTGAGCCGGTTTCTGAGCATCATCGCGAAGTTCGGCGGCCGACCGGGGGCGTCCGGCACGTGCTCCTGTGCGGCGAGGTGCGCGCGCTTTATCTCGCCCACTTCGAGGAGGAGTTCGAGCCGACCGCGGTCGAAGTCCCGCATCTTGAGGCGAAGCAGGTCGTCGCCGTAGAGGTACGCCTTGTCGACCTTCGCGCCCTCGTACCGGTTCAACTCGGTGACGAGGGCCGCGAGGTCGACGCTCGTGAGTTCCCGCTTCGGGTCCATGGACTCGCTTTTTGTCGGCGAACGAAAAGGGGTGTCGTTTCCACAGATGCGACGCCCACCCGAATCGGGGAGAAGATACTTATCAGCCAGCCTGAATGTATTCGGTGAATGCGTCCTCGCACCCTCGTTCTCGCCACCGTCGCCCTCCTCGTCGCGCTGGCCGCGCTCCCCATCGGGAGCGTCCCGGCCGAAGCACGACCACCGCCAGAGGCCGTCTGCGGTGTCTGCGGTGAGACATTCGAAAAAGCAGGAGACGACGCCGGCGTCCCGCTCACCGTCGAATCGAGCACGCTCCGAGTCCGCGTCGGCGACGACGGCGTCGGCACGTGGACCGCCCGCGTCGAACTCGACAGCGAGTCGGCCGCGACGTTCCGCGAGAACCCCGAACGGCTCGACAGCGTCGTCCGCCAGACGTTCGACGACTACCGCGTGTTCACCGACGACCGCAGACGCCTCGAAACCCGGATGGACGGCGACACCGCGGTCGTGACCTTCGAGGTGCCCGAGATGGCGTACCGCGGCTACGGCGACGTGCTCGTCGTGGACTACTTCCACGACGATGGGGTCAGGGGTACCGTCTACGTCGATGCCGACCGGTTCGTCGTGACCGGTCCCGAGGGGTCATCGCTCCTCACCGCGCCCACAGAAGTTCAGACCACCGAGACGGCCGCCGTCTGGAGCGACGACGACGAGGCCGCATCAAGCGTCGGGAGCCAGACGTACCTCACGTTCGGCCCCGACGCGGGACTCGCGACCACGGCCGCGGCCTACGCCAGTCTCGCCGCCGACTCGGGACCCGGCATCCTCACGAACCTCGCGTGGGTCGCGTTCGTCCCGACGCTCGTGCTCACCATCGGCGTCCTCCTCATCCGGCACTTCGACCGCCGGTTCGGCGGCCGGGGGGTACGACGCTTCGGCCCCGCCGTCGCGGGACTCGGTGTCATGTGGGGCCTCTGTCTCCTCGTCGTCCGGGCGTTCTCCGGGAGCGTCGCCGCGATGGCGTGGCTCCTCGCCCTCCAACTGGTCGCGGTCGGCGTCGTCTCGGCGGTCCGGCCCGAGGCGCTCGGATTCCGTCGCCTCGTCGCCGCGACCGTGGGGCCGCAGGTCGCGCTCGCGGTCGCCACCGCGATTGCGATGCCGGGCCCGAACCCGTGGTTCTCGCTCAGCGCGCTCGCGTTAGCGGCCGCAGTCGTGCTGTTTCTGCCTCTCGGCTACGCGGCCCGTCGCGACGAAGGCACGCGCCCCCTGTCGCTCGCCATCGTCGCCGCGCCCGTGGCCTTCGCGCTTCCGCTGGTTCCCTTCGGCGGCTACGGCGTCCTGTTCGTCGGCCTTCTGCTCGTCGTCTGGGTGCTGGTGACGCTCGCGGCCGGGGCGCTCGTCTACCGACTCGGTTGGGCGCTCGGCGGCGAGTCGACGCGAGGTCAGCCAGACGACGGAACGCGGGCGACGGCGTAGCACCCACCGAAGCCGAGCGCGAACCCGAGGCTCGCGAGGAGTCCGCCGGCGACGAGACCGGTCGCGACTCCCTGCCAGAGCCCCATGCTCGGCGTCGTCAACTCGGCCGCGCCGAGCGCCGTGAAAAAGCCGAGCACCGGACCGACACCGAGCGGGAGCGCCCCGAAGACGCCGTCACCCCGGAGCGCACCGACAGCGCCGCCACCGAGACCGAGGCCCGCGATGGTCCACAACCGGAGGCCGAACGGGTACGACAGCGGGCCGACCGCGTCCGGCGGGAGGTGCGTGACGAACACGAGCGCAAAGAGGGCGATGCCGCCCAGTCGGTGCTGGCGGGTGGGCGCGCCCTCGCGGCCGACGAAGAATCGGTCGAGCGTGCTCACGCGATTCGATCAGTCGGGAGACATGATAAACCTCGCTCCGCAATCGTCAGGTAGCCGCCTGCGGAACTGCTCTCATGAGCGAAACCGAGGTCCGCGTCGCGGTCACCGAGGGCGAGCGCGACGACGCCTTCGCCGTCCGCAAGGCCGTCTTCGTGGACGAACAGGGCGTCGACGAGGAACTGGAGTGGGACGAACACGACGACCCCGACGCCGAGGCGGTCCACTTCGTCGCCTACCGCAGCGGCGACCCGGTCGGCGCGGCCCGCCTGCGCGAGTACGAACCCGGCGTCGGCAAGGTCGAGCGCGTCGCCGTCCTCGAATCGGCCCGCGGCGAGGGCTGGGGGCGACGACTCATGGACGCGCTCGAAACAGAGGCGCGCGAGCGCGGGTTCGATTCGCTTCTCCTCCACGGCCAGACGACCGCGGAGGGATTCTACCACGGCCTCGACTACGAGACGACGAGCGACGAGTTCGACGAGGCCGGCATCCCGCACGTCGAGATGCGGAAGTCGCTGTAGCCGATGTCTAGTCCTCCGAGACCGACTTCTCCACCGGCCGACTGCGACGGTCCTCCCGGAGCTGGAAGCCGTCGGCCTCCTCGCGGGCGAGCAGTTCGCGCTGGGGGTAGGGAATCTTGATTCCCTCGCGGTCGAACGCGAGTTTCACGCTCCGAAGCACCTCGGCTTTCGCCTGCGCCCGACGCGGGGCCGAGGGGTTCGTAATCCAAAAGCGGAGTTGGAGCCCGATGGCGGAGTCGCCGAACGTCGTCGGCATCACTTGCGGCTTCGGCACGTCCTCGACGAACTGGAGGTCCGAAAGCGCCTCCTCGGCCACCGACTCGGCGTGTTCGATGTCGGCCTCGTAGTCGATACCCACGTCGAGACGGAGGCGGAGGCGGTTGCGCTTCGTCCGGTTGGTTATCTTCGCGTTCGTCACGCGGTCGTTGGGGAAGACGACCGTCTCGCCGTCGGCGTTGCTCAGCCGGGTGTTGATGATGGTGATGTCGGTGACGATTCCCTCGGCGTCGAGGGTGTCATAGAACGATTAGCACACCAAAGAGCAGGGTGAATGCTGAGGTGGAATGAGCTCAGCGACCCTGCAAGATGATCCTTCGG
>NZ_LOEP01000032.1:38140-288158 GCF_001482285.1 Haloferax sp. Q22 | reverse complement strand
ACACACTCGTTGCCTCCTCATTCCTTCCGAAAAGTAACACCGATAAGCCGCCGCAGTCATGCGGTTCTTCGCTTAGCTAAAGACGGATGGCCGCCGCGCAGTACCTGTACCTGCTCCCCCTCGTTCTCGCCGTCCTCCTCGTCCTCCCCGTCGTCCTGTCGCCAGTGAGCCGCGCGGCCGACCTCCTCGTCTCGCGGGTCTCGCTCTCCGTCTTCGGCTTCTACGTCGCCAACGAGAACCCCCGTCGAAGGGAACAGCGCAACCAACTGCGGGCGGCACACGTGAGCGTCACCCACCGGGTGTACGCCTCGCGGACGCTCCTCATGGCGTCCGTCTTCGGCGTCGCGGGGAGCGTCTTCGGCGTCTACCTCGCCGCCGTGACGCTCGAAACGCTCGCCGTTCAGTCCGTGACGATTCGGGAGGTCCTCCCGTCCGCCCTCGGCTTCCTCGGCGGCCTCACGAGCATTCAGGCGCTCCCGCTCCGCGACCTGTTCCTCGCGCTGTTGCTTTCGAGCGCGACCCTCGGGGCGCTCCTCGCGCTCGGCGTCTACTGGGGTCGGTGGTACGTCCTCACCGAGCGCGCCCGCACCCGCTCGTCGGAAATCGAGGCGACGCTCCCGCGGACGGTCGCGTTCGTCTTCGCGCTGTCGCGGTCGGGGATGCCGTTCCCGCAGGTGCTGGAGACGCTGGCCCGAAACGAGGCCATCTACGGCGAGGCGGCGCGCGAGGTCAGTATCGTCGTCCGCGACATGGACGCCTTCGGCACCGACGTACTCTCCGCCCTCCAGACGATGGCCACGCGGACGCCGAGCCCGAGCCTCGAAGAGTTCGCCGAGAACCTCGCAAGCGTCCTCGGGAGCGGCCGCAACCTCTCGTCGTTCCTCCAAGAGCAGTACGAGCGGTTTCAGGCGGAGGCGGAGGCCCAACAACAACAGTATCTCGACCTGCTTTCGACGTTCGCCGAGGTGTACGTCACCGTCCTCGTCGCTGGGCCGCTGTTTTTCATCACCGTCCTCGTCGTCATCGGCCTCGTCCTCGCGGACACGCTGACGCTCATCAGAATCGTCGGCTACGTCGGCATCCCGCTGGCGAGTTTCGGCTTCGTCGTCTACATCGACAGCATCACCGAGTCGCTCCGGGGCGCGGCGGTCGCCGACGACGACGCGGAGGCCGTGGGCGCGTCGTTCCGACACCTCGACGCGAACGGCGGCGTCGGTTCGGCTCCGGCGACCGACGGCGGCGAGACCGATACCCGAGGCGACCCGTGGCACGCGAACCGAGAGCGACTCGCCGCCTACGACCGATTCCGCGCGATTCGCGGCTGGTTCGACCGCCCACTCGAAACCCTCGGCCGCCACCCGCTCGCCACGCTCGCGCTCACCGTCCCCTTGGGGCTCGTCTGGGTCGCCCTGCGGACTACGTTCCCCGCCGACCCGACGCTCCTCGGCGTCGCCGACGCGGTTGACCAACACGTCGTAGAGGCCACGATCGGCGCGCTCGTCGTCGTCTCGGCGTTCCACGAGCTTCGGAAGCGGCGGATTCGTGCCATCGAGCGGAGCATGCCCGACTTCCTCGACCGCCTCGCGAGCGTCAACGAGGCCGGACTGACGGTCGTCCAGAGCCTTCGCCGGGTGTCGGCGTCCGACCTCGGCCCGCTCGGCGACGAGGTCGAACGCGCCGTCCGCGACATCGACTGGGGGGCCGACGCCCAGACCGCGCTCCGGCGGATGGACCGCCGGACGACGAGTCCGATGGTGTCGCGGTCGGTGACGCTCATCACCAACGCGATGAGCGCGAGCGGCGACCTCGCGCCCGTCCTCCGCATCGCGGCCAACGAGGCCCAAGACAGCCGCCGCCTCGCCCGCGAGCGGAACCAGGAGATGGTCACCTACCTCCTCGTCATCTACATCTCGTTTCTCGTCTTCCTCGGCATCGTCGCCGCGCTGACGGTGTCGTTCATCCCGGCGGTCGAGCAGGCCAGCACCGGTGCCATCGGCTCCGGCGAGGTCGCGGGCGTCACCTCCGGCGCGTTCTCCGGCCTGCGCAACGTGGACACGGGCTCCTACAAGCTGTTGTTCTTCCACGTCACGGCGATTCAGGGGCTCTGCTCGGGACTCATCGCCGGACAGCTCGGGGAGGGGCAGGTCGCCGACGGCGTCAAACACGCCGCCGTCCTGCTCGTCATCACCTACGTGACGTTCATGTTCATCTGAGTGCCGCGCCCGTCCGGCGACCCGTGACTCCCGACCGCCGCCCGCGACCCGTGCGGTCTTTGTCTCACCGCCTCGACCGACCCGCATGGACGGAGACGAACCCCGAGACGGGGTCCGCGAGACGTACGACCGCATCGCGTCGCACTTCGCGTCGACCCGCGAGTACCCGTGGCCCGAAGTCGAGTCGTTCGTCGCCGACGCGACCGAGTCCGGGCCGGCGGCCCGCGCGCTCGACCTCGGCTGCGGCAACGGCCGGCACGTGGAACTCCTCTCCTCGCACGCCGACGAGGTGGTCGGTCTCGACGTGAGCCGCGGCCTGCTCGACGAGGCGGTCGCGCGGGCGGCGGAACGCGGCTTCGACGCCGGACTCGTGCAGGGCGACGCCTCGCGGCTCCCCTTCGTCGACGACGCCTTCGACCTCGCGGTGTACGTGGCGACGATTCACCACCTCGCGCCGCGTGCGGCCCGCGTGGCGAGCCTGAACGAACTCGCGCGCGTGCTCGACGCCGACGGCCGCGCGGTCGTCAGCGCGTGGAGCACCGCCCACGACACGTTCGACCGCGAGGACGGGTTCGACACGACGGTCGATTGGACGCTCCCCGGCGGCGAGACTGTCCCCCGATTTTACCACATCTACGCGCCCGACGAGTTCGACGCCGACCTCGACGCGAGCGACCTCGCGGTCGTCGAATCGACGGTGTCCAGCGGGAACTGCTACGCCGTCGTCGCCGGGCGCTGAGAGTCGCGGACGGTTTCGGGCGTCACGGGGGATTCGGGCGCCGGGAGTAATCGTGTTGTTTGCTAACTCGTTTCGGGTGGATGCTGGCCGCGCACAGGTGATGTGGGCTTAAGAGCGCCGCGACGAATTGCCGTGTATGACTGAACCCGACGAACCACGGGAGTACGAGGTTGTCGTCGTGGGCGGCGGCCCCGCGGGCCTCCAGACCGCGCTCTACACGACGCGACTGGGACACGACACCGCGCTCGTGGACCGCGGCGGCGGCCGCGCGGCCATGATGCTCGACACGCACAACGTCATCGGTGTCACCGAGGACGTCTCCGGCAACGAGTTCCTCGAAACCGCGCGCGGGCAACTCGAAGACTACGGGACCGACATCCATCGCGACTTCGTGACCGACGCAGAGCAGTTGGGCGACGGCCGGTTCCGCCTCGTCGGCAACGAGGGCGAGTTCGTCGCCGACCGCGTCGTCCTCAGCGTCGGCTTCAACGACGAGCGCCCCGACCCGCCGCTTCCCCGCACCGGGAAGGGCCTGCACTACTGCCTGCACTGCGACGCCTACATGTTCGTCGACGAGTCGGTGTACGTGATGGGCCACTCCGACTCGGCCGCCTACGTCGCCATGATCATGCTCAACTTCACCGACGAGGTTGATCTGCTGCTCCGCGGCGACGAGCCGACGTGGTCCGACGAGACGGACGAACTCGTCCGCGCGCATCCCGTCGACATCGTCGAGGAGGAGATTTCGGGCATGACGAAGCGCGACGACGGCTGGCTGGAGAGCTTCGAGTTCGAAGACGGGTCCGTCCGCGAGTACAAAGGCGGCTTCGCGATGTACGGCTCGAACTACAACACGACGCTGTTCGAGGCGCTCGACGTGGAGCTCAACGACGACGGAACGGTTCCGGTGGACGACCACGGCCGGACCAGCGTCGACGGCGTGTTCGCGGTCGGCGACATCACCCCCGGTCACAACCAGATTCCGGTGGCGATGGGCAAGGGCGCGAAGGCCGGCATCGCCATCCACATGGAACTCCGCGAGTTCCCCAAGAGCCTCGACGAGATTCGCGCCGAGGGCGCGGTGAGCGTCGACGACGTTCCCGGCATCTCGCCCGGCCTGCTCGACAAGGCGAAACAGTTTAACGAGTCACACGCGGACGACTGAGGCCGTAATTCGGCGAAATTCGGTGAAAACCGAGGCGTACGAACACCCTTCTAAAGTTCTCTCGGCCAGTACGGTCTGCCACGATGAAACGTACTGGACTTGCGACTGTCCTGCTTGCACTCATGGTCGTACTGGCCGGGTGTGCGGGTGGGGCCGGCACGCTGACCGATTCCCAGACCGACGGGTCCGCCGACGCGACGACGACCGCGTCGTCCGGCGGCGACGACGCGGCCCGGACGGGCACCGTGAACTTCTACGTGAGCGACGAGCAGAACGCCATCGCGGACTTCGAACACCTCAACGTCACCATCGAGCGCGTGACGCTCGTCCGCGCGGACGGCGACACGGAGACCGAGGTCGAAGCTGAAGCCGAGGACGTGGAAAACGAGTCCGAGACCGACGCCGACGCGGAGGCGAACGCGAGCGTCGAGGTCGAACTCGAAGCCAACGCGACGGCGAACGCGACGAACACGTCCGTGTCGACCAACGGGTCGGTCGACGCTGACGCCGACGCCGATGCCGACGCGGACATCGAAGAATCGGCCGACACAAACGACACCGTCGAGGCCGAAGGCGAGTCGAGCGTCACCTACGAGGTCGAGAACGTGACCGTCGACCTGACCGAACTGCAGGGCGAAAACGCGAGCCTCGTCGGCGAGTACGACGTGCCGGAGGGCAACTACACGAAGGTCTTCGTGCACGTGAGCGACGTGAACGGGACGCTGAAGACCGGCGAACAGGTCAACATGAAGCTCCCGAGCAACAAGCTCCAGCTCAACACGGACTTCGAAGTCGGCAACGGCGAGTCCGTGGACTTCGTCTTCGACATCACGGCGTTCGAGGCGGGCAACAGCGGGAAGTACATCCTCAAACCCGTCGTGAGCGAGTCGGGAACGGACGTGCCGATTACGAAGGTCGGCGCGGAGAAGAAGGCCGAAGCAGAGGCCGAGGCTGAGACGGAAGCCGAGGTCGAAGCGGGCGAAAACGAGACCGACGACGGCGAGCGCGCCGAAACCGACGCCGAGAGCGACCTCACCGTGAGCTTCGACGGGAACGTCTCCGCCGGCGAGAACGTGACGGTCGTCGTCACGCGGAACGGGACGCCCGTGGAGAACGCGACGGTGACGATAAACGGCGAGACCGCCGGTACGACCGACGCTGACGGCGAGTTAGGCGTCGCCATCCCCGACGAGCGGGACGTGACGGTGGTCGTCGTCGACGGAGAGACCGAGTCCGAGACGGAGTTCGAGTTCGAGTTCCTCGGGAGCGCCCCCGACAACCCCGCCGAGGGCGGCGAATCGACCTCCCTCGTCGCCTGACCGAAAAGGTAACATCCTTATTGGGGCGTCGAGAATGAAGGGATAGACGCGACGTTCGCGCGCATCGGTGTCTCGGCCGAGCGAAGCGAGGCCGAGGCTCGATGCGAGCGAGTGAAGCGAGCGAGCACTGGTGTTGAGACGGACGGGGTCCGTCGATGCACGGTGCGAATGAAATGAGCACCGGTGGTCTAATGGTAAGACATTGGCCTTCCAAGCCAATTATCTGGGTTCGATTCCCAGCCGGTGCATCTTCTCCGAATCGCCGCCCGTCGAGCCTCGGCTCCGGTAGCTCTCACCCCGTCGGAATCGGCGGCTATCCTTAACTATCGTTCCACCCATATTCGTGTGTGGTGTTTTACACATGAGTCTACTCGACGGCCGCGTCGCGGTCGTTACCGGCGGTAGCTCGGGAATCGCGCTGGCCTACGCCGAGGCGGGCGCTGACGTGGTGGTCTGCGACATCCGCGAAGAGCCGAAGGAGGGCGGCGCGCCCACCCACGAGAAAATCGAGTCCGACGCGGGCTCGTCGGCGACGTACGTCGAACTCGACGTGACCGACCCGGCCGCGTTCGAGGCGGCGATGGACGCCGCTGAGGCGTTCGGCGGCGTGGACGTGATGGTGAACAACGCCGGCATCTGGCGGCCCGAGGACTTCCTCGAAGTCACGGAAGACGAGTTCCAACAGATGATGGACATCAACCTGAAGGGCGTGTACTTCGGGGCGCAGGCGGCCGCAGCGCGGATGGTCGAATCCGGCGGCGGGAGCATCATCAACGTCTCCAGCGTCAACGGCATCTTCGGCAACGGCAACTACCCGTCGTACAGCGCGTCGAAGGGGGCCGTCCGGACGCTCTCGTACTCGCTCGCCCACGGGCTCGGCGGAGACAACGTCCGGGTGAACGCGATTCACCCCGGCGCTATCAAGACGGAAATCGGCCCGGAAGGGGCTGAGGAGACGAGCGAGGAACAGATGGCGCAGTTGAACGCGATGATTCCGCTCGGGCGACAGGGCGAACCGGACGACGTGGCCGGCGTGGCGGTCTTCCTCGCCAGCGACCTCTCGAAGTACGTCACCGGTGAATCCATCGTCGTCGACGGCGGCTGGACCAGTTGGCGGTGACCCGGGGCTGACGCGAGACTGGCGTGGAACTGATGTCGGCCTGCTTCGGGAGGACGGGTCGGTTCCCACGCCGGCCCGCGTTGTGTCGGGTGAACGGCCACGAGTCCCGAAACACACGGACTGCGGCGACTTCGGGTCGCAATCCCGGACCGTCTCTCTTATCTTCCCCCCGAACGTAACCGAACGTAATGCTGGATTCCATTCCGCTGTTCCCCGGACTCCCGGGCGGCCCAGAACTGCTCATCGTCCTGCTCATCATCGTCCTCCTGTTCGGCGCGAACAAACTCCCCCAACTGGCCCGGTCGTCGGGCCAGGCCATGGGTGAGTTCCGCCGCGGCCGCGAGGAAATCGAAGACGAACTGAAGAAGGGCGCAGAAGAGGGCGAGGGCGACGACGAGGAAGAAGACGAGGCCGAGGCTGAGGCTGAAGCGACCGAGACGGAAGCCGAGAACAAGCAGTAAGCGCCTCTCCGGGGAAACAGACCCCTTGTGCGGTATTTCACCTTCGGTGAGTGCCGACAGTCGGCAGGCGCTTGCACGGCGGATGACGACGAGAACACGACCTCGGTGGCTCGGAGCGTCGAGTCCGCGACCGAGAGACCGGTCGGTCGGGGAGTAACTTCGATGAGGTATGAATGGGTGGACAGCGAGGTTGCCCGGCGTTCCGACGTGGGGAATCCCGGTTGCCTCCTCCACCCCGCGATCCCTCGAGCGACGCACGTCCGATGGTCCGCTGCTCGCTTCCGCGCCTGGCGGGGTACCACCGATGAACCGCGCGAACCCTTCCCTGCGGAAGGGGTACGCGGAGCCGCTGTCCCCGAAGGACGAGGTTTCTACGTTGGCTTCCGGGGCCCGCGCCGGTCTGACCGGACGCGCCCGTGTTCGGTCCCCGCTGAAGACCTATTTCGCGGGTAGAGAGCAGGGCCTAACTGCCCGACCTAGTCCACTCCCTCATTGTCCACCGACTGTTAAGGGCCTTTCGACTCGGATGCGGAAAAATCGGGGGACACCGTCGGGGTGGTTCGGCGTGGCGCGCCGAGAGCGGAGCGCGAGAAAACGAGTCAGCACGGGCATCGATACCGGCACCGCCGACGCCGGCTTACAACACGCCGCGGGCGTACCACGCGCCGCCGACGAAGGTGACGAACGCGGCGGCCACGACCGACCAGCGGTGGTACGTGAGCCACGAGTACTGCTGGTCGAAGCTGAACAGGAGCGTCGGGTCGATGGAGAACGACCACAGCGCGGCGATGCCGAGCATCGAAAGCGAGAGGACGAAGGCGAGCCCGGCGGCCGTCGCCGGGTCGGTCCGCTCCTGTCTGCCGGAGAGGAAGACGACCGTTTCGAGGAGCGCGAGCATCCCGACAAAGGAGATGCCGACCGGACCCGCGGCGTAGTAGGCGGCCACCTGTCCGTCCCCACCCTCGATGGCGACGGCGGGGATCGCGACGGCGATTGCGAGGAGCAGCGCGCCGACGATTCCGACGGTCGGCGCGAGGCGTTCGGCGTCCATGGCCGGTCGTTCGGGCGACCGACTGATAAACGGTTTGAGACGTGCCGGCGAGGGATTGCCCGGTTTTAAATCGCGCTGCGACGACGTGCGCGTATGGACCGCGTAGCGATTATCGGTGCATCGATGACCCAGTTCGGGCAGCGAGACGCGTGGATTCGCGAACTGCTCGCGGAGGCGGGGCAGGCCGCGCTCGCGGACGCCGACGTCTCGCCCGACGAAATCGAGCACCTCTACGTCTCGAACATGGCGAGCGGCGAGTTCGAGGGCCAGACGGGCGTGCCGAACGCCCTCGCCCACGACCTCGCGGCGATGCCCGCCTACACCGCCCGAATCGACCAGACCTCCTCATCCGGCGGCGCTGGCGTCTACGCCGCGTGGCAGTCGGTCGCCTCCGGCGCGTCCGACATGACGATGCTCGTCGGCGGCGAGAAGATGACCCACCGCTCGACCGCCGAGTCGACGGACGTCATCGCCTCGCTAACGCACCCGGTGGAGTACAAACACGGCGTGACGCTCCCCTCCTTCGCGGGGCTGACCGCACGGCTCTACCTCGACACCTACGACGCCCCGCGGGAGTCTCTCGGAAAGGTCGCCGTCAAGAACCACAAAAACGGCGTCGACAACCCCCACGCCCAGTTCCGGAAGGAAGTGGACCTCGACACCGTTCTCGACTCGCCGGTCGTCGCCGACCCGCTTCGCCTCTACGACTTCTGTCCCATCACCGACGGCTCGGCGGCGCTCGTCTTCTGCCCCGAGTCGGTCGCCCGCGAGTACACCGACGACTACGCCGTCATCTCCGGCATCGGCGGCGCGACCGACACCCACGTCGTCCACGAGCGCGCCGACCCGACCACGATGGGCGGCGTCGTCAACTCCTCCGAAATCGCCTACGAGATGGCCGACCTCGAACCCGACGACATCGAGGTGGCCGAGCTCCACGACATGTTCACCATCCTCGAGTTCCTCCAGTCGGAGGACCTCGGCTTCTTCGAGAAGGGCGAGGGCTGGAAGGCGGTCGACGAGGGCGTCACCGACCGCGACGGCGACCTCCCCATCAACACGTCCGGCGGCCTGAAGTCGAAGGGCCACCCCCTCGGGGCCTCGGGCGTCGCGCAGGTGTACGAGATTTACAAACAGCTCATCGGTGACGCAGGCAAGCGGCAGGTCGACGCCGACGTGGGCCTCGCGTGCAACGTCGGCGGCTTCGGCAACTGCGTGACCACGACCATCATGGAGTCCCGATAATGTCCGACAATCCCCCAATGGAGGCGTACCGCTACCCCGACGGGAGCATCACCTACCCCGGCCACCCGGTCGGCCCCGGTGGCGAGGAACCGGTCGGCACGGTCGACCTGAGCGACTACACGGCGACGGTGCTGACGTGGACCACCTCCACGGCGACGCCGCCGGGCGTCCGCCAGCCCAACACGCTCGCTATCGTCGAGTTCGACGTGGACGGCGAGCCCGTCCGCGCCATCGGACAGGTCACCGGCGAGGACGAGGTCGACATCGGCGACGAAGTCGAACCGGTCTACTGCGAGGAGCTTCGGGAACCCGGCGCAGGCATCCGCGAACCCGCGAGTCAGGAGTGGGACGGCTACCGCTTCGAACCGCTCTGAGCGGGCGAGTGTTGATATAACTACACCTTCTATCTCGCGTATGAACCGCACCAGCGGCGTCTCCGTCGCACGCGACGTGGCGGTCGCCACGGCGGTACTGGCCGGGCTGTACGGTCTCGGCTCCGGCGTCCAGTTCCAACCGTTCCAACTACCGACGTACCTGCTTATCGTCGGTTTCGACGCCATCGAAGCCGCAGTCGGCTCCGCGGGCGCGTGGTACGACCTGCTTTTCGCCGCCTATCTCGTCGGTCTCGGCGTCGTCGCCGCGGGCGTGGCCCGAGTCGTCCGCGGGAAGTCGAAGACGGACGGGCTCGCGTGGTGGCGCGTCGGCGCGGCGTCGGCGCTGGCGCTCGTGGGCGTTATATCGCTACTGTTCGCGCTGTTGGTCCTCGCCACCGGCGTGCAGTTCACGCCCGTCCTCGTGGCCGGCGGCGCGGGGGTCGCGCTCCTCGCGCTTTCGGCGTGGGTCGGCGACGTGGTCCGCGTGGACGTTCGATCGACGCGCTAACGCAGAATCAGTCGGCTCGGGGGGCGCACCGACCGCCGCTCAGCGGTCGCTCGGTTCGTCGCCCGCGTCGGCGTCATCGCCGGGGTCGTCGCCGTCGTCGCCGCCTTTCACTTCGCGCTTAATCGACTCCAGTTCGGCGTCGACGTCGACCTTCGGTCCGTCGCGCTCGTCGTCCCCGCCGTCCGGGTCAGCCTCCTCAGTTACGTCGATTCGAACCGGTCCCGTGCCGACCGGCTCGGCGTCGCTGGAACCCCGGTTCTCGCCGCGGGAGCGCCGGCTCTCGTCGCGCCGTTGCCACTCGGATTCGAACGTGCGCTCGTCCTCGCGCCAGCGACGCTCTCGGGTCGTTCGCTCGCGCTCGGCCTCGGTGATTCGCTCGTCGAGTTCGTCGGCGAGTGAGCGGGCGCGGTCCATCACGTCGCGCGCCTCGGGGTTCGTCGGCAGGTCGGCCTCCGACAGCGCGTTTCGCAGTTCGTCGAGGGCGCGGTCGACGCCGGAGACGGCGCTCTTCGGGACGTTCCGCATCCGTGACTCCGTCTCGCTTCTGGCGTCTTCCATCGCGCGGCCGGGGTCGGACAGCCGCATGAGACGGCGGAGGAGTTCGAGGGAGGCGATGGTCGCTTCGAGGACGGCGATGACCGTCGGGATGGTGTACGATTCGGTGAACCGGAGTACCTCGCCGAACGTCGGCGGACGCGGGGGGCGAAAGCGGTCGTCGCCGGAGACGCGTCGGTCGCGGCCGCGACCGCGGTCGCGCTCCTCGCGGAGTTCTGCGCCGAGTTCGTCGAGCGTGTCCCCGAGTTCGTCGAGTAGATCGAGGATGTCGTCGTCGCGTCGTCGGTCGCTCATGGCCCACGGTTGGACCGCCGCGGGGATAAGCGTTCGAGGGGTGGCGAACCCGCGCGGGTCGAGGTAGGTCGGCCCCTACCGGCGCGGGACGGCGCGCTGGTACTGTGGCGGCCACGTCGCGTCGGCGTCGAGTTCCTCGGCGGCGTGGAGCGCGAAGTACGGGTCGCGGAGGTGCTCGCGTCCGACGATGGCGAGGTCGGCCCGGCCGTTGCTGACGACCTCGTCGGCGTGGCGCGCGGTTCGGATACCGCCGACCGCGCCGACCATCGCGTCGGTCTCCTCGCGGATGACTTCCGCGAAGGGGACCTGATAGCCGGGGCCGGTGTTCGGAATCCGCTGGTCGGGGTGGATGCCGCCGGCGCTCACGTCGATGAGGTCGACGCCGAGGTCGTCGAGGTCGGCCGCGAGGCGGACCGACTGCTCGATGTCCCACGACTCGCGGTCGTTCAGCCAGTCGGTCGCCGAGATGCGGACGAAGACGGGCTTGTCGTCGGGCCAGACCTCGCGGACCACTTCCGTGACCTCGCGGAGGAGCCGCGTCCGGTTCTCGAAGGAGCCACCGTACTCGTCGTCGCGGTGGTTCGTGACCGGCGAGAGGAACTCGTGGAGGAGGTAGCCGTGGGCCGCGTGGACCTCGGCGATTTCGAAGCCGGCGTCGAGGGCGCGCTCGGCCGCCGCGCGGAAGTCGTCAACGACGCCTTCGATTCCGTCGGCCGAGAGCTTCCGGAGCGGCGGGGCCTCGCCCTCGTAGGGCCACGGCACGTCGCTCGGGGCGACGGTGGTCCACCCGCCGTCTTCGGGCGCGACCGGCTCGCTCCCCTCCCACGGCCGGGACTTGCTTGCCTTCCGACCCGCGTGAGCGAGTTGGATTGCCGGTACGCTCCCCATCGACGAGACGAACGAGGTAATCTGTCGGAGCTTCTCGACGTGGTCGTCCGACCAGATGCCGAGGTCGTTCGGCGAGATGCGTCCCTCGGGGGAGACGGCCGTTGCCTCGGACATCACGATGCCCGCGCCGCCGACGGCGCGGCTCCCGAGGTGGACGAGATGCCAGTCCTCGGCGAACCCGTCGGTCGAGGAGTACTGGCACATCGGCGAGACCATGATTCGGTTCCGAACCTCGGTGTCGCGGAGCGAGAGCGGCGTAAAGAGCGAGTCCGTCATCGGCCTCGATTGGGCGGGGTCGGAAAAACCCCCCTCGGTTCCGGTGATGCAGTCCGGTTTCGGCTACTCGACCGAGCCGACGAACGCGCGCTGTTCGGCGAGCAGGTCGCGGTCGAGCGTCCAGACGAGGTCGCGGTCGCCGCGGTTCAGCGCCGCCGCGACGACGCCATCGGGCCTGACGACGAGCGAGCGACCCGCGTACTCCGAGCCCGCGGAACCGGAGACCGTTCCGCTTCCCGTCCGATTCGCGCCGACGAGCCACCGAACCCCGTCGAGGGCGCGGGCGCGACAGAGCAGTCGCCAGTTCGTCGAGTGGGCGGCGGGCCACGCGCCGACGACGAACAGGGCGTCGATTCGCTCGTCGGTCAGCGCGGCGCTGTCGCCGACGAAGTTCAGGTCGTAGCAGGTGAGAAGGCCCGTCCGTCCGGCTGGCGTGTCCGCGACGACGAGTTCGTCGCCCGGCGTGACGACCTCGGACTCGCCGCCCCAGAGGTGTCGCTTGCGGTAGACGGTCGCCGAACCGTCGGGTCGGACGTAGGCGGCCGCGTTGTAGAGCGTCTCGCCGTCGCGTTCGAGGTAGCCCGCGAGCACGTCGAGTTCGTTTTCCGCGGCGACCGAGGCGAGGAAGTCGGTCGCGCGTTCCCGCGAGATTGCACCGCTGAAGGCGCGGTTGTCGGCGACGAAGCCCGTGAGCGCGTACTCGGAGAACAGCGCGATATCGACCGACTCGGGGAGGTCGGCGGCGCGGGCGCGCACGTCGTCCTCGTTTCGCGCCGGGTCGAGGTCGAACGCCGCACGCTGTGGCACGGCGATGGTTGGACCGGTCACGCTCGGAGGAACGGATGGGCCGGGAAAAAGTGGCCCGATGGAATCGGCGGTCGGTCCCCGGAGACGCGAAGCGAAGGGAAACGCTCTTTTTACAGTCGAACGGACTTCCGGCATATGAGTGACGGGGACGACGATACGACAGAACTCTCGCCCGAGAGCTTCGACGAGCGCCTGACCGAGGCCGAGGAGGCTCTCGAGGCGGCCGAGACCGAAGCCGACCTCGACGAGGTCGAGGCCACGCTCGACGACATCGAGGCCGACGTGGAGGCCGCGGACCTGCCCGAACCGGACGACGAAGACGAAGAGGACCCCGCCGAGGAGCTCGAATCGCGCCTGTCCGACCTGCGCGACGACCTCGAATCCCAGCGCGGTCCCTACGCCGAAGACGCCGTCGAGACGCTCGAAGAAGCCAAATCCACGATTACGGACACCCGGTGGACCGAGCAGGGCGAAGGCGAAATCGTCGCCGCGGTCGAGACGTTCGCCGACGAGTTCAACGGCGTGCTCGACGCGAGCGTCTCGGTCGATGGCGACGACGAAGACGCGCTCACCGCCGCCGTCGACGACGCCATCGCGGCCGTCGAAGCGGCTGACCTCGACGCCGACGAGGACGCGGAAACCATCGCAGACCTCATCGAGGTCGCCGACGGCCTCGCGAACGGCCTCGACGACGCCCAGGAGTGGGACGACCTCGAAACCCGCGAAAAGCTCCAAGTGCAGGGCTTCTACGACGTGCTCGGCCACTACAAGGACTACCCGCCGGAGCTGTCGGCGCTGAAGGAACACGAGAAGCGCGGCAACGTCGAGATGATCGCGCTCGCGTTCGAGAGCTTCCAGTCCGACTTCATGCAGGAGTACTGCATCGAGGCGTTCACGCGGATGAACGACGACAGCGCCTACGAGACCATCGAGGGGCAGGCCAAGCGCCGCGACAAGGGCGTCATCAAGGCCATCGGCAAGATGGCCGCCGAGGAGGGCGTCGAGATGCTCGTCGACTACGTCGACACCGACAGCGACCCCGCGCTCCAGAAGGTCGTGTTCAAGGCGCTCGGCGAAATCGGCTCCGAGGAGGCGACCCAGCCCATCGCGAACAAACTCGTCACCGAGAACGACAACGTCCGTTCGGCCGCCGCGCGCGCGCTCGGCCTCATTGGCGACACCCGCGCCGTCGATCCGCTCTCGGACGCCGTCGCCGACGACGACGTGAACTCCGTCCGCGCCAGCGCCGCGTGGGCGCTCCGACAGATCGGCACGGAGGACGCGCTCGAAGCGGCCGCCGGCTACGTCGACGACCGCTCGTTCCTCGTCCAGCGCGAGGCCGAACTCGCCGCCGAGTTCCTCGGCGACGACGTCGAAGCCGAAGCGACTGTCTGAGACAGCACGACGACGCGACACCCTCGCAGTTCCGCGGTTCTCCCCTCGTTTTCTTTCTCTCGCAACCGCTCGCGCTGAGTGACCGGTCGCGAACGTTTTTGTAGGGAAACGCGACCACCGCGGGGTGTGTCCCGTCGCGCCCTCGTCGCCGCACTCACCGCTTCGCTCGTGGTCCTCATCGCGGCCGCGGCCGTCGTTCCCGCGCCGATAGCGGCCGTGCCGGGGTCGGAGCACGCGGCGAACGCGACGAATGCGACGAACAAAACCGAATCAGCCACCACCACCGCCGCCACCGCTGGTCCGCCGGAATCGGGCGCCCCTCGCATCGTCTCTGCGCTGCCCGACCCGGCGACGCCCGACGACCGCGGCGAGTTCGTCGCCGTCGCCGCGCCCGCGGGAACCGAACTCTCGCTGTCCGACGGCGAAGACATCGTCTCGTTCGCTGCACCCGGCGGGACGGTCGCCGTCGCCGCCGACCCGGACGCGGCGGCGAACCTGACCGACCACCCAGTCGTCGGGTCCGGCCTCGACCTCGCGAACGGCGGCGAGACGGTCACGCTCCACGTCGTCGGTGATGACGGCCACGCGGCCGGAAACGACGCCGTCGCGGACCGGCTCAGCTACGACCGGAGCCGCGAGGACGCGCTCTTCGAACGGCGAGACGGCGTGTGGTCGTGGTGGCCGCGGGCGCTTCCTCGACGGAACGTCACGACCCACGGCCCCGCGAACGCGACACTGTTCGTCCTCCCCGACTCGCCGGGCCGCCCGATTTCGACGCTCCGGTCGGCTGACGAGCGAATTCTGCTTGCCGGCTATGTCGTCTCCTCCGCGCGCGTCGCCGACGAACTCGTCGCCGCCCGCGAGCGAGGCGTCGCCGTGTCCGTGCTGGTCGAAGACAGCCCAGTCGGCGGCTTCCCGCGGCGGTCGGCGCGGGTCCTCGACCGCCTCGTCGCCGCCGGCGTCTCGGTCCGCGTCGTCGGCGACCCGCACTCGTTTCACCACCCGAAGTACGCCGTCGTCGACGACAGCGCGCTCGTGATGACGGAAAACTGGAAGCCGGCCGGGACCGGCGGGCGAAAGAGCCGCGGCTGGGGCGTCGTCGCGCGCTCACCGAGCGTCGCGGCCGACCTCGCGGCCACGTTCGAAGCCGACGCGACGCTCCCGGAGGCCGCCCCGTGGGAGACGTACCGAGTCGGCCGGTCGTTCGTCCGCACCGAGTCGGCGAACGGTTCGTTTCCCCCGCGCATCGCCCCCGAGTCGGTTCGTGTCGACCGCATCGCCGTCATCCGCGCGCCCGACAACGCCGAGTCGGCGGTCGTCTCCCGACTCGACGCCGCCGACAGCCGAATCGACGTGTTACAGCCGACCGTGGAGGCCGACGGCCCGTTCGTCCGCGCGCTCAAGCGCGCCGCCGGCCGCGGCGTCCGCGTTCGGCTCCTCCTCGGGAGCGCGTGGTACGTCGAAGAGGAAAACCGCGCGCTCGCAGAGCGGTTGAACGAGTGGGCCGACAGAACCGGGCGGCCGCTTTCGGTCCGCCTCGCGCGCCCCGGCGGCCGGTACGGCGCGATTCACGCGAAGGGCGTCGTCGCCGACGACACCGCGCTCGTCGGCAGTCTCAACTGGAACCAGCACTCGGCCCGCGAGAACCGCGAAGTCGTCCTCGCGCTGTCGGACCCGGCCGCCGCGGCGTACTTCCGTGAGGCGTTCGCGGCGGACTGGCGGGCGAGCGGGCGCGGGGCGGAGTCGAAGCCGGGACTCGTCGCCGCGGCCGCTCTCGCGGTCGTCGTCGGAGTCGCGGCGCTCAGGCGACTGGAGTTCGAAGAATGAAGTTCAGTGGAAGCCGCGACTGCGACCTTACGCCGTCGTCGACAGCTCTTCGTCGATGTCGGCTTCGGCCATCTTCTCGACGAGGCTGTCGATGACCTCCGCGCGCATGCCGCTGACGAACTTGATGGAGCCGACGACGAGGTGGCCGCCACCGGAGACGCCGCCGCCGACGACTTCCTCGTTCAGTTCGGCGACCATCCGCGGGATGTCGAGGCGGACGCCGTCGGATCGGAGGACGGCGAAGTCGGGACCGTAGCCGATGGTGATGACCGGCTCGCCCGTCTCCTGGACCTTACGGTCGTGGAGCTTGCCCGTGGTCTTGCCCGGCGCGGGGTAGGTAAAGCGGTGGGCCCACTTGTCGAGGTCGATGCGGTAGAGGTTGGCCCCGCTGTCGAGGCGCTCGTGTTCGAGGTGCGGCTCGGCCGCTTCGAGCTGGCGGTCCACGTCGCGCTCGGCGCGCGTCGAGAGGAACTCGACCAGTTCGCGGTGTCGCGTCTCGTCGTCACAGCCCACGTTGAGCACGTCGTTGACGATGGACGCGCCGTCGTTGTAGCGCAGCCAGTGGGCGGCGTAGTCGAGCGCCTCGCCCACGTCGAGGAGCTGTTCGCGGTCGTAGCCCTCGTCCTCGGCGAGCGCGATGTAGTTGTCCATGACCTCCGCCTTCGAGCGGTCCGACAGCCCGGCGACGGCGGGGACGTGACGGAGTTCGTCGGTCACGTCGGGGTGAATCATCCGCGCGAGTTCGACGCACATCATGCCGGTCGTGATGCGGTAGTCCTCGTCGTGGAGGTACGGGTTGACGTGCGCGTCGAGGAGGTGGTTAACCGCCTCGGGGTCGGGGTGGTGGTGGTCGACGACCGCAATGGGCACGTCGTAGTGCGCGAGGTTCTCGTAGGCGGGCACGTCCTCCTCGGTCGACCCGTTGTCGAGCATGAGCAGGAAGGGGAGCCGCTGGCCGTGGCGGGCGCGACCTTCGAGCGCGAAATTCAGGTCGCGGGTCACGTCTTCCATCTCGTAGAACGGGGCCTTGCTCGGCAGGCGCTTGAACAGGTGTCGCGGCGCGTCGGGGTCGTCGTGGACCTCCGTGATGAGCCGTTCGAGGGCCAGCTGGACCGGAACGGACGCGCACATGCCGTCGCCGTCGGCGTGGTGGCGGACGCGAATCGGGCGGCCTTCGAGGACCGTCCGGCGGAGCAGGCGCGCCACGTCTTCGAGGTCGCCGCGGAGCTTCTCGAACGCCGCCCACTCCACGAGCGGTTCGACCGGTTCGGGCTCGGCGCGCTCGTCGAGCGCGGCGTCGATGCGCTGGCGGGCGTCGGCCGCGGTCTCGTCGTCGAGGACGGTGAGGCCGTCGACTTCGAGCTGACGGGTCCCCTCGTGGTCTTCGACGGTGCCGGCCATGCGGACCACGTCGTCGAGGTCGACTTCGGGGAACGCGCGGACGCCGGCCTCTTCGAAGGCGGCGGCGGCGACGATGCCGGAGTCGTCGGCGATGCGGAAGACGGTCGGGCCGCCGGTCTGCTTAATCTGCGTGACGACGCCCTCGACCGTGACCGACTCACCGACCGAGAGACTGGAGATAGGCGTGATGGTCGGCTCGTGGTCGACGGTCAGGGTGCGGTAGTCGTCGGGCGTGTCCTCGGCGAACGCGATGTCGCCGTTCTCTCGGACGGATTCGAGACGGACGACCAGTCGGTCGCCGACCTCGTAGTCGGCCGAGAGATTGGACTCGTGGATGAGGCCGGAGACGGAGTCGGAGACGTCGACGAAGATGCCGTACTCCACGACGCCGTTGACGACGGCGTGGTAGTACGCGCCGGTCTCCACGTCGTCGGCGGTACAGTTCGGTGCGAGATCGTAGACGATAGGTCGTGCGTCCGAATTCGGACCCGAGTCGTCGCCGGAATCCCCGGCGTGCTCGTCGCTCATAGTCCCGCTAGGTCAGGGGGTAGTGTTAAGCTTTACAAAAGCATCTCGCGTGCGCGACCGGTTCTCACGACTCGATTCGGCCCGCAATTCGCGTTTTCGGGGCGTCAGTAGCCGAGTTCGTCCAGCGCGTCTTCGACCGACGGGACGTAGTTGCCCCCGAAGACGCGGACGTGTTCGAGGAGCGGAAACAGCGCGTAGACGGGCGACCGCGCCTCGAAGAAGCCGTCGGCAATCGGTCGGCGCTCGTCGTAGGCGTCGAAGAAATCGTCGCCCGCGGCGTCGAACCAGTCGATGTAGGCGAGTTCGACCTCGGGATGGCCGTAGTAACACGCCGGGTCGAGGAAGGCGACCACGCGGTCGTCGCGGACGCGAAGGTTCGCACCCCACACGTCGCCGTGGACGAGCCGCGGGGCCGCGGGTTCGACGAGGAGGGCGTCGAGGTCGGCCGCGACCGACTTGATTCGCTCGGCGGTCGCGTCCGGGAGTCCCGAACCGAGCGCCGCCTCGGTCCACGGCAGGAGGCGCTGGTCGCGGAAGAACTCGACCCACGAGTCGGTCCACGGGTTCGGCTGTCGGTACGGCCCGGAGAGGGTGTCGTAGGGGAAGCCGAACGCCGGCGCGGTCGTCTCGTGGAGCGCGGCGAGGTGGGCGGCGAGGTCGCGCTCGGCGTCGGGGGTCAACTCAGACGTGCCCTCGACGTAGTCGAGGACGAGTAGGTCGGCGTCGGCGTGGTGGACCGCGGGAACCGGAAGCCCGGCCGCGCCGAGCGAGTCGAGCATCGCGGCCTCCACGTCGAGCGGCGTGTCACCCACCTTGGCGACGACCGGGTCGCGCCCGTCGAAGTCGAGACGGTAGACGCGCCCGACGTGTCCGCCGTCGAGTTCGGTCGTCGCGGTCGGCGGCGCGTCCGCGGAGAGCGCGTTCGTCGCGCGGGCGACGAGTTCGGAATCGAGCGTCACACCCGTGTTCGGACGAGCGCCGACCTCAGTATGGCGGTTCCGTTCCGGCGACCAACTCGGCGTTCCGGAACCCTTAGATGGAGCGCCCGCGGACGGTTCGGTATGCGACTCTTCCGGTCGCGGGAGGTCGTCGGCATCGCCGCCGACGCCCTCGACTTCGCGCTCGAAGCCTCTGCGGAGACGCATCCGAACGAGTACATGGGACTCCTCCGCGGCGAGGAGGCCCGCCGGGTCGGCGTCGACCGCGACGGCTACGTCGTGACGGACGTGCTCATCATCCCGGGGACCGTCTCGGACCCTTACAGCGCGACCGTCAGAAACGACCTCGTCCCGAACGACTTCCGCGCCGTCGGGTCGATTCACTCCCACCCGAACGGCGTCCTCCGCCCGAGCGACGCCGACCTCGACACGTTCGGGAGCGGCCGGGTCCACATCATCATCGGCTCGCCCTACGGCCCCGACGACTGGGAGGCGTTCGACCAGTCCGGCGAGGTCCGCGACCTCGACGTGCTCGACGTCGACCTCCCCGACCCCGAATCGTTCTTCGACTTCACGCAGGACGACATCGACGCGGAGTTGGACCGATGAGACGGGTCATCGCGCAGGGCACTTTCGACATCCTCCACCCCGGCCACGTCCACTACCTCTCGGACGCCGCGTCGCTCGGCGACGAACTCCACGTCATCATCGCTCGCGGCGAGAACGTGACGCACAAGCCGAAGCCGATACTCGACGACCGACAGCGCCGCGACATGGTCGCCGCGCTCGACGTGGTCGACGAGGCGCACCTCGGCCACGCCGAGGACATCTTCGTCCCTATCGAGAAAATCGACCCCGACGTCATCGTCCTCGGCTACGACCAGCACCACGACGAGGACGGAATCAAAGCCGCCCTCGACGCCCGCGGCATCGACTGCGAGGTCACGCGCGCGACGCCGCGCGAACTCCGCCACGACGACGAACTGCTCTCGACGGGTCGCATCATCGACCGCATCGTCGAGCGGCGCTGTTGAGGTTCTGCCCGCGTCCGGAGAACAACTGACTGCGACCGCGACGACTTTTCCGCCGACCGACCGCGACGAGCGCGAGCGTCGTCACTCGGCGGGGAGCGTCGAAAGAGAAGGGAGGATGCGTTACTGCGTGGAGTTCGTCGCGGTGGCGTTCGAGGACGAAGACGACGACTCGCTGTTTGCCGACTGCTGCTCGTCGAGCCAGTTCTGGTACTCTTCCTGCGAGACGACTTCGACGGTGAAGTACATCTGAGAGTGGGCGACGCCGCAGTACTCAGTACAGTAGCCCTGGTAGGTGCCTTCCTCGTAGGCGACGGTCTTGATGGTGTTCGTCGAACCCGGCATCGCGTCCTGCTTGAGGCCGAGTTCGGGGACGTGGAATCCATGTATCACGTCCGTTGCGGTGACCTGGAAGTAGACGGGGCGGTCGGCGGGGATGACGATCTCGTTACCCGACGAGAAGTTGCCCTCTTCCGGGTAGTACATGTTCCAGCCCCACTGGTAGGCCTCGGCCGTGACGACGACCGGGTCGTCGTCCATGGCGATGTCGTTGCCCTGGTGCGTGACGTTCTCGTTGGCCAGCACGCCGTAGGAGGCGACGCCGACGAAAAGCAGGATAATCGCTGTCGCGATGGTCCACGTGATTTCGAGCCGGCGGTTCTCCTTGGTCGGCAGTGCGCGCTCGCTGTTGCGGAACTTGATGACCGTATAGAGGAGGATGACCTCCACCAGCACGGTAATCGGGATAGCGACGTACAGCAGCTTCCCGTTGAGCTGATTGATAAGTTCCGACGTGGCGGACGCCTGCGCGGCGGCGGGGGTGGCAACGAGCGCCATCACGACCGTCGCGAGCAGGGACGCGAGCGCGAAACGCGTCTTTCTCATGCTGAGCGAGACTTAGGAACAACCGCATAAATGCGTACCGACTCTCGGCCCGCCGTTTATGAACCCGCCCCCGCCATATCGCGGGGAGCGGCACCCGAACGCGAGGCGGAAAAGCGCGGGTCCTAAATACGGGACGACCCAACAGGTCCATAGGTGAATTTCGTGGCCACGAATCGCGATTCGAACACGTTCCACGGCCTGCTCGCCGCGACCGCGATGGGCGTCTATCTCCTGCTCGTCGTCGGCGCGACGACCGCGCTCACGGACGCGACTGCCGCGTGTAGCGCCTGGCCCGCGTGCGGAGACGGCTTTTCGCTCCCCGCGACGCTCGACGGCTGGGTCGCTCTCGGCCACCGCGTCGCGGCCGTCATCGTCGGCCTCCTCACGCTCGCCACGCTCGTCTCGGCGTGGCGAACCGACACGTCCCGCCGCGTGAGAGCGACCGTCACCGCGTCGGCGGTGCTCTACCCCGCACAGGCCGGACTCGGCGCGGTCGTCGCCACCGTCGGCGTCGGCCCCGCATTCTCGACGCTCCACTTGGTCCTCGGGATGGTCATCTTCGGCGGTCTCGTCGCCGCGCTCGCGTGGACCCTCGAAGCGGACACCGGCGACCCCGACGACGCGCCGGTCGGAACGCCGTCGATGAGTCCCCCGACTGACAACGGCGAGCGACCGCCCGTCCCGACCGAGCCTGTCGCCCGCGCGAAGGCGACGGTCAACGCGTACTTCCGGCTGATGAAGCCGCGGCTGATGTGGCTCCTCTGTCTCGTCGCGTCGGCGGCGATGGCGCTCGCCGGCACCGTCTCGCCCGGCCTCACGCCCGAGGTCATCGCGGCGACTCTCGGCGGCGGCGTCCTCTCTATCGGCGCGTCCGGCACGTTCAACCACGTCCTCGAACGCGACGTGGACCGCCGGATGCAGCGGACCAGCGACCGACCGCTCGCGGTCGACCTCGTCCCCGTCCGCAACGCCGTCGCGTTCGGCCTGCTCCTGACGGTCGCGTCGGTTGCGCTGTTCGCGTCCGTCAACTGGCTCGCGGCCGTCCTCGGCCTCGTCGCCATCGCCTTCTACAGCGTCGTCTACACGCTCATCCTGAAGCCCAACACGGTCCAGAACACCGTCATCGGCGGCGCGGCCGGCGCGCTCCCGGCGCTCATCGGCTGGGTCGCCGTCACCGGCGACGTCGGCCTCGGCGGTATCGTCCTCGCCGTGGTCATCTTCATGTGGACGCCCGCGCACTTCTACAACCTCGCGTTGGCCTACAAGGACGACTACGCCCGCGGCGGCTTCCCAATGATGCCTGTCGTCCGCGGCGAGACCGAGACTCGAAAGCATATCCTCTGGTGGCTCGGCGCGACGCTCGTCGCCGCGGCCGGCCTCGCGGTCATGGACGCGCTCGGTGTTGTCTACCTCGTAACGAGCATCCTCTTCGGCGGTGCGTTCCTCTACTTCGTCGTGCGCCTGCACTACGAGCGCGACGACACCGCCGCCTTCCGGGCGTTCCACGCCTCGAACGCCTACCTCGGGATGTTGCTCCTCGCCATCGTCGTCGACACCCTCGCGCTCTGAGCCCCGACCGCTACTCCCCACACATGGCAACCGCATCCGAACTCCCTCGCCCCTCGCGGGCCAGTCTGCTCCGCGCCGCCTTCGCCGTGAACACGACGCTGATTCTGGCGTTCGTCTACCTGCTTTTCACCGAGGCGAGCGTCGGTGCGCCGCGCTACGCGCTGTACGGCGTCGCGTGGGTCATCGTCGGCCTCTGGGTCATGTTCGACACTGACGTTGCGGCCGCCTCGCCCGCGACGAAGCGCAAGGCGGCCGCCGTCGCGGTCGGCTACTTCGCGCTCTTAGCGGTCGCCGGGGGCCTCGTCACCACGCCCGTGCCCGGCGGCGCGAGCGGCGTCCGCGTCGCCTTCCTCCCGCCGGGGTGGGGACCGGCGCTCATCTACGGCGGCGACCTGTTCAATCTCATCCTCATGCCGGCGCGCGTGGTCGGCTACGCGGCGCTCGCGTTCCTCGTCTACGACACGGTCGTCGAGGCGGCGGGCGCGGCCGTCTCCGGCGTCGTCGGTCTGTTCTCTTGTGTCTCGTGTTCGTGGCCCATCCTCGCGTCGGTCGCCACGAGCGTCTTCGGCGGCGGGACGGCCATCGCGGCGACCGTGACGACGCTCTCGTACGACCTCTCGACGCTGGTCTTCCTCGTCACCGTGGTCCTGCTCCGGTGGCGGCCCGGCTTCGGGAAGTAGTCGCGTCGCCTCGGCACGCTCGCGGTCCGCCCCCTCGCTTTTACCCGCGCGCCGTGAACGTCCGGACATGACCGAGGTCGAAATCGAATACTGCGTCCCCTGTGGGTTCCTCGACCGCGCCGAGGAGCTACAGCACGCGCTGCTCGAACAGTTCGGCGACCGCCTCGACCGCGTGGCGCTCGTCACGGGCGACCACGGCGTCCTCACCGTCACCGTCGACGGCGAGCGCGTCTGGGACAAGTCGGAAGACGCGTTCGACCCGGACCTCGTGCTCCGGCGGGTCCGCCCGCACGTCGGCTGATCGGGAGACCCGTGAAATCACTCGAACACGCCGTCGTCGGCGCGGTTGCCGGCACGGCCGCCGCGCTCGCCGTGGACCCGCCGGGGAGCCTGCCGCTTCTCGTCGCTGGCGCGGTCCTCGTGAGCGTCTTCATCGACCTCGACCACTTCGTCATCGCCCGCGTCCAGCGCGGTGACTGGGCGAACCTGCGGCTCGCGGTGACGAATCCGCGGGTCGGCCTGCTCGACCAAGAGCAAGTGTTCGAGGAGTTCGACACCGAGTTCGACCGGAAGCGCCTCCTGAGCCACCACCTCGTCGGCGGCGTCGCGGTCGGCGCGCTCGCGCTCTCGGGAGTCGGGTCGCTCGCGGCGTTCCTCGCGGTCGTGCTCTACGTCCACGTCGTCTGCGACTTCCTGCGGGACCTCGGCATCGCGTGAAAAGAGTCGAAAGCCACGGAAGCCGCGGTCGGTGTCCGGTCGCCGGTCGCCCGCGGTCGCTTAGTGGCCCCAGCGCCGACCGTCTTCGTCGTAGCGGGCGTTCATGATGCGCTCCCACTGGTCGGACGAGATGTCCACGTCGGCCGCGCCGACGTTCTCGTCGAGTTGCTCGGTCGTCCGCGCGCCGACGATGGGAACGACGGTCGCCTCGGGGTAGTCCATCAGCCAGCGGAGCGCGACCTGCGCGGGGCTGGCGTCGACCTCGTCGGCGACGGCGCGAATCTCGTCGAGCACCTTCCAGCCGCGCTCGGAGACGTAGAACCGGTCGAACCGCTCGTCGAACGACCCGCGCGCGCCGTCGGGCGCGACGTACTCAGTCGGGTCGTCGGAGTCGGCGCGCTCGTACTTGCCCGTGAGGAAGCCGCCCGCGAGCGGCGAGTACGGACAGACCGCGATGTCCTGGTCGCCGCACACGTCGAGGTAGTCTTTCACGTCCTCGTAGTAGCCGGCGTGGAACAGCGGCTGAGTCACGTCGAATCGGGCGTAGTCGTTGACGTCGGACTTCCACAGCGCCTTCGTGAGCTGCCAGGAGGCCATCGTGGACGCGCCGAGGTAGTTGACTTTCCCCTCCTCGACGAGGCCGTTGAGCGCCCGGAGCGTCTCCTCGATGGGCGTCTCCTCGTCCCAGCGGTGGATGTAGTAGAGGTCGAGGTAGTCGGTGTCGAGGCGGTCGAGCGTCCCCTCGATTTGGTTGCGGATGTGCGTCCGCGAGAGGCCGCGCCCGTTAGGGTTGTCCTCGTCGAACGGGAAGTACACCTTCGAGGCGAGCACGTAGTCCTCGCGGTCGCGCTCGGCCAGCCAGTTACCGATGTACTCCTCGGACGTGCCGTTCGGGTTGCCGTAGACGTTGGCGGTGTCGATGAAGTTCCCACCGCGCTCCTCGAACGCGTCGAGGAGTTCGTGGGCCTCCTCCTCGTCGGTCTCCAGGACGCCGCTGCTCTTTCGACCGAATCGCCACGTGCCGAAGCACAGTTCCGAGACGCGGGTGCCGGTCGACCCGAGTCGTCGATAGTCGAGGCTCATGGTCGATGTCACGACGGCCGGCGACTAAAGGGTGCGAGTAGCGGCGAGAGGTTCAGCTTTGTCCGTCGGCGTCGGGCGATTCGGCGCGGGTCGTATCCTGCTCGGCTTCGGCACGGTTCGCGTCTGCCTCGAACAGTTCGCGCGTGACCGGCGCGCCGCCGAGCGCGAGCGCGAGGAGGAGAACCCCGAACCCGATGGTGAGGAACCCCTGCGACGGGTTCTCGGCGAGGGCCGCGAGGTGAAGGGCCACACCGACCAACGCGAGCACGACGGCGAACCGCTGGAGGACTGCGTCGTCCATGCCCGACACACACGAGCCACCCGGGAATCCCTTGCGACTCGCCCGCACGCTTTTGCGGCTTCCGCGCGACTGGTACGGCATGTTCAGAGTCGCAGGTATCGGACTCGGAAGCCTCGGCGTGCTGGAGTGCCGCCTCCTCAACGAACTGGAGGGCGTGCGCGTCGTCGCCGGCGTCGACCCCGCAGACGAGGTTCGCGAGAAGTTCGGCGACGAGTTCGACGTGCCGACCTACGAGACGACCGAGGAACTGCTGGACGCCGAGTTCCTCGACGCGGTGACCATCGCCTCGCCGCACACGAAGCACTTCGACCAGGCGCTCGCGGCGCTCGATGCCGACCTCCACGTCCACCTCGAAAAGCCGATGGTGACCGACCTCGGCGGCGCGCGGGCGCTCATCGACCGCGCCGAGGAGCGCGGCCTCACCCTCGCGGTCGGCTACCAGCGCCACTTCGACCCCCGGTTCCACGAACTACGGCGCGTCATCGACAGCGGTCGCATCGGCGACCCGCACATGGTGGTCTGCCACCTCGAACAGGAGTGGATTCGCTGGACGAAAGACGAGTGGCGCGGCGACCCGTCGCTTTCGGGCGGCGGCCAACTGTACGACTCGGGGTCGCACCTCCTCGACGCGATGCTCTGGGTGACGCGCTCGACGCCGGTGACCGTCGCCGCGGCAGTCGACCACCGCGGCCACGACGTGGACGTGAACTCGGCGCTCGCGGTCGTCCTCGACCGCGACGGCGACCACCTCACCGCGAGCGTCGGCGTCTCCGGCGACGGACAGAGCGTCCCGGAACCCGGCGAGTCGCTCCGCGTCATCGGCACCGAGGGCATGGTCGCCTTCGACGGCGAGACCATCGAGGTGACGGAGGGCGGAACGACCTACACCGCCACGCCGCCGACGCCCGACTTCGAGGAGTTGACCCGGAAGAAGCTCCGGAACTTCGTGGACGCCGCGCGCGACGAGGCCGACCTCGCCATTCCGGCCGAGGACGCCCTCCACGTAACCGCCCTGACCGAGGCGGCCTACGAGTCGTCGACGACGGGCAGACGGGTCAACGTCGACGGCGACGCCTGACGCCCCCGCTCCGGCTTCGAGTGTGGCCCGGGGCGACCCTCAAACGCCGGTCAGCCGGTTCAGCGCGCCCGACGACCCGGTCACGAGCTGTCGGCCGCTCGTACAGACGTAGAGTTCGCCGTCGGGGGCGCGGCCGAACGCGAGGACGTTCGCCCCGCCGTCGTCGCGGTCCGCCACGGGAATCTCAGCGATGTCCCACGGGCGCGACTCGCTCGGGCGGGCGGCGAACAGTCTCCCCTCGGACTGCCAGTCGGCGAAGACGTACGCGCCCGAGAGCGCCGGAATCGACTCGCCGCGGTAGACGTGCCCGCCGATGACGGCCACGCCAGACGGACCGTCCCCGCTGTGGGGGTACTCCAGTACCGGGTCGATGAGCGGCGCGCCGTCGGGCGTCTCGGTCGGGCAGTCGTCGGCGCGGAAGCAGTGTGCGCCCTCGCGGACGTTCCAGCCGTAGTTGCCGCCGCGCTCCAAGAGATTCACCTCCTCCCACGCTCCCTGTCCCACGTCGGCGACGTAGCAGTCTTCGCCGTCGAACGAGAGCCGCCACGGGTTTCTGAGCCCCCACGCGTACTGCTCGTCGCGGCCGTCGGAGCCGACGAGCGGGTTGTCCTCGGGAACCCCGTAAGGTCGGTCGTCGTCGCCGGAGACGCCGCCGGTCGAGTCCACGTCGATGCGGAGGACGCTCCCGAGGAGGTTCTCGGTCACGTCCTGCCCGTTGCCGCCCGGGACCGCGTCGTACCAGTCGTCGACGTGGCCGCGACCCTCGTCGTTCGCGCCGCCGCCGTCGCCCGTGGCGACGTAGAGGTAGCCGTCCGGGCCGAACGCGACGGCTCCGGCGTTGTGGTTCGACTGGGGTTCGGGGAGTTCGAGCAGCGTCCGCTCGGAGTCGGCCGAGACGGTCGTCGCCTCGGGGTCGACCGTCAGTTCACTCAGGACGAACGTGTGGCTGTAGTTGGAGGGAGTCCCGGAGCGTCGCGGGGCGCTGTACCGGAGGTAGAGCCGCCCGTCGTCGGCGAACTCGGGGTGGAAGGCGACGCCGAGGAAGCCGCGTTCGTCGTAGCCGCTGAGGTCGACGACGCGGTCGGTGATGTCGAGATAGGGCTCGCTCTGTAGTCCCGAGTCGTCGTGGAGCCAGATTCGACCGGGCTGGTCCACGACGAACCGTCGGCTCCCGCCGAACGCCTCGGGAATGGCCACGTCGACCGGCGAGGCAAACCCGGTCGCTAGCGTCTCGTAGGCGACTTCGAGGCCCGAGAGGGAGCCGCCACCCCCGGCATCCGTGGTCGCGGTCGAGCTATCGGTGTCGTCGGATGTCGCGTCGCTGTCAGTCGTTCCGCCAGCGCCGTCGTCGGTCGGCGCGCTCGCACAGCCCGCGAGACCGCCGAGGAGGGTCGCGCCGGTCGCGGCGAGGAAGTGGCGTCGGGAACCGTTCATGTCAACGTAGAACGGCGCGACCGGAGTAAGGCTTGCTACGGTCGGGCCGGAGAGGACTCCTCGTTCGCCCCGCCCCGCGACTCGAATCGAGCGGCGATTCCGAATCCCTTACCACCCGATAGTGACGACGGATACGACATGGACGAGGTACTCGCCGCCGACGGCCTCAGGAAGTCCTACGGCGACGTGGAGGCGCTTTCGGGCGTCTCCCTGTCGGTCGCCGAGGGGGAGGTCTTCGGCCTCATCGGTCCGAACGGCGCGGGGAAGACGACGCTGGTTCGCGCCCTCACGGGCACGACCGCAGTGGACTCGGGGTCGGCGGCCATCCTCGGGCGCGACCCGACCGAGGTGGACCGCCAGCGTCTCGGCGTCCTCCCGCAGGAGTTCCGGCCCGCGGGTCGGCTCTCCGCCCGCGAACTCGTGGCCTACTACGCGGGGCTCTACGACGACGCCCGCAACCCCGACGCGGTGCTCGACGAGGTCGGCCTCGCCGACGCCGCCGACACGTGGTACGAGAACCTCTCGGGCGGCCAACAGCGCCGCACCTGCATCGCGCTGACGCTCGTCAACGACCCCGACGTGCTGTTCTTGGACGAACCAACCACCGGCATCGACCCGGCGGGCCGCCGGTCGCTGTGGGGACTCGTCGAAGACCTCGCCGCCGGTGGGACGACGGTGTTTCTCACCAGCCACTCGATGGAGGAGATAGAGCGCCTCGCCGACCGCGTGGGCCTGCTCAACGCGGGCGAACTCGTCACGGTCGGCCGGCCGGACGACCTCGTCGCCGAGTACGGCGGCGAGAGCCGACTCGTCGTCCGAACCGACGATGACGCCGACGCGGCCCTCGAATCGGTGTCGCTCCCGGCCGCGCTCGACGCGACGGTGTCGGGAGACGGCATCACCGTCCACGGCGTCGGCCCGCGCGACATCGGCGACGTGGTCGCCGCCTTCGACGACGCGGGCGTCGTCTACGAGTCACTCGTCTGGAAGCAGCCCGGTCTCGAAGAGGTCTACCTCTCTCTGACCGGTGAGCAGTTCGAGGCGGCCCGGCCAGCCGCGGCCGCCGCGGTCGGAGGTGACAGATGAGCCTCGCCGCCCGCGTCCGCTCGGAGTTCGTCGCCTCGTGGCACGCGTTCCTCCGGCGGCGGACGGCGGTCTTCTTCACGTTCTTCTTCCCCGCCATCATCGTCGTTATCTTCGGGGCGCTCGTGCAGACCCAGCCGACCGGCGGCGGCCTGTTCGCCGAGCCGAAGGAGTACTACATCGCCGGCTACCTCGCGGTCGTCGTGCTGTTCACCCCGCTGTCGCGGGTCGGCAGCACCATCGCCCGCCACCGCGAGGGAAGTCGCTTCGAGAAGCTGGCGACGACGCCGCTGTCCCGCGCCGAGTGGCTTCTCGCGCACTCGCTCGTCAACGTCGTCGTCATCGGTCTCGCGGCGCTGTTGCTCCTCGCGCTGTCGGCGCTCGTGACTGGGGCGTCGATTCCGCTGCGGCCCGCGACGCTCGCCATCGTCCCCTTCGTCGCGCTCGGCGTGACGCTCTTTTGCGGCCTCGGGGCCGTCATCGGGAGCGTCGCCGACTCGCAAGACGGCGTCATCGCCGCGAGCAACGCCATCGCGCTTCCCCTGTTGTTCCTCTCGGAGACGTTCGTGACGCCCGACCTGCTGCCGGCGTGGTTCGTCCCGGCGCTGAACCTCTCGCCGCTCACGTACTTCGCCCGCGGCGTCCGGGCGCTCACCTACGGCGGCGGCGACTGGCTCACGAACCTCGCGGTGCTCGCGGCGCTCGCAGTCGCCTTTTTCGCGGCGGGAACGGTGGCGATTCCGCGGACCGACTGAGGGGACGCGGACGCCGCTCGGCCGCCACTCGTGAGTCGGCGCACTCGGGGCGTCCGGGTCGCTCGCGCGGGACCCGACGCGCCCGCAAACTCAAGCCTTAACCCGCGGCCGACCCCACGTGGTGGCATGGTCGAAACTGAGACGTACACCATCGAGGGACCGGACGGAGACACCGAAGCGCTGGAACTCCCCGCGGGCCTCGTCGACATCTTCTCGGAGCAGGGCGAAGACCCGACCGACGTCGTCGCCGACGTCGTCGTGCAGGCGTTCGCACAGCAGGCACACGTCGTCGCTCACCACAGCGAAGGCGGCGCGCCGGCCGACATCGCCGAAATCAACGAGAAGATGGAAGAGCTGTTCGAGGACCGCTTCGGCGTCCCGCTCTCGGACGCGCTCGGCCACTCGCACTAAGCCGCATTCGCGGCTCGCAGTTCGCTGTTTTCTCTGCCGTTCCGAGTCGAAGGCGAGAGCCGGGCGTCTGAGCCGTCGTGACGGGTCCGCCACGCTCAGATGAACGCCAGCGGGACCATGATGACGAAGCCGGCGACGAGCCCCGCGAGCAGTTCGGCCCGACCGCCGCGCGGGAGGCGCTCGCCGAGTTCGAGCGCCTCGGGGATGAACTCCGTGAGGACGAGAAAGACCATCGCGCCCGCGGCGAAGCCGAAGCCGAACGGGAGGAACTCCCGGGCGATGCGGACGAAGTAGAAGGCGATGACCGCGCCGATGGGCTGAGGCAGACTGGAGAAGATAGCCCACCAGACGAGCTTCCAGTTCGAGACGTTCATCGATCGCAGCGGGATGGAGATGGCGAGCCCCTCGGGGACGTTGTGAATCGAGATGGCGATAGTCATGAACACCGCGAGCAGCGGGACGACGAAGCCGAACAGCTGGAAACCGCCGTCGAGGCCGAGGTCGGCGAAGGAGACGCCGACGGCGACGCCCTCGGGGAAACTGTGGACGGTGAGGATGCCGAGAATCAACAGCAGTTTACGGAAGTCGGCCTCCTCGTACTGCTTCGGGTTGACCTCCGCACCCTCGATGACGTGGTGGGCGACGAGGACGAGCGCGACGCCCGCGAGCATCCCGATACCGAGTTGGAGCGGCGTCCCGTTAGCGAGCCCCTCGAAGACGAGCCCGAACAGCGACGCCGACACCATGATGCCCGAGGCGATGCCCCACAGCGCCACGTTCCAGCGGTCGCTCACGTCCGAGACGAAGAAGAACGGAATCGCGCCGAGACCGGTGGCGATGGCCGTGACGAGCCCGGCGAGAAAGACGAACGCGAGAGCGGCAAACTGGTCCATACCGAACGTAGCCACTCGGTGCCGATAAGTATTATCATATCACAGATATTTTTGGCTTACCTAAACAATTGAATGTCCCGTAGAAGGCCCCATATGGTTTAGACGGGCCAAAAAGCCCGGGCAGCGTTAAAATAGATATTCTGATACATCTGTGCGAGCGTCGGTTCGAGGGCAGTAGTCAGCGAAGAAAGGTGTCGGTTCCGCGGTGCGCTCGTACCGGGCGCACCGGGCGGAGCGTGTTCAGTCGTCTGCCGGCGACGCGCCCTCGGGCGAGTCGCTGTCGCCGCCCATCGGGGAGACGGGGGTGGCCGCGACGGAGCGGGCCGACCCCATCCAGCGCTCGACGTTGGCCGAGACGTAGTCGCGCGCGCCGAAGGCGACCGCGCCGCCGACGCCGATGGCGAGGGCCGCGGCGATGCCCCACGCGAACGCCTGCGCGATGGTGAACAGGATGGCCACGTCGATGCCCATCGTGCTCAGGCCGATGACGACGGCGGTGAAGTAGAGGAACATCCGGGTGCCGACCGCGAAGACGCTCGTGTACGGCGTCTCGGTCGCCGCGCGGGTTCGCGTGATGGCGTCACCGATGAAGTCGGCGACGACGAACCCGAGGACGATGACGAGCAGGCCGGCCACGAACGACGGCGCGTACGACGCCGCGGTCGAGACCCATTCGGAGAACAGGTCGACCGCGAGCACGTCGGCGGCCGCGAGGACCGCGATGGCGTAGACGAACCACTTACCGAGCGTCCCGAACGCGCTCGATACCGCCTTTTCTGTTCCGCCGAGAATCTTCCCGACGGGCGTCGCCAACACGGCCTTATCCACCTCGACGCGGTCGGCGATTCGCGTGATGAGTCGGGCCGCGATGCTGCCGATGAACCAGCCGACGATGAGGATTAAGAGCGCGCCCACGAGCCGCGGGACGAACGCGAGCACGGCGTTGGTCAACTCTGCGATGGACTCGGTCAACGTGACTTGTAACGGGTACATTGTTCCGGGTGGAACATCGCGCGCTCAGAGGTTAGTTAAGAATAGTAGAACCATGAATAAAATTATCTCGTAATCGGTACCCTCCGGATTCATCGATATTCGGTGGAAACGGACGATGTGGAGGGTTTCGGGCCGAAGCGCCCGTCACTTGGTTGACCCGCTCGCCGGTGAGACGGTCTTGGGTTCGGTCGCGTCGGCCGCGGTTTAATCCCAGCTTGATTCGTCGCCGCGGTCGGTGGAACCGGCGCGCTCGTCGGCGAGGCGACCGAGCTGTGTCGCGATTTCCTCCATGGCGACGACGAGTCGGGCGGCGTACCAGAGGACGACAATGGTGACGAGGAGGAACACCCACGCGAGAATCTGCTGGGCGATGAGGAGCGCGTAGGCGAGCGTCACCACGAGGAAGACCACGACGGCGACTTTCGCGCCGGTGGTCCGGTGGAGCGGCGTGTCGTCGGTGGGTGTCGACATAACCCGTCGTTTTCGGGGGATGACATTATGTGTTTGGCCGCCACAGGCCGGCGGTGACTACCCCCACTTGACGAGCGTAACCGGCCCAATTCTGTGGTATAAATCACGAATTATCCCGATTAATTGCGCTACTGTATCGTGCCACCAAAGGCCGTGAGAGCGCCCACACCACCGAGTTTATCAGTCAATGACGGGAAGAAACAGGTAATGGGAGAGCTATCCGAATTGTTCGCGCCGAACCGAATCGCGGTGGTCGGTGCGACCGAGCGCGAAGGAGCAATCGGGCGGGCAATCATGGACAACCTCATCGACGAGTTCGACGGTGAGGTCGTTCCGGTCAACCCCAAGTACGACGAACTGTTCGGCCTGCAGTGCTACGGTGATGTCGGCGAGACGGACGCCGACCTCGCGGTCATCGTCGTTCCTCCGAAGGTCGTCCTGCCGGCCATGAAATCCGCCGGGGAAGCGGGTATCCAGAACGTGGTCGTCATCACCGCCGGCTTCGGCGAGACGGGCAGCGAAGGTGCCGCCCGCGAGCAGGAACTCCGCGACATCGCCGAGGAGTACGACCTCAACGTCGTCGGCCCGAACAGTCTGGGCATCATGAACACGGACGTCGGCATGAACGCGACGTTCGGCCCCGACATGGCCCTCGACGGCAACATGTCCTTCATGAGCCAGTCGGGCGCGTTCATCACGGCCGTCATCGACTGGGCAAACGACGAGGACATCGGCTTCAAGGACATCGTCTCTTTGGGTAACAAGGCCGTCCTCGACGAGGCCGACTTCATCGAGGCGTGGAACGACGACCCCGACACCGAGGTCATCATCGGCTACCTCGAAGGCATCTCGGCGGGCCGCGAGTTCATCGACTCCGCCCGCGACGTGACGAAGGACACGCCCATCGTCCTCGTCAAGTCGGGCAAGACCGACGCCGGCGCGCAGGCCGCCTCCTCGCACACCGGCACCATCGCCGGCTCCGACGCCGCCTACGAGGCCGGCCTCGAACAGGCGGGCGTCATCCGCGCGGACTCCGTCCAGCACCTGTTCGACACCGCCCGCGTGCTGGGCGACCAGCCGCTCCCCGAGAACAAGGACGTGGCCGTCATCACGAACGCCGGCGGCCCCGGCGTCATGACGACCGACGCCATCGGCGAGTCGGAACTGCAGATGGCCGACTTCACCGACGAGACGCTCGAAGCCTTCTCCGAGTCGCTCCCCGCCGAGGGGAACATCTACAACCCGGTCGACATCGTCGGCGACGCCGACAACGACCGGTTCAAGGAGGCCCTCGACGTGGCGCTCGCCGACGACAACGTCGGCATGGCGCTCGTCCTGACCTGCCCGACGGCCGTCCTCGACTACAACCAACTCGCCGCCGACACCGTCGAACTCCAACAGAAGTACGACAAGCCCGTCGCCGCCTGTTTCATGGGCGGCGAGCGCGTTGACGCCGCCTCCGACGTGATGAAGGACGCCGGCATCCCGAATTACTTCGACCCCTCGCGCGCCGTCGACGGCCTCGAAGCCCTCTCGAAGTACGCCGACATCCGCCAGCGCGAGTACGACGCGCCCACCGAGTTCGACGTGGACCGCGAGCGCGCCCGCGAAATCCTCGAAACCGTCAAGGAGCGCGACGAGACCCGCCTCGGCGTCGAGGCGATGGAACTGCTCGACGCCTACGGCATCGAGACGCCGACCGGCGACATCGTCGACGACCCCGCGGACGCCCTCGAAGTCGCGGAGCGCATCGACGGCGACGTCGTGATGAAAATCGTCAGCCCGGACATCCTCCACAAGTCCGACATCGGCGGCGTCAAGGTCGGCGTCGAAAACGAGGACGTCTACGACGCCTACGAGGACCTCATCACCCGCGCGAAGAACTACCAGCCCGACGCCAACATCCTCGGCGTGCAGGTCCAAGAGATGGTGAACCTCGACGACGGCGTCGAGACCATCGTCGGCATGAACCGTGACCCGCAGTTCGGCCCGCTCATGATGTTCGGTCTCGGCGGCATCTTCGTGGAAATCCTCGAGGACACGACGTTCCGCGTCGCGCCCGTCTCCGAGGTAGAAGCCGAAGACATGACGAAGGAAATCGACGCCGCGCCGATGCTCCGCGGTGCCCGCGGTAACGACCCGGTGGACATCGGCGGCATCACGGAGACCATCCAGCGGCTCTCCCAACTGGTCACTGACTTCCCCGCAATCCTCGAACTCGACATCAACCCGCTCGTCGCGCTGCCCGACGGCGTGAAGGCCGTCGACGTTCGACTCACCGTCGACCCGGACGAACTTTAAACACTTCACCACCCTACCATTCAACAATGAACACGGTACTCGTCACCTCGACCGGAGAAAGCACCGGGAAGACCGCAATCACGCTCGCACTCGGCGTCCTCGCCAAGGAGCGCGGACTGGACGTGGGCTACATGAAGCCCAAGGGCACCCGCCTGCAGTCCAGCACCGGCAAGACCCTCGACGAGGACCCGATGCTCGCCCGCGAACTGCTCGACATCGACGCCGAGATGCACCAGCTCGAACCCGTCGTCTACTCCCCGACGTTCATCCAGGGCGCGGTCCGCGGCAAGGAGAACGCCGAGGAGCTTTCGGAGGTCATCTCCCACCACTTCGAGGACATCTCGGCCGGCAAGGACCTGATGCTCATCGAGGGCGGCGGCTCCTACCGCACCGGCGGCATCGTGGACCTCACCGACGGCGACGTGGCGAACCTCCTCGACGCCGAGGTCATCCTCGTCGCCGACTACCAGCACCCGAGCGACCTCGACGACGTGGTCGCGGCGGTCGAAGACATCGGCCCCGACCGCCTCGCGGGCGTCGTGTTCAACCGCGTGAGCGACGCCTCCTACGACGAACTCGAAACCGAGGTCGCGCCGTTCCTCGAAGCCCGCGGCGTCCCCGTCCTCGGCGTCGTCCCGACCGAAAAGGACCTCGCGGGCGTCACCGTCGAGGAACTCGCGAACGAACTCGGCGCCGACTTCGCCACCGACGCGCCGACCGACGCCTTCGTCGAGCGCTTCCTCGTCGGCGCGATGGGCGGCGACGCGGCGCTCCGCTACTTCCGCCGCACGAAGAACGCCGCAGTCATTACCGGCGGCGACCGCGCGAACATCCAGCGCGCCGCGCTCGAAGCCCCCGGCGTCAAATGTATCATCCTCACCGGCGGCCACCGACCCGTCGGGGCCGTCATCGGCAAGGCCGAAGAGAAGGGCGTCCCGGTGCTCCTCGTCAACGGCGACACCCTCTCTGTGACCGACCGCGCCGAGGACATCGTCAGCACGGGCCGCACCCGCGACGAGCGCACGGTCAACCGGATGCGCGACCTACTGTACGAACACGCCGACATCGACGCCATCATCGGAAACATCGAACCCTCCGGTGACGGCGCGGCCGACGGCGACGACGACGACGACGAGTAACGACCGACGCGACGGCACCACCGACTGCGTTGCTTTTTTCAGACTTCTGACTCAGACCCCGCTCTCGCCGCCTTCGACCCCGTCGAGGTAGTCGTTGACGAGCGACGGCGCGACGACGCCGACGGCGAGCAGCGCGAGAAACGAGAGGGCGAACTGGTCGGTGGCCGATTCCACGAGATACGCGACGGGGAGGGCGGCGAGAACGAACACGGTGACAACGAGCGTCTGTCGGGAGACCATACGCCCGCTACGGTAGTCAGCGAGTTAACAGCTTTGCGCCTAACAGCGCCAGCCGCGGTCGGTGTCGTTCAGGAGTTCCGCGCCGTCATCGGTGACGACGACGAGGTCCTCGATTCGGACGCCGAACTCGTCGGGGAGGTAGATTCCCGGCTCGACGCTGAAGACGTTCCCGACCTCGAGTTCGCGGTCGCTCCCGGCGACGATGTAGGGTTCCTCGTGCACGTCGAGGCCGACGCCGTGGCCGGTCCGATGGATGAAGCGGTCGCCGTAGCCCGCCTCCTCGATGACCTCGCGGGCCGCGCGGTCGACGTCGCCGGCAGTGACGCCCGGTTCGACGGTCTCGACGGCGGCGGTCCGGGCGGCCTGCACGACGCCGTGGACCTCGGCGAACGCCGCGGGCGGCTCGCCGGCGAAGACGACGGTCCGCGTCTGGTCGCTCGGGTAGTGGTCGACGACGGTGCCGAAGTCGAGGACGACCGGGTCGCCCGACTCGATGACGCGGTCGCCGTGGCTGTGGTGTGGCATCGCCCCGTTCGGGCCGGAGCCGACGAGCGGCCCGAAGGGAATCCCCTCGCCACCCTCGTCAGAGAGGAGTCGCTCGATTTCCGCGGCGAGTTCGTTCTCGGTCATGCCGACAGCGTCCTCTCCCATGTCGCGGACGCGCTCGACCGCGCGGTCGACGGCCGCACCAGCGCGGCGGAGCGCGTCGAGTTCGGCGTCGTCCTTCCGCGCGCGGAGCGGAGCGACGACCTCGCTCGCGAGACCGAAGTCGGCGTCGGGGAGCGTCACCCGGAGGTCCTGCGAGAAACGGGCCCACATCGTGTCGTCGACGAGGACGCGCCCGCCGGCGAGGCCGAGGTCCGAGACCACGTCGGCGAGGGCGTCACGCGGGTCGTCGTCGTCGCTCCACGTGCGCACGTCCGCGACCCACGACTCGGCGCGGACCTGCGTCTCGTAGAGGTCGGGGACGAGAAACACCGGTTCGCCCTCGCGGGAGACGAAAAGCAGTAGGTGGCGCTCCGCGGGTTCCTCGTCGAAGCCCGAGAGGTACAGCAGGTTTCGGCTGGGGAACAGTACAGCGGCGTCGGCGTCCGCGTCGGCCAGTCGCTCCTGACAGGCGCGGGTCCGTCGTTCGAAGGGCGTCATGCGAGTGGGTACGGGCGGCGGATGAAAAGCGTGGGCGGTCCTACGCCCCGAGGTCGAGCGGGTCGTAAAGCTGGCCGGTGATGGACTCGAAGGCGTCGGAGGCGGTCACGAGACCGACTACGGAGCCGCCTTCGGGGTCGCGGACCATGGCGAGTTCCTGATTCTCCGCCTGGAAGCGGTCGATGAGGTCGCTGACCGAGAGGTCCGAGGGGACCGAAAGCGGGGGCGCGGCGATATCTTCGAGCCGGCGGTCGCCCGACTGGAGGCGGTCGATGTTCGAGAGGACCGTCGGCGCGTAGACGACGCCCCGAACGTCGTCCAGCGAGTCGCTGACGAGCGGGAACCGCGAGTGCTGGGGGTTCGCCCGGATTCGTTCGAGGCTCTCGTCGGTGCTCGCGTCGACCGAGAGCGCGACGACGCGGTCCGCGGGGACCATCACGTCGCGGACGGGTAACTCGCCGATTCGAAGCGCGTTCAGGACCTCCTCGCGGCGGTCCTCGGGAAGCGAACCCTGCGCGAGGATGTCGCCCATCTGGCTACGAACCTCCCCCCGGGTGAGCCGAGCGCCTTCGCCCGTGGAGCCGTCGCCACCCTCCTCCTCGTCGATTTCGGCTTCCTGCCACGACCGGGTTATCTCGACGCCGACGAGCGACAGCAGGCGCTTTGCCAGCCAGTCGGCGACGACGATGACCGGGTACATCAGCTTCGTCCAGCCGTACAGCACGGGCGCGGTGTACTTCGCCACCGTGCGAGAGCGCTCGACGCCGAGGTACGTCGGCACCTGCTCGCCGAGGACGACGTGCGAGAGGTTGATGACGACGAGCGCCAGACCCACCGATAGCGACGTGTGGGAACCCGCCGCCCCGCCACCGCCGAGGACCGCGTTGAAGGTGGCCGCGACGGCCGGTTCGGCGACGACGCCGAGGCCGACGCTGGCGATGGTAATCCCAACCTGACAGCCCGAGAGGTACACCTCCAGCCGCTCCGTCATCTCCCACGCCAGTTCGAGACCGCGAGAGCCCTCGAAGGCGGACTCGTCGAACTGCGGGACGCGCGTCATCGCGAACTCCGAGACGACGAAGAAAGCGTTCGCGAGCAACAACACGAGGCCACCGCCGAGCCGAAGCGCGGTTTCGACACCTACCATGTGAGCCGAGCGTTCGAACCCGACTCCCCTGAGCGTGTCGGCTCCAGTACGACGTTGTGGTTTTTCGAGGAATTATTTTAAACTCAAAAATGTGCCGTAACAACTATGTTTTTGACGGCCGCGGTGTCTGGTATGCGTCAGCAACACAGGCGAACGTTCCTGAAGCTAAGTGGTTCCCTCCTCGGTGGGGTCGCCGCCGGGTCGACCGTCGTCGCGGCCGAGCGGACCGACCGGTTCATCGTCGACCTCGGGAGCGGCAACGTGTCGGCGGCGACGAGCGCCGACCTAGAGGTCGTCTACGACCTCTCGCCGGCCGGCGTGGTGGTCGTCGAGGGAAGCGAGTCAGCCGTCTCCGCACTGAACGCGGCCTACGCGCCCGACGTGGAGATCGCACTCGACGCGCCGGCGGTCGGCGACGTGGCCCCGGCGGACGCGGTCGACGAACCCGGCTACGACGCGCAGTGGGACAAACAGAGCCAGCGGATTCCCGCGGTCCACGACGTGACCCGGGGCGAGGGCGCGCGCGTCGCCGTCATCGACACCGGCGTCGCCGCCGACCACCCGGACCTCGAACACGCGGTCAACACGTCGCTGTCGCGGAACTTCACCGGCGACGAGTTCGGAGCGGGCGTCCCCGCGGGCGGCGACCACGGCACCCACGTCGCGGGCATCGTCGCCGCGAACGACGAAAACGAGACGGGCGTCGTCGGCTCCGCGCCGGGGGCCGAAATCGTGGACTGCCGCGTGTTCTCGCCGAACTCGCTCGCCTCGTTCGCCGACATCCTCGCGGCCGTCGTCTACAGCGCCGAAATCGGCTGCGACGCCGCGAACCTCAGCCTCGGTGCCTACCCGGTCCCGCGACAGGGCGAAGGGAAGTTCTACGGCAAGGTGTTGAACAAGACGATGACCTACGCCAACCGCTCGGGGACCGTCCTCGCTATCGCCGCCGGCAACGACAGCGCGGACCTCCAGCACGACGGCGGCCTCATCAGCCTCCCCAACGAGGGGGCACAGGCGCTCAGCGTCAGCGCGACCGGGCCGAAAGGCACCGCCTTCGACGCGGGCAACGAGGAAGAGGGACCGGAGACACCGGCGTTCTACACGAACTACGGGACCAACGCAGTCGGCGTGGCCGCACCGGGCGGCGACGCCCTCCTGTCCGCACAGGAGACGCATCCCGACGCGTGGTTCTACGACCTCGTCTACAACACGGTGTCGACGCCCTCGTACGACGACGACGGGAACTACGTCGGCTCGGCGAACGGCTACGGCTGGAAGGCCGGCACCTCGATGGCCGCGCCGCAGGTCGCCGCCGCCGTCGCGCTCGTCCGATCGGTCGATCCGGGCCTGAACGCGAATCAGGTCGCGTCGAAACTCGGCCGAACCGCGACCGTCCCCGAGGGGTCCGACAAGGAGTACTACGGAGCCGGCTACCTCGACCCGCTGGCCGCCGTCACCGAGTAACGACCCCATCGAGACACCTCTCAGGCCCCCGAGAGAGTCACCGAGCGACGTGATACCTTAGCTCTCGAACACCTTTATCTCGCGAGGCGTCGCATTGTCACTCATGAGTTGGAAAGCAATCGACGCCCTCGACGACGCCCGTGACGCCACGGCGTCGCTCCTCCTCCCGTTCGATGCGGGTCGATGGGCGCGCCTCGCACTCATCGCCCTCTTCGTCGGCGGCCTCGGCGGGAGCGGCGGTGCCGGAAGCAACACCGGAACGACCACTTCCACCGGAGGCGGGTCGACCGACATCCCAATCGACTCGCTGCCCGGCTTCGTGACGCCCGAAAACGTCATCGCCGCGGTCATCGCGCTCTTAGCGGTCGGAATCGTCCTCTGGATTCTCTGGTCGTTCGTCGGCTCCGTGATGCAGTTCGTCCTCGTTGACGCCGTCGTCACGAAAGACGTTCGCATCCACAAACCGTTCCGCGAGCGCTTCTGGCTCGGCGTCAGATTGTTCGCGTTCCAAATTGGCCTGCTCATCGCCATCATCACGGTCATCGGACTCCCGGTCGCGGCCGTATACTTCGGTTCCGTCGCGGTCACGCCCGCGATTATCCCGCTCGTCCTGCTCGGGCTCCTGTTGGTGTTCGTGGTCGCGGTCGTCATGCAGTTGACGACCGACTTCGTCGTCCCGACGATGATAGCCGAAGACCGCGCCCTCCTCTCGTCGTGGGGCCGGGTCGTGCCGGTGTTCCGCGCCGAATTCTCCGAGTTCGGGCTGTACGTCATCGTCCGGTTCATCCTCGGTATCCTCGCGAGCATCGGTATCGGTATCGCGGCCCTGCTCGCCCTGCTCGTCGTCGCCATCCCCTTCGCCATCGTCGGCGGCGCGGCGTTCCTCGCGCTCAACGCCGCCAACATCGCGTTAACCTCGACGGTCGGGCTGGTCGTCTTCGGCGCGCTCGGACTCCTGTTCGTCCTCGCGGCCATCGCGGTCGGCGCGGTCGTCCAGATGCCCGTCGTGACGTACTTCCGGTACTACTCGCTGTTCTTACTCGGAAGCACCGACGACTCGCTCGATCTCGTCTCGCAGTTCCGGTCCGACGACGACTCGTCGGCCCCGGAAGGCCCGACCCCCGCGTAAGGTTCACCGACTCGTTTTCGCCGCCCTGCGTCCTTTTTTCACGCCGTCGCCGACGTAACCGCCTCGCGGTCCAGTCGCCCGAGGAGCACGAGAATCGGAATCATCAGTACGCCGCCGACGACGAAAGGGGCCCAGAACGCGATGCCGGTGTAGAGCCCACCGGCCAGCGCCGGTCCGAACGTCCGGGCGAGGCTCCCGGCGCTCTGAGTGAGGCCGAACGCGCCGCCCTGCTCGTCGTCCGTTGCCGAGCGAGAGACGAGCGTGTTCAAGGAGACGTTCGTGAGAGCGTTGCCGAACGACAGCGGTGTCATCACGGCGAGGAGCGCGAGCACGCCCGCCGGGAGGACGGGACCGAACGGGAGGACCGCTCCGAGGTCGGGGACGAACGCGCCCAGTTGGGGGGAGAAGGGGACTGCCGCGAGCGTGAGCACCTGAATCGCCGCGCCCCCCACCGCGAGTCGGTACTCGCCGAAGCGGTCGGTGAGCGGGCCGACGAGGCCGCCCTGCACGACCGCGAGGACGACGCCGACGTAGGTGAGGATGATCGCGTTCTCGGTCGCGCCGTAGCCGTACTGGTCGTTGGTGAGGAAGATGAACTGGCTTTCGAGCGCCGAGAAGGCGAAGGAGACGAGGAAAAAGGAGGCGACGAGCGTGCCCAGCCCGGGCGACCGGAGTGCCGAAAGGAGCTGTTGGACGCGGGACTCGCGGTCCTCGGCTGGCGCCCCACGCGCTTCGGGCGGCCGCGACTCGGGCAGGACGAAGAACGCGACGACGAGGTTCGTCCCGGTGATGGCCGCGGCGGCGAAGCTCGGAAGCGAGAACTCGGAGACGGGGACGACCGCGGGCAGGAGGTCCCGGGCGGCCGCGACGACCGGTTCGCTGGCGAAGAAGCCACCGAGCGCCGGGCCGAACACGAAGCCGAGGCCGAACGCGGCCCCGAGGAGACCGAGCCCCTTCGCCCGGTCGTCCGCCGCGGTGATGTCGGCGATGTACGCCTGTGCGGTGGCGATGTTGCCGCCCATCGCGCCCGCGAGCATCCGCGCGGCGAACAACACCGCAAGCGACCCCGCGACGCCGAACAGGAGCCACGCGATGACGCTCCCCGTGAGCGACAGGAGAAGCACGGGTCGCCGACCGCGGGAGTCCGACAGGCGGCCTAAAAACGGTGCGGCGAGGAACTGCATCGCAGAGTAGGAGGCGATGAGGAGGCTCCCGACGAACTCCGTCGCACCGAACGAGAGCGCGTACAGGGGAATCACCGGGATGAGGATACCGAAGCCGAGGAGGTCGACGAAGACGATGAAAAAGACCACCCCGAGCGCCCGACGCGGGTTCTCGACTGTCATCGTCTCCCCGTTGGCGGGGAGTCGAATAACCGCACCGATACCCTCCGCCTCGGGGGGTAAGCGGTGATTAATTAATACGTTGACAATCCTGAGTGTCAGTATGTCCTTCGAATGGGTCTCGTACTTCACGTGCGAGGAGTGTGGGTTGGAACGCCCATCCCCGGAGGTTCCCTACGACCGCCTCGGGTACGCCGTCTGTCCGAGTTGCGGCGCTGAGACGCGCCCGGCCGTCTCGGCGACGGCAGACGCCTCGACGCTGGCGGATGGGTAGACACTTCGGGCTTGACGGTCACCTCCGGGTATGAGCTGGACGGAGGTCCGCCGAGACGACCGTATCGTAGAGTGGGAGCGAAGCGACGGCCACGCGACCATTCGGCTCCGTCACGGGCCGAACGCGTGGCACGTCAGGGTGGACCGACTCTATCAGTCCGCCGAGGGGCGCGGCTACGAGGGCGAGCGGTTCGAGTCGGAATCCGAGGCCCGCGAGACCGTCGAGGCGTGGAAAGACGAGTACGACGTGGAGAGCTGAGCTACTGGAGTCGGCGCGTCGTCTCGACCAGCGGGTGTCGCGCGTAGTCGACGATGTCGATGTCCGAGATAGATTTGAGGCCCTCTTTTTCGGCGGTCCGCTGCATTCCGAGTTCGACGGGGTCGTCGATGACGATGATGTAGGCGTCCATCTCCTCGATGCCGATTCGGTCGGCCGCGAGGACGCGGTGGTGGCCGTCGGCGAGGAGCAGCGTCCCGTTGTTGTCGATGACGACGAGCGGCTCCGCGAGGCCGCGTTCGAGTTCGTAGCGGCGACCGTCGAGTTCGTCGGCGTAGACGCGGGCCTGCGTGGGAATGAGGTTCGAAAGCGAGACCGTGCGGCGCTCCTGGTGGACCGTGATGCCGTGAATCTGCTCGAGTGTCCGCATGAGTTTGCCCACTTTCTCCGGCGTCGCGCGCTCGATTTGGCTCCGGATGACGTCGGTGTTCGAGATGATGCCGACGAGGTTGCCCGCGTCGTCGACGACCGGGAGCTTCTGGATACCCGACCGGAGGATGACGCGGGCGGCGTCGTTCACGTCCATCTCGGGGTGAGCGACGACGAGGTCCGTCGCCATCACCGTCTCGATGGGGGCCTCGTCGTCGGCGAGGAGGATATCCCGCGCCGTGACGAATCCCTCGGCCTTGCGACCGTCACAGACGGGAAACCCGTTGTGCCCGTCGCTCTCCGCGATGCGTTGGGCGACGTCCGCGACCGTGTCGGTCGGAGAGACGGTCTGGACCTCGCGCGTCATGTACTCCTTGACGGTCGCTTTGGTACTCATCTCCCACCCCATAGGGCCACCGTCGGCAAAAACGTGTGGGCGTTCACTCATCGAGCGGGTACTCGAAGGCCACATCGGTGTCCAGACTCGGCGTCGGCGTCGCGTGCTCCAGCGTCTCGAACATCCGCCCGGCGACGATGTCCGTGACGATGGTCGCGAGCGACTCCCGGGAGTCGTCGCCCACGTCGTCGAGGATGCCCAGTGGAATCTGTGCGCCCGCCATGTCCGCGTGGCCGCCGGCGCTCCCGATAGAGCCGAGGGCGTCGCGGAACGTCTCTCCGAGGTCGACTTTCGCCCCGCGGGCGCGACCGGAGACGTAGACGGTGCCGTCCATCAGTCCGTAGACGACCGTCACCTCGACGCCCTCCATCCCGAGGAGGTGGTCGGCGGCCTGCGCGAGCGCGTCCCGCTCGCGGATATCGCCGACGTTCGTCGTGAGGACGTTCCCCCGAACGTCGCGGTTCGAGATGGCGCGGGCGAGCGTCTCCATCGTCTCGGAGGTCAGACTCGGTGTCTCGACCCGTTCGAGCAGGTCCATGTCGACGTGGGGGATGAGGAAGGCGGCGGCCTCGAAGTCGGCGGTCGAGACCTCCCGCGTGAAGTCGTTAGTGTCGACCTGAATCCCGAACAGGAGGGCCGTCGCCACCGTCGTGTTGGGGACGATGCCGAGCCGTTCGAGGTACTCCGCGAGCAGTGTGCTCGTCGCGCCGACGCCGCGTCTGAGGTCAACGTACGCCGCTTCGACCGGCGCGCGCGGCGGGTGGTGGTCGATGACGATGTCGATGGTCGTCTCCGGTGGCAGGCGGTCGTTGACGCCCGGTCGGGAGTGGTCGACGAGCGCGAAGCCGGCGTACTCGTCGTCCGCCGGAACCTCGTCGAGAACCCGAAGGTCCAAATCGAGGAGGTTCACGAGCGCGCGGTTCTCCTGATGAGAGATGTCGCCGAAGTAACACACGTCTGCGTCGACGCTCGCCCGCTCGGCGATGGCTTGCAGCGCCAGCGCCGCGGCGATGGCGTCGGGGTCCGGGTTGTCGTGCATCACGACCGCGAGCCTACCGTCGAGGTTTCGGAGGACGCGCATCAGGCGGTTCAACCGCTCCGTGTGCGACGTGCCGACGGCGTCGAGGATTCGCCCGGAGACGATTCGACGCGGATCGATGACCTCGTCGGCCAGTGCGTCGATGTCGGCGCGGACCGACGGGTCGGCGTCGTCGCCGAGGTAGACGACGAGCGGTGCGTCGGGGAATCGGTCGCGGGCCGCGCGCGCCGCGTCGAGATTCGACGCCGAGGACTGCCCCCCGACGACGATGAGGTCGGCCGCGTCGGGGTAGTTCGACGGGTCGGCGGGGTCGCCCTCCCTCGCGGCGATGCCGTCCGAACGGAGGTCATCGGCGTGGCCTTTCCGGTCCGTGACGACCGTTACCGTCCCCCCGCGGTCGGCGAGTTGCTCGACGAGGTTCCCGCCGAGCGACCCGCAGCCGAGAACCAGGCGACGTACCATACACGGAGGGTCGGACTCCGGCCGCAAAACCCTACCGTCCTCCCATCCGGCGATGATATTATGTCATGCCAACGCATGACACATATACGATGGAACTCGAGACGCAACTCCTCCCCGAGTCGCGCGCCGAGTCGTTCGTCCGAACCTGTCGAACCGTCGTCGGCGACGACCTCAGGAGCGTGACGTACTTCACGCACGACCGGTGCGACCAGATATACCTTCGAAGCGACCTCGAAGCCGACGCCGACCTCACCGGGTTCGTCGAACACGAGACCGACGGGTTTCAGGCGCGGACCGCCTACCGTGGCTCCGAACTCGGGAACTACCGGTACACTGTCCGCGCGTTCGACCACGGCTACCTGACGCGGGTGACCGACGACGACAAGGGCGTGTTCGTCACGACCGACGGCCTGACGCTCAGACGGTCCGAGGAGTTGGCGTCGGCGCTCGGCGAGTTACTGCGGGAATAAAAGGAATCGAATCGAACCGAATCGCCGAGACGCTCAGAAGAGCGCCGCGGCGACGGTCTGGGCCGTCTCGATGACGGGCTGGAAGCCGGGCAGGAGCAGGACCGTCCCGACCGCGGCGAAGATAATCGCCACGTAGAGACCGACCGGCTGGCTGCCGATTTCGAGGGGCTTCGACGGCTCCTCGATCCACATCGCCTTCACGACACGGCTGTAGTAGAACAGCGACAGCGCGCTGTTGACCGCACCGAAGGCGGCGAGCCACCAGAAGCCGGACTCGATGGCCGAGTAGAACAGCGCGTACTTCGAGACGAAGCCGCCGAACGGTGGCAGGCCGGCGAGCGAGAACATGAAGACGGTCATCGCCGTCGCGGCGATGGGCGCCTTCGACGCGATGCCGTTGTAGTCCTCGAACGTGCGGCCGAGGCCCCACTTTTCGACCATGGCGATGAACAGGAACGCGCCCGTGTTCATGAAGCCGTAGACGAGCAGGTGGGCCATGCTCGCGCCGAGCACGTCACCGTTCGCGGCACCGCCGTCGACGGTGATGGCCGCGAGCCCGATGAGCGCGTAGCCGGCGTGCCCGATAGAGGAGTACGCCAGCATGCGCTTGACGTTCTCTTGGGTCGCCGCCGCGAAGTTACCGAGCGTCATCGTGACGACGGCGAGCAGCGCGAACAGAAGCGACCAGTCGACGCTCCCGCCGCCGACCGCGGTGACGGTCTCGAGGGGGAACGCGACGGTGAAGACGCGGAAGGCGACGGCGAAGCCGGCCGCCTTCGACGCCGACGAGAGGAACGCGCTCACGGGAGCGGGCGCGCCCTCGTAGGCCTCCGGCGCCCAGAAGTGGAACGGAACGGAGGCGGTCTTGAACGCGAAGCCGCCGGCGATCATCAGCACGCCGAGGCCGAGGACGCCGACGAGTTCGGTGCCCTCAGCAAGCGTCGCGGCGACTTCCGGGAGCACCAGCGAGCCGGTGACGGCGAACACGAGGCTGATACCGAACGCGAACACCGCCGACGACAGCGCGCCGATGAGGAAGTACTTGAGGCCCGCCTCGATGCTGCCGCGGTCCTTCTTGAGGAACGCGACGAGCGCGTACGAGGGGAGGGACGCGAGTTCGAGACTGACGAAGACGGTCGCCAGCGAGTTCGCCATCCCCATGAGCGTCATACCGGTCGCGGCGAATATGACGAGCGAGTAGAACTCACCCTGGTACTCCTCGTCCGCGAGATAGTCGTAGGAGGCGACGGTCACCATCGCGGTGACGCTGGTGAAGATGAGCGTGAAGAACAGGCTCATCCCGTCGACGACGAGCGCGTCGCCGTACAGCGAAATCGCGCCGCCGGTAGACTCCATACCGGTTCCACCGATGAGGAACCAGGCGGCGATGCCGCCGGCGGCGAGCGCGCCGAGCGTCGCCGTGCCGGCCAGCAGGCCGTTGTTCGTGGAGTCCGGGTCGATGGTGTCGATGAGCAGCAGCGCGAGTCCCGTCAGCGCGAGCACGATGGCGGGAGCCGTCGCCGCCCACTCGGGGAGCGTCTGGAGGGGCGTCATCTAGAACGCACCTCCCAGTTCGAGAATCGGATTAACCGCGTCCTGAATCATCGTGAAGAAGATGTCCGGAGAGACACCGAGCACGATGGTGAGAAGCAGCAGCACCGCGAGGGGTGCGACGTCGTGGAACGGCGCCTCCGTGACGTCGTAGTCGCCGTCGAACCGGAAGGGTCCGAACAGCGTCCGCTGCATCGCGAACAGCAGGTAGCCGGCGACGATGACGATACCGAACATCGCGGCGCCGGTAAACAGCGGCATCGCCTCCATCACCGTGGACTCGAACGCGCCCTTGAAGATGAAGAACTCCGCGGCGAAGCCGGCCATGAGCGGCAGGCCCATGTAGCCGAACGCACCGGCGACGAAGATGCCCGCCGTGACGGGCATCCGGTCGGCGATACCGGACATGTCTGACACCATGCGCGTGTGGGTCGTGTTGTAGATGACGCCGACGGCCATGAACATCAGACCGGAGATGAGGCCGTGGGCGACCATCTGGAAGGTCGCACCGCCGACGCCGTAGGTGGTGTAGGCGATGAGACCGAGGATGACGTACCCCATCGACGAGACAGAGGAGTACGCGACGATACGCTTGAGGTCCTGCTGTGCCAGCGCGAGAAGCGCGCCGTAGATGACGCTCGCGACGGCGAGCAGGGCGATGGGCAGCGCGAAGGCGCGCGCCGTCTCCGGCAGCATCGTGAAGTTGAACCGGAGCAGGGCGTACGTACCCATCTTCAGGAGGACCCCCGCCAGCATGACCGACACCGGCGTGGGGGCCTCAACGTGTGCGTCCGGCAGCCACGTGTGAAGCGGGGCGACCGGGACCTTGACCGCGAACCCGAAGAACATCGCGATGAACGCGACCGACGCGAGCGCGCCGGCCGACAGTCCCGCGAAGCTTCCGAGCTGCCCGGCCTGCAACGCTTGGGCAATCTCGGGCAACCGCAGCGACGTAATCGAGTCGCCGAGGCCGAACACCAGCGAGATGAACCCGATGAACATCACGAGCGACGCGATGTTCGTGTAGACGAAGAACTTAATCGCCGCGTACTTGCGGCGGGGACCGCCCCAGACGCCGATGAGGAAGTACATCGGGACGAGGACGGCCTCCCAGAAGACGAACCAGACGAAGAAGTCGAGCGCCGTGAAGACGCCGAGCAGGTTCGCCTCCATCAGGAGCATCAGCCCGAAGAACTGGGACTGACGCTCCGCGATCGGCGTCCAGGCGCTGACGATAGCGAGCGTGGTGAGGATGGTCGTGAGGACGACGAGCGGCATACTGATGCCGTCGACGCCGACCATCCAGTGGAGGTCGTACTGGCCGAGTTGCAGCCAGACGACGTCTGTCTCGAACGCGATGTTCCCGCCGAGTAAGGCGTTCCCGCTCGCGTCGTACTGTTGCCACATGTAGAGGCTCCCGATGACGGGAGCCAGACTCAGCGCGAAGGCCGCCTTGCCGGCGTACCGGTCCGGCAGGACGAAGGTGACCAGCGCGGCGAGGAACGTGACTGCGATGAGCGCTTCGATTATCATGCGAACCAACCTCCGAGCAGGCCGAGACCGAGAAGCAGCGCGGTCAGACCGAGCGTGAGGAGCGCCACGTAGTTGCTCACCACACCGGTCTGAATGCGCTTGACGCGACCGCCAGCGAACAGGCTCACGCTGGAGATACCGTTGACGACGCCGTCGACGATACCCTGGTCGAACTTATCGAGGACGCGCGAGATGGGCTGGACGACGCCGGTCGCGATCCAGACCTGGTACTCGTCCTGGTAGTAGTTGTTGTACAGTACGGTCTTGATGCTCCCGAGCTTGTCCGTGTGTTCGACGGGCTCGGGGACGTTGTACAGCACGTGTGCGAGCGCGGCACCGCCGAGCGCGAAGCCGAGCGAGACGGCCGCACCGATAGCGACCGTTCCGGCCTCGCCGCCGATGTAGCCCGAACTGTACGGGATGAGTTCGGCGTAGTGGTGCGCGTTCAGCGAGCTGAAGCTTCCGTCGAGGAACTGGTGCAGGAAGTCGATTCCCTTGATGCCGAAGAGCTTCTCGACCGGGACCATGTTGACGAGCCCGGTCGTCGCGGCGAGCACGCCGAGAACGGCGAGCGGACCCTTGACGTTCCAGCGAACGCCGTGGGGGTCACGCGCCGTTCCGGACCGTGGCTCGCCGTGGAAGGTGAGGAACACCATCCGGAAGGTGTAGAACCCCGTGAAGAACACGGCGAGCAGGCCCATCGCGTACGCAGCGAGCAGAATCGGACTGCCACCGAGGCCGTGAATAAGCGTCTCGTAGAGGACCTCGTCTTTCGACCAGAAGCCTGCGAACGGGACGATGCCCGCGAGGGCGAGCGACCCGGAGAGGAACGCGTAGTAGGTCACGGGCATCTTGTCTTTCAGACCGCCCATGTCCCACATGTTCTCGTTGTGGTGCATCGCGATGATGACCGAACCGGCACCCAGGAACAGCAGCGCCTTGAAGAAGGCGTGCGTCATGAGGTGGAACGTCGCCGCGACGTAGCCACCGGCACCGAGGCCGAGCATCATGTAGCCGTACTGGCTGATAGTCGAGTACGCGAGCACCTGCTTGATTTCTTTCTTGACGACGCCCATGGTCGCCGCAAAGAGGGCGGTGAAGCCCCCGATGAGGGCGATGATGGCGAGCGTCGTCGGCGTCAGCACGTAGAACCCGTACATCCGGGCGACGAGGTAGACACCGGCCGCGACCATCGTCGCTGCGTGGATGAGCGCGGAGACGGGCGTCGGACCTTCCATCGCGTCCGGGAGCCACGTGTGCAGAGGGAACTGTGCGGACTTCCCGACGACGCCCCCGAGAACGAGGAGGCCGACGACGGTGAACCACGCCTGTTCTCCCATACCGAGGAACGTGTTGACCGAGTGTTCGCCGTTGAGCGCTTCCTCGGCGAGAACCGGGAAGGCGTCCGGGCCGGCGAAGGCGGCGGAGCCGAACGTCGCGAACACCGCGACGACGCCGATGAGGAAGAAGTAGTCACCGAAGCGGGTGACGAGGAACGCCTTCTTCGCGGCACTCGGCGGGCCGTCCTGCCGGAAGTGGAAGCCGATGAGCAGGTAGGAACACAGGCCCACCAGCTCGAAGAACATGAACGCCATGAGCAGGTTGTCGGCGACGACGAACCCGAGCATGGAGGCGGTGAACAGGCCGAGCCCGGCGTAGTAGCGCGGGAGACCAGTCTCGCCCTCGTCGTTCATGTAGCCGAGGCTGAAGATGTGGACGAGGAGCGCGACGAGCGTCACGATGACGAGCATCATCGACGAAAGCGGGTCGATGAGTAGACCGAACGTCAGGTTGATGGCGTCGAGGCCCTCCGCCCACGTGTAAATCGTTTGGTTGTAAGTCTGTCCGCCGCTGACGGCGAAGAACGTCGCGATCGACAGGACGAACGAGCCCGCCGTCGCGCCGATACCCGCCAGCGCCCCTCCCTTCGGCATGTACCGTCCCGCCCCGAGCGCGATCAGGAACGAGAGGAACGGGAGGAGGACGATGGCCGGAGCGAAGTCTAAGATACCTGCCATAGATTACCACCTCATCGTGGTCGCGTTAGTCACGTCCACGCCGTCGAAGTTGCGGTACAGTACGAGGATGATGCCGATACCGACCGCCACCTCGGCGGCGGCGAGCGCCAGCGTGAACAGGGTGAACGTCTGGCCCGTCACGTTGCCCCAGTAGTAGGAGAACGCGACGAGGTTGATGTTCGCGGCGTTCAGCATCAGTTCGACCGACATCAGGAACAACAGCGCGTTCCGTCGAGTCAAGAGGCCGAAGATGCCGATACAGAACACGGCTGCCGACAGCAGCAGATAGTATTGCGGGGGAACCATCAGTGGTCTCCCTCCTCATCGTCGCTGTCGAGCAACGTTCGCTTGAGCTCGCGGCCGCCGTCGGTCAGGATGGTCCGCATCTGACCGCTCTCTTCGCGCCTCGCGAGGTGGATGGCACCGTCAAGAGCGACGTCGAGCGTCACCGCGATGACGATGAACGCGACGAGGAAGCTTTCCCCGGTGACGTCCCCGAAGTCGAGGTTGAACATCGAATATCCGATGCTCGCGGTGATGTTTGCTCCCTCTGCGAACCCCTGTGGGTTCGGGAACGACGCACCGAGGAACACGACCGCCATCACGACGAACAGCGCGACGGCAGCGAGTCCGGGCACGAGGTGCGAACCGAGTTTCAGCTGCGGTTTGGTTGTCATGTACTACTCACCTCCGGATTGATACGCGTCAGCATCACGGCGAACGTGATGAGAATCAGTACCCCGCCGACGTAGACGAGGACTTGCATGGCGGCGAGGAACTCCGCCTGCAACATCACGTAATGCACCGCGACGCTCAAGAGCGCGCCCCCGAGCAGGAGTGCGGAATGCCAGATGTCCCGCACGAGGACGACGCCCAGGCTGCAGCCCACGGTAATGAGGGCGAACAGCGCGAACGCGATGGTTTCATAAACCATTGTGTATGTCTCCTTGAGATATTCCTTTGAACATTTCGAGAACGTCCTCAGCGTCCGGTAGCGGACGCGGGCTGACGGGACTCGAACGATTCACTCGCGGTCATGTTACTGGTAGTCGACCTCTCCTTCGCCCTCGCCGATCCACGCGTTGCGGTCGGGGTTGCGGGAGTTGAGCGGGTCGATGTCCTTGTACCACGGGACGTTCTTGAGCTGTTCTTTGTTGTAGACGAAGTCGTTCTTGGTGTCCGCCGTGAACTCGAAGTTCTGCGTGAGTAGGATGGCGTCGACGGGACAGACCTCCTCGCAGAGTCGGCAGTAGATACACTGGCCGATGTGGAGGTTGTACTGCTCGCCGTTGCGCTGGTCGTCCTGAACGATCTGAATCGTGTCGTTCGGACAGACGTTCTCACACTGACGGCACCAGATACACCGCTCTTGGCTGAACTTGTGGACGCCGCGGAAACGCGGGCTCACTTCGGGCGCGGTCTCGGGGTACTCGACCGTGAACGTCTGCCCGTCGAGCGCGTGCTTCAGCGTCACTGCCATGCCTTTGAGGATTCCGATCATACAATCACCCCCACGATGATGGCCGTGAGAACCAGGTTGGCGAAGGAGAGCACGAGCATCCCCTTCCAACCGATTTCGAGGAACTGATCGACGCGAAGGCGCGGAACCGCGGAGCGCGCCCACTGGGTGAACAGGAAGAACGCCCAGATTTTGATGGTGAACCAGACGAATCCGGGCAGGACCGGGCCCGCCGGACCGCCGAGGAACAGGGTCGCCGCGATAGCGCCGCCGAGGAAAATGTGAATGAACTCACCGAGGTAGATGAGCACGAAGTAGACCGAGGAGTACTCGGTCTGGTACCCGGCGACAATCTCGGTCGGCGCTTCGGGGATGTCGAACGGGTTGCGGCCGACCTCCGCGAGGTTCGCGATGATGAACAGCGCGAACGCGAAGGGGTTCACGAACGCGAACCACGTCGGAATCGTCACGCCCGCGACCGAAAGCAGCGGCTCGGCCTGCACGGCGACGATTTCGCTCATGCGGAGCGAGCCGGCGAAGATGACGACCGAGGCCGCCGTGACGACGAGCGGAATCTCGTAGGCGATGTTCGCCGCGACGGCACGGAGCGCACCGATGAGCGAGAACTTGTTGTTCGACGCGTAGCCGGTCATGACGATGCCAAGCGAGGCGATAGACGCCGCGGCGAAGGCGAACGCGAGGCCGGTTTCGGGGTCCGCGAGCTGGATGCCGTTACCCATCGGGATGACGGCGAATCCGAGCAACGCAGAGAAGGGAATGACTATCGGCGCGAGGTCCCACGCGGGACGGTCGACGCCCTCGGGAACGATGAGCTCCTTCGACAGCAGACGGACTGCGTCCGTGACGATGGTCAAGAGACCGAACGGACCGATTCGGTTGACCGCGATACGGTCACCGAAGGCGGCCGTAATCTTCCGTTTGGCCCACGGCCCGGCGAACGCCGTCATGATGAGCATGATGTTGGCGACGAGGAACGCGCCGACGAGTCCGCCGACAACGTCCCCGAGGACGCCTTCGAGGCCGAGGAGGCCGCTGATCGTGTCCGGAAGGACCGCTTGCAGACTCATTACCGGTCCACCTCTCCGAGAACGATGTCGAGACTGCCGAGCGAGGCAATCATGTCGGGGATGTACTCACCCTCGGACATCTCGGGGAGCGTCTGCAGGTTCGAGAAGCACGGACTGCGAATCTTGAAGCGGGCCGGCTTGTCGGTGCCGTCGGCGCGAATGTAGATGCCGAGTTCGCCCTTCGCGCCTTCGACGGCGCGGTAGATTTCCGTGTCCTCTTCGGGCTTGAGGGTGCGCGGAACGTTGGCCTGGATGTTCCGCTCGTCTTCGGGCCAGTCTTCGAGCAGGTCGACACACTGCTGGATGATCTTGGCCGACTCCTCGACCTCGCGCATACGCACGAGCAGGCGCGAGAAGTTGTCGCAACCGTCCTCGACGACGACGTCCCAGTCGAGTTCGTCGTAGTAACCGTAGGAGTCGTCGCGGCGGAGGTCGTAGTCGATGCCGGAGCCGCGAGCGACCGGTCCGGTCGCGCCGTAGCTCTTTGCGACTTCCGGCGGCAGGACGCCCGTACCGACCGTACGGGCCTGCAGAATCTCGTTCGAGGTAATCATGTCGTGGTACTCCTCGAGAGCCTGCGGCAGTCCGTCGAGGAAGTCACGAATCTTCTCGAAGAACTCCTCGCGGGGTTCGGGGAGGTCCCAGACGACCCCGCCGAGCCGGAAGTAGTTGAACATCATGCGCTGACCGGTGAGGTCTTCGAGGATGTTCTGGACGATTTCACGGTCCCGCATGGCGTACATGAAGATGGCCGTGAAGTCGCCGTACACGTCCAGCGCGAACGTACCGAGCGCGATCATGTGCGACGCGATGCGGCACAGTTCCGCGCTCATCGTCCGGATGATCTGGGCGTACTCGGGAACCTCGATATCCGCGAGGTCCTCCGCGGTGCGGGCGTAGGCCCACTCGTTCAGGAGACCGGCCGAGATGTAGTCCCAGCGGTCGGGGTACGGCATAATCTGGTGCCGGTAGGTCCCCTGCTGACACATCTGCTCCTCGCAGCGGTGGAGGTAGCCGATGTCGGATTCGAGGTCGACGACCTGTTCGCCGTCGACGACCGTCTCGACGTGCAGCACGCCGTGGGTCGCCGGGTGGTGGGGTCCGATGTTGATGTACATCGTGTTGCTGTCCCCGGCGCGGTGGTCCTCTTCGAGCGGATTCGCGTGCTCGCGGAGCGTCGCGATCTGCGGGCGGTCCTGGTCGTAGTCCAGCCCGAGCGGATGGCCCTGCCACGTCTCGGGCAGGAGGATGCGGCGCAGGTCCGGGTGGTCTTCGTACTGGATGCCGACGAGGTCGTACGCCTCTCGCTCGTGCCAGTCGGCCGTCCGGAACACCGGTTCGGCGGACTGACTGACCGGGTTGTCCTTCGACGTAGGCACGACGACCGAGACCTCGTCGGTCCGGTCGTCGAACTTCGTCAGGTGGTAGATCGACTCGTAGCGGTCCTCGTACTCCTGTGCGGTCACACACGAGAGGTGGTCGAAGCCGGCCTCGTCGCGGAGCTTGAACAGCGCGTCTTGGACCTCGTCGGGACGGATGACGAGGCCGGGCGCGTTCATGTGCTCTTCGCGGCCGACGACGAGGTCGCCGAGCAGGTCGGCGAGTTCGTCGCCGCGGCTGACGCCCGATTCGAGTTCCGCGGGTTCGTCGGACTGTTGCTCTTCGAGACTCATGGCGAATCAGCCCAGTTGTACCGCATAACGAGGTCGTCCTCGTCGATCTGCGCGGCGAGTTTGTCGACGATTTCGTCGCGCTCGAGGTCGCCGAACTGCTCCAGTTCGTACGGCTTGACCGTCACCGGACTGGACTCGCCGTTCGCGATGCGCTCTTGGAGCTTCGCGATACCGTAGATGAGCGCTTCCGGGCGCGGCGGGCAGCCGGGGATGTGGATGTCCACCGGGATGACCTCTTCTGCGCCCTTGATAACGTTGTAGCCCTCCTGGAACGGGCCGCCGGAAATCGTACACGACCCCATACCGACGACGAACTTCGGCTCGGGCATCTGGTCGTAGACGCGCTTCATGCGCGGGGCGAACTTCGAAACGATCGTCCCCGGCACGATAATCACGTCGGCCTGTCGCGGCGACGCACGCGGCACACCCGCCGCGAATCGGTCCAGGTCGTGCTTGATCGCGTAGGTGTGCATCATCTCGATGCTGCAGCACGCGATACCGAACTGCAGCATGAACATCGAGGACCCGCGGACCCAGTTCATGAACTTGTCGAACTTCGTGAGGATGAACGGTGACGAGCCGAACGCCTCCCGAAGCTTCGAGTTGAACCGGTCGTCCGCCCCCGCCATCCGGGCGTCGCGAGTCTCGGTCTGTACCTGTGTATCGTCAGTGACGAATGGTTTCTGTTCGCTACTCATGCATCTTGTCTCTCTGTCTTACGACGACTTGCCTGCGGGCTTTTGACCCACTTGACTGCGCCGTTGCGCCACGCCCAGACGAGGCCGACGACGAGGACACCGATGAAAACGAGCATCGGCGTCAGAATCGTCGCCAGCGACGCGCCCTGTTCGAGGGCAGAGCGGTAAATGACCGTCCACGGGAAAATCAGGACGGTCTCGATGTCGAACACGAGGAACAGCAGCGCGACCATGTAGTACTGAATGTTAAACTGGACGCGCGCCGTGCCTGTCGGCACCTCACCACTCTCGTACGTGGCACTCTTTCCTTGTTCCGGTACGCTTGGGCGAAGCAGCGCCGACACCGCCATCATCGCGAGCGGTAAGCCGACACCGACCAAACCCATCGCACCGATTGCAATCCAATCACTCATGCCGTGTCTCCCTGACGTGCGGCGGTTAGAAGCGCTCCCCTATAAACATTGATTTGTGTGTTTCGGGCGCGAGAGGGCTTCTATTTGGAAAATACGCGAGAGACGCCCGGAACCCCGCGCGGGCAGGGTTTCGACGCCGGGAACGGCTCTCGATTGCGGAAAACTGACTGGGGATAACGGGCGCTTCGCTACCGCGAGTCGCGGAAGCCCGCGACCCCGAGGTCGTGGAGCGCGGCCGAGGTCTCGGCCACGTCGGAAACGAGGTCCTCGTGGTACTCGACGAGCCGGTCTTCGAGTTCGGGGTACCCCCGAGAAAGCGCCTGTACGGCCGAAAGTGCGGCGTTGAACGACTTGCCGGCGTCGACCGCGACGATGGGCGCGCCCGTCGGCATCCCGATGACCGAGTCCACCGACTTCTCCTGAACGGGGACGCCGACGACCGGAAGCGGGTACGCGATTGAGGCGGTCATGTTCGGCAGGTCCGCGGACTTGCCGCCCGCGCCGGCGATGATGACCTCGACGCCGCGGTCGCGCGCGGTGTCGCCGTAGGCGTACATCAAGTCCGGCGTCCGGTGTGCTGAGACGACGTACGTCTCGTAGGTGAATCGCTCCTCGGGCGGCGCGTCGAAGTCCGTCTGTTCGCCGAACCCGAGCGTGTCCAGCGCCTCGTGCGCGCCGGACATCACGTCGAGGTCGGAGTCCGACCCCATGATGATTCCCACGTCGGGCGTCGTCTCGGGGTCGCGGTCGGCGTCGGCCTGTGCGTGCAGTTCGTCGATGAGATCCCGTTCTGTCGTCATTGTGTATCAGTCGAAGTGTAGTCCGTCCCGGAGGTCACGCGTGCGTGCGAGAAGCGCTTCGAGGTCGACATCGCCGTCGCCGACGGCGGTGAGGTGGCCCATCTTGCGGAGCGGGCGCACCTCGTCTTTGCCGTACCAGTGCAGCGAGACGCCCGATTCCGCAAGCGCGTCGTCGAGGCCGCCGAGGCGCGCGGGTCGGCTCTCGTCGACGGTGCCGAGGACGTTCGCCATCACGGTGGGCGACCGGCGGGTCGTCGCGCCGAGGGGCCACCCGAGGACGGCGCGGACGTGCTGTTCGAACTGCGAGGCGAGCGCGCCCTCGATGGTCCAGTGGCCGGAGTTGTGCGGGCGCGGCGCGACCTCGTTGACGAGCACGTCGCCCGCCGGGGTCTCGAACAGTTCGATGCCGAAGACGCCGCGGCCGGGCAGGTGCGAAAGCACTTCGCGGGCGACACGGTCGGCCTCCTCGCGAACCTCGTCGGTCGTCCGCGCCGGGACGACGGTCTCGCGGAGAATCTCCTCCTCGTGGACGTTCTCGCCCACGGGGAAAGTCCGAATTTCGTCCTCACCGCGGATACCGATGACAGACAGTTCGCGCTCGAAGTCGACGAACGCCTCGGCCATCGCCGGGCCGCCGACCGCCTCGATGGCGGCCTCGGCGTCCTCGGGGTCGGTGACGGGGACGTTCCCGCGGCCGTCGTAGCCGCCGGTTCGGGCTTTCAGCATGACCGAGCCGAACTCGTCGAGCGCGTCGCGGAGGTCGGCCGCGTCGTCGACGCGGTGGAACGGGGGAATCGGAATGCCCGCCTCGCCGAAGGTGTCCTTCTGGACCAGTTTGTCCTCGATGGTCCGGAGCGCGTCGGGCGAGGGGTGGACATCGATTCCCTCCTCGGCGGCCAGTTCGTCGAGCAGGTCCGGGTCGGCGAGTTCGATTTCGAACGTCAGCGCGTCGGCCCGCGCGGCGAGTTCCGCCATCGCCTCGGGGTCGTCGAAGTCGCCGACGATTTGGTCGGCGACGGCCGATGCCGGGCAGTCGGGTGTCGGGTCGAGCACGACGATGTCGACGCCGAGCGGTGCGGCGGCCTCGCCGAGCATGCGCCCGAGCTGGCCCCCACCGACGACGCCGAGCGTGGGTCCGGGTACGGTGACGGTCACAGTCGCGGGTTCAGTACGTCGGTGCATAAACGTTGCCACATTATGTGTTCAAATAGGCACGTCCGTGGATACAATCGGGGCAGAAGACGCAGAACGAGCCGGGCGCTCGAACGCGTCGAACGCGAGAAAAATCGGGTCGTCGAACGCCGCAGGTCGGCGTCAGCCCCGCGTCTCGTTCGCGGTCGCGAGCGCGTCCTCGTCGATAAAGACGACCACGTCCTCGCTCCAGAGTTTGAAGGCGTGCTGGCGCACGACGTAGCCGTCGAGTTCGGATTCGAGTTCGGTTCGGTCCCACTCGTAGGCGATGACGACCGGCGGCGCGTCGGCGGTCACCTCGGAGACGTTCGCGTCCGGCGCGCTACTGGTGCGCTCGACGCCCGAGCCCTCGAAGTACCACGGGAACGGGAGTCGACTGTGCCACGAGGGCCCACCGAGCGGGTTCGACTCGTTGGAGACGTAGAAGTGCGTCTCGTCGCTGTCCGGCGGGTGGGTTCCGTACAGGAGCACGTCGGTTCCGGGGTTGGCGGCCGACACGCGCTCCACGTCGTCGAGCGTGGCCTTGAGGTCGTTTTCGGGTTGGGCCCACTGGAGCACCTCCTTGTCCTCGTCGGTCGAGGCGTTCCAGTAGTCGACGTTGGCGGCCGCGACGCCGCCGACTGAGGCGACGAGCACGAGCGCCGCGAGGCCGACGCCGACCGTGTCCTTGGCGTCGAGCGCCTGCACGCCGGAGCGGAAGACGAACGCCGCGCCGACCGCCGCCGGGACCGCGAGCGGGACGATCGCGTGGACGACGACCCACGGCGCTTGGATGTCGGTCGCCAGCGGGTAGCCGAAGATGCTCACGACGCCCCAGTAGGTCGCGAAGGCGACGAGCCAGCGGACCCGTCCGGCGACGACGCCGTACCGGTCCACGACGATGCCGACGAGCGCGAAGACGATGAGCACCGGCGCGCCGTAGACGAACGTTTCGAGGAAGTCCTTCAAGTACGGGAGATACTCGTGGGACTGGTGGCTTCCGCCGAGCCAACTGCCGAACATCTCGGAGACCGCGCCGACGGTCCCGGCTTCGAGAACGGGCAGAACCGCAGTTGAGCCGCCGAGCGCGTTCCAGAGGTCGGGCCGCGGCGCGTAGAAGAAGACGAAGACGGCGAGGAAGGCGAGCAGCCCCCCGAGGACGCCTGCGGCGTACCGAATCGCGCCGTAACCGAGACTTCCCGCCCCGCGTGCGCGAAGTCGGTCGCGGATGCTCGCGGGCAGTTCCGAAAAGAGGACATCGCGGGCGGACTCGCCGGCCGAGGTGCGGGCGAGCAGTCGGTGGTCGAAGACGAGGAACGCCGCCCCGAGGAAACACGCGAGGTAGACGACGTAGTTCTCCTTGGCTGCCGAGCCGGTCGCGAAGGAGACGCCCGCGGGGATGAGGTAGGCGAGGCGGCCGGTGTCGTACGCGCGGACGACGAAGCCGAGCGCGACGAACGAGAAGGCGGCCACCAGCACGTCGTTGCGCATGAACCGCGAGTAGTAGACCAAGATGGGATTCGCCGCGAGGAAGAGCGCGAGCGCGACCATCTCGTCGCGGCGGAGATGCTCTCGGAACAGCCAGACCGAAAGCGGGAGCAGGCCGCCGACGAGCGCCACGGGAAGTCGAGCCGTGAAGTCGGTCGCCGGGAGGACCGCGAAGAGATAGTCGTTGACGACGGGGAGAAACGGGCCGTGGATGATGGGCCGGTAGGAGAACTCGCCGGTCTCGTGATACCGAAGAATCCAGTAGCCGACGCGGCCTTCGTCCCAGTGGAAGATGCGGCCGCCGAGGTCGACGAGGCGGACGAGGAGGGCGACGACCACCGCGCCCGAAAGCGCCAGGAGGGCACGGGACCGAGTGACCGTCTCGGTCCCACTGTCAGTACTCATGCCCACCCATCGCGACGCCGACAATACAACTTTTGTGCTTGTCCGCCGCCGGGCCAAATTCGGTCGGTGTCGGTAGTTCTTTTATCCGAGACGGGAAGGGTCGGCCATGGTCTCTCTCGGACTCGTCGTGGCCCGATTCAACTCGTCGGTCACGGAACAGATGGAGGAGGCGGCCCGCGACGCGGCCGCCGAGCGCGACGCAGAGGTGGTCGAGACGGTTCAGGTACCCGGCGCGTACGACTCACCTCTCGCGGCCGACCGACTCGCCCGCCGCGACGACATCGACGCCGTCGCGGTCATCGGCGCAATCGTCACCGGCGACACCGACCACGACCGCGTCATCGCCGACGCGACCGCGAAGTCGCTGACTGAGGTCTCGTTGGACCGCGACAAGCCCGTCTCGTTCGGCGTCTCCGGCCCCGGCATGAGCGGCGCTGAGGCGCGCGAGCGCGTCAGCAAAGGTGCGGAAGCGGTTTACGCTGCGACTGATATGGTGGAGGCGTTGGCATGAACTTCGATTTCAGCGACCGAGTCGGCCGCGTCGAACCGAGCGCGACGCTCGCCATCTCGAACCTCGCGAGCGAACTGGAAGCGCAGGGCGAAGACGTGGTCGACCTCTCGGTCGGCGCACCGGACTTCCCGACCCCGGACAACATCACGCAGGCGGCGAAGGACGCGCTTGACGCGGGACACACGAGCTACACCTCGTCGAACGGAATCCCGGAACTCAAGGACGCAATCGCGGCGAAGCTCCGCGGGAACGGCGTCGACGCCGAGGCCGACGAGGTCATCGTCACGCCCGGCGGCAAGCAGGCGCTCTTCGAGACGTTCCAGACGCTCGTCGACGACGGCGACGAGGTCGTCCTCCTCGACCCCGCGTGGGTCTCCTACGAGGCGATGGTCAAGCTCGCCGGCGGCACCCTCAGCCGCGTCGACCTCGCACAGCACGACTTCAGGCTCGAACCCGCGCTCGACGAACTCGCCGAGACGGTCTCCGACGAGACGAAACTCCTCGTCGTCAACTCCCCGTCGAACCCGACGGGCGGCGTCTTCTCCGACGCGGCGCTCGAAGGCGTCCGCGACCTCGCGGTCGAACACGACTTCGCCGTCATCTCCGACGAGATTTACGAGCGCATCGTCTACGACGGCTTCGAGCACACCTCGCTGGGCTCTCTCGACGGGATGGAAGACCGAACCATCACCATCAACGGCTTCTCCAAGGCGTTCTCGATGACCGGCTGGCGGCTCGGCTACCTCCACGCCCCGTCGGACCTCATCTCGCAGGCCGGCAAGCTTCACTCACACTCGGTCTCCTGTGCCGTGAACTTCGTCCAGCACGCCGGCGTCGAGGCGCTCTCGGAGCGCACCGACGACGACGTCGAGGAGATGCGGCAGGCGTTCGAGGAGCGCCGCGACATGCTCGTGGACCTCCTCGCCGAACACGACGTTGACGTGGCCGTCCCGAAGGGCGCGTTCTACATGATGCTCCCCGTCGACGACGACGACCAGGCGTGGTGTGAAGGTGCGATTCAGGACGCGAAGGTCGCGACCGTCCCCGGCAGCGCCTTCAACGCGCCGGGCTACGCCCGTATCTCCTACGCCGCGAGCGAAGAGCGACTCCGCGAGGCCGTCGAGCGCCTCGCCGAACACGACTACATCTAAGCGCGCGCGGCGACCCGATTTTTGCGGCGACGCTCCGACTCCGATAGCCCGTACTGGTTGTCAGCTGGACAGTATGCTAGGGAAGAACGTGATTTTTGTTGTCGTGTCTTTGATTAGATTTATCTTGTCTACCCTCTATGTACTATTCGTACATACCGCTCTTCGGGTGGGTTCTCCGCGGACGATCCGCGTATGTATGGAGTGTTCAACTCATGAAATTACGACAACTACTGGCAGACGATGGTGCGGTATCACCGGTTATCGGTGTGATTCTAATGGTCGCGATTACAGTCATTCTCGCGGCCGTTATCGGGACGTTCGTCCTCGGACTGGGTGAGCAGACCGCGACTGCTCCGCAGGCGAGTTTCAGTTTCGACTTTGATGGAAGCGATGCTGGCAATCTGACCATCACGCACGAAAGTGGCGGTGAGATCAGCGCAGCACGTCTCAATGTGACTACTGGTGTCAAGATTGTCGACAAAGCGGATACAGTAACGAGTACTGAAGCTTCACAGAGCCTCACTTGGGACGCACTCCAAGATGACACAGGTGCTGCTGTCTCTGCCGGGAACTCAGTAACAATTAAGCCGAGCAACGGGCCAACAGATGTTCTTCACAACCAGACCGTCCGCATCGTCTGGACCGACGAGTCAGGTTCGAGTTCCGCGACTCTCCAGAAGTGGACCGGCCCCGACGCGTAACGACCCTGCAAAAGGTTTCGCGGTAACCGGCCAACGCGTGGCCGACGACGCCCCATTTTTCATCAAAACTCCGCTTCCAGAGTCCCAACTACTTCCTGAGCGCCTCCACCGGTCGCTCGTTGGCCGCCTTCCACGCCGGGTACAGCCCCGAGAGGACGCTGGTACCGACGCCGAACCCGACCGCGAGGACGATGTAGAGGAGGTTCGCCGCCTGGAAGGTCGCAAGCGGGTCGTTCAGGACGAACGCGTTGAGCGCGACGCCCGCGCCGACCGCGAGTATCGCGCCGATGACGCCCCCGGCGACGCCGAGCAGGCCGGCCTCGGCGAGAATCATGCGAATCACGTCGCCGCGCTGGACGCCGACGGCGCGGAGGACGCCGATTTCCTGGCGTCGCTCGATGGTGCTCATGAGCATGACGTTCAGGATGCTCACGCCGGCGACGACCAGCGAGATGGAGCCGATGCCGATGAGGAAGGCGTTGAGGATGCCGAAGAACTCGTTGATGCCCGCCGTGATGGACTGGAGTTCGAACACCGAGACGCGCTGTTCGCGCTCGTTGAGGGCCTCGCGGATGGCGACCGCGGATTCGTTCGCGGCCTGTCCGGAGTCGGCGCTGACGACGACCTGCGAGTAGCCCGTGCCGTTTACGTCCTCGACGGGGACGATGACGGCGTTGTTCGGGCTGACGAGCGAGATGCCTCCCTGTTCGGCGAGCACGGCCGCGACGCGGTAGGTCCGACCGTCCACGGAGATGGTGTTTCCGGGCTCGACGTCGAGCAAGCCGGCGGTGCCGGAGCCGACGAGCGCGCCCTGTCTGAGTCGGTCGGGAATGCGGCCCTGTTCGGCCTCGTAGAGCGCGCCGGGATTCTCCATGCCGTAGACCGTGGTGACGGTCTGTCGATCACCCCGCGAGACGAGTCTCGATTCTGAGCGGACGGGGACGACCGCGCCGTCGGTGACCGCGCGACGAATCTCGTCGACGTCGCGCTCGGTGAGTTCCTCGATTCCCTCTTGGAAGTTGGGCGAGACGCTGATCTCGTTGCCGATGTCGCCGAGTTGCTGGCTCGCGCCGGTGCGGAGCGTCGTGCCGAACATGCCGAGCGACGCGATGGCGAGGACGCCGATGATGATGCCGAGGACGGCGAGCCCCGAGCGGATGCGGTTGCGCGAGAGGTTCCGACGCGCCATCAACAGCGCGGGAACGCGCCGGAAGAGGTCGTCGAGGACGCTCACTGTATCCTCCCGTCGATGAGTTCGACCGTTCGGTCCGCGTAGTCGCCGAGTTGGGGGTCGTGAGTGACGGCGATGACCGCCACGTCGTCCTCGCGGCGAATCTCGTCGAACAGGTCGAGGACGCTCCGGCCGGTCTTCCGGTCGAGGTTCCCCGTCGGCTCGTCGGCGAGGAGGATGCGCGGCTCGTTGATGAGCGCCCGCGCGATGGCGACGCGCTGTTTCTGCCCGCCCGAGAGCTGGTCGGGACGGTGGTCGAGTCGCTCGCCGAGGCCGACGCGTTCGAGCAGGTGCGTCGCCCGGTCGCGGGCGGTCGGGTCGTCGCCGAACAGCGTCGGCATCTCCACGTTTTCCAGCGCCGACAGCGTCGGAATCAGGTGGAAACTCTGGAAGATGAAGCCGATAAAGCGCTTTCTGTGGACCGTCATCTCCCGGTCGGAGAGGTCGGTCACGTCCTGTCCGTCGAGGTAGACGGTCCCTTCAGTGGGTGTGTCGAGGAGGCCGAGGACGTTCAGCATCGTGGACTTCCCGCTCCCCGAGGGCCCCATGACGGCGACGAACTCGCCGGGGTCGGCGTGGAAGTCCACGTCCTTGAGCGCCTCGACGACCTCGCCGCCGGTGTCGTAGCGTTTCCAGACGCGTTGGAGTTCGATGATGTGGTTCATCTCGAATCAGCGTCGTCTGTAGGCGTAGATTCCGACGCCGACCACGACGAGGAGGGCGACGAGGCCGCCGACGAGGAGGAGCGTGGTGCCGAGGCCCCCGCCGCCGCCGTCGTTCGAGTCGACGGGTTGCGAGAGGTCGCTCACGTCCACCGTCGTTTCGACGGTCCGCTCGCGGCCGTCGGCGAGGTAGCTCACCTCGACCGGGACGGCGGCCACGCCGTCGTCGACGGTGGCGTAGAGGTCGAACGAGGCGAAGTCACTCGCGGGAACCGAGCCGACGAAGTACTCCTTGTAGGGGCGCTCGGGGGTGACGCCGTCGGTCGGGACGACCCGGACGACGACGCTCTGGGCGTCGCTGAGACCGACGTTGCTCGCGCTGCCTGAGATGTGTATCTTCCCGTCTTCGCGCTCCACGTCGACGCCGGTGAGCGAAATCTGGCCGGGAGCGGCGACGTAGTCGATGGTCGTCGCCGCGGAGCCGTCGCGGCCGCCGGTCTCGTAGTCGGCGACTACGTCGAGCGTCGCTCGGTCGACCGACGAGACGTTCAGTCGGACGGTCCGGGTGGACTCGGCCGCGACGGTGCCGACCGGCGTTCCGACGACGGTCGAACCGCTGTCCCGCAACGAGAGGACGAGGTCGTCGAGCGGTGCGTTGCCGAGGTTCGTCACGTCAACGACGACCGCGGGGCGAGCGCCGTCGCCGAGGGTCGCGTCGAGGCGGACGTTCTCTCGGAGTTCATCGGCGGCGAGCGGCGCGGTGGTGGTCGTCGTCCGGGCGTTACCGTCGGCGGTGGTGTAGCGCAGCGTCGCCGTCACCTCGGAGTCGGTCGCGCCGGGCGTCACGTCGAACTGGAACGTCTGGGCCTGCCCGGAGTCGAGGCGCGGGACGACGCGGGTGTCGTTCCGCACGGTCGCGTCCTCGGCGGCGACCGACAGCCGAAGGTTGCGCGCCACCTCCTCCTCGCCGTTTGAGACGGTGACCTGAACGGGCGTCTCCGTGCCGATGACCGCGTCGCCGACCTCGACGGTCACCTGCGGACCACCCTCGCGGACGCGGACGACGACGGGGTACTGGAGCCGCTGGATGCTGCCGTCGCTCCGGCCGACGACAGTCACGCGGAGATCGTAGGTCCCCGCGTCGGCGAGCCGGACCGAAAGCGGGATGTCGAGGTCGCTCCCGGGTGGAATCGTCCCGAGGTCTTCGGCCCGAGCGAGGTCGTTCGACCCGCCAGCCGTGCGGACGTACACGTCCGTCACTTGGAGGTTCGACGGGCTGTTCTGTGCGTTCTGTACGATAGTCGAGAGGATGAACCGCTCGCCCGGCGTCGGCTGTGCGGGCGAGACGGAGACGTCGTCGATGTAAGCGGTTGCCTCCGCGCCGAGCGTCGGTGCCGGGAGCCCGGCGAGCACGACGACGACGAGAAGGGCGACCGAGAGGGCACGCCTGCTCATGTTTATCAATCCATATATCGAGAAGCCGACGGAAATACCTGCCGTGGCTGACGGTCGCACGAGGCCGAACGTCTCGGCCCGGTTCGGGGGCCGTCGGTCGGCGACCTCCCGCCCGGCGAAGATACTTATGTGAGTCCGCCACCAGAACTGTGACAGATGCGCGTGCGTGACCTCCCGCTGTCGGCGGCCCTCGTCTCCCACTACGAGTCGGACGGTATCGAGGAACTCTACCCGCCGCAGGCCGCCGCGGTCGAGGCCGGCGTCGCGGAGGGCGGCCGCGTCGTCGCCGCCATTCCGACCGCCAGCGGCAAGACGTTCATCGCGGAACTCGCCATGCTCACCGCCGACGGGCCGGCGCTCTACATCGTCCCGCTCCGCGCGCTCGCCCGCGAGAAATACGAGACGTTCGACCGACTGCCCGGCGTGAGCGTCGGCATCTCCACGGGTGACTTCGACGCGGACGAGGCGGAACTCGGCGACCACGACATCGTCGTCGCCACGAGCGAGAAGGTCGACTCGGCGATTCGAAACGGTGCGCCGTGGGTCGAACGCCTCGCCTGCGTCGTCGTCGACGAAGTCCATCTCCTCGGCGCGCCGGGTCGCGGACCGACGCTCGAAGTCACGCTGGCCACGCTCCAGCGCCGCGTCCCGGACCTCCAGCTCGTCGCCCTCTCGGCGACCGTCGACAACCCCGAGGTCATCGCCGACTGGCTCGACGCGGCGTTAGTCGAGAGCACGTGGAGACCCGTCTCGCTCCGCACCGGCGTCTACGCTGACGAGACCGTCGCGTTCGACGACGGCACCGACCTCGACGTGGTCGTCCCCCCGACCGGCCCGAACGACGACGAGGCCACCGAAGCGACCGTCGCGCTCGTCGAAGACGCGGTCGAGACCGGCGGGCAGTGTCTCGCGTTCGTCCGGTCGCGCCGCGAGGCCGAGGCGCTCGCCGACCGCCTCGCCGACGAGGACTTCTCGCCCGCGCCCGCCCTCGGCGACGAACTCGACGAACTCGGCGGCACCGCGACCGGCCGCCAGCTCTCGGAGTGCGCCCGGACCGGCGTCGGCTTCCACCACGCCGGCCTGCGGAGCGCCCACCGGGTCGCCGTCGAGAACGCGTTTCGGGACCGCCGGCTCGCGGTCATCTGCGCGACGCCGACGCTCGCCGCCGGGGTGAACGTCCCTGCCCGACGGGTCGTCATCCGCGACCAGAAGCGCTACACCGGCGACGCGATGGAATGGATTCCCGTCCTCGACGTGCACCAGATGTGCGGCCGCGCCGGTCGCCCGCACCTCGACCCGTTCGGCGAGGCGGTCCTCGTCGGCGACGCGGACACGAAAGCCGAGCTGTTCGACCGCTACGTCACCGCCGACGCGGAGGCCGTGGACTCGCAGTTCGACGACCCCGAGGCGCTCCGGACGCACGTCCTCTCGGTCGTCGCCTCCGGGTTCGCCGACAGCCTCGACGGCGTCGCCGACGTGTTCTCGGCGACCTACTACGCCCACCAGAACCCGAGCGTTGACCTCGCGGAACTCGTCGCCGACGTGGTCTCCGAACTCGAAGCGATGGAGCTCCTCGACGCGACGGACGGGACGCTGTCGGCGACGACGCTGGGCGCACAGACCTCCAGACAGTACGTCTCGCCGACGACCGGGGCGCGCATCGTCTCGGGCATCCGGACCATCGAGACGATGGCCGACGAGCACGTCACCGCCCGGACCGCCCTCGAAGTCGTCTGCGACACGCCGGACATGCACGACACCTACCTCGGCAACCGCGAGCGGGCACTGATGTACCAGTACGCCCGGAGCCACGCCGCGGAGTTCACCACCGCGATGCACGACGCCGACCCCTTCGAGGAGTGGCTGACGGCGGTCAAGACCGCCCGCATCCTCCACGAGTGGACCGAGGGCTCGGACATCGAGGAACTCGTCGAGCGCTACCGAATCGGGCCGGGCGACGTGGAGTCCCGCGTGGAGCGCGCAGAGTGGCTGCTGGGCGCGGCCGACGCGCTCTGTGCCGCCCTCGACACCGACGTTCCCGAGTTCCGAGAGGTCCGGGCGCTGCTGTCGCCCTGACGCGGATGACCGACCACGTGACGACCCCCTCATGACCCCGTATCGCGCCGAACCGTTCTCCTTCGCGTCGAGGGGTCAAAGTCGCTTCGGGATGCCGTTTTAAGCTTCGCGGGGGCGTAGGCGAAGCTATGGGTATCACGTACGAAGACTTCCTCGACCTCGACTACGAACCGACCGACGAGGACCTCGTCTGCACCTTCCGCATCGACCCCGCGACGGGGATGTCGACAGAGGCGGCGGCGAGTCGCGTGGCCTCGGAGTCCTCCAACGGCACGTGGGCGGCCCTCCAGACCGGCGCTGACTTCACCGACATGGGCGCGACGACGTTCGACATCGACGGCGACCGCATCAAGGTCGCCTACCCCGCCGGGCTGTTCGAACCCGGAAACATGCCGCAGGTGCTGTCGTGCATCGCCGGCAACATCATGGGCATGAAGGCGGTCGACACGATTCGCCTCCTCGACTGCGAGTGGCCCGAGTCCGTCGTCTCGACGTACCCTGGCCCGCTGTACGGGTCGTCGGTCCGTGAGGAGATATTCGGCGTCACCGACCGCCCCATCACGGCGACGGTCCCCAAGCCAAAAGTCGGCCTCTCGACGGTGGCGCACGCGCAGGTCGGCTACGACGCGTGGGTCGGTGGCGTCGACCTCCTGAAGGACGACGAGAACCTGACCGACCAGGCGTTCAACCCCTTCTCAGACCGCCTGACTGAGTCGCTGTCGCTCCGCGACGACGCCGAGGACGAGACGGGCGAGAAGAAATCGTACCTCATCAACGTCACCGCAGACACCCAGACGATGCTCGACCGAGTCGACGAGGTGGCCGCGCAGGGCGGCGAGTACGTCATGGTGGACATCATCACCGCGGGCTGGGCGGGCCTCCAGACCGTCCGCGAGCGCACCGAGAAACACGGGCTGGCGATTCACGCCCACCGCGCCATGCACGCCGCCTTCGACCGGCTCCCGGCCCACGGCGTCTCGATGCGGGTGCTCGCACAGATAAGCCGTCTCTGCGGCGTCGACCAGCTCCACACCGGCACCGCCGGCCTCGGCAAGCTCGCCAACGAGGACACCGTCGGCATCAACGACTGGCTCGCGGGCGACCTCTACGGGACGACCGACGTGCTGCCGGTCGCCTCGGGCGGACTCCACCCCGGCCTCCTCCCCGACCTGCTCGACGCCACGGGAACGAACGTCTGCGTCCAACTCGGCGGCGGTATCCACGGCCACCCCGACGGCACCCGCGCGGGCGCGGTCGCGCTCCGGTCGGCCATCGACGCCTACGCCGAGGGGAGGTCAATCACCGAGGCCGCCGAGGAGACGCCCGAACTCGCCGTCGCCCTCGACAAGTGGGGGACGGAGACGCCGCGGTAAGTGCTGACGAGGCGGTGCGACCGCCTTCTCGGCCGCAATTGTTGCTGTTTCGTGACAATGGTTCGAAACGTGTTGAGCGATTGCTGCAATACCGAGTGAGAAATTGACCCGCTATTTGACGGGGATTCGAAGTGGTTCTGCGTTCGAATATCGCCGATAATAATTGGCGGGGGAGTTTTATACGGTTGTTCTGGCAGAGCTAGACTCAGAGCTATTCGGTCACGTACCGGCTGTTCGGCGCGTATTGGGGGACGCCGGGACTCGCCGATATCAACCAAACCATGAAGATACGAACGAAACTTATCGCGCTCTGTCTCGCCATCTCGCTGGTTCCCGTGGCAGTCGTTGGCGTCGCGGGCGTCCAAGGAATGAGTAGCATTGGAGATTACGCCCAAGACCAAAGCGAGGCCACGCTGGAAGGGCAGATTACCGCCGACCTGAACCACACCGTCTCCGCCCGGCAAGAGGAGATACAGAACCTCCTCGACGCCCGTCGAATCGACGCTCTCGCGCTGGCGGACTCGGCACCTGTCCATAACTACGAGGCCGCCCGGGCCGGGGAGATGGAACTCGTCCAGGAACAGAGCCAAGCGCAGTTGGGCTACATGGCGCTCCAGATGCGCGCCACCGTCGAGACCACGAAACAGACCGTCCTCGCGAACCAGTACGGGGGGCAGGACTGGGACGAACTCACACCGACGGAGCAACAACAGGTGAAAGACCAAGTCGAGGCTCGAATCGCCGGGACGGCTGGAAACGGCGTCCAACAGGGCGGAACGCTCTCCGAGTCGTTCCACCCCGGCTACGTCGGCTCTACCGGCTACGCGTTCATCCTCGACAGCGACGTCAACTTCGTCGTCCACCACGGCCTCGAAGACGGGGTCAACGCCGTCGACGACGCCGGGATACCGGCGTTCAATCAGGTGCCCGCCGAAATCGAGTCCAACGCCGCCGTCCGCAACGGCGAGGACTGGGGCATCGTCGAGTACGAGTGGGAAGACACCACGCAGGAGGGCAACCCCGTCGAGGAGAAGTTCGTCGCGTACGCCTACCACGAGGACTTCGACTGGGTGCTCGCGCCGAGCGTCTACTACTACGAACTGCAGACGGCCGCCGTCACCGACGCCCGCGACGAGATTAACGACTCGTTCCGGAGTTACCTCAGAACCCGTGCCGTGACTATCGACGGCGAGGAGCGACCCACTTACGACGAGATTCTGTTCACCGACGAGAACGGCCAGGGCATCGTCCAAGCGATGCGCACGGACGACGGCATCACCACCGAGTCGGTGTCCGGCACCTCGTTCGCGGACGAGCCGTGGTTCGAGGCCGCGACCGAGCTTCAGGAAGGCGAGATTCAGGTCAGCGAGGTGACGACCGTCGACGGCGAGGCCGCAATCTACGTCACCGCGCCGGTGTACCGCGAGGGAGAGCTCGCCGGGACCATCACGCTCCAGTTCAACTTCGAACTCCTCGACACGCTCATCGACGACATCGAAGTCGGTGAAACCGGCCATCTGACCATCGTGAGCGAAGATGGTGACCTCCTGACCGACTCGAAGGAGTCGCTCGGCACCGCCGAGTCCGAAATCGCGGAGAACGTGACGGCGATTGTCGGCCAGAGCGGACTGACCACTCACGAGTCGGTCGGCGACGGCGGCGAATCGGCTCGCTACTTCGTCGGGTACGCGCCGCTCCACTTCGGGAACGGACAGTACGAACTCGTCGCCACCGTCCCCGAGTCCGACGTGACGGGACCGGTCGAACAGCTCAGTCAGGCGATGAACAACCGGGCGGACATGGCCCGGAACATCATGCTCCTGTTGATCGTCGGCATCATCGTGGTCGTCGTCGGCGTCGGCTACGTCGCCGCGCGGTACTTCTCGGAGCCGATAGAGACGCTTCGGGACCGCGCACAGTCGCTCGCCCGCGGGCGGTTCGACAACGACGAGGACATCGACGCCAACGACGACGAACTCGGCGAACTCGTCGAGGCGTTCGACGACATGCAGGCGAACCTCGAACAGCAGGTCTCGGCGCTTCGGACCGCCGGAACGGAACTCGGGGACGGCAACCTCGACCAGAACCTCCGGACCGACCTCCCCGGCGAGTTCGGCGCTATCATGACCGACCTCGACACCGGGATTCAGAAGCTCCAAGACGGCTTCGTCGAGGTGCAGTCCGTCGCCGACGAGTTCGCGGCGGTGAGCAACGAGACGGTGTCGAGCGCGAAGGAAATCGAATCCGCCAGCCAAGAGACCGCGCGGTCGGTCGAGGAAATCGCCCACGGCGCGGAACAGCAGACCGAACGGCTCCAGACGGTCGCAAATGAGATGAACGACCTCTCGGCGACCATCGAGGAAGTCGCGGCCTCCGCCGACGGCGTCGTCCAGTCGGCGAATCAGGCCGTGTCGCTCGCCGACGAGGGGCGCGAGCACGCCGCGGAGGCGACCGACGAGATATCGACTATCGAGACCGAGGCCGACGAGGCCGTCGAGCGGGTCGAAGCCCTCGGCGAGCAGGTGGGCGAAATCAACGAAATTGTCCAACTCATCAACGACATCGCGGAGCAGACGGACCTGCTCGCGCTCAACGCATCCATTGAAGCGGCCCGCGCGGGCGAGGCGGGCGAGGGTTTCGCTGTCGTCGCCAACGAGATCAAGGCGCTCGCAAAAGAGGCCAGTCAGGCCACCGACGAGGTGGAAGCCCAAATCGACGAGGTGCGCGACCGCGCCGACGACACGGTCGACGACATGCAGTCCATGCAGGAGAGCGTCGAGAGCGGCTCCGAGACCATCGGCGACGCCATCGAGATGTTCGACCACATCTCCGGGGCGATTCGCGAGGCCGAACACGGCGTCGAGGAGATTTCGCAGGCGACCGAGAACCAGGCCGTCTCGACCGAGGAAGTCGTCTCGATGGTCGACGACGTGTCGAGCGTGAGCGAGGAGACGACCTCGGAGACGGCGACTGTCTCTGCGGCGACCGAAGAACAGACCGCCGCGATAAACGAGGTCACGCGGAACATCCAGCAGGTGTCGGAGTCCGCCGAGTCGCTCAACGACCTCGTCGGTCGGTTCGACGTCGGTCAGGGCGGACGCGGCGGCGGTGCGCCGACCGAGGCGACTCCCGCCGCGCAGTCGCAGTCGGGACCGGAGGCTGTCGCCGACGGGTCGGGTGAGGGGACCGGTCCCTCGCCGTCGGACGACTGAGTCGCCGACGCGCGACGCCGCGCGACGCCGGCCGTCCCGCCGACGACTACCGGTCTACTTCTCCCATTATCGTGTCGAGGCTCCCGAGCGCCGCGATGAGGTCCGGGATGTACTCGTCTTCGGCCATCTCGGGGAGCGCCTGGAGGTTCGAAAACGACCCGCCGCGAATCTTGAACCGCGCCGGGGTGTCGGTGCCGTCGGCGCGGATGTAGATACCGAGTTCCCCCTTCGCGGCTTCGACCGCGCGATAGACCTCGGTGTCGTCGTCCGGTCTGATGGTGCGCGGGACGTTCGACTGGATGGTCCGCTCGTCGTCCGGCCAGTCTTCGAGCAGGTCGACACACTGCTGGATAATCTTGGCCGACTCCTCGACCTCACGGAGGCGGACGAGCAGGCGTGCGAAGTTGTCGCAGTCGTCCTCGACGGCGACCGCCCAGTCGAGTTCGTCGTAGTAGCCGTAGGGGTCGTCGCGGCGGAGGTCGTAGTCGATGCCGGAGCCGCGGGCGACCGGCCCGGTCACGCCGTAGTCCTTCGCCACCTCGGGCGGGAGGATACCGGTCTCGAGCGTGCGGGCTTGCAGAATCTCGTTCGCCGTCAGGAGGTCGTGATACTCCCGCAGCTTCTCGGGGAGGCCGTCGACGAACGTCCGAATCTTCTCGAAGAACTCCTCGCGGGGTTCGGGGAGGTCCCAGACGACCCCGCCGAGCCGGAAGTAGTTGAACATCAGCCGCTGGCCCGTGAGGTCTTCGAGGATGTTCTGGACGAGTTCGCGGTCCCGCATGGCGTACATGAACGTCGCGGTGAAGTCGCCGACGACGTCGAGGGCGTACGCGCCGACCGCGAGCATGTGCGAGAGGATGCGGCTCAGTTCGGCCGCCAGCGTCCGGAGCACCTGCGCGTACTCGGGCACGTCGATGTCCGCCAGCGCCTCGGCGGTGCGGGCGTAGGCCCACTCGTTCAGGAGGCCGCCGCCGCCCCAGTCCCAGCGGTCGGGGTACGGCATAATCTGGTGCCGGTAGGTGCCCCGCTGGCACATCTGCTCCTCGCAGCGGTGGATGTAGCCGATGTCCGGCTCCACGTCGGCGACCTGCTCGCCGTCCAGCGTGACCTGCAGGTGCATCACGCCGTGGGTCGCCGGGTGGTGCGGCCCGATGTTGAGAAGCATCGTGTTCGAGTCGGCGCGGCCGTCCTCAGCAAGCGGGTTCGCGTTCTCGTCGTACCGGACGACCTGCGGGCGCGTCTGGTCGTAGTCCAGCCCGAGTGGATGGCCCTGCCACGTCTCCGGCAAGAGGATGCGGCGTAAGTCCGGGTGTCCCTCGTATTCGATGCCGACGAGGTCGTACGCCTCCCGCTCGTGCCACTCGGCCGTCCGAAACACCGGCGCGGCAGACTCGCTCACCGGGTTCGAGCGGGGCGTGGGGACGACGACGCTCGCCTCTCGGGTCGGGTCGTCGTACGACTTCAGGTGATAGATGGACTCGTAGCGGTCCTCGTACTCTTGGGCGGTCACACACGAGAGGTGGTCGAGGCCGAGGTCGTCGCGGAGCGTCGAGAGCGACGACTGCACCGCGTCGGGGCGAATCTGGACCGCGGGTGCGTGGACGTGCTCCTCGGTGGCGAGGACGGCGTCGCCCAGCGCCCGCCGGAGCGCGTCGGCGTCGAGGGGACCGGCGGCGTCGTCGGCGATCGCGGCGGGGTCGGCGTCGGACTCGGTGGGCTGCTGTGGGCGTTCGAGTGACATGGCGGCTGACACCCGTTCGTTCGTCCGGTCGCCGGTTCGTCGTTCTGCCTCACGAGTGCGGCTGGTTTTTATGTCGCAGTCGAATCAATCCGCTGGCATGAAATCGGTCAGGCTTCGCTTCACGCCCGACGACGAACAGCTGCATCCGATGCACGAGTTCGTCGTCGAACACGAGGCGTTCGAGCGGACCGAACTCCACCACTGGAACCCGACGGTGACCGACAGGAACACCATCGTCTTCGAGGTCTTCGGGACCGACGTCGAGGCCTACGAGGCGGCGCTCGCGGAGACGGAGCGTATCCTGTCGTACGAACTCTCGCAGCTCCCCGGCGACTCCTTTTTCATCGTGGTCGACGAGCGGCTCGACGCGGCGGGGACGAAGCAGACGGCCGCCGTCACGCGGGGCGGGCTCATCGTCGTCCCACCGGTCGTCTTCGATGGCGACGGGACGGTCTCGATGACGCTCGTCGGCACCGACGACGCGCTCCAGTCGGCGGTCGAACAGCTCCCCGAGGGCCGCGGCCTCGAAATCGTTCGAGTGCGGGAGTACACGGGGCCGGGGAGCGTCTCGGCCGGGTCGCTGTCGCCCCGCCAGCGCGAGGCCGTCGAGGTCGCCGTCGACTGCGGCTACTACCGCGAGCCGCGGACTGGTTCGGTCGCCGACGTGGCCGCGCGGCTCGACTGCTCGACGAGCACCGCGGCGGAGCACCTGCGAAAAGCGGAGATGAAGGTCATGGCCGACCTCGTCGGCGGGGCGTGACCGCGGGTCAGTTCGCGACGGCGGCTCCGCCTACGACTCGGCCCGCAGCGACAGACCCGGCTACGGTTCGGCCCGCGACGACGGCTCCGCCCACGGTTCGCTGGTGCCCTCGCCGAACAGCTCCCGCATCAGGATGACGATGCTCTCCGGCGGGAACTGCCCGCGCTCGGTGACGATGGCGTCCACGTAACGCGGCGGCGTCACGTCGAACGCGGGGTTCTTCACGGTCGGGTTGCCGAGCTCCGCGAGCGTCTCGTCGTCGATGACCTCGCTGGTGTCGCGCATCTCGATATCGACGGTGTGGCCGGTCATCGTCCCCGGGTGGAGCTTGAGCGTCTGGGCGGCGACCATGATGGGCGTCCCCCGGTCGCGGGCGTTGACCGCGAGACCGCTCGTCCCGATTTTGTTGATGACACTCCCGTCGGCCGCGACGGCGTCCGCGCCGACGAGCACGTGGTCCACGTCGTTGAGGTAGCGGCGGGCCGCCGAGTCGACGATGAGCGTGACGGGCACGCCCAGTTCGTCGAGTCGCTTCGCGGTGATGTGTCCCTGATTTCTGGGTCGCGTCTCCTTGACGACGGCCTCAATGTGCTTTCCTTGCTCGACCGCGGCCTCGACGCACGCCAGCGCGTCCGTCGAGTGGCAGTGGGTCATGATGGTGTCGCCGTCGCGGAGGCGGTTCGCACCGACCTCGCCGAGGTCGGCCTGGGCCCGTTCGAGCCGGGCGCAGAACTCGTCGGCCGAGTCGACGACGTTCTGTCGGAGTCCCTCGACGGTCGTACTCGACATGCCGCGGAGGACGTACCGGAGGGCGTTGGGGAGGCTCACGGCCGTCGGCCGCGTCTCGTGAAGCGCCCGCGCGGCCGCGCGGAGGTCGGCCCGGAACGCCTCGGCGTCGGCGGCGTCGCTCTCCGTCGCCTGCGTCCGGAGCGCCCGCGCGGCCGCGTCGGCGATGGTCGCCGCGCCGCGAATCTCCATCGTGTCGATTTCCGTCGCGGTGCGCCGGACCTCGGGATGTACGCGGTCGTCCATGCGGGAACTACGGGCGTCGGACGCAAAAAGGTCGCCGCGGGCGGCGGCGGGGTCGCGGCGTGACCGCGGGCAACGATGGGCGACTCACACCCGGTCGACGAGCGCCTCGTCGGGGTGTCGCACCCGGACGGTCTCGACGCGCTCGGTGAGCGCCTTCGCGTCGGCGAGCTTGTCTTCGGATTCGGCGTGGACCGTGAACAGCGTCTCGCCGCTGGCGGCCATCTCGCCGACGCGCCGGTGGAGTTCGAGGCCCGCACCGGGGTCTCTCGGCGCGCCGGCCCGGCGGGCGACCTCGTTGACGAGGCGGTTGTTGACGTGCGTGACCACGCCGTCGCGGTCGGCGCGGACCGCGACGGTGTGCCGACCGGGCGAGAGGTCGGCGGCCTCCACGTCGGGGTCGCCGTTCTGCGCGGCGAGTATCTCGCGGAAGGTCTCCTCGGCCTGCCCGGAGTCGAGGATATCGGCGGCGTCGGCGTCGATGCCGGTGGACTCGAACAGCAACTCGGCGAGGCGAATCGCCTTCATCCGCAGGTCGTTCGGACCCCCGCCGGCGAGCGTGGCGAGGACCTCGCGGGCTTCGAGCACGGGACCGACGCCGCGGCCGACCGGCGCGGCCCCGTTCGTGATGGCGCACTCGATGGCCATCCCGAGGTGGTCGCCGACGCGGTTGAAGTCCTCCGCGAGTTCGCGCGCCTCGGCGAGACTCTCGACTTTCGCGCCCTCGCCGTAGGGGATGTCCACGACGACGTTGGTCGAGCCGGCGCTCTTCTTTTTCGAGAGGACCGAAGCGATGAGTTGGCCCTTCGGGTCGATGGAAAGCGGCGTCTCGGCGCGGATGATGCGGTCGTCGACCGGCGAGAGGTTCACCGCGCCGCCCCAGACGAGACAGCCGCCGGTCTCCCCGACGATGTCGCGTATCTCCGCGACGGAGAACTCCACGTCGCAGAGGACCTCCATCGTGTCGGCGGTGCCCGCCGCGGAGGTGACGGCTCTGGAGGAAGTCTTCGGAATCTTCAGCCCCGCCGCGGCGACGATGGGGACGAGAATCGGCGTGACGCGGTTGCCCGCGACGCCCCCGATGGAGTGCTTGTCGGCGATGACCGGCTCCTCCCACGTGATAGATTCGCCGATGTCCGCCATCGACTCCGTGAGGTGCATCGTCTCTTCCATCGACAGCCCGTTCGTGTAGGTCGCGGAGACGTACGCCCCGAGTTCCACGTCGGCGAGGCGCTCCTCGTAGATGTCGCGGACGAGTTGGGACAGTTCGTCCGCGTCGAGTTCGATGTCGTCGAGCTTCTTGCGGATGTAGTACACCGAGTCGGGTTGCGGCGCGACCGACACCTCCACGTCGCCCTCGATGTGACCGAGCCGGCGCGTCACCCCGAGCGTCCCCTCGGAGACGAGTTCGTCGGTCAGTTCCACGATGCCGATGGTCGTCCGCCCGTCCCGCCGCAGTTGGACGCGTTCGAGCGCGTGGACCCCGAGTTCGGCCGCATCGCTCTCGTTCAGGAGGACCGTCGGCGACCGGGTGCCGATGTCGATGGGTTCGGCGACGAGTTGCATACCCACAGGTCGGACGAGAGTGTCAATAAAGCGACCCCGAGTCTCGGGGAGAGAGAACGCTTACGCGAGGTGGGCTTCGACGAGGTTCTTCAGGTCGTCGTAGCCGCGGACGCCGACGAGCTGTTCGACCGCCTCGCCGTCGGCGAACAGCACCATCGTCGGGACGCCCCGGACCTGGTACTGGGCGGCGAGCTCCTGGTTCGCGTCCACGTCGACCTTGGCGACCGCGGCGTCGGTGTTCTGCGCGAGCTTCTTCACGGTGGGTTCGAGCATCTTGCACGGTCCACACCAGTCCGCGTAGAAGTCGACGAGCACCACGTCGTTCGAGGAGACGGCGTCTTCGAGTTCGTCCGCGCCGTCGACGTGGATGGGATCCGATGGGGAAGGCGTGGTTTCCTTCGCCGTACTTCCGCCGTCACCACGGAGTTCGGATTCGAGTTGTTCGTGTTTCTGCTTCCGGATGTCGTTCAGTTCGTCGTCGGACATACCTACCGATACCGGCCGAGACCTAATAACGGTTTTGCACAATACGAGCAATAATGTCTGGAGATAGTGGGCCGTGGTATCGGACGACACGCATCGGCGATGCCACACCGGTTCGTGACCGAAAGACGAGATAGAAATGGCGGCGATGCGACCGCGAGTTACGGGTTGGTTCGAGGGCGATTCGGCGGGGTCGAAGGCGGTCTTCCGATCCGGCTCAGTCGACGTACAGCGAGTAGGTGATGACCGCAAAGCCGATGAGCGTCAGCACCGAGTCGAAGAGCAGTCCGGTGGCGAGGTCGACGTTGAGAATCACGTCGAGCGCGCCGCCGAGCATCGCGCCGAGGGTGACGACGCCGAACCCGAGCGCGAGCGCGCGGAGCGACGCGGCCCCCGTGTTCCGGTAAGCCTTGTAGCTGAAGTAGGTGATGAGCCCGCCGAGGACCAGAATGCCCGTCTTGACGACGATAATCATCGTCGTAATCGTCGGCGAGGCGCTGAGGTGCCCCATCAGGTCTCCCTCCGGACCCGCGACCAGATGTCCGCGAGGCGTTCGTCGGGCGTCTGCTCCGGGCGGCCGACCGCGACGTCGAAGTCGCGGTCCTCGTTGAGGGCGATTCGAACCTCGTCGAAGGCGACCTCGTAGGTCGTCGCGTGGTGACCGTCCGCGCGAATCTGGGTCCCCTCGGCGAGGAGCGCCGCGTCGGTGAGCAGGTCCAGCTTCCTGTACGTCGTCGAAAGCGGGATGTCACAGGTGTCTGAAATTTCACTTGCCGTCATGGGTTCTTCGAGTCCTCTGATGATGGCTCGTGCGTCCGCGTCGTCGAGCGCGTCGAGCACCGCCGTCAGTTCGGCCGACTCCATCGCGGACCGGTCGCGCGCCATTACCCAGACTCACCGACGAGAGCCTTATTAACCCACCGGGTCGGGCTCGTCGTCGTCCGCCGTCTCGGAGGCTGTATCGTACGCACCCTCCATTCTGAGGGTTCCCACGCGGGCCAACACCTCGGGTGTTCGACAGACGCCCGGCGCGCCCGTCGCCTGCGGCACCGCGCAGTTGTTGCAGTTCTCGCAGACGACCCGCGTATCGGCCGAGGCCTCGCGGCCGAGCAGTCGCGCCGGGAGTTCCGGTTCGGCGTAGAACGGCCGCGCCATCCCGACAGCGTCGCAGGCGTCGCCGAGCAGCCGGTCGATTTCGCCGCGCTCGCGGATGCCGCCCTCGCAGAGCACGGGCACCGAGACGGCGTCGCGGACGCGGCGACACAGGTCGGCGTTCCACGCCGGGTCGAAGTCGTACCACGCGGCCTCGATTCGGTTGCCGAGTTCGACGAGTCGCGCCCGGAGCGGGCCGCCGAAGGTCGCGGCGTAGCCGTCGCGGTAGCGGTCGTCGCGCCACGCGCGGGCCGGGAACGACCCGCGGACGATGCTCGCGTCCCAGAACACCGATCCCGAGACGGGGACGAGCGCGTCGTAGCCCGCCTCGTCGAGGCGGCGGCAGAGTTCGACCGCGTCGTCCTCGGTCAGATGTCGGCGGATGCCGGGCGGCGCGGCCGTCTCCGCCGGGACTTTCGTCATGAGCGGCACGTCGCCCGCCCGCGAGCGAACCTCGTCGGCGACGACCTCCAGAAATCGGACGCCGTCGCCGAACTCGTCGTCCCGGCGGTTGTAGAACGGCGAGAGGAACTGGTGGACGATGCCCATGTTCGCGCCGGCGACGTGGACCACGTCGTAGCCGGCGTCGACGGCCATCGCCGCGGAGCGACCGAAGTCGGCCGCGAGGTCGTACACCTCGTCGGTCGTCATGACGTGGGCGTCGTAGTCGAGAAAGCCGAGGCCGTCGAGGAGTCTGAGGAGTCGCGGCGGCCGGGAGACGGAAAGCTGTTGCAAATCCGGATGGTCGCGTCGGTACTCAGCGTGCCACGTCTCCATGCTCCGTAGACCGCCGTACTCCAACTGAACCGCGACGGCCGCGCCGTGGTCGTGGATTCGCTCCGTCACCGCCGACAGCGACGCCGCGAACTCGGAGTCGGCGATTCGCGTCATCCCCGGCGCGGCACAGCCGCCCGTCTCGCGGACGATAGTCGCACCCTGACAGATGAGGCCCGCGCCGGCCCGCGCCGCGGGTTCGAGCTCGGCCGCGAGGCGCTCGGGCGCGTCGGACCCGGTGCCGGCACATTCGAGCACCGGCGCGCGGTAGAGCCGGTTTCGGAGCGTGAGTCCGCCGATGTCGAGCGGGTCGTCGAGCCGAGGGGTCGCCATACGGACGACATGGCGCGCGAGCGACGTAAATCGACGCGGCGGTCGGCCGCCGGGTCAGTTCACCAACGAGTCCCGCCGCCGATGTCGATAATCGCGCCGCAGCGCCCGCACTCCGTCACCTGCAGGGGGTCCGACCCGGCGTGTCTGACGACCACGTCACCGAGACCCGCGGGGGAGCCACACCGCTTGCAGACCGGACGATTCGCCGTCATCTGTGAATACACATCTCTCAGGGAGACAGACGCCCGCAGCGGAGATAGCCGTATTGTCCCGCGTCTGTCCGGACGGTGCGGTCCCGGTCAACCTTCTTACCCGTCGGCTCCGATGAACGTCCCATGGACCCCGAACCGTTCAGGTACGACTCGGAGGTGCCACCGGGCGAGGTGCGACATCTCAGGTACGAAATCAGCGAAACGTACCTCGGCGACCCCGTCGAGATACCCGTCACCGTCATCAACGGCGAGCAGGGTGGGCCGTCGGTCTTCATGACCGCGGCGCTCCACGGCGACGAACTCAACGGCGTGAAGGTGATGCAGGAGGTCGCGAGCCGGTACAACCCAGCCGACATCCACGGCACCATCGTCTGCATCCACGTGGCGAACGTCCCCGGCTACCTCGCCCAACAGCGCTACATCCCCATCTACGACCTCGACCTGAACCGGTCGTTCCCCGGTCGCGACGGCGCGAACACGGCCGAGCGCATGGCGAACCAGATCTACCGCCGGTTCGTCGAGCCCTGCGACCTCGGTATCGACTTCCACACCTCGACGCGCAACCGGACGACGATGTACCACGTCCGCGCCGATATGAACCGCCCCGAGGTCGCCCGCCTCGCGCGGTCGTTCGGCGCGAACCTCATCCTCTCGGGCGAGGCCGAGGCGAGTTCGCTCCGCACCGTCGCCACCAACGACGGGATTCCGACCATCACCGTCGAGATGGGCCGCGCCCACCGCTTCCAGCCGGCGATGGTCGACCGCGCCCTCGAAGGCGTCGAGAGCGTCCTCGCCGAGTACGGCGTCCTCCCGAAGAAGCCGGTCAGCTGGCCGGGCTGGACGCGCGTCATCGACTCGGCGACAGACAAGACGTGGCTCCGCGCCGACGTGGGCGGCCTCGTCGAGATGCAGTACGGCGACGTGCCGCTGGTCCACGAGGGCGACACCATCTGCACCATCTCGGACCACTTCAAGACGAGAGAAAAGCGCGTCTCGGCCCCCTTCACCGGCCTCGTCGCCGGCGTCCTCCAGAACCCGGTCGCCGCGCCCGGTCACCCGCTTTGCCACCTCGTCAGCGTCGACGACGCGACGCTCCGCGAGATTGAGCGCGAAATCGAGGCCGGCGAGTTCACGGAACGCCCGTGGAGTTAGGCGAGCCGAGGCGAACCAGACGCGCTCGTGTCGCCTCCGCCCCGCTCGGTCAGTCGTCCGCGCCGACCTGCTCGTGAGTGTGGTGGAAAAATCGGACGTGCGGCCGCCCGTCGCGTTCGACCGGCTCGAAGCAGACGCGGCGGTACCGCTCGTTGTCGAGGAGGTTGACGAGCAGGCCGCGGTCGTGGAGCGAGACGGAGTCGTAAGGGGTCAGACAGACCGGACACAGTTCCGGGTCGGCGTCTCCGTTGGTGACTCCGTCGGCGTCTTTGCCTGCGTCTTCGTCGGCGTCGATTTCTCCCGCCGACAGCACCGGGTCGGCCGCGTCGCTCACTACTATTCCTCCGGCTCCGTCCCGACCGCGTCGGCGACCCGCGAAATCGTCTCGAACTCGTCGTCCGCGTAGGCGATGAACCGAACGTCGCGGAGCGCGGTCGGCTCGAACGACCGGAGTTCCTCGCAGATGAGTCGCGCGCCGTCGGCGAGGTCGAACCCGGCGACGCCGCAGCCGAGCGCCGGAATCACGAGCGATTCGCAGCCGCGGTCGTCCGCGGCTCGCAGGGCGTTTCGCGTGGCGTCGCGGATGCTCTCGGCGGTCGCCTGTCCGTCCCCGTAGTGGGGCATCGCCGCGGCGTGAATCACGACCTCGGCGTCGAGGTCGAAGGCGTCGGTGACGGCGACCGCGCCGAGGTCTATCGGCCCCTTCGCCATCGCGGTCTCGTTCAGTTCGGGGCCGCCGCCGCGACGGAGCGCGCCCGCGACACCCGACCCCATCCGGAGGCTCGTCCCCGCGGCGTTCACCAGCGCGTCAGCCGACTGAGCGGCGATGTCGCCCTGTACGACGGTGAAGTCCATGTCAGGCGAGTCGGTCCATGTCCTCGTCGTCGAGGTCGATGTGCGAGGCCGCCACGTTGTCGCGGAGGTGCGAAACGCTCGACGTACCGGGGATGGGAAGCATCACGTCAGAACGGTGTAAGAGCCACGCGAGGGCGATTTGCTGCGGCGTCGCGTCGTGTTTCGTCGCGACCGCGGAGACGGCGTCGGCCCGGTCGCCGAGGTCGCCCGCGCCGAGCGGGTACCACGGAATGAAGCCGACGCCGTACTTCTCGCAGGCATCGAGGCTGGCCTCAAACTCGCGGTCGCCGACGTTGAAGCGGTTCTGGACCGTGGCGATATCGACGATGTCGCGCGCCTCGTCGAGCTGTTCGACCGAGACGTTCGAGAGGCCGACGTGTCGAATCAGTCCCTCGTCTTTCATCTCGGCGAGTGCGTGGACCGAGTCCTCGAAGGCGACGTGCGGGTCGGGGCGGTGGAACTGATAGAGGTCGATGGTGTCCACCCGGAGGCGGTCGAGGCTCCCGAGGACGGCATTTCGCAGGTAGTCAGGGTCGCCGTTGGGCTTCCAGTCGCCGTCGGCGTTCCGGTGCAGACCGCCCTTCGTGGCGACCACGAGGTCGTCCGGATAGGGCGCGAGCGTCTCGCCGATGAGGCGCTCGGAGACGGCGGGTCCGTAGGAGTCCGCCGTGTCGATGAGGTCGATACCGTGGACGAGCGTCTCGTGGAGGACCTTTCGCGCGTTCTCCACGTCGTCGGGCTTGCCGATGATGTCGTCGCCGGTGATGCGCATCGCGCCGAAGCCGAGTCGGTGAACCGTGAGGCCGCCGCCGATGTCGAACGTGCCGCTGCCGTTTTCGAGTCCCATGGGCGGAGATTGGTCGCCAGACAGGTGTTCGTTTCGGCGGGGTGGGCGGGTGACGGCAGCGAGCGCGCCGCCCCCGCAACCGCCGAAACCCACACCCGTCGTCGGTACGAACGGCCGCTATGAACCTCCTGTCGATGCGCTGGCGGCACACGCTGTTCGCCCACTGGCCGGTCGACCCCGAACTCGTGGAACCCCGACTCCCCGACCGGCTCTCGGTGGCCACCTACGACGGGCGGGCGTGGCTCGGCGTCGTCTCGTTCGACATGACGGACATCCGCCCGCGCGGGTCGCCCATCGGACTGGGGTTCCCCGAGGTGAACCTCCGGACCTACGTCGAACCCGCCGACGGCGGCCCCCGCGGCGTCTACTTCTTCACCCTCGACGCCGCGGACCGCCTCGGCGTGACGATGGCCCGACTGGGCTACCGGCTCCCGTACCACTACGCGAACATCTCGGTCGAGGAGCGAGAGGGCGCGGTCGACTACGAGAGCTACCGGCCCGCGACGGCCGAGACGCCGGAAGCGCGGTTCGAGGCGACCTACCGGCCGACCGGTGAGGTCCGAACCCTCGACCCCGGGTCGCTCGACGCGTTCCTCGTCGAGAACTACCGCTTCTACACGGACGACTGGCCCGTCGTCATCGGCGACATCGACCACGACCCGTGGCCGATACAGGACGTCGAGGCGGAGATTCGCGCGAACACGATGTTCGAGGCCTGCGGCTTCGACCACCCCGGCGGCGACCCGATACTCCACTACGCGGCCGACCTCGACGTGACGGCGAAGCCGCCCGCGGTGCTTCGCTGACGCCGCGAACGCTCGCGCCGCTTATTGGCCGTCGTCTTATTCGCCGCCGTCCGTATCCTCCGCCGTGTCGCCTGTCTCGACCGCCGGGTCGTGTCGCTCGTACCAGTCGAGAATCTGTTCCAGTCGGTGAGTCGCCCGTTCGGGCGTCGAAATCGAGTGCTGTTCCTCCGGGTAGACGACGAGTTTAGCGTCGACGCCCTGTGCCTTCGCGGAGACGTAGAGCTGTTCTGACTGACTCGGCGGACACCGCCAGTCTTGGCCGCCCGCCATCACCAGAAGCGGCGTGTCGATGTTCCCGGCGTCGGTGATGGCCGACGAGGCGTCGAGCGCCTCCGGGTTCTCCCACGGGAGGCCGAACTCGTATCTCGTCCACAGGTGGTTGTCGTCGGTGCCGTACGACGACCGGAGGTCGTAGATACCGTGTTCGGGGGCGGCCGCCGTCAGGAGGTCGGTCTGGGTCACGAGGTAGCCCTGCGCGATGCCGCCGTAGGAGATGCCGTAGCCGAAGACGCGCTCCGGGTCGGTCCAGCCGCGGTCGACGAGGTCCTCGACGCCCGCGACGATGTCGTCCACCTCGACCGAGCCCCACTGCCCTCGGAGCTGCTCCGCGAAGTCGCGCCCGTAAGAGGTGCTCCCGCGGTAGTTCACCCGCACGACGAGATAGCCGCGAGAGGTGAACATCGGGTGGTCGAACCGGAACGCCGGTTCGTCGTAGGCGATGGGACCGCCGTGGATGGCGACGACCGTCGGGTGCGGGTCGGGGTTGTCGAAGTCGAAGTCCGCGGGCGCGTAGACGACGCCCTCGACCTCCCAACCGTCGCTCTCGAAGTTGACCCGTCGGACCTGCGGCATCTCGTACTCGTCGGTGACGGCCTCGTTGAGCGCCGACAGTCGGGTGAACGACTCGGCGTGGGCCGCGTCAACGGCGTCGATGTCGGCCAGCGAGACGGCGTAGGCGTCCCAGCCGTCGGCCGGGTCGGAGACGAGCAGACCGGCTGTGTCGCCGGCGACGTGGAGTCCCTGTATCGCCCTGTACTCGCCCTGCGCGTCGAACACGCGTTCCGGGTCGTCGGCGTCGGGGTCGAGCCGCGCGATTCGAGACTTCCCCTCGTCGGCGACGAGCGCGTAGAGTTCGTCGTCGCCGGCCCACGACGGCGAGGTTCCCAACGCGAGCGTCCGGTCGAGCGACGCGGAGACGGACCGGACCTCGCCGGAATCGAGGTCGGCGACGCGGATTTCGCGTGGGACGTACCAGTTCTCGTAGTCGCCCGCCTGAAACGCGATTCGGGAGCCGTCGGGGCACCAGCGCGGCGTCCCGGTCGCGTAGCCGCCGCTCGTCAGCTTCCGGTCGTTCGAGCCGTCGGCGTCGATGACGAACAGGTCCTGTTCGAGCGTGTCGTCCGGGCGGTCGGCGTCGCAGGAGACGTAGGCGATTCGGTCGTCGGGACCCCACGCGGGCTGGAGGCCACCGGCGTCGGCGAACGCGCCCGCGGCGGTCGCGTCGTCGAGGCGCTCCGTCTCGCCCGTGTTGAGGTCCACGACGAACAGGTAGGTCGTCACCGTGTCGGTCCAGCCGACGCCGTTGATTTTGTGCTGGAGTCGCTCGGTCACGACCGGCCCGCCGTCCTTCCGCTCGTCGAGGTACTCGCGCTCCTCGTCGGTCGGGTCGCGCGCGGAGACGACGAGGCGGTCGCCGTCCGGCGACCAGTCGAACTCCGAGACGCCCTCGTCGAGGTCGGTGAGTTGGGTCGCGTCGCCGCCGAGTTCGAGGTCGAAACACCAGACCTGCGGCTTGGGGCCGTCTTCGCCGCCTGCTGGCAGTTCGTCGTCGGAGTCATCCGAATCGTCGCTATCGGCGTCGTCGTCGCTCGTATCGTCAACGCCGCCAGCGTCATCAGCGTCACCTTCACTTTCTCCTTCGTCGTCCGCGCGACCGACCCGCCGAGAGAGGTCCTCGTCGCGGGCGGCGACGAACGCGAGCCGACTTCCGTCGGGCGACCACGATGGAGACGACGCGCCGGGGTGGCGGGTGAGTCGGTGTGGCTTGCGGGAGCCGTCGGCGGGGACCACGAACAGGGAGGCGACGCGTTCGTCCTCGTCGGGGTCGCACTCGGTCGCGGTGAAGGCGACCGTCGACCCGTCCGGCGAGACGGCGACCTCGCCGGTGACCGAGAGGTCGCTGAACGCTTCGGGAGGGAGTTCTCCTGACATGGCTCGAAACGTTCGGCCGAGTGACAAATAGATTTGTGTCGGCGAACCCGGTGGCCGCGTGCGTCCAGTCTACCGGTCCCGACCGAGCGAAGGTGAAACCTTCAAGCATCGCTGAACTAACCCGACGGACATGGCACTCATCGACACCGTGATGGCAACGCTCCATCTCGTCGTCGGCGGTCTCTGGACGGGGAGCGTCCTCTTTTTCGCGCTCGCCGTGCTGCCGACCGCCCGCGCCGGGAACATCCGCGCCGCCGCGTTCGAATCGGTCGTCTCGCGCCTGACGATGTGGTCCCGCGGGGCCTCGCTCGTGATGTTCGCGACCGGCGGCCACCTCGCCGGCACGCGCTACACCGCCGAGAGCCTGTTCGGCACCGGCCGCGGCCACCTCGTCCTCGGGATGCTCGCGCTCTGGTTCGTCCTGACCGGCCTCGTCGAAGTCGGCCGGTCCCGCGCGAAAGACGGCCTCGCAGAGAAGAAGGTCCGAACGCCCGCCGAGAAGGCCGCACCGTTCTACCTCGGTGCCGCGCTCGTCGCCGTTCTCCTCCTCGTCGACGCCGGCCTGCTCCTCAACTGACGCCGTCCCCGACTCCCGAGGGCTCCGTAGAGTATCTATATCTACATTCTAAAATATATATTTTGTACGACATGTTTATCATCTCGGTCCGGGTGAGTCCACGTGTATGCATGGGGACGAGACGCGCGCCACCGAGTCGCCGCTTCGAATCGAGTTGTGTCCCGACACCGGGCGGATACGCGTCCACCGGGAGACTGCGCTGGGGACGTTCACGCGGACCATCGACCGATGAGCCCAGACGCCCCGCCGACCATCGGGGAGACGCCGGTCGGGAAGTCGGCCGAGCAAGGTCCCGGCCCGGTGCTCGCGCGCCTCGGCCGGCCGGTCTCGGAGACGCCGACCCGGCTCGCGGTCGTCGCCGACCCGCACGTCACCCCGACGGGGTCCGGCACGTGGAAAGTCTACCACCGGAGCGAGACGCGGCTTCGGACCGCCGTCTCGACCATCGCCGACCTCGACGTCGACGCGACGGTCCTCCTCGGCGACCTGACCCGCGACGGCCGCCCCGAGGAGTACGACGTGGTCGACGAAATCCTCCGCGACCTGCCGGGGCCGCGGGTCGCGGTGCCCGGCAACCACGACGTGCCGAAGCGCTGGGACGACTACGACGCCCCGACGCCGGCCGAGTTCGCGGCGCGCTACGCCGACGACGCCCTCCCGTTCGTCCGCCGGGTTGGCGGCGTCGATATCATTGGCCTCGACTCCGCCAGCGGCGGCCCGGACCTCGCCCTCACCGACACCCACGAGGGGGCCGTCCCCGACTCCCAACTCCGCTGGCTCGACACCGTCCTCGCTGACGCGACGACCCCGGTCGTCGTCCTCCACCACAACGTCTTCCACCCCCGCCGCCACACCGGCCAGTTCCCCGACGCCGACTTCTACCAACTCCGCAACGCCGACGAACTCGCCGCGGTCCTCGCGCGCCACGACGTGCCGCTCGTGCTCTCCGGGCACATCCACTGGCCCGCGACGGCCGTGAGAGCCGGCGTCCGCGAACTCATCGCTCCGGCGACCTGCTCGTTCCCGCAGTCGTTCGTCGTGGTCGACATCGACCGCCGCGGGACGACCGTCCGACTCGTCCCGCTCGCGGGGCCGAAGGGCATGGCCGAGGCCTACACGCTCGCCGCCAGCGGGGCCGCCCACGGACAGGGCATCGCCGCGCACGCCGACCGCGGACAGCTGTCGGCGCTCCCGCTCGTCGATGAGCGGACGCCGCCGAGGCGGGTCGTCGGCTCGGACGTTCCGGGGGCGGTTCGATGGCGGTGAGCCTCGACCGCCTCGCCGACGCCCGCAGCGCCCTCCGAGCCGAGCGCCGCCGTTGCGTGGACGAACGCGAGGCGTTCCGGGCGTTTCGCCGTGAGGTCGCCGCGTCGCAGGCGACGGCATCGACTCCGAATCAAGCCCCAGCGGCCGCGACGCTCGTCGGCCAGCGGAGCGGGCGGGGCGGAACCGACGCCGCACTCTCCGGCCTGCGCCGGAGCTACGAGCGGACCGTGATGTCGGTCCCGCACTACGACGAGGAGTACGGCGACTCCTTCGAGGAGAGCCTCGCCGCCGAGTTCGGCCCGGACGTTGCGACCGCGTTCCGGTCGGCGAACGTCCTCTCGCCGCCGCTCCGGCGCACAGTCGCAGCGGCGGCCGCGTCGTCGCTGGACGAGCGCGAGCAGTTCATCGAGGTCGTCGACGAGGAAGCCAAGTCGGTGGCGTCGATGCGCGGCGAGGTCGAAGCCCTCCTCGGGCGACTCGACGACCTCGACCGAACGCCGCTTTCCGAACGCGGCTTCGACGCGCTGTTGGCGCTCTACGAGGACCTCTCGTCGCTCCGCGAGCGGCTCTCGGACCTCGTCGCGGCGCGACAGGAGACGATTTGCCACCACCGGCGGGCGCTCTCCGGGCTGGTGCCGGACGTGACGGAGTTCCTCTACGCCGACCTGTCGGTCCGGTACCCGGTGCTCGCGACGCTTGCGGAGGTCGGCGCGACGTTCGACACCGCGACCCGCCGGGTCGAACGCCGCCTCGCCGCCACACCGTAGGCCGATTCTCACGGCCACAGTTATTTACCCGTTCGAAGAGACGCCGGAGTATACGATGTTCACGCGCTCGGAGGGATTCCCGTGAATCGCCTCCACCCCCGTATCCGTCTTCTCTGGGTCGCCCGAGCGGTCGTGTTCGCGCTCGTCGTCGGCGGCGTGGCGGCCGCGGCGACGTTGTTCGCGCCCGTCTCGATACCTTCGTACGTCCCCGTCGCGGTCGGCGTCGTCTTCCTCGTCGTCGGCGTCGCCTTGGCCCTGCTCCGGTATCGGGCCTGGGGTTACGAGGTCCGCGACGACTCGCTGTATCTCCAGCGCGGCGTCCTCACCAAGGTCAACACCGTCGTCCCGTTTGTCCGGGTCCAGCACGTCGATTCGACCCGCGGCCCGCTCGAACGGCTCGTCGGCCTCGCGTCGACCGTCGTCTACACCGCCGGCTCCCGCGGCGCTGACGTGTCGATTCCCGGACTGACGCCGGAGGGCGCGGAAGACCTCCAAGACCGACTGAAGCGCCTCGCAATCGCGTCCGAGGGCGACGACGCGGTATGACCCGGCTGTCGCCGCTCTCGGTTCTCTACCGGGCGGTCCAGCGCAGCGCCAGCATCGTCTTCGCGCTCGCCTTCTTCGCCTTCACCGGCGGAACCGCCTTCGGCGGTTTCCTCGGCGGCCTCGGCTCCGTCGCGCTCGTTGGCGTCGCCGTGATCGCCATCGCGGGCTACGAACTCGCCTACTTCCGCCGGTTCGAATACGAACTCACGCCGGACACGCTGGACATCCGCTCGGGCGTATTCTCCCGGCGCAACCGCGAGATTCCCTACCGGCGCATCCAGAACGTCGACATCTCCCGCAACGTCGCCCAGCGACTGGTCGGCATCGCCGCCGTGAACCTCGAAACCGCCGGTGGCGGCGAGACCGAGGGCAGTCTCCGCTTCGTCAGCTACGAGGAAGCCCGCCGCATCCAGTCGGAGGTCGCCCGCCTGAAACGCGGCGACACCGACGGCGACGCGCCCGAGCCCGAACAGGAACTACTGTTCGAACTGACGCCCCGAGAGTTGGCCATCGTCGGCGCACTGTCGTTCGACCTGCGGCTGCCCGGGCTGGTCTTCGTGTTCGGGTCGACCGCCTTCCCCATCGTCGCCTCGTACGTGGACGTGCCGGTCCCCGCCGGGAGCGTCGCGGCCGCGGGCGTCGGCGTCGTCGCGCTGGGACTCCTCGTCGCGCTCGTCTCGTGGGCCGCCGGCTTCGCCTCCGCGGTGGTGAACTACTACGGCTTCCGGCTGACCCGCGTCGGCGACGAACTCCAATACGAGCGCGGCCTCCTCCAGCGCTACAACGGATCGATTCCGATCGACAAGCTCCAGACGCTCACCGTCGAGGACAACCCGCTGAAGCGCCGGTTCGGCTACGCGACGCTCCTCGTGGAGACGGCGGGCTACGCCCCGAGTTCCGACGGGTCGAACGGGTCGGGTGGCGGCGGTCGCGGCTCCGAGGCGGCCATCCCGCTTGCGACCCGCGACCGCGTGCTCGGCCTCGTCGCCGACCTCGAAGGCGTCGAGGAGCCGACGTTCGAGAGACCGCCGACGCGCATCCGCCGGCGCTACGCCGTCCGGTACTCACTCGTCCTCGGCGTGGCAACTCTCGCGCTCTACGGGGCGAACCGGTTCCTCCCGCAGGAGATTCCGTGGTTCGTGCCGCTGGCGCTCGTCCCGGTGGCCGTCGTCGCTGGCGCGCTCCAGTGGCGGCACCGCGGCTACGCGCTCGCTGAGGACCACCTCGTCACTCGAAACGGCTTCTGGAAGCGCGAGATGCGCTTTGTCCCCTACTACCGGGTACAGACGGTCATCGAGCGGCGGACGATTTTCCAGCGCCGCTGGCGCGTCTCGACGGTCACGGCGGACACGGCCGGGAGCATCTCCCTCGTCGGCGGCGACGCGACCGCCGTGGACATCGAAGTCGCCGACGCGGCGACGCTTCGGGAGACGCTGAACGACCGCCTCCGCGAGGCGCTTTCGGCGCGCCGCGAGGCCCGACAGCAGTCCCGACAGGCTGCACTCGGCATCCGCGCCGCGGAACCGGACCGCGACGCCGACGAATCGGGCGAACCCGCAGTCGCCGACGCCGAGGCTGACGTGAGCGAGACGCCCGAGTTCGTCGAGGAGGCCGAACCCGCGGCCGCCGAGTCCGTCGAAGACGCGGCGGATGCTGAGGACGCCGAGGTTGCTGAGGACACCGACGAATTCGACGGGGAAGCGGAGGAGACGGCCGACCCCTTCATCTGGGGTGGGTCGGTCGAGTCCGGAGACGACGACGCCACCGAGTCAGACGACGAAACAGGCGACGAACCGTCCGGTGACGGTCGGTGACCGGTGCGAACCCGAACCCTACCGGCGGCGGTGAAAATCGCGACGAGCGGGGAGCTATATAGACGCGCGGGTGCAACGTAACCCAATGACGCGAACAGCGCTGGAGTCGCTCTTGGCCGGAAACGCGCGGCACGTCGAGAGCCTCGGCGTCGACCACTTCGACGGCGTCCGCGAGGCGCAGTCGCCGGCGGTCGTCTCCGTGAGCTGTTCGGACTCTCGCGTCCCCGCCGACGCGGTCTGGAGCGCCGACAGGGCCGGTCAGCTGTTCACGTCGGTCAACGTCGGCAACCAGGTGTGGACCGAGGCCGACGGACGACTCGTCGTCAACGACGCCGTCGGCTACGCGGTCTCGGCGCTCAGGACGACCGACGTGGTTGTCCTCGGCCACACCGGCTGTGGCGCGGTGACGGCCGCCTACGAGACCATCACAGACGGGAGCGTTGGGGACCTGCCCCCGGCGGTCGAAGCCGCCGTCTCCCGACTCGTCCCGCTCGCCGAGGAGGCCCGCGAACTCGGCGTGTTCGACGCGGACACGCCGGGCGGCGAGGCGGTCAACCGACTCGTCGAGTACGCGGTCGTCCGGCAGGTGGAGTACCTCACCGAGAGCGACGAGGTGCCCGAGGCGACCGACTGCTGGGGCTTCGTCTACGACTTCCAGCGCGTCTACGGCGAAGACGACGGCGCGGCCTACCTCGTCGCGGCCAACGGCGAGTCGGACCCCGAGGCGCTCGCCGACGTGGTTCCGACGAGGTTCGAAGAGCGTGTACGGTCGATTCGATAGAAGAGGTTGGCGGGCGGTTCGGTTCGGCTTCGGTTCGGCTTTAGTCGTCCCGAGCGTCGTCGATGACGGTCGAGAACTCGCGGGCCGTCTCGGTGATGGCCTCGAAGTCGCCGTTTTCGATGGCTTCGCCGTCCATGAGCGCGCCGCCCGCGCCGACGACGACCGCGCCGGCCTCGATGTAGTCCGCGGCGTTGTCGAGGCCGACGCCGCCGGTCGGCATCATCGGAATCTGCGGGAGCGGCCCCTTCATGCTCTTGAGGTGGCCGGGGCCGAGCGAGGAGGCGGGGAACACCTTCACGAGGTCAGCGCCCGCCGAGTACGCGTCGGTCGCCTCGGTCGGGGTCATGATACCCGGCGCGACGAGCGTCCCGTAGCGGTTGCAGGTCTCGACGACGCCCTCGTCGAAGTTCGGCCCGACGACGAACTCCGCGCCGGCCAGGATGGCCGCGTTGGCGGTCGGCGCGTCGAGGACGGTCCCGGCGCCGACGATGGCTTCGCGGTCCGAAAAGGACGCCGACACCTCGCGGATGAGGTCCATCGCGTCGGGATTGTCGGCCGTGATTTCGTAGGCGGTGACGCCGCCCTCGTGGAGCGCGTCGGCCACGTCGATGATGGTGTCCGCGTCCGCGCCGCGCATCACCGCGACGACGCCGCTGTCGGCGAGTCGTTGCATGTCCTCGTGTACGTCGAGTGCGACCATTGCTGTCTCGACGTTTACTACAGATAGTATTAAATTGGGGGCCTCGCGGCATCGTTTCGCTCGCACCCCGCGGCCGCCGCCACCGACCGGGTCGCCGCCCGTGACAGTCGTGTTGGCTGTCACCACGCGACACGCTCAAATTCGCTGGGCGCTAACCCGAGGTAAGCGACGCCCCGGCGGTATGTGCCGCCCCGTCGCACCACCATGCCAACGTATCCCGATTTCGAAGCGCTGTACCGCGACGTCATCCCCTCGGTCGTCTCCGTCTACGTCGGCGGCCGCCGCCGACCCGGCGGGGCGGGGAGCGCCTTCGTCTACGACGACCGGCATCTCGTCACCAACGAGCACGTCTCGCGGCTCGCCGACGCCGCAGACGCCGGCCGGGTCGAACTCCGCTTTGCCGACGGGTCGTGGCGCGTCGGCGAGGTCGTCGGCGCGGACGCCTACACCGACCTCGCCGTCGTCGCCGTCGACGACCTGCCCGAAGACGCCGTGGCGCTTCCGCTCGCGGCCGAGAACCCCGCGCCGGGGCGCTCGGTCGCCGCACTCGGCAACCCGTTGGGCCTCGACGGCTCTATCTCGGCGGGTATCGTCTCCGGGTCGAATCGGTCGCTCCCCACCTCGAACGGCTTCGCCATCCCGGACGTGGTCCAGACGGACGCCCCCATCAACCCCGGCAACTCGGGTGGGCCGCTCGTTGGATTCGCCGCCGAGGAACCCGACGGCAACGACGTCGACGCCGCCGCCGACGATGCCGAGTTCGCCTACGAGGTCGTCGGCGTCAACCGCGCTAAACAGGGCGACAACATCGGCTTCGCCGTCTCGCCCGTCATCGCCAACCGCATCCTTCCGGCGCTCGTCGCCGACGGCCGCTATCGCCACTCGTACCTCCGGGCGCGCACTCTCGACGTGACGCCGACCGTCGCCGAGGTGAACGGCCTCGACGCGCCCCACGGCGTCCTCGTCGTCGACGCCGCCGGTACCGACGGCGACGAGGGATTCCTCCACGGCTGTCGCGGGACTGCCGACTACCGCGGCACGGAAGTCCCCGTCGGCGGCGACGTGCTCGTCGCAATCGAGGGCAACCCGGTCCGCACCCACGAGGAACTGATGCGCTACCTCATCACCGAAACGCGCCCCGGCGAACCAGTCGCCGTCGGCATCGTCCGCGAGGGCGACCCGCTGACGCTCGTCGTCGAACTCGACGAGCGCCCCGCCGTCGACCGCGACGACCGGACTGGCGGGGACGGCGGCAGTCGCATCCCCGTGGAGTAAGCGGACCGCAGCCGGACGAGAGAATAGAATTTTGACAGTTCCGGACGAACGTACGACTGTGCCTCCGACATCTACGACGCCGGCCGACGGCGGCTCGAACGTCGTCCCGCCGGACAAATCGCTGTTCGCCGAAATCGCGCCGCTACGGCTCGCCGTCGGCGTCGTCTTCTGTGCGTTCGCCGTCGGCGCGGTCGCGCTCGGCTGGCTCCCGCCGATGAGTGCCGACGTGATCGGCATCGCGCTCCTCTGTGTCGTCTTCCTCGCCGGGGGGTTCGTCCCGTTCAACGAGACGCTCGCGTTCTACGTCGCGCAGGCCGCCGCGTTCCTCGTCTGGGGTGCGCTCCGGTTGGCGGTCGACGGCTTCGACGTGATTCCGCTCCTCTTGGGCGCGGCCGGGGCCGTCGGCCTCGCGATCTACGGTCGGCGGGCGCTCCGCGACGGGCTCAGAGCGTTGGTCTGAGCCGGGTTCGACTCCGGGTTCGACTCACTCCCTAACCGTCAACACCGGCACGTCGGCGAGCCTGACGACCCGTTCCGTTGTGCTCCCGAGAATCGCGTGTTCGAGCCCGGTCCGCCCGTGGGTCGCCATCACCACGAGGTCCGTATCGCCCTCGTCGACCGCGTCGAGAATCTCCCGGTAGGGCACGCCGATCCGGACCGTCGTCTCACAGGGGACGCCCGCGTCCGCGGCGAGCGACGCGACCTCCTCGACCGCCATCTCGGCGGCGTCGCGGAGGCTCGCGCGAACTCGCTCGACCGGCACGTCGGCGGCCGTCCACAGACCGAGGTCGTCGACGTCGATGACCGAGAGGACTCGAATCGACGCCCCGTAGGCACTCGCGAGGTCGATAGCACGACGGGCCGCCGCGAGGGAACGGGCGCTGCCGTCGGTTGGGACGAGAACGGTGTCGTACATGTCACTCTATTGGTGTTCAGGAGGTATCGCTTTTCGCCTCAGTAGCGCGGCCGCCGAGCCGACGCGGTCGCTCAGCGGGTCGGAAAGCGGAGAATGGAGGTCAGCGGAGCCGGTCCGAGCCGGTCGGTGCGAACGCTCAGACGCGGGTTCGGGGCCGGGGAACGACCCGCCGGACGCCCGCGGCGGCCGCGACGAGTAGGCCGCCGAAGAGGACGGACACGAAGAGTTCCGGCGCGACGGTCAGGCCGTCGATACCGCCGAACGTTGCGAACAGCGCGTAGCCGGCGACCGCCGTGAGGACGATGCCGATGACAACCGCGAGGCCGATGCCGGCCTTCATCAAGTCGAGGTTGCTCATGGTCGCTTGGACTTACGCGGGACTACCGAATATAAACGGAGACTGCTTCCCAGCGGCCGGGAAACTATCCGAGCGTCTCCCACGCTATCGTGGGGGTTTTATGCCGATACGCGGGTCGTCGCGTGGCAGGTTTCGCGGGGGCGATACAGAAAATCAGGCGGCGAAACGGCGTCCGGGTCGACGGCTACGCCGCCGACTCCGACCCCTCGCCGTAGAGCCCGTACAGCACGAACAGCAGGGCGAGAAAGAGGAACTCGATGACAGCCACGGCGATAAGCGGGAGCTCCACGTTGAAGAAGCCCGCCACCGTGCGCAGTTCGATGGCGACGGGGACGCTGAACGCGATGAGGATGAGCGCCCGCGCCTTCGTGAGCTTCACGCGACGACCCCCCAGAGGGTGTTGAACGCGCTCGTGACTGTCGTCAACACGAGATCGAAGCCGGCCGAGACCGTCGCCGGGACGGGCAGCCCGCCGCCGAACAGCCCGCCGCCGTTCTGGATGATGCCGGCCAGCGGGAGCGTGTACGCGAGCACGACGAGCACCGCCGCGATACCGGTCCACATCGCGAGGTTGTCGAGGATGCGCGGACTCCCTTCGGGGCCCGAAAGCGGCTCGGGCAGGTAGGAGTCGACCGGGCGGTCGGACTCCTCTCCGAGCGAGGTCAGGAGGATGTTGAACAGGAACAGCACCACCGACAGGAACAGGAGCGTCCCGCCGAGGGCAATCTGCACCCGAAGCTCGAAGATGCTCCCGATGGGCGTCAGGAACTCGAAGTTCTGGTACTGCGGTTCGGCGGTGCGCCGCGGGATGCCGGCGAGGCCGGCGCGGTGCATCGCGTTCGACATGAACACCATGCCGACGAACCACATGATGACCTGCAGGAGGCCGATGGGGCGACTGTAGAGCTTCGTGCCCGTGACCTGCGGGACGAGCCAGTACGACCCGGCCATCATCGTCAGCGCGACGGCCGTGCCGACGGTGAGGTGGAAGTGGCCCGGCACCCACAGCGTGTTGTGGATGAGGTAGTTGATGTTCATCCCGGCGTTGATCATGCCGGAGAAGCCGCCGGCGGCGAACATCGCGCCGGCGAGCGCCATGCCGGTGAACGCGGGGTCGCGCCACGGGAGCGCGCCGAGCCAGCGGAGGTAGCCCTCACCGCCGCGCTGGCGCGCGCCGTGTTCGACGCTGGCGACGACCGTGAAGGCCGTAAGGAGCGACGGGAGGAGCAGGAACATCGTGTTCGTCATGGCGATGAACTTGAAGCCCTCCGCGATGCCCGGGTCGAGGTACTGGTGGTGAATCCCGACCGGGGTCGAAAGCAGGAGGAACAACAGGAACACCACGCGTGCGAGCGGGTCGCTGAACAGCCGCCCGCCCGCGAGCTTGGGGAGCACGGTGTACCAAAGCAGGTACGCCGGCATCAGCCAGAAGTAGACGATTGGGTGGCCGAAGTACCAAAAGAGCGTCCGCGTCAGAAGCGGGTTGACACTCTCGATGAGGCCAAGCGACCACGGGATGAGGAAGAACACCACCGAGACGGCGACGCCAAGGGTGGAGATGTACCACATAATCATGGTCGTGAGGACCATGAACGTCTGCAGCGGGATGCGCTCGTCCGGGTGGTCCTGCCGCCACGCGCGGTAGGAGAGGAACCAGTCCGCGCCGGCGAGCCACGTGCCGACGATGAACATCGCGAGCCCGATGTAGAATATCGGGTGGGCTTGGAGCGGCGCGTAGAACGTGAACAGCACGTCCGCGCTCATGCCGAGGTTCGGGACGAGGCCGCCGAGGATGGCGACGGTGGCCAGAACCGTACCCGTCGTCATCAGGCCGACCCACGCCCACGAGAACAGCGCGCTTTCGGCGGGTCGGTCGAGGCTCCTCGCGACCGCCCAGTGGAACACCCCACAGAGGAAGAAGATGGTGAAGACGATGGCGAGCAGCACGCCGTGGCCAGTCAGCAACGTGTAGTAGTCCGCGGAGTCGATGACGCGGAGGACGTTCGTCCGGTGGAGCGCCTGAATGAGCCCGAAGAAGGCGCCGATGCCGAGCGAGACGAACGCGATGAGGAAACTCGCCTTGATAATCGCCGCCTCGTCGGGGAACGTATCGACGAACTCGCTACCGCCGGATTCGGTCGCCATCAGTTCTCAGCCTCCCCTTGCGCCTGCTGTTGTTCGTACCAACTGTCGAATGCTTCCTGTTCCATAACCACAATCTTCCCTTCCATCACGTGGTGGCCGGAGCCACAGTACTCGTTGCACAGCATCCCGTACTCGCCCGGTTCGCCGAACTCGACGGTGAACTCCGCGACCTGCCCGGGGATGGCCATCGTGTTCGCGTTCGTGCCGACGACTTCGAAGCCGTGGATGACGTCGGCGGCGGTCACGTGGAACGTGACCGTGCTGCCGGCGGGAACCCGGAGCGGTTCGGTCGTGCCGGGTTCGAAGACGAACTGGCGAGCGACGACGTACACGTCGTAGCTGTTCTCACCGTTCCGTTCGATGCCGGGGTCGCCGAACTTCGGGTGCTGGTCGAGCGTCGCCGGGTCGACCGTGCCGCCCTTGTCGTCTATCATGTCGATACCCGCGCCGGCGGCCCCGTAGGTAATCGTCCCGATGAACCCGACGATGAGGACGAGCGCCAGCGCCAACCAGAGTTTCTCGTAGGCGTGTATCTCCATCTATCCCACCACCGTGAGACCCCGTCCGAGGAACTCGACGAAGTACATGAACACCCACATGCCGATGAGAATCGCCATGTAGATGAGGACGAGCACGAGCGTCCCGACCGGGTCGAAATCGTCGTGTCCGAGTTCGCGAACGATGCCGTCGTCGGCCGTCCCGACGATGGAGTCGACCGGGGGGTCTGCCTGCCCGGAATCACCTTGGGAATCCGCGTTTGCTGGCACGCCTCCGTCGGTGGAAACGCGCGCGGCAGAGGACGCGGCTCCCTCTGCTGTCGAATCAACGGCCATACCCGGTCATGAGGAATAACGGGACTTTAACGCAACACCCCATTCCAACGCGGTGGGAATAGGCGAAATCAGAAACACCGTGGTCGCGAATGGACCGGTATGGAACTCACGCCACGACGCGCCGGAACCGTCGCACTGCTCGCGCTCTTGCCAGCGGTCATCTTCGGCGTGACGAAAAACCCCCTCGCGGGCGTCGTCACGGCCGTCAACGTGCTTCTCATCTCCGCAGTCATCTACTTCCTCATGAGCCCGACCGAGGGCGGACACGGCCACGACGGCGACGCCGACCCCGAGACCGACGGCGAACACGCCGCGTGAGATGGACGGCGGCATCTCGCTCGGACTGCCGGCCGCGACGCCCGAGGCCGTCGCGTTCCTCCTCGTCGGCCTCTTCGGTGGGGCACACTGCCTCGGGATGTGCGGCCCGCTCGTCAGCGTCTACGCCGACCGCCTCGCCGACCGCGAGGGCGTCGATAGCCGGTCGCTCACCGTCCGGCAGGTCCGCCAACACGCCCTGTTCAACGTCGGGCGGGCGCTGAGCTACGCGGCCATCGGTGCCACCTTCGCCCTCGTCGGCGGCCTGTTTTTCGACGCGTTCGACTCGGTAGCCGCCGTCGGGAGCGGCGTCCGCGCGACGACCGGCCTGCTTGTCGGGACCGCCATCATTCTCACCGGCGTCGGCTACCTCGTCGGCCAGTCGGCCGCTATCGACCGATTCACACCGACCGCGGTCACGCGCCTGTTCGGCCGCGTCAGCGGGTGGGCGACCGCCCGCGTAGACAGACTCGTCGGCGGGCCGCGAATCCTCGGTCTCGGAGCGATTCACGGCCTGCTCCCGTGTCCAATCATCTACCCGGCGTACCTCTACGCCTTCTCGACGGGCGAACCGCTCCGGGCCGCCGCCCTACTCGGCCTGCTCGGCCTCGGGACGATTCCGACGCTGTTCCTCTACGGGACGCTTCTGGGCCGCGTCTCGGCGCGCCGGCGGGCGACGCTCCACCGAGCGCTCGGGGCGGCGTTCCTCGTCCTCGGCTACATCCCGCTGTCGCACGGGCTGATGCTTCTGGGCGTGTCGGTCCCGCACCTTCACGTGCCCTTCTACCAACCGTTGTGATGATGTCGACGACGACGCGGTCACGCGGGTCGGCCGGCGGCGGAAGCGACGCCGGAACTGACGACGAGGGCTGTGACCTCTGTGGCCTGCCGACGCCGACGCCGCCCGTCACCGACGACGAGGTGGACGGCGAGTTCTGCTGTCGCGGCTGTCTCGAAATCACCCGCGCGCTCGGCGACGCGGCGAGCGCCGACCCCGAGACGGTCAAGCGCGAACTCGCGGGCGAGACCGACGAGGTGCCCGACGACGCCGAGCGGACGTACATGGCCGTCGACGGGATGCACTGCGCCACCTGCGAGGCGTTCGTCTCCGGGACTGCGCGGACCTGCGAGGGCGTCTACGCCGCGGAGGCGAGTTACGCCAACGACATGGTCCGCGTCACCTACGACCCGGAGACCGCCGATTTGGACGGACTGTCGGGGACGCTGGCCCGCTACGGCTACGGCACGCGCGACCCCGAGGAGCGCGAGGCGGCCGAGCGCTCCGACAATCAGGTCGCGCGGTTCGTCATCGGCGGCGGCGTCTTCGGCATGATGGTGATGCTGTGGTACGTCCTGTTTCTGTACCCGACCTACGTCGGCTTCCAACCGGTCGTCGAACTCGGGGTGTTCGACGGCATCTACATCCTCGGCAACATCTGGGTGATGACCTCCATCGTCCTGTTCTACACCGGCTTTCCCATCCTCCGCGGGGCGCTCGTCAGCCTCCGCGCCGGTCAGCCGAACATGGACCTGCTCGTGTCGCTGGCCGCGACGAGCGCCTACGTCTACTCGACAGCGGCCGTCCTCGTCGGCGAGACCCACGTCTACTTCGACGTGACCGTCGCCATCATCCTCGTCGTCACGCTCGGCAACTACTACGAGGACCGCATCAAGCGGAAGGCCGCCGGGATGCTCTCGGACCTCGCGGCCTCGCGGGTCTCCGAGGCCCGCCGCAGAGTCGCGGGGGACGCTGAGGGTGCCGGTGACACCGCCGTCGAGATGGTCGCGCTCGACGCGCTCGAACCGGGCGACCTCGTGGAGGTCCGGCCGGGCGAGCGCATTCCCGTCGACGGGACAGTCCGCGAGGGGGCCGCCGCGGTCGACGAGGCGCTCGTCACCGGCGAGTCGATGCCGCGGACGAAGCGCCCCGGCGACGACGTGCTTGGCGGGACCGTCGTCACCGACCGCCCACTCGTCGTCGCGGTCGGCGAGGACGCGACGAGCACGCTCGACCGGCTGGTCGAACTGCTCTGGGACATCCAGAGCGCCCGCTCGGGCGTCCAGCGCCTCGCCGACAAACTGGCGACCATCTTCGTCCCGACGGTGCTCGTCCTCGCCGCCGTCGCCTTCGGCTTGACGCTCGTCCGCGGCGGCACGCCGACCGACGCGCTCCTCATCGGCCTCACGGTCCTCATCGTCTCGTGTCCCTGTGCGCTCGGCCTCGCCACGCCGCTGGCGGTCGCCTCGGGCATCAAGGAGGCCGCGAGTCGGGGCATCGTCATCGCCTCCGAGGCCGTCTTCGAGGCCGTCCCCGACGTGGACGTGGTCGTCTTCGACAAGACCGGGACGCTCACCGACGGCGACATGGCGGTCCTCCGGGTCGTCGGCGACAGCGGAACCGCCGCCCTCGCCGCGGCCGCCGCGCTGGAACGCTTCTCCGCGCACCCGCTCGCGACCGCCGTCGTGGAGACGGCCGAAGACCGAATCGAGGCGGCGGACGCGAACGCGTCGATTCCCGACGTTTCGGCCGACGACGTGACCGTCCACGACCGCGGCGTCTCCGGCCGAGTCGACGGCGAGCGCGTCGTCGTCGGCCACCCCTCGCTCCTCCGCGACGAGGGCGTGACGCTCGCACCGGGTCACGAGGCCGCGGTCGAAGCCGCCCGCGACGAGGGCGCGGTTCCCGTCGTCGTCGGGTGGGCCGGGCGCTCTCGGGCGGTGCTCGTCGTCGGCGACGAACCGCGGGCCGCGTGGGACGACGTGGTCGCCGCCGTCGCCGACAACGGCCGCCGCGAGGTCGTGGTGCTCACCGGTGACTCCGAGCGCGCCGCGCGGCGCTTCCGCGAGCACCCGGACGTGACAGACGTGTTCGCGGGCGTCCCGCCGGAGGCGAAAGCCGAGACGGTCGAACGCCTCCGCGCCCGGGGCACCGTGGCGATGGTCGGCGACGGGAGCAACGACGCGCCCGCGCTCGCCGCCGCCGACATCGGCATCGCGCTCGGCACGGGGACGGACATCGCGGGCGACGCCGCCGACGCGGTGCTCGTCGGCCGCGACATCGACGCGATTCCGGAGGTGTTCTCGCTTTCGACCGGAGTGAACCGCCGCATCCGCGGCAACCTCGCGTGGGCGTTCGGCTACAACGCGGTCGCCATCCCACTGGCCGCCCTCGGCGTGCTCAACCCGCTTTTCGCCGCCGTCGCCATGGGCACGTCGAGCCTGCTCGTCGTCGCCAACTCGGCGCGGTCGCTCGACTGAGTCGCCTTCCCGAGACGGTCGCCGAAAGCGGACCAATCAAGTCACTCCGCCCCGTCGGGAACGATAATGACAGACGACCCCTTCTCGCTCGCCGTTCCGGAGGGGTGGACCGTCGAGACCGACGTGGACACCGACGAGGCGAGCGCTAAGACCGTCTACGAGTCGCCCGACTCGGACCGACGCGTCACCATCACCGAGTTCGCGCGGGGACTGACGCTCTACTGGTGGGTCGATATCTTCGCCTTCGCCGACGGCGAGTGGCACCGCCGGGAAGTGGGACTCGGTGACTCCTACCGAGACACGAACGCCGTGAGCGACGCCGCGCAGGACGCCCTCGACCGACTCGCGTCGTCCGGGTCCGGCAAGCGAGTCGAGTCGGTAGCCGACGACTGATTTATCAGGGCCGCAGAACGACCGGAACGCATGTACCTCGTCGCTTACGACGGCTCTCGACTGGCGAACGCGGCGCTCGATAGCGCCGCGAAATTCGCGTCGGCCACCGGTCACGACGTGCTCGCCGTCGCCGTGGTCCCCGACGACTCGGCGTACGCCGTCGAGGCGGGGTGGGTCCCGTCGCGGGAGGTTTTCGACCGACAGACCGTCGTCGGAGAACTCCACAAAACCGCGGTCGACATCGCGCCGTCGGCGTCGTTTCAGGCAGTCTCAGTCGGCAAGAACCCTGCGCCGGGAAACATCGTTTCGAAGCTCAGGACAGTCGCGTCTGAGACGGACGCGACCGTCATCTTCGTCGGGAGCGAGAACGCGGGCCGCGTCGTCGTCCCGCTCGTCAGCGTCGGCGGGAACGTCGCCAGCGACGACGCCCACGACGTGCACATCGTCCGCCACGCGCCCCCGGAGATTCACAGGCGGTTCCCCAAGTCCCACTTCTATCTCCCCTGACGCCGCTCGGGGTCGGCGGACGCCGTCGTCGAGCCACCGTTTCATGTGTCGCGGCCGCGAACATCAGGTATGCGAGATATCAGGTACGTTTACACCGTCGGGACCGACCCGGAGACCGTCTCCGAACGGCTGTCGAACGCTTCGTCGGGCGTGCTGTCGCTGGCCGACGGCGGGCGCTCCTACGCGATTCCCGCGCACGTCTCCTACGACGCCGAGGGGGGTCGGCTCCTGTTCCGCCTCACCGACGACGGGCGAAGCGAGAAGTTCGCGTTCATCGAGGAGACCGAGGAGGCGACGTTCGTCTGCTACGAGGACGCGGGCAAAGACTCGTGGAGTATCATGGCTCGCGGCCCGATTCGCGTCCTCCCGGACGACGAGCGACCGGATGCGACGACCATCAACGAACTGTTCGGCGGCGTCCGCGTGTTCGACGAGGAGGTCGACGACCTCGAGTTCCACCTCGTCGAACTCGAACTCGACGAGTTGACGGGGCGCGAAACCGCCAGATGAACCGCCTCGCGGCCGAGACCCGTCGGAAGGGGTCGTCGCCGCGGCGGGAGGACGGACACTCCCTGAGCGGGAGCCGAGTCAGTAGAGCCCGACGATCGGCTCGTCGGCGGCGAGGGAGGTCGCCACGACCCGGTCGACGCGCGGGTGTTCGCGGAGCCATCTGGCGATTTCCTCGGCCGTCTCGGCCAGTCGCTCGTCGTCGACCATGTTGAGCACCGGGACGACCCGCGCCGTCTCGGGCACGTCTTTCATCCCGCCGCAGTCGTTCGACAGCACGGCGGCCACGTCCCACTCGGATATCGGGTCGCCGACGGCCGTGCCCGACACGTCGGAGACGAGTTCCGGCCGGTGGACGCGCTCGTCGGAAAGCGCCTCACCGACGACCCGGACGCTGGCGACCGGGCAGACGAGGTCGGCCGTGTCGGGGAGTTGCGGTTCGTCCTCGCCGGGCGCTTTCAGCCAGCGCGACCGCGCCCCGTCGGCCTTGACGAGCACCACGTCGTCGCTGGCGCGCGCGATTCGGTCGACCGTCGCCGGGTCGTAGCCGCGGTAGCGGTCGGTCCGTTCGCGCTCCGGGACGAGGCCGAGCGGGCGGGTCTGCGTCTCGGCGACGGCGGTCTCGGGGTCGTCCGTGACGACGACCTCGGCCACCTCGTCGTCGAAGATGGGGATGCGGACGGTGCTCGTGACCACGCCGTCGAGGTCGCGGGCGAGCCGATAGAGCAGCGATTTCTTACCGCCCGCGCCGACGGCGCAGACGAGGTCGTCCGGGCCGATGCCGAGGGCGTCGGCCAGCGTCGGGAGCGACGCGGGGGGCGCGGACGGGTCGTCAGTCATCGACCGCCACCCCCGACTCGGCCGTCACGCGGACGGCGCTGTGTTTGTACTCCGGTATCTTCGCGGTCGGGTCCAGCGCGTCGCCGGTCAACCGGTTCACGAGCGGCTCCGCGTAGTGGAACGTGGCGAAGACGGTCCCGCGGCGGACCGCGGGCGTCACCTCGGCCGCGACCCGGATTTCGCCGCGGTCGTTTTCGACGCGGACGGTCGCCCCGTCTTCGATGCCGCGGGCGGCGGCGTCGTCGGGGTGAATCTGCAGGCTGTCCTCGCCGCGCATCCGCATCAGCACGCCCGAGCGGCGGGTGAGCGCGCCGCTGTTGAAGTGCTGGAGGACGCGCCCTGTCACGAGGACGAGTTCGCCGTCGGCGACGGAGTCGGCCGGGGCGACGTGTTCGACAACCCGGAACGGTGCGGTCTTCGACCCCGATTCGAACGCGTCGGCGTGGAGGACGGCAGTCCCCTCGGTCGCGCCAACCGGGAACGGCCAGCGCTGGCTCCCCGTTCCGATACCGTCGTACGACATGCCGGCGTAGATGGGCGTCACCCGCCGGAGTTCGTCGAAGACGCCCTCGGGGGTCGCGGGCGCGTCGAGGCCGGCCACGCGGGCGGCGAACTCCCGGAGGATGTCGAGGTCGGCGCGGGCGTCCCCCGGCGGCGCGACGTTCCGGTTCATCCGGATGACCTGTCGGTCGGTGTTCGTCACCGTCCCCGACTTCTCGGCCCAGACGCTCCCGGGAAGCACTACGTCCGCGAATTCGGCCGTCTCGGTCGGGAACACGTCGTGGACGACGCAGAAGTCGAGCGCCTCGAACGCCTCGCGAACGCGGTTCGCGTTCGGCTCTGTCACGGCGGGGTTCTCGCCGAAGACGTAGGCCGCCCGCACCTCGTCGCCGAAGCGGTGGGTCGCTTCGACCTCCGTGAGTCCCGGGAGAGCGGGCGGTTCGAACCCCCACACGTCGGAAACGGCGGCGCGGGCGTCGTCGTCGGTGACGGGGCGATACCCCGGTAAGACGTTCGGGAGCGCGCCCACGTCGCCCGCGCCCTGCACGTTGTTCTGCCCGCGGAGGGGGTTGACGCCGGTCCCTGCCTTCCCGACGTTGCCGGTCAGGAGCGGGAGGTTGATGAGCGCCTGCACGTTGTCGGTGCCGTAGTGGTGTTGGCTCATCCCCATGCCGGTGAAGATAGCCGCGCGGCCAGCCTCGCCGTAGGCTCTCGCCGCGGCGCGGAGGTCGGCGGGGTCGACGCCGGCGCGCTCGGCTTCCGCGTCGATATCGACCACCGAGAGGTGTTCGCGGAGCGCCGCGAACCCCGTGGTTCGCTCGGCGACGAACGCCTCGTCGACCAGTCCCTCCTCGACGATGACGGCGGCCATCGCGTTGAGAAGCGGAATGTCGAACCCCGGCTTCACCGGGAGGTGGATGTCCGCCGCCTTCGTCGTCTGGTTCTCGCGCGGGTCGACGTGAATCATGGTCGTCCCCGACTTGAGCGCCGGAAGCAGGTACGACCGGAAGATGACCGGGTGCTGTTCGGCGGGGTTCGCGCCGGTCACGAGGAACACGTCGGCCTCCCCGAGGTCCGAAAGCGAGTTCGTCATCGCGCCCGCGCCGAAGCGGTCGCCCATCGCCGCCACCGTCGAGGCGTGACAGAGCCGCGCGCAGTTGTCGATGTTGTTCGTCCCGAGCGCCCGCGCCGTCTTCTGGAGCAGGTAGTTCTCCTCGTTCGTGCAGTTCGACGACGAGAAGAAGAACACAGAGTCCGGCCCGTGGTCGGCGACGACGCGCGAGAACTCGCGTTCGATGCGGTCGAACGCCTCGTCCCACGTTGCCTCGACGAGCCGGCCGTTCACTCGCACCAGCGGGGTGGTCAGGCGCTCGTCGTGTTCGACCACGTCCCACGCCGCGGCCCCCTTGGGACAGAGTTCGCCCCGCGTGTTGACCGGGCCGTGCCACCCGACAGCGCTCCCGCGGTCGGCGTCGTAGCGGATGCCACAGCCGACGCCGCAGTACGGACAGACGCTCTCGCTCGATGCCGCCACCCGCTCAGGCACGCTGACACACCACACACATGGTCGAACGTGCGACCCGAACGATATTCATCGTACCGCCGACTGCGGCGGGATGAAAATCGTCGGTGGACATACGTCCGCTCGTGTCGTTCAGTCGAAGCGTGCACGAGCAGGCAACCGCGCATCGGGAGGCCGAGGAAGCGAGCGGACGCGAGGACGTCCCGTGGCACGCGCTCGAACGCGAGGCGGCGCTGGAGCGACTCGAATCGAGCCGCGACGGCCTCAACGACGACGACGCGGCCCGCCGACTCGCCGATGAGGGACCGAACGAACTCGCCGACGAGGAGGGCGTCTCGCCGCTTTCGCTCCTCGTCTCGCAGTTCACCGGGCCGCTCATCCTCCTGCTTTTTTTCGCCGCCAGCCTCTCGCTCGTCGTCGGCCTCCTTCCCGGCCGTGACCCGGGCTACACCGACGCCGCGCTCATCCTCCTCATCCTGCTCGGAAACGGCCTGTTCGGCTTCGTGCAGAACTACCGCGCCGAGCAGGCGCTCGCGGCGCTCCGGGAGATGGCGACGCCGGACGCGACGGTCCGACGCGGCGGCTCGATTCGGGCCGTCCCCGCGACCGAGGTCGTCCCGGGCGACGTGGTCGTCCTCGAAGCGGGCGACGCCGTCCCCGCAGACGCCCGTATTCTCACGGCGGCCGACTGCCGCGCCGACGAGTCGACGCTGACCGGCGAGAGCGCCCCGGTGGACAAGGCGGCCGACTCCGTCGAAGCCGACGCGGCGCTGGCCGACCGGAGAAGCGTCCTTCACGCCGGGACCACGGTCGTCAGGGGCCGTGCGGAGGCCGTCGTCGTCGCCACCGCGATGGACACCGAACTCGGAGCCATCGCCGACCAACTCGGACAGGCCCGCCAGCGCGAGACGCCGTTCGAAATCGAGGTGGACCGCCTCGGCCGCCGCATCGGCATCGGCATCGTCGCGCTCATCCTGCTCATTGCGGCGGTCCAGCTGTTCCTCACCGCGACCGATCCGGTTGTCGTCCTCCTCGTCGCCGTCACGCTCGCCGTCGCGGCGGTCCCCGAGGGGCTTCCGGCGGTCGTCACGCTCACCCTCGCGCTGGGGTCGCGGACGCTCATGGAGCGCAACGCGCTCGTCCGCAACCTCGCGGTCGTCGAGAGCCTCGGCGCGGTGGACTACATCGTCACCGACAAGACGGGGACGCTGACCGAAAACCGCATGACCGTCACCCGCGCGTGGCTCCCCGACGACCGGACGGTCGAACTGGACAGTGGTTCGGCGTCGTCGGGGACGGCCGCCGAAGACGGCGGCGCGTCGGCCGCGACCGACGCGGCGGCTACGGCAGACTCGGCATCCGCGGCCGTCCCGAGCCTGGACCCCGACCCAGACCCGGCGCTCGCGGCGCTCCTGTCCTGCGGGGCTCGCTGCAACGACACCAAGGAACTCGACGACGGGGCCCACCGCGGAGACCCCACCGAAGTCGCGCTCGTGAACGCCGCCGCCGACGCGGGCCTCGACGGCTCGCGCGACCCCGACGACAGGCTCCGCGAGGTTCCCTTTACCTCCGAGCGAAAGCGCATGTCGGTCGTCGTGGACGCGTTCGACGCCCCCGGCGACGGCCCCGTCGCGCTCGTGAAGGGCGCGCCCGAGGAAATCGTCGCGCGGTGCGACCGCGTCCTCGTCGACGGGGAAATCGAGTCTCTCACCGACGAGCGCCGCGGGCGCGTCGAAGCGACCGTGACCGCCTTCGCCGACGACGCGCTCCGCGTGCTCGGGTTCGCGTACGCCCCCGAGTCGGACCCCGACGCCGACGACGAGACGCTCGAATCGGGACTGGTCTTCCTCGGGTTGCAGGGCATGACCGACCCGGCGCGCGAGGGCGTCGCCGAGGCGGTCGCCGACTGCCGCGACGCCGGCGTACAGGTGACGATGGCGACCGGCGACACCCCGCGGACGGCCCGCGCCATCGCCCGCGAGGTCGGCATCGACGCCGACTCGGTCGTCACGGGCACCGAGGTGGCCGCAATGGACGACGAGGAACTCGGCCGGGTCGTCGAGGAGACCAACGTGTTCGCCCGCGTCGCACCCGAACACAAGGTCCGCATCCTCCGGGCGCTCCAGGACGCGGGCTACACGGTAGCGATGACCGGCGACGGCGTCAACGACGCGCCGGCGCTCGGTAACGCCGACGTGGGCATCGCCATGGGAGACCGCGGGACGCAGGTCGCACAGGGCGCGTCGGACGTGGTGCTCCGCGACGACAACTTCGTCACCATCCGCGACGCCATCGCGGAGGGCCGCGGCATCTTCGACAACATCCGCAAGTTCGTCAACTACCTGCTGTCGGCGAACGCCGGCGAGGTGTTCGTCGTCTTCCTCGGGACGCTCCTCGGCGCGGCGCTGTTCCCCGCGGTGTTCGCGTCCGAGTCGGCGCTCGTCATCACGCCCGTCGCGCTCCTGTGGCTCAACCTCGTCACCGACGGCTTCCCCGCACTCGCGCTCGGCGCGGACCCCAAGTCCGACGACGTGATGCGCAGGCCGCCGCGACCCCGCGACGAGGGCGTCCTCGACCGCCGGACCATCGCTTCGATTCTCGGTATCGGCGTCGCGCTCACCGGGACCGGACTCGGCGTGTTCTTCTACGCGCTCTCTCGCACCAGCGACCTCGTCGTCGCCCAGACGGTGCTGTTTACCTTCCTCGTCACCGCCGAGTTGGTCCGCACGCAGTCGGTTCGGCTCCGCTACCGGCTGTCGCCGCTTTCGAACCCGTGGCTCCTCGGCGCGGTCGGCCTGTCGCTCGCGCTCCACCTCGTGTTGCTCTACACGCCGGTCGCGGACCTCTTCGGTGTCGTCCCGCTGGGACTCACGGAGTGGGGCTGGGTCGCGGGTGCGTTCGTCCCGTTCCTCGCCGCGAACCTGTGTCTGGTGTGGCTCAACGACCGGCTGTTCGACTCGTGAGCGACCCGAGCGCGCCCATGAGTCGGTCGCGGTAGAGGTAGCCGAGAACCGACGCCGCGAGCAACGCGCCGACGAAGACCGCGGTGAGTTCGGCGTTGCCGTCGGCGGCGGCCGCGCCCGCAAGGTTCACGAGCAGGAAGCCGGGGAGCCGACCCACCGCCGCGACGAGGACGACCCGTCGGACCGGGATGTCGGTGAGGCCGGCGGCGAAGCAGATGGCGTCGTCCGGGAGTCCCGGAACCAGAAACACGAGAAAGAGGACGGCCAAACCGTGAGTCTCCATCGCGTCGTCGAACACCGAGAGGGCGTCGGCGGTGACGACGCGTTCGACGTACGGGCGGCCGAGAGACCGCGCGATTCCGACGGCGAGCGCCGTGCCGAGGACGATGCCGACCATGCTGTAGACCGTTCCCCAGAGCGCGCCGAACAGGTAGCCGCTGGCGAACCCGAGCGCCTGTCCGGGGATGGGCGCGACGAGGACCTGCGCGATTTGCACGCCGACGAACGCGAGGGGTGCGAGCGCGCCAAAGTCGAGGAGCCACGTCCGCAGCGCCGTCGGATTGGCGAGAAACGGGAAGCGGTCGACGAGCGTCGTGCCGGCGAGCGCGACGACGGCGACGACGACGACGGCGAGCGCGAGCGTCCGCCACCGGTCGCGCGGCGACTCGAACAGTTCGGGGACGGATAACACGGGTGGCACCTCGCACGCCGCGGAGAAAAACCCGGCGCGGGAGCGTTTTTGTGCCGAGACGACGTACTAATAATCATGATAGATACGATTCTCGTCGCCGTCGATGGCTCGCCGCTGTCGAAGCGAGCGTTCGAACAGGCCCTCGCGCACGCCGACTCGACGGTCGTCGCCCTGCACGTCATCAACCCGGCCGACCCCGGCTACAGCGCCCCGTTCGACGTGGACATCAGCACGGAACCGCTCCACGGCTCCGAGGAGTGGTACGAACGCGCCGACGAACTCGCAGAGGATATCTTCGACGAACTCGCGGCGCTGGCCGACGGGAGCGGCGTGGAACTCCGAACCGAGACCCACCGCGGAGACCCCGCGCGGACCATCGTCGAATTCGCGCGCCGGGAGGGCGTCGACGCCGTCTACCTCGGCGGTCACGGCCGCACCGGCGAGACGGACCTGCTGTTCGGGAGCGTCGCCGAGTTGGTCGCCGGACGTGCGCCGATGAGCGTGATGGTCGTCCGCTGAGGGCCGCCGCTCACGCCCGCCTCACCGCCCGTCTGTCAGCCCCGAGCGACGCACCTCACTCGTCGTCATCAGCCGGCGGCACGCACAGCACCGGCACGTCCGAGAGTCTGACGACTCGCTCAGCGACGCTTCCGAGCAGGTATCGCTCCAGTCCGCTCGTCCCGTGGGTACCCATCACCACGAGGTCGATGTCGCGTTCCTCGCCGTAGTCGATGATGGCCTCGTGCGGCAGGCCGACCCGAATCTCCGTCTCGACGGGTACGTCACGGTCGGCCGCGCGGTCGGCGACGATGCCGACTGCCGCCTCTCCGCGCGTCTGGGAATCGTCGTCATCGACGGGTGCGTCAGCGTGACCGGTTCGGACGTCGACGACGTAGAGGACGTGGAGCGCGGCCCCGTAGGTCGCCGCGAGGTCGACCGCGTAGTCGGCGGCGCGGACCGCGTGGTCGCTACCGTCGGTGGGGACGAGAATGTGGTCGAACATGTCGTCACAGACGCGCGCTGAGCGAATAAAACCGAACCCGGTCGCGCCGTCCGGACTCTCACGCTCTCGGACTCAACCGCACCACGCGTCGCCCGCGCGTTTCCGATTCCCGGTCGGCGGGAAGGATGGCTCCGGCTTATTCTCCCCCCGAGCGTATCTGTTACCGGTGGTGAGGAGCATGCAGACCGACGGTGAACGGCGGGTAGAACTGTGGATTCGCCCGATTCGGGACGGCCTCGGGGAGGAACACCAGACGCTAGTCGTTCGACTCGAACGACTCGCGGACGAGGGGCTCGTCGACGACGTGTGCGTCCGGACGTGGGGTCGCGAGGTTGACGTGGAGTCCGACACCGCACCGACGAAACGAGACGCAATCGTCCGCGAGCGACTCGCCGAGTGCCGGCTGTGGGCGCGAACGGAAGGGGTCGCGCTCCCGACGCTCGACGAGCACGCGACGGTCGGGTCGGGGCGGATGGGTCCCGAACACGACGCGGTCGTCCTTCCGCCGACGCTGGGCATCGTCTTCCGCGACGACGAAATCGAGGCCGTCTATCCGCACGAGCGAGACGATGGGACTCGAACGCTCGCCGACTGGGTCGAAACCGCCGAGTCGTTCCTCGGTATCGACCGCGACCACGTCGAGGTGTAAGCGGGGACGAGTCGCCGACTCGTGGCTGCAAAAAGAACACCATCCGGCCGAGACGGTCAATTTTCGAACGGTGAGTTCCGCGAGAAACGTCGCCACCGACGGACGCTATTTCGGCGGCATACGCCCGAGTCACTCCTCTCAGGACTGGGGTCCGAAAGTGGGCCCCGGGCAAGGCCCAACTGTGTCAGAGGCACCCCACTCGAACGACGGCTATCGTCGAGAGTGTGGGCGAATCATCGTTTCCTCGCCAGACATCTATACGTGGTCCCTGATGCATCAGGGTCGTATATACGTTCGCGGCGAAGCGTCACCCTTACTCGGAGCCGTGTAGTGGTGGGGGTATGAACGTCCCCTGCGTCCGCGTGCCCCGCGAGTCCGGCGAGGCGGCGCGCCGGCGCCTCGCCGACGCCGGCCTGCTCGACCACGACCACGAGATTACCGTCGCCGAGGGGACTCTCTACATCCCCGTCGTCGACGCCGACGCCGTCCCCGACGACCTAGCAGTCGTCGACTTCGAACCTCCCGTCCGAGAGACGCAGACCACGCCCGCCGATCTGCTCGGCTTCGAACCCTCCTACGAGCGACTCGGCGACATCGTCATCCTCGACGAGGACGACCCCGACCGCGCCCGCGACATCGCCGACGCCATCGTCGCCTCGGACCTCAAGGCCGAGACGGTCGTCAACCGCGCCTCGAAGGTCAAAGGCGAACTCCGCGTCCGCGACTGGGACGTGCTCGTCGGCGACTCGACCGAGACCGTCCACCGCGAGTACGGTCACGAGTTCCGTCTCGACATCGATACCGTCTACTTCTCGCCGCGACTGGCGACCGAGCGCCACCGCGTCGTTGAGGCGATTCGCGAGGGCGAGCACGTGTTCGACATGTTCGCCGGCGTCGGCCCCTTCGCCGTCCCGGCCGCCGCCGCCGGCGCGGAGGTCGTTGCCTGCGACCTCAACGAGGCGGCCGTCGAGTACCTCCGCGAGAACGCCGAGCGGAACGACGTGACCGACCGACTCACCGCGATTCACGGCGACGTGCGCGAGGTCGCCGCCGACTACGAGGGCTGGGCCGACCGACTCATCATGAACCTCCCGCACAGCGCGGGCGACTTCCTCGATACGGCGGTCCGCCTCGCGAGCGACGAGTGCGTGATTCACCTCTACGACATCCAACACGAGGACGACCCGTTCGGGCCGGGACTCGCCGCCGTCCGCGCCGCCGCCGAACCGACCTACGTGGTCGAAGTCGTGAACGAGCACGTCGTCCGGTCGTACGCCCCCCACGAGTACAACGTCTGTCTCGACGTTCGCCTGACGAAGCGGGCGTGAGAGGGCTGGTGCCGAACGGCAGACACCGGGTTGATTCGCAAGTCTTAATTACGTAACCGGGGTACGGAAGAATGCGTTCGAAAGCCCACCGCGCCGGTGTAGCTCAGCTGGCAGAGCGATTCCTTCGTAAGGAATAGGCCGAGGGTTCAAATCCCTCCACCGGCTTGCCTAAAAAGGGTTCAAATCCTTCCGGCGATTCGGGTATATAAACGACGACCTTCTTGTCAGGGATTATTTAACCACAACCCTCGAAGCCAAAAGTATGCGTCGACGGACCTTCCTCGCGACAGTGCCTCTTGTGGGGACTGCTGGGTGTATCTCAGTCAATTTAGGAACGTCCGGCGAATCCGGACTCGTCGACGAATCCGAACCCGCCGACGACGGGAACACATCGACCGACCAAACCACAACTACCGAACAGGTGGACGCTACCGAGCGTCCCGTCATTCACGACCTACGCCTTCAGGCCGACGACGAATGGCTTATGGCCAGTCGACGGTACGAGGTTCTCAATCCGTCCACAGATTCGTTCACCGTGATCGAGCAGTGGCACATCACCGATTCGGACGGGGCTGAAGTGATGGACCGTGACCGCGAACGGACGCTTGAACCAGAGCGAGACACGGAAACCGTCGTTGAATCCTCTATGTGGTTCATCAACCGCTGGGATCACAATATGCAGGCCGGAGAATATACGGTCGAATTGGTCGTCGTTGGCCCTCAGGGAGAAGAAAGCGACCCCGTGCGCCGGAGCATTTCTATCACTTCGGAATTGAGCGGTGAGGACGAATCATAGTAAATCGCTACTGTTCGAGTCCGTTGAATCACGATTTATACGTTAGTTAGCCCCCTCAACAGTCACACTATAATCTTCAATTCCTACGCAACTAATCCAACAAACGCCTTCTATGTTAATCGGATCGTGCTCTACCTCTTCCCCCTCAGCCGTGAATCTGCTACTATGTCTGAGGCTTTCCAACTGTTCGCCGCTTGCGTTATGAAATTGAACGGCCATAAGTTCCTCAGAGAGACTCGTCACACTGTAGAATCCTTCGAGATAGTACGGGCCAAATACAGCAGGAGAATCCCCATCGAATTCTAATGGTAATTCTGGCGGGTCAACAGTAGATTGTTCTAAAACCGGATATTGATCCATCTCAACGCTCCAAGCACTGTCTGAGCTAACGTCGAGAGCGTAGTTTCCGGGTTCAATATCACGGAGCAACTCCGCACTTGTCCAGTCCCTTCTGCCTCCTGGTCGTTGTAGGGTTGTTTCTCTTTCACCCTCCTCATTTATTACAACTATCTCGACTCCCGAGGAGTCCTCAAGCTCAATATCGAATAGCACCGGTCCCTCACGTTCGGTTTGAAACTCTTTTAATACCGATCCACTCCCCTGAAAGACCGTTTCAATTGGCTCAGGAGGTGTCTGAGCGGTGGTTTTGACCTCAGTCATACCGGTGCCACTTTCATTTTCGGCCGATGTTGTTTCCGTAGCATTCGGTTCACCTGTTTGTCTAGACCCATCTGTTGCTAGACAGCCGGACGTCCCGAAAAGTAAGGATATTGTAGCTGCTGTATATGCTCTTCGTCGCATACTCAGGTGTTAGAAAACTACCATCTAAATGTTTGGTGTGAAACTATCCCGGCTGAGTAGGCGGGTATTTGATGGATCGGTTCGTGCGCCCGCGCGTAGCTCCCGCAAAAATCATTAGCTCCTGTGAATTGCAGTGAGGACATCCACCGCCTCGGTGTCCGTCCCGTTCCACGGATTCGTGTCGAATACGTCCGCAAGCGCCCGCTTTTCTTCAATTGTGAGTGGATCCGGGTTGAACCCGTCGGCGTCGGTGTGTGTATCCCATTCCAGCTTTTCGACGACGCGGGCGATCTCCCGGCGACTTCGGCGGATCACAGGTCGATCATCTTCTCTTGTATTCCGATCGGTCGCCCTTCGGCGTCGACGATCCGCCGGAGGATCATAACCCGGTCGGCGTCGGGACCATCGTCCGCGTCAAGGTCGCCGATAGCGCGCTCAATCGCACGCTTCGAGCGCCGGGTCATTTGTCACCTCTGTCGTCGAGGAGGAGGTCGGTGAGCGACACCGTCGCTTCCGCCCCTTCGTCCTCTAACTCCTCAATCGCCCGCTCCACTTCACGCTTCGAGGGTCGCGTCATTCGTCGACGTCCTCCCGTTCGGTATGCCACTTGCCGACGGCGTCCCGAGTGAGCCGCGTCCGGGATTCAAGCCGCTTCTCGGCGTCGGGATCGTCGCCCCAGTCCGTCGGAACCACGTAGTCTTGTATCACAATCTCCGTTGGTCCGTCAGCGGCGTCGGGGTAGAGTTGGTCGAGCGCACGCTCTAGTTCACGTTTGGATTTTCGGGTCATAGATTTTGGACCGAGACAGGCGGATCGGTCCACCGACTCCAGACGTCATCCGGGAGGGTGAATACCACCTCGCCCGGGCGGTCGATCGGATCGCCGTCCTCGTCGACGTATGTACCGTCCTCCAGTTCAAACGCTACGATCGCTGAGGGTTCGGTGTCGCTGTCGTCGCCGAGGGCCTCAACCGCCCGCTCCAGTTCGCGTTTACTCTTTCGGGTCATCGGTCGCCCTCCTGTGCGTCTTCGAGCTCGTCGATCCGCTCTGCTAGCTCCTCAAGGTCGCGGTCGGTCGTCACCTGCCGACGTACATTTGTCGCGTAGGCGAGGACGCGAATCCACCCCTGCCGGACGCGCTCGTTCTCCGCGTCGTACACCCGCCCCGACTCTACCTTCTTCCGCGCTTCGGAGATCGCCGCGTCGAGATCGTCGATCATCTCCGCGTAATCGCTCCGGTCGTTCCCGTCGCCAGCGTCGTCCGCCGCGCCCGCGCTCGCGTCAGTACTCATCGGCCCATACCCCCGGGGTTCGAACCGTCGAACTCCCCGTTTCCGCCGTCGTTAGTCCGGTGTTGCATAGATATTCGTTCAGTATTCTCCGTCTTAGGTCCGGCGTAGCCACGGCTAGTCAGCTGTCGCCCCTGCCGTCGTGATTGAGGACGTCGATGCCGTCGCCGGTGGCGGTCGATCCGCAAACGTCGCCTGCCGACGGACGTGTGCCGGGAGGTCCGCGTACTCCGCCGTCCCGACGAACTCCCATACCGGAACGTGTGGCAGGTCGTCGTCCGCCGTGGACCGCTTCAGTGACGGACTACAAGTGTAGTACTGCCGCTCTGTCGCCCAGTACAACGTCTGCCGCCACGCCGATACGTCCCCGTCCCTGATCCGGTCGCGGAGGTCCGCCGGCGTCGACTCCGCCACGTCGACCAGCTCCCGTATCGCCTTTCCGAGATACCACGACAGAGACACCCGCCCCTGCTCGTCGTCGTGGAGTAGCCACGAGTCCCCGTCGTGTGGATTCCGCGCCGTCCGCGCGTCGACGACGTACCCTTGTCCGTATGACCGCCACATCTCCGCTAACTGTTCCTGTGAGACGGCCCACGAAACGCCGAACAGAACGATGTGATAGTGCGGCAGGCCCGACTCCGTAAACTGTAGGACCGACAGGTTCTCCGGTCGATACCCGAGCTGATATTCCGTCGATAGCCACGACATTAGCCGCCCCTTGTTCGTCGACAGAGACGCCAGAGCGTCCGTGAGGCTGTCGTGTTCTTTCGGGTCCGTTGTGACCGTCAGGACGACCGCCTCTGTGTGCCGCCCCGCCGCCAGCCCTAGTGCGTCCTCGAACCCTCCGCGGACGTCCCGTGCCCGCCTGCCGTCGTTGTGACGGGTCCGATACGGCAGGCAGAGGTAGTCGTCCCCCTTGCCACGGACGCGCTCGAATATCTGCCACTTGCCCGCCGTCCCTTCGACGTCCTTGACGAGTTGCGCGAACAGGGACCGCCGGACGGAGTCAGCCCCAATCTGAAGATAATTACTCAAGAACGACCGCGTCCGGGCTTTTGCGTACATCGGCCCGTCATCCGTGTGCTCAGGTCTGCCGGTGGCCCCGTCGTCGCTCCCCTCGAATTCGTCCGTCGGTTCGGTGGCGGTCGTCTCGACTCCCTCCCGTCCAGTGGTTTTGCCATTCGCATACTGCTGTCTCAAGTTAAGCCGCGTGAATATCCCGATCCGTGGCTCTACCCACAAGAGGTCGCCTCTGCGGTCGGTATTGAAAAATTCAGGGTGACGGTCGAAGAATCGCCGCGCCAGTTGGTACTCAGCCCCGCCCGCGTCGGCGTCGGTCCCGAACACGTCCCGAACGATCTTCGCCAGAGGGACGCCCTCGCGGGTCGAACGAACGTATTTGAATAACCGCGTCTTGTCGTCCTCCCTCACGGCCCCGCGCCACGGCGCGCCGACGGGAGTATTCTGAGAGCCGCCACTATGACAGGCTCCGCCGTCGCGAGCGTACCCAGCGCCCGTTTGCTTTCGGTACACCGCGCTCAGTCCTCTGACTCCGCCGCTTCGAGGAGCGCCTTAGCGTATTTGGAGCAACGAAGATCCTCACGCTCCGCAAGAGCTTCGAGGTCGTCGCGGTGTTCGGCGACAACGTCCATCATAACCCTTGCACCCTCTCGTAGGTGTCTGCCATTTCTTCGATGAACTCCGCATTAGACATCGTGTCATACGGTTTCATACCGTCCTCGCCGAACACACGGCGATGCAGTTCGACGGGCACCGTCACCGTCGTCCGATCGGTTGTCGTTGACATTCTATGTATATTCGCAGGCATTCAAAAACATTATAAGATCAGGCTCAGAGTATCCTGATGCTATGGAATCAGGTGAGGACAGTGAGAGCCAAGAAGGACCAAACGCGGTACTAACGAGTAAACAGCGGAAATACCTCTCGGGGGAGGAAGAATTCAAGATGTCAGATCAAGCGAGGTGGCAAATGTATTCTCGGATACGCGACCGACTCCGATGGGCAATCTACGACTTTGCGCTACTTGGCGGGCGTCACTCCGACAACTGGGAAGAACTCAATCTAGACAAACTCTTCACAGAAGAGAATATGGATCATCACAGGACGAGAGACGGGGCAAGAGGTATGTTCTATGTATTGTACCGGGGACTGTTCAACGACTATATGCCCCCTTTCGATCGATATTTGGAGCACGGTGTGACGCTTGCTGAACGGCATATGAATAACCGTCACGTTCGGGTTACGTTCAATGTGGAGCGGCCGGCGCACGGTAATGTGATCGTGGATAGTGCTCTCGCTAGAGTTACCCCCGACGACGTGGATGGCTTGCGGATTCCTGAAATGCAAGCCGTGTTGCAGACTCTTGCAGAGAGTGACGTAGACGTAGCCGAGCTTATCTGGGAAGAAGAGAACCGTGAACCGCTTTTTGGACGGGACAGGGGATCGTATGAACCCGACGATGATTAGCTCTCATCCCGATCAAGTATCGCCTTGACATCCGGCCGCTGGATCAGTTCGTTAATCGTATCGATTGCCTCCAGCGTATCGATGTCCTCTGGATCAGTCTCCCGGTAATCAGCCGTAATATCCTCCTCAACCTGTTCGTTGAAGGACTGTGCATCATCGTCAAGCGGTGCTCCACACCGACCACAGTATCTGGCGTTGGGTTCGTTCAACTCCTCACAGCGCCAGCACTCGACAACTGATGGGGTGTCTTCGTCCTCGTCGGGTTCATACAACCCGTGCATTTGGTCGTAGGCGTTGTCGATGTCACGGCCGCTTAGGTGGACGTAGCGCGCCGGGACGTCCGAGCCTTGGACCCAGCCGAACCATTCACACAGTTGAGCCTCTTTCAACTCAGTGGCGAGGTGTGACGCCCGAGAGTGTCGGTAGTGGTGTGGGTTCGACGGCTTGTCGATCCCAGCGCGTTCCATATTCTTTTGCAGAATCTTCTCACGGATGTATCGGTAGCCGAGTTGGTCGTCGCCGCTTCCCTGTTGGATCTTACACCACAGCGGCGCGCCCTTCTCCGGGTTCGGGTGCTTGTTGAGCCAGTTGTTGATATGCGGAACCGACTCGACGAGGGGGAGCCGTCGCGCCCCGGTCTTGCCGTCGATCACTACCTTCTTGCCGTGTTTTCGATCCTCGATGTCGCCCACGGTGAGGTCGATCAATTCGCCGATCCGTGCGCCCGTCTCATACAGCATATAGATAAGCGCCTTGTCTCGTGGATTCTTCGCGGCGTCAACTTGGGCTTCGATCTCGTCTTTCGTGAGGAGGTCCTTCGGGAGTGTGTCGCCGTTCCCGTTCCCGTTGGTCAATTGAATCCATTTGACCTCTTCCGGCGTTTCGTCCTTTCCGGCGTCTTTCAACCAGCCCCAGAAGGTTTTGATGACCGTCTTGTAGGTGTCGACCGTCTCGTCCGTGTAATCGCGGTTGTGAAGCCACACAATCACGGCTTTGACGTCTGACTTGTCCATTTCATCAAACGGTTTCTCGACCTCCTGAGCAACGATCTTGAGCCGCTGGGTGTTCCGGAGGAGCGTCGCTTCGCTCAGTCCGTTGAGCACTTGATCCTGTTTGTAGTCGAGAATTAGCTCCTTGTTCCGGTCGAGAATCTCGTCGGATTCCTCGATGTTCTCCACAGTGTTCGCCAACTGTCTCCCGAAGTCGGTGATCGGCATAGTTCACACTCACGCGCCACCACCTAATAGGTTTTGAACCCTTATTCTGTAAGCCCTCCACCGGCTCTTTCTACCGAACACAGTACGATTGAAGAGCCTCGCGTGGAGGGATTTGAGCCAGCGAGCAACGCGGAGCGTTGCAAGTGAGGTTCACAATCCCCTCCACCGGCTTCTACTGGTTCCTTCACCATCCCACAACTCAACCCCGGAGACGAAGGTCTCCGGTTCGGGTTTTACAGCGTGTTCGACGGGATGCTCATTGACGTGTGGAGTACCACGCTTCCGCCGAAACTCGTTCTTCATCCTCACCACCCCTCTCGTGTCTCACCACGCGTCGACGCACAGCTCATCCGCGACGAGTTCGTTTGCCCGTACCACGGGGTTCTCGACGAGGACGGCGCTGACCAGTAGGTGACCAGTATACCGCCGTTCGGAACGGTGCAATAGCGACCGAACCGTCCTGGGAACGGCTCAAAACCCGATGTGTGACGTCGAACTCGGGATATCGTCGTCTTCGTCGTCGTCCTCGTCTTCACCGTTTTCCGCCGCGCCCTCGTAGAGATAGGTGTACTCGTCGTCGGTCAGGAAAACGTCGCCATCGGCGACTGCGATGTCCACGTCCGGGAGAGCGGTACCTGCCGCTTCGCCGTTTTCGCATGCACCGGAACAGGCGTCAAACATCGACCCGTGTTTCGGACAGATAATCTCGCCGTCACGTATCGCCGCGCCGGTCCCGCGGTCGAACCGCTGATTCTCGTGAGTGCACGTGTTCGGCCACGCTTCGATGCCCGGCCCGTCGTCGCACCGGACGAGGATGAGCTCTTTCGTCCGCGAATACGCGTCCTCCGCGGTGAACAGGTACGACCCGTTTTCGGGGACATCGTCCACAGCCGCGACTCGTGTTCCGTTGACCATCGGACACAGCTATCGACCGTGTCGAAAAGTAGCTATCGGCGACGACGCCGGGGAGTTCGGGTCCGGCCCACCGATTACGCCGACGTAAATCGGTCCCACACCACGCGACAGTCGCTACAGAGGAATCCCGTGAACTCGTCTACCGCGTGTCTCCGGACCGTCGTATCTCGTCCGCAGCGTTCGCACCACATACCCACTCGTTCGAGGGAATGTCGTATTGTTATGAATCTCATATCCGCTGACTCGACGCTCGACGGGGGGAGGGACAGAATTCGAGTCTGCGGTCCACCGACTCAGCGGTCCGTGTCGGGGTTCACGCCGCACACGCCCGCGTCGTCGCCCATCTTCTCCACACCGGGTGCGAACCGACCCAACTCCCACGTGGGGTCGTGTCCGGTCTCCGCGCGGTGTTCTTCGATTCGGAGACGCGCGTCCGCGAGCTTCGAGAAGCGCTCTTCGAGGCCGCACGTCGGACAGGAAACTGTCGCACGAGGAATCGACATCAGTCGAACGAAACGCAGCAGTCGAGAAAGTTCCGTCGGGTCCGTCCGCGAGAGACTTCAAAAAAGTGGTCGCCGCCGCGTGGAAGTCAGCCCATAACGAGACTCATCCACCGGTTACGCCGCACGAACTCCATGTTTTCGAGGTAGGCGTCGACGCCGAGGATGCGGCCCGCGCCGAACGCGCCGAGGCCGAACAGCAACACCGCGTAGACGATGTGGTCGTCGACGACCCAACCGTGGGCCAGCGGAAGCCCCGCGAGGATGCCGCCTTCGAGCGCTGCTGCCCAGTAGAACAGCATCATAACCGCGCCCCAGAAGGCACTGAACCGGACGAATGCGCCGAGGATGAGGGCTAATCCAGCGAGTGTCAAGCCCCACATGTTCAGCATGTCGATGAGCGGACTCCCCGCCATCGAACTCCACAGCCCCATTAGGGGGTTCCCCTCGGGAATCGCGTTGGCGAGGTAGCCCGCCGCAGTCCAGTTGTTCGAGGGGTCCGCATCGAGGTACGTCACGAGCTTCGTGATGCCACCTTGGAACAGCGTCCACCCCATCACTACTCTGAGGAGGAAAAGCGAGTAGCCTACCCACCGCTCCGAGTAGTCGAATCGCACCGCGCGTCCGAACATCTCCGTCTCTAGTGTACGACTATCGGTTGACATACGGAGGTAATATTTTCCTCCACTACAATAAAGTGTGTTGGGTAATCTCACACAATGGGTATCGGCCGACTCACCGGAGGTCACGCCGCTTATCATCGCCCGCGACAGAACACGAACATGCTCACCTTCATCGGTCTCGGTCTGTACGACGAGCGCTCCATCACCGTCGAAGGGCGGGAGGCGCTCGCGGACGCCGACCGCGCTTTCGCTGAGTTCTACACGAGTCACCTCGTCGGCGCGACCGTCGAGGAACTCGAATCCTACCACGACATCGACATCGAGGTCCGCGACCGCGCCGGCGTCGAACAGGACCCAGAACCGATACTCGACGCCGCGGAGGACGACCACGTCGCGTTCCTCACCGCCGGCGACACGATGATTTCGACCACGCACGTCGACCTGCGTCTCCGCGCCGAAGACCGCGGTATTGAGACGCGACTCATCCACGGTGTGACCGCCCAGTCCGCCGCCAGCGGTCTGACCGGACTCCAGAACTACCGCTTCGGGAAAGCCGTGACGCTCCCGTTCCCGTACGTTCACGGCGGCGACCCGGTGCCGAAGAGCGTCGTCGACTCCCTCGAAGCGAACCGCGAACTCGGCTTGCATACGCTCGTCTACCTCGACATCAAGGTCGACTGGGAGGGTCGCCGCGGCGTCGAGGTCGACGGCGACCAGTACATGACCGCCGACTACGCCGCCGAACTCTTCGCCGAACACTGGGACGGCGACGCCCTCGGCGTGGCCGTCTGCCGGGCCGGGAGTCCGGACCCCGTCGTCGCCGCGGACCGACTGTCAGCGCTCGCCGAGCGCGACTTCGGCGAACCGCTGCACATGCTCGTCATCCCCGGCGAGGTCCACCACGTCGAGGCCGACGCGCTCTCGGCGCTCGGCGGCGCGCCCGAGGAACTGTTCGACGACGAAAACTGAAGAGAAAACGGGACGGACCGACTACGCTCGCCCGTCGAGCCCTAACTCGCTTCTGAGGTCGTACTCCTCGCCGGTCACCATGTAGAGCACGTCCTCGATGACGGTGAGGAGTTCCGGCACCTCCTGTACGACGAGATACGTGATGCCGACGAGCGCGACGACCGCGAGCGCCTGGCTGATGATGCGGTCGGAGATGAAGAACGACACCATGTAGGGGTCCGACGAGCCGAAGAGGAACAGCACTTCGTCGACGAACAGTTGGAAGTACTGCTTGCCGACCGAGATGGTGATGAACGTCGTCCGAAGCAGGTTCAGCGCGTAGATGATGGGGACGGCGATGGCGAGCCCGCGGAGTTTCCGGCGCATCGGGGCGTCGACGGCGGCGATGAGGCCGGCGAAGATGGCGATGCTCCCGAGGCCGGTACAGGCGAGAACGACCGAGATTTCGATTCGGTGAGAGCCCCGCATCCACAGGAACGTGTTCAGGTAGCCCTCGTCGCCGGGAATCATCTGCGGCGTGTACCCGAGCGATTCGATGAGGAAGCGCGTCTGCGCCGCGACGGACTCCATGAGAATGCCGCGGGGAGCAGGGATCGTCGTCCCGAACAGCGTCAGCGCGGGAATCGTCTCGAAGGGGAGGTAGACCACACCCATGGCGGCGACGGCCCGCGAGAGGACGAACAGCGTGTCGCGGCCGTTGTAGAGGAGCCACCCGGCGTAAAGCGACGCCGGGACGGCGGCGATGGTCAACAGACCCTCGATGTAGCTCTTGTGAACGAGCGTGAAATGCGGGATGAGTTGGAGCCAGAAGACCGCAAACAACACCCACGCTGCGGACATCACCCGCCGCCCGAGGTCGCGGTTCCGTCCGTTGACGACCGCGCCGGCGACGAAGGTTCCGATAACCACCCACGCGAGGATGTCGGAGAGGAGACCGGGCATACGTGTTTGATGCGGTGGAGCGAATAAATCCCTTGTCGTTCCGGGCACGGGGGCCGTCCGACCGTCCGGACGAGCCGACCGCACAGCGCCGCCGCTGTGTAGGCAGTCGATAAAGAAGTGTTGAGGGGACCGGGAGAACCCCGGTAGTGGATTAGCGGTCGTTAGTTGTCGCGGCGGACTGCGAGGAGCGCAGCGGCGACGAGCGCGACGAGGGCGACAACGACGCCGAAGCCAGGCGTGCTGGACTCGGTGGTCTCCTCGGTGGCTTCCTCAGTCGGCTCTTCGGTCGCGGTTGCCGTTTCCGTGGACTCCTCGGTCGACGCTTCCGTGGTGGTCGTTTCCGTGGATTCCTCGGTCGTGGTCGTCTCCGCGGCCGTGGTCGTCTCCATGGCTTCGCCGACGATGCCGTCAGCGGTCGCGTCAGCGGCCGTGCCGGAGTCAACCGAAACCGTCACTTCGAACGTGTCGTTGACGTTCTGCTCCGAGAAGTCGAACGCGGAGGAGAACGTACCGTCAGCCTGTACGTACACCGAAGCCGTCTTCAGGAAGCGCGGCTGGGTGTCGCCGTCGGACTTCACGCGGATGGTGAGTTCCGTTCCGGGGGCGACAGTGGCCGTGCCCGAGATGGACTGCTCGGCGGCGTTGGAGACTGCGAACTCGTCCTGGTCGAGTTCAAGTTCGGGTTCGACGACTTCGAACTCGTCGGAGGCCGACTCGTCGTCTTCGGCGAGGTCACCGTCTTCGAGGACGGTGAACGTCGCGTTGAACGCGTCGTCGTCCTCGACTTCGTAGAGCGTCGAGGTGTTGTCGTAGTAGTCCGTGCGCGAAGCAGAGATGTCGTCGAGGTCGTAGACGATGAAGTACGTGTCGTTGGCACCGTCAGCGATGATCGTGGCGCTCGAGCTGTTGATACCAAGGACCTTCGCGTCGCGGTTCGGACCGGGGTTCGTCTGCTCGACCGTGAGGTTGAACTGCGTGCCCGAGAGGGCGTCGAAGTTCGACGCGTCGAACGCGCCTTCGAGGCCCGTCGCGGTGACCTGCGTGACGACGACGTCGCCGTTCGCCAGCGAGTCCGTCTGCGTCAGGTTCTCGTTCTCAATTGCGTCGTAGACATCTTCGGTCTCGGTGATGTCAGCACCCGTGGGTGCCGTCCAGGTGGAGACACTCTCGGTGCTGCGCTCTTCGAGGACGAGCGTCGCGACGTTGTCCGCGTCGCCGCCGGTGGAGACTTCGAGGTCGTAGTCGCCGGCGTCGAGGGTGTCGCTGCCGGAGATATCGGTCGAGATATCCTGAACCGTGTACTCGTCGTCGCTGTCGTCAACGTCGAACGAGGAGGTCTTGCTCGGCGCGTAGGTGTTGAACAGGAGCACGACCTCGCCGTCGTTGTTGTCGTCGGTGACAGAGACGTTGGCGCTGTAACCGAGCTCGTTCGCACCGATCTGAATCTCCGCGTCGTCGGTGCCGTCGAGCATGACGGTGATTTCGGCAACGTCGCCGACCTGTTCGCTGATGACGGACGACGTGAAGTCACCCGAGGAGTCCTTGGCCTTCGAGACGGTGACCGTGTCGGACTCAAGCGTGACGCCCGAGAACGCGTCGGTCGCTTCGACCGTGTACTCGCCAGTTTCGACCGAGCTCAGGTTGAAGTCGGCTTCACCCTGCCCGTTGAGCGTGACGGTCGTCTCGGTGCCGTCGACCTCGTCACCGTTGTCGTCGAGTGCGACGACGTCGACGGTGCGGCCGCCCGCGTTGGCCGAGACGGTGCCTTCGATGCCGTCATCGGTCGTGATGTTCAGGTCGTCAACGGTGAGCTCGAAGCCGAGGTCGCGAACGGCAACCTGGGCCTGCTGCGCACCGCCGATGGTGAACTCGTAGGTGTCGAGGGTCTTACCTTCGGTTTCGAAGAGGAAGACCTGACTGTTCTCGCCGGTGGAACCGGAGAACTGGTAGCTGTTGTCGTCGTCGGTGCCCTCCACTTCGACGTCGGTGTTCGTCGCACCCGCGACGACCGCGACGGTGGAGCCCTGGTAGGCCGTGTTGTTGGAGTTGTTCGCGACGTAGACGGGCGCGAAGGTAACGTCCTCGGTGCCGGTGGCCGCGTTACCGGAGGAGTCGGTCACGTTGTACGTGACTTCGAGGTCCTCGGTGTAGACCTGACTGAGGGTGACGTTGACCTGTCCGCCGGAGACGGACGCGGACTGCGAGAGGTTCGTCTCGCCGTCGGTGACGTTCATCTCGACGACCGAGACGTCTTCGTCGAAGGCAACTTCGACCTTCGGCGTACCGTCGTCGTAGTGGATGGCGGAGCCGAAGTCAGCAGGGTTGGCGGTGTTGATGTCAACAGTGTCGTGGGCTTCCTCTTGAGTGCCCACGCCGAAGGAACCGGTCTCAACGACTGCAACGTTGTAGGTTCCAGCAGAGATGTTGGAGTATACCGGAATGCCAGTAATGCTGACGGTCGTTCCGTTGGTGTAGCTAGTGTCGTCCGCAGACGGTTCAGATGCGTTGTAATAACCGTCTCCGTTTACGTCGATCCATGCGTAAAGCCCAGGACCGTCCGAGCTGGTGTTGTCAGTAACATCAACGTCGACGGTCGCAGAAGGACCCTTGTCAACCGATGTCGTAGTGACATTGGGAGACGTAGCCGCTGCGGCGGCAGTGCCCGTAAACGCGATGGACCCGGCGAAGACCGAGAAAACCATCAGCGCAGCGAGCAGAACCGCGCGAACTTGTTTGTTTTCTGTCATTGTTATAGATGTGTCTATAAGCGGCGAAACAGCTTTCTACCCCGTTCGCCCGTGGGTAGGTCGGGCGCGGGATTACTCGCTGATTTTCACCTTGGGTAGGGGTACGAAAGCGACTCTCCTGAGCCGAAGTAAATACTTTGTGGAAAATATCTCTAACGAGAATGTCTTACAAGACGAACGTTCAATTAAAAGACAAGAAAAGACCGATGTTGAAAATACTATATGTTATTCCGGTGACTCGAAGTCGGAAGGGATGACCTCAATTTCGTGGCCGTCGGGGTCCTTCGTGAACGCAAACATGTCGTCGCAGGACTCGGGGTCGCGGTAGTCCTCGGCCTCGCGCTCCATGAGCGTCTCCCAGTAGTCGTGGAGGTCGTCGGCGCTGACTGCGAGGTGGCCCCACGCGTCGCCCATCTCGTAGCTCCGGCCGTCGTAGTTGTAGGTGAGTTCGACGGCCATCGCCTCTTCGGCCGCGCCCTCGGGCTTCATGAAGTAGTTCGCGAAGGTGTCGGACTCCCAGCGGCCGGTGTGTTCGTAGCCGAACTTACGGGTCCAGAAGCCGAGCGCCTCGTCGGCGTCCTCGACGCGAATCATCGTGTGGTCGAGGCTCCACTTCGCGCCGTGGTCGCGCTTGACGATTTCGACTTCGTGGCCGTCGGGATCCTTGACGAACGCGTAGCGGCCGCCGCAGGACTCGGGGTCGCGGTAGTCCTCGACGCCCTCGTCCATGAGCTGCTGGTAGGAGGATTCGAGTTCGTCCTCGGGGACGCGGACCGCGATGTGGCCCCACGCGTCGCCCATCTCGTAGGTGTGGTCGCCGTGGTTGTAGGTGAGTTCGAGGACCGCGCCCTCCTCGTGGAGGTCCTCGGGGCCGAGGTAGACGTTGGTGAACGTGTCGGCCTCCCAGCGACCCTTCTCCTCGTAGCCGAGATGGGTCGTGTACCAGTCGAGCGACTCCTCGAGGTCTTCGACGCGAATCATCACGTGGTCGAGGGTTCCGGACATACCCGAGTGATGTGTCGCGTCGGCGAAAAACGTACCGAACGCGGAACCCACCGTCGATGGTTGCCACACGCCGTCTACCGGAACTTTTCGGTCCGTTGCGAGGTGCATAAGTACTCCCCGAAGTTACGATTCAGCAGTGTCTCCGGTCTCCAACCCCGTTCGCCTCCTCATCCTCGGCATCGGGCTCGCGCTCGCCCGGCTCGGTCTCCTGGACCGTGAGCGCGCCGTCCGTATCGCCGACCTCTCGTGGCCCCGCGTCGTCACCGGCATCGCCCGGATGTCGAAGAACGCCGTCGACGTGGCGATGGTGGGGATCGCCTCGGGGACCGTCGCCATCACCGGCGTCGGGTTCGCCGGGCCGTACTGGGGGCTCGCCTTCGCACTCGGTGGCGGTATCGCGGGGGGAACCATCGCACTCGTCTCCCAGCGCTTCGGCGCGGACGCGATAGACCAGTTAGGACTCGCGGTGCGGTCGAGCGCGCTCTTAACTGTCGTCGCCACGCTCCCCGTCACGGCCGTCTTCTGGCTGTTCCCCACCGAGCTCATCTCCGTGCTGAGCAGCGATCAAGGGGCCATCGAACTCGGGGCGGCGTACCTCCGAATCGTCGGTCTCGGCGTCCCCTTCGCCGGCCTGAACCTCATCGGAAGCCGCGTCCTCGTCGGCACCGACGACGCGTACACCGCGATGACGCTCCGAGCGAGCGGCGCGGTCATCAACATCGTCCTCAACGCGGTGCTCATCTTCGGCCTCGACATGGGCGTCGAGGGCGCGGCGCTCGGAACGGTCCTCTCGAACGTCGTCGTCGCCGGCGCGTTCGCGGTCGGCCTGTCGCGGGGGTCGCTCCCCGGCGTCGGGGCGTTCCCCGTCACCATCGATCCGTTCGGGTCGTTCGTCGACCCCGGGACGCTCATCGACCTCGTGAAAATCGGACTGCCCGTGATGGGTCGCGGACTCGTCTGGACCGTCGCCGAGTTCCCGATGCTCGCTATCCTCGACAGCTTCGGGCCCGACGTGGTCGCGGCGTTCGTCATCGCCCGCCGCATCTGGGGCCTGATGAACACCCCCGGCTGGGGCTTCGGGCTAGCGTCGTCGAGTCTCGTTGGGCAGGCGCTCGGCAAAGACGACGAACAGACCGCCGAGGTCTACGGCAACGAAGTCATTCGGTTCGCCGTCGCCACGTACCTCGTCTCGGCGGCGCTCGTGGCGATATTCGCCCGCCCTATCGTCCTCGGGTTCGTGGACAACCCGGCGGACCCGGCGGTCCCCATCGCCATCGACCTTGTCTACGTTGCCTGTATCGCCGTCATCTTACAGGGCGTCTCCGGCGGCTCCGCGGGTCCGCTCGACGCCAGCGGCGACACCCGCTGGACGTTCGGCAGCCAGTTCGTCGGGATGTTCCTCGGGTCGATTCCACTCACCTACATCGGCTCCGTCACTTCGCTGGGGCTCACCGGACTCTATCTGGCGTTCCTCGCCGAGACGACGATTCCGGCGGCGCTGAACTACTACCGCTTCAAGACCGGGACGTGGAAGGCCGTCAGCAGAAACTACCGCCCCAAGACGGCCGCGGACGACTGAAGCGGCGTCACCGGGGGTCGCGCCCGCCCACGCGTGACCAATGTATGAATCCTGCCACGGCCCACAGGAGAACGGTACCGACCGGCCACGCGGTTCGACCGGGTTGGATCGAAAAGCCGCGGGCGACCTCTAACTGAGTCACGCCGGCGAGCGCGAGCCCGGCCGCGGTGAGTCGAACGTCCTCGCGGTCGAACAGCGCGCCCGAGAGCGTGCTTCCGAGCGCGACGAGATAACAGGCGACGCCGACCGGCCACACGAGGATGTAGTCCGGAAGCCCCATCGTAAACCGAAGGAAGAAGTCGGTGATGGTCGTCACGCTCCCGGTCGAGGGGCCGACGATCCCCCACGGGAACAGGAGCGTGAGGGCTCCGGTCGTGAACGTCTGGACGGACCACGGAACGAGACCGAGGACGAAGACGAGGAATAGCTGGAGGCGTCGGCGCGCGGGCGACCGCGAAGCCGACCGAGCCGCCGAGTCGGTCGTCACCGCTGGGCGATAATTCGAAGCACGTCCTCGTCTGCGAGGACGTGGTCGCGGCCGACCTGCTGGTCGTCGTGTTTCGCGCTCGGGCCGGAGACGCGGGCGAACCGGAACCGCTCGTCGAGTTTGGCACCGAGTTCGTGGATGGCGTCGTCGATGGTGTCGCCCTCGCGGAGGACGAGCGGTTCGTCGTAGTCGACGCCGCGGCCGGGTTTGTCCATGTAGATGCGGATGAGTCCGAGGGCGTCCCAAATCTCCTCTTTGAGCGCGTCGAGTCCCTTCTCGGCTTCGGCGCTGATGAACGTGACCTCGTCGGGGTCGAGACCGACCTCGCGGAGGTTCTCCTCGACGGTCGGAAGGTAGTCCTTGTCGATGAGGTCGGCCTTGTTGACGGCGACGATAGAGGGCAGATAGACGCGGTTTTTCATGATGCCGTCGACGAGTTCGTCGATGGTCGTCTCGCCGCGGAGGGTCACTTCGGCGTTGACGAAGCCGTGCTCGCGGAGGATGCCCTTGATAGTCTCCTCTTCGAGGTCGACGCTGTCGCTTTTGGTCACGTTGATGCCGCCTTTGCCCTTCTTGTTGATAGAGAGGTTCGGCGGCGACGTGTCGAGCCGAATCTTGTTGTTGTAGAGTTCCCGTTGCAGTCGCTCGTAGCGCTCTATCTCGAACACCGAGAGCATGAACACAACGAGGTCGGCGGTGCGGACGACCGAGAGGACTTCCTTCCCGCCGCCGCGCCCGCCCGCGGCCCCTTCGATGAGGCCCGGCACGTCGAGTATCTGGATGTTCGCACCCTTGTATTTCAGCATCCCCGGGTTCACGTTGAGCGTCGTGAACTCGTACTCGCCCGTCTCGCTGTCGGCGTTGGTGAGCGCGTTGATGAGCGTCGATTTGCCGACGCTGGGGAAGCCGACGAGCGCGACGGTAGCGTCGCCGGTCTTCTCGACGGCGTACCCTTGGCCGCCGCCGGCCGAGCTCTGGTTTTCGAGTTTCTCTTTCAGTTCCGCGAGTTTCGCCTTCAGCCGACCGATGTGCGCCTCGGTCGACTTGTTGTACGGCGTGTTAGATATCTCCTCGCGGATATCTTCGATCTCCTCCTCCAGTCCCATCGTCAACAGTTCCGCCGCGTCCGTCGAAAAACCCTTTCCTTCCGCGCGGCAGATTCCGCCTCGCCGACGCGTCGGATATCGCGGCGGTCTCGCGTGCGCGGAGAGACGAGTTTCGGCACGGTTATACACGACCCCTTCGACCGCCCGATGAACACCGATGCCCGACCCCCGGACGCTCCGCGACAGCACGCAAATCGTGCTCCCCTGCGACCTCTTGGAGAGCGTGCGCGACGACCTCGAAGCGGAGTTCATCGTCTCGGTCCACCGAAAGGACGGCGGCACGTGCCGAATCATCGGGAGCCCAGTCGAGATTCGTGCGGTCAGCGACTTCCTCGCTCGGCAGGGCATCTCCCTGCGCTAGTCTCGGTTCCGAAGGGCTTGTTACCACACAGTCCAACGGACGGGTATGGACGAAGCGCCGGGACTCTCCGACCAGTACCGCACGGCCAGTCCGTGGCCCGTGTTCATCGCGCTCGGGATACCCATCTCCGAGTTGGGTCTGTTGTTTGGCCTGTTTCCACTCGCCGTCGGCGGACTGCTCCTGTTCGGCGGGAGCGTCGTCGGCATCCTCAAGGAGTCCGGCTACGTCACCTCGACGATTCGCGCAGTCACCGCGCTTGCGGTCATCTTCCTCGCGTTCGGCGCGGGACTCGCGTTCACCGACATCGCCCTCGTCACCCGCGGCTACGCGGTCATCGCGGCCGCGATTCTGCTGGCGGTCGGCGGCATCGTCTTCGAACTGTTCGTCCGCGAGCAGCGACAGACCTTCTGACCGCCGCGGACGACCCTGCGGACGACCGCGCGGCCGTCCCAACCCACCCCGGACGGACGAGAAACCAACAATCTATTTGAACGGCGTCCCCGAGTGTCTCGATATGGCAACCAAGACGTTCGACAAGGAGACCATCCTCGACCTCACGGTCAACATGGTTCCGCTGGCCATCATCCTGTTTTTCGTGGTGGCTTTCACCTTCGTCAATCCGTTTGGGTTCGAATCGCTCACGTCGGGGCTCCAGTACACGCTCCTCATCGCGCCGTTCGTACTCCTCGCCGCGCTCACCTACCTCTCGGGGAAGGCCATCGCGGGCTCCGAGAAGGAAGGCACTGTCTACGCGCCCGGACAGGCGACCGTTCCCGGCGCGAAGCCGCTTCACGAAGAAGAGAGCGAGGGAGCGGCCGAACTCGAAGAATCGACGGATGACGACGCTGTCGAAGCCGCGGACGAGACGGCTTAAAGCACCTCGAATCGCAGGGCAGTCCCGAATCTTTCATTACCCTGCACTACTCAGGCACTTCCATGGAGGTTAACGGACAGTTAGCACTGACGGTGCTCATGGGGGTCTTCCTCATCGCCGTCGCCGCGTGGCTCGCGCGGGTCGAAGACTGGCGGTCGTACACTCCGCTCGCGGGCGGAGGCACGGTCGGTGGTACCGCAGAGCAGTACGTCTCGGAGGAGAAACCATCCGGGGTCATCCGTTGGTTGACGACGGTCGACCACAAGGACATCGGGATGCTCTACGGCGCATACGCGCTCGTCGCGTTCGCCGTGGGGGGTCTCATGGTCGTCCTGATGCGGATTGAACTGGCCGACCCGTCGATGACGCTTATCTCGAACACGTTCTACAACTCGTTGCTCACAAGCCACGGGATTACGATGCTGTTCCTGTTCGGGACGCCCATCATCGCCGCGTTCTCGAACTACTTTATCCCGCTTCTCATCGGCGCGGACGATATGGCGTTCCCGCGTATCAACGCCATCGCCTTCTGGCTCCTGCCGCCGGCGGCGCTGCTCATCTGGGCCGGGTTCTTCCCCATCCCGGACGTCATCCCGGCGCAGACGGCCTGGACGATGTACACGCCGCTTTCCGCCGGTGTCGGCTCCGGCAACCAGATGAACGCCGGCGTCGACCTGATGCTCCTCGGCCTGCACCTCTCCGGTGTCTCGGCCACGATGGGTGCGATCAACTTCATCGCGACCATCTTCACGGAGCGTAACGAGAAGGTCTCGTGGGCGAACCTCGACATCTTCTCGTGGACGATTCTGACCCAGTCGGGGCTCATCCTCTTCGCGTTCCCGCTTCTCGGCAGCGCCATCGTGATGCTGCTTCTCGACCGGAACTTCGGCACGATGTTCTTCTCGGTCGACGGCGGCGCGATTCTCTGGCAGCACCTGTTTTGGTTCTTCGGCCACCCCGAAGTGTACATCCTCGTGTTGCCCCCGATGGGTATCGTGAGCCTCGTGCTCCCGCGCTTCGCGGGCCGTCGGCTCTTCGGGTTCAAGTTCGTCGTCTACTCCACGCTCGCCATCGGCGTCCTCTCGTTCGGCGTCTGGGCGCACCACATGTTCGCGACGGGTATCGACCCCCGGCTTCGCGCCTCGTTCATGGCCGTCTCGCTGGCTATCGCGATACCGAGCGCGGTCAAGACGTTCAACTGGATCACGACGATGTGGAACGGGAAGATTCGCCTCACGACGCCGATGCTGTTCTGTATCGGCTTCGTCTCGAACTTCATCATCGGCGGCGTGACGGGCGTCTTCCTCGCGTCGATTCCGGTGGACCTCGTGCTCCACGACACCTACTACGTCGTCGGACACTTCCACTACATCGTCATGGGAGCCATCGCCTTCGCCGGTTTCGCCGGACTCTACTACTGGTTCCCCATCTACACCGGCCGGATGTACCAGGTCACACTCGGTAAGTGGCACTTCTGGCTCTCGATGGTCGGGACGAACCTGACGTTCTTCGCGATGATTCTGCTCGGCTACGGTGGCATGCCGCGTCGCTACGCGACCTACCTGCCGCAGTTCGCGACGCTCCACCAGGTCGCCACGGTCGGCGCGCTCATCCTGCTCGTCGGCCAGATCATCTTCGTCTGGAACTTCGTCCAGTCGTGGCTCGAAGGCCGCGAAGTCCAGGACGGCGACCCGTGGGACCTCGCCGACGACGACCTCGTCACGGCCGAGTGGACCTGGTTCGAGCGCAAACTGGAGACGGCCGTCACCGACGGCGGCGAAGACGAGACCGAACTCGCCACCGACGGCGGGCAGACGGTCGACGACGCGGACGCGGAATCCGCTGACGACGCGTAGTCGACGCCGCTCGCCGGCGTTTCGGTTTCATTTTTCGGACGCTGTGTTTCGAGAGCGAACGCGCCCGGCGACGCCGACTGTCCGTGCGTCCGCGCTCGCCGTAACTGCCGGTCCCTCTCGCGCGACGTTCACGACCCCGTCAGCGCCGCCGCTCGCGGGCGACGGTGGTCACGACTTGGGAGAAGCGGTCGCTCTCGGCGGCGGCGACGCGGAAAAGCGGCGGGAGCTCAGACGACGAGGAGGACGCCCGTCGCGAACATCAGTATCGCGATGGCCCCGAGGACGAGTCCGAGGATATCGGTATCCGACATAGCTCACCCTTGGCGCGTGCGGCAAAAGGTGCATCGGTACGTGGACGCGGGCGACGCCGACGCGGCGAACGGAAACCCCTAACAGCGTCCGCCCCCGAACGTGGACCGTGAGTTCGAACGTCGGCGGTCACCGCTTCGTCCTCGGACTGTACGCCGCCCTCGTCGCCGTCGCCGGGGCCGCGGGCTACCTCACGGGCACGTTCGTCTCGGGCCTCAGCGCGCCTCAGTTCCTCTTTCTGGTGCCGTTTCCGCCGACGCCCCTCGGCTTCGCGGCCTACGGCGCGCTGACCATCGCGCTCGTCCTCGGCATCCCGCTCGTGCTCGTGGTCTATGTCTCGGCCGGACTCGACGACGACGCCTGATTTGGCACGAACGTTCAGCACAAATACTAAGACCGGCGACTGGGACGTGATAGTATGTATCACGTGGTAATCGGTATCGATGACGACGCGGAACACGCGCTCGCGTGCGTCGAAGAGGTCGCGAATCTCCCCGGCGAGCCCGACGAGAAGGAGGTCACGCTCGTCCACAGCTTCACCGACAACCCGAGCGGCGCGTCGGCGACGCAGATTCACTCGGTCCGAGAGGCCGGCGAGTTCCTCGAAGACCGCGGTATCGAGTACGACGTCAACGAGTCGTCGGGCGACCCCGCGGAGGTCATCATCGAGTTCGCCGACGAGGAGGACGCGGACCTCATCGTCACCGCCGGTCGGAAGCGCTCGCCGGCGGGGAAGGCGCTGTTTGGGAGCGTCACGCAGACGGTGATTCTGAACTCCGACCGCCCCGTCATGGTGACGGGTTCGACGAAGCGGAAAAGCTAGTAAACCCGGTCGATGACGGCCGCGACCTCCGCTGGGGTCTGGCGGCCGGACACCCGTTCTCGCAGTTCGCCGTCGCGCACACACAGGAGCGTCGGCGCCGACTCGACGCCGAAGGACCGACAGAACTCGTCGGCCACTTCGCCGTCGACACCCGCGGTCGCGACCCCGTCGGGAACGCGGTCGAGGATAGCGTCGAGGTCCTCCTTCATCGCGTCACAGGGCTCGCAGAAGCGCCGCCACACGAGAACGACGGCGTCCGGGTGGTCTGCGAGGTACGATTCGAAGGTGTCGTCGTCGAGTTCGTCGAGCGCGGTCGGAACCGGCGACGACGAGGTCATCTCGACGAGCAGGCCCGCCATGACCAACAGCAAGTCCTGTTCGACCGGCGCATCGAGGAACGACTTCGCCGCGAGGTAGGCGACCACGTCGGACCTGGTGACGCCGAACTCGTCGAGTCGCTCTTCGACGTTCTCGGGCGCGACACCGAAGAGGTCCGAGACCGTCTGGTGGAACTCCTCGGTCGAAACCGCACCGTAGATGTCGTGGTAGACGGCGAGCGTCTTCTCGAACTCCGCCGTTGTCGAGAGCGTCCCGTCGGGTGCTTCGTCGACCGCGCCGGCGGCGATGAGCGTTTCGAGCGCCGTCTCGGGGTCGGCGTGGGTCGCGGCCACGGTCAGACCCCCAGATACCGCTCGCGGGTCTCGTCGTCCTCGCGGAGTTCGTCGGCGCTTCCGTCGAAGACGATGCTCCCCTGGTCGATGACGTACGCGCGGTCGGCGAGTTTGATGGCCGCCGCGGCGTTCTGCTCGACGAGGAGGATGGTCGTGCCCGCCTCGCTGATGCGCTCGACCGCGTCCTCCACGTCCTCGATAATCTTCGGCGCGAGCCCCTCGTACGGCTCGTCGAGGAGCAGCAGGTCCGTGTTCTGCTTCAGGGCGCGCGCGATGGCGAGCATCTGCTGTTCGCCGCCCGAGAGCGTCCCCGCGCGCTGGTCTTTCCGCTCGTCCAGCCGGGGGAACTGGTCGTAGACCTCCTCGGTCGTCATCCCCTTGTGGCCGAACGACAGCGACCGACCCCACGTGTTCGACTTGTTGTTGACCACCTCGGCGAGGTGGAGGTTCTCGGCGACCGAGAGGTTCGGGAAGATGCGTCGCTCCTCGGGGACGAGAGAGATACCCTGTACCGACACGTCTTCCGCCGGGACGCCCGTGATGTCGTTGTCCTTGAATCGGATATGCCCCTCCCGAACGTCGGGCGGGGTCGCGCCGGCGATACACCGGAGCGTGGTGGTCTTGCCCGCGCCGTTGCGGCCGAGGAGCGCGCATATCTCGCCCTCCTCGACGCTCATCGAGAGGTTACGAATGATGTGGCTCTCGCCGTAGTAGGCGTCGATACCGTCGATTTCGAGGAGGCTCATAGCTCGACACCTCCGAGATACGCCTCTTGGACGGCTTCGTTGCCCCGAATCTCGTCGGGAGTCCCCTCGGCGATGATGCCGCCGCGGCTGAGGACGACGATGCGGTCTGAGATGCTGAAGACGATTTCCATGTCGTGTTCGACGAGGACGAACGTGAGCCCGTGGTCGCGTTTGACCCGCTCGATGAGGTCGACCGTCGACTTCGTCTCTTCGGGAGACATGCCGGCGGTCGGTTCGTCCATGAGGAGCAGGTCGGGCTCGCTCGCGAGTGCGATACCGATTTCGAGGCGACGCTTGTCGCCGTAGGGAAGGTCAGTCGCGATAGTGTCCGCGCGATCCAACAGCCCGACCGAGTCGAGCGTGTCGCGGGCGACGCCGTGTACGTCGGTGAGGCTGTCGCGGTGCTTCAGGAACTCGAAGCCGAACGCGCCGCGTTCGGCCGCCAACGCCGCGATTTCGGCGTTCTCCCGGACCGTGAGGTCGGGGAAGATAGAGGCGGTCTGGAACGACTTCGAGACGCCGCGTTGGACCACCTGATGCGGTTCGAGGCCGACGATGGACTCACCTTTGAACCGGATGTCGCCGCTGGTCGGGTCGAGCCGTCGCGTGATGAGGTTGATGAGCGTCGATTTCCCCGCACCGTTCGGGCCGATGATGGAGACGCGCTCGTCCTCCTCGACGGTGAGATTCACGTCGTCGGTCGCGACGAGGCCGCCGAACTCCTTGACGAGATTCTCCGTTTCGAGGAGCGTCATTGGCCGCCACCTCCGTTCTCGGAGCGTGCACGAAGTCGCTTCGCCGCCTTCGAACCGAGGTCGACCGCGAGTTCGCGGAGCCGGTTCAGGATGCCCCACAGGCCGTCCGGGACGACCCAGACGACCACGACGAAGACGACGCCCAAGAGCAGGTGCCAGTAGAACCCGAAGTCCCGGACGAGCACGATGCCCGTGAAGGGAATCGTCAGCGCCTGGATGGTGCTGACGATGTTCTCGATGTAGAGGTAGAGCCCCACGCCGAGGACCGGTCCGAACATCGAGCCCGCGCCACCGAGGACGGTCATGACGACGATGTCGCCCGACTCCGTCCAGAACAGCGACTGGAGCGGGACGTACGCACCGTGGATGGTAAAGAGGCTCCCGGCGACGCCCGCGAACCCGCCCGAGATGATGAACGCCATGAGCTTGTACCGCCAGACGTTGAGTCCGACGAACTCCGCGCGCTGTTCGTTCTCGCGGATGGCGCGGAACACCATCCCGTACGGGGAGTTGAGGATGCGGTAGGCGACCGCGACCGCACCGACGAAGAAGACGCCGACGAAGGCGTAGAGCCACGTTCCGAGAAGCATCCCGCCGATGGACGGCACGTCCGCTTCGAGGTGGATGACGCCGAGGAAACTGCCGACCTCGACGCCGGTCAGCCCGTTTTCGCCGTTGGTCAGGAACGCCAGGGGCGACGCGGCCATGTAGTAGAACATCTGGGCGAACGCCAGCGTGAGGATGGAGAAGTAGATGCCGCCGCGGCGGAGCGACAGGAAGCCGAGCACCCACGCGAGGAGCACGGCGAACAGCGTTCCCGAGACGACCATCACGATGGGGTCGCCGCTGACGTTCTTGGCGACGATGCCCGCGGCGTACGCCGCACCGCCCCAGAAGGCCGCGTGGCCGAACGAGAGCAGTCCGGTGTAGCCGAGCAGCAGGTCGAAGCCGATGGCGAAGATGCCCCAGATGAGGATGAGCGTCGCGAGGCTCTGGTAGCCCTGCAGGAACCCCGAGACGACGGGTGCGCGGGCAAAGAGGTACGGGAACACCGCGACGAGAATGGCCGTGATACCGACGACCGTCCCCTCGCGGCCGCGGAGTTTCTCCCAGCGACCGAAGAGGGTGCCGCCGACGAGCGCGTCCTTCGCGCTCGGGTTGGCGTCCTTCTCGCTCATGGCGTCACCTCTTCGTCACCGAGGAGACCCTGCGGCCGCGTCAGGAGGACGATGGCCGCGATGGCGTACAGGCCGACCTGCGACCACGCGGGTGCGAAGGAGACGAGCGCGGCGGTCGTGAGGCCGAAGACGATGCCGCCGAGGACCGCGCCGGCGATGCTTCCGACCCCGCCGATGACGACCGTCAGGAACGCCGGGACGAGGATGTTCGTCCCGATGGTCGGGTTAACGACGTTCAGCGGGCCGCCGACGACGCCCGCCACCCCGGCGAGCGCCGCGCCGATGCCGAAGACGACGATGTACGGACGGGTGATTTTGATGCCTAGGAGTCGGACCATCTCGGCGTCGCGGGTCCCGGCGCGAACGACGAGACCGAAGTCGGTGTACTCGACGAGCAGGTACACGAGCGCCACGAGGACGGCCGTGATGCCGATGACCCAGAGCCGCCACTGCGGGAAGTTGCCGACGATGGGTAGGGCAATCGGGCCGGAGACGGGCAGGCCGGCGAACGAGCCGAACGAGAGGATTCGCTCGGGCTGTTCGAACGGCAGACTGTTGCTGCCGAACAGGACGCGGAACAGCTCCTGAACGACGATTGCGAGGCCGAACGTGACGAGAATCTGGTCGGTGTCGGGGCGGTCGTAGAACGCCCGCGCGAGGTACCGCTCCATCAACAGGCCGACCCCGAAGACGAAAAGCGGGACGAAAATCAGGGCGGCGAAGAAGCCGATGTCGAGCCCGAAACTCGAAAAGCCCCACTCGGCGAGCTTCCCGTTCGAAAGTGGGACGTTCAGCGCGACGAACAGTCCCGCGTACGTGCCGACGAGATACAGCGCGCCGTGCGCGAAGTTGACGAACTTGAGCGTGCCGACTATGATGGAGAGACCGACCGCCAAGAGGACGTAGATAGCCCCCTGCTGCAGCCCGTTGAGCAGGATGACGAGCACGTCCGACAGAAGGCTCATCGCCCCCCACCTCCGCCTCGGATGTTCGAAGCGCGAACTACCATGGGTGTGCTAAACTTACTCATTTACGTGTGCGTGGTTGTCTGCGATTAACTTTCATTAAGATAACGGTGGGGTGAGTGTCTACTCGTAGGATCCGAGTTCACACTCGGCCGCCGGCCCGGCGTCGCACGCGTAGCCGAGGTCGTCGCGGCTGGTGATGTTGACGATGTTGAAGTACGTCCCCTCGCTCTGCTCGGAGGCGGGAAGGCCCTGGACGACCGGCACGTCTCGCTGCGCCTGGTGGTCACAGCCGCGCATCGTCTCCGCGCCCATCCCGATGTTGTCGTACTCGTAGTCTTCGAGCTGTCTGATGACCTCCGGCGGGTAGAACGTTCCCGCGCGCTCGACGGCGGCCGCGTACTGGAGCGTCTGTGCGTACGCCAGTTGAGCGGGCCCCGATGGCGTCCGGTCGTACTCGTCTCGGAACGCCTGCGTGAACTCCTGGGACGGCGTGTTGTCTATCTGCGAGTCCCACGCAACGGTACCGTAGATGCCCTCTATCGCACCGCCCGCCGCCTCTGCCATCGGGCGGTTGTACAGCGGAACGAGGATTTCCATGTCCTCGTCGATGCCGGCGTCGATGGCCTGCTGCATGGAGTTCGCGCCGTCGAGGCCGTAGTGGTTCAAGATGAGCACGTCCGCACCGGAGCTCTGTGCCTCCGAGAGGTACGTCGAGTAGTCGGACGTTCCGAGCGGTGTCGCGACCGACTCGATCTGCTCCCACCCGGCGACGTCCGTCATGAACTGCTCCATCGACGCCTGCTGGGTCTGCCCCCAACTGTAGTCGGCGTAGAGCTGGTAGAACTGCAGGTCTTCGCCGTAGGCGTCGCGGACGACCGGTGCGAGCGCCTGCCCCGTCATGTAGGCGTTGAACATCTCGCGGAAGGAGTAGCGGACGCAGTCCTTTCCGGTGGTGTCGTTCGAGTGCGTCAGACAGCACATGAACATGACCTTCTCGTTTTGACACAGCCCCTGCACCGCGATGGCGACCGCCGAGGACGACCCGCCGGAAATCATGATGGCGTCGTCACGCTGAATCATCCCCGAGGCGGACTGCCGCGCCTGGTCGGCGTCCGTGGCCGTGTCCCCGTCCACGTGGTCGATGGTGTAGCCGAGGACGCCGTCACCGGAGAGGTCGTCGAACTGCGAGTCGACCCAGCCGCCGCCCTCGTTGAGGTGCTTCACCGCGAGCTGATAGGCCCGAAGTTCGTCTTCACCTTCCGAGGCGTACGGTCCCGACTGCGGGACGTTGAACCCGAACGTGGCCGTGTCGCCCTCGATGGGGAAGTTGCCCAGTGCCGGATACTCGTCGTCTCCGCCGCCACCACCTCCACCGCCGCTGTCATCACCGCCGCCGCCGGTGCACCCCGCCAGCCCTGCCAAGCCAGCGGTCCCAACAGCACCAGTCGCCTTCAGCACGTCTCGTCGATTTAGAGACTTGTTATCCCGTGCCATAGACACATCGGCGGATACATCGTTAATAATAGTTATGTATGGATTCCCTATTACTGGTATTATCAATCATTATGTAATTGCTCTGTCTGCATCATAATATAAGGTGTCTGTCGGGGCACGAGTGTCGGTGAGACTCGAAGGCGAGCCCCCCCGCGGCGGAACGTGTCATAGACGCAAAATACACGCCGGTGTCGGACCGACTCGCCGTGTTCGTTCGCCGCGTTCGGGCGCCGAGTGTGTCGAGCCGTCCGTGCGACTCGTCTCGTCGAAGAGCGCGTCGTACCCATCTCCCCGTAGCGACGACCGCGTGAGCGGGACGACACGGTCGGCTCACAACTATCAGAATACTAGATATATATTCCCGAATTCACCCGTTTCAACGCGATTCGGACGGGAGACCGAGAGACGTTAAGTTATCCCCATCCAGAATGTCGGATTTATAACTAACCCGGGAAAGCGCAAATAACGCTTCAGCCACGCCCGTGGCACTACTATGACAAACGACACGAACGACGGATTCAAACCGACAAGACGCTCCGTGCTCCGACTCGGCGCGATGTCGGCGATCGGCATCGGTATCGGCATCCCCGCGGTTTCCGGCTCCGTGGCCGCGACCATCGATTGTCCCAAGACGCCCGGCTACTGGGCGAACCACCCAGAAACGTGGCCCGGAACAGAACTGACAATCGCGGGTAAAACGAAATCGAACGAATACTGGCGGGGGATTCTACTCGACCCGCCGAAGGGAGACAAGGCGAAGATAATGCTGAAGCACTACATCGCTGCTGTCCTCAACCTTCGGACGCTCCAATCGGGGTGCACCAGCGCGACAATCAAGTACGGCTACTACGAGGGCTACACCATCGAGCAAGTCAAGAACATGGCCGGCACGTGGCTCAAACACACCTCGTCATGGCAGAACGGTCGCAAGCAGACGAGCTGGTACGCCAACGACATGGACGGCGAGAAGCTCAAAGACACCCTCGACGCGTTCAACAACAACCCGGCCTCGCTCGGCCTCGACTGCGGCTGCGACGACCGCTGAACCACGCTCGGCCCTCGAACGAAAACCAGACCCCCTGACCGCGGTTAAGACCCCGCTACCCGCAGAAACACGGGCTTAACGCGGTCGTTCCTATCCTTCCCCGACCATCCGCCCTTCGTCTTCCCACTCGCGCTCGCGCAGTTCGTACTTCTGAATCTTCCCGGTCGCCGTCTTCGGGAGTTCAGCGACGAACTCGATTTCCTTCGGCACCTTGTACGTCGCGATGCGCTCCCGACAGAACTCGATGAGCGCCTCGGCGGTGACGCCCGGTGCGTCGGGGTCGCCGCTCGTCGGCACGACGAACGCCTTCGGCGACTCGCCCCACTCGTCGGACGGGACGGGGATGACCGCCACGTCGGCGACCTCGTCGTGGTCGAACAGCGTGTCCTCCAGTTCGATGCTGGAGATGTTCTCGCCGCCGGAGATGATGATGTCCTTCTTGCGGTCCTGGATGCTGATGAAGCCGTTCTCGTCGACGACCGCGAGGTCGCCCATGTGGTAGTAGCCCTCCAGCCGCGCCGAGAAGGCCTCTTCCGTCTCCTCGGGTTTGTTCCAGTACTTCTCCATCACCTGATTGCCCGCGACGACGATTTCGCCGACGGACTGGTCGTCTCTCGGCACGTCGTCGCCGTCCTCGTCGACGACGCGAACGTCGGTGCCGAGGTAGCCGATGCCCTGTTTCTTCTTCACGCCGAAGCGGTCGTCGCCGTCCGCCAGGTAGCGCCCGGCCTCCGAGGTCGTGATGAGCGGGCCGGTCTCGGTGGCCCCGTAGACGTGCATGAGCCGCCAACCGAACTCGTCTTCGACGGTCCGAATCGTCGCCTCCGGCGGGGCCGCACCGGCGGTCGCCGCCCGGACGGGGCTCGCGCCGGTCGTCTCGACGCCGCCCTCCTCGCGGTAGTGTTTCATCAGGATGTTCAGCACCGTCGGCGCGGCGCAGAGATACGATACGTCCTCGTCGCGGATGGCGTCCAACACGGCCTCCGCCTCCACTCCGCGGGTGCAGACGTGCTTCGCACCGTGGCCGGTAATCGCGTAGATGTGGCCCCAGCCGTTGACGTGGAACATCGGGAGCGTCCAGAGGTACACGTCGTCGTCCGCGATGTCCTGGTGCATCGAGATGAGATAGGCGTGAATCGTCTCGGCGCGGTGAGTGCGGCAGACGCCCTTCGGGTCGCCGGTCGTCCCCGACGTGTAGTTGATCGTGATGATGTCGTCTTCGTCCATCTCGGGGCGCTCGTAGTCGGTCGATTCCGCGACCAGTTCGTCGAAGTCGAGCCACTCGCCGTCGGTCGACTCCGCGACCTTCTCGGGGTCGTTCGTGACGAAGATTTCGGTCGGAATCTCGTCGCGGACCTCGTCTATCTTCTCGGCGAAGGCGTAGTCGGCGTAGACGGCCGTCACGTCCGCGTCGTTCAGCATGTACTCGAAGTCGGCCGGGACGAGTCGGTAGTTCAGCGGCATGTGGACGGCCCCCAACTGCATCGATCCGTAGGCGGCTTCGAGGTGGTAGTGCGTGTTGGGGTCGAGGACCGCGACCCGGTCGCCCTTCTCGACGCCGCGGGACTGGAGCGCCGCCGAGAAGCCGTCGGCGCGCTCGCCGAGTTCGTCATAGGTGAAGCGCTCGCCCGTCGTCGCCACGACCGCCTCCTCGTCCCCGTAGTACCGCCGCGCGCGGTCGAGGAACTCCGTCACCAGGAGTGGTTTCTTCATACGCGCTATCCTTCACTAACGTTCGAAATAAATGTGCGGGCTGGTACCGCGGCCCGAACCCTTGATAACAATTCACGCACAGAGAGACAATATCCCACGACTCGAGCCGCGAGAGGCTATATTACTACACAAACTATGCAGGAAAATACCTTATTCGAGGAGTCCGTAGCGCGCGTATGGCGCTTTCAGACTACACCGGGCGCTCGCCGACGGGCCGAGACGAGACCATCGTTCGCGTCGTCCCCCACCGGCTGTGGCGACCGGGCGACGAACGAATCGAACCCTGTACCTACAGCGGCGAGGAGATTCGGCTCTCCGAGAAGCACCTCCTCGCCGTGGTCGAACGAGACGGCGTCCGGGAACGGCTGTATTTCCGCGACGAGCCGTCGCTGTCGGCGTGGGTCGAAGAAAAGCCGCGATAGGACGGGGCCGACGGTGGTGGAGCCGGTGGTTACTCGCTTTCGACCTGCCGCTGAATCGACTCGACGATTTCGGGGTTCCGGAGCGTCGTCGTGTCACCGAGTTCCTCGCCGTTCGCTATCTCTTCGAGCAGGCGACGCATAATCTTGCCAGACCGCGTCTTCGGCAGTTCCGGCGTGAACACGACCATCTCGGGGCGGGCGATGGGACCGATGGCGTCCTCGACGCCCTCGATGATGCGCTGTCGCATCTCGTCGTCTTCGTCCTGTCCCTCCTCGGTGATGACGTAGGCGTAGACGGCCTCGCCTTTCACCTCGTGGTTGCCGCCGACGACCGCCGCCTCGGCGACGCCTTCGACGCCGACGATGGCAGACTCGATTTCCATCGTCCCGAGGCGGTGGCCCGAGACGTTGATGACGTCGTCCACCCGTCCGAGGATGGTAATGTAGTCGTCGCCGTCGATTTTCGCGCCGTCCTCGGGGAAGTAGACCCAGTCGTCGGGGTCGTCGCTGTCGGTGTCAGAGTACTCTTGCCAGTACTCCTGGATGAAGCGCTCGTCGTTCTTGTAGAGCGTCCGGAGCATCCCCGGCCACGGCTTGTTCACCGTGAGATAGCCCGCCCGTCCGGCGTCGACCCGCTTCCCGCTCGTGTCGACGATTTGGGCGTCGATACCCGGCAGCGGCGGCCCGGCCGACCCGGGTTTCATCTTCTTGATTCCCGGTAAGGTCGTTATCATCATGCCACCGGTCTCGGTCTGCCACCACGTGTCCACGACCGGACACTCCTCGTTGCCGATGTGCTTGTAGTACCACTTCCACGCGCGCGGGTTGATTGGCTCGCCCACGGTACCGAGCAGGCGGAGGCTCGACAGGTCGTGCTGTTCGGGGAATCGGCTACCCCACTTCATGAACGCGCGAATCGCCGTCGGTGCGGTGTAGAAGATGTCGACCGCGTACTTCTCGATGATGTCCCACAGGCGGTCGCGGTTCGGGAAGTCGGGCGTCCCCTCGTACATTACCGTCGTCGTCCCGAGCGCCAGCGGGCCGTAGACGATGTAGGAGTGGCCCGTAATCCAGCCGATGTCGGCCGAACACCAGTAGGTGTCTTCCTTCTCGATGTCGAGGACGGCGTGAGACGTCCACGCGGCGTACGCGAGGTAGCCGCCGGTGGTGTGCTTGACGCCCTTCGGCTGGCCGGTGGTCCCCGAGGTGTACATCAGGAACAGCATGTCTTCGGCGTCGCGCTCGACGGGGTCGATACGCTCGCCCGCGTGCTCATCGAGGAGGTCGTCCCAGTCGTGCTGGTTGCCTTTCAGGTCGTGGCCGAAGCCGTCGTCGCCGAGGCGGTCGACGACGACCGTGGCATCGACGCCGTGGTCGACGCCGTCGAGGCCCTCGTTGGCCTTGTCGAGGTGGTCGAGCGGGTCGCCGCGGCGGTAGTAGCCGTCGCAGGTGACGAGGAATCGGGAGTCCGCGGAGTTCATCCGCGTCGCCAGCGCGTCGGCGGAGAAGCCGCCGAAGACGACCGAGTGCGGCGCGCCGATGCGGGCGCAGGCCAGCATGGCGATGGGCAGTTCGGGAATCATCGGCATGTAGAGCGTGACCACGTCGTCTTCCTCGACGCCGAGGTCACGCAGCGCCGCCGCGAACTCGTTCACCTCGCGATACAGGTCCTGATAGGTGTAGGTTCGCGTCTCGCCGTGTTCACCCTCCCACTTGATGGCGACGCGGTTCTTGTCCCCGTTTTCGACGTGCCGGTCGACGCAGTTGTACGAGACGTTGAGCTTGCCGCCCGTGAACCACTTGTAGAACGGCGGGTTCGAGTCGTCCAGCACCTCGTCGTACTCTTCGTCCCAGTCGAGCATCTCGGCGGCCCCCTCCCAACACTCGGGCCAGTTCTCCTCGAACTCGTCGTAGACGGCCGGATCGGAGACGTTCGCTTGCGCGACGAACTCCTCGGAGGGTTCGAACTCCTCTTGCTCGACCAGCCGTGCCTCCAGTTCGGTGTCACCGTCTGCCATAGTACGTGCTAACTACACCAATCCTCCATGATAAATCTATGTAGTCCAGCAGTCCGAGCGGGTTCTCTCGTCGCGGGAGGTCGCCGGGCTGTCGGTCGGTTACGCGGGCTGCCGGCGCGCGTTCAAGTCAGCAAACATTCATGTCATCCCCACCATTTTGGGCGGGATCACCGCGTCGGCGACGCTCACATCACGCCGATAGTCTCGCGGTAAGTGCCGTACTCTTCGGCGAACACGCTCATGATTTCACCCATCGTGACGTATTCCTTGGCTGCGTCGACGAGCACCGGCATGACGTTCCCGCCGTTTCGGACCGTCTCGCGGAGTTCGTCGAGGGCGGCTTCGACCGCCTCGTCGTCGCGGTCTTCCTTGACGGATTCGAGGCGTGAGAGCTGTCGGTCCTGCACCTCGTCTTCGACGTGCAGTAGGTCGGGGCGACTGTCGTCGTCGGTGTCGTACTTGTTGACGCCGACGACGATCTCCTCGCCGTCTTCGACCCGCGACTGGTACTCGTAGGACGCCTCGCTTATCTCGCGGTGGTAGTAGCCCTCGTCGATGCCGGCGAGGACACCGTCACGGACGGAGCCATCGCCCATCTCCCGAATCTCCTCGATGTAGGCCATCGCCTCGGCCTCGATTTCGTCTGTCAGCGTCTCCACGAAGAAGCTTCCGCCGAGGGGGTCGATGACGTCGGCCGCGCCCGACTCCTCGGCGATTATCTGCTGGGTGCGGAGCGCGACGGTGACGGCCTCCTCCGAGGGGAGCGCCAGCGCCTCGTCGAAGCTGTTGGTGTGGAGCGACTGCGTGCCGCCGAGGACGCCCGCGAGCGCCTGAATCGTCACGCGGACGATGTTGTTGAGCGGCTGTTGGGCCGTCAGCGACTGCCCCGCGGTCTGGGTGTGGAACTTCAACTGCGTCGAGCGCTCGTCCTCGGCGTCGTACCACTCCGACATCACGTCGTGGTAGATGCGGCGGGCGGCGCGGAACTTCGCCACCTCCTCGAAGATGGAGTTGTGGGAGTTGAAGAAAAACGACAGCTGGGGAGCGAACTCGTCCACGTCCAGGCCGCGGTCCATCGCGTCTTCGACGTAGGCGAAGCCGTCGGCGAGGGTGAAGGCGAGCTCCTGTACCGCCGTCGACCCGGCCTCGCGGATGTGGTAGCCCGACACCGAGATGGGCCGGATGCGCGGGGTCTCCTCCGCGGCGAACTCGACGGTGTCGGTGACGAGCTTGAGCGACGGTTCCGGCGGGATGACCCACTCCTTCTGCGCGATGAACTCCTTGAGCATGTCGTTCTGGAAGGTGCCGCCGATCTGGTCGCGGGAGACGCCGCGGTTGTCCGCGAGCGCGACGTACATGGCGAAGACGACCGGCGCGGAGGGGTTGATGGTAAAGGAGGTCGTCACCTCACCGATGTCGATGCCGTCGAACAGCACCTCCATGTCGCGGAGGGTGTCGACCGCGACGCCCTCCTTTCCGACCTCGCCGTCCGAAAGCGGGTCGTCGGAGTCCTTGCCCATGAGCGAGGGCATGTCGAACGCCGTCGAGAGCCCGGTCTGGCCGTTCTCGATGAGGTAGTGGAAGCGCTCGTTGGTCTCGCTCGCCGTGCCGAAGCCAGCGAACTGCCGCATGGTCCACGTCCGCCCGCGGAACATCGTCGGGTACACCCCGCGCGTGTACGGGGACTCGCCGGGGAACCCGAGGTCCGACTCGTAGTCGAGGTCGGCCACGTCGGCGGGCGTGTAGAGATCGTCGACCTCGTGGTTAGAGACGGTGGCGAACCGGTCTTTGCGCTCGCCGCCCTTCTCCACGAAGGGGTCGCGGGTCTCCGATTCCCACTCGTCGCGCGCCTCGCGGATGGACGCTAAATCCTCCTCGTCGTACATGCTCGTGAATCAGTATGGACGATGATTAAGGATTCGGGTCGAAGTCGGTCCGCCGGGCGCTTCGCCATCGGCCAGGAGACTTCGACGGACAGACCATCGTGCATATCATCCCCCGCCCACCTAGCCCTCGCCATGTACGACCGCGCGACAGATACGGGGGCATCCGACGCAGCGGCTCACCCCGCCGCAGTCCTCGAATCCGACGGAGTCGAGCGCTGACCGATGGCGCTCGTCACGCCCGAGACGACCCGCTGGGTCGCCGCCGCGACGGCGCTCGTCTTCGTCCTCGCGAGCGTCTCCTTCGTCGTCCCCGCGTCCGGGTCCGTCTCGCCGGTCCCCTTCGACGACACGGTCAAGACCGGCGGCACCTCGGTCGACGTTCGCACGGCCGAAGTCGAGGGGTTCGAGGTCCCGCTCGCGCAGGTCCACTTCTCGCGGTACCGCTACATCATCGGCTACTACGACGTGACCACGGCCGCCGCCGACGTGTCCACGCCCGAGAGCGCCCGCCAGTTCGGCGACCCGCTCGCGGTGTTCGTCACCGACTACGCGACGGTCTCGCCCGACATCGACGACGACGGCTCCCTCCGAACCGAACACAACCGCAATCCCGGCTGGACGAAGGCGTCCGAGGCGTCGTTCGTCGTGGACTCCGGCGCGCGAGTCCCCTCTGGCCCGATTGCCGTCCCGTTTTCCGACGCCGGCGCGGCCCGCTCGTTCGCGGACGCCCACGGCGGCGAAGTCGTCGATTGGGCGACGCTCCGCGACCGCGCCGGCGACCCGCTTTCGTCCCGCCTCACCGCCTTCGAGTCGTCGGTCGCCGCCCACCACGAGTGGGCGAACCAGACCACCGCTGCGAGTGATGCGCTGTTCGACAGGCCCGTCTCGACCGTCGTCGGCGAGGACGCGCCGACCGTCGAAGCCGCGGTTGAATCGGCCCCCGCGAACACGACCGTCTACGTCCCCGCGGGCACCTACTCGGTGGACGCGGTCGAACTGAACCGCTCGATTACGCTCCTCGGAGCCGGAAGCGACACGCGACTCGTCGGCGACGGAAACGGCAGCGTCGTCCACCTCCGCGCCGAACAGAGCGCGGTCGGGAACCTCTCCGTGTCCGGCGTCGGCGAGGTGGGGACGCGACGGGTCCGCGCCAGCAACGAGTCCGTCGACTGGGACACCCGCGTCGAACTCGCCTACGGCCGCGGCGACGCCGGTATCGTCCTCGATGGCGCGAACGAGTCGGCGGTCCGTGGCGTCGAAATCGACACGCCCGCGAGCGGCATCATCGCCCGCGAGAGCGCCGACAGCGTCGTCGACGGCGTGACCGTCCGCGGGGCCGACAACCCCTCCGACGGCTTCATGGGCGTCGTCCTCATCGGCGAGCGGTCGGTCGTGCAGGACTCGACGTTCCTCGGCGGCCGCGACGGCGTCTACACCCACCGCGCCGACGGGAGCGTCATCCGCGACAACCGCATGGAAGACGGCCGCTACGGCGTCCACCAGATGTACACCTCGGACGCGCTCGTCGCCGACAACGTCGTCCGCGGGGACCGCATCGGCGTCGTCCTCATGACGCGGCCCGTCGGTAACCTCGTGGTCGGAAACGACGTGCGCGAGTCCGACTTCGGGTTCATGCCCGCCGGCAGCGACACCTACGTCGCTGACAACGTCTTCGCCGGCAACGACTACGGGATGGACGTGAGCGGCGACCGGCAGGTGTACGTCAGGAATGTCGTCGCCGGCAACGGGGTCGGCGTCCGCGGGAGTTCGACGTTCCCGACGAACGTCGTCGTCCGAAACGACATCGTCGGCAACGACGTGCGCGTCGAGTCGTCGCTCGGCCCGATGCGGACGTGGACCGCCGGCGGTGAGGGCAACTACTGGGGCGACCTCCCGCTCGGAGACGCCGACGGGGACGGCGTCTACGACCGGGCGTACCAGCCCTCCGGAGTGGTCGACGCCGAACTCGGCCGCGAACCCGGCGCGCTCGCGCTCTCGGAGTCGCCCGCGGTGCGCGCGCTCCGTCACGCCCGCGACGCGGTGTCCGGCCTCCGCGGGTCCGGCGTCGTCGACGCCGCGCCACGGACCGAGCCAGTTCGACCGGAGACGCTCGCTGCCCTGAACGCGACGGAGGAGACCGATGACTGACCACGAACCGACAGAACCGCAGACCGACGAACCCACCACGATGCCGAACCCCGAATCCGCGACGACCGCCGAGACCGCTTCCGACGAATTGACGGGCGAAACTGCCACCGTCGACGCCGACGCCGACACCGCCGCCGAGAGCAGCCGGCCGGCTATCGCCGCGACCGACCTCAGCCACGCCTTCGGCGACGTGCGCGTCCTCGACGGCGTCTCGCTGTCGGTCGCGCCCGGCGAAATCGTCGCGCTCGTCGGCCCCAACGGCTCGGGGAAGTCCACCCTCCTACGGTTTCTCGCGCGGGTCCGCGCGCCCGACGAGGGGAGCGTCGCCGTCGGCTCCGAGATCGGGCGCGCCCGCGTGGGCTATCTTCCGCAACAGCCCGGCTTCCGCGCCGGGTTCTCCGCGGCCGACACGCTGGAGTTCTACGCGCAGTTCGTGGACGAGGACGTGGACGTGGCCGGCGTGCTGGAACGTGTCGGCCTCGCGGACGCCGCGAGTCGCCGGGTCGACGCGCTCTCCGGCGGGATGACGCGCCTGCTCGGCCTCGGGCGGGCGCTCGTCGGCGACCCGGCGGTCGTCGTCCTCGACGAACCGGCCAGCGGCCTCGACCCCGGCATGGTCGAGCGACTGTTCGGCATCGTCTCCGACCTCGCGGACGCGGGCGTTGCGGTCGTCCTCTCGTCGCACAACCTCGGACCCGTAGAGCGGACCGCCGACCGCGTGGTCGTCCTCGACGGCGGGCGGTTCGTCGCCGACGACGACCCGCGAGCGGTGGTCGAATCGGCCGGCGCGGTCGACCTCCAGACCGCCTTCGGCGACCTCGTGGCGACCGAGGAGGTGACGGGCAGATGAGCGCCGGCGACCGCGACGGCGATATCGGCGACCTGTTCGCCATCGCGGCCCGGGAGCTTCGGACGGTCGTCAGAACCCCGGCTGTCGTCGCGCTCTCGGTCGTCTTCGGGCTGACCGTCGTCGCGGTCGCGGCCGCGGGCTCCGGCGCGCGCGGCGGGTACGTCCCGCTGGTCCTCGATTTGGTGCCGTTCGTGGAGGCGCTCGTTCCGCTTCTCGCCGTCGCACTCTGCTATCGGGCGGTACTCTCGGACCGCGAGTCCGGCGAACTCGACGTGCTCAGGACGTTCGACGTGTCCCGGCCGGCCTACGTCGGCGGCGTCTACCTCGGCCGGGGGCTCGCGCTCGTGTTCGTCGTCTTCGGGTCGCTGCTCGCCGCGGGCGCGACCGTCCCGGTGCTCTCGCCGCCGGACCCGACGTTCCTCGCGCTGAACGAGGCCGCCGACTCGCCGGTCGCGTTCCTCCGGTTTTCAGTCCTCGCGGTCCTGTTCGCCCTCGCGGTCGCCGCCGTCGCGCTCGCCGTCTCGGCCGCCGCGCGGACCGCCCGGCAGGCAATCGCCCTCGCCGTCGGCCTGCTCGTCGCTTTCGTCGTCGGCGTCGACGCCGCCGCCGTCGCCGGACTGGCCTCGGGGAACCTCGGTATCGACGCGGTCCCGCTCGTCCTCGCGGCGAGCCCGAACGGCGCGTTTCGGTCGCTCGTCCTCGGCGTCGCCGTCGAGACCGGCGGTTCGACCTCGCCGGTCGCGGCGCTCGCGGGACTCGTCGGCTGGGTCGCCGTCGCACTCGCGGTCGCGGTGCTAACGGCGTGGCGACCGGTAGAATAGTCGTGAGCGGTGCTGGGCGGGCCGGTAGGCGGTCGAAGCGCCTACCCGAAGTTCTCGACTTTCGCCGCGTCGGCGTCGCCGCCGGCGGCATCGACGGCGTCGGTCGCGCGCGTGACGAAGTCGGCGAAGCCGTAGACGAACACCTGTTCGCCCTCGCCCCCGGTGAGCGCGTCGGAGACGGCGTCGGCGAGGTCGGATTCATCGCCGGTGACGACGACGCTCGCGCCGTCGTCGCGGAGCGCGGAGAGGCGATCTTCGTGCGCGGGCGCGTCGTCGAGGTAGACCACGGCGGCCTCGTTGCCGTCGGCGACCGCGGCCTCGGCGATGCCGACCGCGGGGCCGACGCCGGGACCGCCAGCGAGGACGACCACGCGCGACTCGCCGTCGTAGTAGCTCTGCCCGAACGGCCCGGAAATCTCGACGTCGTCGCCGGCGGCGAGCGAGTCGAGGTGCTGGCTGAACGGCCCGGCCTCCTCGGGGTCAATGCCGACGGTCACCTCGAACGTGTCGCCGACGCCGGGCGACGAGAGCGTGTAGAACCGCGCGTACGACTCGCCGTCGACCTCGGCGGAGAGTTTGACGAACTGGCCCGGTTCGGCCTCGAAGCCGTCGGGCGTCTCGAACTCGATGGCGACCGTTCCGGGGCCGACGTCGCGGACCGCGGAGACGGTGACGATTGCGTCCATGCGACCGGGTTGGTCGCAGGCTCACAAGGGCCTTGCCTTCCCGGACGCGCACACCGGAGAACGGGTCGAGCCGTGCCCACTGTGCACATAGTGTAAACCGGAGATAATTGCCACGAGGGGGTAAAACACACCACAACTGTACATTTGAATAATTCTGGTACCCCAATTCGCAGAAAAGTTGGTTGTCTCATTCATTTTGATTCTCCCCAGAACTTATGTATCCAATTTTCATTTATTATCAGTACCGTCGTTTAACACCAATTTTCAGAAGGCTTTTGACCCGGCTATGGGTAGATTTCACTCAGCATGCCTGCGGACTTCAACTGGGCCATCGGCGGCGAGGCTGGCGATGGCATCGACTCCACGGGGAAGATTTTCGCTCAGGCGCTATCCCGGGCTGGACGCCACGTGTTCACCTCTAAGGACTTCGCTTCGCGAATCCGGGGCGGATACACCGCGTACAAGGTTCGGACTGCCATCGACCCCGTACAGAGCGTCGTCGACCGACTCGACGTGCTCATCGCACTCACACAACGAACAATCGACGAGAACCTCGACGAACTGCACGAAGGTTCCGTCATCATCTACGACGGCGACCGCTCGACGATGGCGGACGTCGAAATCCCCGAGGGAATGGTCGGGCTGGACATCCCCCTCAAGGCGCTCGCCGAGGAGGCGGGCGGCGCTATCATGCGCAACGTCGTCGCGCTCGGCGCGGCGTGCGCCGTCGCCGACTTCCCCATCGAGAACCTCGACAGCGCGCTGCAGAAGCGCTTCGGCGGGAAGGGCGAGGCCATCGTCGAGAACAACAAGAAGGCGGCTCGCGCGGGCCTCGAATACGTCCACGACGAGTACGACCACGAGTTCGACTACGACCTCGAAACGACCGATGAGGACTATGTGCTCATCAACGGCGACCAGGCCATCGGCATGGGCGCCATCGCCGCCGGCTGTCGCTTCTACGCCGGCTACCCCATCACGCCCGCGACGGACGTGATGGAGTATCTCACCGGCCGTATCGAACGCTACGGCGGTCACGTCGTGCAGGCGGAAGACGAACTCGCGGCCATCAACCTCGCGCTCGGTGCGGCACGCGCCGGCGCGCGGTCGATGACCGCGACCTCCGGGCCGGGTATCGACCTGATGACCGAGACGTTCGGTCTCGTCGCCACCTCCGAGACGCCGCTCGTCATCGTCGACGTGATGCGCTCGGGCCCCTCGACGGGGATGCCGACCAAGCAGGAACAGGGCGACCTCAACATGATGCTGTACGGCGGCCACGGCGAGATTCCGCGCTTCGTCGTCGCGCCGACGAGCATCGACGAGTGCTTCTGGAAGACCGTCGAAGCGTTCAACTTCGCCGAGAAGTACCAGGTTCCGGTCTACGTCGCGGCCGACCTCGCGATGGCGGTCACGGAACAGACGTTCTCCCCCGAGGCGTTCGACATGGACGAAGTCGAAATCGACCGCGGCAAGGTCGTCGACGACGACTCCATCGACGAGTGGCTCGACGAGGAAGGTCGCTTCCAGCCGCACGCGCTCACCGACGACGGCGTCAGCCCGCGCGCGTTCCCCGGCACGGAACAGGGCGCGCACATGTCGACCGGTCTCGAACACGACGAACTCGGTCGGCGGACCGAAGACCGGTCGATGCGCGTCGAGCAGGTCGACAAGCGCGACCGGAAGGTCGAGACCGCAAAGGAGACCGAGGACTTCTCGCCGCGCGAGTTCGGTGACGCCGATTCGGACACGCTCATCCTCTCGTGGGGCTCCAACGAGGGCGCGCTCGTCGAGGCGCTCGACTTCCTCGAAGAGGACGGCATCGACGTGCGCTTCCTGTCGGTCCCGTACATGTTCCCGCGGCCGGACCTCACCGAGGAAATCGAGGCGGCAGACGAGGTCATCGTCGTCGAGTGTAACGCGACGGGGCAGTTCGCCAACGTCGTCGAGCACGACACATTGACCCGTGTCAAGCGCATTAACAAATACGACGGCGTCCGCTTCAAGGCGGACGAACTCGCAGACGAAATCAAAGCCACCCTCGACGCAGAGGAGGTCTCAGCATGAGCTCAAACGTCCGCTTCACCGACTTCAAGTCAGACAAACAACCGACCTGGTGTCCCGGCTGTGGGGACTTCGGGACGATGAACGGCATCATGAAAGCCCTCGCCAACTCCGGCACCGACCCCGACAACACGTTCATGGTCGCCGGTATCGGCTGTTCCGGGAAAATCGGGACGTACATGCACTCGTACGCCATCCACGGCGTCCACGGGCGCTCGCTCCCGGTCGCCGCCGGCGTCAAGCTGGCGAACCCCGACCTGACCGTCGTCGCCGCCGGCGGCGACGGTGACGGTTACTCCATCGGCGCGGGCCACTTCATTCACGCCGTCCGCCGCAACGTGGACATGGCCTACACCGTCATGGACAACCGCATCTACGGTCTCACGAAGGGGCAGGCCTCGCCGACCTCGCGCGAGGACTTCGAGACCTCGACGACGCCCGAGGGTCCGAAGCAGCCCCCGGTCAACCCGCTTGCGCTGTCGCTGGCCGCCGGCGGCACGTTCATCGCGCAGTCGTTCGCGACGGACCACAAGCGCCACGCGGAAATCGTCCAGGAAGCCATCGAACACGACGGCTTCGGCTTCGTGAACGTGTTCAGTCCGTGTGTCACATTCAACGACGTGGACACCTACGACTACTTCCGCGACAACCTCGTGGACCTCGCGGACACCGACCACGACCCGACCGACTACGACGCGGCCAAAGAGAAGATTCTCGACTCGTCGAAGGAGTACGAGGGCGTCATCTACAAAGACGAAAGCTCCGTCTCCTACGAGGAGAAGTTCGGCGTCGACCAGAACATGTCGGACATCCCGTCGGGCGCGCCCGACGACGCGATGGACCTCGTCCGCGAGTTCTACTAACGACGACCGCCGAACTCGCGGTCGACGCCGCGCCGACCGCTCACCGAACTTCGACCGTTCTTTCGACCGTTCCCGGATGCTCGACAGCGCCCGCGAGCGCCGCGACCGCGTCGGTCTCGTCCACGTCGGCCCCGTGGACCGCGAGGAGGACCACCACGTCACCGTCGTGTTCGACGGTCGCGAGGTGGAGCCTTACCTCGGCCGTCCCGCCCTCATAGGCGACCGTCTCGCCGTCGACAGTGGTCTCGCCGGCTTCGACTTCGACCGTGCCCGCGTAGGTGACGAGTTCCGTCTCCGACCCGAGCATCGTGACGTTCCGCGCGCCGACCTCGCGGACGCCGTTGACCTCGGGGACGTTTCCGAGCGCCTGCGCGTCGGCCAGCACGTCGAGACCGGCCGCGACGAGGTCGCGGTTACCGAGGTTCGAAAGCGGGTTGACCGACTGGCCAGCGACTTCGGCGTTCGGCGACGAAACGACTACGAGAGCCGTGATATCGTCGTCGTCGGTCGTCTTCGAGTACCCGGACACCCAGACGTCCGCGCCGACGGAACGAGAGGCGGGGCCGACGCCCACGTCGTACGAAAGCGGGACGACGGTGCTGTTGCCGTGGACGTAGCCGTGTGCCTCGTAGGCCGACGCGGGAATCGTCGCGGGCTGGGCCGCGAACGTGGTCGAACCGCCGAGCCCGCCGAGGCATCCCGCGAGCGTGACGACGAGCGCGAGCGCGAGGGTTGTACGTAGTTGAGGCATGCACTCTAGAGGCGCGCAGAGAGCATGACAGTCTCGCCGCCGCGAAAAAGCGCCGAGCGACCGACCGAGTCAGGCCGTCGCCGGGAGTCCCTTCGACGCGCTCGCTACTCCACCGTCTCGATGTTGAGCCGGTAGCGCGTCCCGCAATCGAGACACCGCGCGTTGTCGGACTCGATGAGTTCCGTCACCAGCACCTCGCCGAACTCGCAGTTCGGGCACTCGTAGACGAGCGAGTCACCCGCGATGCGGTGCGCGAACGCGTTCGTGTTCTCTTCTGTCAACGGCTCTGATGCGGACGACATTCTTGAACACCGTTCAAATATGCTACCACATGGCACATAAACCACCCGCCGCCACGCGTCGAGCGGCCTCGGGTGGCATCGAGGAGCGAACATTTGAGATCCCGTGTGACACATTTTCAGGCCGTGGGAGCCGGAAATTCGCCCGCCCTTTCGGAACGCCTTTTCAACTCGCGGCCCACGGTTCGTCCATGACGGAGAACGCCGCTTCAGCAGACGACGCACCGCGAGCGAACGGGATGCCGATGCTCGGGCTCGGAACGTGGAAGAACACGAACGCCGACGAGTGTCGAAACGCGGTGCAGACGGCGCTGGAGATGGGCTACCGCCACATCGACACCGCCCAAGCGTACGGGAACGAGGCGGAGGTCGGCGAGGGCATCGCCGCCGCCGACGTCGACCGCGACGAGGTGTTCCTCGCGACGAAGGTGTGGATTGACGAGCTATCCTACGACGACGTCATCGAGAGCACCGAAGCGAGCCTCGAAAAGCTCGGCGTGGACTCCGTCGACCTCCTGTACGTCCACTGGCCGTCCCGCACGTACGACGCCGAAGAGACCCTCGCGGCGTTCGACGAACTCGTCGAACGCGGGCTGACAAAGCGCGTCGGCATCTCCAACTTCGAGCCCGAGCAGGTCCGCGAGGCCGCCGAACTGTCCGAGTCAGGTGCCTTCGCCAACCAAATCGAGATGCACCCGCTCCTCCAGCAAGAAGAGCTCCGCGAGGTCTGCGCCGATGAGGACATCGAAATCGTCGCGTACTCGCCGCTCGCCCGCGGAAACGTCTTCGATGTCGACGTGCTGTCCGACATCGCCGAGAAGCACGACGCAAGCGAGGCCCAGGTGTCTCTGGCGTGGCTCCGCGAGAAGGGCGTCACCGCGATTCCGAAGGCGACCAGCGAGGGGCACATCCGCGACAACTGGGAGTCGCTCGCGGTCGAACTCGACGACGAGGACGTGGCCGCCATCGACGCCATCGACGTTGAAGACCGCCGCGTCGACCCCGGCTTCGCGCTCTGGTAAGCGACTGGACCTGCGTTTTTTCCGGTTCGCCTCTCGATTTGTGGGGCGGAGCCGCAACGGATTTGTCGAACGAGCCCCGACAGAACCGCATGGAGTTCGACCTCCCCAGGACTGTCGCGCTGCTCGTCGCGCTCGTCGTCGTCGGAACCGCAGCCCTCGTCGGGATGGGCGTGATGGCCACGAGTACGGTCCTGATGATGGTGACGCCCGCGATGCTCGTCTTCGGGGCCGTCTGTCTCGCCATCGGCGTCAAGCACGGGGAGTACCGAGCGGCGAACTAACGGCGCGGAACGAAGCGAAAAAGCGGCACGGAAGACTTCAACTCTCGTTTTCTCGCGGGGTGTCGACCACGTCTTCGAGCGCGTCGTCCGAGACGCTCGCCGAGATGCGGACGCCCACGGCGCTGACGACGATGCCGGCGACGATGAACATCGCCAGCCGCTGGACCGGCGTGAGCGCGAGTCGCCCGAGCAGTTCGAGATTCGCCAACTCGCCCTGTCGTTCGAGGAGGAACCCGGCGAACCCGCGGACGACGAGCCCGATGGCGACGACGCCGAACGGGAGGTTCATGTACGATGTGGAGACGCGCTCGCTCCCGATGAGTTCGTCCAAGAGACGGCCCGCGCTCGCGGTCAGCGCGGCGAGCGCCAGCCACGGGACGCTGTGGTAGACGAACAGGAGCGACGGGACGAGCACCTCCTCGCTCCCGCCGACGCCCGGCGTCCGGATGGCGAGCGCGCCGAGGAACAGCCCGACGATTGCCAGCCCCGCGGCGACCGCGTAGGTGACGACCGACACCTGTCCGGAGTAGAGGGCGTCGCGAACCTGGTCGGGCGCGTCCGAGAGGAACTCGTCGATAGCGAGCCCCTTGTAGAGGAGCACCGCGCCCATGAGGGCGGCGAGCCCGGCCATCGCGACCGCCGGCGTGAACTGGACGAGAAGCAGCGGGACGAGAAGCAGTCCGACGCCGAGCGGGACGAGTATCGTCGAGCGAAGCTCCTCGTCGCCGAGGAACTGCTTGAGCAGGTAGTACGTCGACTCGATGTCGTGGGCCTGCCGGACCACCACGCGGTCGACCGCGTCGACCCGGAACCGGCTCTCGACGACGGGGACGAGCCGCTCGTCTTCCGCGCTGTCGATGACGACGACCGCGGACTCGACATCGTAGCGCTCGGCGAGGTCGTCGAGCTGTCGCGCGACGGCGCGGTCCGCCCCGACGGCGCTATCGCTCGTTCCCGAGATGACCGCGATTTCGGCGTCCTCGCGCTCGTCTCTGAGCTCGCGCGTCGTCCGCAACGCCGCGAGAAGGCAGTTGACGCTTGAGTCCTCGGGGTCCGCGAGACCCACGTCGGTGACGAGCGACCGGACCGCTTCCCAGCCGACGACGGGCGTCGAGAGCCCGGTCTTGCGGCCGATGTCGTTCGCCCGGTCGACACAGAGGACGAGCGTTGTCACGTGGAAGACGAACGCGGGCGCGGGCTAAAAAGCCTCCCAGTCGTCAGAACCGAAACGAGAAGCCGTCGTCGGGGTCGACCGACGAGGCGAGTCCCGCACCGAAGGCGTACGCCGCCCCCTCGACGCCGCCGCGGAGCCGGTCGGTGAGGCCGACCTCGGGGGTGAACTTTCGGACCGAAACCTCGTCGCGGCCGAGGAGTTCGGCGAGTCGGTCTTCCACGTCGTCGCGGGTACCCAGCGAGTCGACCAGCCCGAGTTCGTGCGCCTCCTCGCCGAGGTAGACGCGGGCCTCCGTGTCGCGGACGACCTGCGGGTCCATGTCTCTGCCCTCGGCGACGCGCTCGACGAAGTCGTCGTAGTAGTCGTCGATGAGGCCTTGGAGGTACTCGCGTTCGTCCTCGGTCGGCTCCTTGAGGGCCATCCCCGCGTCCTTGTACTTCCCCGCGGCGAACCGCTCGTAGGAGAGCCCGACCTTGTCGGCCAGCTCCGAGGCGTTGACCGACGAGCCGATGACGCCGATGGAGCCGACGACGCTCACGTCGTGGGACCACAGTTCGTCGCAGCCGCTGGCGATCCAGTAGCCCCCCGAGGCGCAGGTGTCGGTGGCGTAGGCGACCGTCGGGCCGTCGAAGTCGGCGGCGGCCCGGCGGATGTCGTCGCTCGGCAGGACCTCGCCGCCGGGCGTGTTCAGTTTGACGAGGAGCGCGTCGGCGTTCTCGTCGGCGGCCGCGGCGTCGATCTGTTCGACGATGTCGTCGGCGGGCGTCCCGCTACCGCGACCCGGAACCGGACCGCCGCCGCCGTCGCGGGAAATCGGCCCCTCGACGGCGACTTCGGCCACGTCGTAGTCGGGGAACGCCGAGGCGGCGAGTCTGCCGCCGACGCGGAGCGCGGCGACGACGGTCCCGATAACCAAGAGGAGCCCCGCGAGGTCCGCGAGCGTGTCGGGAACGGAGTAAAACAGGACCCAGCCGACCGCCGCCGCGACGACGGCGAAGACGACCACGATAGCCAGCCGATAGATGCGCGTGAAGCTGTCGGTCACGGTGAATCACTCATGGCTGTCGCTGGGGCTTCGAGCGGGATAAAAATGATACGTCGCAAGCGCGACGAAGAGAGAGAAAGTGACCGGAGTTTAGAGCAGACCGGACTTCTGGAGCTTCATCAGGTCCTCGGTCTCGAGGGTCTCGCCTTCCTTGAACTTCTGGTAGATCTCCTCGGCCTCGGCCTTGGCGGCTTCGCGCTCCTCGGCGCGGGAGTCCTTGCGCTGGCGCTCTTCCTTCTTGTCCAGCTCGCGGAGGCGCTTCTGAACGCGGACGAAGTCCTCGTGGTGACGGTCGGCCGCTTCCTGGGCTTCGACGAAGAGCTCGTGCATCTCGTCGGCCTTGTCGCGGATGTCGTCGGCCTCGCGGTAGGCCTCGATCATCTGGTTGTGGTGTTCCTGGGCGTCGTCGGCCAGCTCGGTCACCTTCTGGTGGTGCTGGGACGCCTCGGAGCGGACCTCTTCTGCCTCTTCGATGAGTTCTTCGAGGTCACCGCTCTCTTCGACCTTGTCCTTTTTCTGGCGAAGTTCTTCGCGCTTGTTCTCGATCTTCTCGATGAGCTCGCGCTCGTCTTCTGTCGAGAGGACTTCGGTCTGCTGGCGGAACTCGAGTTGCTCGATCTCCTCTTTGAGCTCGTCGATGTCCTTGCCGTCGTCGAGCTCGAGGTCGCTTTTCATCTCGTCGACCTCGTCGAAGAGCTCGTTAGCTTTCGCGTTGAGCTCGTTACGGCTCTGCTTGTGTTCCTGCACCTGCGAGTTCATCTCGTCGCGCTTCTCGCGGTGCTTCTGGGCTTCGTCGACCTTCTCGCGAGTCATCGCGTTGAGGTCGTCGCGCTTGGATGCGCGCTCAGAAGCCATCTGGTTTAGTTCATTGCGGCGGTCACGGAGTTGACCGGCGAGTTTGATGAGTTCGCCTTTCGAGCCGCTCTCGAGCTTTTCGTCTGGGAGATCGATGTTTCGTGCCTCGTCGAGTTCCTGCACGTCGAACTCGCTAAGTACTTCCTGCTTCGTTACCATGCGTAATCAATCCTCGATACCATCACCACTCCGTGCGTGGCGGCTGCTCGTGGGAGTGCGACCGACCGTGGATAAGAATTCCCGATCATTCTGCGTGCGATGCCGCCGGAACGCCGGAGGCGCTCAGGTACATACACATACAGGCGACCAGTTAATAAATACTTCGGTGGAAATTCGGGTGAAAACAGTTACCACACCACTCGTATCGACCGTATTCACCATGTTAGTCGTTAGCATGACCGCATATAAATGGGATGCGAACCGTGGGGGCTAAACCGAGTCGGGTCGGATGCCACGCCATGAGAGAGGTCATCCGCGCACGCGGACACGAACACGTGCGCGCCGAGCACGCGAGCACGTTCGAGGTGACGACAGACGACTGGCTCACCCCCGCGGGCGACTGCATCATCGGCGTCGAGGCCGACCGCACGCCCGCCGACTTCGACCCGGCCTTCGTCGAGGGCTGTCAGTCCCACGACGCCACTATCGGCGTGCGCGTCCGCGTGGACGCGGACGACGACACCTACGAACAGACGGTTCGCGCCCGCGGGCATCCGGACCTCACCTTCGAGGGCGACCGCAGCGTCGTCTTCCGCACGAGCGACTACGTGGACGACCGGACGGGCGCGGTCGGCGCGGCCCACGCCGCTGCCGGCTTCGACCGCGACCTCGTCTCGGCGCTCGCCGACGGCGCGGAACTGACGGTCACCATCGAAGTCGAGTAGCGCCCGCGCGAGCGGTGGGCCGGGCGAGACGACGAGATGCGTTTTTCACCGCGCGGTCGTAACCTCCGGACATGCCCGAAGAACCCTCCGAGAACATCAGCGGCGGCGCGAGCGGCGGCGGCCGAGAGACGGCGTTCGACCCCGCAGACCCCGAGACCACGACACGCGCCGAGGTCGTCGTCGACCGACTCGGCGAGCGCTACTGGCAGAAGGCCTACGGCGGGCAGGGCGGCTTCGAGTGTCTCGTCCGAACCATCCTGAGCCAGAACACGAGCGACAAGGCGAGCCAGCCCGCCCACGACGAACTCATGGCGCAGTACGGCGGCGAGGACCTCGCCGAGTCGCTGGCGGCGGCCGACCGAGAAGGCATCGTCGAGGCCATCCGCTCCGGCGGGCTCTACAACCAGAAGTCGAAGCTCATCCAGGGCGTCGCAGAGGAGGTGCTGGCCGACTTCGGAAGCGAGGCCGACTTCGACCGCTACGTCCGCGAGGAAGCGCCCGCGACGGTCCGCGACCGACTCTTGGAGATGAAGGGCGTCGGCCCCAAGACCGCCGACTGCGTCCTCCTCTTTGCGGGCGGCCGCGGCGGCGTCTTCCCCGTCGATACGCACGTCCACCGCATCGCTCGGCGAATCGGACTCGCGCCCGCCGACGCCGACCACGAAGGCGTTCGGGCGGCGCTCGAACGCGACATCCCCCACGAGAAATGCGGCTTCGGCCACACCGCGATGATTCAGTTCGGCCGCGAGTTCTGCAAAGCCCGCAAGCCCGCGTGCCTCGACGGCTCCGAAGCGTGCCCGATGGCCGACGTGTGCGACATGGTCGGCGTCGACGCGGCGGCGCAGTCCGTCACCGATCCCGCGGCCGCCGCCGACTGACTAACAGGACTTCGTTTCGAGTCCGCTCACCGGCGAGCCGTCGTCCTCGTAGCTCGATTCGACGCCCGAGTCGGCGAACATCGGGAGGTCCATCGAGTAGTCGTAGACGACGCTGAACCGCGAGAAGGGGTTCGAGAGGAACGCCGAGACGGGGCCGATGCCGTCGAACGCGACGCCCGCCCGAAGTTGAACGATGGAGTCGTTGCCGACGGAGCCGCCGGCTTCCATCCCGAAGCCGCCCTCGCCGCCGAGGTTCTCGAACATCGAGAGGAAGACGACGAGGTCGATGCCCGCGCCCTCGCCGCCGATGTCGAACTGGTGGCCCTCTCCGGGGAAACACGGCGAGGTCGGACCGGTCGCAGCGGCGACCGGGGCGGTCGCAACGACGAGAATCACGGCGAGCGTCAGGGACGCGCGGGTCGCGGCGTTCATACCGTCGCCTCCGGCGCGCTGCTAATTAAGGATACGCCGCCGTTCTCAGGGTTGATACCGCGAGTCGGCGGAAAGCGAGACGAGAGACGCAGGGGTCCCGGCGCGGTTCAGTCCCGACGCGACGCAGTCCCGGTACTTACTCCTCGCCGTCGAGTTGTCGGATGAGTTCGTCGAGGACGGCGTCCGCGCTGGCGAGGTTGGTCGCCAGCGGCGTCTGGTGAACGTCGCAGATGCGGAGCAGCGCGGTGATGTCCGGTTCGTGGGGCTGAGCGGTCAGCGGGTCGCGGAGGAAGATGACGCCGTCGCAGGTCTCGCTGGCGATCTCCGCGCCGATCTGCATGTCTCCGCCGAGCGGCCCGGACTGCTTGCGCTCGATGTCGAGGCCCGTGGCGTCGATGAGTCGCTGGCCGGTCGTCCCCGTCGCCATGAGTTCGAAGCGTTCGAGGTCGGCCTGTCGCTCCTCGGCGAACGAGATGAGGTCCGGCTTCTTCTCGTCGTGAGCAATAAGTGCGAGACGCATAGCAAACACTCGTTCGAGCGTCGTGATTAATCTTCGGCCGGACGCCGTCAGTGAGAAATCGTCGCGCGGCGGCAGTTGACGCGCCGGTGCGGGTCGCCGTGACTGCGAGTCGTTACTTGAAGCGGAACGTCTCGAGGTTCTTCGGCGCGAACGTCCGCATGTTGTAGTCGTGGTAGAGCGCCGACGAGAGGTCCTGCACGGAGCGCTCGTCGCCGTGGACGCACAGCACCTTCTCCGGGCGCGGGTTCATCGTCTTGACGAAGTTTTCGAGGCCCTGTCGGTCGGCGTGACCGGAGAAGCCGTCGACGGTCTCGACGTCCATCTCGAGCTTCAGCGTGTCAGACCGACCCATGCCGTCGCGGCCGTTGACCGGAATCTCGTCCCAGCCGTTCTGGATGCGACGACCGAGCGTCCCCTGCGCCTGGTAGCCGACGAAGACCAGTCGGGACTTCGGGTCGGGGCCGACGTGGCGGAGCCACGACATGATGGGGCCGCCGGTGACCATCCCGGAGGTCGAGAGGATGATGGCCTGGTCGCCGTCGGCGACGTCCTGTCGTTCCTCTTCGCCGCCGTCGATGTGGTTGAACTCCTCGGCGAGGAACGGGTTTTCGTCCTCGTGGAAGATGCGGTCGCGGAGGTCGTCGCGGAGGTACTCGGGGTAGGTCGTGTGGATGGCCGTCGCCTCCCAAATCATCCCGTCGAGGTGGACGGGCATCCTCGGAATCTTCCCCGAGCGCATCGCCTCTTCGAGGACGAGCATAATCTCCTGGGAGCGACCGACGGCGAACGCCGGGATGACGACCTTGCCGCCGCGGTCGTACGTCTCGTTGATGACCTCGATGAGGCGCTTTTCGGAGTCCTGCTGGTCGGTCTGGTAGTCGTTGCGGCCGCCGTAGGTCGATTCGAGGACGAGCGTCTCCACGCGCGGGAAGTCGTTGACCGCGCCGTTGAACAGGCGGGTGTCTTCGTAGTGGATGTCGCCGGAGAACGCGACGTTGTAGAGGCCGTCGCCGATGTGGAAGTGCGAGACGGCGGAGCCGAGGATGTGACCCGCGTTGTGGAAGGTGAGCTTCACGTCGGGTGCGATGTCGGTCACGTCGCCGTACTCCAGCGGGATGGTGTGCTTGATGGCCTCGCGAACCATCTCGGACTCGTACGGCGGGGTGCGGCCTTCCTTCGAGGCGACGTCGAGGTAGTCGAGCGTGAGCAGGCCCATGAGGTCGCGGGTCGGCTCGGTCGTGTAGATGGGGCCGTCGTAGCCGTACTTGAACAGAAGCGGGATGAGCGCCGAGTGGTCGAGGTGAGCGTGGGTGAGGACGACCGCGTCGAGCGAGTTCGCGCCCGACCCGAGCGCCTCGGGGACCTGCAGATACGGCACGTCGTCGGAGCCGGGTTTGTCGCCGCAGTCGACGAGGATGCGGGTCTCGGGCGTCGAGACGATGAAGGACGCGCGGCCGACTTCGCGGCAGCAGCCGAGGGTCGTGATGCGGACCCACTCGTCGTCCGAGAGCTGCTCGCGGTGAATCTGCCGGCCGGTCCGTTCGAGGATGCGGCGGCGATCCTCACGTTCCTGCTTCAGGAAGTTGCGGACGTTCGAGACCGTCGAGGACTCGATGGGCGGGGTGCGGACGACTTCGGGCGTCCAGCCGACTTTCTGCGTAATCTCGCGGAGCGTCGAGCCGTGGCGACCGATGACCATGCCCGGTTTCTCGGCCTCGATGACGACTTCCCCGGTGTCGATGTGGAAGTCGAGGTCGGTGACGCCGGCCTCCTCGGGGATGACGCTCAGAATCTTGGGTTCGGCCTCTCGGGGGTCGGACAGCACGTCCGGGTCCGGGCGAACCGTGATTCGCTTTCGGAGCTTACTCGCGAGTTTCCGGATGAGGTCGCCGTTCTGAGCGAACTTCTTCGGGTCGCGCGTGTAGACGACGAGTTCGGGACCCTCGTACTTGACGTCGGAAACCGAGATGTCGCGGGGGAGTTCGTTCGTAATCTCTGCCTTCAAATTCTCGAGTTGTTTATCTACGGAGCTCATAGTTACGAGCGACCCGTCCGGTCCTGCGCCGGCAGGTCTCGGGAACCCCTACCTCAGGAGCGTCGACACGAGACGGTCCACGTGTACGAGTGCCAGTCTCGGCCAACTGCGGAGAGAGCATAGTGAACTGAATACGGTGGTATCTCGACTGCGGGAAGAGGCAGGGAAAACCCGCTTACCCGACAGTACCATGTCGCCAGTATAAAACCCTTCGCAAAGTCGAAGCGTCTCGGGGCCGACCGACGACCATGGAACTCACACCGGCGGCCGTCTCGGCGGAGCACGACTGGGTCCGCGAGCGCGCAGACGTGGTCGTCCCGCTCATCAACGAGACGCGACGGCGACTCGGCGAGCAGTTCGACACGCGCGTCGGCGAGGTCGACGACGCGGCCTATCTCGACGCGGTCGACGCGGTGTTCGCCGACGGCGAGGTCGGCGTCAACGTCGCGGCCTACGTGCGCATCCTCAAACAGTTGGACGTGCAGGACGACTATCCGGGGTTCGTCGTGGACGAGGTGCTCGGCCGCGAACTCGCAGCCACCATCGCGGGCGGCGAACCGCTTCGACTGCTCGCGCAGGCGACGTTCCACTTCGCGGACGTGGCCGTCCACACCGACGGGCCCGCCGGACGCGACGACCTCGATGCCGCGCTCGCCGCGGGGTTTCAGACCCGCCTGCCGGGGTGGTCGTGGCGCGACGGCGACTCACCGTTCGATAGCCGGCGCTGACGACGGGGCGGTGTCACCGTAAAAACTGTGTTCGGACCGCTTACCACTCGATTCGGACGCGCTCCGACGACTGCTCGGACTCGCGTTCGCCCTGCGAATCGAGCTCACTGAGTCGTCCGCGGAACGCACCGATGCACTCCTCGCACGCGGTCACGTGCGTGAGGACGCCGTTTTCGTACTCCGCCATGACCGCCCGTGGGGTCCGCCGCGTCGGTCGTTCCGGCCCCATCCGGCCGATGCCGCGCACCTCGGGGTCGCCTAACCCCGCCAAGCGCTCGCCGCGCGTCGCCGCCCACCGCGCGTACGACGCGAGTCGGTCGCGAGCGCGACGCTCGCGCGGGCTCAACTTCCCCGACAGGTCCACGAACCGGTCCCACGTCTCGACCGTGTACTCCGAGACGAGACCGCGTTCGACGATGTTGTCCAGTCGTTCGATGACCGGTGTGAACTCCGCGCGCCGGCCGCTCGGAACCCACAGTTCGATCCGGACCGCCTCCTCCCGAGGAGTCGGCCGCTCGTCGCTCACAATTGTGTCCATTGTTAGCACGCCAACCACCACGTCGAAGGTAGGGCATCCGACGATATGTATCTATGCGTCCGCCGGAATCCCCGACGGTCGTCGGCGAGAGACGGTCCGCGCGGCGGGGCGGCGCGCCGGCACCTTCGGGGCGTTTAAGGGTTCGCTACGGCTACCGATGGGCAATGAGCGACGAGCAGGAACTCGGTATCACCGAGTCGAAGCAGTACAACACCGGCGAGTGGTACGCCGAGGTCGTCCAGAAGGCGGGCCTCGCGAACTACGGGCCGGAGGGGATGAGCGGCTTCATCGTGACTCGCCCGCGCGGCTACGCGCTGTGGGAGTCCATCCAGAACTACCTCGACGGCGAGTTCAAGAAGACGGGCGTCCAGAACGCGTACTTCCCGCTGTTTATCCCCGAGAGCTACCTCGAACGCGAGAAGGACATCGTCGAAGGCTTCGACCCCGAGGTCGCGTGGGTCACCCACGGCGGCCACGAGGAACTCGAAGAGCGCCTCGCCGTCCGCCCGACCTCCGAGTCTATCATCGCGCCCTACATGGCGCGGTGGGTCCGCAGTCACCGCGACCTCCCGCTCCGCGTGAACCAGTGGGCCTCCGTCGTTCGCTGGGAGGCCACGGAGACGAAGCCGTTCTTCCGCACCAAGGAGTTCCTCTGGCAGGAGGGCCACACGGCCCACGAGACCCGCAACGGCGCGTGGGACGAGACGATGACTCGTCTCTCGCAGTACCAGTCGCTCTACGAGGACGTGCTCGCCATCCCCGTGCTCCGCGGCGCGAAGCCGGAACACGACAAGTTCCCCGGCGCGGACACGACGACGACCGTCGAGGCGCTCATGCCCGACGGCAAGTCCGTGCAGGCCGGCACCTCCCACTACCTCGGCACCTCCTTCGCCGAGGCGTTCGACCTCACCTACACGACCGAAGACGAGGACGAAGAGCCCGCCCACACGACCTCGTGGGGGCTGTCGTGGCGCTCGCTCGGTGCGCTCATCATGACGCACTCCGACGACCAAGGCCTCGTCCTGCCGCCGACCATCGCGCCCGAGCAGGTCGTCATCGTCCCCATCTGGCAGGCCGACACGCAGGAGAAGGTCCTCGAGTACGCCGAGGACATCGCCGAAGACCTCGAAGACGCCGGCGTCCGCGTCGAACTCGACGCCCGCGACGAGCGCAACCCCGGCTTCAAGTTCAACGAGTGGGAGCTCAAGGGCGTCCCCGTCCGCTTCGAAATCGGCCCGAACGAGGTCGACGACGAGGTCGTCACGGTCGTCCACCGCCCCGACGGTGAATCGGTCGAACTCGATCGCGAGAACATCGTCGAGGCCGTCCAAGAGCAGTTCGACGAGGTGTACGCGAAGCTCTACGCCGCCGCCGAGGAGAACCTCGAAGAGAACGTCCGCGAGGCGTCCGCCCGAAACGAGATTCTCGGCACCATCGGCCAGCACGGCGGCTACGTGAAAGCGCCGTGGTGCGGTGACGAGGCCTGCGAGGAGGAGATTAAAGACCAAATCGCCGCCGAAATCGTCATGGTTCCCCTGAACGACGAAGACGCGGAGATTCACGACGGCGAGGACTGTGCGGTCTGCGGCGACGACGCCGAGGAGACCGCGTACTTCGCGAAGTCCTACTGAGCCGACCGCCGCGCTGTTCCACACGATTATTCATATTTTTCGTCGTGCGTCGAATCATCATTAGTCGACATACTATGTATGGATACATCCTTATATGACATTGTAACACCCTTATGGTTTCAGGAAAAGTTGCTTATGGGGGTAGCTGTACCATTGGCGTATGACCAAGCCACACATAGACGCACCCTTCGCTCAGGGCGGGTTAGCCGACCCGACCGACGAGCGGTCGAACTGCGGCGTTGGGGCCGTCGTAGACCTTGAAAACGGCGCCTCGCACCGCGTCGTCGCAGACAGCCTCGAACTCCTCGAAAACCTCGAGCACCGCGGCACCACGGGCGCCGAGGAGAACACCGGAGACGGGGCAGGTATCCTGTTCCAGCGACCGGACGAATTCTTCGAAGCAGTCCTCGAAACCGAGCTTCCGGACCTCTACGCGGCCGGTTCGGTGTTCATGCCGACCGACGACGAGGTCCGCGAGCGCGTTTCGGCGGTTGTCGAGGATTCGCTGGCCGACCACGGGCTGTCCGTGTTCGACTGGCGCGACGTGCCGACCGATAACTCCGAACTCGGCGCGACCGCGCTCGAATCGGAACCCGACGTCTGGCAACTGTTCGTCGAGCCGGCCGACGAGATGACCGCAGACGAGTTTGACCGGGCGCTCTACCTCGCCCGTCGAGCCGCCGAGAAGGCGGTCGATGCCCTCGCCATCGAGGGCGCAGGCCGGTTCTACGTCTGCTCGCTCGACCGCAAGACCATCGTCTACAAGGGGCTGCTCACGGCCGAACAGCTCCCGAACTACTTCCCCGACCTCGGCGACGAGCGGATGGTGACCGAACTCGCGCTCGTTCACGCGCGCTTTTCCACCAACACGCTGGGCGCGTGGCACCTCGCCCACCCGTACCGCCAGGTCATCCACAACGGCGAGATAAACACCATCCGCGGTAACGTCAACTGGATGCGCGCCCGCGAGACGGACCTCCAACACGAGGCGTTCGGCGACGACATCGAGACGCTTAGGCCCATCACGAAGGCCGACCAGTCCGACACCGCGAGCGTCGACAACGCGGTCGAACTGCTCCTCAAGGGCGGCCGCGAACTCCCGCACGTCCTGCGGATGCTCATCCCCGAGGCGTACCGCAACGACGACGCGATGGACCAGGCGCGACGCGACTGGTACGACTTCCACGCCTCGCTGGTCGAGCCGTGGGACGGCCCCGCGCTCGTCGCGGCGACCGACGGCGACCGTATCGCCGCCGTCCTCGACCGCAACGGCCTCCGGCCGTGCCGCTACGAGGTGACGACCGACGGCCGCCTCATCGTCGCCAGCGAGGTCGGCGCGCTCGACACCGACCCCGCGGAAATCGAGTCCCGCGGCCGCCTCCAACCCGGCGAGATTTTCATGGCCGACCCCGACGAGGGTCGCGTCATCCCCGACGCCGAGGTGTTCGACTCCCTCACGGACGAGAAGTACGGCGAGTGGCTCGACGAACAGCAGCGCCACCTCGACGAGCTCGCCGGCGACGCGGACTCCACCTCGCGCGGACAGGTCGAGTCGCTTCGGGCGACGCAGGCGGCGTTCGGCTACACGCACGACCAGCTCAACCACATGATAGAGCCGATGGCCCGCGACGGCAAGGACCCCGTCGGCTCGATGGGCGACGACACGCCGCTTTCGGTGCTGTCGGACCTCAACCGCCCGCTTTTTACCTACTTCAAGCAGCTGTTCGCGCAGGTGTCGAACCCGCCTATCGACTACATCCGCGAGAAGCTCGTGACGAGCCTGGAGTCGCGGCTCGGCTTCCAGCGTAACCTGCTTGACGAGTCGGCCGACCACGCGCGCCAGCTCGTCCTCGACTCGCCGGTCCTCACGGACGCCGAGACGGCGGCCATCAAGGACCTCGACGACGACATGCGTAGCGCCGTCGTCGACATCACCTACGAGCAGGGTGGCGACCTCCGCGAGGCCATCGAGGCCGTCCGCGACGAGGCCAAGGCGGTCATCGAAGACGGCGCGGACATCGTCGTCCTCTCCGACCGTGACGTCGGCCCCGACCGGGTCGCCATCCCGAGCCTGCTCGCGACGGGCGCAGTCCATCACAGCCTCGTCCGCAACGGCCTCCGGAACCACGCCGGCCTCGTCGTCGAGTCCGGCGACCCCCGAGAGGTCCACCACCTCGCCACGCTCGTCGGCTACGGCGCGGGCGCGGTGAACCCCTACCTCGCCTACCAGACCATCGAGGACGTCGTCGCCGGCCCCGACGGGGCCGACGAGGGCGAGGCCATCGACGCGTACGTTCACGCGCTCGAAGATGGCTTGCTCAAGACGATGGCAAAGATGGGCATCTCGACGGTCGAGAGCTACCGCGGCGCGCAGATTTTCGAAGCCGTCGGTCTCGGCTCCGACTTCGTCGCCGAGTACTTCGAGGGCACCGAAATCCGCACCGAGGGCATCGGCCTCGATGTCATCGAAGAGGACCTTTTGACCCGCCACGCCGCCGCCTTCGGCGCGGACCCGAAGCTCGAACGGCAGGGCGAGTACGAGAACCGCTCGGCCGGCATCCACCACGGCTGGAACCCCCAGACCGTCGGCACGCTCCAGCAGTCCGTCCGCACCGGCGACTACGAGAAGTACCAGGAGTTCGCCGAACTGGTCAACGACCAGTCGGAACAGCTGAAGGCGCTCCGCGGCCTGCTCGAGTTTGACTCCGACCGCGAGCCCGTGGACATCGACGAGGTCGAACCCGTCGAGGACATCGTCAAGCGCTTCTCGACGGCCGCGATGTCGCTCGGCAGCCTCTCGCCGGAAGCCCATGAGAACAACTCCATCGCGATGAACCGCATCGGCGGCAAGTCCAACTCCGGCGAAGGCGGCGAACCGCCGGAGCGCTTCGGCACCGAAAAGGAGTGTAACGTCAAGCAGGTCGCCTCCGGCCGCTTCGGCGTCACCTCCCATTACCTCTCGTCGGCCGAGGAGATTCAGATCAAGATGGCGCAGGGGTCGAAGCCCGGTGAGGGCGGCCACCTGCCCGGTAAGAAGGTCAACGAGATGATCGCCCACGTCCGCTACGCGACGCCGGGTGTCGGCCTCATCTCGCCGCCGCCGCTGCACGACATCTACTCCATCGAGGACCTCAAACAGCTCATCTTCGACCTGAAGTCGGCCAACCCCGACGCCGACATCAACGTCAAGCTCGTCTCCGAGGCCGGCATCGGTACCATCGCCGCCGGCGTCTCGAAGGCGAAAGCCGACGTGGTCCACATCTCCGGCCACGACGGCGGCACCGGCGCGTCGCCGAAGACCTCCATCAAGAACGCGGGCCTCCCGTGGGAACTCGGCCTCGCCGAGGCCAATCAGATGCTCCGCGCGACGGGGCTTCGCTCCCGCATCCGCGTCTCCGTCGACGGCGGCATGAAGACCGGCCGCGACGTGGCCATCGCCGCCCTCCTCGGCGGCGAGGAGTACATCTTCGGGACCGCGTCGCTCGTCACCTCGGGCTGTGTCATGGCCCGCCAGTGCCACGAGAACACCTGTCCGGTCGGTGTTGCCACGCAGGACGAGAACCTGCGCCGCCGCTTCCCCGGCGAGCCCGACCACGTCATCAACTACATGACGTTCATCGCGCAGGAACTCCGTGAGATTATGGCCGACCTCGGCTTCACCTCGCTCGACGAGATGATCGGTCGTCCGTCCCTGCTCCGGCAGGTCGAGACGGACCACGAGAAGGCCAAGCACCTCGACCTCTCGTCGGTGCTGGCCGAGCCCAAGACGGGCGCGCGCCGCAAGACCGAAGACCAGGTCCACGCGGACATCGGGACGCACGTCGACCACAAGCTCATCGACGAGGCCGCGGAGGCAATCGAGGACCGCGAGCCGGTCGTCATCCGCCGCGACCTCTCGAACGTCGACCGCGCGGTCGGCGCAATGCTCTCGAACCGCATCTCCAACGCCCACGGCGGCGAGGGCCTGCCGGACGACACCATCCGCTGCGAGTTCGACGGTATCGCCGGCCAGACGTTCGGCGGCTTCCTCGCCCGCGGCGTCACGATGCGGCTCACCGGGGCCGCGAACGACTACGTCGGTAAGGGGCTCTCCGGCGGCCGCGTCATCGTCAACACGCCTGCCGAGGCCAACTACGAGGCCGCAGAGAACATCCTCATCGGCAACGTTGCCCTCTACGGCGCGACGCAGGGCGAATGTTACGTCAACGGCCTCGCCGGCGAGCGCTTCGGCGTCCGTAACTCCGGCGTGAAGGCGGTCGTCGAGGGCGTCGGCGACCACGGCTGCGAGTACATGACCGGCGGCGTCGTCGCCGTGCTCGGCGAGACGGGCCGCAACTTCGCCGCGGGCATGTCCGGCGGCGTGGCTTACGTCTACGACCCCGACGACAAGTTCGCCGCGAAGGCGAACACCGAGATGGTGACGCTCGAAGACCACCTCGACGACAAGGACGAGGCGATGCTCACCCGCCTCGTCGAGAACCACCTCGCGTACACCGAGTCCGACCGCGCGGCCGAACTGCTCGACGACTGGCAGTCGGTACTCGGCGACTTCGTGAAGGTGATGCCCGATGCGTACGCCGAGGTCATCGCCGAGGACGGCCGCGAGGACGTCCGCAACGAACTCCCGGCGAAGGCGGGCGCAATCGTCGACGCCGGTACCGACAGAGTCGGCGCAGCGACGACGAGCGACGACTGAGGACCGACTCGACCGTCAGCGACTGACGGTCCGGTCGACGTCCCGCGTTTTCTTGCTGTTCGGCGTGTTTTTTCGGACTGTTTCGTATCACTTATCGAACAGATAATGATGTGCCGTCCGGGGCCATGTCGGCGTGGACATGACCCGAGATTACTCGCGGCGGACAGTCCTCGCCACGCTCGGTGCCCTCACGGCATCCGGCGTCGCCGGCACCTCGCTCGCGGACAGTCACTCGACGGCAGACTCGGACACGGTCACGACCGAGGGTTGGTCGCAGTCTCGTGCCGAACCGGGACGCACCGGTGCAGTCGCTCCCGAATCGGCGCCTGACGACGAGTACGCCGCCCTGTCGTGGCTCGACGGAACGTGGCATAAGACCAGCGCGAACGAGGTACTCGTCGACGACGGGGCCGTCTTCCAGACGTTCTACACCAACGACAGTACGTTCCGAGGGGGCGTCGTCGCCTACGAGGCCGACACGGGCGAAGAACGTTGGAAATACATTGCCCCGGAGTACGGGGCGTCAGAACCCGGAATCGGCCGGGTAACCGACACACCAGCCGTGGCAGAAGGGACGCTCTTCGTGACGAGCGAGGCAGGATACACCGATCCGGACGTCAAATACGGTGGACTCCACGCGCTCGACCTGGATACCGGCGAAATTAATTGGCAGAAGACACCAACGGACTACGCGAGTCCGGACAAGGAGTGGCTCGGGACGCCACTCGTTGCCGACGGCTCGCTCTACGTCCAGCACCTGACAAACGCCAGCGCAGACCCGGACCAACAGGAGTCGGTCGTCGCGGAACTCGACCCCGAGAGCGGCGAAATCGTGTGGCGCTCCGACGCGTCGTATCGGTCCTATCCCTACATTGGCGACGACGAGACGCTCTACGGGATGGCGACGTACACCGACGAGAAGAACGAACTCGTCGCGTGGAACGCGAACGACGGGAGCAGGCGGTGGACAGCAGTGCTGGAAGACGGTGTGAACTTCGTCGACTCAGCCCACAAAAACGGCCGAATCTACCGTTCCTCCGGCAATCGGTTCCGAACAGACGAGATAAACCGAGTCGTCGCACACAGCGACGAGGACGGGAGCATCGAGTGGGAGACGAGACTCACACCCGACGGCGAGGCGTCGGCGCGGTTCATCAGCGCACCGGCCGTCGCCGACGGCACCCTCTACGTCACCACCGCGCTCGACGTGGACTCGGTGGCCGAGGAGGGTATCCTCTCGACGGTCTACGCGCTCGACGCCGACACCGGAGACGTGCTGTGGACACACGACACCTCGACGGAACTCCACGGCGACCCGAGCGTGGCCGGCGACACCGTCTACCTCGGCGGGAGCGCCATCCCCAAGGCTATCGGAGACCTCGAACGCGAACGCCGACATCCCACGATACACGCGCTCTCGACCGAAGACGGGTCCCAGCAGTGGTCCTATCTGGTTCGACACGAGCAGAGCGCACCGTCCCGAAAAGCATCGACGCCGGCGCTCGCGGGCGGACGAATCCTCACGGGCTATCTGGAAGAGGAGTCCACCGAGCAAGCCGGGGTGTTCGCCCTCGAAGGGAGTCCGGAGGCCCCCGATTCGAGGAATCTTCCGCGTTCTTCGGACGCCCCGGTCGCCCGAATCGTCACCGACCCCGCAGACGCCGACTCGGCTGACCTCGATTCTGGGACCACCGTCGGCCTCGACGGAACCGCCTCGACCGGTGACGTCGAAACCTACGAGTGGCAGTTCGGCGAGGGCGCATCGTTCGAAGAACGCGGTTCGACGACAGAGATTACGCTCGACTTCTGTGGGACGCTCGACGTGACGCTCCGCGTGACGGGCCCCGACGGCAACCAGAGTACCGACAGCGTTCGTCTCTCCACCGACTGATAGTAGTACAAGCGGGACCGCGGCCCACCCCCGTCGCCCCAGTTTTCCACCGGCCGTTCGAACTCGGTGGTATGTCCCGCGAGTACGACAAACTCGTCCGCGACGACATTCCCCGAATCGTCCGCGAGTCGGGCGAGACACCGGTCGTCCACGTCGCCGACGACGAGGAGTTCGACCGCCGACTGCGCGAGAAACTGGTCGAAGAAGCCGAGGAGTTCGCCGAATCCGGGCGCGTCGAAGAACTCGCAGACGTGTACGCCGTCGTCGACGCGGTCCTCGCCCAACGCGACGAGGACTGGGAGACTGTCGAGGCGGCGGCACGAGAGAAGGCGGCAGAGCGCGGTGGATTCGAAGACGGCGTGGTACTTGAACGAGTGAAGTGAAACCCGCGCGGTCGAAGCGGGTTCCCGGCACCCGCCACCGATTCTCCCACGTTTTTCACCGCGCGCACCCTCGACCGAGACATGGACAACGCACTCGTCATCGGCGGCACGCGATTCATCGGCCGCCACCTCGTCTCGGAACTCCTCGACAACGGCTACGCCGTGACCATCTTCAACCGCGGCAACCACGACAACCCCTTCGAGGACGACCCGCGCGTCCAGCACGTGCAGGGCGACCGAACCGACGACGAGGCGCTCCGGACCGCGAAGCTGACCGTCGACCCCGACGCGGTGTTCGACTGCGTGGCGTACAAGCCCGCCGAGGTCGCATCGGCGGTCGATATCTTCGCCGACGTGGACGCCTACGTCTACATCTCCAGCGGCGCGGCCTACGGGGCCGAGGTCATCCCGAAGCGCGAGGGCGAGACGCCGCTGTGCGACTGCACCGACGAGCAGGCGACGGACGACTCGGGTGCGAGCTACGGTCCGCGGAAGGCCGAGGGCGACCGCGTCATCTTCGAAGCGGCCTCGCGGGGCATCAACGCGATGTCCGTCCGCCCCTGTATCGTCTACGGCCCCGAGGACTACACCGAGCGACTCGACTACTGGATCGACCGCGTGCTGAACTACGACCGCGTCGTCGTCCCCGGCGACGGGACGAACGTCTGGCACCGCGCCTACGTCGAGGACGTGGCGAGCGCGATGCGCGTCGTCGCCGAGGAGGGCGAGGCCGGCGAGGCCTACAACGTCGGCGACAGGCGGCTCGTCACGCTCGAAGAGATGGTCGAAGTCATCGCCGACGCCGCGGGCACCGACGTCGAGGTCGTCCACGCGGGCGAGCGCGAACTCGCCGCGACGGACCTCTCGATGGATGATTTCATCCTCTACCGCGACTACCCCCACGTCCTCGCGACGGACAAACTGGCCCGTCTCGGCTGGGGGTCTACCCCCGTCGAGGAGGCGATGCGCCGGTCGGTCGCCGACCACCGCGAGAGCGACCGCGACGGCTCCGAACACGACCCCGGCCGCGAGGCCGAAGAACGCGTGCTCTCGATTCTCGACACGCTCTGAGAGCGTCGGCCTTCAGGCGCTAAACTGGCCGTCGTGGTCCATCTCGGGGACCTCGTCTTCGAGCCACTCGCGGAACCACTTGACGCGCTTGAGCCGCTGGTGGGCAAAGCTCTGGGCGGTGTCGGTTTCGAGACGCTCGGAGGCGTCGCGACCGCGTTCGAAGACGCGCTCGACCATCTCGGCGGCGTCCATGTGCGTCCGGGCCTCGTAGCCCATCCGCAGGAGCATCAGCGCGGTGCCGTTCGCGCCGATTTTGTCAAGGATGTCGGCTTCGATGAGACAGCGCGTCTCCAGCGACACGTCCGTCAGCGGCCCCTGATACGAGTGGTCGGAGACGACCTGACACACCTGCTCGACGAACGACTCGGGGTAGTCGCCGTGGGTGCTGAGGAACTCGCGGGCGACGCGAGCGCCCTCCTCGGCGTGGACCTCCTGGTCGGCTTCGAGCTTCGAGATGTCGTGAAAGAGCGCGGCGACGCGGACGACGTCCACGTCCGCGCCCTCGCGGTCGGCGATGCGCGTCGCGAGGTCGACGACGTTGAGGATGTGGTTGAACCGGTATTCCGCGGAGTGCCACGGGTACCAGCGCATCCGCCCGCCGTCGTCTTCGTTTTCGACGCTCGCAGAGAGATAGTCCGAGACGAAGCGCTTCATATCCTCGAACTCCGCGTCAGAGACGGCCGACTCTTTGATTTCAACGCCCACGGCAGAACCTCCGTAGGTGTTGGCACGTGCGTATTCTCATTACACGGAATGAGGGTCGTTCCACTCTTAGGCGTTACGACCACCCTGAGTCGCGCGAACCGTGCTCTCGGGCGAACAGACCGGGTCTCGTGGGCGGCAGTGTGACTCGGTGCCACATCGGAGGGAGTTAACTCGACCGACCGCGTCGTCCCCGCCGTGACCGAAGCACGATACCTCGACGACGCGACGACACACGAGTTCGAGGCGACCGTCGAGACGGTCCGCGGCAGCGACCGCGTCGTTCTCGACCGGACCTACTTCTACCCCACCGGCGGCGGCCAACCGAACGACACGGGGACGATTTCGGTCGACAGTGAGCGGTTAGCAGTAACGGACGTACGGAAACGCGACCGAATCGAACACGTCGTCGCGGGCGACGCGCCCGAACCGGGGACGACCGTCACCGGACGCGTCGACGCGGCGCGGCGGCGCGCCCACAGCCGCTACCACACGGCTCAGCATCTCCTCTCTGCGGTCCTCCTCGACGAGTTCGACGCCGAGACGACCGGCAACCAACTGTACGCCGACCACGCGCACCTCGACTGCGCCTACGACCGCTTCGACGGCGACGACCTCCGCACCATCGAGACACGCCTGAACGACCTCGTCGCGTCCGACCTCCCCGTCCGGTGGTACAGCCTCGACCGCGAGGAGGCCGAGGCGACGCTCGACCCCGAACGAACCCGACTGCATCTGCTTCCGGAGTCGATTCGGGAGGTTCGAATCGTCGAAATCGGCGATGCTGACGACCCGTTCGACCGAACCGCCTGCGCGGGGACGCACGTCGAATCGACGGGCGACATCGGCTCGGTCTCCGTCACCGGCCGGACGACCCAAGGCTCCGCTCACGAGCGCGTGAATTTCGTCCTCGAATAGCTGGGTCGGCCCCCGGCGGCTCGACCCCCGGCGGCTCGGCCCCCGGCGGCTCGGCCCCGACTACGCCGACTGTGGCGCTTCCGTCCGCGCCCGCGGCTCGCACACCCACCCTTCCTTGACCGGGACTAGCTCGTAGCCCGAATCACGGAGCAGAGCCTTCGCCGCCGCCTCGTCGTGGCTCCCGCGGGCGTCGTGCAGTTCGAAATACACCGTCGGTCGGTGCTCGCGGAGGACCGTTTCCGCCCCCCGGAGCACGTTCAGACCGAACCCCTCGACGTCAACCTTCAGGTGGTCCGGTGGTGGGACCCTCCCGGAATCGACGAGCGAGTCGAGCCGTCGCATCGGCACCGACGCCGTGTCGACGATCTGCGCCTCCCACGCGCTGGCGTGGTCCCGCGAGAACGAGCCCAGTTCGTCGTAGCTCGACAGATGGAACTCACGCGACTCGTCGGCGTCACCGAGGCCGCAGTCGAGCAGGTCGACCCGGTCGCCGAAGTCGTTCACCTCGACGTTTGACCGCAACTGGCCGACGACCTCGGGGTGCGGTTCGACGGCGACCACCCGCGTAGAGGACTCGCTGGCCGCGACCGCGAGCGTGTAGGTACCCGTGTTCGCGCCCACGTCGACCACGACGTCACCGTCGTCGAGACCGAGCAACAGCGCCTGCAGGAGCACGTCGTTGCCGTGGCGGTTGTACAGTTCGTAGCTCCTGAAACTCGTCCGCCCGACGTGTTTTTTCGTGGCGACGAGCCGTCGCTCGTAGTTCGCCCGGACGAGCGCGTAGTGGAGGGAGTACGCGAGGTGGCGAGCGGCCGACACCGGATGCAGCAGAGACACGTTAGTGTATTGTCATTGTATGCCGATAAAAATCACTCGGCGGTGACGGGGCTCCGTGTGTCGTCTGGCCGGTGCTTCGAGAGTCGAATCGTGGCTACGCGACGCGCTCTTCGCGTTAGTTCGTCGGAGAAGTTTGAGTAGTCCCGGGCGGATTCGAACCGCCGTCAGCGGCTGTCTTCTCGGCACGCAATGAACCGTACCAATCCAAAGGCCGCTATGATTGGCCACTACACCACGGGACTTCGGTCACGTCGTTCACTCGTCCCCTGTGCCTCGCAATCTCTTCGAGATTGCTCACCACCACGGGACTGCGCACTCGTCGGTTATCCGCTGGTAAATGAAAACGCTTCGGTTCCGGTCGGTCGGCGGCGGCGATTAATCGGCGACTTCCGTCTCCGTCTCGGGTTCCGCACCGCACACGTCGAGATACTCGCAGGCGTCCGTCTCGGGGTCGAAACAGTCGGGACACTCGGAGTTGCGGTCGATGATGGTGTCGAGTCGCTCCGCGATCATCCCGTCGATGACGGGTTCGAGATCGCGGGCCTCCGCGCGAAACTCCTCGACGTCGAGGACGTTCGAGAGGAAGCGCTCGATGATGCAGTAGGTCTGGAGCGCGTCGCGGGCGCGGACGATGCCCTCGTCGGTGAGGGTGACGCCCTTGTACTTCTCGTGTTCGGCGAGGCCACGGGATTCGAGTTTGCCGATCATCTCGTTCGCGCTCGCCGGGCTCACCTCCATCATGTCCGCGAGCGCGCCGGTGGCTGCCGGACCGTTCTCCATCTCCTGCAGCAGGTAAATCGCCTTGACGTATTGGTCTGCCGTGTTCATCATTTCACTCGCGGTCTTCCATGATTCGCGTCACTTCTTCTACGCCCTCGGCTTCCTCCTCGCGAATCGCCGACAGCGTCGCGACGAGTTCCTCGCGGTCGATAGAGAACTGTGCGTCGCTCGCCTCGATGGCCTCGATGACGTCGTCGTAGAACTTGTAGGCGGTCTCCTCGTTACAGAGTTGGTCGTAGAGGACGCCGTCGAAGTCCTCGGGTTTCGTCTGGCCGTACTGGGCTTCGACCAGCGCCTCGATCTCCTCGAAGGGGACGCTGTCGACCTCCAGCCGGTCGATGACGGCTTCGAGGCGTTCGCGGTGGTCGGCGGACTCCTCGGCGGCGTGCGAAAGCAGGGCTCGAACCTCCTCGTCGAGCGCGTCTTCGCCGAGTTCCTCGTGGTGGTGGTAGGCGCGCGCCTCCACGACCTCTTCGAGGACGATACCGATCTGGAGGAGTCGGGCGAGCTGGTGGTCCGAGGTGACCTGATACCCGACGCTCACGGACTCGTCCCCCTCACCGTTCGAAGACACGGTCCCGCGACGTACATACACACCTCTCCGAGAGTAACCGACTTAAGCGGTTCCCTCGCGGGTCGGCGAGGCGGGAAGAATCGATCGGCGAAACGGCGAAAAAACGGTCGGCGAAGCCACACCGCGGAGCGGTCTGCCTACCGCAGGCGGGCCGCGATGAGTTCCTCGAGGTCGTCGCGGAACTCGTCGACTGCAATCTCTTCGAGGACGGGGACGAAAAAGCCCTCCACGAGCATGTTACGGGCCTGTTCTTCGGGGATGGACCGAGAGACCATGTAGAAGAGGTCCTCGGCGTCGACCTGCCCGACGGAGGCGGCGTGAGACGCCTCGGTGTCGTGGTTGTTGATGATGAGCTTCGGCGACGCATCGGCCTCGGACTGGTCCGAGAGCATCAGCGTGTTCTCACGCTGGTAGGAGTTCGTGCTCCACGCGTCGCGGCCGACGTCCTGGACGCCCTCGTACACCGAGCGCGCCTCGTCGTCGAGGACGCCGCGGGTCACGAGGTCGGCCGTCGTGTTCTCGGCTTTGTGCCAGACGCGGGCGTTCACGTCGAGGTGCTGGTCGTCGTGACCGAAGAACGCGCCGACGATTTTCGTCTCCGACGCCTCGCCGTTGAGTTCGGTCTCGACGTCGCTGCGGGTGAGCCGCGAGCCGAGGTTCCCCTCGATCCAGTTGACGGTCGAGTAGGTACCGGCGTCGGCGCGCTTGAGCGAGTACGTGTACGTCTCCTCGTCGAGGTTCTGCAGGGAGCCGTACTGGACGTACGAGTTCTCGCCCGCGTCGATTTCGACGAGATTCGAGAAGTACCGCGCGTCGTCGACGCTGTCGCCGGACTCGATGGCTTCGAGGATGGTGACCGACGAGGATTTCTCGGTGACGACGAGCGTGTGGCTGAACAGCGACCGAGAGTTCATCTCGGCGCGAATCTTCACGTCCTCGGCGTCGACGCCCTCGGGGACGTAGATGAACGTGCCCGTCGTGAACAGCGCCGCCGAGAGGGCGGTGAGGTAGTTCGACTTGGGGTCGACGACGGAACCGAAGCGCTCCTCGATGAGGTCGCCGTACTCGGAGAGCGCCTCCGTGAAGGGGAGGACGACGACGCCCTCGGGCGACTCGCGGGTCGTCTCGTCGGCCTGGTTCAGCGGGTCGACGAGCGACTCGAAGTCGAGCGCTTCGAGGTTCGTCCAGCGGCGACCGGGCGTCTGGATGACGTCCGGCAGTTCGAGCTCGTCGAGTGCTTCGAGGGCTTCGAGGCGGGCCTCGAGGAGCCACTCCGGCTCGTCCCGTGCGTCCGAAATCTCTCGTACCGTCTCTGCGGACAGGTTCGCGGGAAGTTGCGCACTCATTGGTTATCCGAGGCTACCCTCCATCTCGAGTTCGACGAGTCGGTTGAGTTCGACCGCGTACTCGATGGGCAGTTCCTCCGTGATGGGTTCGATGAACCCGGAGACGATCATCTGCTTCGCGTCATCGTCGTCGAGACCGCGCGACTGGAGGTAGAAGATGTCCTCGTCGCCGATCTTGCCGACGGTCGCCTCGTGGGCGACGTCCACCGTGGACTCGTTGATCTCCATGTACGGCATCGTGTCCGAGGTGGACTCGTTGTCGAACATGAGCGCGTCACACTCGACTGCAGTCGAGGAGTTCTTCGCGCCGTTGGCGATGTGGACGAGACCGCGGTAGTTCGTGCGGCCGCCGTCCTTCGAGATGGACTTCGACTCGATGGTCGACTTCGTCTCGGGGGCGTTGTGGTACACCTTCGCGCCGGTGTCGATGTTCTGGCCCTCGCCCGCGAAGGCGATGGTGATGTGGTTGTCGGAGGCGCCGCGGCCCTTCAGAATCGAGGCCGGGTACAGCATGGTGGCCTTCGAGCCCATCGAGCCCGAAATCCACTCCATGCGGCCGCCCTTCTCGACGATGGCGCGCTTGGTGTTCAGATTGTAGGTGTTCTTCGACCAGTTCTGGACGGTCGAGTACTGGACGTGGGCGTCCTCGCCGACGAACACTTCGACGCCGCCGGAGTGGAGGTTGAACGCGGAGTACTTCGGGGCCGAACAGCCCTCGATGTAGTGGACTTCGGAGCCCTTCTCCGCGACGATGAGCGTGTGCTCGAACTGGCCCATGCCCTCGGAGTTCATGCGGAAGTACGCCTGCACCGGCATCTCGACCGTCACGTCCTCGGGGACGTAGACGAACGAGCCGCCGGACCAGATAGCGCCGTGAAGCGCCGCGAACTTGTTGTCGCTCGGAGGGACGCACTTCGTCATGAAGTACTCCTTGACGATGTCTTCGTGCTCCTGGACCGCCTGGTCCATGTTCATGAAGACGACGCCTTTCTCCTCCCAGCGCTCCTGCATGTTCTGGTAGACGACTTCGGACTCGTACTGGGCACCGACGCCCGAGAGGGCGTTCTTCTCGGCTTCCGGGATACCCAGTTTGTCGAAGGTGTCCTTGATGTCGTCCGGCAGGTCACGCCAGTCGTCCACGCCGCCGCGGACTTCCACGTCGGGGCGGATGTACGGGACGATCTCGTCCACGTTGACCTTGGAGAGGTCGGGCTGGCCGGGCCAGTCGGTCGGCATCGGCATCTTCTGGTACTGCTTGAGCGCGCGAAGGCGGCGCTCGAGCATCCATTCGGGCTCGTCTTTGTCCTCCGAGATGACGCGGATGGTCTCTTCGGTGAGACCCTTCTCGGCCACGAACGCGGCCTTCTGCTCCTTCTTGAACTCGAAGCGAGCTTCCGTGTCTGTCTCTTTGAGGTGGTCTTGGTCGGAACTCATGATGTTGGGGGATTACGCGGCTTCGTACACTTCCTCACGGACCCAGTCGTAGCCTTTGTCTTCGAGGTCGGACGCGAGCGAGGCGTCGCCGCTCTTGACGACCTTGCCGTCCAGCATGATGTGGACGTGGTCCGGCTCGACGTATTCGAGGATACGCTGGTAGTGAGTGATCTGGAGGATACCCGTGCCCTGCTCGTCGCGCAGCGCGTTGATACCCTTCGAGACGTCCTGCAGGCGGTCGATGTCGAGACCGGAGTCGATCTCGTCGAGAACCGCAATCGACGGTTCGAGAATCGCGGCCTGAAGGACCTCGTTTTGTTTCTTCTCGCCGCCGGAGAACCCGGCGTTGAGGTAGCGCTGCATGAACTTCTCGTCCATGTCGAGCAGCTCCATCTTCTCTTTGAGGAGCTTCTGGAACTCGGCGACGCCGACTTCGCCGTCGTCGACGTTACCCTCCATCGGGGAGGTGTCGTAGCCGGCTTCCTCTTCTTCTTCCTCGTCGTCCTCGCCGAAGAGGAGCTCCTCGCGCTCGTCGATCTTCGCGTTGAGCGCGGTGCGGAGGAAGTTCGTCATGGTGACGCCCTCGATTTCCGCGGGGTACTGGAAGCCGAGGAAGATGCCGAGCGCGGCGCGCTCGTTCGGCTCCAGTTCCAGAAGGTTCCACGTGCGGGCGTCGTCCGGAATTTCGAGGTCACCGAAGTCGTCGTCCTCCAGGTGGAGGAGGATTTCGCCGTCGGTTACCTCGTAGGCGGGGTGGCCGGCGATAATTTTAGAAGTCGTAGACTTGCCGGACCCGTTGGGACCCATCAGCGCGTGGATCTCGCCGGATTTGACTTCCAGGTCGACACCTCGCAGAATCTGCTCACCGTCTTCCTCCGCGACTCGTGCGTGGAGGTTCTTGATCTCGAGAGTTGCCATCGTTGGTTCGTTGCCTCGTACTCGAAGGGTGGGGAGTATCGCCCATAATGCTTGCGCATTCACCCCCGCCACCTTTTGTAGAAAGAAAATTTGTTTTCAAATCCGCAAAAAATCACGGCGGTTCGCGACGCGCGTCCGGGTTTTGGACAGCCGAACACCGTTACGGTCCCGACCACTACGTAACCGAATATAGTTTCATTACCCGGTGATACGACCGATCACATGAAGCTCCCGAGGCCGGTCTGTTCCTGTCCGCTTTTCACCTCGTCCCACGACATCCCGAGCGCCTCGATAACGCGGGAGATCGGCCCCTCGAGCGTCTTGGTGAGCATCGTGTCCCAGTCGACTTCGAACGCCTCGGGAATCTGGTCTGCGTACTCGAAGCAGATGACGTCGGGGTCGCGTTTGAACTCGCGGTAGAGATCGTCGACCTGCGGGTCGAACTCGCCGGTCTCCATCTCACGGAACCACGACGGGTGGACTTTCTTGAGGTAGACCCGCTTCGGCTTCGAGCCCCGCCCGAAGTTCGTCCCGAGGAAGGCGTTGGCGTACTGCGCGCCGCGGACATGTGCGGTCGGCGTCTCGTACGCCGAGAGGCGCTTGCCGATTCCGCCGGGGATGCCGGCCTGTTCGAGCGGCAGGTTCCCCGACTCGAAGTCGGTGATGATGTCGTGGAGGTAGTCTTTGATGACTTCCGTCTCCTCGCCGTGGACGATCATGTCGATGACGTTCTTCTGGACTTCCTTCGTTATCTGCGCGATGTCCGAGCGCTTGTACTCGAAGCCAGTGATGTCGATGTCGTCGACGTCCTTGCCCTCTTTCCAGACGATGTGGCCCGCGTAGCGCTTCTTTTTCCCTGCCTGGAAGAACCGCCGGTAGAGCTTCTCGAACTCGATTTGGAAGCGGTGTTCGTCCGCGCCCAACTCGTCGCGCGCGAAGTCGTCGTAGGCGGCGTTGATGTGCTCCTCGATGTCGAACGACTGCTCGATGGCTTCTTCTTTCGACACGTCGGGGCCGAGTTCGAGCATCACGCTGTCGGTGTTGTGAAGGACAATACCTCCAACACCGTCGACGAAGTTTTCGTTTTCTTCGACGCTCAGGTCGTACACGTAGCCGTCGTGGTCGACTTCGGTCAGCACGGGGTCTCGGCCTTCCCGGTAGGAGCTACACGTCCGAATAGTGTACGAGTCTTTGCTGTCCCGATACTTGAGCGAGTGTTTTTGCCCCCGTTGCGTGAGCAACATCGAGAGACCGGCAGCAAGTTCTCGGCTCGTCGTCTCGAAGTCGAAGTTTCGCTGTGCGTACGCTTCGGTGTATCGTGGGAATTCGCGAGATCCATCGCCTTCGACGAGCAACGTCAGGAACAAGTCTTGCTTCTCCTCAGGAAGGTGGAAGACGAATGAGGGGATCCGTTTACCACGCGACGTCTGCCCTGCGAACTCGCGGAAGAACACAGCAGCGAGTTCGTTCATCATCTGCAGTTTCAGCGTCTCGTCGTTGTACGTGACCGACGCACCGCCTGTGTCCGTTTGATACTCGACGGTTCGCTCCGCTCGTCGGTCGCTCGTAATGATACCGGCGGTCGTGTTCTCGAACAGTCGAGAGTAATCTCGCTGGAGTTGGGCTAGCCACTCACGGTCGGATTCAGCGATACTTGCCCCGAATTTCGACGTCACCGTCTCGCCAGTGGATGCGCTTCCTTCAGGGACGTACGCACCGAGGAGCCGAATGAGTGCTGCACCATCTTCGCTGTCGATATCGACGAATCGTTTGACTTTGACGGTCGAGTCGACGTCTCGGTGGTGCTCGTGGCCGAACCAGACATACTCGTCGTCCGCGTGGATTTGTTTCCGCTTCGTTATCGAATTATCGCTCCCGACGCTCCGTCCGTCCTCGTACTCGCGTTCGTACCCACGAAGGACCTCGTAGACGTCGACCTGCTCGACAGGCTCGACGTCGGGCACCCCGGAGACGCGATACGGCTCCGCCACGTCGTCCGGAGAGACAGTTGTGAGGCCGTCTTCACCGGGGACGACGTACGAGTGGTCTCTCGTCGTCGTCGACTCACCGAACTTGTGTTGGAGGTTCACCACCGGTTTGTCCGTTTTATGGCGAATCGCCTGCGCAATCGGTTGCCACTCCGCCTCTCCATCTTCGTTCACAGAGAGGGCGTCCCACCCGTCGAGCGCTCGGCGAGTCTTCCCGGGAGTGGCACTTGCGACGACGTCCCCGTCGGCAGCGATGAGTACCTCAGATTCAGTCGTTCCGCGGGCAAACAAGTCCTCGATAGGAAGGATTCGAACAGTCCCACCGGGGTCTCTGACGACGACCGGGCGATCTCCCGTCACGCTGTCGCCGTAGGCCACGTCGTAGCCGATTTGGTTCGCGGCCTGCTCCGTGAACTCGATGACCTTCCGGCCGGTCGCCGTCACCGCCGCGCCCATTTCCTTGTCGTAGAGGCGGAAGCGGTCCCAGCCCAGCACGCCGTACAGCGAGTTCATGATGACCTTCACCGCGGCCTGCTGGCGGTCGAACTGCTCGTACTGCGACGACCCGGGGTCGTGGGAGTTCCGCAGCGACTTCTTTTCCTCGCGCTCGGTGAGGAGTTCGTCGACCATCTCCCGAATCATGCCGTCGGGTTCCTGCTGGAAGTGCGTCCCGTTGGGCGCGTGGAACATCTCCCCGTCGTACTCCTCGGGGTCGACTTTCGTCTCGGGCGACGCGTTGATGGTCACCATGCACATCGGGTACAGCGACTTCAGGTCGAGCACCGTGACGTTCTCCTTGACGCCGGTGATGGGGTCGAAGACGGCCCCGCCCTCGTAGTCCTCCGACTCCTGTTTCCCCTTCGAGGGGAGCGCGAACTCGCCGTGGACCTTGTGGAGCACGTAGATGTCGACGGTGTCGCCGGGCGTCGGCGCGTCTTCGAGCTTACAGCCGACGAACGTCCGCACCTCGTCCCAGAAGGCGATGATGTCCTGTTTCCGGTCGATTTCGACGCACAACTCCACGTCGCGGAGGTTGTATTCGAGCAGGCGCTCGGGGTCTTCCTCCCAGAGGTCGCCGATGTCGCCCGAGTAGCGCTCCTTGCCCGCGTCGAGTTCGAGTTCGCCGACCGCGTCGAGGCGGTAGGATTCGAGTTCAGTGAACTGAGTGCGCTTGTAGGCGTACAGCAGGTCGAAGACGACGCGACCCTTGATGTCCGGGCCGCCCCAGCCGCCGCGCCAGACCTCGCCGAGCCGCGACATGCGGTTGTAGTCGAGGTTCAGGTCGGTCGTCGGGTCGACCTCCTCCAACCGGTCGAGGAAGTACGGCGCGTCGAAGTCCTCGAAGTTCCACCCGGTGAGGATGTCGGGGTCGGTCTCTTCGATGTACGAGAGGAAGGCGTCGAGCATCTCTGCCTCCTCGTCGAACGTCCTGACCTCCACGTCCGCGTCCTCCCCGAGGAACTCGTAGTTCGGCAACGAGTCGGGGCGCTTGCCGAGACCCTCCTCGGCGACGGCGTGCCAGACGACGTACTCGTCGCGATAGGAGTCGTGGCTGGTGAGGCAGATAATCGGCTCTTCGCCATCTTCGGGGAAGCCGTTCCGGTCGTTGACCTCGATGTCGAAGGTGTTCACCCGGAGGTTCGCGTCGACCTCCGCGGGCGTGACCTCCTGATGGGGAATCTGAATCGTCCCATCGTCGAGGCGGCGCTCGGGGACGCGGACGCCGCTCTTGATGTCCTTGTCGATGAGCAGGCGGTTCGGAAAGAGGATGTCCGCCTCGTAGTGGTCGAACTCGTCGCGAATCTGGCCGACGTCGCGGGGAGTGCGACCGAAAATCTTCGTCAGTTCCTCGCCGCGGATACTCTCGTAGCCGTCGTCGGTGCCGGTGATAACGTCCTTGTCGAGCGCGTCGTCGTCGAGGCTGGCGGTGGGTGCGTAGAAGTACGGCCGGAACCCGAGCACGCGGACGTGTTCGGTCTCGTCGTCCGCTGTCCGACCGAAGATGTGAATCACGGGGTACTCGTCTCGGCCCGCGCCCTCGATGGTGTAGTCGACCTGTGTGACGGCCAGTTCGACCGTCCCGTCCGGGTCGGGAAACCGCACCTCGTCCGTGTCGATGACGTCGGAGACGTGCTGGCCGGCGTCGCCGGCGACGATGGCGGCCTCCTCGTCAGGCCGCGCGTCGCCCGCGCCGTCAGCGTCGTTCCCCCCGAAGTCGGTCAGACCCGTCTGCGTCATGCCAGTCGCTTCGATGGCGCGGCTAAAAACCCCGGCGTTTCCACGAACCGCACCCCGAACCACGGAAAGACATATATCCGTGTGTGACATTCCTTGTCACACGATATGACCGACCACGCAACTCCGGAGCGGTGGGATGGCACGATCGACGGCGACGGACCGGCTGGTCCGACGGGAGCCGAGACGGTCGAATCCTACGATATCGACGGTGGCGTGGTGTTCTATGACGCGGAGAACCCACTCGCGTGGGTCGAGGCATCGCGGTCGATGCGCCTCGACGACTGCGCCTGACTCGGCCGAAACGGACACTTTTTCTCGGCACGGCGTCTCGACGCGAGCGTGACGGACGACGAGCGACGCGAGGGAACATCCGCCGACGCGGCCGACGGGGACGACGACGCGGAGCGTCCCTCGTCGGACATGGCCTCGAAGATCGACCCCGAAAAACGGTGGGGCGACCCCGAGGCCCGCTGGGGAGACCCGGAAGCCCGCTGGGGCGACCCGGAAGCCCGCTGGGGGAATCCCGAGAAGGAACTCCCGACGATTCCCCGCGTTCGCATCCCCGGCGAAGACGCCGACGACGGTGGGGACAGCGCGGGTGACGAGGGGGGCGACGCACCGGAGTTCTCCCCCGACGTGAATCCCGAGGTCGCCCGGCTGTTCTGGGCGAGCGTCGTGCTCGCGAACGTCGGCCTCGCGGGACTCACGGTGGGTCCGATGCTCGTCTACTTCCGCGGCGACACGCTCCTCGGCGGCGGCCTGTTTCTGTTCGGCACGGTCGTGCTCGTCCGCGTCTACTCCATCTACCGAGAGTTCAAGCGGGGGGAGTGGCGGGACGAGGAGGACGGCACAGACGACGAGGATGATGCGGACGCCGGTGACGTAAGCGACACCGACGAAGACGCTCCCGAGCGCAACCGCTAACAGTCGCCGCGCCCTTCGCCGAGACGTATGCGAACCGTCCGCGGGCCAGACGGCCGGACGTACCTCCTCGTCAAGCAGTCGAGCGACGCCAGCCGCGTCCGCGACCCGAAGACCGGCGAGGAGCAGTACCTGCCGAACGACGACCTCGAATCCGTGAGCGGCGAGTCCCCACTCGAAACCGCCGCGCGCGCCGTCCCCGAGCCGGTCCGGAAGATACTCGTCGCGGTCCCGACCGAGCGCGGACTGGGCTTGCTCGTCGACCTCGTCGACCGCGGGCCACTCCCCGTGGTCGACCTCCTCGGGGCCTACGACCTCTGCGAGAGCGACCTTCATGGCCTCCTGACCGAGTTCCGGGTCGCGGGTCTCGTCGCCGAGACCACGGTCTACGGGGAGCGCGGCTACGAAGCGACCGATGCCGCGAAAGAAGGGGTTGCACTGCTGCGAGCCGGCGAATAAGCGCCGAGAGAGGAACGACCGCCCTCAGTCGTCCGCGAGCACGCTCTCGACGGTCGGCGCGTCAGTCCGCTCGACCGTCGAGCGGTTCGTCGTCGGATTCTTCTCCACGCGGACGAGGTCGTCGGCCGCGCCGACCAGTTCGTCGTCGTGACTGACGATGAGAATCTGCTTGACGCCGCGGTTCTGCATGTCCTCGACGAGGTCGACCAACCGCGAGACGTGGCCGTCGTCGAGGAAGACCGTCGGTTCGTCGAGGATGAGCGGGGGGAGCGGGGCCGCGCCGTCGATACCCTCGGCGAGGAGCCGGTAGATGGCACACCGGAGGCTGAGGTTGAACAGCGCGCGCTCGCCGCCCGAGAGCTGTTCGGGTTCGAGTGCGGTGCCGTCCTTCTGGAACACCGTCAAGCCGTACTCGCCGTCGAGTCGGATGCGCGAGTAGGCGTCGTTGGCGTAGACGAGGTCGAACGTCTCGTTGAGCATCCGTTCGAGCACCTCGACGTTCCGCTGGCGAAGCTCCGCCCGGAGGTCGCCGTAGGTCGATTCGAGCGTCGACACCTCGTCGTGGACCGATTCGAGGGCGTCGACGCGCTCGGAGAGATGTTCACGGCGCTCCCGGAGGTCGTCCAACTGTTCGAGTTCGGCCTCGACGCCGCCGACGCGGCTCTGGAGTTCGTCGCGCTTCTCACGCAGCTCGGGCAACACCTCGTCTTCGACCCGTTCGAGGTACTCCGCGGCGTTCTCCTTGCGCTGTCTCGCTCCCTCGACCGCCTCCTCGTCGACCGTCTCGCGGAGTTCGTCGCGACGCTCGCGGCGCTCGCTGAGGTGTTCGCGGCGCTCGCGGTTCACCTCGGCGAGCGTCTCGCGCTTCTCGCGGAGCCGGTCCCGCGCGTCGATTTTTCCGGCTCGCGCGTCGACCAGCGACTCGACGCGGTCGAGTCGGTCGCGCCGCTCGTCGAGTGCTTCGAGGTCCGCTTCGAGCGACTCGACCGTCTCCGCGACCTCCTCGGCCCGCTCGGCCTGCGTCGTCGCGGCCTCGCGTTTCTCCTCGGCCTCAGCTTCGAGTTCCGCGGCCGCCTCGCGCTTTTCTTCGGCGGCCTCGCGGCGGCTCTCGACGGTCTCCTCGCGGTCGGCGATACGTTCTTCGACGAGGTCGAGTTTGTCGCGCTGAGAGCCCGCGCGGTTCTCGATTTCGACCAGTGCTTCGGCCGCCTCGACGGCCGCCGAGCGCGACTCGACGTCCGATTCGAGCGAGTCGAGGTCGGCTTCCAGCGATTCAACGGCGGCCTCGCGCTCGCTGATGGCGTCGACGTGGGGCGAGCCCTCGACCGGCTGCCCGCACTCGGGGCACTTGCCCGCGTCGCGGAGGCGCTCGGCCTCGGCGAGGCGCTCGCGCGCGTTCTTCAGTTCGGTCTCCGTCTCCGCGAGCGACTCGCGGGCGTCGGACCGCGCCTCGCGTCGTTGTTCGAGGAGGTCGGCTGCCTCACCGAGTTCGACGGGGGCGTCTTCGAACCGCGCTTCGGCGTCGTCGAGCGACGACCGAAGCTCCGTGCGCGTCTCGCGGAACGATTCGAGTTCTCGCTCGGCGTCGGCGGCGGTCTCCGCGTCGGCGTCGGCGGCCTCGCGTTTCTCCTCGGCGCGCGATTCGAGGTCGTCGGCGCGCTCGGCGAGCCGCTCGGCCTGTGTCTCGAACGCCTGCGCCCGCGTTCGCGCCTCGGAGAGGTCGTCACGCAGTTCGGATTCGCGCTCCGAAAGCGCCTCCCGTGCGCCGGCAATCGCCTCATCGCTCGCGTCGTCGAGGTCGGCCCGGTCGAGCGCGTCGCCGATGTCGGATTCGAGGTCGTCGATGGCGGCGTCGAGTTCGCGGATACGCTCCGAGAGGTCGTCACGCTTCGTCTCGTCTGCGGAGATTTTCGCGGTCAAGTCCTCGATTGCCGACTCGACCTCATCGAGCCGTTCCCGGTTTTCGGCGTGTTCGTCGAGCGTCGCCTCGGCGGCGTCGAGCGCCGCCTTCGCCTTGTCGCGCTGGCCCTCGTAGTTCGAAATCTCCTCGTCGAGGGAGTCGAGTTCGGATTCGAGCGCGTTGAGCGTCGCGTGGAGGTCCGCGTCCTCCTTGGCCTCGATTTGGGACTCGACATCTTCGAGGACGCTCCGCTTGCTCGTTAGCACGTCTTCGACCCCAAGCCGGGCGTTGCCGGCGCGCTCGCGGTATGTCTCGAGCTTTCCGAGTTGGAGGAGGTCGTCTATCATGTCCTGGCGCTGGCTCGGCGTCGCGTTGATGAGCTTGTTGACCTCGCCCTGCTGGACGTACGCGCAGTTCACGAACGCCTCGGCGTCCATCCGCAGGAGCGACGCGACGTGCCGGCGAACGTCTCGCGCGCCCTCGACGGTTCCCTCGGGGCCTTCGAGGACGCATTTGGCGGTGGTCGCGCGGTCCCCGGAGACGCGAATCCGGCGGTCGATGCGGTACTCGCCGCCGTCGTGGACGAATTCGAGCGCGATTTCGGCGTCGTCCGCGCCCGTGGTCACCACGTCTTCGAGCGTCCCCGCGAGCGCCTTCGAGCCGTAGAGCGCGAAGAAGCATGCTTCGAGGAGCGACGACTTTCCGCTACCGTTGACGCCGTGGATGACCGTGACGCCGTCTCGGAGGTCGAGTTCGGCGTCCTCGTAGGGTTTGAAGTTCCGGATGGCGATGCGGGTGAACCTCACGCGAAATCACCCAGCGAACTGTCGCGGCTCGCCGCCGGGTCCGCGGCGGCCTCCGAGTCGGATTCGGTCGTCGTTTCAGCGGTGGTCTCGGTCGTCGTTTCTGTGTCGGACTCGGCCGTGTCTTCGGCGGCTTCCACGTCCGCCGCGTCCTCGGCGGCCTCCGAATCCCCGTCCTCGACGCCGTCGTCGCTCTCGATACCATCCTGGCTCTCGACGGCGACGAATGCGCCGGGGTCGTCCGAAAGCAGCGATTCGACGCGCTCGCGGACCTCGTCGCGGACGTTCGAGTCGGCGACCTTGCTCGCGCGGACCGTCTCGTCCACGTCGAGGGCGGCGCTCGACAGGCCCATCTCACGGACCCGCTCGCGCACCGCGTCGTCGGGGTCGGCGAAGGTCACGTCGGTCGCCAGCTCGGCGCCGTCGTCGATGTCGCGCTTGTCGTTGACGCGGGCGACGAGCGCGCCCTCCTCGACGGCGAACGACTCGACCGCCGCGGGCGTGACGCTCTCGCCTTCGCCCCGCAGTTCGACGATGACGACCGCGTCTTCGAGGTCGAACTCACGGACGCGCTGACGGACGCGCTCGATACCCTCGTCGCCGGCAAGGTCGACCTCGACGAAGGCGAACGGGCGTGTTTCGAGGGTGCGCCGGCGGATGTCGACCTCGTCGGGCGCGAACTGGACAAGGTTGTACCCGCGTGGGTCGCGCTCGCTCGCGCTCGCGCGTTCGGTCGACCCACAGTAGGTCACCCACGTCCCGTCGAGTTCGGCGGTGTCGGGGACGTGGTTGTCGCCGAGGAGGACCGCGTCGAAGTCGACGTTCGACTCGGCGAGGACGGTTTCGGTCTCCCAGTCGGCGTGCGCGAAGGGCGTGAACAGACCGTGGGCGACGAGCACCGCGCGCCCGGCATCGTGCGGTTCGAACTGGTAATCGAGTTCGTCTCGGCGCGAGCGCGGGACGTGGTCGAGACCGTAGAAGGCCACGTCGCCGACGACGTGGGGGGCGCGTCCGAGTCTCGTCGCCAGTCCAAGGCGCTCGAAGAGGTCGAGCCACTGGCCCCCGCGGGTCGACTCGTGGTTGCCGACGATGGCGAGGAAGGGTATCCCAGCGTCGTCGAGGCGGCGGAGCGCAGCGAGCGTCCCGAGGAGGTCGGGGAGTTCGGGACGGCGGTCGTGGTAGAGGTCGCCCGCGTGGACGACGGCGTCCACGTCCCCGTCGAGCGCGTCCGCGACGACCCGCTCGAAGGCGTCGAGGAAGTCCTGTCGGCGCTCCGGCGAGTGGTACTGCTGATACCCGATGTGGGTGTCGCCGGTGTGTATCACCCGTGTCATCTATCAACCGGTTCGCCACCGCCGCTGAAAACGGTTGTGCGACCGGAGCGAAAGTGGTCGGCGTCCCGCAGTCGCCGCTGAGCGACGCAGGAGCCCCGGTCCGACTCGTCGGCCGGGTCGCCGAGCGCGCCGCGTAGACGGTCGAGATCCGCGAGGAGCGTCCGCCCGGCGCGCGCGCAGTCGTGGTGTCCGCGGCGGGCGGCCTCGCCGACCGCTCGGCGGAGTGTCAGTTCGCCTCCGTCGGAGAGAAAGCGGGCGGCAGAATGGAGCGACTCGAAGGCGTTTCGCGCGTCGGCGACGACTTCGGCTGGCGAACACGACCCGGGTCGGTCGTCGGTATCGCCGTCGGCGAGCGCGGAGAGCGCGCGGCCGACGGCATCGGGAGCGGGCGAAGACATGCGACCACGTGGCCGCGCGTTCGGATTTAAATGTTGAGCGTGTAGAGGCGCTTGCGCGCGTCGGAAAAGGAAAATCGGGAATTGACCGCGCCCTCGTCCTCTAGCCGGGAGAGCGCGTAGCGGACGGTACGCGGGGGCAGAAGCGATTCTTCGGCGATTTGACTCTGGGTGAGCGTGTCCTCGTAGTCGAGAATCTTCGCGACCAACTTCGCGCTCGGGGGCATGTCTCGAACCGATTCCCACCGGTCGTCTGACTGGGGCTCGGACTCGCGTTCGACTGCTTCCGTGGTGCTCATCGTACGAGACACCATGCAATGCTATTAGATAATATTTGCTATCCAGATTTATTACTGAGGAGAATTTATGTGACGTACGTCAGACTCGTCATCCGGGCGGGAGACGCCCCCTAGGCGGCGAATCCCTCACACACCCGAAGCCTCTTATGAACCTGCACCCTATGCCGGATGATGACCGATACTGTGGACGACGTCGATCTCCCCTACGATAAGGACTCGGCGTCGCAGCAGGAGAAGATCACCGCCCTTCAAGAGCGGCTCGAAGTTCTCGAAACGCAGAACGAGGAGATGCGCGACAAGCTCCTCGACACGAACGCCGAGAACAACAAGTATCAACAGAAGCTCGAGCGGCTTACCCACGAGAACAAGAAGCTCAAGCAGTCGCCGCTCTTCGTTGCGACGGTTCAGGAAATCACCGACGAGGGGGTCATCATCAAGCAGCACGGTAACAACCAAGAGGCCCTCACCGAAGTGACAGACGAGATGCGCGAGGAGCTCGAACCCGACGCGCGCGTCGCCGTGAACAACTCCCTCTCTATCGTCAAGCGACTCGACAAGGAGACGGACGTCCGGGCTCGCGTGATGCAGGTCGAACACAGCCCCGACGTGACCTACGAGGACATCGGCGGACTCGAAGAGCAGATGCAGGAGGTCCGCGAGACGGTCGAGATGCCGCTCGACCGCCCCGAGATGTTCGAGAAGGTGGGCATCGACCCGCCGTCCGGCGTCCTCCTGTACGGCCCGCCGGGCACGGGCAAGACGATGCTCGCGAAGGCCGTCGCCAACCAGACGAACGCCTCGTTCATCAAGATGGCCGGTTCCGAGCTTGTGCACAAGTTCATCGGCGAGGGTGCGAAGCTCGTCCGCGACCTATTCGAGGTCGCCCGCGAGAACGAGCCCGCCGTTATCTTCATCGACGAGATAGACGCCATCGCCTCGAAGCGCACGGACTCGAAGACCTCCGGCGACGCCGAGGTCCAGCGCACGATGATGCAGTTGCTCGCCGAGATGGACGGCTTCGACGAGCGCGGCAACATCCGCATCATCGCGGCGACCAACCGCTTCGACATGCTCGACCCCGCGATTCTCCGGCCCGGCCGGTTCGACCGCCTCATCGAGGTGCCCAAGCCGAACGAGGACGGCCGCGAGATAATCTTCCAGATTCACACCCGGAAGATGAACGTCTCCGACGACGTGGACTTCGTCGAACTCGCCGAGATGGCCGACAACGCCTCCGGTGCCGACATCAAGGCCGTCTGTACGGAGGCAGGGATGTTCGCCATCCGCGACGACCGCACGGAGATATACATGCAGGACTTCCTCGACGCCTGGGAGAAGATTCAGCAGGAAGCCTCGGACGAGACGGAAGTCTCCCGCGCGTTCGCGTAACCGACGCGAGTCGCGTTCCGTCCCGTTCTGTTTCGGGCTTCGATTCCGCCTTCGCTTTTCGCGTGACGCCGACCGCCGAGTGACTACGCGGCGAACGCGAAGTACGGAAGCACGAACAACGCGAGGAACATCGCAGTCAGGATGAGACCGTAGCCGCCGAGCGTCGCGGCCGCGGTCAGCCACGATTCGCGCCGGCCGGGGAGTTCGAGCGCGGACATGCTCGGTGGGTCGCGGTCGTGAATAATAAATCGTCGGTATTCGTGCGACCGAATCGGGAGTGTCAGCGGGAGCCGGGCGTGTTTGCGGGCGCGGAGTCGGTCGGGTCAACGGAACCGGTCTCCGGCGCGGCCCCCATCAGGTAGCCGCCGAACCCGATGAACCACAGGAGCACCGGGTAGGCGACGTAGCGCTCGAGACCACCCGCGCCGAGGAACGAAAGCGGGTGCGGGAGACCGAGGAGGCCAAACGCGAAGATACTCACCAAGAGGGCGAGGACGAACCCGCCCACCGCGACCGAGAGATATCGGAACGGGGTCTCGATGACCCGCGCGGCGACGACCGCGGAGACGCCGCCGGCGAAGAACGTCAGGAGCGCGAACAGCCCGTGCATCGGGGCTTCGCTCCCGTCGAAGATACCCACGCCGAGGATGCCTATGCCGAGCGCGGCGACGGCGGCGGTGACGACGCGGTCGCGGAACGCCCGGTGTGCGAAGTAGCTCGCGCCGAGGACTAACAGCCCCGAAAGTATCATCGTCGCGTTGAAAATCGTCGCCGACGGCTGGAGGATGACGCTGTTGGGTGGCCTCGTCGCACCGAGGTCGCTTATCTCCTGTACACCCGCGTTGTAGCCGGGATAGAACGCCTCGGCAGTGATGATTCCCATGAACGCGAGCAGGCCGAACGCGAACAGCAACGCGCCGGCGACGAACCGCTCGCGCCGGTGGTCGTGTGCCCCCGGCGTCTCGGAGATTCGTTCGGGTCGCGTCTCGGTCGGCGGACTGCCGTCCCGTCGGGACTCGGTGGTTGGTGTCATTGGTCTCACTCTCCGTTCGCCTAGACGACTGACGCGTCGATAACACCGAACGCTGGCTCTTAGACCGCGAGAATCCGGGTGGTCGGGAACCCGCACCCCTCGCCCCAACCCGAACGACTGAAACCGACCGGGTCGCACCCACAGGTATGGGCACGCCACTCGAAAGCCGCGAGGCGCAGGCCGAGGAGGTCCTCGACCGACTGTACGAGGAGTACCCCGACACCACCATCTCGCTTTCCTACTCGAACCGCCTCGAACTGCTCATCGCCGTCATGCTTTCGGCACAGTGTACCGACGAGCGCGTCAACAAGGTCACCGCGGAGCTGTTCGAGAAGTACGACGACGCCGCGGACTACGCCGCCGCCGACCAGGAGGAACTGGCCGACGACATCAGCTCCATCACCTACTACAACAACAAGGCGAAGTACATCCGCTCCGCGTGCGCGGACATCATCGAGAAGCACGACGGCGAGGTTCCGGACACCATGTCGGCGCTGACCGACCTCGCCGGCGTCGGCCGGAAGACCGCGAACGTCGTCCTCCAGCACGGCCACGACATCGTGGAGGGCATCGTCGTCGACACCCACGTCCAGCGGCTCTCGCGCCGACTCGGTCTGACAGAAGAGGAGTACCCCGAGCGAATCGAGGAGGACCTGATGCCGGTGGTCCCTGAACGCGACTGGCAACAGTTCACCCACCTGTTCATCAGCCACGGCCGGGCCGTCTGCGACGCGCGAAACCCGGACTGCGACGCCTGCGTGCTCGAAGACGTCTGCCCCTCGTCGAAGCTCGACCACAACGTCGACCTCGCCAGCGGCGAGGCGTGGTGAGCACTCAGACGAACACGTAGCCGCTCAGGTAGCGGTAGATACCGAGCAGCCACGCGAACACCCAGAAGATAACGTAGCCGAAAACGCCGACGCGGAGGCGGCCGCGCCACGCGCCCATGTTCTCGTGGAGGTCGTCGAGCGACACGTCCTGGTCCGGGTCGCGGTAGAGGTCGGCCTTCCACTTAGCCTGGAAGATGCGGACGATTCCCGTGAGCGCGAAGATGAGCATCGCGTACGCCTGCAGGCCGAGAATCGCGTGGAGGGCGCTGAGGCCGTTGAGTTGCTGAAAGAGCCGCGGGAGCATCCAGGTGACGACCGGGACCGTGTTCAACACGAGCCCGGGGAAGATGATTTTGAGGTGGTAGACGAGCACGTCCCACGACACCGTCTCGGCGTCAATCATTATCCACGCGCCGTAGAGGTAAAACGGGAAGCTGGCCGTGACGGTAATCGCGGCGAGCGTGGCGAGCGTGGTCTCGTCTGCCATCGCACGGCGTTAGAACCCGGTCGGCCTAAAGGGACCGATGCGCTGCGCCCCGTTCGAGCGCTAAACCACGGAGCGGGGGTCGAACGTCGGCCGCAACGACTTGGATTCGAGTTTCGAACCACAGTTTTCGAGCGCCGGACCAACTGGACGCCGGGTTTCAGAGCGTCGCGCGGCGAGTCGCCCGCGACGAACGCGCTCGGGGTCGGAACACGTTTACCGGCGTGGACCCTACTCCGGGGCGATGTCAGACTCGTCTTCCGCCCCGGCCGACGACGGCTCGTCACCGGACGCGGACGCCGACGCCGCGATGTCCGACGCGGAGCTCGCGGCCCTCCGCGAGGAGGTCGAAGCCAAGTACGACTTCGAGAACTTCGGCCCGGCCGACATGGCGAAGATGACCCCCGAAGAGTGGGACGCCGCGTTCGACCCCGATTCGTGGGTCGTCGGCGAGGAGTTGCTCGACCGCGTCGAACAGGAACTCCGCTACCGGGTCGCGATTCGCGAGGTGTTTGCCGTCCTCGAACGCGTGACCGAAAACGGCGAGCCCCGGATTCTCGCGTACTCAGACGAGGGTTACGCCGTCGTCTACCCGGACGGGAGCGTCGAGGGCGAGGGGACCGTCCTCCGCGACGTGAAACCGACCGTCGCGCTCTGTTCGATGGAGGACTTCGAGGTGAACGACGCGCCCGAGACCGTCAGGCTCCCCGAACCCGAAGAGGTCGCACAGGGGACCGGCGACTTCGGGAATCGGATGCTCCAAATCGTCGCGTTCGGCCAGTTGCTTGGCGGCTTCGCGCTCATCGGGGCGTGGCTCATCCTCCCCGACCTCGACTCGATTATCGCGCCGCTCGCCGGACTGGGCTTTCTCGTCATCGGCTTTTTCCTCTTCGTCGTCGTGGCGAACGCCCGGCTCTCGGATCGCTTCCGCGCCGAAGAGTACCGAGACAGGCTCCGCGTCATGGGTCTCGAAGGCGGGTCGCGCCCCGAGTTCGTCCCGACGTTCGACGGGGACGAAACCGCCGCGCCGTTGATCGAGCCCCCCGAGCGAGACGCCCCCAGTTCTGAGGGCTGAGCCCGACGCGAACCCGCCTCGGAAACACCCTCCGTGACGGCATAGTCGGTGGGTTTAAGCGCGTCCCATCCTGACGAACGACCGTATGAAAAGGCGGGAGTTTCTCCGAACGGCTGGCGGTGCGACAGCCGCCGCGACCGCTGCCGCCGGGACCGCTGCTGCGCAGGAAGGCGGCGGTGGAGCGCAGGTTCAACCCGACTTCGGTGGCTACCTCGACGGCATCGACGGAGGCTACGAAGACCTCCGCGGTCAGAGCGAAGTCACCATCGAGGTCGGCGCGTCCGGCAACGGAGGTAACCTTGCGTTCGCACCGGCTGGCATCTGGATCGACCCCGGCACGACCGTAACGTGGGAGTGGACCGGCGAAGGCGGCGGCCACAACGTCGTCGCGAGCGAGGGTGCGTCGCTCGACTCCGGCGCGTCCGTCTCCGAGGCTGGGAGCACCTACGAGTTCACGTTCGAGAACGGTGGCATCACCAAGTACCACTGCGTGCCGCACGAGGCGCTCGGCATGCTCGGCGCGGTCGCCGTCGGCGACGACGTGGCGACTATCAGCACCGGCGGTGGCGGCGAGAAGGAACTGCACGAACTCGGCGTCCCGATTCAGGCACACTGGGTCGGCTCGGCGACGATTCTCGGCATCCTCGTCACCATCATCTACACGTTCTTCATCTTGAAGTACGGCGAGTCCCCAAATACGGGTAACACCGGAGGTGGCGAATAATGTCTTCGACCGGCAGCACATACGGCGATATTCACCGATACGAACCGGCGCGAGAGAGCACCGCAGCGGCCATCGCAATCGTCCTCCTGACGATTATCGAGGTCGTGTTCGTGTTTCTCTTCACCTACGGCTTCGTCTCCGGGTGGGGACTGACGGACACGGGGAACATGTTCCTCGGCGGCGTCCTCGCCGTCATCTTCGTGGACCTCGCGTTCATCCTCGCGCTGTACCGCAAGGAGTTCCTCCCCGACGTGATGATCGTCAAAAAGCGGCGTCGCAAGTGGGAAGACCTCTACGTCCGCGAGGAGGACGTCGACGGTGTCACCTTCAGCAGCGATGACGCGTGGGAACAGGTCAAACGCGCGGTGTACCCCTACTACAAGCGATAAACCATGAGTCTCGAACGCAAAGACGACTACGACCACAAGGCCTGGATGAAAAAGAAGGACCTCACCCCGGTCGAGGCCACCTTCCTCACCACGCTCATCTGGCTGGATAAGCGACTCCGCATCGTCGATTATCTGGAACTTCTGGAGACGCTCTACTACCGAGTCAACCTCCAGATGCCGAAGAGCCACACCGAGCAGTACAACCTCGACAACAAGTTCTGGTACTGGTACCCCCTGTACACGCTCGGCTTGTTCTCGACGCTCGCGTACGTCGTCGCGGCGATCAGTGGTGCCCTTCTCGGGTTCTACTACTCCCCGGCGACGACCGGTGACCCCACGACGGCCTACAGCAGTATCGAATTCATCATGCGCGACCTGCAGTTCGGCTTCATGCTCCGCTCCGTCCACCGCTGGGCGGCGCAGGTCATGGTCGCGGCCGTGTTCTTGCACATGCTCCGTGTCTACTTCACGGGGTCGTACAAGGAACCCCGCGAGCTGAACTGGCTTCTCGGCATCGTCCTGATCAGCCTGACGATGGTGTTCGGGTACACCGGATACCTCCTCCCGTGGGACCAGCTAGCCTACTGGGCGGGGCAGATCGGCGTCGAGATGTCGCTGTCGGTCCCCCTCGCCGGTGAGTGGGTCGCACAGCTCCTGTTCGGCGGCTTCTCGCTGAGCCAGTCGACGCTACAGCGCATGTACATCATCCACGTGTTCCTGCTCCCGTTCGTCGTGACGACGCTCATCGCGATCCACATCGGCATCGTGTGGGTGCAGGGCATCGCGGAGCCGCACTGAGGTGACAATCATGAGCGACAACGAACCCGAAAACGAGGAGATTCGATCCGACGGCGCGGGCATCGTGGCCCCGGACGACGAGACGCCCACGTGGAGCGAGCGCAAGGCTCGCAAGACGGGGCTCTCCCGGCTCACCTACGAGTACTTCGAGCGCGCACGTCGTGAAGACCAGGACCTCCGCACGGAGTCCGACTACGTCGAACGCGACGTGCTGGCGTTCCCCACGTGGCCCCACGAGACCGTCCGTAACCTCTCGATTGCGTCGTTCTTCGTCGGGATGATTCTGTTCCTCTCGGCGACCATGCCGCCGCACATCGGCAACCCCGCGAATCCGTCGAGTACCCCGGCGATTATCCTGCCCGACTGGTATCTCTACTGGTCGTTCGGCCTGCTCAAGCTCAACCCGCTGAACCCCGAACTGGCCATCCTCGGCGGACAGAAGCTGATGGCCGACCGCACCTACGGCGTGCTGGCGAACGGCGTCGTCGTCGGCTTCATCGCTATCGTGCCCTTCCTCAACAAGGGCTCGGCCCGGCGACCCGTCGAGCAGCCGTTCTGGTCCGCAGTCGGCGTCTTCGGCGTGGTGTTCGCGATGACCATCTCGCTTCTGGCCATCAAGAACCTCATGCCGATGAACGTCGACCTGCTGTTCGACCTGACGTTCCTGCTCCCGTTCGTCTTCGGGACCATCACCTACGCGATACTGAAGACGATGCGCGAGGGGTACATGTACAACCTCAACCGCCGCTACTACCGGCTTCGCCCGCCGAAATAGAGCGGAACCACTACCAACCGTCCCTTCTTAGCGTCACTAATGACAGATAGCGACGCAACCGGTCGAACCGGCGACGCCGACGGGGCGCGGCGCGGACGCCGCGGCCGGCGCGACATCGTCGTCCCCATGCGGCTCTACAAGACGATTACCGTCTTCTCGACGCTCATCGCCGTCGTCAGCGTGGTCCTCGGCTTCGTCTTCCTCGACGCCGCGACGCTGCAGGTGAGCGCGCTCCGTGCGGTCATCGCGGGCGCGCTCGGCGCGCTCGGAATCGGCGTCGCCGACGGTCTGCTGAGCACGGCCCTCGCGGTCTTCGGACTCGGCATCATCGCGTTCGGCGCGGTCGTCTACACGCTCGGCACCCGATTTCGCGCCCAAGGAATGGGAAAGTCTCAAGAGGACTCCGGCGAAGACTCGAACAATGGCTGACGAATTCATCAAGGGTCTGGGTATCCTGACCGGGTCCGGACTCGCGTGGCTGGTGCTCGCGTCGTGGTACCGGACGAGCAGTTTCGAGAGCACACAACAGCTCATCGAGCCGCTGTCGTCCGGCGCGACCGAGGGACTGTTCAACATCATCGCCGTCACGCTGATGGACGTGTTCCTCTGGTTCGCGCTTCTCGGCGCGCTCACCTTCTGGGTGCTCATCCCGGCGGGTCACCAGATCATGTCCGCGCTCGAAGAGCGCCGCAACGCGCAGTAAGCTGACGCGGCGCGGGCCGTTCTCCTCTCATCTCGATTCGAATCGCCGAAACGTCCCTCACGATAGCGGGTGCACTCCCCGCCGCGTCCCGCGTCGGATTGGAAAAACTCTAATGAGTCTCGCTCCGACGGTCCTGTATGCACCCACTACAGTTCCTCGTTCCGCTCGACCAGTTGGCGGCGGTCGAACCGGTCGTCCCGCACGTGGCGCTCGTGCTCGTGCTTGCGAACTTCGCGACGCGCTTCCTCGGTCACCGGTCGCACGTCAAGCAGGCCGAGGAAGGCGGTGAGGAGGCCATCTCCCGGTACCTCCCGCACTCGATTAGTTCGGGCGCGCTCGTCCTGACCTCGTTCCTCTACCTGCTCGTCGAGCCGCACGGCGGCATGGTGCTGACCGTGCTGGTCGTCGGGATGTTCGTCACCGACTTCTTCGAGTTCGAAGCGCGCAAAGTCGAAGCCCGCACCGACAAGCCGCTCGAACGCCCGAACGGCTCGCTCGTCGCCGCGACGCTCGTGCTCCTGTACGCGGCGTTCCAGAGCCTCTTCTTCCTCGTCGCGGACTACTGGAACCTCATCGTCTAAGCTCGCGGCGCTTTCTTCTCCGCGTCGCCGCGTTCGCACTGCTCACGAGGAACACGTATTTTCGACGACGCCGAGCGCCACCGCTCGGGGTCCGAAATCACGGCCGAGCGAGGCGCTCACTCGACGAGAAGCGGAACGCTCCCGTCGCGGTCGATGACCACCGACTCCGACGGGTGGACTTCCCGGACGACCTCGTCGTCGGCGACGAGCGACACGGGCGCGTCGTCGCGTTCGACCGATAGCTGGACGGGCGGTTGAAGAACCCACGAGTCCGTCTGCGTCGCGTACGGCGAGACGGGAACGACGGCGAGCCCGGCGGCCGGGCCAACGACCGCGCCGCCCGCGGCGCGCGCGTAGCCGAAACTCCCGAGCGGCGTGGCGACGACGACCCCGTCGGCGCGGAACTCGTCGACCGGCGTCCAGCGCGCCGCCGCGCGCGACTCGTCGGTCGGTTCGGACGAGAAGGGGACCGCGGCCTCCGCGTGGGCGACGCCGTACTCGGAGATATGCGCCGGTTCGCTCGTGACGAGCATCGCGTCGAAGAGCGCGCGACCCGCCGCGTCGCCGTCGACGCGGAGCGAGAGCGTCGGGTGGTCGACGACCCGACCCTCGCCCGCGGCGACCGTGGACAGTCGCGCTTCGAGGTCGCGACGCGGGGTCGACCACGGTGCGCCGCAGTCGACGGGGACGACCGGGCACGACCACTCGGAGCCGAGTGCGACCGTCGAGAGCGCCGACTCGCCGACGGCGACGACGGCGTCCGCGTCGGCCGGCTCCGGTTCGACCGACGCACCGGCCGCTCTGACGGCGGTGGCGACCGAGTCGTCACCGACGATACCGAATCTCATCGTCGTCCACCTGCGGCGAGCCCCCGTAGCATCGTCCCGTGCTACGCCGCCGCGAATAAAAGCCCTCGTGGTTCGGTCCGGCGATGGGCGGCGCGGGCCGGGCGGGCCGGATGGGTACTGTGAGTCGCCGACGCCTCAGAACGGCCAGTCGCCGGTGACCTTCATGCCTTCCGCTTGGTCTTCGGCTTCGAGCGCCGCCGCGATGTCCGCCGGGTCGGCGTGGGGTATCTCGCGGTCTGCGTCGGCGAGTTCGACGGTCAGTTCCGTCAGGAGAATCGCTTGCTCGCGGAGCGTCCGCGACTCCAGTTTCTCGATGGTGTCGGCGTGGGTGTGGCCCCAGCCGCGGCCGCGGCCTTCCTGCTCGCTACCGACCATGTACGCCGGGACGCCGTGAGCGACGAACGGCCAGTGGTCGCTGTGGGGGAGCTGTTCGGGGAGCGTCGAAACGTCGTGGTCGAACCGCTCGGCAACCGTCTCGGCGGCGGTTTCGAGTTCGTCGAAGCCGTGAGTCGTGAGCTTGAGCGTCCGCCCGGCGACGACGCCGTCGTTGTTGACGATGGCTTTCACGTCGTTTCGGGCGTCGCCGAGGCGGTCGGCCTCGTACTCGGAGCCGACGAGGCCGACTTCCTCCGCGCCAAAGCAGACGAAACGGATGCGCGTGTCGAGTTCGTCCTCGCGGGCGGCAAGCGCGCGGGCGACCTCGACCACCATCGCGGTGCCCGCGCCGTTGTCCATCGCGCCCTCGGCGATGTCGTGGGCGTCGAGGTGGCTCGTGACGAGCACCTCCTCGTCGGTGTCGGGGCCGAGTTCGGCGTGGACGTTCCCGCTTTCGGCCGCGGGCGTCTCGCAGGTCACGTCGACGGTCACCTCGTCGCCGTCGAACCGGCGGCGGAGGCGCGCGCCGACCTCCTTGCTCACGCCGACCGCGGGGATGTCCCCGATAGGCGCTTCGGCGGTGCCGACGCTCCCCGTGGGCGGGAGTTGGCCGGGGACGTGGTTGGCGAAGACGAACGCGGCCGCGCCGGCCTCAACGGCGTAGTAGTACTTCTCGCGGCGGTGGATGAAGCGGTCGTAGTGGTCGGGTACCGTCGTGGAGACGACGACGACCTTCCCCGAGAGGTCGCGGTCGAAGTCCTCGGGCAGGCCGTAGCCGAGGTCGACCAGTTCGCCGCTCGCGGTGCCGGCGGGACTGCGCGGGAGCGCGATGCAGTCCTGCGTGGTGTCGGCGGCGTAGACGGCGCTGTCGCCGCGTTCCCAGCCCTGAATCTCGAAGGGGTCGATGCGAGCGTTGCGCGCGCCGACGCGTTCGAGGGCGTCTCGGGTCGCCTCCATCGCCTCGCGCTCGCCCGGCGAACCGGCCATTCGGTTGCCGATGTCGACGAGCGTCTCCAGGTGGTTCCAGCCGACCTCGCTGGTGAACGTGTCGCCTATCCAGTCACTCATAGTGGACCGTCTCGCGGGGCCGTGGTAACCGTTGCGATGAGTCGAAAACTCGGAGGAGATGTGGTGGTGGAATCGACCGACACCGGCGAGACACCCGCGTCGAGGCGTCGCGGCCGCGAGAGCGAGCGAACGGGTGCGAATCGTGGTTCGGTTCACAGACGAACGGCAGGTTCAAGGACCATCTATCACGTACGTTCATTCATGACTGACGTGCGAATCGCCGGGGTCGGACTGACGAAGTTCGGCAGTCACCCCGAGCGAACCGGCCGCGACCTGTTCGCGGAGGCCGCCCTCGCCGCCCGCGAGGACGCCGGCGTCTCCCGCGACGACTACGAGGAAATCTTCTACGGCAACTTCATGGGCGAACTCGCCGAGAAGCAGGGCCATCAGGGGCCGGTCATGGCCGAGGCCGCCGGCCTCGACTGCCCCGCGACCCGCTACGAGCAGGCCTGCGCCTCCGCGGGCGTCGCCTTCCGGCAGGCAGTCGCGACGATTCGGAGCGGCGCGGCCGACGTGGTCCTCGCCGGCGGCATGGAGCGCATGAACAACCTCGGGACCGCCGAGGTGACCCAGTCGCTCGCCATTGCCGCGGACGAACTGTTCGAGGTCCGCGCGGGGGTCACGTTCCCCGGCGCGTACGCGCTCATGGCTCGCGCGTACTTCGACGCCTTCGGCGGCGACAGCGAGGACCTCGCGCACATCGCGGTGAAGAACCACGCCAACGCGATGCAGAACGACTACGCGCAGTTCCACCGCGAAATCACGGTCGAAGACGCGCTCGAAAGCCCCGTCGTCGCCGACCCGCTCACTCTCTACGACGCCTGTCCCATCACCGACGGCGCGAGCGCGGTCGTCCTCGTCAGCGACGACTACGCCGAGCGCCACGGCCTCGACGCCCCCGTCACCGTCACCGGGTCGGGACAGGGCGGCGACAAGGCCGCGCTCCAAGACAGGCCGCACCTCGCGCGGACGCCCGCCGCGACGAAAGCCGCCGATGCCGCCTACGCGGACGCCGGAATCGCCCCCGACGACGTGGACGTGGCCGAGGTCCACGACTGCTTCACCATCGCCGAGGTGCTCGCGCTCGAATCGCTCGGCCTCTACGACCACGGCGAGGGAGTCGGCGCGGCCGCCCGCGGCGAGACGACCCGCGACGGCGACCTCCCGGTGAACCTCTCGGGCGGTCTCAAGGCGAAGGGTCACCCCGTGGGCGCGACGGGGACCGCCCAAATCGTCGAGATGACGAAACTCCTCCGCGGCGACCACGGCAACAGCGACGCCGTCCCCGACGCTCGGGTCGGCGTCACCCACAACGCGGGTGGGACCGTCGCCAGCGCGGTCGTCCACGTCTTGGAGGTGGACCGATGACCGACACCGGCTACGACGAGTGGCTGGCCGCAATCGCGGACGGGGAGGGCTACTACCTCGCGTGTCCCGACGGTCACGGCTCGCTCCCGCCGCGGCGCTCCTGCCCGCACTGCGGCGCGGCCGAGTTGACGGCGAAACCGCTCCCGGAGACGGGCGAGATACTCACGTTCACCGAGGTCCACGTCCCCGCGCCGAACTTCGCCGACGAAGCGCCCTACATGACGGCCATCGCGTCGTTCGGCCCCGTCAAACTCACGGGCGTCGTTCGCGACCTCCCCGCCGACGAGGTCGACCTCGGCACGACCGTCTCGGTCGGCGTGGGCGAGAACGCGACGACCGACGAGCAGTTGCTCGTGTTCCGGCCCGCGAGCGAGTAGCGCCGCGCGGTCAATTACTCGTCGCGCGCCTCGACGGCCTCCAGCGGCGAGCGCCAGCCGAAGACGTACGAACCGAGGAGCCACGCCCAGAATCCGACCGCGAGGAGCGCGATGGCTCCGTACAGGAACAACGAGAACAGCGACAGGGAGTCGAACATCGGTTCAGTTCGGGGGGTTGGGTCGGGTTGTGTCGGTTCGGCTCGTGGTCGCGGCCGCGGCGTAGGCCCCGTTCAGTCGAGGGCGTCGCGGACGGTGTCGACGAAGGCGTTCGGGAACTCGACGTGCGGGAGCAACATCGCGTCGTCGAAGACGACAAGCGTGCAGTCCGCCGCGTCCGCAAGGTCTCGACCCCGCTTCAGTGGTGTGATGTCGCTCTCGCGGCCCCAGACGAGCGTCGTCGGCACGTCGAGGTCTGACAGCGCCGCCGCGAGGTCGATGTCGGTGTTGAGGTAGCCGGAGATGAACGACGCCGGCGCGAAGCGCGCGCCCTCTTGGTGAGCGGTGCGCCACTCGTACTCCTGCCACTCCTCGCCCGCCTTCTCGGGGTCGTAGTAGCCGTGGTCGGCGTTGAAGTAGCGAATCGACGGTCGGGAGGCGATGACGTTGAACAGCGCCTCGCCGACGACCGGCGCGCGGACGAGTTCGCGGAGCCACTCCTTCGGGTCAGGACCGCCGCGCGACGTGGGACAGACGAGGACGAACCGCGAGACGGACACGTCGTCTCGCTCCGCGGCGGCGACGGCGTAGGCCGCGGTGAGCGACGAGGCGACGACCGCCGGGTCGTCGTATTCGGCGAGGAAGTCGCCGACGAAGTCCTCGTAGAGCGCGGGCGAGTAGTATAGCGCCGGCCGGTCCGAAAGCCCGAACCCGGGGAGGTCGGGCGCGACGACGTGGTAGTCCTCGGCGAGGGCCGAGAACACCTCGCGGAACTCGCCGGACGACCCCGCGGCGTTGATACCGTGGAAGAGGACGAGCGTCGGGTCGTCCTCGTCGCCGGCTTCGACGTACGACACGTCCATGCCGCGCCAGCGATACGTCCCGTGGTTTCCGGAGAGCGGCGGTTCGAGAGGGCCCACGCGTTTCGAGAGGGCGGCGTTGGTCGCGGCGGCGAGACCGACGCCCGCTGCGGCCAGTCCGATGGCTCGTCGGAGTTTCATGTCACGTAGATGGTGCGCGGTGGCCTTAATTCGCCCGCCCGTGGCGGGGTGACGGGCGGGACCTCCTCGCCCGCGCCCGGGGCGTCTCAGTCGTCTCGCCCGTCCAAACACTCCCGGAACGGTTCGAGCACGTCTTCGGCGACCGCGTAGGGGTCAGTCTCCTTTTCGACGACGGCCTCGGCGAACTCGTCGACTCCGCCGCGTCGGTCGAGTTCGGCTTCGAGGAGTCGGTTCACGTCGCTTCGGAGGAGCTGTCGAATCTCCTCTCCCGCGCGCTTGCGGGCCTTCTCCGCCAACTCGCCGGAGGCGTCGAGGTAGTCGCGGTGCTCGTCCAGCGTCTCGACCAACTCGTCGATTCCCTCGCCGGTCGTGGCGACGGTTTCGAGGACCTGCGGCGTCCAGACGAGGGGGTCGTCGGGAGCGTCCGACGCCTCGGCGTCTGCCGACTCGTCATCGAACGCGTCGGCCCCGTGGTGGCCCGTGTCGAGGTTCGCCCGCGGGTCGTCGCGGAGGTGAATCATCTCCTGCAGTTCGGCGACGGTGCGCGACGCGCCCTCCATGTCGGCCTTGTTGACGACGAACAGGTCACCGATTTCGAGGATGCCCGCCTTGAGCATCTGTACGTCGTCGCCGCTGCCGGGTTGGACGAGGACGACGACCGTGTCTGCGGTCTTCACCACGTCCACCTCGTTTTGCCCCGCGCCGACCGTCTCGATGATGATGCGGTCTTTCCCGAAGGCGTCGAGCGCCTTCACGGCGTCCGCGGTGGCGGTCGAGAGCCCGCCGAGCTGGCCGCGGGCGCTCATCGACCGGAAGAACACGTCCATGTCGCCGACGTTCGAGGCCATGCGGATGCGGTCGCCGAGGACGGCCCCGCCGGTGTACGGCGAGGAGGGGTCCACGGCGATGACGCCGACCGTCTCGCCCTGGTCGCGGTAGTACTTCGCCAGTTTGTCCACGAGCGTCGATTTGCCGGCCCCCGGGCTACCCGTGATGCCGACGACGGACGCGTCGCCCGTGTGCGCGTGGAGTTCCGAGACGATATCCCGGTAGCCCGGAGACTGCGACTCGATTTTCGTGATGGCGCGTGCGAGCGCCCGGTGCTCGCCGTCGAGGAGCCGCTCGACGAGGTCGGATTCGACCGCCCGGCTCATCGTCACGCTCGCTCGGGCGCGTTTTCCTTCACGAAGTCGATGGTCTCCTGCATCGGCGTGCCGGGGCCGAAGATGGCGTCGACGCCTTGTTCGAGGAGTTTCGGCCGGTCTTCTTCCGGAATGATGCCGCCGACGATGACGAGCGTGTCGTCGAGCGCGCCGTACTCTTCGAGGCCGGCCATCACCTTCGGGACGAGCGTGTTGTGCGCGCCGGAGAGGATGGAAATACCCAGCACGTCCACGTCCTCTTGGACCGTCGCCTGGATAATCTCGTCCGGGGCCCGGTGTAGCCCCGAGTAGATGACTTCGAATCCCGCGTCGCGGAAGGCGCGAGAGATGACGTGTGCACCGCGGTCGTGGCCGTCCAGTCCCACCTTGGCGATGAGACACCGGATCGTTCGCTGTTCGGAGTCCGCGCTCATAGACGGGGATTCGATGTCCCGCGCTTTGACTCTAACGGAAAATAAGGCAGGTCCGAGATCAGTCGTCCGCGGCGGGCGCGCTCCGGACGTACTCGTCGAGGAAGTCGGCTATCTGGGAGTACGCCTCGATTCGGTTCTCCAGTTTGGAAAAGCCGTGGCCCTCGTCGTCGAAGATGAGCTCCCGGACGTGGGCGTGTTCTCTTGCCTCCTCGACGAGCTGGTGGGCCTCGCTGACCGGCACCCGCGGGTCGTTCTCGCCATGAAGGACGAAAAGCGGCGCGCGAATCTTCTCGACGTTGTTGATGGGCGAGATGGATTCGAGGAACTCGCGGTCATCTTCGAGCGACCCGTACTCCGCCTCGCGGAGTTCGCGCCGCCAGTCGCCCGTGTTTTCGAGGAACGTCACGAAGTTCGCGATGCCGACGATGTCGACGCCGGCGGCCCACAGATCGGGGTACTCGGTCATCGCCGCGAGCACCATGAACCCACCGTACGAACCGCCCATGGCGACGATTTTGTCGGGGTCGACCGCCGGATGGTCGTGGAGCCACTCGACGGCGGCCTCGATATCGGCGACGGAGTCCATCCGCTTTTCCACGTCGTCGAGGTGGCCGTAGGCCTTCCCGTAGCCCGCGGAGCCGCGGACGTTCGGCTCGAAGTAGGCGTAACCCCGCGAGAGGAAGTACTGCTTGACCGACGAGAACGACGGCCGGCGCTGGGACTCCGGCCCGCCGTGGATGTCCACGATGACGGGCGTCTCGCCCTCGGGAGACTCCTCGGGAAGCGTGAAGAACGCCGGGATATCCCGGCCGTCGAACGTCGGGTACCGGACGAGTTCGGGCGGCACGAACGTATCGCGGGGGATACCCGCCGTCGCCGCGAGCGTCCACCGCTCGGCGTCGCCCGTGGCCAACTCGACCACGTAGACGTTGGCGGTGTCGGCGCTGGCGGTGACGGTGACCGCGGCGCGCTCGCCGTCCGGGGAGAACGAGACGCCGCCGGCGACGCCGTTCGGCAGGTCGGGTTGGGGGAGCACGTCGATGCGGTCGGGCGCGGTGAGTTCACCAAAGGTGAGTTCCGTGTACCCCTCGACGTTCCGCGAGTAGACGAGTCGCCGCGAGTCGTGGTCGATACTGATGCCCTCCAATTCGTGGTCGCCGCCGGTCTCGACGGTCGTGAACGCTCCGGAGGCGAGTTCGTAGCGGACGAGTTCCAGCGTGTCGCTCCCGCGGTCGGTCACCATGTAGACGTTCTCGCCGTCGGGACCCCACTCGGGGCTCTGGAAGCGGACCGTCCCCTGATGCGGCGTGAGGTGGGTCAACTCGCCTGTGGCGAGGTCGAGGACGGACACGTCCTGGTCGAAGTTCGAGTACGCCTCCTGGACGATAAGCTTCGAGTCGTCAGGTGAGAAGCCGCCGACGGTGAGCCAGCCGTCGCCCTCGTGGACGAGTTCGGCGTCGGTGCCGGTCCCGTTTCGGGCCTGCACGTACACGTCGAACACGGCGTTGTCGCGGCGGTTCGAGGTGAACGCGAATCGCTCGCCGTCGTGGCTCCAGCCGCCCCAGCGGTGCTTGGCGTCCAGGTGTTCGGTCAGGTTCTCGATGACGCCGGTGTCGGGTTCGAGCCGGAACAACTGCGCGCGCTCGTTGCCGCCTTTGTCCATGCCGAAGGCGAGTTCGGGGCGCTCGGGCGACCACGACGCGAAAGTGACGCGCTCCTCGTAGAACGTCCGCTGTTCGGGCCACGCGCCGGGCGAATCGACCGTCCAGACCTGCGGGACGCCCGTCGTGTCCATGAGGAACGACAGGCGCTCGCCGTCGGCCGAGAAGGACGCGCCGTAGGCGCTCCTTATGTTCAGGTAGCGCTCGATGTCGTACGTTCGCATACCTCGAATTGCCCCGGCGACGAGAAATCGGTTTGGGTGTCAGAAGTCCGAAAGCCGGGTGTCCTCGCGGTCGGTCCAGCCGCGCATCTTCGCGTAGGCCTCGGGGTTCGTCGGCACGCCCTCGGTGTTGAGCAGGCGCTCGGGGTACAGTTCGAAGGCGATGCCGATGAGTTGGTACTCCAGTTCTTCGAGGTACGGCCGCGTGTCGGGGTACGGCCCCTCCGTGCCGACCGCCCACGGCTCGACCAAGAAGTACACCGGCTCGCGGAGCCGCGGCGGATCGGTCGAAGCGAACAGCGCGTCCAGCCAGCGGTCGTACTTCCCCGGCCCGTCGTCGCGGAAGGCGGCCGACGAGAGGTCGCCGAAGTGGTAGTAGTTCCCGTAGCCCCAGCGCGCGAGTTTGCCGTCGTTGGTATCGACGTTCTTCAGGTTGCTGTTGAGGTCGGTGCCGGACGCGCCGAACTTCCCGCACTTGCCGAGGTATCGGGGGACGACCTCGTCGCCGTCGAGGGTGTACATCATGTAGACGAGGCCCTCGTAGCGGCCCTCGCGTCGGTCGTAGTCGGCGACGACGCGACACCCGGCCTCGCGGAGCCGACGCTCCATGCGCTCGCCGCGGCGGAGCGTCCGCCGGCCGGAGCGGCCGTACGCGATGGTTTCGACGGTCCCGTCGGCGTCGGTCTCGAAAAGTGAAATCGGGTCCGCGGCGTCGACGAAGCGGTCGACGAAACGGTCCCAGAGCGCGCGTTTCGTCTCGGTCACGCGACGACCGAACTCAGATCATGTCTTCGGCCTTGAGGCCGGCGATGATGTCGTCGACGAGGCTCTCGGGGTCCTCGTACGGGAAGTCCTGGTGCTTGCCGAGTTTGGCGGCCAGCTCCATCGCCGTGATGGTCACGTCGTCGGCCTTGAACTTCGTGCCCGGACCGTTCGGGAGCGCGGGGACGAGAGACATCTGGTTCTTCACGGGGAAGTCGGCGTTCGCGAAGGCGTCCATGAACTGCTCGCGGAGCTGAGATTCGGTGTCGGACATACCGTGTACCTACGTAGAGAGGTGGAAAAGGGTTCCGGAACAATAATGAATATATTTAGAGTTCTTTGCGAGACGGCGCGGCAACCCGTCGAGTGTCGGCACGGTCGCCCGGGACTGATGGACTTATCTACAACGGCAATTCATGCACTCGCATGGACTTCGACTTCGACCGCCTGAAGCAGCTCACGGAGACCAGCGGCGTCCCCGGCTACGAGGACCGAATCCGCGCGCTCGTCCGCGAGGACCTCGAGGAGACGACCGACACCGTCCGGGTCGACGCGATGGGCAACGTCGTCGGCACCATCGAGGGCGAGGGCGACTACGAGGTCGCCGTCGCCGCCCACATGGACGAAATCGGCTTCATGGTCCGCCACGTCAACGACGAGGGCTTCCTGCAGCTCGACGCCCTCGGCGGCTGGGACCCCCGCGTCCTGAAGGCCCAGCGCGTGACCGTCCACGCCGAAGACGAGGACTTCACCGGTGTCATCGGCTCGGTCCCGCCGCACACGCTGACTGAGGAACAGAAGAAGAAAGAGCCGAAGGTCGAGGACGTGTACGTCGACCTCGGCCTGCCCGCCGAGACCGTCGAGGAGACCGTCTCCGTCGGCGACCTCGTGACGATGGAACAGACGACCGTCCGCATGGGGAACCACGTGACGGGAAAGGCCATCGACGACCGCGTCTGCCTGTTCGCTATGCTGGAGGCCGCCCGGCGCATCGAGAACCCCGAGGTGACGATTCACTTCGCCGCCACGGTCCAAGAGGAAGTCGGCCTCCGCGGCGCGCAGGCGCTCGGCGTCGACCTCGACCCCGACCTCGCGCTCGGTCTCGACACCACCGTCGCCAACGACGTGCCCGGCTTCGACCCCGCCGACCACGTCACGAAACTCGGCGAGGGCGCGGGCATCAAGCTCAAGGACTCCAGCGCCATCGCCAACCCGAAGGTCCACCGCCGCCTCCGCAGCGTGGCCGAGGACAACGACATCGCCTACCAGCTGGAACTGCTCCCCGCGGGCGGCACCGACACCGGCGGCTTCCAGAACAGCTACGGCGCGAAGCCCGTCGGCGCGATTTCGATGCCGACGCGCTACCTCCACACCGTCACCGAGAGCGTCCACGAAGACGACGTGGTCGCCTACATCGATCTCCTGACGGCGTTCTTGGAGAGCGAGACGGGCGAGTTCGACTACACGCTGTAGGCGGCCCCGTGAGGCTGCCCCTGTAGGCGACCCCCGTCGGCGCGGCCGACATCGCGAGGACACCCCCTATATCGAGGCGCGGCACCCCCCGACCGGCGGACGAGAACCAAAGTATTCACTACAGGCCCACACCAAGCGGCGGACATGACCGACGGCAACGCGGATATGTCTCGGCGGGCGTTCCTCGGGGCGGCCGCTGGCGGCGCGGCGGTCGCCGCCACTTCCGGCACGGCCGCGGCGCAGACGGAAGAACCAGACTTCGGCGGCTACCTCGACGGCATCGACGGAGGCATCGAAGACCTCCGTGGCCAGAGCGAGGTCACCATCGAAGTGGGCGCGGAAGGTAACGGCGGCGCACTCGCGTTCTCGCCCGCCGGCGTCTGGATAGACACCGGAACGACCGTGACGTGGGAGTGGACCGGCGAGGGCGGCGGCCACAACGTCGTCGCGAGCGAGGGCGCGTCGCTCGACTCCGGCGCGGCCGTCTCCGAAGCCGGAAGCACCTACGAGTACACCTTCGAAGAGGGCGACGCGGGCATCACGAAGTACCACTGCGCGCCCCACGAGGCGCTCGGCATGCTCGGCGCGGTCGCCGTCGGCGGCGACGTGCCGACCGTCACCACCGGCGGTGGCGGTGGCCCGAGTCTCCCGCAGGTCCCCGACAGCGCGAAGTCCCTCGGCGTGGCCACCACGTTCGCCATGGTCGCGACGCTCGGCCTCGCGTACTTCTTCATGAAGTACGGCGGCGACTACGACGTCCAGGACTGACGCGGTCGTCGCGCCTCTCGATTTTTACCAGTCACGAGCGGCCGCGCTCGCCGTGTTTGCCCGGATTCGGTCGCCGCCGCGACAGCCGCGGGCGCGGCGGCCGACTCAGAAGAAGCCGTAGTCGTCGCGCTCGGTCTCGTAGACCGACTCGTACTGTTCGATGACACGCCGGTAGTCGTAGCTCGCGAAGTCGTCGTCGACCGTCTCGTGGTCGTACCTGCGGGCGGCGACGATTTCGTCCGCGAGTTCCTGCGGACTCGTGACGAGCGACCCGCGCTCGCGGCCCTCGACGAGTTCGTGGGCCGACGAGCGGGCCTGATACTCGACGATGGAGACACAGCCGCAGGCGAGCGCCCACAGCAGATTCGTCGCGAAGGGTTCGACTGTCGCCGTCTGCGCGAAGACGTGCGCGCCCTTCATGATGGGCACCGCCTCGTCCGCGGAGAGTTCGCCGAGGAACTCGACGCGGTCGTCGATGCGGAGGTCGCGGGCGGTCTGTTCGGCCGTCGAGCGCTCGGGGCCGTCGCCGATGACGGCGGCGGACCAGTCCTTGTCGCGGAGCTCCGCGAGCGCGAGGAGGAAGCTCTCGACGTTCGCGTGCTCGTCGAGGTCGCGGGCGTACACCACGTCCGCGCGCTCCTCGGCGTCGGCGCTCCGGACGAGGTCCATGCTGATGGGCTCGGGGACGAGGTGGGTCGCGTCGACCGATGTGCCGAGTTCGCGGACCTGCGTGCGGACCATTTCGGAGGGAACCAAGACGGCGTTCGGAGCCTTCGCCGCCCGCCGGTAGGCCCGCGAGCCGCCGCGGTCGTCGCGGGTCCACCAGTCGGCGACGACCGGCGTCCGGAGGAACCGCGCTGCGGTCCTGACCGCCGCGACGTGCGACGGCGGGTAGCTCGCGACCTGAATCACGTCGGGAGAAACCTCGCGGAGGGCGAAGGGAACGCGGGAGGCGAAGCCGCCGACGGAGGGCGCGTCGGTCACGCGGTGGTAGGTCACTCCGTCCTGTTTGAACTCGACGACGTCGCCGTCCCACCACTTCGCACAGAGCACCGTCACCTCGTGGTCGCGCTCGGCGAGGAGTTCCGCCGTCCGTCGGAGCCGTCTGGTCGCTCCCGTCTCCTCGTGGTGCGTCGTGTACATCGAGACGAGCGCGACTCGCATATTCGCCGCCACTACGCCGCGCAATAAAAATCCACAGTTTTCGAGGACGCGACCCGGGCGGCCGCCGGAGCGTCGAGAGAACGGAGCGCGGTCCGGCGACGCGATTCAGAGCCCGACGGCGGGGGCGACGAGCGCGCCCGCGGACTCGACGGCGGTGACCGTGTACTCCCAGCTGTAGATGTGGTTGAGAAGCAGGTACGTCACGACCCCGAGGGCGAGCGAGACGAGCCACGCGCCGGCCGCGATGCGGCCGACCTTCCGGTGGGGCGTCTCGGTCCGGAGTTCGCGCTCGGAGTGGGTTATCCCGAGGATGAGCGCGTAGAGGACGACCGGCACCGAGACGATAGAGAGGATGATGTGAATCGCCAGCATCGCCAGATACGGGTAGTACGCGAACGCGGGGCCGACGAACTCCTTGGTGCCGCCGCCGCCGATTTTCGCGAGGTACATCACGAGGAAGACGAGGATGAGGCCGAACGACGTGACCATCGCGGCCGCGTGCTTCTTGACCTCGTCGCGGCGAATCCAGCGCCAGCCCGCCGCGATGACGAGGACGTTCACCGTGTTCACGACGGCGATGGCGTCGGAGAGGACGTTCACCTGTGGGAGCGACAGGTCGGGAAAGACCCTGCCGGGGACGACGCCGAGGAAGGTCCCGATGACGAGGGCGTACCCGACGACCGAGAGGACGGCGGTCGCGGCCGCGGGGTGTTCCTTCAGGGGGTTGTCTGCGCTCGCAGTTGCCATGGCCGGGCGTTGGGAAGACGGCGTATTCCGTCTTCGGGTTCCGGACGGGCTTCGAGGGGTGGACCCTCCGCCCACGGTGCGACCGACCGGGTTAGATGACGCCGGTGATGGTCGCGGCCTCGATGGCCGCCTCCTCGCTCACGCCGTTGCCGAGAATCGTGTAGCGGTCGCGAATCTCGTGGGCGGTCGTGAGCGCCTCGATAATCGTCTCGTCGTCGATGCCGAGTTCGTCCGCGGTCGTCGGCGCGCCCATCGTCGAGAGGGCGTCGCGGATGTCGGTCCACTCGCCGCGCGCGCCGCTGTGGAAGTACTCGGTCATGATGGAACCGACGCCGACCTGATGGCCGTGGAGGGCGCTCCCAGGGGCGATGCGGTCGAGCCGGTGCGAAAAGAGATGCTCCGCGCCCGACGCGGGCCGCGAGGAGCCGGCGATGGACATGGCGACGCCCGAGGAGACGAGCGCCTTCGTCACTATCCAGGCGGACTCTTCGAGCCCCGGTTTGATCGAGTCGGCGCTGCCGACGAGCATCTCGGCGGTCATCTGCGAGAGCGCGCCCGCGTACTCGGAGTACTCGACGTTCTTCAGGCGGTGGGCCAGCTCCCAGTCTTTGACCGCGGTGTAGTTCGAGATGATGTCGGCGCAGCCGGCGGTCGTGAGCTCCCACGGGGCCTCCGCGAGCAGTTCCGTGTCGGCGACGACCGCGAGCGGCGGGTCGGCGGCGACCGAGTGACGGGTGTCGCCCTCGGGAATCGACGACCGGCCCGAGACGATGCCGTCGTGGCTCGCCGCCGTCGGGACCGAGATGAAGCCGCAGTCGAGGCGGTCGGAGGCCATCTTCGCCACGTCGATGGGCTTACCGCCGCCGAGGGCGATGAGGTAGCCCGCGTCGGCCTCGCGCGCCGCGTCGACGACGCGCTCGACCGACTCGAAGCTCGCGCGGTCCAAGGAGACGGACGAAATGTCGTCGAACTGCTCGCGGACCCGGTCGCCGGCGATGCGGTTCGGCGACGGACTCGTGACGAGAAACGGGTCGCCCGAGAGGTACAACTCGTCGACCGCGGCCGAGAGGTCGTCGAGCACGCCGTGGCCCTGAAGCACGCTCCGGGGCAGCTTTATCCACGTCGATTTGTCGAACATACGCGGAAATCGGCCACGGCGGTTCATAGTGTTTCTCGTCTCGGTGGCCCGAACCCCGCCGGCTCGGCCACCCCGTCCGCGAGACTGTCGCCCGGTTTCGGTCGCCTCGTGGGACAATATCTCAACGGACCGAACCGTAGTTTGATTTATCACGTTTCGCTTCGCACGAAAGACACCCGCAGACGAGCGGGTAGACAACCCATGGCACACAGACGGCAGTTCCTCGCGACGACAGCAGCAGCGCTCTCCGGACTCGCGGCCCTCGGAAGCGGCCCCGCGGCCGCCGCGTCGGTCCCCCACGTCTCGACGCGCGACCACTTCGACGACGACGGCTCGCTCGCGTCCGGTCACACCGCCCGCGGCTACGTCACCTCCGGCGACGTGCCCGGCGTCGACGCCGGGTGCGCCTCCGACCTGACCGTGTTCGTCCACGGCTGGGACAAAGACGGCGACGACCCCGAGGCGGCCGCCCTCGACAAGATAGCGACGGCCGACGCCGAACTCTCCGCCGCCGGCTACGGCGGCACGGTCGTCGGCTACACGTGGGACAACGACAAGGGCGGTGGCTGGGACTACGGCTGGGCCGAATCGCAGGACATCGCCCAGGCGAACGGCCGCAAACTCGCGCAGTTCGCCGTCGACCTCAAGGCGGCCTGCCCGGGCGCGACGCTCCGATTCGCCAGCCACTCGCTCGGCGCGCAGGTCGTCTTCAGCGCGCTCCGCACGCTCGACGGCCGGAGCGACTGGACTGACCCGGGCCACGAGGTGGCGACCGTCCACCCGTTCGGGGCCGCAACGGACAACGAAGTCCCCGGAAAAGAGGAGGGCCGGGCCACCTACGAGGCCATCCGCGACCGGACCGGCCACGTTCACAACTACTACAACGAGGCCGACGACGTGCTCCAGTGGGTGTACAACACCATCGAGTTCGACCAGGCCCTCGGCGAGACGGGCCTCGAAGACGGTGACACGCCGCCCGCGAACTACACCGACCACGACGTGGAGAGCCAGGTCGGCGACGACCACAGCAACTACCTGAACACGATTGCCGACGACATCGTCGGCGACATGTAGCGGCTCAGAAACTCATTTTTCCGCGCGTCAGAGCACGAGCGACTGCACCGCGTCCCAGATGAAGACGACGCCGAACCCGCCGAGAACGACGGCGCTGACGGCGGCGACGGCGGGCGCGAAGGAGTCGACGCGCTGTTCGGCCGCGACGAGCGCCGCGGGGAAGCCGGTAACCCAGACCGCGATACCGCCGAAGAAGCCGAGGACGAGCGCCGGGCTCCCCGTCTCCACGACGAGGAGGTTCGACAGCGACGCGCCGAGATAGGGCGTGTGAGCGAGCACATCCACGGTGCCGGTCTCCAGCAGGCCGACGCCGATGGTGAGCCAGAACAGAATCTGGTAGGGGTTCGTCAGCGCCAGCACGAACGCCTTCGTGAAGCCCGCGCTGTCCTCGTCGGGGTCGGCGGCCTCGCGGAACGTGGTGTCCATCTCCTGTGCCGCGCCGTAGGCGAAGTAGAGCATGAGGACGCCGCCGGCACCGACCATGACGGCCTGCGCCGTCGGGAACTGCTCGACGAACGCGACCAGCCCGAGCGCCGCGAGGACGAAAAACAGCGCGTCGGCACTCATCGCACCGAGGCCGGCGCGAGCGCCCGCGGTCCACCCGCGGACGACGCTCTCCTCGGCGATGACGGCGTTCATCGGACCGGGCGGTGCGGCGAGCGCCAGCCCGAACACCAACCCGGCACCCAAGGACGGAAGGAGGGTAGACATGGCTCTCTCTTGGGCGCGATGCCGTGAAAAATGGCGCGGAAGCGACGGCGTAGGGGTTCAGCCCCTCGAACAGAGAGTCTGTCGCCCGGTCAGACCAGCGCGAGGACCGCGTCGCTGACGGTGCCGACGAGCGTCTCCCAGATGGAGAAGCCGGTGGCGATGGCGAGCAAGGTATCGATGGCGAAAAAGCCGAACAGGGCGGCCGCGCCGAGGTACGCCTTGCGCGTGTCGAACCGGTGGGAGAACCGGTGGAAGAAGTACGCGTTGGCGATGCTCACGGGGATGATGGCGAGCATCTCGCCCACCCAGATGGCAGAGGTTGCGCCGTACTGCACGGCCAACCCGATGGTGATGAACTGGGTCTTGTCGCCGAACTCGCCCGCGGCCATCATGGCGAAGATGGGCAGAAAGCCGCCGAAGCCTTGCGTCGACAGTTCGCGGCCGAACACCGTCGGCGCGTCGTCGAACCCGGAGACGCCGCCGTCGGTGGTCGCGACCTCGCTCCCCGCGGACGCATCGGGCGCAGCGCGATAGAGCAACACCGCGAACGTGGCGAACAGGACGGCGGTGATGGCGTCGAGCATGGCCGGCGGGAGCGCGCTCTTGAGCGCCTGCCCGAGCATGATTTCGAGCGCCGTCCAGATGGCGAACGCCGACCCCGCGGCCGCGACGACGACCTTCGGGTCGAAGCGGGTCGAGAGGCCCGCGATGATGAACTGTCCCTTCTCGCCCGGCAGGACCGCAAGTTGGGAGACGAGGGCGATAACGAGAATCTCCCACCAGCCGGTCACGCCGGCGACACCTCCTCGCTACTCGGTTCGTCGGGCGGGCGGACGCGAATCGTTCGGGCCACGGACTCCGGGAGGCTCTGCTCGCGACCGTCGTCACCGACGCGCACCGTCACCATCCCGAAGGGGGCGATGTCGGTCACTTCGATGGTCGTCCCGGGCGTGACACCGGCCTCGGAGAGGTACTCCAACTCCGCGGGGTCGCGGTCGCTGACGCGGGCGACCACAAGGCGGTCGCCGACCCCGCACTCGGAAAGCGCCGACAGGCCCGAGGAGTCCGGCGGCGTGAGGTCGGCGCTCGGGATGGGGTCGCCGTGGGGGTCGACCTCGGGCTCGCCGAGGGCGGCTGCGACCCGCTTTTCGAACTCCTCGCTGATGTGGTGTTCGAGCGCGTCGGCCTCGTCGTGGACCTCGCTCCACGAGTAGTCGAGGTGCTCCGTGAGATACGCCTCCAAGAGGCGGTGGTGGCGGAGGACTTCGAGCGCGACGGTCTCGCCTTCCGTGGTCAGTTCGACGCCTTTGTACTTCTCGCGGTCGACCAGCCCGCGGTCTTCGAGCTTGCCGACCATGCTCGTCACGGTCGGCGGCGTCTTCCCGAGGTACTCCGCGATGTCGGAGGTCGAAACCGGCGGTCCCTGCTCCATCTGGAGCGTGTAGATAGCCTTCAGATAGTCCTCCATCACGTCGCTCAACATACCACGGATTAGATGTGTCTAAAGTAAAAGTCTGGTGGAGGCAACGAGGACGTTCGAGCAGGGGACCAGCCGGTTGTGTGACTCTCAGACGCCCTGTCCCATCAGGTGACTGCGGAGGATATCGGCGTTCTTCGTTCCGGACTCGGTGTTGACGACGACGACCGTGTCGTCCTCGTCGAACTCGTCCGCGAGTTCCCACGCGCCGGCGAGCGCGACGCCGCCCGCGGGGCCGACTTCGACGCCGGCGGTCTGGGCGGCGGTGACGGCGGATTCGAGCGCGTCGTCGTCGCTGACGGCGACAGCCGCGCCGCCGGACTCGCGGACGGCGCGGAGCGCGAGCGACCCGCCCGCGGGATCCGGAATCTCCAGTTCGCCGACGATGGTGTCCGGCTGGTTCCACGTCTCGTGGTCGTCGCTGTCGGCCTCCCACGCGGTGGTGACAGGCGAGCACCCGACCGACTGCGCGGCGACGAGTTTAGGGACCGACTCGACCAGTCCGAGTTCGACGAGGTCGGAAAAGCCCTTGTAGACGCCGTAGGCGAGTTCGCCGGTCGAGACGGGGACGACGACCCAGTCGGGTACCGCCCAGTCGAGGCGTTCTACGACCTCGTAGGCGATGGTCTTCGTGCCGTCGTGACGGTAGGGGTTGTCGAACTCCTGCAGGGAGTACCAGTCGCTCTTGAGCTGTTCGTGGAGCGCGGAGAGCGCCGCGGGATAGCGCCCGCCGACGACCTTCATCTGGCCGCCGTGGACGTTCACCATGGCCTTGTTCGGGAACGGCGTCCGCGAGGGGACGAAGCCGTAGGAGCGAGCGTCCACGAGGCCAGCGTAGGAGGCCGCCGACTGCGCGCCGTTGCCGGGCGAGGCGTGCGCGACGACCTCGGCGTCGGCCTCGCGCGCGGCGGTGACGGCGAGCGAGAAGCCGCGGTCGAGGAACGTCCCGGTCGGATTGCGGCCCTCGTCCTTGATGAGGAAGGAGCCGACGCCGGCCTCCTCGCCGAGCGCGTCGGCCGCGACGAGGGGTGTCGCGCCCTCGTTGGCCGTCACCGGCTCCGCGAAGGGGAGCAGTTCGCGGTAGCGCCACATCGTGTCGAAGGGGCGCTCGGCGAGCGTCTCGGCGTCCCACTCGACCGCGTCGAGGTCGTAGGTGGGGTCAAGCGGCGCGTCGGCGTCGCTCGCGCCGGTCGCGTCCGCGTCGTACTCGTCGCCGGTCTCCGTGCACACCAGCCCGGAGAAGGTGTCGGACGTCTGCATGGGCGGGGCTTACGGGGGGAGGGACTAAGCCCTTCCCGTCGGCCGATGGCCGCCACCCGTAGCGGCTTTGTGTCGCCCGTCCGAGAGACGAGATATGGACGATAGCCACATCGCGGTGGTCGGCGCGGGCCTCGCGGGCCTCGTCGCCGCGCGACACCTCGCCGCCGACGGGGCCGACGTGACCGTCGTAGAGCGGCGCGACGACGTCGGCGGGCGGGTCCGGACCCGGACGAAAGACGGCTTCACGCTCGACCGCGGGTTTCAGGTCCTCTTCACCGACTACCCCGCGGTCCGGCGGGAACTCGACCTCGACGCCCTCGACCTCCGGCGGTTCACGCCCGGCGCGACCATCTGCCGACCGAGCAGACGCGCGGTCCTCTCGGACCCCTTCCGCGACATCGGGAGCCTGTTCGAGTCCGTCCGCAACCCCGAGGTGACGACGAGCGACAAGCTCCGGACGCTGGCGCTCAGACAGGACGTGAGCACCCGCGACGAGGAGGGAATCTTCGCCTCGACGGACCGGAGCATCCGGTCGTACCTCCGCGACTGGGGCTTCTCCGAGGACTACATCGAGCACTTCGTCGCGCCCTTCTACGGCGGCATCACGCTCGACCGCTCGCTCTCGTCGTCGAAGCGGGTGTTCGAGTACACGTTCAAGATGCTCTCGACGGGGAGCACCGCGGTCCCCGCGGCGGGGATGGGGGCGGTTCCCGAGCAACTCGCCGCCGCCGCCCGCGACGAGGGCGCGACCGTCCGCCTCGGCGAGCGCGTCGAGTCGGTCCAGTCCGACGGCGACGGCGCGGTCGTCACCACGGGACGCGAGTCGCTCGAAGCCGACGCGGTCGTCGTCGCCACCGACCCCAAGGAGGCACGCCGACTGACCGGCGTCGGATCGATTCCGACCGAGGCACACGGCTGCGTCACCCAGTACTACACGCTTCCGAGCGGGGGCGGCCTCGACGCGGGCAAGCGTATCATGCTCAACGCGCCGAGTCCCGACCCCAACACGGTCGTTCCCCTCTCGACCGTCGCGCCGGAGTACGCCCCGCCGGGCATGGAACTCCTGAACGCGACGTTCCTCGGCGCGGCCGCGCAGGACGAGTCCGAGGAGGAACTGTTCGAGAAGACCCGCCGGACGCTCGAAGCGTGGTACCCCGAGCGCTACTTCGACGACCTCGAACTGCTCCACACCGACTACATTTCCTTCGCGCAGTTCGCCCAGCCACCGGGGGTCCACGAGTCGCTCCCGGACGCCCGCGACGCCCCCGGCCGCGCGTACCTCGCCGGCGACTACACCGCGTGGTCGTCGATTCAGGGCGCGATGCGGAGCGGGAAGGAGGCTGCCGACGCCGTCCGCGACGACCTCTCGTAATCGCGCGCTCGCCGTCGTTTTTCCATTCACCGCCTACTTCGACAGTCAGAGCAAGCGTCGTAGCTTCCCCAGCGGCGGGAACGTGAGCGTCTCGTCCGTCTCCGCGTCGCGGACGAGCGGCCTGAAGTCGTCGGCGTCGGTGAGGAGCGGCGACTGGAAGTCGGACGCGCGCATCCGGTTGACTTCGACCCCGGCCGCGAAGCGGGTGAACGCCGGGAGCATCAGCACGTCGCCGCCGCGGTAGGCGTCGGGGGCGTAGAGGACGCAGGGGCGCCGTCGACCCTCGATGGAGAGCGTCGGATGGTCGTGGCCGACGACGTAGCGCTCGGCGTCGCCGTCGGGTTCGCGGTGGCCATGACAGACGAGCGTCCCGTCCGCGAGGCGGTACTCGTCGTGCACGTCGCCCGACCAGACCTCCGCGAGCATCGTGTCGTGGTTACCGGCGACGAACACCGGGTCGGCACCGGCGTCGTCGCACGTCTCCGCGAGGGTTTCGAGCGCTGCGACGTGGCGCTCCGAGACGCGGTCGAACCGGTGGAGCACGTCGCCGGCGAAAACGACCTCGTCGGGATCGAACTCGGCACAGTAGGCTCGCAGGCGCTCCGCGAGGTCGGTTCCCTCGCCAAGTGGGAAGTCGACCGCCGAGGCGTCCGCTCGGCCGACGTGGAGGTCCGCGAGGACGAGCGTGTCGGCGTCGGGGAAAAAGACGGCGCGATCACGGACGGAGACGCGTGTCACGACCGACTGGAAGGGCGTCGGAGACAAATCTCCACCGGAGGGCGCGCGCCGCGCCGAGGGCCGACGAGAGGGCGGCGAGAGGGCGGCGGAACTGGGGCCGGTGCCGCCGTCGGAGCAGGGGCCTTTTTAATCGGTGCGTCCCACGTTCGGCACATGAGCGGCGCACTGGAGGACAAGCGCACCGCGACCCGCTTTCGCATCCTCGCCGAGATAGCCGACCGGCAGCCGGCGGTGAGTCAGGGCGAAATCGCCGAGGCGGTCGGGGTGACGAGTCAGGCAGTCTCCGAGTACATCCGCGACCTCGTCGAAGACGGGCTCGTCGAAAAGCAGGGCCGGTCGCGCTACCGCGTGACGAAAGAGGGGGTCGACTGGCTGTTTCAGGAGGCGCGCGCCCTCCAGCGGTTCGCCGAACACGTCACCGACGACGTGCTGGAGAGCGTCAACGAGGACGCCGCAATCGTCACCGACGACGTGGCGGCCGGCGACACCGTGACGCTCTCGCTCCGCGACGGCCTGCTCCACGCCACGCCCGGCGACGACGGGCCGGCCATCGGTGTCGCCACCACCGACGCCGAGGCGGGCGACGCGGCCAGCGTCACCGGCTTCGAGGGCGTCATCGAGATGGAACCCGGCTCGGTCCGCGTGCTGCAGGTGCCGCCCGCGCGACTCTCCGAGTCCGACGCGGTCGATGCGGACGCGCTCGCGGTGGCGTGCGACGAGGCCGACATCGTCGTCGCCGCGGGCGTCGAGGCCGTTGTCGCATGCCGCGACGCGGAGGTCGACGTGCGGACGTGGTTCGCGCCGGGCGAGGTCGCCGCTGACGCCGCGGCCCGCGGACTCGACGCCGCGGTCGTCGCCAGCACCGACACCGCCGGGCGCGTGACCGACGCGCTCCGCGACGCGGGCGTGCTGTTCGAAGTGACGGAGCCGTAGCTCCGCGCTGGTTTCGGTTTTTCAACTCAGGTCGCCGTTAGCTCTCGGCGTGTTCTCGGGCCATCGTGTACGCCTCCCGTAGCTCGCGGAACCGCTCTCGGTCGCCGCCGTGGTCGGGATGCACGTCTTTCACCCGCGCTCGATAGGCGTCTCTGACGGCGTCCGAGGAGGCGTTCGCGGGGAGGTCGAGCCGGTCGAACGCGGCCGACACGGGGTCGTCGAGGTCGGCCAGCTTGGGCTCGATGTCCGGCACGTCGAAGGGGAGCCGTCGTCCGAGTTGGCCGCCGGGCATCTCGTGTTCGCAGAGGACGGCGTAGACGCCGGCGCGTTCGAGGCGGAAGAACGCCTGCGCGTCGAAGGTGATGGCGACGCCGCGTTCGGGGAGGAAGAACGCCACCGTCTCGCCGCGGACCGGGCGGTCCTCGACGAACCGCTCGTCGATGGCGGTAAGGTAGTCGCGGATTTCGTGGCGGCGGCGGCCCGTCCCGTCGACGCGGGGGCCGCGGGAGACCCGCCGCTCCGGGAAGACACGACCACCGACGACGAAGACGCCGGCGACGACGACGGAGGCGACCGCGCCCGCAGCGAGGCCGACGATGAGCCACGGCGGGAGCAGAAAGACCCACTCCGGAAGCACGCTAGAAATCACGGGACGAGCGATTATGAACCCCTCGCTGCCCGTACCGATTTGCCGCCGGCGACCCAAGCGTCGGTATGCGACCGATTCGCTTCGAGGAGGCCGACAGCGCGGAGCGCACGCAAATCGGCGAGGGACTGACGCGACCGGCCGTCGCCGCCGGGCGACTGGAGACGGGCCGCGCGGAAGGGAAGTACTTCCTCCGGCACGACGACGGCTGTGCGGTCTGCGGGAAGCCGGTCGAAGCCGGGTCGCCGTTCTATCTCGACCCCGACACCGGCGAAATCCTCTGCGAGGAACACGGGCGGGCGCGGCGAGAGTCCTGAGAACGACTGTTCCCGGGTCGGCGCTGCAATTTCATACTCGCCTTCGAGTGAGTTTTCATTCATACTTGTTTCGTTCGCAAACTTCTTTATCGGGGTGCGGGACCATACGAACATCACATGGCTGTAGTCTGGCTGGACGACGTACGGGCTGACGACCTCGACCTGGTCGGCGGGAAAGGCGCGTCGCTGGGCGAACTAACCGGTGCGGGGCTTCCCGTCCCGCCGGGATTCGTCGTGACGGCGAGCACGTACCGCGCGTTCATCGAGGACGCGGGCATCGACGACGAGCTGTTCGCCGCGGTCGAGGTCGACCACGAGGACTCCGAGGCGTTGCAGGCGGCCCACGAGACGGCGCACGACCTCATCATGGAGACGCCGATGCCGGACGACGTTCGAGAGGAAATCCTCGACGCCTACCGGAGCGTCGGCGAGGGCGACGCCTTCGTCGCCGTCCGGTCGTCCGCGACGGCCGAGGACCTGCCGGACGCCTCCTTCGCGGGCCAACAGGAGACGTTCCTCAACATCACCGAGGAGGACCTCCTCGACCGCGTCAAGGAGTGCTGGGCCTCGCTGTTCTCCGAGCGCGCCATCTACTACCGCAACCGCAAGGGCTTCCCCCACGACAAGGTCGACATCGCGGTGGTCGTCCAGCAGATGGTCGACGCCGAGAAGTCCGGCGTGATGTTCACCCGTCACCCCTCGACCGGCAAAAAGGAGATTATCATCGAGGCCGCGTGGGGCCTCGGCGAGGCCGTCGTCTCCGGCACCGTCTCGCCCGACAACTACGTCATCAGCCGCGAGACCGGCGAGGTCGAGACGGCGACCATCGCGGACAAGAAGACGATGTGCGTCCGCGACGAGGAAACCGGCGAGACCGTCATGCGCGACGTGCCGAACGACCACCGCCACGAGCGCGTCCTCACCGACGACGAGGTGTCCCGCCTGCTCGAACTCGGCGAACTGGTCGAAGACCACTACGAGACGCCGCAGGACGTGGAGTGGGCCGTCTACGACGGCGAGGTGTACATGCTCCAGTCGCGCCCGATTACGACCATCGCGGAGGGCGACGACGGCGAGGAAGACGAGAGCGACAGCGGACGTTCGCGGGCGGCCGCAACGGGCGACGACGTGCTCATCCGCGGCCTCGGTGCGAGCCCCGGCATCGCCTCCGGCCGCGCCCGCATCGTCACCAAGCTCGACCACCTCGACCAAGTGGCCGAGGGCGACATCATCGTCACCGAGATGACCATGCCGGACATGGTGCCCGCGATGAAGCGCGCCGCCGGCATCGTCACCGACGAGGGCGGTATGACCTCCCACGCGGCCATCGTCTCCCGCGAACTCGGCGTGCCCGCGGTCGTCGGCACCGGTGACGGGACAAAAACCCTCGAAGACGGCGAGGTCGTCACCATCGACGGCGACAAGGGAACTGTCCGCGAGGGCGAAGAGCCCGAGGAGAAACAGCGCCAGCCCGTCGAGGAGGCCCGCCCCAAGACGCCCGTCAAGCCGATGACCGCGACCGAGGTCAAGGTCAACGTCTCCATCCCTGAGGCGGCCGAGCGCGCGGCCGCAACGGGCGCTGACGGCGTCGGCCTGCTCCGCATCGAGCACATGGTTCTGACGCTCGGCAAGACCCCCGAGCGGTTCATCGAGCAGAACGGCGAGCGCGCCTACGTGGACGAAATCGTTTCGGGCGTCCGCGAGGCCGCAGAGGAGTTCTACCCGCGGCCGGTCCGTGTCCGCACCCTCGACGCGCCGACCGACGAGTTCCGACAGCTCGAAGGCGGCGAGAACGAGCCGCGAGAGCACAACCCGATGCTCGGCTACCGCGGCATCCGTCGCGGCCTCGACAACCCGAGCGTCTTCCGCCTCGAACTGCAGGCGTTCCGCCGCCTGTTCGACATGGGCTACGACAACCTCGAAGTCATGTTCCCGCTCGTCAACGACGCGGAGGACGTGCTGCGAGCGAAAGAGCACATGCGCGAGGCCGGCATCGACCCCGAAAAGCGCGAGTGGGGCGTCATGATAGAGACGCCGGCCGCGGCGCTCTGCATCGAAGAGCTCGCCGACGCCGGCATCGACTTCGCGTCGTTCGGCACGAACGACCTGACGCAGTACACCCTCGCGGTGGACCGCAACAACGAGCACGTCGCCGACATCTACGACGAACTGCACCCGGCGGTGCTCAAACTCATCGGCGACACCATCGAGACGTGCCGTGAAGTCGGCGTGAAGACGAGCATCTGCGGGCAGGCCGGCTCGAAGCCCAAAATGGTCCAGTTCCTCGTCGACAAGGGCGTCAGCTCCATCTCGGCCAACATCGACGCCGTCCGCGACGTGCAACACGAGGTCAAGCGCGTCGAACAGCGGCTCCTCCTCGACTCGGTTCGCTGACCCCGGCGAACGTCGAGGGCCGACTACCCGCGTTCCGTCTTTTCTCGACCCCGTAGCGGTGGCCGTCGGGTGGGCGACGCGGCGCAACGGAGCGGAACCGATATACTGGGTGTGGTTATAGTGGGATGCATGCAGCGCGCGGCACCGCAGGAGTTCGACCGCGTCCTCTCTTCGATGTGCACCCGACCGCACCCGGCCGCCCGGAAGGCCGCAGAGCGGTTCTTTGCCACCAACCCCGGCGATCCGGCGACCTATCAGGCCGTCGCCGCCCTCGAAGAAGACGCACTCTCGTACCTCGGCGATATCACCGGCCTCTCGGCCCCCCACGGCTACGTGACAAGCGGCGGGACCGAGGCCAACATCCAGGCCATCCGCGCCGCGCGCAACCACGCCCGCGACGACGACCCGAACGTCGTCGCCCCCGAGAGCATCCACTTCAGCTTCCAGAAGGCCGCCGACGTGCTCGACGTGGAGCTCCGCATCGTGCCCGTCGACGACGACTACCGCGCGAACGTCGCGGCCGTCCGCGAGGCCGTCGACGACCACACCGTCCTCGTCGCCGGCGTCGCCGGCACGACCGAGTTCGGCCGCGTCGACCCGATTCCCGAGATGACGGCGGTCGCCCACGACGCCGGCGCGCTGATGCACGTCGACGCCGCGTGGGGCGGGTTCATCCTCCCCTTCACCGACCACGAGTGGTCGTTCGCCCACGCGCCAATCGACTCGATGACCATCGACCCCCACAAGTACGGGCAGGCAGTCGTCCCCGCCGGTGGCCTGTTGTTCCGCGACAAGTCGGTCGTGGACTCGCTGGCGGTCGACACGCCGTATCTCGAATCCGCGTCGCAGGCGAGCCTCACCGGAACGCGAAGCGGCGCGGGCGTCGCCTCCGCGGCCGCCGCGATGCGCGAACTCTGGCCCGACGGCTACCGCGACGCCTACGAGCGCCAGCAGGCGAACGCCGAGTGGTTCTACGACGAACTCCGCTCTCGGGGCTACGACGCGGTCGAACCGGACCTCCCGCTCGTCGCCGCAAGCGTCCCCGACGGGCAGTTCGAGTCGCTCCGGGACCTCGGCTGGCGCATCTCGCGGACCGCGAGCGGCGAACTCCGCATCGTCTGCATGCCGCACGTCTCCCGCGAGTCGCTCCGGGCGTTCCTCTCGGACCTCGACGACCTCCGGTCGACCCCGTCGCGCAACTGAGCCGGTCCGAACCTGAAAACTTACAACCGACTGGCTTCGACCCTCTCGTGTGTCTCTCACCGCGTTCGCATCGCTCGCAGACCTGACGCTCAGTCTGTACCCCGACTTCTCGTGGCTCTCGTCGCTGGTCGAGACGGCCACCGGCTGGGTCGGGCTAGTCATCATCTTCGCGTACTCGTTTCTCATCGCCTTCGCCCTCCCGGGCGTGAGCGAAATCGTCCTCGCCGCGCCGCTCGACCTCGGGCTTCCCTACAGCGCGAAACTGGCGGTCATCATCCTCGTCAGCGGCGCGGGCAAGGCCGCCGGGAGCGTCTTCGCGTTCCACATCGGCCGCCAGACGAAGGAGTCGGGCTACGTCGAGCGGGCGCTCGAACGGCTTCCCGTCGACGTGATGGGCTGGACCGAGCGCAAGGCCGTCCAAATCGCACAGAACTGGGGCTTCGCCGGACTCGCGGCCGCGCTCTGCGTGCCGGGCTTCCCCGACACGCTCTCGATTTACGCGTTTGCGGTCCTCGAAGACGACTACCTCAAGTTCGCCGCCGCGACGTTCGTCGGCTCCTGCGGCCGACTCGTCGTGACGGTCATCGGCATCGAGGCCGCGCTGGCGTTCCTCTGAGCGGGGCGCAATCGCGGGTCAGCCGCTCGTTTCTGAGCCCGTCGCTGTCTCCGAAGTCGCTTCGAACGACTCGACGGACGCGTAGTTGACGACGACGAACGCGGCGAACAGAACGACCGCGAGCGCCGCGAACGACAGCGACAACGTCCGACACGTGGCCGCGGACAGCCCGAGGCGTCGGCCGACCGATTCGATTGCGAAGACCCCGGCGAGCGCGAGCGAGACGCCGATAGCGAGAATCCAGCCGCCGCCGAGCGGCGACTGCGGGACGAGAAGGAGGCCGTAGCCGGAGACGAACAGACCGAGGAGAACGGCGAACACGGCGGCGAAGCCGACGCTCCGGGAGGGTTGGGAGGCGGTGGTCGTAGTCACGCAGAACAGGGCGTCAGCCGACAAGATAGCAATTCCGTGACTCGTGTTGGCGCGTCGCCGACGCGGGCTCCAACAGTCGGTCGAGTGCGGCGGTCTCGAGCGGTCCCGATGATTTATACGCCCGCTCGGCTTCAGTACCGGTGTGACCGCGACGGGTCTCCCCGACAACATGCGTATGCGCGCTCCCTTTTAGCCGCGGGTGGACCCGCCTCCGGCCGTCGCCTCGGTAACGTGAGACGACGGTCGGGTCCGGCGAACCTCGGGGCAGCATCGCACCGCCAGACAGACGCATCCGAAGCGGCGGGCTTTAGGCCCGCTTCCGAGATACACGACACATATGAGTCACGAGGACTTCCCCACGGAGAACCCAGCGGTGGTGACGTGTGGACTGCCGTACGCCAACGGCGACCTCCACATCGGCCACCTCAGAACGTACGTCGGCGGCGACATCTACAGTCGCTCGCTGCGAACACTCGGCCAGCAGACGGCCTTCGTCAGCGGGTCGGACATGCACGGCACGCCCGTCGCCGTCAACGCCGAGAAGGAGGGCGTCACGCCCGAGGAGTTCGCGCTCCGCCACCACGAGAAGTACGAGGCGACGTTCCCCCGCTTCAACATCGAGTTCGACAACTACGGCCACACCCACGACGAGACGAACACCGAACTGACCCAGGAAATCGTCCGCACGCTCGAAGCCGAGGGCTACGTCTACGAGAAGGAGATTCCGGTCGCCTACGACCCCGACGCGGACCAGTGGCTCCCCGACCGCTTCGTCGAGGGCGCGTGTCCGTACTGCGGCGCGCACGCCCGCGGCGACGAGTGCGACGAGGGCTGCGGCCGCCACCTCGAACCCGGCGAAATCGAAAACCCGACCTCGACGCTCACCGGCAACGCCGCGGAGTACCGCGAGCGCGAGCACAAGTTCTTCGCGGTCTCCGACCTCCAAGACTACCTTCAGGAGTTCATCGACCGCCTCGAAGGCACCTCGAACGCCCAGAACCAGCCCCGCGAGTGGATCGAGGGCGAACTGCAGGACTGGTGTATCACCCGCGACATGGACTGGGGCATCGACTACCCGGGCGTCTCCGAATCCGCCGAGGATTCGGAGGCAGACCAGACGGAGTCTGGGCGTGACGAGGGCGACGAGTCGGACGGCAGTTCGTCGCCGTCCGACACCTCCGACCTCGTGCTGTACGTCTGGGTCGACGCGCCAATCGAGTACATCTCCTCGACGAAGCAGTACACAGAGCGCGTCGGCGCCGACACGTTCGACTGGGAGGCCGCGTGGAAGGACGCCGGCGTCTCCGAATCCGACGCGGGTTCGGAGGCTCGCCGGACGGAGTCCGGCGGTGACATCGTCCACATCATCGGCCGCGACATCATCCAGCACCACACCGTCTTCTGGCCGGCGATGCTCCGCGGCGCGGGCTACGTCGAACCGCGCGCGGTCATGGCCTCCGGCTTCATCACGCTCAACGGCAAGGGCTTTTCCACCTCGCGCAACCGCGCCGTCTGGGCCGACGAGTACCTCGACGAGGGCTTCCATCCCGACCTGCTGCGGTACTACCTCGCCACCAACGGCGGGTTCCAACAGGACGTGGACTTCTCGTGGTCGAAGTTCAAAGACCGCGTGAACAGCGAACTCGTCGGCACGGTCGGCAACTTCCTCTACCGGTCGATGCTCTTCGCGTACCGCAACTTCGAGGGGACGCCGGACGCGGAGGTGTCCGAGGAAGTCGAAGCCCGCATTCAGGAGGCTATCGACGAGTTCGAAGCCGGCATCAACGATTACTCGGTCCGGAAGTCCGGTAACGCCGCCGTCCGCCTCGCGCAGTTCGGCAACGAGTACATTCAGCGCAACGAGCCGTGGAAGCTCACCGACGAGGACCCCGAGGCCGCGGCGCAGGTCATCCGCGACTGCGTCCAGATTGCGAAGGCCATCGCCGTGCTGTTCTTCCCTGTCGCGCCGGGCAAGATGCAGGCGCTCTGGGAACAGCTCGGCGAGGACGGCTCGGTGGCCGACACCCGCGTCGACGCCGCCTTCGAGGCTCCGCCGGCGTCCTTCGGCGAGCCCGAAGCGCTGTTCGAGAAAATCGAAGACGAGCGCGTCGAGGAGCTCAACGAGAAGCTCGAAGCGCGCGTGGCCGAGACGGAATCCGAAAGCGACGAGTCCGACGAGGACGCGGAGAAGGATATGGACGCTGACACCGACGCCGACATCGACTTCGAACCCATCGCCGACGACCGCATCAGCTTCGAGGACTTCCAGGAACTCGACATTCGCGTGGGCGAAATCGTCGCCGCCGAGGGCATCGACGGCGCGGACAAACTCGCCAAGCTCACCGTCGACATCGGCGTCGAAGAGCGCCAAATCGTCGCCGGCATCAAACAGCTTCACGACCTCGACTCGCTTTCCGGGTCGAAGGTCATCATCGTCGCCAACCTCGAGAAGGCCGAACTGTTCGGCGTGGAGTCCAACGGGATGCTGTTGGCCGCGGGCGACGAGGCCGACATCCTGACGACCCACGGCGACGCCGTCCCCGGCACGAAAGTCCAGTAAGCGACTGCCTGCGGCCCCATAAGCGACCGCCTGCGACCCGATTTTTTCGACGCGCTGTTCTCCCCTCACGCCGCCCCGTGCCAGACGCGGACCACAGCGCCTAACTGCGCCGACTCCCGAGCGTCGCCCATGCGAATCGGAAGACGGGAGGCGGTTGGCATCGTCGTCGCGCTCGCGGTGTTCGCTGGCGTCGTCACCGCGGTCACGGGCGGTGGCGCGGGCACCCTGACTGTCGAACGCGTGGACGAACTCCCGCAGGGACAGGGCGCGGTCGCCTTCGGCAACCTCGACCCCGACCAGCGCGAGACGTTCGAGGAGGCAGTGTCGACCGGCGAACCGACGGCGATACCGAACGTGGCCGCGAGAAACGAGTTCGTCGACCCCGGCTACGTCCGGTACGACGGCGACATCTACCGGACGACCGTCTCCGACTGAACCGGCGTTCGACGCTCGAATCCCGCGCCGCAATCGGAGCCGATTTGAGCGATGACGCTGGAGCGCCGCCCATGCGAGTCAGCGTGCTACTCGCCGCGGCGCTCGTCGTCTCGACGGGCTGTCTCGGTGGCGGAAGCGGGATGGCGAAACTGAGCGTCACCCGAGTCGACGACCTCCCGCAGGGCGAGGGGGCCGTCTCGTACCAGAACCTCGCGCCGGCCCAGCAGTCGGCGTTTCGGGAGGCGCTCGGGGGCGAGCCCGTGACGCTCCGGGAGGGAACGGACAGAAACGAGTTCCGTGACCCCGGCTACGTCCGGTACGACGGAGAAATTTACCGAACGACCATTATAGTTCCGTGAGGGCGACCGACCGGTCAGTTCGACGGACGAACTATAGAGAGTACGTATGCGAACCCCTTACTCGACACCGAGTTCATCATCGGGCTTTTTTATCAGTCACTCGTAGGCGACGCCATGAGAAACGCAAAAATCGTCTGCACCCTCGGTCCCGCGTCCTTCGACCGAGAGACGATTCGCGGGCTCGCCGACGCCGGCATGAGCGTCGCCCGGATGAACGCGAGCCACGGCAACGTCGAACACCGGTCCGACGTCATCGACAGCATCCGCGCCGTCGACGACGCGACTGACGAACCGCTCGCGGCCATGCTCGACCTGCAGGGCCCCGAGGTACGAACCGCCGACATCGACGAGGACATCTACCTCGAAACCGGCAGTGAGGTCCGCTTCTACGAGGGCGACGACGCCACGCCCGAGGCGGTCGGCCTGTCGTACTCCATTACCGCCGCGGAGTCCGGCGACACCATCCTCCTCGACGACGGCCGCATCGAGGCCACCGTCGAGCGCGTCGAGGACGATTCAGTCCACGCGACCATCGTCTCCGGCGGGAAACTCAGTTCGCGCAAGGGCGTGAACGTCCCCGGCGTCGACCTCGACATCGACCTCATCACCGACTCCGACTACGAGAACCTGAAGCTCGCCGCGAAGAAGGAAGTCGACTACGTCGCCGCCTCGTTCATCCGCGACGCGGAGGACGTCTACACCATCAGCGACACCCTCGAAAACCTCGGCGCGGAGATTCCCATCATCGCCAAAATCGAGCGCGCCGGCGCGGTCGAGAATCTCGACGAAATCATCCAGGCGGCCCACGGCGTGATGGTCGCCCGCGGCGACCTCGGCGTCGAGTGCCCCCTCGAAGAAGTTCCCATCATCCAGAAGCGCACCATCCGCAAAGCGCAGGCCGCGGGCGCGCCGGTCATCACCGCGACCGAGATGCTCGACTCGATGGTCCGCTCGCGCCGCCCGACCCGCGCGGAGGCGTCCGACGTGGCCAACGCCGTCCTCGACGGCACCGACGCCGTGATGCTCTCCGGCGAGACCGCCGTCGGCGACCACCCCGTTCGCGTCGTCGATACGATGTCCCGCATCGTCGAGGAAGTCGAGGAAAGCCCCGAGTACGACGAGAGCCAAGAACAGCGCGTCCCGACCGCCGACGAGGGCTCCCGCACGGAGGCGCTGGCCCGCTCGGCGCGCTACCTCGCCCGCGACGTGAACGCCGCGGCCGTCGTCGCCGTCTCCGAGTCCGGCTACACCGCCCGGAAGACCGCGAAGTTCCGCCCCGGCGTCCCCGTCGTCGCCGTCACGCCGAACGACCGGACGCGCCGCCAGCTCGCCGTCTCGTGGGGTGTTTCGGCGCAGTACGCCGACTACAGCCCGAGCGTTGAGGGCGTCATGGACGACGCCGTCACCGCCGCGCTCGACGCCGGCGTCGCGGAGTCCGGCGACACCATCGTCGTCCTCTCCGGCATGATGACGGAGCTCGAAGGGACGAACACGACGAACATGCTCAAGGTCCACGTCGCCGCCGAGCCCGTCGCCACGGGCCGGAAAATCGTCAGCGGCCGCGTCGCCGGTCCCCTCTACCGCACCGAGGACGGCGACCTCACGGACGTCCCCGAGGGCGCAATCCTCGCGCTGTCGGCCGAGTTCGACGGCGAGTTCAACGGCGACGCCGACAAGCTCGCCGGCATCGTCGACGCCCGCGCGGGCATGACCGGCTACCCGGCGCTCGTCGCGCGCGAACTCGACATCCCGATGGTGTCGGGCGCGCCGCTCCCGAAGACCATCGCGGAGGGCGCGACCGTCACGCTTCACGCCGAGCGCGGCATCGTCTACGAGGGCGACGTCATCAGCCACGACCGCGGCAACCGGAAGTAGTGCGGTAGCCCTTTCCCGCCACGACGCTTACACACGATTCGATGTCCCGCGCACCCTCACCCGAGGCCGAAGACGACCGCGATGGTGACGGCGACGGCGAGTGGCGCTTCGGCGTCGACGACGTCGGCCCCGACGGCATCATCGACGACGAACCCGAGATCGAACAGCTCCCCATCGAGCCCGGGTCACCGCGGGCCGAAAACGTCGCGTTCGTTTTCCTCGGCGTCCTCCTCGCGGTCGGGCTTATCGTCATCACCGTGTTCCCGGGCGCGGTCTGACCGCCCCGCGGCGCGCCGACCGCGACCCGTCGCGAGGACCGGCTTCGACCCATCCGACTTTCCGTTTTGATAATCGGGACTGTTGATTTATGTGACCCCGAGGGGAACCACCGTCAACCCCCCGACCGGGACACACCAAATGAGTTACGCAGTCCGCGCACCCTCCGTGTTGGTCGCCGCGTTGATTCTCCTCGCGGCACTCTGGGTTCCGACGCCCGCAGTCGCCGCCGACGAGCCGACCGCGTCGTTCGGCGAGGACGTTACCACCGTCACCCGCGGTGACGTCGTCGAGATACGTGTCCGGCACTCCCAGCCGGGGACGCTCAACATCGGCGGCGACGGCTACGGCTACCACCTGAGCGTCGCCCTCGTCGGGTCGGGGACGACCACCCTCACCATCGACACCTACAACTCGACCGGCGCGCCCGAGACGTACGTCTCCGGCGGCGGCAACAAGACGCTCCACACCGGCCAACTCAGCGAGCCGATCGAGCCGACGACGTACGTGATGAACGTCACCATCGACGGCGTCGAGCGCGCTATCGGGCAACTCGACATCGCGGAGCGCGGGAACACGTCGGCGACGACCAACGTCGCGCCCGCGAGCCTGAACGACTCGGACACCGCGATGTCGACCGAGCGTATCCGGGGCGAGATTACCGAGCGAACGACCGTGGCCAAAGGCGACCTCGCGGTCGTCAGACTCGACGAGAGCGGGCTGGAGTCGGCGCTGAACCCGGGGGACGTGACCGGGGGCGCGAACGCCAACGGTATCGAAATCACGCTGAACCAACTCGAAGTCCGGCCGAACCGGGAACAGCAGACGTTCCTCGCGACGCCCGAAAACGGAACGACCGTCGTCACCGATTTCGAAACCGACGAGGTGTTCGTCATCTGGGACACCTCGGACCTCCCGTTGGAAGGCGACGCCGAGGACTACGAACTGCAGGTGACGCTCCGCGGTGACCACAGCGACTTCGTCGACGAGGACACGATCACGGCGCGCTCGCGGGTGCGACTCGTCGAGCCGACCGTCTCAATCGAGGTGCGAAACGAGACGGTGTACCCGTGGGAGTCCCCGCAGGTGACCGTCACCGGCGAGACGACGCTTGCACCGAACAGCGTCGTCGAACTCAGAGCGCGCGCGCCCGGCCAGCCGTTTTTGAAGCTCGTGCCGATGACGGTCACAGCGAACCGGACCGTGACGCAGAACCTCACGTTCGCGCCCGAAGACCGCGGGCTCACGTTCCCGCTTTGGGTGCGCGACTACCGCGACCAGACCGAACACACGATGCGTATCCTCGACTCCGAGGCGAGCCTCCGATTCGTCGACCAAGAGACCGACGGAACGTTCGTCACCGTCAGCCGGGTGAACCTCTCCGTCGGCGGCTTCGTCGCGGTCGAGACCGCCGACGAGGAGCCGATGGGAACGAGCGCGTATCTCCCGCCGGGGACGCACCGGAACGTCGTCGTGGAGTTCGACCGCCGGCAGTTGGTCGACGCGGAACTGCTCGCAATCGCGTACGCGGACCGCGACCGCGACGGGAACTTCTCCGCCGCCGTCGACGCGCCGTACCGGACCGGCGGCGACGAAACGGAGAGCGGTGCGACCGACGACGACGTGGCCGGGGACAGCGACGAATCCGCCGACGACGACGCGGCCGCTGACGACGACCGGGTCACCGGCACCATCGTCGCCGACGACGCGATGGTCCGACTCGAACCCGGCGCGAAGACGCCGACGACGACGGCCACGACGACCGCGAGCGAGACGGAATCGACCCCGGCGATGACGACGACGCCCTTCCCGGTCGTCGAGCGGACACCGCTGGAACCGGCCGCCGCCGGAACGAACACTGGAATTCCGTTCTCGCCGGGACTGACGGTCGTCGCGCTCGTCCTCACCGGACTGGCCGCGCGGCGACTGCGACGCTGACGAACACCGAGGCGACAAGATGACACACGACCGACGCGGACACGACCGACGACCCGCCCCCGACGGCCCGGAGGGACGCGAACAGTGACGAGACTCGTCGAACTCGAACCGGCGAAGTTCGTTCACTTCCTCTCGGACCTCTGGACCCAACGGAACTGGCAGACGAACGCCCAGCCCCGAGGCGAAGGTCGGTACCTCGTACAGGGACAGCGCGGCGACGGCACGAAAGGGCTCATACTCGTGCTCCCGTCCGTCGAGGTGACGGTCGGGAAAGGGCACGTCAAAGGCTTCGTCGCACACGCGAAAAAGCGCGGCATCGACACCGTCGTCGTCGCCACGCAGGGCGAGTTCGACGACGCGGTTCGCGGGTTCGCCACGAACCACGACGTGACGCTGCTCGACCGCGACGAACTCGGCGAGACCGTCGCCGACGAGGGCCTCGAACAGACGGTCAAGCAGTACACCGACGGCGACGTGTTCGAGACGGCAGAGGTCGAGTTCGGCCTGCCGTTTGACCTGCCCGAGCCGGTCGAAGAGGCGTTGGCGTCGCTCCCGATAGCCGCCGTGCGCGAACGGCTCGCCGGACTTACTGGCGGCGACGGCGATGGTGGCGGCGACTCCTCGAGAGGCTCGCTCCGCGACAGACTGCCGTCGTCGGTCGACGACCTGAAATCGGGGTCGCCGCCGAGCGTCCGCGTGGTCGTCGTCGCCGTCCTGTTGCTCGTCCTCGCACTCGGCTCCGTCGCCGTGCTCGGGCCGATGGTAGACGGACTCGGTGGGTCGGGCGGCGGGGGAAGCGGGGTCGCCGTCTCCGCACTCTCGGGCGCGAGCGCCGACTCGGCCGACGTGGTCGCTCGGTGGAACGCGCGGACGACCGAGTCGCTTCAGGTGGGCAATCAGACGTACGCCGCGCCGGAGGGAGAGCGGTTCGTCGTCGTCGCGCTCAACGCGACGGCCGCGGACGCCGCGCCGGGCGCGCTCTCCCAGTCGGCGCTCGTGTTCGAATCCGACGGCGTCAGGTACGGCCACCAACCGCTGTCGAACGCGACCGGCTTCGACAACGGCGGGCTGTTCGCCCCCGGCGAGAGCGCGCGCGTCTGGACCGTCTTCGCCGTGCCGAGGAACGCGACCACCGGGACTCTCCTCGTCCAGCCGACCAACGAGGACACCGTGGCGTTCGTCCACGACGACGCAGTCTCGACCGACCCGAACCGCAACGACTGAGCGCGGGCGACTCCGCCCCGCCACGGAAATCACGCACCGACCGCGGCCCTCGCGCCGCGTTCAACCCTCAATCCTTAATCGGGCGACGGCCCTAGACCCGGTATGGCACACCCGCCGTTCCCGTTACAGACCGGTCTCATCACCCCCGAGACGCTCCCGCTGTTGCTCGTGCTCGCGGGGCTCGGCCTGTCGCTCGCGGAGGCTATCGCCCCCGGCGCGCACTTCGTCGTCCTCGGCGTCGCCCTCCTCGCGGCGGGACTGGTCGGCCTCTTTATCCCGGCGCTCGCAGGCCCGATCGTGCTCGGCCTGCTCGTCTTCGTCTTCGGCGCGCTCGCGCTCTACGGCTACCGAGAACTCGACATCTACGGCGGGAAGGGGGAAGGAAAGACGAGCGACTCGGACGCGCTGACGGGCAAGATGGGGCGCGTCACGGAGCGCGTCACGCCGACCAGCGGCGAGGTCAAACTCGACGAGGGCGGCTTCAACCCCTACTACGCCGCCCGGTCGGTCCACGGTGAACTGGAAGAGGGAACCGAAGTCATCGTCGTCGACCCCGGCGGCGGCAACGTCGTGACCGTCGAGGGCGTCGGCCCCGGCGAGGACGAGATCGACCGCGAACTCGCCCGAGAACGGGCGCGGCAGCGACGCGAGGAGTCCGCGGAGCGGGAAGAAGAACTCGAACGAGAGGGGAAAGAGGGAGTCTGACCGGCGGCCATCGTGCGCGGTCGACGCCCGGTTCGGGTCGACTACGCCCTCGTCGCCGTCGAAACCGTCCGACGTGACGGCCGCACCACACGAATACTTATCATTCGTCCAACCCAACACGGGCGTATGGACTTACTTGCCCTCCAGGCGGGACTGGGCATCGGAGGCGTCGTCGTCGGCCTCCTCGTGCTCGTCCTCGCCATCGTGACGGTGTACCAGATGGTCGAAATCGTGGACGCCTACGAGAAGAAGGCACTCACGGTGTTCGGGGAGTACCGACGCCTCCTCGAACCGGGTATCAACTTCATCCCGCCGTTCGTCTCTCGGACCTACGCGTTCGACATGCGGACCCAGACGCTCGACGTGCCCCGGCAGGAAGCCATCACCCGCGACAACTCGCCGGTGACCGCCGACGCCGTCGTCTACATCAAGGTGATGGACGCCAAGAAGGCATTCCTCGAGGTCGACAACTACAAGCGCGCCGTCTCCAACCTCGCCCAGACGACCCTCAGGGCCGTCCTCGGCGACATGGAACTCGACGACACGCTCAACAAGCGTCAGGAGATTAACGCGCGAATCCGCAAGGAACTCGACGAGCCGACCGACGAGTGGGGCGTCCGCGTCGAGTCCGTCGAGGTCCGCGAGGTCAACCCCAGCGCCGACGTGCAGCAGGCGATGGAGCAGCAGACCTCCGCCGAGCGCCGCCGCCGCGCCATGATTCTCGAAGCGCAGGGTGAGCGTCGCTCCGCCGTCGAGACCGCGGAGGGTGAAAAGCAGTCGAACATCATCCGCGCGCAGGGTGAAAAGCAGTCGCAGATTCTCGAAGCGCAGGGTGACGCAATCTCGACCGTCCTCCGTGCGAAGTCCGCCGAGTCGATGGGCGAGCGCGCCATCATCGACAAAGGCATGGAGACGCTCGAACGCATCGGACAGGGCGAATCCACGACGTTCGTCCTCCCGCAGGAACTCACCTCGCTCGTGGGCCGCTACGGCAAACAGCTCACCGGCTCCGACGTACAGGACATGGAAGGCCTCTCCAGCAAGCAGTTCGACGAGGAGACGCGCGAACTCATCGGGCTCGACGACATCGAGGAGATTCTCGGCCAGATAGACCAGGCCGCCGAGATGGACGTCGAACAGCTCGAACAGGAGGCCGAAGCCATCAAAGCGGGTGCGGAGGTCAACGACATCAAGTCGCCCGACGAGGTCATCGCCGAGGCCGACGAGGAAGAAGAACCCATCAAGTCGTCCGACGAGGTCGTCGCCGAAAGCGAGAACGCCGAGGGCGCGGCCGCAGCCGACAGCTCCGCGGACGCGGAAGCCGCGAGCAACGGGCAACCCGACGCCGACGGTGACGGCGACGAGGAAGACGAGATGTCCTTCGAGAAGGACCTCGAATAGTCGCGTCGGCGGACCGTCCCGGATTCCGACGGGTGTAAATGCCGAAGCCCTTTTCTTCGCGCCGTCTCGTATGTGGGAGTAGATGTCGAACCGCCGGGTAGACGAAGACAAGCGCGCGACCCTCCGTCGGTTCGCCGCGCTCGGGGCCGCCACGCCGCTCGTGGGCCTCGGGGGCGGCGACGACGGTGAGGACGACTCGTCCGGGTCGAGCGACGCGCGGGACGCCATCGTCGGCTACGTCGCGTCCACGCCCGGCGCGCACTTCTCGAAGGTCCGCGACGACCTCCAGTTAGGGACCGGCGAGACGCAGTACCACCTCCGGAACCTCGTCGACGACGACACGCTCGAAGTGCGCCGCGACGGCGACTACAAGCGGTTTTTCCCCGCGAGTCGGTTCTCCGAGTTCGAGCAGGTCGCGCTCGGCTACCTCCGTCGCGACACGCCGCGCGGGATGCTCGTCCACCTGCTTCGCGACCCCGACGCGACGGGGAGCGAACTCGCCGACCGTCTGGGAGTCTCCCGGGCGACGGTGAGCACCTACGCGAAGAAACTCGACGCCGTGGGCCTCCTCTCGCGCGAGGACGGCTACGCGGTCCGCAACCCCGAGACGGTCATCACGCTCCTGATTCGCTACGCCGACTCCTTCGGCTCCGACGCCGCGGCGTTCGCCGATGACGCGGCTGAACTCATCCGGTTCGACCCCTGACGGGACCGGACGAGTCGAGGTAGCGGTCGAGACGGGCGACTGACGCTGTACCGTGTGACGGTTCGATGTTTATTCCGATTCGTAGCGGCGGCGCTGGGACGCGAGAAAACCCGAAAAAGTGGGGATGGAACGACGTGGGGTGGGAGACGACGGCGTTCCGGGTGGAGTGGCGCGAGGGAGGACGCGCCGGGGTGCACGCCGGAGACGGCGTGCGGCGGGGCCGGAGTGAAGCGTCAGCGGGGGCTCAGACGGTCACCTTCCACGTGGTTCCCGAGGAGTAGCCCCACTTCTCGACGCTCACGTCGAAATCGCCGTCGAGGATGGGGCGCATGTTCGCGCCGACCTCCTTCGCGGAGAGGTCGAGGTCGTCGGCGATGAGGCGGGACTTGAAGTACGTCTTCGCCCCGGCGTTGGAGCGGAGGTAGTCGAGGATGCGGCGCTGTTTCTCCGAGAGGCTGCGGTTGGCGTCGAGGACCTCGCCCTCGACTGCGGTCGCGGAGGCGGTCGTGCTCATACCTACACAGAGAGACGAGACGCCTATCAGGGGTTTGGTACAGGAGCTTAACACGTCGCCGTCTTTCGATTTTAACCGAAAACGGGCCGTCGGGGCGGCCCCACTGAGCCGTCGCAGGTACAGTCGCCTAACACCCACGCGACGCGGACACACCAACGAGGGAACAGGCTGGACGCGTCAGGGCCGTCAGGACGCGTCAGGGCCGTCAGGACACGTCAGGGCCGTCAAGGCCGTCAGGACACGTCGGGACGCGCCGGAGCGCAACGGGGCGGCCGCCAAACACCCGAACGTTCCGAACTGTCCGTCTCACGGACCGTAGTTGTTCCAAGACAGAAAATTCATACGCGGATAGCGGCCATACGACGACAATGGGTCGCCCGACAGAACGACGCCCGGCCGCCGCGACCGCGGCCGGCGTCGAAGTGAGCGTCGTCCTCCCCGCCTACAACGAGGCGCTGACCATCGAGAACACGGTCCGCGTCACCGTCGAGACGCTCGAATCGTTCCTCCCCACCGACGCCTTCGAAGTCATCGTGGCCGAAGACGGCTGCGACGACGAGACGCCGGAGATAGCTGACCGGTTGGCCGCCGAGGACGACCGGATTCGACACTACCACAGCGACGCCCGCCTCGGTCGCGGCGGCGCGCTCGAACGCGCCTTCGAGGCCGCCGACGGCGACACGCTCGTCTACTTCGACACGGACCTCGCGACGGACATGCGCCACCTCGAAGAGTTGGTCGAGCGCGTCCGCTCCGGCGAGTACGACGCCGCGACCGGGTCGCGCTGGATGCCCGACCGGGTCGCCGACCGCCCGCGGAAACGCGGCGTGCCGAGCCGGGCCTACAACGGCCTCGTCCGCCTGTTCCTCCGCTCGGACCTCCGCGACCACCAGTGCGGCTTCAAGGCCTTCAGCCGCGAGGCGTTCGAGGCGCTCCGCGACGACGTGGAGGACAACCACTGGTTTTGGGACACGGAGATGCTCGTCCGCGCCCAGCGCGCCGGCTTCCGCGTCGCCGAGTTCCCCGTCGACTGGGAGCCGAAAGGCGACACGAAAGTCGACCTCGTCCGCGACATCCTCGGGATGGGAAGCCAGATTCTCCGGACGTGGTGGCAACTCACGGTCCGGCCGCGCATCACCCGCCGGGTGACCATCGTCGCCGGCCTGCTTTTGACCGTCTTCGCGCTCGCGTTGATGACGCTCTACATCGATCCCTCGGAGGTCATCACGGTCCTCGGCGAGGCCGACCCCGCGCTCGTCGCGGCCGCCGCGGTAATCTACGTCGTCTCGTGGCCGCTCCGGGGGATTCGCTACCGCGACATCCTCGCCGAACTCGGCTACCGCGAGAAGGCGAGCTTCCTCACGGGGGCGATATTCATCAGTCAGACCGGGAACCTCGTGTTCCCCGCTCGTGCGGGCGACGCCGTGCGCGCCTACGTCGTGAAGGCGCGCCGGAACATCCCGTACCCCTCGGGCTTCGCGTCGCTCGCGGTCGAGCGGGTCTTCGACCTGCTCACCATCGCGGGGCTCGCGGGTGTCGTCCTCGTCGGCCTCGCGGCGACCGGCGGCCTCGACGACATCGCCACGGTGCTGGCGACCGGCGTGAGCGGCGGCTCGGTCGACGTGTCCGCCGACGACGTGCGCACCGTCGCCTACGTCGCCACCGGCGTCGGCGTCGTCGCCATCCTCGGCGTCCTCGGCATCGCGCTGTCGGCCCGCGCGGACCGGAACGTCGTCCGGGCGTTCGTCGGCCGGTTCTCGTCGGACTCCTACGTCGAACTCGTCGCGGGCGTCATCGAGCAGTTCGTCTCCGACCTGCAGGCGGTCGCCGGCAACCGCGCCGCCTTCGGCCGCGTCGGCCTGACGAGCCTCGCCATCTGGACCGTCGACGTGGTGACGGCCGTCGTCGTCCTGCTCGCGCTCGGCGTCGACATCGACCCCGTCGTGCTCGTCGGCGTCTCGTTTTTCGCCGTGAGCGTCGGGAACCTCGCGAAGGTGCTCCCGCTCTCGCCCGGCGGCGTCGGCCTCTACGAAATCGCCTTCACCGTGTTCATGGCCGCCCTCGCGCCGATCACCCCCGCCGCCGCGCTCGCCGCGGCGGTCCTCGACCACGCGGTGAAAAACGCCGTCACCATCGTCGGCGGCGTCGCGTCGATGCTATCGCTCAACGTCTCGTTGACGACCGCGGTCGAAGAGAGCGCGGACGTGCGCGACCGCGACCACGAACTCGCCGAGTCAGAGTGACGGAGCGGGTCAGTACCCTTCAGAATCCGCGACTCAGTACAACTCACACCGGAAGGGCGCGAACGCGCCCGTCACGGCCGATTCGAGCGCGTCGGTTCGGGTGAGCCGGCCGCCGGTGAACACGCCGGCCGCGCCCTCGTTTTTCGCGATGTCGTCGGTGCCGAGCACGTCGTCCATCACCGGCCCGAGTTCCTCGCCCGCATCGATGCGGTCCGCGATGCGGGCGGGAAGGGGGAGGCTCGGCCCCGCCGCGCGACCGACGCGCTCGCCGTCGGTCACGGCAGCCCACATCACCAGATACAGGTCCCTCCCGTCGGTGCCGTCGCCGGCGGGGAACGACGCGACGCCGCCCTCGATGCCGACGCCGAAGTCGTAGTCGCCCGCGTCGAGCGCCCGCTCCGCGCGGGTGACCGCGCCCGCGATGGTCTCGTCGTTCCCCGTCGGCTGTTCGGAGACGCCGGAGTCGACGGCGACCGCCGCCACGGAGGCGTCGGGACAGGTTCGTTCGACCGCGCGCCGCTTCACCGGGTTGCCGCTTCCGACCGCGATGTCCATGTCGGAAGCGCGTCGCCCGGTTATTTCCCTTCGTCGGATTCGGTCGCAGTCGCGGGTTCCCACGGCTCGGGGAGGCCGGCGTCGGGATGCAGCAGTCGCGCGAGGCGGTCGACGCCCGAGACGACGGCGGGGCTCGGCTGGTTGAGAAGCGAGTCGTCGACGGCGTGGACCGCGGCGTCGAGGTTCCATCCGCGGGCCTCGAACGCCTCGGGGTCGCCGCGCTCGCCCTTCCCGCAGGGGTGGAGAATCACGTGGTCAGGGTCGGCGGCAGCGACGGTCTCGGGGTCGACTTCGGCGGACCGCTCGCCGGGCGCGACGAACGGGGCGGACCCGCCGGCGGCGCGGACGAGGTCGGGAACCCAGTTGCCGGCGGCCATCGGCGGGTCGGCCCACTCCTCGCAGTAGACGGTCGGGCGGTCGCGACCCGCGACCACGTCGGCGATGCGGGCGAGGTGGTCGCGGCAGTCCTCGGCGAGCGTCGCGCCGGCGCTGGCGTCGCCCGCGGCGTCGCAGACGACGGGAAACGAGTCGAACACCTCGGCGAGCGTCGCGGGCGCGACGTGGAACACGTCGTAGCCGCGGTCGCGGGCCGCCGCCGCGACGTCCGACTGGAGGTCGTCGCAGGTGCAGACGGCGTCGGCGTCGAGTTCGTCGACCCGGTCGAAGTCGGGGTTCAGCCAGCCGCCGACGACCGGCTTGTCGGTCGGCGAGTGAACGGTCGCCCCGACGACGTGAGCGTCGAGACCGGCGGCATCGAGGATAGCCGTCGCGCTCGGCGCGAGCGAGACGACGCGGGGGTGGGCGGCCATGCGTAGTCGTGGTAACGCCCCTTCGAGAAAAGTATGTATCGCGTCACGGCCGACGGGAAGCCGCCGCTGACCGGTGAATCGCCGAATCCCTCACGAACCTCAATTATCCGTGTGACCGTCTCACACGTACAAACGACGCCGCTGGCCGAAAGCGATACCAAACCATTTATGCGGTCGTCTGCGGTTGCTGGTGTTACGGACAGCATCCGGGTTCTAGCCGCCTCTAACCACCCCATCCCGGAGCACCCGCCGTCGTATCCATGAGTGAACGAATCTGGACCCGAAACCCCGGCGCACAGGAGCAGGAACGAAACACGCAGAACGGCCGACAGGAGGCCGAAACCGAACAGGAAGACACGAAGGGCGATACGCTGCAGTGTCCCGAGTGCGGCGGTCACGTCGTCACCGACGACGAACACGGCGAGACCGTCTGTAACGACTGCGGCCTCGTCGTGACCGCAGACTCCGTCGACCGCGGCCCCGAGTGGCGCGCGTTCGACGCCCGCGAGAAAGACGAGAAGTCCCGCGTCGGCGCGCCGACGACCAACACGATGCACGACAAGGGTCTGTCGACGAACATCGACTGGCGCGACCGCGACGCGTACGGGAACTCCCTCGGCGCGCGCCAGCGCCAGAAGATGCAGCGCCTCCGCAAGTGGAACGAGCGGTTCCGCACCCGCGACTCCAAGGAGCGCAATCTCAAGCAGGCGCTCGGCGAAATCGACCGTATGGCCTCCGCGCTCGGCCTGCCCGAGAACGTCCGCGAGACCGCCTCGGTCATCTACCGCCGCGCGCTCGACGACGACCTGCTCCCCGGCCGCTCCATCGAGGGTGTCGCCACGTCGTGTACCTACGCCGCCGCCCGCATGGCCGGCGTCCCGCGCTCGCTCGACGAAATCGCGGAGGTCTCGCGCGTCGAGAAGAGCGAGGTCGCCCGCACCTACCGCTACATCGCGCGCGAACTCTCGCTTGAGGTCAAACCCGCCGACCCCGAGCAGTACGTCCCGCGGTTCGCCAGCGAACTCGGCCTCTCCGACGAGTCGAAGATGCGCGCGCGCCAGCTCCTGAAGAACGCCAAGGAGAAGGGCGTCCACTCCGGCAAGTCGCCGGTCGGCCTCGCCGCCGCCGCCGTCTACGCCGCCGCTCTCCTCACCAACGAGAAGACGACGCAGGCCGCCGTCAGCGACGTGGCCGACATCTCCGAGGTCACCATCCGCAACCGCTACCACGAGCTCCTCGAAGCCGAGGAGAACCTCGGCCTCGTCTGAGGACCGATTCGGACGCCCGCGCCGCCCGCGCCGGACGACGGTTCGAGCCGGACGAAGCGACTCAGTTTTCGGTTATTTGCCCGTCAGCGGCGGCGCTCGCCGCGGCAAGCGGCCGGCCTGAGCGTCGAGCCGCGCGGACCGCGACGCGGGGTCGACCGGCTCCGCACCGAGGCGAAGGGTTTTGTTTCGGGGGAAACACGTCCGTACGATGCGCACGACTCACGCCCTCACGGTGGGCGACGCCGCCGACACCGGACTCGCCGACGAGAGCGTGAACCTCGTCGTCACGTCGCCGCCGTACCCCATGATAGAGATGTGGGACGACCTGTTTTCGGCGCGCGACGACGCCGTCGCGGCGGCGCTCGATTCGGGCGACGGCGACACCGCGTTCGAGGCGATGCACGAGCAGCTCGACGCCGTCTGGGACGAGGTGGCCCGCGTGCTCGCCCCCGGCGGGGTCGCCTGCGTGAACGTCGGCGACGCGACCCGGAGCCTCGACGGGTCGTTTCGCCAGTACCCCAACCACGCCCGCGTGCTCACCGCGCTCGGAGAGCGCGGGCTAACGCCGCTTCCCGACGCCATCTGGCGGAAGCCGACGAACCGCCTGACGAAGTTCATGGGGTCGGGAACGCTCCCGACGAACGCCTACGTCACGCTCGAACACGAGTACGTGCTGGTGGTCCGCAAGGGCGACCCGCGGTCGTTCCCGCCGGGCGACGACCGGCGCTACGAGAGCGCCTTCTTCTGGGAGGAGCGAAACCGCTGGTTTTCCGACCTCTGGGAGTTCGGCGGGACCGGCCAGGGCCTCGATTCGGGCGACAGAGAACGCTCGGCGGCGTTTCCCGTCGAACTTCCGCTGCGCCTGATTCGGATGTACTCCGTCTACGGCGACACCGTCTTCGACCCCTTCGTCGGCACCGGAACCACGACGCTCGCGGCCATGCTTGCGGGGCGGAACTCGGTCGGCTACGACCTCGACGCCGACCTCGTCTCCGGGTTCGAAACACGGCTCGACGACCTCCCGGAACGCTCGCGCGCGGAGGTCGAACGTCGACTCGACGACCACCGGGAGTTCGTCGCCGACCGCGACGAGCGGCCCGGCCACGACGCCGAACACTACGACTTCCCGGTCGTGACGAAACAGGAGCGCCGCATCCGCCTGTACCGCGTGTCGTCGGTCGAGGCGTCGGCCGACGGCGCGGACCGCGAGTTCGTCGTCGAACACGAACCGCACGATGAGGGCGGGGCCGCCAGCGCCGCGGGGACGCCGCCGACTTCGGAAGACGCGCAGACGACTGACTAACCTCGAAACGGTGGAATCCGGGGCGTTCGAACGCGTACTGTCAGGCTTCGTACCGCTTGACAGACTGTCCGACAATCCAGACGTTTAAGAGCGCGGACGACGACGCCAACGAACGATGCCCGATGCTCGTCGTCGCGCGTTCGTCGCTGTCCTCGTCGGCGTGGTTGGTGCCTCGCTCGGAATCGCCGGGGCGGGCCACGTCTACCTCCGCGAGTGGCGACGTGCGATTGCGTGGTTCACCTTCGTCGTCGGCGCGGGGCTGGTGTTGCTCTCGACGTTCGCCGACCCGGCGACCGTGACCGTGGACTCGGTTCCGAGAGAGGTGCTGATTCCCGTCCTCGGACTGCTGTTCCTGAGCGCGCTTGACGCCTACCGCGTCGGGATTCGCCCCCGCGGCCGCAACGCGAACGGCGAGCCGACCTGCCCGATCTGTGGCGGCGAACTCGACCGGAACCTCGACTTCTGTCCGTGGTGTGCGACGGAACTCGAATGGTACACGGTCGAAGATTGACATCCTCCCGCGCCTGAAGACGCGGGAATCCCACGGCACCGCACCGCTGAGTTGGGATATTACGGTTCGCGGTTAGCAACCTGTTCTCGTGGGGCGAAAACACCCTCACTACGGTCGAACAGGTGAACCGCTGGCTGTGCCAACCAGCCGTTATCCCTATCACCGCCATCCGTGGCGAGACTCGGGAGTACCTTTTGTCGAATATTCTCCGCACCATTCACGTCCGCGTTCGCCACCGTCTCGCACTCCTCACACACGTACAGTCCACGTTCAACGCGCTGATTCTTGTCTGTGTGACCACACACTGAACATGACTTCGACGTATCGCGTTCCGACACCAACTCCACGTCGATGCCTTCCGCTTCCGCCTTGTAGTCGAGAAGCGTTGTGAAGCGGTCGAACGCCCACCCGTGTAAGTCGAGGTTGCCGTGGTCGCCCCAATTCCGAGAGTCGCCCGTCTCGTCATCCTCTCGAATGCCGCCGAGGTCACCAACGACAAGCGTCCCGACATCTCGTTCGACACACTGTTCCACGATTGCTTTCGAGAGGGAGTGTAAGAAGTGTGTCCGGCGACCAGTCCGATTCCGGTCAAGACGAGTCGCCTCACGGGACGAGGAATCGTCGCACTTGGCCTTCTTTTTCGTGAAGTAGTATTCGTCCTCTTTGAGTGCGCCACCGGGATACAACACCGACTCGCCACCGAACGAGACGGCGGCAAAGTTGCAAACCCCAAGGTCAACACCGGCCACCCCGTCACCCGGCGGTTCCGGGTCGATAGTGGTGCGACAGACGAATTGCAGTCGCCATTTGTCGCGTTTGTGGACGGCGCGAACCTGTTGAATATCCCACTCGGTTAGGTCAACATCCGGGCGAGTCTGATACTCACAGAGTATGAAGTCTGAACGGTGTTCTTTGAGGTTGCGACCTTTTGAGAGGCGAACGCGGGTGAACTGTGCGTCGTGCTTGAAGCCAGCCGCTTTGAACGACACGGTTGAACGTGGGTGGGAGTCTCCGTTTTTGCGGTAGCCGGGCGGTCGG
>NZ_LOEP01000032.1:0-38130 GCF_001482285.1 Haloferax sp. Q22 | reverse complement strand
GCAAGTCCGTGTAGCGTTCGTGGCTTTTGAGTTCGGCTTTGAGTTCCCCGTCATCGGGAATCTCGCCCGTTTCGTCCCACTGTTCTTGTGTGTAGTAGCGACCGACGTTCCAGAGTTTTGAGGCGGCCCATCCGAGTTGGTCGAGGTCGTCACGAACCTGTTGCTGGTTCGTGATCGTGGCCTCGAAGGTTCGGATGGTTCGACTCATTTCTGACTTCATAACTGGTTATGAACGCTGTTTTGTTAATAATGTCGGTTGGCGTGGAATATCCGGCTTACCATCGAACGGTGGTTGGTGTAGGGTATTGTCGGATTCATCCTGCGCCTAAAGGCGCAGGTATTCTCCTTGATTCTGTATAACGCGCTCCGGTCGGCTGCCCGCCTCGAAAAAACGGTTCTCCGGGATTACTTCTCGATGATGCTCTCTTCGACGGCCTCGCCGAAGTGGCGAGCCGTGTCCTCGTAGTAGATGAGCATCTCGTCGCCGGGTTCGAGGTCCGTGACCGCCGTACGACCCTCGCGGGTGTGGACCTTGATTGTCTCGGCGTTCTGCAGGAGCGTAGTGACGCGGTCGCCCTCGTAGTCGGCGGAGATGCGAAACATCGGTCGCTTTTCTATCTTCACGCGCCCGACGATGGCCTCGCGGGTGTTCCCGTTCGTGTCGATGAGTTGCACCTCGTCGCCACTTTCGAGTTCGGAGAGATAGACCGTGCCGCCGTCGGGGGTCCGCGCGTAGGCGTGGACCGCGCCGGCGTTGACTCTGAACGGCCGAGACGCGACGTACGGGGACTTCGCCGTCTCGGCGTGGACAAAGAAAAGGCCGCGAGCCATCGAGCCGACGAGCATCCCCTCGTCGTGGTCCATGATGGTGCCCGTGTCGACACAGACGCGGTCGGCCATACCCGTGCGTTCGACCTCCGTGACCTCGGCCCAGACGAGGTCGAGCGACTCGCGTTCGGCCTCGTCGCGGACCTCGACGGTCTTTCGAATCTCGTCGGGGTCGTCGCTGTCGAGGAGGACGCCGTCGGAGCCGAGTTCGAGCGTCTCGAAGGCGGTCTTGGCCTCTTCGGCGGTCGTGACGCCTGCGATGAGGTCGGTCTCGTCGCCGATGCGGGCGATGAGGTTCTCCAGCGGGATGATGGTCCAGTCCTCGCCGATGACGATGGTGTAGTCGCCGTCTCGGGCGGCCTCCTCGGCGAACGCCTCGTAGTCCTTGCTGAGGATTCGGACGTACGACCCGTTTGCGAGGTCGTCGCCGCGGCGGAGCGTCGTCAGGTCGGCAGAACCGGAGAAATCGGAGGGGAGTTCGACGGTCGCGTCGCCCTCGCCGTCCTTGCCGACGATGTAGGCGTCGGCGAGTGCCTCGGGGTCCGCGTCGTCTTCTTCCGCTTCCATCACGTGAACATCGGCGTCGGTCCGGAACGCGGCGATGTTGACGTCGCCGAGTTCGCGGACCTTCTCGACGTCGGCCTCGTCGACGAGAACCCAGTCGACGCCGGCTTCCAGTCCGGCCGTGATGCGTCGCTTCCGCGTCTCCCAGTCGCCGACCGCGTCGTCGGCTTTGAGCCAGACGCTTCGTGTCATTATCGACTTCACTCGGTGGGTGGGCTTGAACGTGGCGAATGAATCAACGGACGGCGAACGGGTCGCGCCGGGACGGTGAGGCCAGGGGAATCCAATTCTATATCGCACTATGTGATTTATTTGTGGGCCCGGGTCGAAATTCGGGGTTGAACGACCGATTTGAACGCGCTGATGCGAGTCGAAGCGGGCTTTGGGTCCGGAAAACAGTTCGTAGAGCAGGTGGTTACGGCCGAGTTCGCGAACAATCTCGCGGTCGGGTCGAGGACTACGCTTGGGACAGTTGGGTCGGAAAAACGGCGCTCTGATAGGACGTGTTGAGACGCAGTTCGGAGAGAAGTCCCGCATCAAGTCGGGTCAGTCGCGGCGTTCAGCCGAGAGACGAATCAACTGCGCGACCCGGGATCGACTGTGAGCCTGACCCTCCGACGGGTTCGGAAGACGAGTTCGTCCGGGCTGTCGAGGGTGACTCAGATACAAAATCAGTCGGAAACCAACACGCACCGCCCGCTATCTCGAACGAAACTCCGGGGTGGCGACCGGGAAGACCCACGTCCGTCAGCCATCATCGACGCAGCGGGTCGATGACTCAGGTTGCGTTCCGGGAGCGGTACGCTGTCACCGACGCAGACTGACGAGTGAATCGAACGCGAAGTTCGAATCCCACGGACCACTCGGCGAGCGGAGAGTCAGGCGGAGAGCCGAGTGTGTGGTCCAGCCGAGTCGTCGAAAAACACCGACAGTCTCGCGCGGGCGTCTCTCAGCCGAATCGAGAGCTGATAAACTAATTATGGCGATATTAAATCAGTCAAAACGCGTCCAGCCCCGTCTGGACCGCGCCGCACTCGTGGTCGAGGAGTGTGCGCTTCAGGTCGACGCCGCCGGCGGCGGAGAAGCCGCCGAGGGAGTCCGCGCCGACGACCCGGTGGCACGGGACGACGAGCGGGACCGGGTTCCGCCCGCAGGCCTGTCCGACGGCGACCGCGTGGCTGTCGAGTTCGGCCGCGGCCTCGCCGTAGGTGCGCGTCTCGCCGTACGGAATCGACGCCATCACGCGCATCACGTCGCCGGTAAAGGAGTCGGGAAATCGCACGTCCACGTCGAACTCGCGGCGCTCCCCGCGTTCGTACTCGGCGAGTTGCTCGCGAAGTAACTCGGGAGAACAGCCGAGGAGTCGTTCGTCCACGTCGACTGCGAACTCCCACATCGTGACGTGCATGCTCGAAGTTCGCGCTCAGCGGGTATCTATCTGTAGGCTGGAGATGTCGAGAAAACGGAAACGCCGTCGGAAAGCCGGAGCCGCGTGTCGCGTTACGCTTCGATGCCGAGTCCGGCGCGTTCGAGGGCCGTATCGGCGTCGGCGTCGTCGTGGATGACGGCGCTCACGGCGCGGGTGATGGCCTCGGGGTTCTCGTGTTGGAAGATGGAACGGCCCATCGAGACGCCGGCCGCGCCGGCGTCCATCGTCCCGCGGACCATCTCGACCGTCTCGCGGTCGGTACCGCGACTGCCGCCGGCGATGACGACCGGCAGACGCGTGGCCTCGACGACGCGGCCGAAGGAGTCGGCGTCACCGCTGTAGGCAGTCTTCACCACGTCGGCACCGACTTCCTCGGCGAGGCGGACGGCGTGGGCGAGCGCCTCGGGGTCCTGTTCGTCGATGCCGGGGCCGCGGGCGTACGACATCGCGAGGACGGGCACGCCGAAATCGGCGGCGCGGGAACAGAGGTCGGCGAGTTGGGTCATCTGGTCGGGCTCGTAGTTCGAGCCGACGTTGATGTGGAAGGAGACGGCGTCGGCACCGACGCGGAGGGCGTCTTCGACGGTGCCGGTGAGTCGCTTGTCGTTTTCGTCGGGGCCGATGACGGTCGACCCGTTTACGTGGACGATGTAGCCTTTGCCGTTCTTGTTCGGGTGGACGCGCGGGGCGGTGCCCTTGTGCGTGAGGACGGCGTCCGCGCCGCCGCGGGTGATGCTGTCGATGGTGGATTCGATGTCGACGAGGCCCGTGACCGGGCCGAGGGTGATGCCGTGGTCCATCGGGACGATGAGGTATCGCCCGTCTGTGGAGATGCGTTCGAGTCGTGCGGAGAGTCCGATGTCTGTGTTCATGTATGAGAAAGGGTGGCAGAGCAGTTATGTGCGTTCCGGATGCGGTGGGCGTTGCGACGCGCCCGCCACCGCACCGTCTTTCAGCTCGCGGGCGAGCGTTTCGAGGCGGTCGGCAACCGTCTCGGCGTCGTCGCCGTTGTCGTGTCCGTCGGCAACGATGTCCACGAGCGCGCTGCCGACGATGATGCCGTCAGCGCCGCTCGCGACGATGCGCTCCGCGTGGTCGCCGCTGCTGATACCGAAGCCGACCGCCTTGGGCACGTCGTAGTCGGCGAGTCGTTCGAGCGACGAGCCGGTCTGGTCGGAGACGCTCGACTGCGCGCCCGTCGTGCCGAGGCGCGCCTGCACGTAGACGTAGCCCGAGACCTGTTCCATCATGCGGTCGAGGTGCTCGCCGCGGGTCGTCGGCGCGACGATGAAGACGAGGTCGAGGCCGAACTCGTCGCAGGCCTCACGAAGCGGGCCGGCCTCCTCGGCCGGCAGGTCGGGGACGACGAAGCCCTCGATGCCGACCTCGGCCGCCTTCTCGACGAACGGCCGCGGGCCGTTACTTACGGTTTCACCGCTCGTATTCGAGGCGCGTTGTGCCTCGCTCTCCTCGCCGTAGCGGTAGATGAGGTTGTAGTAGGTCATACAGACCAGCGGCACCGACACGTCGAGGTCCTCAACGAACTCGAAAAAGCGCGTCGGCGTCATGCCGCCTTCGAGCGACCGAACCACCGCGTTCTGGATGGTCGGCCCCTCGGCGATGGGCTCCGAGAACGGAAGCCCGAGTTCGATGATATCCGCGCCGCCGCGTTCGAGCGCCTCGACGTATTCGAGCGATGACTCGTAGTCGGGGTCGCCGGCGGCGAGGTACGGGATGAACGCCGGCCCGTCGGCGAAGGCGTCTTCGAGCGACATCACAGGCCCCCCGTGAACTCGTCCATGTTCGGCGCGATGTCGATGTCACGCTCGTAGGTCTCCTCGATGGCCGATTCGAGGTCTTTGTCGCCGCGGCCGGAGACGTTGACCACGACGTACTCGCCGAGGTCGTTCGCTTCCTCGGAGTCGGGCGCATCGGGGCCGGCGGCCGATTCGAGATAGCCGAACGCGTGGGCCGACTCCAGTGCGGGGATGATACCTTCCATCTGCGAGAGCCGGTGGAACGCGGTCAGCGCCTCGTCGTCGTCGACGTTGACGGCGGTGACGCGACCGGTGTCCACGAGGTACGCAAGTTCGGGGCCGACGCCGGCGTAGTCGAGCCCGGACGACACCGAGTGCGACTCCATAATCTGGCCGTCGCGGTCCTGTAAGAGTCGGGTGCGAGCGCCGTGGAGAATACCCTCCGACCCGGTCGTGAGCGACGCCGAGTTGGGTGCGACGCCGGCTTCCTCGTCCACTTCGAGCGTCGAGCCGCCGGCCTCGACGGCGTAGAGCGCGGTCTCCTCGTCGTCGACGAACTCGGCGAACGCGCCCATCGTGTTCGAACCGCCGCCCGCGCAGGCGACGACGGCGTCGGGGAGCCGTCCAAGTTTCTCTCTGGCCTGCGTGCGGGCCTCCTCGGAGATGACCGACTGGAAGTCCCGAACCATGCTCGGGAACGGGTGCGGGCCGACGACGGAGCCGATGACGTAGTGGGTGTCTTCGACGTTGGTCGCCCAGTCGCGCATCGTCTCGGAGATAGCCTCCTTGAGCGTGCCGCGGCCGACAGTGACAGGGTTCACCTCGGAGCCGTTGAGCTTCATCCGGAAGACATTGGGGCGCTGGCGGTTGATGTCGCGCTCGCCCATGTAAATCTCGCAGGGCATATCGAGGTGGGCGCAGGCCATCGCCGTGGCGGTGCCGTGCTGGCCCGCGCCGGTCTCGGCGATAATGCGCTCTTTGCCCATGTACTTCGCCAGCAAGACCTGTCCGAGCGCGTTGTTGAGCTTGTGCGCGCCGCCGTGGACGAGATCCTCGCGCTTGAGGTAGATTTCGCGGTCGTAGCGCTCGGAGAGTCGGTCCGCGCGCTGGAGGGGCGTCGGTCGCCCGCCGAAGTCCCGCAGTCGCGCGCGGAAGTCGTCCATGAACCCGTCTTCGTTGTCGAGGACGTACCGCTCGTACGCGTCGGTCAGTTCCTCGATGGCCGGCATGAGGGCCTCGGGAACGTACTGTCCGCCGTAGTTGCCGAATTTGCCGTCTGCGCTCATTGTGTGGTGAGTGTCTCCGTGTTCTGTCGCACGTCGCCGTCCATGATAGCCGTCCCGACGAGGAGGGCGTCGGCGCCGGCCTCGCGCATCCGCTGCGCGTCTTCGACCGACTTCACGCCGCTTTCGGCCACGAGAAGCACGTCCTCGGGCGCTTCCGGCGCGAGTGCCTCGAACGTGCCGAGGTCGACTTCGAGTTTCCCGAGGTCGCGGTTGTTGATGCCGACGATGTCGGCTCCGGCCGCGAGCGCCGCCGTGAGTTCCTCGCGCGTGTGGACCTCTACGAGCGGCTGGAAGCCGCGGTCGCGAGCCGCCTCGACGAGGTCCGGGAGGTCCTCGCCGACGAACCGCGCGATGAGGAGCACGAGGTCGGACTCGACGACGTCCAGTTGGGCCTCGTTCATGATGAAGTCCTTGCGGAGGACGGGCACGTCGACGGCCTCGCGGATGCGCCGCAGCGACTCGGCCGAGCCGCCGAAGTGCTCGGGTTCGGTGAGGACCGACAGCGCCGTCGCGCCGCCGGCGACCATCTCGCGGGCCAGTTCAACCGGGTCGTCCTCGCGGACGCCCTCGGTCGTCGGACTCGTGGGCTTCACCTCGGCGATGACCGGGACCCGGCCCGCGGCCTCCGTTTCGGCCACGGCCTCGGGGAACGACCGCGCGTCGACCGACACGCGCGTCTCCCCACCGGGTCGCTCCCGCGCGGCCTCCAAGATGGCGCGCACGTCGGGAGCTAATTCGTCTCCACTAGCGTTCATTGATGTACACTAACGCACGTATCTGTACATAAGACTTGCGCCGGCGGGGACACTCACCGTCTCTCGCGTGCGCGCGGGCGAGAGCGCACCGTCGAAGGGGACGAACCCCACGCCGTCGCCGGAAGGGTCAAGCGTCCGGCGACGGGAGCCGAACGTATGCCCGTCTCGGGAATCTACGCGCGCGAATCGTCCACGCTCGGCCGCCCGGTTCAGGTCGGCGTGGTCAGCGGAAAGGTCATCAACGTCTCGTTTCCGGACTCGCTGCCGGCGGACGCCGAGTCGGACCACGAGCATCTCGACGCCGTGTTGGCCGCTATCGACCGGGGGCAGACGGACCTTTCGTCGGTCCCTATCGGTCTGACCGTCCCGACCGACCAGCGGAGCGTGCTGGAGTCGCTTCGCAACGTCCCACAGGGAGACACCGTCGACGTGGCTCTGCTCGTCCGCATGTCCGGGCTCGACCCCGAAGGCGACGACTCCAAGCGCATCGTCCGCGAGGCGCTCGCGGCGAACCCGGTTCCGGTCGTCGTCCCAGATCACCGCGTGAAAGACGGCCCGAGCGCCGCGCCCGACGACGTAGTCGAGGCGCTTCGGAAGTCGGAAGGAATCTAGTTTTCAGTCGTCGCGGTCGCCGTCACCGTCGTAGTCTTCACGTCTCCGTCACCGCCGTTACAGCCCCGAGCTCAGAAGGGCATCGCGTCGGTCTCCCGGCGGAGCGCGAGATAGCCGAGCAGACCGCCGAGGAGGAACAGCGTGCTCGCGAGGCCGACGGACCCGACACCGGTCGCGAGTTCGGCGAACTGCGAGAGACCGGCGAGGACGAACCCGCCGCCGGCGACGTACTTGAGTCGGCTGTCGACCGGAATCCGAAGCGTGACGACGCCGAGAAGAACCGCCGTCAGTCCGAAGGCGGCGTCGGCCGCGAGCCGGAGCGTCGGGTTCCCCGTGGCGAACGCCGCGACGACGAGCGCCAGATAGCCGATGAGCCCCGCCTGCGTCAACTGCCGTGTGTCGAGATCCATACTGGCTACGCGTGATGCGGACACTTGAACGCATCCCCGCGTCGCCGCCGCGACGGCGAGCGGTTCGGCGGGGCTCGGCGGCGCGTCCGACGCCCGCTACCAGCCGAACAGTTCGTAGCCCGCGAACTCCAGCGCGTTCACGAGGTAGTGGGCGACGACCACGACCAGCAGGCTCTCGGTGAGGACGAACGCCGCCGCGAGGACGAACCCGAGGAGGCCGGTGACGATGATACCGAGTCGGCCCTGCGCGCCGTGACCCGCGCCGAAGGCGGCCGACGACACGGCCGCTAAGAACCACGGCGACACGTCGAAGCCGGCGGCGACCGCACCGACGAGCGCCCCCCGAAACAGCAGTTCCTCGAAGCCGGCGATGAGGGGGAGTGCGACCGCGAACAGGAACACCCAGCCCGCGGTCGTCCGCGGCGTCAGCGACTCGCGGACCGCCTCGTCGGGCGCGATGCCGAATCGCTCGCTGACCGTCGAGCCGACCCGGTTGGCCCCGTAGAGCGCGATGCCGAGCCCGACGCCGATAGCGAGCTTCGTCGGGAGGTCGGTGACGGAGAGCCCGAGCGCCGCGGCCGGCACACCGGCGTACCACGCGCCGAGACCGAGAAAGCCACCGAGGAACGCCTGTGAGAGCGCGACGTTGGCGAGCAGGAGATGCGGCGGGAGGTCCTCGGCGGACGCCGAGCGCTCCGAGACGGCTGAGACGGGGGCCGCGGTGACGCCGTGCGGGGTCGCCCGGCCGGAGTCGGGTTCAGAACCGGCTTTCGCGTCGGGGTCGGCGTCGTCCGCAACGTCGCCCTCAGCGAGCGTCGGTGACTCGGGTCGCGGCGACGCGTCGGTCGAATCGCCCGAAAAAGAAGCCAGCGAGACGGTGTCGGGGGGAGCCGACTCGTCGGAATCAGTCGGTTCGGTGGGGCGCGAAGCGGAGTCGTCCGGCGTATCGACTCGGGTGTTTAGCGCGGGGTCGGAGTCAGCGTCGTCGGGAGCGACGGGCGCGTCGGAGTCGGTCCCCTCAGCGTGCGGGACGCCGCGAGAAAAGTGCGCGAGAGAGAGTAAGACGGCGAGGACGAGGCCGGTGAAGCCTGCGAACGCCGCCCAATCGGTCATCCGGCGTTACTGCGGGCTGGGGCTGGAGGGCCCCTTGACGCCCTGGCCCTTGTTGAGGGCGGAGCCGGTGATGCTCTTGAGGCGGTCCACGAGCGAGTCCTTCTCGGGTTCGCCTTCGAGGGCGACGTCGAGGACTTCGCTGATGTGCGAGACGGGGATGATGTCGACCATCTCCTTGTACTCGTCTTCGATCATCACGTCCTGCTCGTTGGCGGCGGGGATGATGACCGTCGAACAGCCGGCCTTCGCGGCGGCTTCGATCTTGTGGGTGACGCCGCCGACCGGGAGCACGTCGCCGCGCACCGACAGCGAGCCGGTCATGGCGACCGACTGGTCGATGGGGATGTCCTCCAGCGCGGAGATGACGGCGGTCGCGACCGTGATGGACGCGGAGTCGCCGTCGACGCCCTGCTGGCCGGTCTGGACGAACTGCACGTGCACGTCCATCTCCGAGAGGTCCTGGTTGGAGAACTTCTTGATGATGGCCGAGACGTTCTGGACGGACTCTTCGGCCATCTCCTTGAGCTGGCCGGTCGCGATGACCTGACCGGGGCCCTGCGACGGCGTGACTTCGGCCATCACGGGGAGCATGATACCGGAGTCTTCGCCCATGACGGCGAGGCCGTTGACGCGGCCGGTGACGAATCCGTCGTTGACCGAGAGCTCGTAGTCCTTGCGGCGCTCGATGTACTGGTCCGCGATCTGCTGCTCGATGGAGCGCGCGCGGCGCTTCGCCTGCAGCACGTGGTCGCGGGTGGTCAGCTCGGCGTTCTCGCCGCGGGCGATGTCGCCAGCGACGCGGACGAGGCCGCCGAGGTTACGGAATTCGAGGGTGAGGTGACCCTTGCGGCCGGCGCGGCGGCGGGCTTCGAGGATGAGCTCCTCGACCGCCTCCTCGGTGAAGTGCGGGAGCCGGCCGTCGTTGGTGACCTCTTGTGCCACGAAGCGCGCGTACTTGCGGCGCATCTCGGGGGTGTCCTCGATGGTGTCGTCCATGTACACCTCGTACCCGTACCCCTTGATACGGGAGCGGAGTGCGGGGTGCATGTTCTCCATCGCGTCGAGGTTCCCGGCGGCGATCATGATGAAGTCCGTCGGGACGGGTTCGGTCTGGACCATCGCGCCCGAGGAGCGCTCGGACTGGCCCGTGATGGAGAACTCACCCTCCTGGATGGCCGTCATCAGGTGCTGCTGGCTGCGCACGTCGAGGGTGTTGATCTCGTCGACGAACAGGACGCCCTTGTTCGACTTGTGAATCGCGCCGGGTTCGACGCGGTCGTGGCTGGGCGTCTCCATGCCGCCGGACTGGAACGGGTCGTGGCGGACGTCGCCGAGGAGCGCACCCGCGTGGGCGCCCGTCGCGTCCTGGAACGGCGCGGACTTCTGGTCGGCGTTGTTCACGATGAGGTTCGGAATCATCGCGTCGCTGCCGCGCGAGCCGTAGCGGAACGCGAGGTAGATGATACCCGCGGCGAGGATGCCGAGCAGGACCTGCTGGGCGATGATGAGCGAGTAGCCCAGCACGACTGCAATGATGATCCACATGAGGAACGAGCGCATCTGGTTGCGCTTGCGTGCTTCCTCTTTGTGCGCCTCGACGATTTGGTCACCCTTGCCCGCGGGGACCGTGCGGACCTTGGGGCGATTGCCGTCGTCGGGGTTGTGGTAGACGAGCACGTCCTGAAGCTCCTCGCGGGGGAGAAGCTCGGACATCGCCTTGGCGAGCATCGACTTCCCCGTCCCCGGGGAGCCGATCATCATGACGTGGCGGCGCTGCTTGGCCGCCTTCATGATGACGTCGCGGGCGTGCTCCTGCCCGATGACTTGGTCGACGAGACGGTCCGGAACGGGAATCTCGTCGGTCGTCTCTATCCGGAGACCACCGAGGAGGTCGTCCTCGTCCACGTTCTCGGCCACGTCGGCGTCGATTTCGACATCGCTCCCGAGGTCGTCGATCGTCTTCTTGTCGACCTCTTCGGCCTCGTCGTGCTGGAGCGTCCCCCCGTCGTCGATACCCTCTTCCGAGGGCGCGTCGTCGGGTGAATCCTCCCGCTCGTGGAGGCTGTCGTCGGTGTTCGTATCGTTACTCATAGAACTGTCGTCGCTACTTCTAACGTAGGCCCTGCGACTGATATACTTTCTCCCCGGGTGCATCCGGCGTACCTTGCCGTAACCTCGCGTTTCGACGCCCCTACCACCGGAATACCGGAATTCTCGTGACTCGGCGTATTTATAAGTAATCCGGACTAACGCCCGAGGCATGCGGGGGTTCTACATCGGCCGCTTCCAGCCGTACCACAACGGCCACCACCGAATGGTCGAAGAGATTGCCGCCGAAGTCGACGAACTCGTCCTCGGCATCGGGTCCGCGGGCGACTCGCACTCGCCGCGGAATCCGTTCACCGCGGGCGAACGAATCATGATGGTCAACAAGGCCGTCAACGACTTCGACATCACGACCTACGCGGTCCCTATCGAGGACCTCGACCGCAACTCGGTGTGGGTCAGCCACGTCCAGTCGATGTCCCCCGCGTTCGAGGTCGCGTACTCCAACAACCCGCTCGTCATCCAACTGTTCAAAGAGGCGGGCGTCGAGGTCCACCAGTCGCCCATGTTCAACCGCGAGGTGCTGGAGGGAACGGAGGTCCGCCAGCGCATGATAGAGGACCGCGACTGGGAGTCACTCGTCCCCGACGAAGTGGCCGACGTGGTCCGCGAAATCGACGGTATCGAGCGCCTCCAGCGCGTCACGGCCACCGACGGCTCGGAGCGCTTCGGTGACGACGAGGACCGCGACCCGAACCCCTGTTGAGATGATTACCCTCGCGTCCGACTTCGGACTGGCGTACCCGGCCGCGATGAAGGGCGTCGTCCTCTCGCGGGCCGACGCCCGGCTCGTGGACGTGGCCCACGACCTGCCGCGACAGGACGTTCGCGCGGCCGCGTTCTGGCTCCGCGAGACGCTTCCGTACTTCCCGCCGGCGGTCCACCTCGTCGTGGTCGACCCCGGCGTCGGGACCGACCGTCGCGCGGTCGTCCTCCGCGTCGGCGACCACGTTTTCGTCGGCCCCGACAACGGCGTCCTCCGCCCGCCATCGAGACGCGTCGCCGCCGAACTCGACGACGCCGACGCACCGGCCGAAGCCTACGAAATCGACGTTCCGAACCCCGAGTCCACGACCTTCCACGGGCGGGACGTGTTCGCGCCCGCGGCCGCCGACGCCCACGTCGCTGGCGCGTCGGGGCTCGAGTCGGTCGACCGCTTCGAACCGATTGCGCTCGATTCGCTCGCCGAGTGCCGCCTCCCCGAGGCGACCGTCTCGGCCGACGGCCGCGAGGCGACTGGAGAGATACTCGTCGTCGACGACTTCGGCAACTGCATTACCAACGTCCCGGGCGAGTTCGTCCGCGACGCGGCGGGCGACCGCGCGACGCTAAACGGCGAGTCGGTCCCGGTCGGTCGCACCTTCGAGGCCGTCTCGCGCGGCGAGCGACTGCTCACTGTCGGCAGTCACGGCAACGTCGAGTGCGACGTGAACCACGGCCGCGGCGACGAGGCGTTCGGCCTCGCGCCCGGCGACCGCGTGGAACTCCGGGTCGACTGATGGGCGTTCTCATCTCCGCCCTCGCCCTCAGTTCCGCCGCCATCCCTGTCCCCAGTTCCGCCGCCGTCGCCCCCGCCTCCGTCGTCGTCCCCGAGGTCGACCCCTTCGCGGTGATGAACGTCGTCGGCCTCCTCGCGTTCGCGGTCGCCGGCGCGCTCAAAGCCGCCGAAGCCGGTCTCGACGTGTTCGGCGTCTCCGTACTCGGCGTCGTGACCGCCCTCGGCGGCGGGACGACCCGCGACGTGCTGGTCGACCGGCTGCCGGCCTCGCTCGCGGGGACGTGGGACATGAGCGTCGCGCTCGTCGGCGTCGGCCTCGCAATCGTCCTCATCCACTCAATAGAGGGTCGTGTGCGCGACCACCCGGCGTTCCTGACCTCCGACGCGGTCGGGCTCTCGGCGTTCGCGGCGACCGGCGCGCTCGTCGGCGTCGACGCCGGCGTCACGTCGTTCGGCGTCGTCGTCCTCGCGACCATCACGGCCGTCGGCGGCGGCTCCATCGCCGACATCCTCATCGGGCGCGTGCCGGTCGTCCTCCGCGACGACTTCTACGCGACGCCCGCGGTCGTCGGGGGGCTCGGATTCCTCGCCGCCCGGGCGGCCGGCGCGCCGACCGGCGTCCCCTCGGGGCTGTGCGCCGCGCTCGTCTTCTCGGTTCGGCTGCTCGCGCTCCGCTACGACTGGCGACTCCCGCGGGTCTGAGTGGAGACTCCCGGGGCCGCGCGCCGGACGTTACAGTTCGTTTTCCACGCGCCGCTCCGCGGACTGGACCTCGTCCGCGATGGTCTCGCGCTCGAAGTAGAGCACCTCGACGCCGACGACGACCACGGCAAGCGCGAGGACGGTCCAGAACGTCCCGCGCTCGGCGTCGAACAGGTGCCACAGGAGCGCGACCGCGGAGCCGATTGCGCCGACGGTTCCGACGGCGGGAATCACGGTCGTCGGAAGGTCCTCGCGCTCCCGGAACGCGAGAAGCGAGAGGCCGCCGAAGATACTGATGAACGCGAGCGACGCGAACGAACTGATGGCGTCCAGGCTCCCGAGGAAGGCGAACCCCGCGGCGAGCACCCCGAGCGTCACGAGCGGGCGAATCGGCTCGTCGGCGGACTCGTCGCGGAGCCGACTCGGGAGCAGGTCGTCGGCGACGAGGCGCTTCGAGAGCCGCGCGGAGCTGAACAGCGTGGCGTTGATGGCGCTGCCCGTGGAGAACAGCGCCGCGACCGAGATGAGGACGAACCCGGCCTGCCCGAGGAACGGCCGGGCCGCAACCGCGAGCGCGGTCTCGGCGTGCTGCTGGATGGCGTCGATTCCGGCGAGGTTGGTCGTGACGAGCGCGACCATGATGTACAGGACGGTCGCGCCCGCGATGGAGATGTAAATCGCCTTCCTGACGGTCTCGCGGGGGTCGGCGATGTTCTCTTGGTCGAACAGCAGGAGCTCCCACCCCTCGAAGGCGACGAAGGAGACGGCGGCCGCAACGAGCGGGCCGATACCGAAGTTCGACAGGCCGAAGCCGAGGCCGCCGTGGGTCGCGCCGTAGGCGACGCCGCCGAGACCGAACAGGAGCAGGATGGCGACCTTGAGGCCGACCAGAACGTCTTCGACCCGCCCGGAGGCGTGCGCACCGAAGACGTTGAGGCTCACGAACGCGGCAACGGTGAGCGCGGAGACGAACGGCTGTATCGAGACCGACGCGACCGTCGAGACGCCGGTGAGTTCGACGAAGTAGCCGCCGAATGCGTAGGCGTACATCGCCATCGTCCCGACGTAGCCGAAGACGAAGGTCCAGCCCACGACGCCCGCGAGCGTGGTGTTGCTGTCGGTGAACCGCTCGACGTAGCCGACGGGTGAGCGGGGCGACTCGCACAGCCTGTTCAGTCGGAGGAGCGAGTAGCCGGCACAGGCCGCGAGCGCGCCGGCGACGACGAACGCCGCCCACGCGAGGGTCCCGGCCGCGCCGGCGACGACGCCGAGCACGGCGAAGATACCCCCGCCGACCATGCCACCAATCGCCATCGACACGGCTTCCGGAAGCCCGACTTCGTCGGACATGGGGTGCAGTTCGACGCTTGCGACAGAAGAACGTGGCGGCCAGTTGATACGTGTTCGCACAGTGGCACAGCTCTGGAGCGGCCGTGTGAGAGTAGAAAGGCGGAAAAAGCGACACGAAGTGGCCCGGCGGCGGAACGCGCCGCCGGTGGGGGAGAGTGTTCTGCGGGCGGTTCGGTTACTTGGCGGCGATGACGTCGTCGATGCGGACGATCATCGTCGCGGCCTCGGTCGCGGACTCGATGGCTTCGCGCTTGACCGCGACGGGGTCGATGACGCCGAGTTCGACGGGGTCGCCGATTTCGCCGGTGCGGCCCGACGAGATGATACCGGCGATGCCCTCGTTTTCGTAGCGGGCGCGCAGGTCGACGAGCGCGTCGATGGGGTCCATACCGGTGTTCTCGGCGAGGGTGCGCGGGAGCGCCTCGACGGCGTCGGCGTAGGCCTCGACGGCCAGTTGCTTGCGGCCCTCGATGCCGGCGGCCTCGGAGCGGATGCGGTCGGCGATGGCGATTTCAGTCGCGCCCGCGCCGGGGACGACGCCGCCCTTGTCGATGGCGGCGACGACCACGTCGACCGCGTCTTGGATGGCGCGTTCGAGTTCGTCGACGACGTGTTCGGTGCCGCCGCGGAGGAACAGCGTGACGGCCTTCGCCGCCGAGCCGCCCTCGACGAACGCGAGGTCGTCGTCGCCGAAGGTGCGGATGCTCACGGAGTCGACGTGACCGAGGTCGGACTCGTCGAGGTCGGAGAGCGAGCCGAGGCGCTTCGCACCGGTCGCGCGGGCGAGAGCGCGGGCGTCGGACTTCTTCACGCTCTTGAACGCGAGGATGCCCGCGTCGGCGAGGTAGCCCGCGACGCGGTCGTCGATGGACTTGGTGCAGAACACCACGTCGACGCCGGCGTCCTTGAGGGCCGCCGCGTAGCCGCGGAGTTCCTTGTCCTCGGCGTCGATGGCCGCGGTGAGCTGGTCGACGGAGGTGATGTTGTACTCGGTGTCGACCTCGCCCTTGCGAACGTCGAGTTTCATGTCGAGGACCGCGACGGTCGCGTCGGAGACGGCTCGGGGCATGTTCTCGTTGACGGGTTCCTTGTCGAGGACGACGCCCTCGACGAGTTCGGTCGCCGAGGAGGACGCGCCCGTGCGGGTGAGCACGCGAACGTCGTCGCGGTGGAAGGCCCCGTCGCCGTCACCGTGGACCATCTGGACCGCCTTGACGACGTGTTTGGCGAGCACGTCGGCGGTCACGTCGCCGGTTCCCTTGCCGGTCATGGAGGACTCGGCGACCTTGCGGAGCAGGTCGTCGTCGAGCGTCACGTCGAGGACCATGTCGTCGATGGCTTCCTGGGCGATGCGGGCGGCCTCGGTGTAGCCCTCGACGATGACCGTCGGGTGGAGGTCGTCGTCGAGGAGGTCCTCGGCGTGCGCGAGGAGTTCGCCGGTGAGGACGGCCGCGGTGGTCGTGCCGTCGCCGACTTCCTCCTCTTGGGTCTGGGAGACTTCGACGATCATCTGCGCGGCGGGGTGCTCGATGTCCATCTTCTCGAGGATGGTCGCGCCGTCGTTCGTGATGACGACCTCGCCCGAGGAGTCGACGAGCATCTTGTCCATGCCGCGCGGCCCGAGTGTAGTCCGTACGGCTTCGGCGACCGCCTTTCCGGCGCGGATGTTGGAGTCCTGCGCGGAGCGGCCGTGCGTTCGGTTCGTCCCCTCTGCGAGAATGTATAACGGTTGCTGCATTCGTGAAGCCATGTTGAAACCTCAACCGCTATCAACGATTGCAGTTCTATAAATACGTTTCGGCGAGGGCGAGCTACGAAATCGCACGACAGGGCGACGGTTTTCGAATTACGAACGAGACGACGTAGCCCGAATCGACGGCCGAGCGAGACTCCGCTGAAGCGGGCGTGGCGCTACTCGTCCAGCGGGTCGACGGTGAGCGTTCCGTCGCCGAACAGCGAGACGAGGTAGCCCGCGTACCGAAACGAGAACCTTCGAGACGGGTCATGAGAGAGGCGAAAGAGAACGTCGAGCGCCTCGGGGTCGACACCGATGTCCGAGAGCGGCGGGAGTTCGAGTGGGCTGAGTTCCGTGGCAGTCGCGACCGCCGAAGCGATGGCGACCGCCACCTCGTCGTACCGATCGACGGAGGTAGTTACCACGGACCCGGCTCCATCTTCGAGCGGGTCGTCCATACAGTCCGAATGGGTAGTCGGGTACCTATTGGTGTGCGTTGATTATGTAACCCGTTATTGTGGGGGTCGCTCGTCTCGAATCCGTTCTGCGAGCGTCCGGTAGGCGCGTTTGAGGCGGGCCGCGACCGCCTGTCGCGAGATGCCGAGCTCCGTGCCGAGCTCGCCGAGCGACGTGTCTCGTCGCTCGTCGAAGTAGCCGCGTTCGAGTGCGAGGAGCAGGGCTTCGAGTTGCGTGTCGGTCAGTCCCTCGCTCACCGGCGCTTCCTCGGCCGCGACGGACGTGATGCGGTCGAACTCGGTGTCGATGCCGTGGGCCGCCCACTCGCGTCTGAGGTCGGTCAGCACGCGGTGCGAGGAGACGCGGAGCTTGAGCCACCACGAGTCACCGGTCGAGAGACACTCTAAGAGAACCGCGTCTCTGGACACTAATGCGTCGAAGATCGGAGCCTCAGAGGCGTCCCACGAGACGCCGTAGAGCGCCCGGTCCGAGACGGATTCGACGAGCGTGAGGTCGTCGACGCTCGGAAGCGACCGCGCCACCTCTCCGAACGCCCCCGCGTCGGGACCGCGGACCCAGACGAACGACGCCGCCTGTAAGGCGGTCGGGACGGACCGTTCCAGCTCCAGTTCGATGTCGTGTTCCTCGGCCGCGGGACCGAACGGGAGCGCGGACAGCGGGGCGACGACCTCGACGATGAGGCACACGCGTGAAGATTGATGCTACGGGCCAAAAAACTGCGTTTCAGCGTCTCTCCCTACCGTCGTGAAGGAATGAACGTCACGCGTCGCTGAACGAACGGGTCGGTACTGTGCCCTCGATGAAACGACTACGGCAGATTCTGCAAGCTATTTGGCGGCCACCGGAGAGTGACTCCACAATGCTGGAGTTGGAACACGGGTTCAGGGTCGTGGACGTGAACGCCCGCCTCGACCCCGACGAGCAGTCGATTGCGGCGCGCGGGCGAGAGATAAGCCCCGAGCGGCTGGAGCGCGAACTGCATCAGGCGGGCGTCGTCCGCGCCGTCGTCTCGCCGGGCGCACAGCGGGTCGAGGGGAGCTACCTCCGGCCGAACAACGCTGTCGCGCGGATGAGTGTCGACCGGCCGTTTCTGGCGTTCGCCCGCATCAACGGCCCGCGCGACCCGAGCGGTCGAGCCTCGGCGCGACTCCGAAACCTCACGTCGTCGCGGGCGGACCACCACGCCGACCCCGGCGACATCGAGCAGTACGCCTACGACGACCGTTTCCACGGGTTCTCGCTCGCGCCGGCGGTCGACGGGCTGCCGGACGACGAGACGCTCGCGATGCTAGAGGACGTGGGGCTGCCCGTCTTCGTCGAGGGCGGACAGGCCTTCGAGCCGAGTGCCGTCGCCGAGTCGCTGCTCGGTCGGTTCCCAGTCATTCTGTCGAGCTTCGGCGGCTTCCCGCTCGACCGCGGGCTGATGGACGAGGCCATCGACCTCCTCGACGACCACGACGACCTCTACCTCGACACGAGTTTCGTCCGCTACCGGAGCGTGCTCGAACGCGCGCTCCTCGAACACCCGGATCGCGTGCTGTTCGGCAGCGGCGCGCCCGAGACCCACCCGAACGTAGGCGTCATGGAGATTCTGACGCTCGACGTGTCGGAGGACGCGCTGGCGAAGGCGTTCTCGAAGAACGCGGCACGGGTCATCGAGGCGCTCGGCCCCGGAGAGCGGTAAAACGAGTCAGCGCCAGTCGTACCGGGCGACGGCGCGGTCGGCGCGCTTCGACCGGCCGTGGGGGTTGCGCGCTCTGGTTCGGTCGCGGGCGCGGGCGACCAACCCGTCGGAGACGCCCGTGGCGATGCCGCCGACTACGTCGCGGCCGGTCCCCGCCCACCCCGAGGGCGTCACGTCGCCTTTCACGACGCCGAGAGCGGCTTCGGCGCCGTCCGAAATCGCGTGTTTCGCCGTCCGCTTGACCGTCCCCGGTCTGACCCCGTAGTTCTTCACGAGTCGATAGGTCAGAGAGCGGTACTTCCAGCCCCAGTCGCGCTCGGAGATGCCGCCGTCGGCCTCGAACTCGCGGCGGACGCACATCTCGGGCGCCCACGCGACGGAGCGGTCGAAGCCAGCGAGGCGGTGGGCCGCGTCGCGCGCGCCGCCCGTCTGGAGGTACTCGTCGAAGCCGTCGAGGGCGTCGATGGCCTCGCGGCGGAACGCGACGTTGCCGCCGTTGAAGTACGTTACCGTGCGGCCGCTGATGGCGTTCCGTTCGAGAGATTCGGTCGTCATGCCGTTGCGGAGCGTCTGGTGCATCGGTCCGGTGACCACGTCGGCGTCGGCGATGCCGTCTTCGAGCGCCGACAGCCACGACGATTCGACGGAGAGGTCGTATCGGAGGAGCGCGACCACGTCGCCGGCGGCGACTTCGAGGCCAGCGTTGCGGGCGACGTTGAGGTTGCGGTCGGAGATTTCGACCAGCACGTCCACGTCGTCGCGCTCTCTCACCATCCCGGTCGTGCCGTCGGCGGAGGGGCCGTTGACGACGACGACTTCCGCGTCGGGGGCGTGCTCGGCCAGCGCGTCGAGGCTGGTGGCGAGCCGGTCCCGACCGTTGAGCGTCGGGAGCACAACCGAGAGATCCATACCCGACAGTTGCAGTGGACGTACTTAAATGTGAATCGAGGATCGTGTTAAAATCTGCCGTGAGAACGCCTCACTCGGCGTCGCTCGCCCGAGTCGCCGCGCGGGACTGCTCGTCGGCCGACTCGACCCGCGCGTTCCAGTACGACACGGACGCGAGGTCGTCGCCGACCGGCGAGTCACCGACGGCGAGGTCCAGCGAACGGAACGGCTGTGCGATGCCGTTGGGGACCTTCCGGTAGAAGCCGAACGGGATGACGAAGTCGTGTTTCGCGCCGGCGAGGTCGAGCCCGGCGTCGCCGAGCAGCCGCCGCACGTCGCCTTCCGAGTAGAGCCGCGACCCCATCGGGAGCAGCCAGTTGTAGGCCACTCGGAGGCTCCCGTCGTTGAAGGTGTCGAAGAACACCTGCTCTTTCGAGACGCGGGCCATCTCGGCTAAGAACTTCGCCGGGGTGTCCGCGAGGTGGAAAAACCGCATCGCGAACACCGCGTCGAAGTGGTCGTCCGGGAAGGGCAGCCGCGCGGCGTCGCCGCGGAGGAACTCGATGCGGTCGGCGACGCCCGCTCTGCGGGCCTTCTCCCGCCCCTGTACCATCATCGCCCGCGAGATGTCCAGTCCGACGACGTTCGCCCCCTCCTGGGCGAGCATCACGGTGAACCGGCCGGTCCCGCAGGCGATTTCGAGGACGTTCTTATCCTCGACGGGGCCGAGCGCCGCGAGGACCGCCTCCTTCTCTCGCCGGTCGATGAGGCGACCGCCCTTGGAGAACCGCTTCGAGTCGTACTCCTGGGCGACCTCGTCGGCCTGGTACCACTCCTTTCCTTTCACGCTACGCATACTCGCGGGGGGGAGCCTAAAACGGTACTGGATACGCGGTGCGGAAGCGGGGTTCGGCGGACGGCGAGAGAGAGACTTTCCTCTACTGAGCGCGTAGCATGACATATGCCAACGTGTAGAAACTGTGGCGTGACCTGCGATGCAGACGCGTTAACACGGCACATCAGCGAAGGGTGGCTCGTCGTCCACTGTCCGGAGTGCCACGCGCCGCTCGGGAGCTATCGACTCGGCACTCCATCGGTCGATACGATGCGAAACGTGGAGTGAGACGACCACTCGCGGGTGATTTTCCAACAAACGCACGATATTAATATGTGTATTATGTGTCTGGATTCTTTTCACACACTTGTAGCTAACCCTTAACACGGAGCAACCGACTGTGACGGGTATGAGCACCACCACCGCAGAGCCAGATACTGAAGACCTGCTCTCGGAATCCGAGTTCCGAGAGCGCCTCCGCGAGCTTCCCCCGAGCGCGAAGCTCGTCGCAAAAGTCCTCGAAAGCGACGCGCCCCTCTCGCAGGGCCAGCTCGCGGAGGAGTCGCTGCTGCCGGACCGCACCGTCCGCTACGCGCTCAACCGTCTCGAAGAGTCTGACCTCGTCGGCTCGCGTTACTCCTTCAAGGACGCGCGAAAGCAGGTCTACTTCCTCAACACGTAAGCGCGCGGTCCACCGATAGCGCGACAGACCACCGCCCGCGGGGGCGCACTCCCGCAGACCAAGCCACCACTTCTCTCGAACCACCTAACCCAGCGGCGAGCGTAGCCGCCGCCATGCACGTCACGCGCGTCTCCGTCCCCGTCGCCACCCGCGCGCCGACCGGCGCGACGAACGCCTACCTCGTCGCCGATGGCGGCGACACCCTGCTCGTGGACCCCGCGGCCCGCACCGACGACCTCGACGAACTCGTCGCGCGCGAGGGCGTCGACCACCTCGCAGTCACCCACACCCACGCGGACCACGTCGGCGCGGTGGCCGCCTACGCCCGCGAGACCGGCGCGACGGTCTGGTGTCGTCGCGGTCGCGAGCGCGCCTTCTCGGCCGCGACCGGAATCGAACCGGACCGGACGTTCGCCGAGGGGACGACCGTCCCCGTCGGCGCGGGCGTCGAGGTGCTGGACACGCCGGGGCACGCCCGCGACCACGTGAGCTTCGTCGCCGGCGACGACGTGCTCTGCGGCGACCTCGCGGTCGCCGAGGGGAGCGTCGTCGTGGGCGCGCCCGAGGGCGACGTTCGCGCCTATCTCGTCGCGCTCAGGCGACTCCACGCGCGCGGTCCCGAGCGACTGCTTCCGGGCCACGGCCCCGAAATCACGGACTCTCGGGCGACGCTCGCGCGACTCGTCGCGCACCGAAACGACCGCGAGCGGGCCGTCCTCGACGCGGTTCTGGCCGGGAACACGACGCCGGACGAGGTGACCGACGCCGCCTACGACAAGGACGTGTCCGCCGTGCGCGACCTCGCCCGCGCGACGGTCGTCGCGCACATCGAGAAGCTCGCCGCGGAGCGTCGGGTTCGCTGGGACTCCGAGGCCGAGCGAGTCGAACCGCGATAGGGCGCGCGCCGATTCGGAGTCCGCTCTCCCGCGAAAAACCGCGCCCCTCTTTGGGCTCGCGCCCGCATCGCGGGTATGGACCTCGACGCCGAACTGGACCGCGCCCGCGACCTCGACGTGTCGGAACTCGCCGACGCCATCGAGTCCATCGGCTTCGAGTGCACGCGCTGTGGGGCCTGCTGTAAGGGCTACGAGGGCGACGACGGCCCCGAACCGCACACCGCGACCGTCTTTCCGGACGAGGTGCGCGCCCTGCAGGAGGCCGGCGGAGACGACTCGGCAGGCGAGTCGGGAACCCCAATGGAGTGGCGGGACGTGGCCCGTCCGATGCCCTACGGCCTCGCCGAGGGCGACGACGGCCCCGAGGGCGAGACGTTCGAGTGGGCGCTCCAAACGACCGCCTGCGGCGACTGTCGGTTCTACGAGGAAGACGAGTCGGGACAGGGCGCTTGTCAGGTCCACGAGGACCGCCCACTCATCTGCGAGACGTACCCGTTCAGCGTCGCCCTCGGCGGGACGAGCCAGCCGATGGGCGAGGCAGTCGACGAGGAGGGCGTCGTCCGCGCGCACGAGTGCGAAGGCCTCGGCCGGGACATCCCCCGAGAGGACGCGGAGGAACTGGCGCGGGCGCTGAAAGAGCGGGCGGTCCGAGAGCTACGCGAGGCACGGGGCGTCACCGAGGCGTACGAACCGGTCGAGACCGGACCGGGCGAGGTCGTCGTCCACGACTCGGAGGGCGCGAAACGACCCGACGGGACGCGGGTTCAGTAGTCGAATCCCGGTGACTGCGGTACATCTTTAACACTCCGGCCTGACCACATATTGGAGGTCTTACGGTGGAAATCTCAGATAAACTCCTGTGTTTGTTCAATGCTGACGTTCGCACCGAGGACGACCGCTACGTCGTCGAAATTCCGCGCCGCGAAGTCGAGACCGGAACCGTCGAACCCGGCGAGACCTACCGCGTCGCGCTCATCTCCCGCGAGTCGAACGAACCCGCCGAGTCCGAACCGAACGCCGGACCGACGCCCACGAACGAGCCGCAACCGCCCGTCGAAGCCGGTGAACTCCGCTACGTCGAAATCGAGGACATCGGCAAGCAGGGCGACGGTATCGCCCGCGTCGAACGTGGCTACGTCATCATCGTCCCCGGCACCGAAGTCGGCGAGCGCGTGAAAGTCGAAATCACCGAAGTCAAGTCTAACTTCGCCGTCGGCGAAGTCGTCGAAGACGACTTCTGACGGCGCTGTTTTCGTGGTTCGACGCCGTGCGTCTCGACGGGACGTTTCTCCCGCCGCCGACAGACCACGACTGCAAGTGAATCACGCACCACACTTGCGAGTGAACAGAGAGGGATTCCGAACGCCTAGAGAGAGCACGTTTGCACGTGAAGAATTAGTTTCTGAGTCCTGAGGCGGCTACTGAACGTACTTCGTCACGTCGGCATCGACACCCACGTCGGCCGCGTCGGCGTAGGGACGGTTCACCACGATGTCGCCGGCGGTCGAGCGACCGATGCCGGGGATGGCGGTGAGTTCGTCCATCGACGCCTCGTTGAAGTCCAGCGGGTAGGGAACCCCAGTGACGGAGCGGTAGCCGTGGTCGACGACAGCCACGTCGATGGTCTTCCCGAGTTCGCGCTCGCCCGGAATCCCGACCAAAAGCGGGTAGGTCCCGAGTTGGCGGCCGAACGTCCGGCCGTCCTGGTGGTATTCGAGGTGGACGTTCGGGAGGACCGTCCCCGCGGGGGCGACCCGGCGGAGCATCGGCCGGTCGATTTCTTCGCGGACCTCCGTTTTGTACGTCTTGAACAGCTGTTTGTGGTCGCGAGCGATGTCGGCACCCGTGTCGGACATGTCGGTGCCGTCGAACGCCATCACCTGCCGGATGTTGATGCGGCGGACCATGAGTCCCTCGTCGTAGACGCGCTGGAGGAACCGCTTGTTGTGCTCGAACGTCTCCTCGCGCTCGCCTTTCAGCCCGTGGAGGAGGTTGATTCCGGGGAGGAGTTTCGGCAGTCGGTTCGCGGCGTCCGAACCGTGGGTCGGCGCGTCCGCGGGGTCGTCACCGGGACGCCAGCCGGCGACCTCGTTGACGATTTTGACCGCCTCGAAACACTCGTCGGCGGAGACGTTGAGGTTGTTCTCCTCTTGGACCACGGGGTCGGCGGATTCGAGGCCGAAGGCGGCGGTGTCGCCGGCCGTGTTGTGCTCGGCGATGATGCGGAGCGCCTCGCGGGACTTCTCGGGCCAGCCGACGATGGTTATCGGGTTGACGTTGTCGAGGTGGAGCGTGCCGAGGTCGGGCGCGACCTCGCGGATGCCGCCGTAGAGCCGACGGAGCGCGTCGGGGTTCGGGGCCTCGCCGTCGCCGCCGAACGCGAGAATGTCGGCCTGCCGGCCGAGTCGGAAGTGCTGCGCGCCGCGGTTGTAGAGGTTCTCGACCTCCTTGACGACGGAGTCCGCAGTACGGAACGCGGGGTTGCCGTACAGCGGTTCGGTACAGAACGAACAGCGGTAGGCACAGCCCCGCGAGGTCTCCATCTCGCAGATGAGGTGGTCGGGGTGGTTCGGGTGCTGTTCGACCACGAACGCGCCCATGGCGGCCCAACGGTCGAGTTCCTCGTTGTCGCGCATGCGGTTGCCGAAGCCTTCGAGGCCGGAGTCGACGAGGTCGTAGGCGGCCGCCTCGATGTCGCCCTTGGCGACGAAGTCGTAGTCGAGGTTCTTGCGCTCCATGTCCTGGCCGCCGGCGTTCTCGTCGCCGACGCCGAAGCGAATCGGCCCGCCCATCAGGGCGGTTCCCTCGGCAACCCACGCGAGTTCGCGCACCTCGTCCGGTTCGGCGGGCGTCCCGCCGACGTACTTGCCGGGGACGGTCATGCCGCCGATGTAAATCATGAGGTCGGCGTCGGCCACGTCGCGCCACTTCTGTCTGTCCTCGCGGAGTTCGTCGATGGTGTGGTAGACGACGTTGGACTCGGGGACGCCCGCGTCGACCACCGCACCCGCGGTGAACCTCGGATACGTCGAGATGTACGGCGGCACGCCGAAGTGCGCCGGCTCGTCGACGTATCCGTCGACGATAGTCACGGTGAGGTCGGCGGGGTCAGTCATCGGTCGCGATTCGGGTTCGACGCGGAAAACGCAACCGGTCGACGGTCGCTCAGTCGGCACTCGCGGCCTGTCGGTCGCTTCCGCCTCCCGCGCGTTTATGAGCGTGGGAGCGTAACTGACGGCCATGCCCGCGACCCTCGAAGTCAAGTGCGCCAACGAGGACTGCGAACTCGACATGTTCGAGCTGCACTACACCTACGACATGCCCGACGACGTGACGGTGGCGGACTTCTCCTGTCCGTACTGCGGCGAGTCCCGCGCCCTAGAGGAGATTCAGCTATGAGCGACCTGCGGAAGTTCGGCGAGTCGGCGGCGAACGCCGTCCTCGAACGGGTCGGCCGCGGCGTCAGCCAGATGCAGGAGCGCAAGCCGCTCGCCCACGACTTGCTCGAATCCGAAGACGCCTACCTCGTCGTCTTCGACGCGCCCGGCGCTCGCGCCGAGGACGTGCAGGTCCGTTTCCTCGACGGCGAAGTCGAGATTCGCATCGACCGCTTCCGCGACTTCCACGAGGGCTACGAGATGCGCTTCCCCGGCCGGGGTCTCACGCTCTCGGGGAAGGCAACTATCCCCTCGGACGCCTCGGTCGAAGCCGCCGAGGGAACCGCCACGGTCGGCAAGAACGGCACGCTCCAGATTCGGATTCCCAAGGACGAGCGCGCGAGCGACATCGCCGTGACCGAAGAAGAAGACGAGGGCGAGGCCGACACCGAATCCGAATCCGAGGCCGCCGACGAAGCCGACGACTTCGGCGACGTTGACGACCAAGACGCCTGAGTTTCGGACGCAACGCGGTAACTACCCTCTTTCGCGTTCTTTCATTCCCCGTCGAGCGTCATCCCCTCGACCACCGCGAACTCCTCGTCGCCGTCGAAGCGGCGGGGGTCGAACGCGTCCGGTATCGATGTCTGACCATCACCGAGCACCGCCTCCGCGAGTCGCTCGCCAATCGCCGGTGACCACATGAAGCCGTGGCCGTGCCAGCCGGCGGCGACGAAGACGCCCTCGGCGACCGGGCCGACGAGGGGGTTCCGGTCCGGAGTCGCCCCACAGAGGCCGGCCCACGCGCGGTCGGCCGTCGGGGCAGCGCCGGCCGCCGCCCCCGAGGGGTCGACCACGGCGGTTCTGTGTCGAACCGCGTCGAGGGCGTCGGCGACGAACCAGTCGTCCGCGGTCGGATCCCAGTCGTCGAGGTCGGGTTCGACCGGTTCGACGCCGTCGCCCGCGAGGACGCCCGCGGGGTGCGGCCGCAGGTACGACTCGTCGGTCGCGTCGTAGACGGTGGGCCCGCGGTAGTCGCAGTCGGCGACGAGCGCCTGCGCCCGGTAGGGTTTGAGCGCGATGGGGTGGCCCGCCTCGGCGAGCAGGCGGCGCGAGTGGACGCCGGCCGCGACGACGACGGCGTCGAAGCGGGCGGTCAACACGTCGTCGACGGCGACGCCCGGCGGGTCTGTCCGGAGCGACACCGCGTCACCGACGCGGAACTCGACGCCCGCGGACTCGCACTTCTCGACGAACAGGTCCGCGTAGGCCGCCGGGTCGGCCCAGCCGGCGTTCTCGGCGACGCCCGCGAGGAGCACGTCGTCGGTCCGAATCGGGAACCGGGCGGCCAGTTCGTCGGCTCCGACGAGCGACACCGCGCGGTCGTGGACGCGCATTCGCTCGACCGACTCTTCGAGCGCCGCGGCGGCCGCGTCGTCACCCTCGCGCGCGAGGAAGACGTACGGCGTCTCGTGGAAGACGAACTCGCCCTCGCCCGAGAGACGCCGGAATCGAGCCATCGCGCTATCGGCGACGGCCACGTCGATGTCCTCCGCGTAGGCGTCGTAGCAGATGCCGGCGGCGCGGCCCGTCGACCCGCCGCCCGGGGTGTCGCGCTCGAACAGCGTGACTCGCGCCCCGCGCTCGGCGAGGTCGAAGGCGGTCGTCAGGCCGACCGCGCCCGCGCCGACGACCGCGACGCGCGCTGGTGTGTCCATACCTCGTCTGGGTCAGCGACCGACTTGAATGGCGGTTGCTCTCGGTCTCGTGGTCGTCGTCAGTCGCCGCCAGTCGTCGGGCGCGTAGTCGGTCGATGCGCGCGGCGCAGTCGCTCAGGATGTGTAGAGAGACGGGGTAGGTCAGCCGGCCGTGGCCCACGTGGAAACCACGTGGGTCCGAAAGGAGCCACCTGACCGTGCCGTCACCTGTCCTCTCCGGCGACCGCGTAAAAGGCCTCCGGTGCGGTGCGGAGACGGGACGGGCGCGGGCGACTCGCCGGACTACTCGGCGAACTCGTCGACGCCGCGGGCCGGGTAGCCGACCACGAGGTCGATACCGGCGTCGCGGAGGTCGTCGATGCGCCGCCGCACGTCGGTCACGGAGCCGATGAGGGCGTAGTCGCGCGCGGCCTTCAGGAGCACCTCGCGGGCGCGACCCTCCGCCGAGGCGTCAGTTGCGGCGTCGTCGGGGAGCACGCGAGCGACGGGGCGGCGACGTGAGACGTACGCGCCGACGGCGTCGAGAATCTCGTCGTCGTCGTCGGTGAGGGCGGTCGGGGCGTAGACCGCAATTTCGCCGTCAAAGCCGGCCGCCCGGAGCGCCCGAACGTCCCTGCGGGTCGACCGCGAGAGGAGTTCGTACTGGGTGCCGCCGGCGGCGAGGGCGATTCGCTCGATACCCTCGGTGCCGACCCACGCGTCGGGCGCGCGCTCTCTCGCGGCGCGGAGTCGGGGGGCGACCGCGCGGCCCGCCTCGTCGTCGGTCAGATACGCGCCGTGGCCGGCCACGAGCACCTGCCGAATCCCGTCGGGGAGCCACTCGTACAGCGAGTCGTCGCTGAGGGGGTCGAAGCCGTCGGCCCGGACCGGCGTGGTCAGTCGAACCTCTTTTTCGGCCGCGAGCTCGCGAAGCACGTCCTCGTCGGGGAGTCGCTCGCGACCCTCGTAGTCGATAGCGACGACATCGAGCGGGACCGACAGCGCCTCGCGCACGTCGCACTCGGCGGGTTTGAGTGCGACAGCGTCCAGACCGGCTTTCGAGACCGCACGCTCGGCGGTCAACATACTATCACCACAGAAATTTCAGTACCGTCGCGGAACGCGATCCATCGTCTGTGCGACCATGTGAGAACGGATAGCGCGGAGGAGGGCAAAACCCTGTCGGTGACGGCGATGCTGGCTCTCCCGGCGACGTTTATATACCACGTTTCGAAGCGGCGGCGAGCCGTGTCGAACCGCGTGCCGACTCGTCTCACGGCCGAATACCGGTGGTTCGTCCGTCGTACGCCCACGATTGTATTCAGGAGGCAATTCTAGACTGCGATTAGTAGTCGAAAATGAATCGTGACAGTCTCAGACGCCCGTTTTCGGTGATTCCCAGTTCTATAGATTCGGAAATCGCGTCGCCGTTATATGGGGTTCGCGGCCGACGATTCAGATGTAAGGTGAACCGAGATGCCCGCTAACGCACAAATCGAGATGCTGGGGAACAGAATGGACTTCGACTACTCGCGGGGCGTCACGGGCTACGTGCTCGTGTTGACCCGCATCATCACCGGTTACTGGTTCCTCCACGCGGGCTGGGGGAAGATAACCGGTGAGGCGTTCAACGCCGGCGGCTACCTTGCGAACGCCCCCGCCGCCTCGCCGCTGCAGGGCTTCTTCGCGTGGGCCGCTGCGACCCCGTGGCTCCTCGACCTCACGAACATCATGGTTCCGTGGGGCGAGTTCCTCATCGGCCTCGGGCTCATCGTGGGTGCACTCGTCCGGCTCGCCGCCTTCTTCGGTGGCGTCCTGATGGTGTTCTTCTACCTCGGGAACGCCGACTGGGGCCACGGTCTGGTCAACGGTGACCTGTTCGGCCTCATGATGTTCGCCATCGTCGGCACCCTCGCCGCGGGCCGCATCCTCGGCCTCGACGCCATCATCGAGAAGATGGAGTTCGTCCAGCAGCGCCCCGCGCTCAAGTACCTCCTCGGTTGAGGGGGTACTCGGGGGGCAGAAAGGGAGTTGTCGTGGGGACGACGACACGCTGACGCGGTTTTGTTTTTCGGAACTGACGCAGAAACCGTGAGCGGGCGCGCCGGGTGGCAGTGCGCCGAGGAGAACGAGACGTCGAGCGGGCGCGCTACACCGGGTAGTCGGCGTCGGGGTCGACCACGCGGTCGACCTCCTCGGGGGCGTGCCAGTCGGTCGTGAGTTCGAGCAGTTGCACGAGCATCCGCCCGGTCGCGCCCCAGACGGTGTAGCCGTCGACGTGGAAGAAGTGGAGCCGAATCTCGCCGTACTGCGGGTGGTCGCGGCGCTCCGACTCGTAGTTCGCGCGGTCGGTCAGGTCGTCGACCGCGAGCACCGCGATTTCGGCCACCTCGCGCTGGTCGGGTTCGTACTCGCGGTCGGGCACCGTGGCGACGAACGGGGAGACGGCGTAGTCGGTCACGGTGAGGATGTCGTCGAGTCGGCCGTGAAACGCCGCCTCCTCTGGTCGAAGGCCGATTTCCTCATTGGACTCGCGGAGCGCGGTCGCCCGCAGGTCGGCGTCGCTCGGTTCGCGCCCGCCGCCGGGGAAGCTCATCTGGCCCGGATGCTCGCCGAGGTGGTCGGCGCGCTTGGTAAACAGGATGTGCGGCCGCTCGTCGCGGAACACGACGGGGGCGATGACGGCCGCCCGCCGGCCCGCGTCGACGGTCACCGGTTCGTGTCGGGTGACGCCCGCGAGGTCCATCGTCACGATTCGTAAAGAGATGCCGAGACTTAGGCCTGCCCCTCCGCGTCCAGCGCGGCGTCGAGGCGCTCGCGAATCGACTCCACGTCGGTGTCGGCCCACGCTTCGAGGTCGTACGTCACGTCCAGCAGACGCTCGATTTCGTCGTTGTCGCCCGTCTGCACCGCGCTCGCGGCCGCCGCCCGGAGACGCGATTCGACCTGCGTCGCCAGTTCGTCCCGCGGCACCTCGCGGGTCGGGTAGTCGAGGATGTGCGGGAGATCCTCCGCCCGGTCGGGGAGCGTCGGAAACGCCATCGGCCCGACCGTCAGGAGTTCCGCGTCAGTCTCATCGTCCTCGTAGGGAACGAGGTAGTAAGCGTCGACCGCGTCAGAAATCGCGCCTGAGAGGGCGTCGCCGTCGGTTTCGCGGCCCTGCTTGAACGCGAGTTCGTCCAGCGCCGTCTCCAGTTCCACGCGGGTGAGCGCGCCGAAGAGGTCGACGACGCCCGCGAGGTCGTCGTAGGTGGCCTCGCTCATCGCCCCGCAGCCTCCCGCATGTCGTCGAGATCGGCGCTCGCGGCGGCGAGCACTTCGTCGGGCGACAGCGACGTGTCCCGCCACGCCGGGAGCCGCGTGTCCTCACCGGGCTTCGAGATGGCCTCGGCGTAGGTTGCGACCTGTTCGCGCTCGTCTCCCCGGTCGTAGTCGAAGCCGTTGAACGCCGCGTCGGCCGCGTACTGCTCGACCAGTCTGTTCCCGGCCTCGCGGTAGCGCTCCGTGAGCGTGTCGAACTCGACGCTCCCGCCGTGTTCCACGACGGCCCGGAGGAGCGTCCGCCCGACCGACTCGCTCATGTCCGAGAGGCCGGTCGGCCCGCTCACGGAGCGGTGGTCGTGTTCGTACTCGCCGAGGTCGACCTGCGCGCTCCGGTCGAAGCCGGCGTGAGCGAAGGCGTCGCCGAGGGTGCCGACTTCGAGGCCCCACTTCCGCGGCGACCGCATCCGCAACGCGAGGTCCGAGGTGGCCGCGAACTCCCCCGCGAGGGCGTACCGGAACGAGTCGAGATACCGAACGATTGGTGCGTCAGTCTCGTCCTCAAGTGCCCGGACGAGCGGGGCGTAGAACAGCCTGAACAGCCGGCCGTAGAGCCGCCCCTCCTCGACGCGGGCGTAGTAGCCCTTCGAGAAGTCGTGGCCGTGGGCGAGCGGGAACAGGAGCCGCGGAACGTAGCGCTCGTCGTAGGTCTTCGTGTCCGCGTCGTGGACGACGACGTACTCCTCGCGGGCGGCGCAGCCGAGCGCGAGCCACACGTCGCGGCCCTTGCCCCGCTCGCCGTCGAGGCCGTGGGAGTCGAGAAGGTCGGCGACGCGGGGGCCGTCGCACCACAGCACGTCGAGCGGCAGGTCGTACTCGTCGAGCCAGTCGGCGAACGGGGCCACCCGGTCGGCGGGCGCGCGGAGGGGGACGACGACCCGCGCCGGCGAGAGCGACTCCAGCGTCGAGAGCACCCGCTCGGCGGCGAGGCCGGCGTACTCGCGCTCCGTCATCGGCACGACCACGGCGGCGCGGCCGGTCGGGGCGTCGGGGACCGAACCGGAGAGGTCGTGGAGCGTCGTGACCCGCTCTTGTACGTACTCCATCGTGTCGGTCGTAGAACCGGGCGAGCAAAAGTGCGGCGAGAGCCGAGTCGTCTGCCGGCTTCGCTCCGGGAGAGTCCGGGCAGACCGGGCGGTCAGTTCGGGATGCGCCCGGCGCGCTGGAAGGCGATGAGGCCCGTGACGACGACCGCCAACCCGACGGAGAACCAGAAGAACACCTCGTCGAACGCGTAGCCGAAGTCGGTCAGGGTGCCGACCACGCCCGACCCGCTGGCCTGGAATATCATCATGCCGAACGAGTACACCGAGTAGGCGCTCCCGCGGCTCTCGTCGGGCAGCGTGTCGAGCAGGTAGGCGTCAAGGGCCGGAAAGAGGCTGTGGATGACGTAGCCGACGACCGCGGTGACGACGAGGAGGCCGACGAGGCTCGTCGTCACGGTCAGGACGAACACCGAGACGACGAAGGAGACGAGCACGCCGAGGATGTACGGGATGCGCGGCAGTTTGTCGGCGAGCCGCCCCGAGAGGAAGAACGCCGGCACGCCCGCGCCGAAGATAACCGTCAGCATGTTGCGCGCCGTCGTCGCCGGCAGGCCCTTCGACACCATGTACAGCTCGTAGAAGTTGAACAGGCCCTGCCAGACGAAGCCGGTGAAGCCGAGGATGACGATGCCGGTGAGGATGACGCGCCACTCGCTCCGGGCCGCACCGAGGAGGTCGCGGTCGGCCGCGCCCGCGTCGGGGAGGTCCGTCGAACGGGCGGTAAAGAACAACGCGAGGGTCACGACGGCGGCCGCGAGGCCGACGCAGACGAAGACGAGTTGCCACGCCGCGGAGACGAACGGAAGCCGGGGGACGAGGTCGGGACCGACCGCGAGGACGAGCGTGACGAAGGGAGCGACGCCGACGGCCGCGAGCTGGCTGGCGGTGCCGTGGATGCCCATCGCGCGGCCGACGCGGTCGGGGAACAGCTCGCTCACGAGCGGGTTTGCGGCGACGAAGTACGCGCCCGAGGCGAGCCCCATCGAGACCGCGCCGACCATCAGCGTCTCGACGGTGGTCGCGCTGGCGGTCACGCCCGAGGCGACGACGAGGACGACGCCGGTTCCGAGCACCACCCGGTGTCTCGGAACGCGGGTGAGGAGCCAGCCGGTCGGGACGCGGAGGACGGCGCTCCCGAGCCAGACGAGGGTGGCGACGATGCCGACGGTGGCGCGGTCGACCTCGAAGAACGTGATGAACTCTCCGAGAAGCGGTGCGAAGACGACCCGCGCGAGGTTGACGAGCAGCACCATCCCGCAGAGGGTTCCGAAGAGGCGGCCACGTGACACGGACGGAAGCGCGCACCGCGAGGTGACAACACTTTCGACTGAACGAGGCCGTCGGGGCGTCGTGCGGGCGAAAACGGGGGGTCGTCGTCGGGTTTTTATGTTCGTTGCACAAACGGACGCCTATGAAGACAACGCGGAAGGGGCTTCGAGACGGGGAGTTGGAGAAGGATACCTACGGACGACTGACCTGTTCCGAGTGCGGCGAGTCGCTGAAGAAGAAAAACGACCCGGACGAGGTGTTTTCCCTCCGCATCTGCGCCGACTGCGGGCGGGAGTGGAAAGAGCTCAGATAAGGCGAACCAACCGACGGCGGACGCCCGACGGGAACCGGCGGCCGCTCACTCGAACACCGAATCGAACGTCCGCGCCCCGAGAGGGTCGAACGTGCCGGCCGCGATGTTCTCCGCGACGTGTGCTACCGACGACGCGCCGACGAGCGCCGCGGTCACGCCGGGCGCGCTCCGCGAGAAGTTGAGCGCCCGCTGGGCCGCCGTGTCGCCGGCGAGCACCGAGTTCACCGACGCCGGAATCTCCGCCGCGAGGTCGCCCTGCGCGAGGCTGGCGCTCGTGAAGGCGTGCAGGCCGTGTTCGTGGGCGTACCAGAGCGCGCTCATCGCCTCGCCCGCGTCGGTGTCGTGAGCCTCGACGGTGAACGCGTCGGCCATCACGACGTTGAACGGAAGCTGAATCGCTTCGAGCGAGTGTTCGTCGTTGCCGACGGTTTCTGCCGCGCGCTCGGCCCGATGGACGAGTTCGGGGAGCGACAGGTACGCGTCGTGGTCGGGCGCGACCCGGAGCGCCTCCCACGTTGCGACACCGTAGCGACCGATGTCGTCGCCGGCGACCCGGCGTTCGAGGACCTCGAAGGCGGCCTCGACGCGGTCGTACACCGTCTCACGGTCGGCGATTGCCAGTTGCGTCTCGGGGTTGTGGAGGTAGTAGCAGTCGATGTGGTCCAGTCCCGTCAGGTCGAGCGACCGGTCGAGCATCTCGTCGACGAACGCGGGCGCGATGGTGTGACTGCCGTGGGCGAGTTCGTCGGCGTCGGCGAGGCCCGCGTCGAGGACCGTCTCGCGGACGTACGCGCCGGGGTCGTCGGGGCGCTCGCGGTCGAAGGGGACGAACCCGGCCTTCGAGGCAACGACGACGGCGTCGCGGTCGACGTCGGCCCCGCGGACCGCGTCGCCGACGACTCGTTCGGCGCGGCCGTGACGGTAGTTCGACGCCGTGTCGACGAGGTTGACGCCGTGTTCGAGCGCGGAGACGAGCGACTCGCGGTAGCGGTCGTCGACCGCGTCGGTTGGCTCGCCGAGGTAGGTCCCGATGCCGATACTGGAGACGACGCCTGGGCCGAACCGGCGGTAGAACGTTCGGCCGAAACTGTCACCGAACCGGTCGCGGTAGGCCCACGTCGCCCGTCCTGTAGCCATGGCCGGGGCTACGGCGGCCGACGGTTAAGGGCCACCGGTCCGGGTTCGGAGACAGCCGCCGGCGAGTCAAATATCGCCCGACAGCGCCTCGAAAACGTGTTCGATGAGTTCGTCGCGGGCGATGGACTCGCCGTTGCCGCCGTCGGTGACGGCGTCGGGGCGGATTATCTGGCCGCCGCCCATCCGGGCGTGGCCGCCGGCGCTCGCCCCGCGGTAGTGGTCGAGCGCGGCCTCCAGCGTCCGACCCATGTGAACCCGGTCGTCGCGGGAGCGACCCGAGAGGTAGACATTGCTCTCGCGCTCGCCGCAGACGACCGCCGCGGTGACGCCTTCGAGTTGGATGAGTTCGTCGGCCGCCTGCGGAATGGCGTCGACGTTCGAGATGGTGCCGATGTCGGCGACTGCGAAGGGACCGCGCACGTCGCGGCCGGCGATGGCGCGCGCCTTCGCCTCCAGCACCTCGCGGGAGACCTCGGGGTTGGCGATGCGGTCGAGGTGGTCCTCGTTGACGCCGGGAAAGAGGAAGCCGGCGGCGTCGAAGTCGGCGGCCGAACAGCCCGCAGTGAGATGTTTGGTGTCCGTGAGAATCCCGTAGACGAGACCCGTCGCGACCTGCGAGGGGACGGTGTACGAGGCGTTCACCTCGCTGGCGTGCATGTCCGGCGGGACGGGTTTCGCGCCCACGTCGCGGAAGTACTCGGCGATGATGCTCGAACACGCGCCGTAGTCGGTACGGACGTCGGTGAACACCTCGCCGGTCCCGTCGCCGGGATGGTGGTCGACGACGGCGTAGGGGAGAACGCCCTCTGCCCCCGCGAAGCCGCGGGGCGCGTTGTGGTCCACGAGGACGACCGCCTCGGCGGCGAGGTCGCTCACGTGGTCGATGGGGTCTAAGTCGAGGTCGAGAACGGTACGAAACGCGCGGTTTTCCTGGTGTCGAATCTGGCCAGCGAACTGGATTGTCGGTGTGGTGCCGACCTGTTCTGCGAGACAGGCTACGCCGATTGCCGCGGCCATGGCGTCGGGGTCCGGGTTCGGGTGCATGAGGACGGCGACCTCGTCGACGTCCTCCAGCGCCTCGGCGAAGCGCGTGCCCATCGGCCGCTTGAAGCGAATCGCGGCGTAGACGACGAGCGAGAGGGCGCCGAGCGCGACGACGAGCGCCGCCGCGATTTCGGGGTGCGCGCGCACGAACGAGTCGATAGACTCAAAGATAGCACCCGTGTCGAACTGCCCCACCGGACCGAACATACACAACACGACCGGGGCCTACCGTATGAATATTCCCCCTAATCGAGTTGTCCTGAGTGACAGAATTTCGGGGGTTCGAACCTGTCGTCCCCCGAATACGCTCAGTCGTCGCCGGCCCGGTAGGCGTCGATTGCCGCCCGGTAGCCCTCTCGATACGTCGGATATGCGAACGAATAGCCGAGTTCGCGGAGGTAGTCGTTCGAACAGCGCTTGCTCGTCAGGATACGGCGGCGGGCAGCCTCCGAGAGGTCGCCGTCGGCGAGGCGTTCTTCCTTCGTGCGCTTTTCGGGACGCGGGACGCCGCACTCGTCGGCCAGCCAGTCCGCGAACTCGTGTTTCGAGACTGGTTCGTCGTCGACGACGAGGACGGTGTCGTCGCGGGCGCGGTCGGTTTCGAGGAGGTACGCGACGACGCCCGCGGCGTCGTCCCGGTGGACCATGTTGAGGTAACCCGCCGTGACCGGGCCGGTCAGGTAGCGTTCGAGTCGGTAGCGGTCGGGACCGTAGAGCCCGGCGAACCGGGTGACGGTCCCTTCGATTCCCCGCTCGGCGGCGTGCTCGCGGGCGACGCGCTCGGCCTCTGCGAGGACGCGCGTCTTGTCGGTCGTCGGGTCGAGTGGCGTCGATTCGTCGACGAATTCGCCGCCGTGGTCGCCGTAGACGCCCGTGCTCGACGTGTAGACGAGGCGCTCGGGCGGCGACTCTCGGGCGGCGAAGTGGTCGATTGCCGTTCGGAGACCATCGACGAAGACGGTCCGGGCGGCGTCGGCCCCCCGGCCGCCGGAACTCGCGGCGAAGACGACGTGGTCCACGTCGGGGACCGACGCCAGCGAGTCGGCGTCCGTCACGTCGGCGCGAACCGCTTCCGCACCGGTCGCTTTGACGGCGGCGAGGCCGTCGTCGGAGCGGCGGACGCCCCACACGTCGTGGTCGTCAGCGACGAGCGTGCGAGCGAGTTCGAGGCCGACGTAGCCACAGCCGAGGATGGCGACTCTCATCGCTCGTTTCGGACGGCGATGACGTGGTGGATGGCGGCCAGTTCGTTCAGCGTGGCGGCGGTGCGGCCCTCGATAGCCTGCTGAATCTCCTGTCCGGAGAGGTCGAGGTCGACCTCGGACGCGAGCGTGTCAACGTCGAGGATACCGCTCGTCATGCCCATGAGGAGGTGGTCGCGGAACTCCCAGACGATGGCGTCGGCGTCGGGGTTGCCGTCGGCGAGTTCGAGAACTGCGGCGGCCTGTTCGAGCGTGAGGTCCAACACGCCGTTCGAGAGCGCGGCTTCCGAGACGCCGGCGGCCTCGGCGGCCGTCTCCGACCCGGCGGCGTCGACTGCGCGGCGAATCTCGTCCTCGTAGGCGGTGCGCAACTCGTCGGCCGAGAGGGTTCCGGGCTTCGCGGCGGCGTCGTACAACATACACGCGGGTTCGGCGTTCCGGCGGCAAAACGGTTGCCACTCGGGTCGTATTGGCGGCTATTCGTTCGCGCGGCAGTCGGCCGCGACGGTGCAACCCGGACCGCCCGCCCACCCCTCGGAGCGCTCGTCCGCGTCGCCGTCGATGTCACCGACGCCGACGCCCGACGGGGGCACCGCGACGACGATTGCCGTCTCCACGTCGAACGCGACGCGGTCGCCGCGGCCGACTGTCTCCGCGACGCCGTCGTCGTCCCAATCGAGAGCGACAACCGAGCCGTCGCGGGCGTACGTGAGAGATTCGGCGTCGCCGCGGGCGTGGACGCGGAACTGCGCGAACTCGCCGGCGACTTCCACGTCCCAGACGTTGACCGTCGCGTACCAGTACCCCGGGACGGGCGCGACCGGCATCCCGGCGGGGACGCGCTTGAACGACTTCCCGAACCGCGAGTCGAGCGTGTCGTTCAGGCGGTCGGCGACCGCGTCCTCGGTGGCGTTCATCGCCGCGTCGGTCGCCATGTCACTGAGGGCCTGCTGGCGGGCGCTCCGCGTCGTCTCGACGGTTCGGTTCGTGAGTCGCTGTGGGACCGTCGTCGAGCGGTCCCGACGGACGGTTCGGAACGCCTCGTCGAGGCGGCGTTCGAGGAGGTCGGCCTCGACGGTTCCCGTGCCGGCAGTTTCGACGGCGATTGCGCGCGCCGCGGAGCCGTTCGTGACCGCCAGCGCCCGGTGGGCTGGGTCGTCCCACTCGCCGAGCGCACGCTCCAGAATCCGCTGGCGCTCCGTCACCGAACGGTCGGTGTGCGCGCGGAGCGTGTCCCTGGCGACCTCCTCCGCGGGAACGGTCGACCGGTCGACCGCGGTTTCGAGCCTGTCGCGCCGGTCGGCGAGCGTCTCGTTCGTCCCGTTCGTCACCGCGAGCGTCGAGTCGGCGGCGAGGAGCGCGCGGGCCGCAACGCGGAGCGGGACGCGGCGGTTCGCGCCGAACACCGGTTCGAGGACGGTATCGGCGGCGTCGCCGTAGGGGAGCGTGAACAGGTTGGTGTTGCGAGCGACGAGCGGGTGGTAGGTGCCGCCGCGGGAGACGGTCGGCATCGCGGACCCCGAGAGACCGCCGAGCGAGAGGTACATCGGGTCCGCGTCGGGGACGAACCGGACGCCGGTTTCGTTGCCGGTTCCGTTCGCGCCGTCTGCTCGCGTCTCACCCAGCGCCGCGCGGGCGACCGCCTCGGCACGGACCGCCTCCGAGAGCGACCCAATAGCTGCGTCTGTGCTCGCGTCGTCGGCCGCGCCGGTCGCCGCCGCGGTCCGGTTCGCCCGGCGGTCAAGTGTCGCCAGCACGCGGTCGAGATACGCGGCGCGGACCGCGACGCGCGCTCGATCCGCAACGCCGTCGTAGGCGGCCGGTGCGCCGACGAGTTCGCGGCGGTCGGCGCGCAGGTCGGACGCGAGTTCTGCGGCGAGGTTCGTCTCGCCCGCGGCGACCCGCCGGGCAGACGCCGTCACGCTCCGGTTTTTCACGCGGTCGGCGAGCGCGACGAGGTCAGCACGAATCCAGTTGTCGAGGCCGGGAGCCGTCGGTGCGGTCGTCAGTCGTGGGTCGGGCGCATCGCCGTCGGCGACGTCGCGGGCGAGGTCGTCGAAGCCGCCGCGGGTCGAAACCGCGTCCTCGGCGGCGTCGGCGGCCGCGGCGAAGTTCTC
>NZ_LOEP01000031.1 GCF_001482285.1 Haloferax sp. Q22 | reverse complement strand
GCCCCGCCCCGCCCCGCCCCGCCCCGCCCCGCCTCGTCAGTCGCGCGCCCGGAGCCGCATCCCCATCGGCTCTTCGGGGTGCATCGTCAGCGACCCGCGAAGCGAGAACGGCTCGTCGCGGACGTAGTCGAGTTCGTACTGCTGGGCGACGGTACCGAGGATGAGCCGCCCTTCGAGGAGCGAGAGGTGCTTGCCGATACAGTGGCGCGGCCCCCCGCCGAACGGGAAGTACGCGAAGCGCGGGCGGTCGCCGGCCCGCTCGGGTGCCCAGCGGTCCGGGTCGAACGAAAGCGGGTCGTCCCACCAGCGCTCCGAGCGGTGGACGACCCACTGCGGGAGCATGATGGCCGACCCGGCGGGGACGCGGTAGCCGCCGAGGCGAACGTCCACTTTCGGCTCGCGGAACATGACGTACACCGGCGGGTACAGCCGCATCGCCTCGTTCAGCACGCGTTCGGTGTACTCCAGTTCTCGTACGTCTTCGAACGTCGGCGTCCGCCCGCCGAGCACCTCGTCCAGTTCGCGGTGGAGTTTCGCCTCTGCCTCGTGGTGTTGCGAGAGCAGGTACCAGGCGTACGTCAGCGTCAGCGCCGTCGTGTCGTGGCCCGCGAGGAGCATCGTCATCAGCTCGTCGCGGAGGCTCTTCTCGGTCTGCTCGCCCTCGTCGTAGGCGCGGAGCAGAATCGAAAGCAGGTCCATCGGTCGGTCGTTGCCCGTCGCCTCGGCCGGCACCGACGACGCCGGTGTCTCGCCGTACTCGGTCCCGCGGCGCTCCTCGACGATGTCCCAGACGAGCGATTCGAGTTCGGACAGCGCCTCCTTGTACTGGCGGTTCTCCCGCGTCGGGGCCCAGTCGGGCGTCAGGAACCGAAACGGGTCGGGTTCGAACCGCGCGCCGAGCGGTTCGAGGTTCTCCTGTACCCGCCGGATGCGCTCGTCGTCGAGGTCGGTGCCGAACATGGCGTCGACGATTATCTCGACGGTCAGCCGCGCCATCTCCAGTTGCACGTCGACCACGTCGCCGTCGCCCCACGACGACAGCATCGACTCCGTCCGGTCGGTCATCATGCCGGCCATCGTCGAGATGCGCCGCACGTCGAACGCCGGCTGGGCGAGTTGGCGCTGTTTCTTCCACGTCGCGCCCTCGCTCATGAGCAGGCCGTCGCCAAGCAGGTCGCCGATGGCCCTGTCTTGGAACTGCGGCTTTCTGAACTTCGACGCCTCGCTCACGAGCACCGTCTCGACGTCCGTCGGATTCGTGAGCATGTAGGTGTCGAGCGGGCCGAGGTCGAAGTGGACCACGTCGCCGTAGGCGTCCGCGACGGCCGTCAGGAACGTAAACGGGTCGCGGGCGTACTGTCTGCTCGCGCCGAACAACGGGAGGCCCTTCGGTCCGGGAGGGGTCGCACTCATCACCCTGTGTTGGTTCGAACAGGTAAGAATTGCACGGCGGTCCCGACCGACTTTTCGTGCCGAGTGCGACCCGCTCAGGGCCGCGGCGGGTCGCCGTCGTAGGCGTCGTGGTCGTTGTAGAAGTTCAGCATGGCGAACTTGAGTTTGTTCGGCGCGATATCGACCATCTCGGCGCGCTCTTCGACCGGGAACGACCCGCGGACGCCGTACTTCCCCATCGAGGAGCTCTCGCGGGTGTAGCGCTTGTCGGCCAGCACGCGGACACCGAAGTCGTCGGGCGCGCGGATGACCCGCCCGAGCGCCTGTCTGGTCTTCCGAATCGTCGGAATCTCAACGGCGTAGCGCCAGCCGGCGTCTTTCTTGCCGCGGTAGGCGCGGTCGTAGGCGTCCTGTACCGCCTCCAATCGCTCGGAGAGGTGCGGATAGGGAACGCCGACGACCACGACGGTTCGGGCGTCGTCGCCGTCGAAGCTCACGCCCTCGGCGAGTGTCCCCCAAAGCGAGGTGAGAAGCACCGCGCCGTCCTTGCCCACGAACTTCCGGCGCATCTCCTCGGCGCGGACGCCCGGTTCGTCCAAGAACAGTTCCGCGTCGACGTCCGGGTTCGCCCGCAGGCGCTCGTGGTAGCGCTCCGCCTCGGCGTACGACGGGAAGAACACGAGCGTGTTGCCCGGCGTGAAGGTGGCGGCGTCGGCCAACATCTCCTCGATTGTCTGCTGCGTGCCGGGGTCGTCGCGCTCGGAAGAGAACAGCGCGGGCAGCGACACCGAAAACGTCCGACGGTTCTCCTCGGGGTATTCGAGGCCGTAGGCCATCGTCACCGGGTTTTTGAGGCCCAGAGTACCCTCCGTCACGTCGAACGGGCGGAGCGTCGCCGACATCAGGATGCTCGCGTGGACCTCCTCGAACAGTTCCTTCGTGACCTCTCGCGGGATGCAGGTGTACAGTTCGGCGCGGCCGTAAATCTCGTCGGTACCCCCGTCGCGGCGGACGGACAGCATCGGGTGGCGACCGAGTTCGCCGCCCATCTCCGTCCAGTCGGCGATGAAGTTCGCGGCCTGCAGCGTCTGGCACTCCTTGCGCGTCGTCGCCTCGCCGTTCTTGTACGCGTCTTCGTACTGCTCGTCCAACTGCTTGCCCAACTGGAGGGCGAGTTCGACCTCCACGTCGATGCCGCGGCCCTCGTAAGACTGCAGAAAGTCCATCGTCAGGTCGTCGCGGCGGCCCTGATTGGCGATAGAGAGGTCGTACCAGTTCTCGCCGACCTGCTCGCGCTCGCCGAAGCCGAACGCCTCCTCGTAGCTGTCGCGCAGCGAGTCGAGGAACGTCCCGATGACGTTGCGAGCGCTCTCAGCCCGCGAGTCGTCTTCGTCTTCCAGCTCGTTCATCGCGCTTTCGAGCGTGTTCTCGGTGAGCGCGCGACTGGCGTGGTCACGGGCGGCGCTCTCGATGTTGTGCGCCTCGTCGAACACCGTAATCACGTCGTCGGGATCGCGGTCCAGCCACCGGAAGAACTGCTCGCGTATCATCGGGTCGAGCAGGTGGTGGTAGTTGCAGACGACGAGGTCGATGCCCTCCATGCCCTCCTTGAGCAGTTCGTAGCCGCAGAGGTTCTGTTTCCCGGCGTACTCGAAAATCTCGTCGGGCGTCCGCACGTCGTCGAACAGCCACTGGAAGAACTCGTCGGTGTTCCGCGCGAGGTTGTTGTAGTAGTGCTCGCAGTAGTTGCCCTCCTTCAACTCTTCTAGCTCGTCGTCGATGCTGTCGAGTTCGTCCGTGACGGCGCTCCGCGCGTCGGCCGCACCGGACTCGCCCTCACGCATCCCGTCGAGGAGTGACTGCGCCTGCTCGGAGAGTTCAGCCTTGTCGGACTCCTTTTCGACGATGTTTCGCGTCGTATCGCGGAGGGTCTGACACTCCTGAAAGCCCACGTCGATGTGGCACATCGAGGACTTCCCGCGGAACACCACCGCGCGAATGGCCTCCTCTCTGGTGATGGCGCGGGCGTCCTCGACGAACTGGCGCATCTGCTGGTGGACGTTCGTCGTGATGACGACCGTCTTGTCGTGCTCGCGGGCGTACGAGAGCGCGGGCACGAGCGCGGAGATGGTCTTCCCGGTCCCGGTCGCCCCTTCGAGGAGGACGTTCCGCTCGTCGTCGAGGGCGTCGGCGATGCCGGCCATCGCCGCCTCCTGATTGGGGTACGGCTCGTCGTACGGGAAGAACCGCCACGCTCCGTCCGCGTCGCCGTCGTCGGGTGCGCCGTTGGCGTGGGCCACGGGAGAATCTCGGCCGCCATCCGATTAAAAGGCTCGGAGCCCTCGACACCGCCGGACTCGACGGGGACGGTATAATAGTACCCCCGCGGTGCGGCAGTGCCGCCCGTCCGAGTGAGCGTTATCGTGCTAGCTGTTGGCACGCCAACCATGGCCTCTGAAACAGCCACGACACGACACGAATCGACGACGACCGCCTCGTGGCGAACCGGCGTGGCCGCCGGCTCGCTCGCCGCCGTCGTCATGGGTGCGATGATGGTCGTCCAGATGCGGCCAGTCCTCGAAGTCGCCATTCCCTCGATGTACGGCTTGATGGGCGGGGCCGCCGGCTTCACTATCCACGTCGCCCACGGCGCGATTCTCGGCGTCGCGTTCGCCGCCCTCGTGAGCGCCCTCGACTTCGACCTCAGCAGCTCGCTCAGGTCGCTCGGGGCGGGCGTCGGCTACGGCGTCGTCCTCTGGGCCGTCCTGGCCGTCTTGGTCATGCCCGTGTGGCTCGGCGCGGTCGGCTCGCCCGCGAACCCGCCACTCCCGAACGTGAACGTGACGAGCCTCGTCGGCCACGTCGTCTACGGGGCCGTTCTCGGGGCGTCGTACCCCACGCTCGACGGCGTCTTCTGAGAACCTGAAAAGGGCGGCGACCGCCGCGGACCCGGACTATTCTTCGAGCAGTTCGACGATGAGGCCCTTCTGGGCGTGCAGGCGGTTCTCCGCCTGGTCCCAGACGAGCGAGCGCTTGCCTTCGAGCACGTCGCCGGTAATCTCCTCGCCGCGGTGGGCCGGCAGGCAGTGCATGACCTTCGCGTCGGTGCCCGAAAGCAGGTTCTCGTCGAGTTGGAACCCCTCGAACGCCTGCAGTTTCTCGTGGCGCTGGTCCTCTTGGCCCATCGAAATCCACACGTCGGTGTAGACCACGTCGGCGTCCGCGACGGCCTCCTCGGGGTCGGTCGTAATCGTCGGGGCCGAGCCGAGTTCGTCCGCCTTTTCGAGCACGTCGTCGTCGACGCCGTACTCCGGCGGGGTCGCCACGGTGAGGTCGATGCCGGCCATCGCACAGCCGAGGACGAACGATTGGCCGACGTTGTTGCCGTCGCCGACCCACGCGGCCTGTACCTCGTCGAAGTCGCCGACGTGTTCGCGGATGGTGAGCAGGTCGGCGAGCGTCTGGCAGGGGTGGGCGTCGTCGGTCAGGCCGTTGATGACCGGCGCGTCGGAGTGCTCGGCGATTTCGAGCAGGTCCTCGTGGTCGAACAGGCGGACCATGATGGCGTCGCCGTAGCGACCCAGCACGCGCGCGGTGTCCGAAAGCGGCTCGCCGTGGCCGAGCTGGATGTCCTCGGGGCCGAGGAACAGCGCGTGGCCGCCCAGTTCGGTCATCCCCGTCTCGAAGGAGACACGCGTCCGGGTACTCGGCTTCTCGAAGAGCATCGCCAGCGTCGCTCGGGTAAGCTGCGTCTCGTCGTCGCCGGACTTGATGTCGGCGGCGCGGGTGAGAACGCGGTCTAACTCCGATGCGCTGATGTCGTCGATGTCGGTGAAGTGGGTGGTTTCGAGCATTGTGTCGTGTGTCGTGTCTCCGTGTCGGTTCGTCGTCTTGGCCAGTCAGTCGCCGCCGCTCGGTCGCCTCAGTCGTCAGCGAGGCGCTCGCACACGTCGACGAGCACGTCGATGGCGCTATCGAACTCGGCGAGGTCGAGGTGTTCGTTCGGAGCGTGGTCGAGGTCCGAGTCGCCGGGGCCGTAGGTCGCCATGGGGCAGTCCCACGTGCCGGCGAAGATGTTCATGTCGCTGGTCCCGGTCTTGCGGAGGAGCCGGGGCTTCACGCCGCCGACGTTGCGGATGGCGACGCGGAACGCCCGCGCCACGTCGGTGCGGGGGCTCATCATGACCGGCGGAATGGGCTTGTTCCAGTGGACGCCGCCGCGGGTGAGTTCGCCCTCCGCGACCTCGCGAACGTCGTCGATGGAGAGCCGCGGCGGGACGCGGAACTGTACGTCAACCGTCGCCTCGACCGCGAGGCCGTCGTCGGTCGGGCCGCCGTCGAACGTCACGGGCTTGGTCGTCACCGTGTCGAAGACGCCGTCGCGCTCTTCGTCGAAGAAGTCGGCCACGCGGGACCACCACGCGACCGCGGACTGGATGGCGTTCTCCTCGGGGCGCGAGGAGTGACCGAGTTCGCTCGTCGCGATGTACGTTCCCGAGAGGAACCCGCGGTAGCCGAGCGTGACGCCGTCCCAGCCCGAGGGTTCGCCGTTGACGACCGCGTCGGGCTCCTCGCGGTCCTCCACGAGGTGCCACGCGCCGCGCGAGGAGGTCTCCTCGCCGACGACGCCGACGAACGAGACGCCCGTCTCGACGGCCGCCGCGGCCATCGAACAAAGCGGCCCTGTCGCGTCGACGCTGCCGCGACCCCAGAGGACGCCGTCTTCGATTTTCACCGGCACGTCGCCGGGGACGGTGTCGATGTGGGAGGTGAGAAGCACCGCGTCGTCGGCCGGCGCGCGGACGTTGCCGACCTCGTCTATCCAGACCTCGCGGTCGTGCGCCTCGAAGAACGCTTTCAGGACCTCGGCGGCCGCCTCCTCCTCGCCCGACACCGAGGGCGTCGAGACCATGTCGTAGAGGAGGTGGCGCGCGTCGGCCCACTCGCCCTCGTCGAGGGCGTCGGTACTGGTGTCCGAGACGGCGGTGGTGTCGGCGTCGGCGTCGGCCGCTCCCGCTTTCTCCACGTCCGCCTCGTCGTCTTGGCGTTCGATTTCGGCGTTCATGATAACACGTTCGTCATGGCGTCGACCGCGCGGTCGGCGTGCTCCTCCTCGATGACGAGCGGCGGCAGGAACCGGACGACCGTCCGGCCCGCGGGGAGCGCGAGCAACTGTTCGGACAGCGCGAGGTGCTTCAGCGTGCGGTTCGCGCCGCGTTTGACCTCGACGCCGATCATGAGGCCGTCGCCGCGGACCTCGCGGACCGGCAGATCGTGTTCCTCGACGGCCGCTTCGAGTTCCGTCGTGAGGTAGTCGCCCACCGCGGCCGCGTGGCCGGGCAGGTCCTCTTCGACGATGGTGTCGAGGGTGGCGTTCGCCGCCGCACAAACCACGGGTCCGCCGGAGAACGTCGAGCCGTGGGAGGCCGCGCCGTCCGCAATCCAGTCGGCACAGAGCGTCGCGCCGAGCGGCAGTCCGTTGGCGATGCCCTTCGCGCTCGTCAGGATGTCGGGGACGACGCCGACGTTCTCGCAGGCCCACAGCGACCCGGTGCGACCGATGCCGGTCTGAATCTCGTCGAAGACGAGCGCGGCACCCGCGTCCTTGGTCAGGTCGCGGGCGGTCTGGAGATACTCGGTCGTCGCGGGGTTGATGCCGCCTTCGCCCTGAATCGGTTCGAGGAAGACCGCGGCCGTCTCGTCGTCGACGGCTTCGGCGAGTTCCTCCTCGTCGCCGTAGCTGACAAACTCGACGCCGCCGGCGACCGGCTCGTAGGGCTTCTTGTACTTCTGTTTCCACGTGAGCGCGAGGCTCCCGAGGGTGCGGCCGTGGAAGGCGCGCTTCGTGGCGACGATTTTCTGGCGGCCGGTCGCCGAGCGGGCGAACTTCATCGCCGCCTCGTTGGCCTCCGTGCCGGAGTTACAGAGCCAGACGTTCGAGATGTCGCCGGGCGCGAGCGTCGCCAGCTTCTCGTAGAGTTCGGTGCGGACCTCGACGGGGTACGACGCCTGCACGTAGGTCAGCTTCGCGGCCTGCTCCTGAATCGCGGAGGTGACCGCGGGGTGGGAGTGGCCGAGCGCCGCGACGGCGTAGCTCGCGCCGAAGTCGAGATACTCGGTTCCGTCGTCCGAGTAGAGATACGGCCCCTCGCCCGACTCGATGGCGATGGGTTTCTCGTTGAAGACGAAGCCGCTCATTGTTCGGCCCCCCCAGCTTCGACCAGTGCGCCGGGCGTCACGTGCGTGCCGCCGCCGTTGAGCGCCGTCACGATGGGGTCGTTCAGGTTCGCGTCGGAGACGACGACCTCGGCGGCCCCGCCGTCGAGGGCCTCCTTCGCGGCCATGACCTTCTTGGTCATGAACCCTTCAGCGGCCGATTCGAGCGCCGAGAACTCCTCGGGCGTGTCGGCCGTCTCGATGAGCGTGGATTCGTCGTCGGGGTCGGCGTAGACGCCTTTCACGTCGGTGAGGACGACGAGTTTCGCGCCGAGCGCGCCCGCGACTGCGGCGGCGGCGCGGTCGGCGTCGGCGTTGACCGGTACGCCGTCGTCGGCGAGCATCGGAACGGTCACGACGGGCGTGTAGCCGCCGTCGAGGAGCGTTTCGAGGAGCGTCGCGTTTACCGAGGTAATCTTCCCGGAGTGGTCGCCGCGCTTGATCTTCTTCTTGCCGTCTTCGATGACCCGGACGGCCGACTTGCGCGGGCCGGTCAGGAGGCCGCCGTCGACGCCCGAGAGACCGAGCGCGTCGACGCCCGCCTCGCGGAACAGCGCGGTCAGGTCCGTGTTGAGCTTGCCCGGCATCACCATCGAGAAGACCTCCATGGTGCGCTCGTCGGTGAAGCGGCCGGAGACGCCCGAGGGCGACTCGACGTAGGTCGGCTCCTCGCCGAGTTCTTCGAGCGTCTCGTCGACTGCGGTCGAGCCGCCGTGGACGACGACCACGTCGGTGCCGTTGGCGACGAGGTGGGCCACGTCGGAGACGGCTCCCTGCGGGTCGACGGCCTTCGCACCGCCGATTTTGACGACGACCGGCGGCTCCTTGCCGCCATCGGTGAGTAGATTCGCTTCGTTGTCGACGAGCTGTTCGTGTGCCGCGAGCAGTTCCTCGCGTGTGTATCCTGTCATAGTCGAAATGGTGCGTAAATCGTGTGTCGGGGGCGAGCGTTCGGGGGCGGTGCGGTCAGGGCGAGCCGATGGGGTGGAAGCCGGTGAAGTCGAGTCCTGCGGTCTCGTCCAGCCCGAGCGCGATGTTGGCGGCGTGGACCGCCTGCCCCGCGGAGCCTTTCATCATGTTGTCGATGGCCGAGAAGACGACGAGTCGTCGGTTTCCGGGGTCGATTTCGAAGCCGACCTCGCCGAAGTTCGTCCCGGCGACCGACTTCGGTTCCGGGTAGCGGTAGACGCCGCCGCCGCCGGCGACGGTGCGCATGAACGGTTCGTCGCCGTAGGAGCCGCGGAACGCTTTCCACATGTCGCCCTTCGAGACGGGGCCGTCGGGGAAGACGTGACAGGTCGCCGCCGCGCCGCGGACCATGTCGACCGCGTGGACGGTAAACGAGACCGAGAGGCCGAGGTACTCCTCGATTTCGGCCTCGTGGCGGTGGCCGGTCGGCGCGTAGGGGCGGACGATGCCCGAGCGCTCGGCGTGCGACGACGCCTTGCTCGCGCCCGCGCCGCCCTCCGACGAGCCGACTTTCACGTCCACGACGACCTGCTCGTCGCCGGAGAGGATGCCGGCGTCGAAAAGCGGCTTGAGGCCGAGAATCGTCGCGGTCGCGTTACAGCCGCCCGCGGCGATGAGGTCCGCGCCGGGGAGGTTCTCGCGGTTCAGTTCGGGGAGCGCGTACTCCGACTGTTCGAGGTATTCGGGGCAGACGTGGCCGTCGTACCACTCGTCGTACTGCGCCGCCTCTGAGAGGCGGAAGTCCGCAGAGAGGTCGACGACGGTGTCCGCCGCGTCCTGAAAGGCGTCGATGTGCTCCATCGAGACGCCGTGGGGCGTCGCCGTGAACAGCACGTCGACCGATTCGAGGTCCTCCGGCGAGGTGAAACGGAGGTCGAGGTGACGAAGGTTCGGGTGGACGTGACCGACGGTCTTGCGCTCGTAGGAGCGGCTCGTCGCCTGTTCGACGTCGAAGTTCGGGTGGCCGTCGAGCAGGCGGAGCAGTTCGCCGCCGGTGAAGCCGGAACCGCCGACGACGCCCGCGGTGAGTTGGTCGCTCACGCCGAGACCTCCGCCAGCGACTGCTCGCCGTCGACCTTGGCTTCGAGCCAGTCGACGACTGTCGCGGGAACGTCCGTCTCGACGGCGTCGTTGAGCGCCTTGAACTCGACGGTGTGGTTGACCTCGTGAACCGTGTAATCGTCACCCGCTTCCATGAGGTCGACGCCGAGCAGGCCGCCGCCGACCGCGTCGGACGCCTGCCTCACGAGTTCCTTCGCGCGGTCGTCGAGTTCGAACTCCTCGACGCTCGCGCCCTTCGCGGCGTTCGTGAGCCAGTGGTCCGACGAGCGGACCATCGCGGCCACGGGTTCGCCGTCGGTGGCGAGCACGCGGATGTCGCGGCCCGGCTTCTCGACGAACTCCTGGATGTAGAACACCTTGTGCTCGTAGTTGCCGAGCGTCGACTTGTGTTCGAGGATGGCCTCGGCGGCCGACTCGGAGTCGATTTTCGCCATCAGGCGGCCCCACGAGCCGACGACCGGCTTGAGGACGCAGGGGTAGCCGAACTCCTCGACGATTTCCATCGCCGAGTCGACCGTGAAGGCCACTTTCGTGTTCGGCGTGGGAACGCCCGCGTCCGCGAGCGCGAGGCTGTTTTTCGCCTTGTCGGCGCAGATGTCGGCGGTCTCGTGGGAGTTGACGACCGGGATTCCGTACGACTGCAGGAAGCGCGTGATGTAGATACTCCTGCTCGTCGCCAGACAGCGGTCGACCACCACGTCGAGCCCGTCGAACGATTCCGGCGGCTCCGTGAGGTCGAACTGCTCTTTCCGAACGTCTATCTTCGTCACCTCGTGGCCGCGGTCGCGAAGCTCGTTGAGCAGGAGCTTCTCGTCGCGGCGAATCCGGGAATAGAGCAGTCCAACGTGCAATTTACTCTCCCCAGTCCTCTTCGAGTTCGGGCGCTTCTTCGAGTGTCACGGGGTCGAGGGAGACGACCTCAAGCTCTGCGCCCGTGGCGGGGCTGTCGATGATTTCGCCGACTTCGACGTCGGCCGGCAGCTCGATTTCCTCTCCGCTCAGCGGGTCTTCCGCGGTGATGGTGTCGCTCATTACATCCGTGGCTGGTCGACGGATAGTATTAAAGCCGTCGAAAATTACGAGACGGAAATTAATGCAAAGAAGTCTCTAACGGGTGTTATCTGTCGAATCGGCCGACAGTACGGATCGGCCGAACGACGCGTCGAGCTTGGGTGCCACGCTCACTCGACGCCGGAGACGGGACCGGTCGTCGGACCGGTCGACCCGTCTCCCGCGCCGGGCGTGGTCGTCGTCGCCGCGGTTCCGGTCGGGGTCGTCGGAGCCCCGCCGGTCGTCGCGGCGCAGTCGCTCGCGGTCGTCGGAGCAGACCCGCGGGCGTCGCGTCTGTGGACTCAGACATAGCTCGAAACCTCCTCGTCGAGGCCCTCGGCGGCCGCCGCGAGCGAGTCGCGGGCGTCCGCGACGGCGGCGGTGTCGTCCGAGAGTTCGTCGCGGGCCGTCGAGAGCGTCGCCTCCACGGCGGCGGGCGCGGGCCCGCCGACCGAATCGCGACTCGCCACGCTCTCGGTCGGGTCGAGCGCGGCTTCGACGGCCTCGGCTGTCACGTGTGTAAAGAGTGACTCACCTAATACGTCCGTAGCGACGGCGTCAAGTGTTGCCACGTCGGGCGTTCCCTCCGAGCGGGCGGCCGCCTCCGCGACGACCTCGTGGGCCGTGCGGAACGGCAGGCCGGCCATCGCCAGCAGATCAGCCACGCCGGTCGCGGTCGAAAAGCCGTCGCCCGCGGCCGCGGCGAGTTCGTCCTCGGGCCACGTCGCGGACCCGACCGCGCCGGCGGCGACCGCGGCCGCCTCGGCCACGTCGTCGACAGTGCGGAACGCGTGTTTGTGGGCGCGCTGGAGGTCGCGGTTGTACGCGCGCGGCAGCCCCTTGAGCGTCGTCAGGAGGCCGGTGAGTTCCCCGACGGCGTCGCCCGCGACGGCGCGAACGAGTTCCATCGTGTCGGGGTTCTTCTTCTGCGGCATGATAGAGGAGGTCGACGAGTAGTCGTCCGACAGCTCGACGAGGCCCTTGTTCGAGAATATCACGAGGTCCTCGGCGAGGCCGGAGAGCGTGACCGCGTGGGTCGTGAGCGCCGACAGCGTCTCCGCGAGGAAGTCGCGGGTCGCGGAGGCGTCCATCGAGTTCTCCATCACGCGGTCGAAGCCGAGCAGGTCGGCCACGAGTTCGCGGTTCACGTCGAAGGGCGTGCCCGCGAACGCCGCCGACCCGAGCGGCGACTGGTTGATGCGCTCGTACGCGCACATGAGGCGGGCGCAGTCGCGGGCGACCGCCCGTTCGTACGAGAGCAAGAAGTGCGCGACCGTCGTCGGTTGCGCGGGCTGGAGGTGCGTGTAGCCGGGCATCACCGTCTCGGTGTGTTCGGCGGCCGTCTCGACTAACGACTCGCGCAGGGCGAGCGCCGCGTCGAGGGCCGAAAGCACGTCCTCGCGCAGGCGGTAGCGGATGCAGGTCGCCACCTCGTCGTTGCGCGAGCGGGCGGTGTGCATCTTCCCGCCGTCGGGGCCGACGATGTCGATGACGGCGGCCTCGATGGCCTCGTGGACGTCTTCGCCGCCGGCAAGCGAGCCGTGGCCCGCGGCCTCGACCTCGTCCAGCGCGGCGAGAATCTCGCTCGCGACCTCGGACTCGATGATGTCTTGGGCCGCGAGCATCACGACGTGCGCCCGGTCGACGGCGAGGTCGGCCTCGAAGATGCGTTCGTCGGCCGCGAGGCTCGACATGAACCCGCGGGCGGGGCCGCCGCTGAAGCGGTCCCGGCGGATGACGCCCTCGGAGTCGCCGTCCTCGCCTGCCATCTTACTCGTCGCTACCGCCGTCTGCGGCGAGTTCGGGCTTCTGCTTCTTCGCGCTCTGGTTGGCGAGACGCGCCTGGAAGCCGTGGTACTTGGCGACGCCCGTCGCGTCGGCCTGCTCGATGCCGTCGACCGTCTCCGTGTTGAAGGAGGCGGCGGACTCGGAGTACGCGGCGTACTCGGACTCGCGGCCGACCGGGCGGGCCTGTCCGCCCTCGAACTTGATGGTCACGGTGCCCGTGACGCGCTCTTGGGTCTTTTCGAGGAAGGCGTTCAGCGCGCCCACGAGCGGGGCGTCGATGAGGCCCTCGTAGGCCTTCTGGGACCACTCGTTGTCCACGGTGGCCTTGAAGTCGCGTTCCTCCTTCGTGAGGACGAGCCCTTCGAGCGCCTCGTGGGCGTTCAGGAGCGTCGTCGCGGCCGGGTGCTCGTAGTTCTCGCGCACCTTGAGGCCGAGCATGCGGTCTTCCATCATGTCCGTGCGGCCGACGCCGTGCTTGCCGGCCTTCTCGTTGAGAAGCGAGATGAGTTCGAGGGGCTCCATCTCCTCGTCGTCGACGGCGACCGGGTAGCCGTCTTGGAACGTGATTTCGATGAGTTCCGTCTCGCCGGACGGCTGGTCGGTCCACTCGTAGATGTCCTCCGGCGGGACGTAGCCGGGGTCTTCGAGGTTGCCGCCCTCGATGGAACGGCTCCAGAGGTTCGTGTCGATGGACCAGACGCCCTCGTTGCCGCCCTGCACCGGGAGGTCCTTCTCGGCGGCGTACTCGATTTCCCACTCGCGGGTCATGCCCATCTCGCGGACGGGCGCGATGACTTCGAGGTCGGAGGCGCGCCAGACGGCCTCGAAGCGGAGTTGGTCGTTACCCTTGCCCGTACAGCCGTGGGCGATGCCCTCGCAGTCGTGTTCCTCGGCGAGTTCGAGGATGGCCTTGGCGATGACCGGGCGCGCGAGCGCGGTGCCGAGCGGATAGCCCTGATAGTCCGCGTTGGCGCACACGGAGTCGAGACAGAGCTGTGCGAACTCCTGTTTCGCGTCGACGACGTGGTGCTCCAGTCCGAGGGCCTCGGCCGTCTCGTAGGCCTCCTCGAACTCCTCTTCGGGCTGGCCGACGTCGACCGTGACGCCGATGACTTCGTCGTATCCGTACTCCTCTTCGAGAATCGGGACGCAGACTGTTGTGTCGAGTCCGCCCGAGAACGCGAGTGCGACTTTCTTCATGTACTCGTCTGTGGCGGGGACATACAGATAAATTCTTTGCATTCAATTTGTGAAATTAAGTGGTAGAGATGCCTATAGGCACGAAAATGGAAGATTAGCGTTTTCGACGTGTCCCGAAGGAGATGATGATTGTGGCCCTAAAGGGCCCGTCGTCGGGGTCGGACAGCCGCGGCTCGCAGCGGGGCAAAAGTGGCGAAGGTGCTGCGAGTCGCCATGGTTGTGAAACGCTACGAAGTCATTCCTATTAAACGCTTCCGGCGACGCAAACGTTTCCTCAGTCGAGCAACTCCCCGGCGAGTTCGACCAGCAGTTCGTTGTCGACGAGCGCGACCACGAGCGCGATAATCGCGACCACGACGACTGCGATGACGAGCCACTCGATAAGGGTCATAGCACCCGCAACGTGACGGCTCCTCCGGTAAGTGTTCTGTGGCCGTTCGGGTCGGTCGGCGTCGACGGCTCGAAAACGTCGCGCCGGGACGAATCAGGCGCTCTCGGTCGAGGTCTCTCCGTCCGCCGCGCCGCCGCGGAAGACCAGTCGCTCCACGAGGTCCGACCGCTGCATCAGCACCGTCCCGAGCGCGCTCATGACGAAGACGTAGCCGACCGCGAACGCCGGGATGATTTCGCGCATCACCGGTGTCGTGCCCGCGGCGGCCAGTGCCGCGATGACGAGCGAGAACTCGCCGCGGGGGACCATCCCGACGCCGACCCGGAGCGACCGGTGCGCCGAGAGGTCGTACGCCCGACCGCCGAGATAGCCCGAGAGAATCTTCGACGGCGTGGACACGACGACCGCGATGGCGAGCGGGACGGCCGCCGCCGCCAGCAGCGTCGGGTCGGTGCCAAGGCCGATCCAGAAGAAGAACACCGCGGCGAACACGTCGCGCACGGAGACGAGCTGGTGTTCGAGTCGCTCCCGGTGGCCGCTCGTCGAAAAGCCCATGCCGACGAAGAACGCCGCGACAGCCTCGCTCACCCCGAGCGCGAGCGCCGCACCCGAGATGGGAACGACGACCGCGAGCGCCCGCAGGACGAACGCCTCCTGGTTCTCTACGTCGAGGACGCGGGCGAAAAGCGGCGTCCCGTACTGGACGGCCACGAACAGGAGGCCGAGGAAGCCGAAGGCGATGGCGAGCGACCGGCCGATGGCCGCGACGCCGCCGTCGCCGCCGAGCACGAGCGAGGTGACGACCGCGAGGTAGACCGCGATGGCGAGGTCTTCGAAGACGAGCGTGCCCAGAATCGGCTCCGACTCGGGGTCCGCAATCCACCCGAGATCGATGAGCGTCTTCGTCACGATGGCCGACGACGAGATGTAGACGATGCCGCCGAGCAACAGCGCCTCCACCGGCGACCACCCGAGGACGAGACCGATGGCGACGCCGATGGGGAGGTTCACCGCGAGGTCGATGACGCCCGCGCGGCCGATTTTCGCCCCCGACGACCGGAGGCGGTCGAGGCTGAACTCCAGGCCGAGGAAAAACAGGAGGAGGACGATACCGAGTTCCGCGAGAATCGTCACGATTTCGCCGTTCGGGACGTACGGGAGGCCGAACCGCCCGGCGACGTACGGTCCGGCGACGACGCCGCCGACGACGTAGAGGGGAATCACCGACAGACCGAGGCGGAGCGCGACCGCTCCGACGACCGCCAAGACGACGAACAGATAGCCGAATTCGAGCAGCGCCGCTGCCATTAGGTCCCTTTGACGAGCGCTGTGAAGTCGCGGCAGGCCGCCTTCGGACCGATGACGACCAGCGTGTCACCGGCTTCGACCATCGCGTCGCCGCCGGGCGACGTGACGACCTCGTCGCCGCGCTCGATGGCGATGACGGACGCGCCGGTCGCCTGCCGGAGGTCGGACTCACCGAGGGTCTTGCCCGCAATCTCGGAGTCTGCACCGACTTCGACCCACTCGATGAGCGTGTCCCCGCCGAGAAGCGTCTCGATGCTCTCTGTCTGGACCGGCTGGAAGTACGCGCCTTCGAGAAGCGTCCCCACCTGTCGGGCCAGTTTGTCGGTGAGTTCGAACAACTTCTCGGAGTCGCTGTCGGCGCTCGCGCGCCGGAACACCTCCCGCTTGCCGCTGTTGTGCGTCACGATGACGAGCCGGGAGCCGTCGCCGAGTTCCACCTCGTGTTTCTTCCCGACGCCCGGAAGGTCGCTCTCGTAGACAGTCATGACTGTCCGATTCGTGGTCAACTGAAATAAAATCGCATCACGGACCGACGCCCGAACGCCGACCGCTTACGCGACGCCGACCAGCCAGAGCGTCCCCGCGATAGCGACGCAGGCGACCGGCGGAATCGAGAGGTTGTCATCGATGACGTAGCCGGCGACGACCGGCTTCACCCCGTCGGCCAGCGTCGCCCCGGCTGCTCCGGCGGCCGCGGCGAGGCCGCCCGCGACGACTCCCGAGACGGGAATCACGAACGGCGCGGCGAGGACGAAACAGACCGCGAACATCGCCGCGAGCGTCCGCACCGACTTCAGTTCGCCGACCGGTGCGGAGCCCATGAGGCCGCTTATCGGGTCGCCGATGGTGAGCATGAACATCCCCGGGACCGCGACGTGCGGGTCGAACACCAGCGCGACGGCGGTCTGGCTGTAGACGTACAGCGCGTAGCCGGCGACGTTGTCCTGTTCGTACTCGCGGGTGAGTTCGTCGTAGACGGCCCACTCGAGACCGCCGAACAGTCGGAGCAGTTCGAGGACGCTGACGACCGCCGCGAGGAAGACGAACAGATACCCGAGGGTACGCCACTCGACCAGCCCGAGGAGATACAAAAGCGGCATCCCCGAGCCGCTCGCGTGGACCAGTCGCCGTTTCACCTCGGCGGTGCTCGGTCGCCCCACGGCGGGTTACGCCTCGACGACCTCGTTCTCGTCGAGCACGTCGTCGAACGAGGCGGTGCCGGCGCGCAGGCCGACCAGCGTTCCGACGAGGTCGTCGACGGGCAGTCGGACCTGCTTGCCGCTGTCGCGCTCGCGGATGGTGACGGTGTTCGCGCCGTCGCCTTCGAGGCCGTCGCGGTCGATGGTGATGCAGAACGGCGTGCCCACCTCGTCCTGTCGGCGGTAGCGCCGACCGATGCTGCCGGAGTCGTCGTAGACGACCGCGAAACCGGCCGCGCGGAGTTCGGCGGCCACGTCGTCGGCGAGGTCGACCAGTTCGTCCACGTTGCTCACGAGCGGGAAGACGCCGACGTTCGTCGGCGCGACAGACGGCGAAAGCGAGAGGTAGCTCCGCGCCTCGCCGTCGACCTCGTCGGTCTCGTAGGCGTGCGCGAGGAGCGTGTACACCGTGCGGTCGATACCGAACGAGGGCTCGACCACGTGGGGCGTGATGTGTTCGCCCGCCTCGGTCTGCGTCTCGACCGAGAAGTTGGCCACGTCGGTGTCGACGGTGATCTCCTCGCCGTCGATGTCGAGGGTGACCTCGTCGGCGTCGAAGGCGTCGGGGTCGCGCTCGGCGAGGGTCTCCAGCGCGTCGGCCACGTCGGCGGCCTGCGCGCCGAACTCGGGGCCGAGCGTCGCCATGTCGGGGTCGACGACGGCGCGCTCGACCGTCTTCGGCTCGTCGTACTGCTGGAACACGGTGAAGTCGTCGTCGCCGTACTCGCCGTGTTTCGAGAGGTCGTAGTCACTCCGGTAGGAGAAGCCCGCGATTTCGATCCAGTCGCCGTCAACCTCGCTCTCGGCGTCCCAGCAGTCCGAGGAGTAGTGGGCGCGCTCGCCCGCGAGGTGCTGGCGGAAGCGGAAGCGATCCATGTCGACGCCGACCGTCTCGTACCACTCCTGGGCGATGCCGAGGAAGTAGCCGAGCCACGCGTTGCCGATGACGCCGTCTTCGACGGCCTCGCCGATGGTCGTCTCGACGTAGTCCCCGTCGTCGGCCTCCTGCTCGGTCGCGGGGTACAGAAGCACCTCCACGTCCTCGACCGCGGAGAGGTCGGCCTCGTCGCGTTCGGGGTCGATGAAGTGCTCCAGTTCGGCCTGCGTGAACTCGCGGGTGCGGACGATGCTCTTCCGCGGCGAAATCTCGTTGCGGTAGGCGCGGCCGACCTGTGTCACGCCGAACGGGAGGCTGTTGCGCGCGTACTCTTTGATGCGCGGGAACTCCACGAAGATGCCCTGCGCCGTCTCGGGGCGGAGGTAGCCGGGCGTCGAGGAACCGGGACCGATGTTCGTCTCGAACATGAGGTTGAAGTCCTCGACGGACTGGCCCGCGAGGTCCGCGCCGCAGGTCGGACAGACGAGGCCGAGGTCGGCGATTTTCTCCGCCGCCTCCTCGGGCGACAGCGTCTCCGCGTCCTCCAGCTCGGAGTTGTCCTCGATGAGGTGGTCCGCGCGGTGGGACTCGCCGCATTCGGCGCACTCGACGAGCATGTCGTCGAAGCCGTCGAGGTGGCCCGACGCCTCGAAGACGGGTTCGGGCATGATGGTCGGCGCTTCGATTTCGAGGTTGCCCTCCTGGACGGCGAAGCGCTCGCGCCACGCCTCCTCGACGTTGGACTTCAGGGCCGCGCCCTGCGGGCCGTAGGTGTAGAACCCGCCGACGCCGCCGTAGGCCTCTGAGGAGCCGAAGAAGAAGCCTCGGCGCTTCGCGAGCTCGGTGAGGGCGGCGGACTCGTCGCCCTCACTCATACAGCGCCTCCAGCAGGTTGATGTCGCGGACGATGCCGATGAGTTCGTCGCCGGAGACGAGCGGAATCTGCTCGATGTCCTCGCGAATCATCGTCTGGGCGGCGTCCTTGGCGGTGGCGCGCGTCGGGACGCTCACGAGGTCGTCGGTCATGAACTTCGAGACCGGTTCGGCCGGAATCTCGACGTTCCGGGTCGGGATGTAGCGGTTGCCGACCGCCTTGATGCCCTCCCACATCCACTCGTCGTCCTGGTTTGCGACCGAGTCGCCGGTGCCGGCCTCGCCTTCGACGACGCGGGCGACCTCGATGATGTCGACTTCGGTCACGATGCCGGCCAGCGAGGCCTCGTCGTCGAGGACGACCGCGTAGGGTACGTTCGCGTAGAATATCTCGCGCTCGACGATGTGCAGGGGCACGTCGACGTACGTCGTGTTCACGTCGCGGGCGGCGAGGTCGCCGACCTCGGTCTCGCCGTCGATGTCGCCGCGGGCGATGGCTCGGATCACGTCGGTGACGGTGAGGATGCCCTCGATGGCGTCGCCGTCGATGACGGGGATTCGGCGCGCGCCCTCCGAGACCATCGTCGCGGCCACCGCTTCGAGGTCGTCGTCGGCGCTCGCGGTCGGCACCTCGCGGACAAGCACCGCCAGTTGGTCCTCGTCGGGGTGTTCGATGAGGTCCTCCCGAGAGATGAGGCCTCGGTACTTCGTCCCCTCGTCGGTCTCTTTCACCACAGGAACAGAAGAGAACCCACGCTCTTGGAGGTATTCCAGAACGTCGTCGCGCGTGCCCGGCAGGGACACCGTCACGACCTCCTCACCGCGGGTCATCGCGTCGGCTACTTTCATACACCCGCTTTCTTTCCCCCGCCTAATGTACTCTGCGAACGCTTTCGCCTCGCTGACAGGCGTCCGACGCCGCTCGCGGGAGCGTCGTGAGTCCTCCGAAAACGAATGCAGAACGAATCCGATTCAGTTGTCGTCGCTCGCGTCGCCTTCGGCGTCGTCGTCGCTGTTCGGCGCGTACCGCCGAATCGCGTCGAGGTTGGGGAAGAACTTCTCGGGGTCGTCGTGTTCGACGACGCCGACGACGGTACCGTCGAGTTTCTGGAGGTAGGTGTACATCCGACCTTCCTCGACGGCGACGGTCGCGCACTCAAGCGCCTCGCGAAGGTCCCACGCGCCCGCGAGGAAGATAGCGGTCTCGGCGTCCGGCGAGAACAGCGCCGTCACCATGTAGACGCGGCCGTCGTTCTCCGCGCGGTACACCTCGTACTCGGGGAACGACGTCGCTTCGAACAGGTCGGCGACCGTCTCGGCTTTGTCGCCGGGAATGACGTACGCGAGGCCGAACGCCCCCTCGTCGCCCTTGCCGCTGGAGGGACCGAACGGACCGCTGTCGCCCGCCGGGATGCGGACCGTCTCCCACCCGTCGGCTTCGAACTCGTCGGCCATCGCTGTCATGTCGTCGAGTGTCGCGCCCCACGCCTCGCGGCGGCGGTCCGCCTCGCCGGCGATTCGTTCGACATCGGGCGTCTCGTCGTCTCCGAGTTCGGCCATACCAGTTCTGGACGACGTATATGGTAAAAGGCATCGAAGGCCACGGGGGTGTCAGCGCAGTCGATGCCGAAGGGAGTCCGGGCCGGTCAGTAGTTGATGCCGAAGACGACTTCCATCGCGTACGAAGTCGCGAGGATACAGACCGACGCGAGGAGGAGTTTCACGCCGCTCGACGGCCGCTCGTCACTGTTCGTGGGTCGTAGTCGCGGCGGGAGTACCGCGTCGAGCGCGTCGCCGACGAGTTTCTCGACGCCGACCGGTTCGTCGCTCCCCGAGAACAGGCCGCCGTCGCTGCCGCCGTTTCCGTTCCCGTTTCCGCTCTTCCACGCCGCCTTCGGGCGGACTTTCAGCGACGCGTAGCCGAACATGGCGAACCCGAGAAAGAACATGAGCCACTTCGCGCCGGGCAGTCCGTTGCCGGCGAGCGTGCTCACGAGGGCGGTCACGACGAACACCACGCCGGTGAGTGAGACGGCGTAGACCACGGCGTCGATGGTCTTGACGCCGAAGCGGCGTGGGTCGAACTCCATTATTGGACGAGCGTCTCGAAGACGGCCGCCGGCTCTTCGTACTCGGGCTCGTGGCGGTGACAGAGGCTCAAGCGACCCCGGTTGCCGACCGAAAGCTGGTCGGGTCGCTCGTGGTCACAGACGCTGCCGAACTCCTCGCGGAGGTAGGCCCGCGCGGCGTCCTCGTCGTCGTTTTCGGCGTAGTCGGCGGCCTCGCGGATGTGCGACATCACGTCCGAAGGCACGTCCAGTTCGCCGAACAGTTCGGGGATAATTTCGTCCATCCCGGCGCGGTGGCTCTCGCGGCCGAGCAGTTTCCGGACGCGGTCGCTCAACGAGGGGTCGGCCCGCGAGCGCTCACGGAGAACCTCGCGGAAGACCTCGATGCGCTCCCAGAGGTCGGTGTCCATGTCTCTGTACGCCGACGGGCGAATCTTCACCGGACAGCGCGTCGAGAACGGACAGCCCGCCGGCGGGTCGCGCGGGCTCGGCGGCGTCCCGCGGAGGGTGATGCGGTCGCGTTCGATAGTCGGGTCTGGCTCCGGAATCGACGACAACAGCGCGTGCGTGTACGGGTTCGCCGGCTGGTCGAACATCTCGTCGGCCGGCCCGATTTCCATCATGTTGCCGAGGTACATCACCGCGACGCGGTCGCAGATGTGGCGGACGACCGCGAGGTCGTGGGCGATAAACAGGTACGTTAGCCCGAACTCGTTTTGCAGGTCTTCGAGCAGGTTGAGAATCTTCGCCTGCACGGACACGTCGAGCGCCGACACCGGCTCGTCGAGGATGATGAACTCCGGTTCGAGCGCGAGCGCGCGGGCGATGCCGATGCGCTGGCGCTGGCCGCCGGAGAACTGGTGCGGGTAGCGGTAGTAGTGTTGTTCCTGCAGGCCGACGGTTTCGAGCAGTTCGCGGACGCGCTCGCGGCGCTCCGACGGGGTCTTCCAGTCGTGCACGTCGAGCGGCTCGCGGACGATTTCGCCCACGGTCATCCGCTCGTTGAGGCTCGAATCGGGGTCTTGGAACACCATCTGTACGTCTTTGCGGAACTGCTTGAGGTCCGAGCCGGACAGTGTGGTGATGTCCGTGCCGTTGAGTTTGACCTCGCCCGCGGTGGCCTCTTCGAGGCGCATCAGCGTGCGACCGAGGGTGGACTTCCCGCAGCCGGACTCACCGACGAGTCCGAGCGTCTCGCCGCGTTGGATGTCGAACGAGACGCCGTCGACCGCTTTCACGGGGTTGCTGCCGAGGAAGCCGCCGTCCTCGTAGTAGGTCTTGAGGTCGTTGACCTCGAGGATGGTGTCTCCGCGCGCCTCGGTGCTCCGCTCTTCTTCGGTGGATGTCGTACTCATCGCGTGTCACCTCCGCGCTGTCCGCCCTCGCGGTGGACGGCGACCGCCTCCTCCGTGGGGAGGTCTTCGGGGTACAGCAGACACGACGCTCGGTGGTCGTCCGTGCCGTCACCGACTTCGACGGGCTTGGGGTGTACCGTGTCGCACTCGGCGAACGCCTTCGGGCACCGGGGGGCGAACCGACAGTACGTCGGGTCCTCGTTCGGTGTCGGCACGTCGCCCTCGATGGTCGCGAGGCGCTCGTCTTCGTCGAGCCCCTGTCCGGGGATGGAGTTGAGAAGCCCCTGCGTGTAGGGGTGTTTCGGCGACTCGAACAGTTCGACGACGGGCGCGCTCTCGACGATTTCGCCTGCGTACATCACGTTGACGCGGTCCGCGATTTCGGCGATGACGCCCATGTCGTGGGTGATGAACATGATGCCGAGGTCGCGTTCCTCCTGAAGCTCTTCGAGGAGTTCCAGAATCTGCGCCTGGATGGTCACGTCGAGCGCCGTCGTCGGCTCGTCGCAGATGAGCAGTTCGGGATCGCACGCGAGCGCCATCGCGATGACGGCGCGCTGGCGCATCCCGCCGGAGAACTGGTGAGGATACTCGCGGACGCGACGGTGCGCGTCCGGAATCCCGACCGCTTCGAGCAGTTCGATGGCCTCTTTCGTCGCCTTCGACCCGCTCAGTCCGCGGTGGAGGCGAAGCGCCTCCTTGATTTGGTTGCCAACCGTGTAGACGGGGTTCAGGCTCGTCAGCGGGTCCTGGAACACCATGGCGATGCTGCCGCCGCGGATAGAGCGCATCTGCTTCGGCGACTTGTCGAGGAGGTCCTCGCCGTCGTACATGATGCGGCCGTTCTCGATGCGGCCGGGCTTTTCCACCAGCCGCATGATAGAGCGGGCCGTGACGGACTTGCCGGAGCCGGACTCGCCGACGATACCCACGGTCTCGCCGCGGAAGATGTCGAACGAGATGCCGTCGACCGCGCGGATAACCTCTTTGTCCGTGTAGAACGACGTTCGGAGGTTCTCGACGGAGAGCAGGGGTTCGCCCTCGGTCCGGGTCGAACTCGCCTGTTCGGTGCTCATGCGCCACCTCCAGTGGCCGCGGCCTCGTCACCGGTGTCGGCCTGCGGGTCGATGGCGTCGCGGATGCCGTCGCCGAAGGCGTTCAGGCCGGTCACGACGAGCGTGATGAGGAGGCCGGGGACGAGCGAAATGTGCCACGAGGGACTCGCGACGTACTGCTGTCCGTTCGCGATGAGCCGGCCCCACTCGGGGGTCGGCGCGGTGATGCCGAGCCCGAGGTAGGAGAGCCCGGCGACGCTGATGATGATACCACCGAGACTGAGCGAGGCGTAGATGAGCATGTAGCTGAACACGTAGGGGGCCATGTGCTTGCGCATGACCTGCGTCGGCGTCTGACCGAACGACTTCGCGGCGTCGATCCAGTCCTGCTCGGACACCTGGAGCGCTGGCCCACGTATCGACCGCCAGATGAACGGCCAGTAGACGATACTGAAGATGAGGATGATGAGCACCGCGCCGTCGTACAACTCCCTCACCCAGGTGTTCTGGAAGATGACGAGCATCAAGATGAGGACCATGATGACCGGCAACGCCTGTATCGAGTCTGAGACTAACACCGTCGCCAAGTCAGCCAGTCCCTTGTAGTACGCCGTTATCATGGCCAAGCCGAGGCCGATGAGGCCGGCGATTCCCATGGCGACGACGGCGATGGTTAGTGATATCCTGGCCCCGAACACCACCTGTGTGAATAAGTCCTTCCCGTTTGTCGCCGTGCCGAACGGATGGAACCTGCCGAAGTCGTCGTACGTCATCGGCGCGACGTTCTCGTCACCTGCACCCTGCGACCCGGAGCCGAGGTTGGCCTCGCCGACGAGGACGGTTTCGACGCTCTGGGTGTCTTCGCTCCAGTAGCTGACCTCGTAGTCGTACGGCTGGAGGATGTTCTGCTCCATCGTGGTCGGACCGAGCGCGGGCGCGAATACCGCCATGACCACAAACGTGATGACGATAATGAGCCCGAACTTGCCCCAGGAATGACCCCGGAAGCGGTTGACCACGTCGTCCCGCGGCGTCCAGTCGACGCGGCGGTAGTGGCGGCGGAACCGCTTGTAGCCGTTCCACGCCCACGCCAGCACCGCGAAGGCGTACGCGTAGACGAACACGACGCGGATGGCCCACGCGACTGCGGGCGAGAGCCCGAGGAACGTGTTCTCGTAGCCCGTGCCGTCCCAGTAGCCCTGGTTCGGAATCACGTCGCGGGAGACGAGCGTCGGAATCGCGTCGAACGCCGCCTGCAGCGACTGGACGGCGGACGCGCCGGGGTCACCGGGGATGAGGTTGACGACCACGCCGGCGACGGCGCCGACGACTTGGAGGATAGCGCCCAGTTCGACGCCGATGAGGACTGCACCGACGGCGGCCCAAATCAGCGCGGGCTGGGGGTTCTCAGCGACTCGTTGTCGGAGCGGAATTTCGGTTTCGGTTGTCGTGCTCACTGTGATTCACCCGTCGTACCCGACGCGCGGGTCGATAATCGTGTACAGGAAGTCCTGTAGGATGTTCGTGCCGACCAGGATGAGTATGAAGATGAACATCAGCGTCCCGATGAGCGGCAGGTCCCCGTTGATGGCTGCGTTGAAGAACAGCCAGCCGAGGCCGTTGATGGCGAAGACCGTCTCGACGAACACCGACCCGCCGAGAAGCAGGAACGCCTCGCCCGTGATGATTGGCACGAGCGGGATGAGCGCGTTCCGGAAGATGTGCTTCCAGACGAGCGAGCGCCCGGAGACGCCCTTCGCGCGGGCGGTCTCGACGTAGTTCGAGTTGATGGTTTCGAGGACGGCGGTGCGGCCGATGCGCATCTCGTTCCCCATCGACGCAGACCCGAGGACGAGCGCGGCCGGGGCGATCTGCTTCGTCGCCCGGATGAACGACTCAGTCCACCCCCCGGGGTCGGCGAGGAACTGCTCGACCGGTGACTGGAAGAAGCCGAGCGCCGGCGGCGTCACGACGTTCGTCCTGACGATCCACGTCTGCCACGTGAACAGGCCGTTCGTCCACGTCCCGAGTTGCGAGAGGGCCGTGACGAGCATGATTGCCAGCCAGAAGTTTGGCATCGCGCGCCAGACGATTCCGCCGAAGGAGGCGGCGTAGTCGGAGGGCGTGTTCGGGTTCAGCCCGGCGTAGAAGCCGAGCGGAATCCCGACGAACAGCGCGATGACGACCGACCAGAAGCCGAGCCAAATCGTCCGGGGCGCGTAGATCTCGATGAGTTCGTACGCGGTCGTCCCTGGCGCGATGACCCACGACTGGCCGAGTTGGAAGGTGAACAACTCGTACATGAAGTCGAGGTACTGACTCCAGAGCGGCTGATTCAACCCGAGGTTCGTCCGAATCTGTTCTGCCGCCTGTGGGTTGTATTGCGTCCCCAGAATCGCCGAAACGGGGTCGAGTGGCCCCAGGCGGATGAGGGCAAACGTAATTGTCGTCCCGAAGATGACGACAGGAATCGACATCAGTACCCTGCGGAGGAAGTACTGCCATCGACTCATGGCATCACCTCGCAGACCGTTCGAGCGGACATTATTGTATTGGTTTAATGAGTGGTATGGATATGTCTTGCGTTTCGAAGTCCTAATGTCGCAGTTTCAGCAACTCTACTACCATATTATAGTATATAGTAGAGACTAACTGCACGCTTGTCAAAAATAACCGGGAGTTTCGATTGAGACGGGACGCGAGGGAGCGCCCGTACTACCCGGTCTTACCGGTTGAGGGTGACGTTGTTGAGCTTCTGGCGGCTCGGACCCATGCCACCGAACGGCTCGATGTTCACGGTGTCGTACCAGAACGTCTCGTCCTTGCGGTTGTAGATGGGCAGCATCGCGACGTCTTCCCAGTTGGCCGTCTCGATGTCGACGTAGGCTTCGTCGCGGATCTGCTGGGCCTCGTCGGTCGGGGCCGGGTTGTTGACGACCTGCTGGTAGGCGTCGGTCGCCTGCTGGTAGGCGTCGCCGTTTTCGGCCGTCCAGTTGACGTACGAGATGGGGCCCTGCTTGGACGTGTCCGTCTGCGGCGGGTTCAGGAGCTGCAGGAAGTTGTCCGGGGCCGGCCAGTCGGCGATCCAGCCGAGGGTGTACGCTTCGAGCTGACCGTTGCGGCCGCGCTCGAGGAGCGTCGAGAAGTCGGCCTTCTGAATCTGCATGTTGATGTGGGCGGACGCGAGCTGGTCGCGGAGGATGCTCGCCATTTCCTCCCACGTGTTGGAGTTGTACTGGGTCCACTGGACCTCGAACTTGTTGTCCTCACCGTAGCCGGCTTCCTCCATGACCTCGCGGGCGGCCTGGATGTCCGTCTCGTCCGCGTTGTACGGGTATTCGGAGTCGATGAGTTCGTTTGCGGCCTGCGCGCCACCGGGGAAGATAGTCGGCGGCGTGAAGAGCTGTGCGGGGGAACCGCGGCCCTTGAAGACCTCCGAGACCATCTGGCCCTGGTTCAGGACGTAGGCGAACGCCTGACGGACCGGCTTCGGGACCTTCTCCATGTTGAAGCCGACGTAGAAGATCGACAGCGTCGGGACGCCGACGTAGTTGAGCGTCTTCCCGTTGCGGACAGGACCGTACTTACCGATTTCACGACCGTACTCGTCGGTCGACTCCACCTGAACGAGACCGGGGTCGTACTGCGCGGTGGGCAGTCCGAAGTAGTCCGCGTTCTCGTTCATCGCGTAGTTGTAGCGGGCCGTGTCGTCCTCGATGACCTGCCAGCGGACGTTGTCGACCTGTGCGACCTGTCCGTAGTAGTCGTCGTACTTGGAGACGGCCGCGGCGGTACCCTGCTCCCAGAAGGCGAACTCGAACGGACCCGCGCCGATGGGGTTGTTCGAGGCGAACTCGGTGTACTCCATCTCGCCGTCGTAGCCCTCGACGTCGCCGAGGACGCCCTCGGGGAGGGCGGCGAACGAGGTGTAGGCGAACATCTCGAGGGTGTCGTGGAACGGCTCCGAGAGGTTGACGACGAGTTCGGTCTCCGTCTCGCCGGTTTCGACGCCGAGCGAACCGGGGACGTAGTTGCCTTCGTCGTCCGTCTCGTGTTCCACGCCGACGGAGTCGAGGATGAAGTAGGCGCGGCGGCTGTTCTCGGAGGCCGCGAGGCGCTCCCACGCGTAGGTGAAGTCGGACGCGGTGACCGTCTCGCCGTTGTGGTAGGTCGCGTCGGCGAGCTGGAACGTGTAGGTCGTGAAGTCGTCGGAGACCGTGTAGTCCGCGGCGAGCTCGTTTTCGACCGTCGGCAGGGCGTTCGGGTACGACATCAAGCAGTCGAAGACCTGCTGGATGATGATGCCCGACGACGTGTCGGTCGCGGCGACGGGGTCCATCGTCGTGATGGTGCCCGAGAGGATGCGGTTAAACACCGAGCCGGAGAGTTCCGTGCCCGTGTCCTCTTCGGTCGTCGTCGCGGTGGTGGTCTCCTCGCCACCGGATTCGGTCGTCGTCGTCTCTTCACCGTCACCGCCGGTACAACCGGCGAGGGCGGCGGCCGTGGCGGCCCCACCCGTTGCCTTCAGGAAACGGCGACGCGAGAGTTTGTTAGTGTCTGGCATTCGAACCAATCTTCCCGTGCCGCGTGGATAAACTTACCGTATTCGATTTGTTTGATATAGTGTAGCGTGGAAGGGTTGTAGTACCATACATAAGCGGCGAAAAATGCCACGAGAATCCCCATAGAACTCGTTTTACATTTTAAACCACTTTTCGGGACGACAGAATCGGGTAACGGGGGTTCCTCTCGGCCCGCCGTTTCGGTCCACTTATATAGGGGTGTCACTATGTATCATACATGACGCCGGATGCGACGGCTTCCGTCGACGACTCGGGCGCCGAGGTTATGGCCTCGGTGGATCGCTCTCAGACGGGCCAGCGTCTTATTATCGCGGACATCTCCCGCGATGACGCGTGGCTCGCCGCTGACGTAGCCGACGCGCTCGCGCTCGACGAGTGGCGATAATCGCTCCGGCCCCGTAAGCCCGCCGCCGGACGCCCGGCGGCCAGACCATTCACATTTTAGTCCGACTCGCTCGTGGTACGCTGCATGAACGCTCGAGCGGTGACGGTGAGCGAGGAGTACCTCGCCCGCCTCGAACACGGTGCGGACTGGCGCGAGGAGATCGAGGAGTTCTGCGCGCGCAAGGACATCGAGTCCGCGTGGTTCAACGCCATGGGTGCCGTCCAGGACGCCGAACTCTGGTTCTACGACCAGACGGACCAGGAGTACCAGTCCGTGACGTTCGACGAGCCGCTCGAAGTCGCCGCCTGCGTGGGTAACGTCGCGCTCCTCGACGGCGAACCTTTCGCACACACGCACGCGATTCTCTCTCGGCGCAGCGGGCAGGCGCTCGCGGGTCACCTCGACTCGGCGACCGTCTTCGCCGGCGAAGTGAACCTCCGCGCCTTCGAGGAACCGCTCGAACGCGACCACGACGCGGTGACCGACCTCGACCTCTGGTTGTAACCGTGCGCGAGGAGGACTCCCGGTACTTCCGTCGCATCGAAGCCCGCCTCGACGAGGCGTTCGACCTCGCGGAGGCCGCGAAGGCGACGGGGTACGACCCGAAGACCGAAGTCGAGATTCCGGTCGCCAAGGACATGGCCGACCGCGTGGAGAACATCCTCGGCATCGACGGCGTCGCAGAGCGCGTCCGCGAACTCGAAGGCGAGATGTCCCGCGAGGAAGCCGCGCTCGAACTCGTGACCGACTTCGTCGACGGCAACGTCGGCGACTACGACTCCCGCGAGGGCAAAGTCGAGGGCGCGGTCCGCACCGCCGTCGCCCTCCTCACCGAGGGGGTCGTCGCCGCACCTATCGAGGGCATCGACCGCGTCGAAATCCTCGAGAACGACGACGGCACGGAGTTCGTCAACGTCTACTACGCCGGCCCGATTCGCTCGGCGGGTGGCACCGCGCAGGCGCTGTCTGTGCTCGTCGCCGACTACGCCCGGTCGCTGCTCGACATCGACGAGTACAAGGCCCGAACCGACGAGGTCGAGCGCTACGTCGAGGAGGTTAACCTCTACGACAAGGAAACGGGGCTCCAGTACTCGCCGAAGGACAAGGAGTCGCGCTTCATCGCCGAGAACATGCCCATCATGCTCGACGGCGAGGCAACCGGCGACGAGGAGGTTTCGGGCTACCGCGACCTCGAACGCGTCGACACCAACTCCGCCCGCGGCGGCATGTGTCTCGTCATGGCCGAGGGTATCGCCCTCAAGGCCCCGAAGATTCAGCGCTACACCCGACAGCTCGACGAGGTCGACTGGCCGTGGCTCCAAGACCTCATCGACGGTACCATCGGCAAGGACGACAGGAAGGCCGCGAAAGCCGACGACGCCGGAGAGGGCGGCGACGAGGCCGACGAGGCGGACGCCGACTCAGACACCGACGCCGACGATGCCGAGAGCGACGCCCCCGACGGGCCGACCCGCGTCGAACCCGCGACCAAGTTCCTCCGCGACCTCATCGCGGGCCGCCCGGTGTTCGGCCACCCCTCCGCACCCGGCGGCTTCCGCCTGCGCTATGGCCGCGCCCGCAACCACGGCTTCGCGACCGCGGGCGTCCACCCCGCGACGATGCACATCGTGGACGACTTCATCGCCACCGGCACCCAAATCAAGACCGAACGCCCCGGCAAGGCCGGCGGCGTCGTCCCAGTCGACTCCATCGAGGGGCCGACGGTCAGACTCGCCAACGGCGACGTGCGTCGCATCGACGATCCCGAAGAGGCGGAGGAACTCCAGAACGGCGTCGAGAAGATTCTCGACCTCGGCGAGTACCTCGTCAACTTCGGCGAGTTCGTCGAGAACAACCACTCGCTCGCGCCCGCCTCGTACGTCTTCGAGTGGTGGATTCAGGACTTCGAGGCGACCGAGGCCAACGTGCAGGCGCTCCGCGACGACCCCGCCGTCGACCTCGAAGAGCCGTCGGTCGAACAGGCGCTCTCGTGGGCGACTGAGTTCGACGCCCCGCTGCACCCGACGTACACCTATCTCTGGCACGACATCTCAGTCGAGCGATTCGACGCGCTCGCCGACGCCGTCGCGGCCGGCGAGGTCGTCGCCGCCGAAGCCGACGGCGGCACGGCCGGCGCGCTCGAACACGCCAACGAACCCGAGCGCGGACTGGAGGGCACGCTCGTCCTCGACAACACGCCGGAGATTCGGGAGGCGCTCGAACACTTACTTGTCGCCCACCGTCAGACCGACGAGACGCTTCGGGTTCCCGTGTGGCGACCGCTCGCCCGGAGTCTCGGTCTCACCGACGACCGCGAGCGGACGTGGGAACTCGATGACCTCTCGGAGCACGCCCGCACGTGGGACGACGGCGACAACGCCGTCGAGGCCGTCAACGAGGTCGCGCCCTTCACCGTCCGTGAGCGTGCGCCCACCCGAATCGGCAACCGCATGGGTCGCCCGGAGAAGTCCGAGCGCCGCGACCTCTCGCCGGCGGTCCACACGCTGTTCCCCATCGGCGAGGCCGGGGGGAGCCAACGCGACGTGGGCGACGCCGCCAGACACCGCGGCGAGTCCGGTAGGCGCGGCCAGATTTCGGTCCGCCTCGGCCAGCGCAAGTGCCCCGACTGCGGCGCGTTCGGATTCAAGTCGAAGTGCCCCGACTGCGGCGGCCACACCGAACCCCACTACGAGTGCAACGACTGCGGGTCCGTCATCGAACCCGACGAGTCCGGTCGCGTCTACTGCGAGCGCTGCGAGTGGGACGTCGAGAGCGCCGAATGGCAAGACATCGACCTGAACACCGAGTACCGCGACGCCCTCGAACGCGTCGGCGAACGCGAGTCGTCGTTCCAGATTCTCAAGGGCGTGAAGGGGCTCACCTCCGCGAACAAGACGCCCGAACCCATCGAGAAGGGCGTCCTGCGGGCGAAACACGACGTGTCGTCGTTCAAAGACGGCACCGTCCGCTACGACATGACCGACCTGCCCGTCACCGCGGTCCGCCCCGAGGAACTCGACGTGACGGCCGACCACTTCCGCGAACTCGGCTACGAGACTGATATCGACGGCGAACCCCTCCGGTTCGACGACCAACTGGTCGAACTCAAAGTCCAGGACATCGTCCTCTCGAACGGCGCGGCACAGCACATGATGCAGACCGCCGACTTCGTGGACGACCTCCTCGAACAGTTCTACGGCCTCGACCGGTTCTACGAAATCGAAGAGCGCGACGACCTCATCGGCGAACTCGTCTTCGGGATGGCCCCCCACACCTCTGCCGCGGTCGTCGGTAGAGTTGTCGGATTCACGACAGCCGCGGTCGGATACGCGCATCCGTACTTCCACGCGGCAAAACGTCGGAACTGCTTCCATCCGGAGACGAAGGTCTGGTACCGAGACGAGACCGACCGGTGGCGATACGACGAGGTTCGAACGCTCGTCGAGAAGCGGCTCGATGACCCAGAGACCGACGACTTCGGGACGCTCGTTCAGGAGCTGGACGGAGACGTGTACGTTCCGTCTCTAACTAGAGACGGCCGAGAGACGGTCAAACCGGTCGAAGCAGTCTCTAAGCATGTCGCACAGGATCACCTCGTTCGCATCGAGACCCGTGGCGGGAGAGAACTAACGGTTACCCCGGATCACACGGTGATTCGAGCCGACGACGGCGGTTTCACCCGGGGCCCTGCGCACGAACTCGACGAAGGCGACTCACTTCCGTCGCCCAAGTGCGTCGACATCGACGCGGACCCGGTCCAGTTCGACTTGCTCGATGAGTTCCTGAGTGGCGGGTCGATCCCGGCTGATGACCTGATGATTCGGGGTCTCGGTGCGGACCGAATTCGGTCGCTCTTCGACGAACATACCGAAGCGAGCGGCTATCTGAAACCGGTCGCCGAGCGACTCGGCCGGAGCGACTCGACGGTTTACAACTGGGTCTCTCGCGACAGCGTTCCAGCCTCGGTGTTCGTGGAAGTTCTCGGAGACGTCGAAACGGTCGTCGACGCGCTTCCGCGTGAGATATCTCTCGGCGTTCGTCGCGATACCGCGACTGTTTCGAGAGTGCTCGATATCGACGAGGCGTTCGGAACTGTACTGGGATACTACGCCGCAGAAGGATTCACGAGAGCGTCGCCTGGAAACTTCTACCAGACGACGATCTGTATTCCGGACGAACTCGCCCGCGAACGCATCCTCAATACCGTTAGCGAAGCACTCGGTGTCGATGCATTCGAGGAGAACGAGTGGAAGGTCACGATTTCGAGCCGACTTGTTCAGTCGCTGTTTGCGGACGTCATCGGATGTGGGTCGCGTGCCGAGGAAAAGGGCGTCCCGGACTCGATACTCACCGGTCCCAAGCCAGTTCTTCGGTCCTTCCTGTCGGCGTACTTCTCCGGCGACGGAAGCGCGTCTTCGGACCGTGTGGAAGTTCGCGCACACACCGTGAGCGACGACCTCAAACGCGACCTCGTTGCCGCGCTCAAACGCTTCGGCATCGCCTCGAAGACCTACTCTGAGCGCCGAACACCACAAACAGGTGCGGTGGCGGAGTTCTACGACGGAGACGCGGTCCCGACGTTCGACTCGTGGGTCCTCAAAGTCACGTCGGAGAACGCGGTTCGATTTGCCGAGGAAGTCGGTTTCCACCTCCCTCGAAAGAGCGAGGCGCTGGCGAGCGCTCTCGACGACACGGACATCCGAAGCCAGCGTCTCTTCTCGGACGGCGGGGACACGTGGCTCGACGAAGTCGTCTCGGTCGAATACCTCGAAAGTGATATCGACCACACTTACTCGTTGACCGTCGAAGACACCAACTCGCTGGTCGCCAACGACCTCCACGTCGCGCAGTGCGACGGGGACGAAGACTGTGTCATGCTTCTTATGGACGGTCTTCTCAACTTCTCGAAAGAATATCTCCCCGACAAGCGCGGCGGGCAGATGGACGCGCCGCTCGTCATGTCCTCCCGCATCGATCCCTCGGAAATCGACGACGAGGCGCACAACATGGACATCGTGCGGCAGTACCCTCGCGAGTTCTACGAGGCGACCCTGCGGATGGAAGACCCCGACGACTGGGAGGACGAGGTCACCATCGCCGAGGAGTACCTCGGAACCGACCGCGAGTACACCGGGTTCGACCACACCCACGACACCACGGACATCGCCGCCGGGCCCGACCTCTCTGCGTACAAGACCCTCGGGTCGATGATGGACAAGATGGACGCCCAGTTGTTCCTCGCACGGAAGCTCCGGGCGGTCGACGAGACGGACGTGGCCGAGCGCGTCATCGAGTACCACTTCCTGCCGGACCTCATCGGGAACCTCCGCGCCTTCTCGCGACAGGAGACGCGGTGTCTCGACTGCGGCGAGAAGTACCGGCGGATGCCGCTTTCGGGCGACTGCCGCGAATGCGGCGGTCGGGTGAACCTCACGGTCCACCAGGGCTCCGTGAACAAGTACATGGACACCGCGATTCAGGTGGCCGAAGAGTTCGACTGCCGCGACTACACGAAACAGCGCCTCGAAGTGCTCGAAAAGAGCCTCGAATCGGTCTTCGAGAACGACAAGAACAAGCAGTCTGGCATCGCGGACTTCATGTAGTCTAGCGGTCGGTTTTTCCTCCAGGTTTTGCGAGTCGAGCGGAGCGAGACTCGGAAAAAGTGGAGAACGAGCAGTCTGGCATCGCGGACTTCATGTAGTCTAGCGGCGGTTTTTCCTCCAGGTTTTGCGAGTCGAGCGGAGCGAGACTCGGAAAAAGTGGAGAACGAGCAGTCTGGCATCGCGGACTTCATGTAGTCTAGCGGTCGGTTTTTCCTCCAGGTTTTGCGAGTCGAGCGGCCGTGCCGCTTGTGATACTGACCTTCGACCAGCATAGTTGGCATCTCTCGTAGCATCTCGGCCGCCCTTCTCCAGTATCGTACGTCATTAGCTGACTCTGCTCACTAATGTCCACTCTAGTGCTTCTCGTGCGCGCGCGACCGAAACTCTCCCTCGTTGCGACTCAGCCACGCTGTCAGGGACACCAAGCCACATCGAGACACATCTGGAAATTCTATATCGCGTTATCCAGTTTATTATTTATATACTCCTCCCTCGCGGGCCGAACTTCTGCAGGCGTTCGTCACCGATTCGGCCGTTCCTTTTTATCCGCTTGCGCAACGACTAGTCGCGTATGGCTGACGAGACACAGCCGACGGTGGGAATGACGGTGTACGCGGAGGACGGAACCAAACTCGGGAGCATCCGCGGTTTCGACGACGACGGCTTCTTCGTGACGACCCGCGAGGGGCTCGCGGGGATGTCCGTCGAACACGAGCGCGCCGGTCACGAGTTCGGCGAGGCCGAGCTGATGTGGCGGTGTAGCGACTGCGGCGAGATGGGCGACCTCGACGGACTGCCCGACATCTGCCCGAACTGCGGTGCCGAGCGCGAGAAACTCTACTACTGGACCGAGGACTGAGGGGTCGACCGGTTCGACCGCCGCGCCGCGAAACTCGCCATTTTTGTCGTCCGCCGAGTACGGGTAGCCATGCGTATTCTCGTCTTCGGGGCGGGCAGTCTGGGCACGCTCGTCGGCGGCCTCCTCGCGCCGGTCCACGACGTGACGCTCGTCGCCCGCGACCCGCACGCAGCGCGGGTGTCGACGGCCGGTCTCGACATCGTCGGTGCCGAGTCGGCGCACGTCTCACCGGCCGCGACGACGACCGAGACGGGCCACAGCGCGGACCTCGCGCTCGTCACCGTCAAATCGTTCGACACCGCGGCGGCGGCCGACGCGCTCGCCGACTGCGACGTGGGTGCGGTGCTATCGCTCCAAAACGGGCTCACCGAGGAGATGCTCGCCTCTCGTCTCGACGCGCCCGTCCTCGCGGGAACGGCGACCTACGGTGCTCGGCTCGTCGAACCGGGTCGCGTCGAGTGTACCGGGGTTGGCCGGATCGTCTTGGGCGCGCTCGACGGCGGTCCCGACCCGCTCGCCGAGCGCGTCGGCAAGGCGTTCCGCGACGCGGGACTCAACACGCTCGTCGCCACCGACATGCCGAGGCGGCGCTGGGAGAAACTCGCGGTCAACGCCGGCATCAACGCCGTCACCGCGCTCTCACGGGTCGAAAACGGCGCGCTCGCGGGCGACGACGCCGGCGAACTCGCACACCGGGCCACCCGCGAGACGGCCCGAGTCGCCCGATTAGAGCGCGTGTCGCTCCCGAACCGCGTCGCCCGCGAGGCGGTCGACCGGGTGGTCGAAAAGACCGCCGCGAACCGCTCGTCGATGCTGCAGGACGTCGCGGCCGGAAAGCGGACCGAGGTCGACGCCATCAACGGCGCAGTAGTCGATACCGCCGCCGAACACGGCTTCGAAGTGCCGACGAACCGGACGCTCGCGGCGCTCCTTCGGGCATGGGAGCGGGGAGAAGGGATACGCTAAGCGGTAGACTCGGCGTCGGTCTATTCGAGGTAGCCGAGGTCGCGCAGGCGGTCTTGTGCCTCGTCGTCCATCTGGTCCACGGAGTCGTCCGACACGTCGGTGTCGAGCGCGTCGGTCCACGCGCCGCCGATGGCGTCTTCGAACGCCGCGAGGGCGGCCTCCGTCTCGGCGACCGCCTCGTCGTCCGAATCGACGACGTTCTCGGTCTCTTCGGGGTCGACGTCGATTCGGTAGGCCTCGTCGGGGACGCGGTCGATTCGGACGTACTTGGCGTCGGCCCGCCGCGCCGCCCGCATCCGCGAGTAGAACCGCGAGTCTTCGGGGAGTTCGATGCCGGCGCTCGCGGCCTTCTCCTCTAACTGCTTGAGTTCGACCACGGGACGGGAGTACTCGACGAACGCGTACTCGCCGTCTCGGCGCTGGCCGGGGTCGTCGCTCGACGCGCGCGCGAACTCCCGGTAGTCGGCCGACAGGAGCGAGCGCGTGCGGTCGAGGCCGACCGCGTCGTCGCCGGGGCTCGCGGGTTCGCCGCCCTCGACGCCGAGCGAGTCGAGGACCGTGTGATAGAGGTCGACCAGTTCGACCTGGTCGTCGCGTCGGTCCGCATCGAGGTCGGGGTGTTTGACCATGAGCGGGACGTTGATGAGCGGGTCGTACAGGCAGAACTCGTGGCCGTAGAGGCCGTGTTCGCCGTGGAGTTCGCCGTGGTCCGCACAGACGACGACCATGGTGTCGTCCCAGCGCCCGGTCTCTTTCAGGTGGTCGAAAAGCCGGGTGAGTTGGTCGTCGATGTGGGCGATTTCGGCGTCGTAGAGCCCGCGGATGTCATCCCACTCGTCGTCGCCAATCTCGTAGGCACCGGCGTTGTACTCCTTGGAGTTCTGGCAGACCTCGGTCGAATCGACGCCGGGCGCGAAGCGCTCTTTGTACTCCTCGGGCGGGTGGTACGGCAGGTGCGCGTCCATGAGGTTGATGAACGCGAAGAACTCCTCGGAGTCGTCGATGAAGTCGATGGTCTGGTCGATGACGGCGGGCGTCTTCGAGTCCGCACCCTCGCCGCCGGCGAGGTACTCGTGGGCGGTGTTGCCGAGGCTGACGAGTTTGTCCGCGAGCGTCCGGAGCGCGTCGCTGTCGTTCATCGTCTTCCACGCCTTCGCCAGCGGGCCAGACAGGAACTCGCCGGGCATGACCTCGAAGAAGTTGTCCTGCTCGGCGAAGCCGTCGGTCAGATGCGTGTACGGCGTTATCCACGCGTTCGAGGAGTAACAGGCGGTGTCGTAGCCGGCCGCCGAGAGCGTCTCGGCGAGGGTCGTCGCGCCTTCGAGGTAGGGGTTCTCCTGGTCGGCCCCGTGCTGGCTGGGGTACATCCCGGTGAAAAGCGAGGCGTGGACCGGGAGCGTCCACGGCGCGGGCGCGACGGCCTGCTCGAAGACAGTCGCCTCGTCGGCGAATCGGTCGAGCCCCGGCGTCGTCGGGCGGTCGTAGCCGTACGGCGTGAGGTGGTCCTTGCGGACCGTGTCCATGACGACGAAGAGGACGTTCTCGGGCGACTCGGCAGTCATACCCGAGGGTGGGGAGTAGTCGCCGATAAAACTCCTGTTCTCGGCCGACGACGAGACGAAACCGTCCGGAACGCCGACTTAGAACGGGGCCTGCGGGCCCTGGTCGTCTTCGATGTCGGTCGTGTCATCGCTGGTGTCGCCGGGGAACGACGGACTGCCACCGCGGCTGTCGCCGCCCATGCCGCCGTCGTCGCCCATGCCGGTGTCGGCGTGGACTTCGTTGATCTCGGGAATCTCCTTGACCATGCGGGTCTTGATGGCCTGGATGGTCATCGGGGAGATACCGCACCCGGAGCAAGCGCCGCCGAGGAGAACGGTGACCTCGCCGGTCTCGCGGTCGAGGTCGCGGATGGCCGCGCTGCCGCCGTGCATCTGGATCTGCGGGAAGTTCCGACGGAGGAAGTTCACGACACGCTCTTTGAGGTCGTCCTCGCCGTCCTGCGTCTCCGTGCTCATGCACGCGGCTTCGAGGTGAACGTGCTTAGGCCTTTGGTTCGGGGTTACGCCTCGACGCCGAAGACCCGCCGAAGCTCGCCTTCTATCTCGTCGACGTAGCGGTCGAGGACGGCGTCAAGCTCGTCATCGTCGATTTCGACCGCCGTCAGTCGCTCGGCGGGGTTCTCGGGGAGCCGCACGGAGAAGTCGCCGTCCTCGTAGAACGGCTCGGACTCGTTGAGAATCTGCTGGTCGACCCCGTGGATGAGCGACGAGTCGAACTCGTCGTTCATCGTCTCGAAGGCGTTCTTGTACGCGCGCTGGAGTTCGGGGAAGTAGTTGGCGTACTTGTCCTCGAACTTCTCGGGGTCGAAATCGGTCATACTCGGAGCTTTCGCGCTCCCGGCAAAAAATCGGACGGTTGGTTCGTCGGGATTTCGGATTCTGTATAGCAAAGTCCCATTTATCGACTACTTGCCTCCCACACGGTGATTCCGCTCTCAGGGCGTCTCAAATGCGGAAAATCGAGCGACGCGGGGCGTCACTCGATGAGCGGGCTGTCCACCCGCGCGGCGGAGAGTTCGCTCGCCGCGAAGATGGACACGAGCTCGGTTATCAGTTCGTCGTACGACTCGTCGTCCTCGCGCAGCGCGTCGAGTCGCTCGACGGTTCGACGGTCCAGTTCGACCGTCTCTGTTTGTACCTCCGGTTCGTAGCCGACCGGGTAGTCGTATTCGGCCTCGTTTGAGTTGGCAGTCGCCATCGTTCACCCCACTCCGGCATGCGTGCCGGTGCCATGACATACACAACCATCCGATATGAGGATTTCGCGGATTTCGAGCCTGAACCGAACGCGAGCGCAGTCTACACCCGGTCGTTCCCTCTCCCATCTCCGGCCATGATAAATTATATTCCGCTATATCTAATTGTGCCTGAATCCGAATCAGGGAGTCATAGCCAGAATATTGGGTTGTTTAAGGACAAACAATTTTATACTCGAAAGGTTGTCGAACACTGGCTACATGATCGAATATAGATTCAAACGCGAGTCGAATATTTCTGAATGTGGACAGACTAGTACTATTTCATCGTCGGACCGCCCGATTCGCCGCGATTGCGGGCCGCACGAGCCAGACCGGTCGCGCTCCCACGAGGTGTCCGCGCCTCCGTGACGTACGACCGCCGCATTCTCATCGACGCGCTGGCGCACAGACCGTTGCTCCGGCGGATGGTCCGGCCGCTCGTCGCAGTCGCGGCGTTCGTCGTCGCCGGCGTCGGCGGGTTCAGCGCCCTCGCCGGCGCGTCCCTCGTCGACGCGGCGTTCTGGCTGCTCGACCCGACCAGCATCGAACTCCACTACCAGACACACGAGGGGCCGGCGACGCTCGTCAAGGCGTACGCCATCGTGATTCTCACCGGCCTCATCGGAACCGGGCTGTGGGCCGGCGAGACGTTCGTCTCCGCGGCCTTCGGCGGGCAGATACGCGAGGAACTCGACCAGATGAAACTCCAACGAGAGATAGCGGAACTCGAATCGCACATAATCGTCTGCGGCTACGGAACCTTCGGGAAGACAGTGGCGGCGCGGCTCCGCGAGATGGGCCGCGACGTGGTCGTCGTCGAGAGCAAGGAGGCGCAGTACCAGCGTGCGCTCGACGCGGACCTGCTCGCGGTCGAAGGTGACGCCCGTCGCGAGGACAGACTCGAAGACGCGGGCGTCGAACGCGCGACGACGGTCGTCGGCGCGATTGACGACTCCAAGGTGAACATCCAAATTGCCATCGCGGCGAGTCGGCTGTCCCCCGACGCCAAACTCGTCGTCCGCGCGGGCGACCAGATGGACGAGGCGCTCGCGCGTCGCGCCGGTGCCGATGAAGTCGTCGTCCCGGAAATCGTGAGTGGCGAGCAGGTCTGTTCGGACCTCTGAACCGCCCCGACCTCGTTCCCCTGCCTGCTATTTGTTCACGGGGCACGCAGTTCTCGTATGTCGACCGACGAGCCCCGCTACAACGACGAGGGCGTCCTGAAGAAGAAACACTACAAACGCGAGTTGAACCGCCTCCAAGAGGAACTGGTGAAACTCCAGTACTGGATAAAGGAACACGACCTCCGGGTCTGCGTCGTTTTCGAGGGGCGGGACGCCGCGGGGAAAGGCGGCGTCATCAAGCGCATCACCCGCCGGCTCAACCCGCGGGTGGCGCGGGTCGTCGCACTCGGCAAACCCACGGAGCGCGAACAGGGACAGTGGTACTTCCAGCGGTACGTCGAACAGCTTCCGACGGAGGGCGAGATGGTGCTTTTCGATCGGAGTTGGTACAACCGCGCGGGCGTCGAGCGGGTGATGGGCTTCTGTACCGACGAGGAGTACGAGGAGTTCCTGCGGACCTGCCCCGAGTTCGAGCGGATGCTCGTGCGGTCGGGCATCATCCTCGTCAAATACTGGTTCTCCATCAGCGACGAGGAGCAGGAACGGCGGTTCCAGAAGCGAAACGAAGACCCGAAGCGCCGCTGGAAGCTCAGCCCGATGGACCTCGAAGCGCGCTCTCGGTGGGCCGACTACCCCGAGGCCAAAGACCGGATGTTCGAACACACCGATACCGACGAAGCGCCGTGGCACGTCGTCAACGCGGACGTGAAGCGCCACGCGCGGCTCAACTGCATCTCGCACCTGCTGGACCAAATCGACTACGAGGACCTCACGCCCGACCCTATCGAACTCCCGGCCAGACAGGACGACAACGGGTACGAGCGGCCACCAATCGACAGCCAGAACTGGGTGCCCGCGCGGTTCGGGTCAAACCCGGTCGACGACTAATCCGAGCTCTCTGCCAACTGCTCGCCGACGATGCGGTCCGCCTCGGCGATGAACGCCTCGACTTCGCCCTTCGGAATCGTCGCGCCCGCGGCCACGTCGTGGCCGCCGCCGTCGCCGCCGACCGACCGCGACGCCTCGCGCATGACCGCCGAGAGGTCCAAGCCGTCTCGGACCATCACGTACGACCCGCGCGAGGAAACCTTCACCTCGCCCTCCTCCGTGTCGGCGAACGCGAGGACGGGAATCCCGCTTCGGGTCGCGTTGGTGCCGACGGCCATCCCGGCGACGATGCCGACGATGGTCTCGCGTATCTCGTCGCCCGCGTCGAACCACTGGAGGTTGTCCTCGACGCGGACGCCGTGTTCTTTCACCCACTGGAGCCCGTTCGAGAGGTTCTTGCGGTGGTTCCGCAGGAGCCTGCGCGCCCGGTCGAGCGCCGCGTCGCGCTCGCCGAGACAGACCGCGAGGCCCACGTCGGCGCGGTCGTAGCGCGCGGTCGCGTTCAGGAGCGTCGAGAACTCACTCACGTCGCGGAGTTCGGTCCCCTCCCGCTCCCGAGAGAGCACGTAGGTCGTCCCCACGAGGTCGTCGATGCGGGAGGCGGGCACGCCGCTGGCGATGGCGCGGCGAATCAGGGCGCTGGCGAGCGTCTGGCGCTCGTCGCCGGTGAGGTCGACCCACCGCTTCCACTCGCCGTCGTCGTCGCGGCAGGGAACGTCGAGTTCGGTCAGGAACTCGATGGCACCGGCCTCGTTGTTCGAGATGCCGGGGATGCGCACGTCGGTCGCGTACTGGAGCAGTTTCGGGAGCGCGCGGGTCTGGCGGCCGTAGATGCGGAGGTCGGTTCCCTCCTCGACGACGCCGGCCGCGACGCCCTCGTCGACGATACCCGCGTTGGCCCCGCGGAGTTCGCCGTTCGTGTCCTGCATGTCGCCGACCGCGCCGACGACGGCGAGGGCCGCGAGGTCGCGGTTGTCGACGCGCTCGGGTTCGAGCGCCCGCGCGAGGACGTAACTCGCGCCCGCGCCGGAGAGTTCGCTCGCGCCGTTGAGGCCGAACCGAAGCGGGTTGAGGTGGTGGTCGGTCTCGACGCCCTCGGTGGGTTGGTGGTGGTCGGCGATGACGGGGTGGAAGTCGCCCGCCGCCTCGTACTCGGCGATGATGTCGAGTTGGCCGCTCCCGAAGTCCGTGAACAGCACGGTGTCGTAGTCGGTCGCCGCGATGTCGGCCACGGCGGCCTCGTCGAGTTGGCGGCAGAACACCGTCTCGAAGGGGATTTCGGCGCGTTCGAGCGCGGTCGAGGCGATGCCGGCGCTCGTCAACCCGTCGGCGTCGATGTGTGAGGCGAGGAGCACCCGGTCGGCGTCGCGGAGGCGGGCCGCGCAGGCCGCCGCGTGCTCTGTGAGTTCGGGGACGGGTCCGTCCATTGGTGTGATACTCACGCCCTCTCCGGCATAAACGCTGGCAGTTCGGGCACGGAACCCCTTCGTTTCCACTCCAGTTCGACGGCGGACATGTGTCGCTCTTGCCGCGGTTCGGTATAAGAAGGCTCGCCCGTGGGACGAGGAACTGGTCGACGGCGACCGCCCGTCAGATTCGCCGTCTGACGACGAACAGGAGGACGGTTGCGAGCACCGTCGAACCGGCGACGAGCGCCCAGCCGGCCCCGTAGCCCGTCGACTCCACGACGAAGCCGAAAAGCGGCGGGGCGACGAGGCCGCCGACGTTGAGCGCGGTCTGGCCGCCGGCGGTCGCCGCGCCGATGTCGCCGTCGTCGACGACGCCGCTCAGACAGGAGTAGAAGACGCCGGTCGAGCCGTGGATGGTGAGGCCGAGCGCGACGAAGACGGCGATGGTGAGCGCGAACGAGCCGCCGGTCCCGACGAGGAGCGAAAAGAGCGCGACCGCCCCGGCCAGTTGGACCAGCGCGACGGTGGCCGCGCCGCGGGCCCCGCCGAGTCGGTCAGCGAGGCTCCCCGCGCCGATGCGGCCGACGCTTCCTGTCACCTGCGTCGCCGCGAGGACGCCGCCAGCGAGGGCGGGGCCAGTCCCGACCACGTCCTGTACGTAGAGGACGGTGTAGCCGAGCATCGAGAAGATGGACGCGCCGATGAACAGCCCGGCGGCGACGAGCGCGACGTAGGCGCGGTTGTCGCCGAGTCCGGCGAGTCGGGGGCGTTCGAGCTGGCCGGTCCCCGGATTCCCGCGGTAGCGCGTCGCGAAGACGAGCGCGTAGCCGGCGGCGAAAACGCCGATGACCCAGAAGCCGACCTGCCACGCGGCGACGACGGCGACGCCGGTGACGACGAGCGACGATGCCCCGCTGCCGACGGTGACGCCGACCTGCTTCAGCCCCATGGCGAGGTTCTTGCTCCCGGCGGGCGCGGCCGCGACGATGCCGCGGTTCGACGCCGGCATCGCGGTCGAGTAGGCCGCCCCGAGGAGCGCCACCGTCACCAACAACAGGAGGTACGACGGCGGTGCGAACGTGACGCCGACGAGCGCGACCGAGAGCGCCAGCAGGCCGACGACCATGACGGGCTTTTCGCCGTAGCCGTCGACGGCCGCGCCGCTCGGAAAGAGAAACACCGTGTAGCCGAGCAGTCCGGCGGTCAGGAACAGTCCGACCAACGACTCGGAGACCGAAAACGCGTCGCGGACGAAGCCGGTCGCCGCGAAGATGGCGTAGTAACAGAGGCTCGCGGCGGTCTGCCAGCCGGCGACCGAGCCGACGGCGCGCCACGAGCCGTCTCTCGTCTCGGCTTCCGCCTCGGCTCCCGTCACGTCACTCGTGATACGTCGGTGCGGCGGTCTCGACCGCGGCGACCGCGAGCGCTTCGAACGTCGCCTCGTCGGGGACGACCGTCACGTCGATGCCGCGGGACTCGGCGGTGTCGCGGGTCGGCGGCCCGATTGCGCCGACGACGGCGTCGTTCAGGCCGGCGATTGCCTCCTCGCGGACACCGCGCTCCGCGGCGGCGTCGAGGAAGTGTTCGACCGTGAGCGACGAGGTGAACAGGGCGGCTTCGAGGTCACCGGCCGCGGCCAGCTCGGCCGACTTCCCGGCTCCCTCGGGGCGGACGAGTCGGTAGAGCACCGTCTCGTGAACGTCCGCGCCCGCGTCGCGCAGGCCATCCGTGAGGACTGGGCTGCCGTGGTCGCTCCGGGCGACTTCGACCGTCGCGCCGTCCACGTCGGGCGCGAGGTGTTCGGCCAGTCCGGCCGAGGTGTACTCGTCGGGGACGCGGTCGACTGTCCAACCCACTTCGCGGGCGGCGTCGGCGGTCGCGGGGCCGATACAGCACAGCACCGCGTCGCCGGGGTTCCAGCCGGCCTCGTCGAGGAGTTCGACGCCGGTCTTGCTCGTCAGGACGACGAACGCGCCGGGTTCGGGCGTCGCGCCGGTCGGTTCGATTTCGAGCATCGGGTCGGGGACCGGGGTCGCGCCGAGCGAGTCGAGGAGTTCGACGGCGCGCTCGATGCGGTCGTCGTCGGGGCGGAAGACGGCCGCGCGGACCTGCTGGCTCATTCGTCTCCTCCGGCATCTCCCGCGGTCGGGTCGGCTTCAGCGATGGCGTCCGCGCCGCCGCCCTGCAGGAACTGCTTCACGCGGTCGCGGGTCGCCGCGACCTCGCCGATGACGGTGATTGCGGGCGGCTCGATGTCGGCCTCGTCGCGCACGTCGACGATGGTGTCGAGGGTACCGGTGGCGACGCGCATGTCGGGCCACGTCGCCCGCTCGATGAGGGCGACGGGCGTCTCGCCGTCCATCCCCGCCTCGCGGAGTTCGGCGGTGTACAGCGGGAGTTTGCCGACGCCCATGAGGACGACGAGCGTCCCGCCGGTCGCGGCGAGCGCGTCCCAGTCGACCGCGGACTCGTCTTTCGTCGGGTCCTCGTGGCCGGTGACGAACGACACCGACGAGACATGGTCGCGGTGGGTGACGGGGATGCCCGCCGCGCCGGCCCCGGCGACCGCCGAGGTGATGCCCGGCACGACCTCGAAGGGAATCCCGTTGTCGGCGAGATGCTCCATCTCCTCGCCGCCGCGGCCGAAGACGAACGGGTCGCCGCCCTTCAGGCGAACCACGTCGTTGCCCTCGCGGGCGAGTTCGACGAGTCGGTTGTTCGTGTACTCCTGCGGCGTCCACTCGCCGCCGGCGCGCTTGCCCACGTCCTCGCGCTTCTCGGCCGGAATCATCCCGAGAATCTCCGGGCCGGGGAGCTTGTCGTGGAGCACCACGTCGGACTCGTCGATGAGGCGGGCGGCCTTCATCGTCAGCAGTTCCGGGTCGCCCGGGCCGCTGCCGACGAGGTGGACCGTGCCGACGCCGTCACCGTCGGTCGCGTCGCCGGTCGACTGCGCGCCGGTCGACCGCTCGTCCGCCGTTCCGAATTCCGCGTCGTCGGCCGTCATCTCACTCCTCGGCCTCCTCGCGGGCGGCCTCGACTAACTGACCCGCACCGCGGTCGCGCAGGGCCGCCGCGAACTCGCGGGCGGCGTGGGCGTGGTTGCCGACCGGGAGGTCACGAGAGGTCTTGATGGCTTCCGAGCCGTCGGTCGCCAGCACCTGCACGTCGACGTGGACGTGTTCGCCCTGCAGGAGGGCGTGGACGCCGACCGGGGCGATACAGCCGCCGCCGAGTTCGGCGAGGATGGTCCGCTCGACGGTCGTCTCGACGCGGGTCCGCGGGTGGTCGAGCTTGTCGTGGATGAGGTCGATGACCTCCGAGTCCGCGGCGGTCACGGCGATGGCTCCCTGTCCGGGTGCGGGGACGAACGTCGTCCGCGGCAGGCGCTCGTAGTTCACCTTCTCCGAGAGCCCGCTGCGCTTGAGTCCAGCCTCGGCGAGGACGATGGCGTCGTACTCGGTTTCGACCTTCCGGCCGAGCGCCTGCCGTTCGAGTTCCGTGAGGCCTTCGAACCACTCGTCTGCGGTCTCGTCGAACGCCTCTTCGTGGTCGGTCTTGCCCTTCTTTTCTTGCCGCTCTTTGTCGTTTTCGACGCGGGCCTCGTGTTCGCGCTGGAGGTGCGTCGCCAGCAGTTTCTCGATGCGGGTGTCGACGTTGCCCCGGAGGGGCTCGACTTCGAGGTCCTCGCGGTAGTTCAGCAGTTGGGCCTGCCGGCGGAGCGACGACGTGCCGACGACGGCTCCCTCCGGGAGGTCGTCGATGTCGTGGCCCTCGGCCGTCACGAGCACGTCGCCGGCGGGCGCGCGCTCGGGAACGCCTGCGACGACGAGGTCGGCGGGCTTCTCGGTCGGCATGTCCTTCATCGAGTGGACCGCGGCGTCGACGTCGCCGTCGAGGACGCGCTCGTCGAGCGCGCGGACGAACGCGCCGGTCTTGCCCAGTCGGTGGATGAGTTCGTCCTGAATCCGGTCGCCCGTGGTCTCGACTTCGACGAGTTCGACGTCGAGTCGGCGGCCCGCGAGCGCCCCCTGCACGCTCGCGGCCTGTGCGCGAGCGAGCGCCGACCCTCGCGTCGCCAAGCGAAGTGTTGTAGTCATACGCGTCAGTCCGGTCCCCGCGTTGAAAAGCCCTCCAGTTCGCTCCCGCGCGTCGGGTCGAACCCGAACGGAAGACCGATACAGTCCCCGCGCGACGACCCGGACGATGCCCGCCCTCGATTCGGCCGTCCGGCAGGTCGGCGACTTCGTCGTCGTCGCGCTCCTCCTGTTCGGCCTGACCTCGGTCGTCGCGCCTCTCGACCTGTTTCTCTCCTCGGTCGGCGTCGAACCGCCGTGGTTCGCCGGCCTCGTCGCGGCCGCGTTCATCGCGCTCGCGCTCCTCCTCGCGCGCCCCCTTCGCCTCCGTCTCGTCGCCCGCGTCTGGGGTATCGGCCTCGTCGTGACCGCCGTCTGGATTCCGCTGTTAGTCCTCCTCGAACTCCAAGGAAATCCAGTCGGTATCCTCGTCTCGTGGGCGGTCTGTCTCGGTGCCGGCGTCGCCCTGACCTACCCGCCGCTGTGGCGGGCGGCCGAAGCGCGACTGCGGGCCGAGTGAGTCGCGTTCGCGCCGGGTCGCAGTCGCGCGAGCGACCGTCGCTCGCACGGCCGAACCGCGTTCGTGTCGAAGTGCCGAACAGTTATCCGCCTTCGCGGCGACGCCTCCGACGTGAACAGGTCCCTCCGTCTCGCGCTCACCTTCGGCGTCGCGTTCGTCGTCGCGCTCCCGCTCGGATTCATCTTCGCGCCGGACCCGACGGGGGCCGTCCCGCTTTTCCTCACCGTCGGACTGGCCGCCGTTCTCGGACTCCCGGCGTACCTTGGGCTCTCCCGGGCGATAGCGTCGTAAAAAGCTTCTTCACGGGTCGCAGGCCGGGACGCGCCTACAGCGCTTGCTTGTACGCTTCCAGCGTCTCCTCGATGTCCTCGTCGGTGTGGGCGTAGGAGACGAACTGCGATTCGAACTGGTTCGCCGTGAGGAACACGCCCTGGTCTTTCATCTCCTGCCAGAAGACGCGCTCCCAGCGGTCAGTCTCCGCCTTCGATACGTCCGCGCCGGTCTTCGGGCAGGCGTCGTAGTTGGGACACGACTCAACCTGCGCGCAGCCGTCGGCGCAGGCGTCGGCGCGCTCGGCCGTCCCGTGGCGCGTGAACACCGTCTTGAACATCGAGTCCGTGCCGACGACGGTGTACTCGGGTGCCTGGTCTTCGAGGATGTCCGTGATGCCCGACCGAAGCTTTTCGCCGAGGCGGTCGACGTGTCCGTACACGTCGTTTTCGGCGGCGTACTTCAGGTACTCGTGGCCCGCGGCCATCGTGACCGGGTGGCCCGAGAAGGTCCCCGACTGGAACACGTCGCCGCCGGGAGTGAACTGCTCGACGAGTTCGGCCTTGCCGCCGACCGCGCCGACGGGGAAGCCGCCGCCGATAATCTTCCCGAACGTCGTGAGGTCGGGCGTGACGCCGAACTTGCCCTGGGCGCACTGGAGGCCGCCGACGCGGAAGCCGGTGATGACCTCGTCGAAGATGAGGAGCGCGCCGTGTTCCTCGGTCACGTCGCGGAGGGCTTCGAGATAGCCGTCGACCGGGTGGACGATGCCCGTGTTCGCCAGAATCGGCTCGGTCAGCACCGCCGCGATGTCCTCGCCGTGTTCCTCGAACACCTCGCGGACGGTCTCCTCGTCGTTGAACGGGACGGGAATAGTGTGGTCGGCGAACGACGAGGGGATGCCGGGCGTCGAGGGCTTTGCGCCGCCGGGACCGCCTTCGACGAGCGTGGACTCCTGTGCGCCGTGGTAGCCGCCCTGCATGACGACGATTTTGTCGCGGCCAGTGACGCCGCGGGCGAGGCGGACCGCCGAGACGGTCGCCTCCGTGCCGGAGTTGACGAACCGAAGCATCTCGACGGAGGGAACGTGTCGCGCGACGAACTCGGCGTGTTCGACCTCGATTTCGGTCGGCGCGCCGTACATCGGCCCGGCCGCGGCGTGCTTCTGGACCGCCGACTGGACGGGTTCGGGGGCGTCGTGGCCGTAGAGCAGCGGCCCGTAGCCCAGCACGTAGTCGACGTAGCGGTTCCCGTCGGCGTCGATGACGTGCGCGCCGTCGCCGCGCTCGACGAAGAACGGGTACGGTTGCGTCGCCCGGACCGAGGAGTTCACGCCGCCCGCGAGCACGGACAGCGCGCGGTCGTACAGCGCCCTTGACTCGTCGTGGTTCATGCGCGCCGGTTCGACCGCTCGCGGGAAAGACCTTACTGGGTCGGCCGCACCTGCCACCAGCGAACCAGTAGACGACACGGTCGGCATGAACTGTCGGGCGTCGGGGCTGCGGCGGACCTACCGCGCCGTCCCGTCCGCGGCGGCGTCAGCGCCGTCGGCATCGCCAGCCTCCTCGACCGACCCGGCCACGAGCAGCCCGACCGCGTCGTTGAGCGCGTGGATGCAGGCGAGCGCGACCACGTCGCGCACGAGAAGGTACATGACCGTCGTCAGGAGCGCGGGGACGGCGATTCTGGCGACCGCGCCGCGCTCCCAGCCGACGGCGTGGCTCGCGGTGAACGCGGCGAACGAGACGCCGCCCGCGAGAAGCGGACTGCCGGTGAGTTCGAGGAGTCGCTCGACGGCGTAGCCGTGGAACAGCACCTGCTCAGTGACGCCGGCGGTCCCGGCCACGAAGAGCCGGTGTCTGACCGACAGCGAGGCCAGTCCGGTCATCCCCTCGTCGAGGCCCCCCACGCCGAGTCGGTCGAAGACAGGGGTCGTCACCGCGTTCGCGGCGAACAGGACGAAGACGCCGCCGCCGACCACCGCGACGAACGCGAGGGGGTCCAGCGAGCGACCGGTCATCGAAGACAGCGGTCGCCCCTCGACGACGAGGACGTAGCCACACAGCAGGGCGAAGACGGCCCACTTGTTCGCGTCGCTGACGAGGAGGTCGGCGCGGAGGTCGTCGGGTTCGGAGAGGTACCGGTCAGCGAGGAGTCCGGCGACTGCCATTCCGAACAGCGCGACGGCGAGTCCGCCGAGGACCGCGACAGTCACCACGTGGAGCCACCGCTCATCGTCACGACGCTCGGTGCGGAGCGGAAAAACGGTTTCGCGTGGGTTCGGTTCTCGCCCCGCGAGGGGCCACCGGTACGTTCGACCGAACCGATATAACCTCGTCGCCGGCCAGAGCGACGGACGCGGAGACGGTACGAAAACCGCCGACAGAGAATGAGCGGCTCAGACCGCGTCGCGTCCGTTCTTGCCGGTGCGGACTTGGACGGCGCTCTCGACGGGGAACGTGAACACCTTTCCGTCGCCTTTCTCGCCCGTGTGGGCGGCGTCGACGATGGCGTCGACCACGTCGCCGGCCGGGATGTCGGCGACGACGCACTCGACTTTGACCTTCTGGTGGAGGTCGACGGTGTACTCCTCGCCGCGCCACTGGCTCTTCTTCGCGGGCTGAGAGCCGCGGCCGGAGACGTTGGTGACGGTGAGCGACGGCGCGCCGATTTCGGCGAGCGCGGTCTTCACATCGGAGAGCTTGTCGGGGCGGATGACGGCCATCACAAGCTTGATTTCGCCGTCGTTCGGAAGGTCGGAATCACTCATGAGTTAGTCCTCCCGGCCCGTCGTCATGAATCCATCCCCGCTCGGGACGCCGGAGCCGTCCGTGCGGATGCCGGTGTCGGCGTCGGGCGACCCGAACTCGGGGTAGGTGTCGACGCCGTGTTCGGCGGTGTCGAGGCCCTCGCGCTCGTGGTCCGAGGAGACGCGGACCTGACCGATGGCCCGGAAGCCGCCGAAGACGACCGCGGTCGCGGCGAACGTCCAGATGGCGATGACGCCGACGCCGATGACCTGCGGGACGGCGAGCGAGACGAAGGACGCGCCGTCGTGCCACAGCGGGACGGCGAACACCGGGTAGAGGAGCGCGCCGAGGATGCCCGCGGAACCGTGAACGGGGAAGACCGCGCACACGTCGTCGATGTGGAGGCGCTTTTCGACGAACTCGAAGACGACCGGGAGCTGCGCGCCGGCGAGGAGGCCGACGACAAGCGCGCCCGGCCAGACGATGTCGTCCGCGATGGCGGTGACGCCGACGAGGCCGGCGAGGAGGCCGTTTGCGACGTAGAGCGTGTCGACCTTACCGGTCTTGTACATGGCGACCCCGCCAGCGCCGATTGCGCCGGCGGCCATGCCGAGGGTCGTCACGAGGGCGACGCGCCCCACGAAGGCGAACGAGCCGAGCGTGACCGCGCCGTCGGCGTACGCGAGGGGTGCGGCGGCGGTGCCGACGTTGAAGCCGTACCAGCCGAACGCGAGGATGAGCGTGCCGAGGACGGCGAACGTGATGGAGTGACCGGGGATGACGTTCGCCGTGCCGTCGGGCTTGAAGCGGTTCATGCGCGGGCCGATAATCCACGCCGCGGTGAGGCCGGCGATGCCGCCCATGCCGTGGACGATCATGCCGCCGGCGAAGTCGTGGAAGCCGAGGGCGTCGAGGAAGCCGCCGCCCCAGGTGAAGCCGACGACGACGGGGTAGATGACGCCCGCGATGAGGATGGTGTACGTGAGGTACGCGCGGAGTCGGGCGCGGCCCGCCACGGCACCGGAGACGATGGTGGCGGCGGTCATGGCGAAAACGGCGCCGAACAGCCAGTCGACCCACGCCGTCGTCGCCGAGGCGTCGGGCGCGTAGAGGCTCATGAACGCCCCGGTGATGTCCAGCGCGGAGCCGCTGGTGAAGGCGGCGACGATGGACGACACCGCCGCGCCGAGCAGGAAGAACACGATGACGCCGATACTCCACGTCAGCAGGTTCTTGGTCAGTTGGTTGGCGACGTTCTTCGCGCGGACCTGCCCGGCTTCGAGCATGGCGAAGCCGGCGTGCATGAAGAAGATGAGGAACGTGACCGTGAGGACCCACACGAGGTTCACGGCCTCGACCACCGAAGCGAGGTCGGCTTGCAAGGGTGTCAACATACGATGCCTCCGGCGAGCGACTCGAGTTCTGAAGTTGGACAGTCGTTCATATTGGTGCTCGATTCGCGACCGAATGTCTCGCGAACCATGAGAGATGCTATCTACAGACGTTCATATAACGGTTCGCGTTGACAAACGTCTACAAAAGGGCGTTCTGAGAGACGTATGTCCGATATAGGATGATGTATGTGTTGTATAAGGACGTAAGGCTAGCACTCAGTAAACAAATGTTGCCACGAAATCCTACGAATGTAGTGTAGGATTAGTAATAGGAATAGTTCGGGGCGTTCGTCGAACCCCAGTCGGGTGCGCACTCACGCGGGCCGCGGCGGGAGTGGCAAACAGAGACTTCGAGTCGGTTTCGGTCGTCGGTGCGCGCTCAGACTGCCGGGTTGCCCTCCTTACCGGTTCGGACTTGGACGGCGCTCTCGACGGGGAGAACGAACACCTTTCCGTCACCTTTCTCACCCGTATGGGCGGACTCGGCGATGGCTTCGACTACGTCGTCGACGGGGATGTCGGCGACGACGCACTCGACTTTGACTTTCTGGTGGAGGTCGACGGTGTACTCCTCGCCGCGCCACTGACCTTTCTTCGCGGGTTGGGAGCCGCGGCCGGAGACGTTGGTGACGGTGAGCGACGGTGCGCCCGCCTCAGCGAGCGCGGTTTTCACGTCGGAAAGCTTGTCGGGGCGGATGATGGCCATGACCATCTTGATGCCCTGTTCTTCGTCGCTCATTGGCTGTCACCTCCGTTGGCTTCGACAGCTTCGTCTTCCGCGACGCCGCCGTCGGTGCGCACGTTGCTGCCGCCGTCGGTCGCCGTGGGCGAGCCGAGCGCGCCGTCGGGACCCGCGTCGCCGACGAATTCGGGGTAGACCGAGACGCCGTGTTCGCCGACGTCGAGGCCTTCGACTTCCTCTTCTTCCGAGACGCGGAGGCCGAAGACGGCGTCCGTGATGGCGAAGACGACCGCCGAGGCGAGGATGGTCCACGCGGCGATGACGACCACGCCGATGACCTGCATCACGAGTTGCGTGCCGGAGAAGCCGCTAACTGCGAAGACGGGAATGAGTGCCGTGCCGACCGCGCCCGCGACGCCGTGGACGGCGAAGACGCCACACACGTCGTCGATTTTGAGCGAGTCGACGGTCCAGCGGTACGCCGGCAGGACGATTGCGCCGCCGAGCGCGCCGAGGATGAGGCCGCCCCACCACGTGACGTGGGGGACGGCGCCGGTGACTGCGACGAGACCGGCGAGCAGGCCGTTGGCCATCCAGAGGGGGTCGGGCTTGCCCTGGTAGCTCGTCGAGACGATCATCGCGGCGACCGCGCCGGCGCCCATGCCGAGGGTCGTCACGAGGGCGACGCGACCGAGCGCGGCACCCATGAACTCCAGACCGCCGCTTTCGGTGGTCGCGAGGACCGTCGCCTGCGTGCCGACGTTGAAGCCGTACCAGCCGAACGCGAGGATGAGCGTGCCGAGGACGGCGAGCAGCATCGAGTGGCCCGGGATGGGTTGGCTGTCGCCGTTGGCGTCGAAGCGGCCCTTACGCGGGCCGACCATCTTCGCGCCGACGAGGCCGGCGATGCCGCCGCACATGTGGACGACGGTCGCGCCGGCGAAGTCGAGGTAGCCGACACCGAGGGCGGCACCGATGTAACCGCTCCCCGAGAGGAGGCCGCCGGACCACGTCATGCCCTGCACGACGGGGTAGATGAATCCGGTGATGGTGGCCGCGAAGACGATGTACGCGCGGAAGTCCATGCGTTCTGCGACCGCGCCGGAGACGATGGTGGCGGCGGTCATGGCGAAGACGGCCCCGAAGAGCCAGTCAATCCACGCGCCGGAGTCGCCGATGTACGAGAACGCGGCGGCGACGTCGAAGCCGCCGGGCGACGTGAGGCCGCCGACGATTGTCGCGACCCCCGCGCCGACGAGGAAGTAGACGAGCACGCCGAGCGCCCAGTCCGTCATGTTCTTCATCAGTACGTTGCCCACGTTCTTCGCGCGTACCTGCCCTGCCTCTAAGAGCGCGAAGCCCGGCTGCATGAAGAAGATGAGGAACGAGACGACGAGGATCCAGACGTAGTTGACCCCCTGCGCGATAACGCTCGGGTCGACCTGCAGTGGAATCACGACTGCCCACCCCATGCGGCCACGAGTGACCGTTCAGCTACTTTTGCTCCGTATCCGTGTGGATTCTGGTGCTTCATCACGGTTCGGCTTCATGGTGAGTTAGTACATAAAGTGTGGGGTTGATTTTGTCAAATTTAGTGGGGCGTAATACCACAACTGCACAAAATAGGCTAGAATATTACGCATATAAGGTTGTATATCGTCCAAGGATTTTGAGATTCTCGGAGATTCTGTGGACGAACGTTCAGGAAAATGTTGCCTAACAAGTGTGTTTTGGCCGTGCGCACCGCGGTATCGTGTCTCGTGGTTCGGTGTTCGAACCGCGTCGTTCCATGTCGAGCGACCGTCCGAGAGTCGGCTGACTCGCCCGCTCAGCGCCTCAGTCGAGCTGCCGCGCCACGCGCTCCGCGAAGTACGTGATGATGAGGTCCGCGCCCGCCCGTTTCATCGACAGGAGCGACTCGCGGGCGACCTCGTCGAGGTCGAGCCAGCCCTTCTCGGCGGCGGCGTGGAGCATCGCGTACTCGCCGGAGACGTTGTAGGCGGCGACCGGGTGGTCGTAGCCCTCGCGGATGGCGCGGACGATGTCGAGGTACGGCAGGCCCGGTTTGACCATCAGTACGTCCGCGCCCTGTTCCACGTCGAGCGCGACCTCGCGCAGCGCCTCGCGGGCGTTCGCGGGATCCATCTGGTAGTGTCGTCGGTCGCCGAAGGCCGGCGCGCCGTCGGCCGCGTCGCGGAAGGGGCCGTAGAAGGCGCTCTCGTACTTCGCGGCGTAGGACATGATGGGCACCTCGTCGCGGCCGGCGTCGTCGAGGGCGGCGCGAATCGCGCCGACCATCCCGTCCATCGAGGCCGAGGGGGCGACCATGTCCGCGCCCGCCTCGGCGTGGGAAACGGCCGTCTTCGCGAGCAGGTCGAGGGTCGGCCCGTTTTCCACCGTCAGCGTCGGGTCGTCCTCGGCGTGGTCCTCCAGCACTCCGCAGTGGCCATGGTCGGTGTACTCGCACAGACACACGTCCGTGATGACGTAGGCGTCCGTCTCGGCGGTGATGGCTCGGACGGCCTCCTGCACGACACCGTCTCGCGCGTACGCGCGAGTCCCCTCGGGGTCTTTCGACTCGGGGATGCCGAAGACGATGACGGCCTCGACGCCCGCCTCGCGCACCTCGGCGACGCGGTCGGCGGCCTCGTCGACCGGCACGCGCTCGTGGCCCGGCATGGACTCGATGGGGACGCGCTCGTCGGTCGTCGCGTCCACGAAGACGGGCGCGACGAGGTCGGTCGCGTCAAGGGTCGTCTCCGAGACGAGCGGGCGAACCCCGTCGGTTCGAAGCCTGCGGGGACGGTCGGTGAACTCCATACGCGGGGTTCGGTTGGCGGCGGCAAAATGCCGTCGCTCCCGTCGCTTCGCGCCGGGTTAGCAAACCCATAATGAACACGGTGTCGTTCGAACCGCGCACACGACATGAGCGCCTTCACCGCCCAACTCCCCGACGTCATTCGGGAGCTCCTCGCTTCCGACCTCGCTCTCGTCGCCCTCTTTTTCGTGTTCGTGCTTGAGGGCGCGATGCTCCTCTACGTCGCGCCGAGCGAACTCCTCGTGCCCGGGGCGCTGGCGCTGGTCGGCGAACGACTGTTACTCCCGATTCTCGGCGTCGCCGTACTCGGCGCGACGGTCGGTCAGGTCGCGCTGTTCTTCGTCGCCAAGCGGGGCGGCCGCGAGTACCTCCTGTCGCGGTCGTGGTTCCGCGTCAGCGAGGACTCCCTCGACCGGTTCGACGGCTGGTTCGACCGCTGGGGCCCGGTCGTCGTCCCGCTGAGCAACGCGATGCTGTTCACGCGCGGGATGCTCACCGTTCCGGCCGGCCTCTCGGGTATGTCGGCGAAGCGGTTCGTCGCCCTCTCGGCAGTCGGAACCGTCGCGTTCGAGAGCGCGCTCGCGGCGCTGTACGTGTTCGGCGGTCAGGTTCTCGCGTGACCGACCGCTCCGTCGCGGGGAGCGTTCGGCGTCGCGGGTAGGAAGGCGTTAGTGGAGGGACACCTGCTAACCGGCCGCTACGTTGTTCGATTAATGTCGAGTTTTTCCTTCAGGGCGGCGAGTTCCTCGGATTCGGCGAGTTCCTCGACCCGCTTGCGGAAGTGTCGCTCGCAGAGACCGACCTTAATGTGGTCCTTCTCCGCGGCGTATGCGGCCTCACGGTCGCAGTAGTGACACTGCATATCCCCCCTTCAGTTCCGATAGGATTTAACTCTACGCCCCACGGCACGTTCAGCATTATTCACGGACTAACACGGTTAGAGACCGTCTACCGCGGCGGCGAATCGGGTGAAGTCGGCCGCCGGCGGTCCGGCGCGCCCGAGCGTCTCGTCGTGGGCGTCGCTTCCGCCCGTGGCGAGCAGGTCGTAGCGCTCGATGGCCTCGTCCACGAGACCGCAGTCGACCGCGAAGCCGTAGGGGTAGTAGCGTTCGACGGCGTCGAGGTCGGCACAGAGGTCGAGCGCGCCGGCGGGGTCGCGGTAGCGGAACGGATGCGCGAGGCCGACCACGTCGCAGGCGTCCCGGAGGGCCGCCACGCCGTCGTCGAACGTCGGGAGTTCGCGCGCGACGTAGCAGGGGCCGTCCGCGCCGATGAGCTCGTCGAACGCCCCTTGGTAGTCGTAGGGAGCGTCGCTGGCGTCGATAGCGCGGGCGACGTGCGGCCGACCGACGCCGTCGTGGATCTCGATGTCGAGGCTGACTCCGGTTTCTTCCTCGACCGCCGCGACGATTTCGCTGGCGCGCTCCACGCGGTTCCGTTGGAGGCGCTCGACCGTCTCGACGAGGGCGGGCCGCTCTCTGAGGCCGTAGCCGAGGAGGTCGACCCGGCGGTCGCCCGCGTCGACGCGCAGTTCGATGCCCCGGACGATAGTCACGCCGTCGCGTTCGACAACCGGTGCGTCGAGGTCCGGGTGGTAGCGGTCGTGGTCCGTCACGGCCACCACGTCCACCCCGCCTGCGCGGGCGGCGGTCGGGAGCGCATCCACGGTGAGCCGGCCGTCCGAGGCGGTCGTGTGGAGATGGAGGTCCGCGACCGGCGGGCTGTCGTCCATGCAACTGGTCGGGGCGAGGGGCAGACAAACGTTGCGCCCGATCCATCATTAAGGACGATTAAAGACTGCAAGGGCACTAATCAAATACATGGAAAATCATTAAGAATGATGCCGGCACAGTTGTGGGTGTAATGCGCCTGAACGGACTCGGCGACGCCATCGATCGCCACGAATACCCGATTAGCTCGACCGACTTCGCCCAACGCTACGGCGACGAAGTAATCGAGCTCCAGAACGGTCAGGAGACTGTCGCACAGATCCTGGCCCGTCTCGGCGACGAGACGTACACGTGCCCGCAGGACGTGCGGGACGCCCTCTTCACCGGCGTCGGCCACGAGGCGATTGGTCGTCGATACTACAGCGACCGCGACCCGTCCCCGCTCGGTGAGAACGGGCCCGAGATGGTCTCGTTCTGAGGCCGGCTCTCGTCCCGTCTCGATTTTTCTTTCTGACCGCGACCCGTGAGCCGTCGGCTCGGCGTCTCGCTCGCTGGTCCGTTAATTCTCACATTCCAGTCGCTCAGGGGTTGTGACGGCCGACAGCCGACCAGAACGACGCGTCAGTTAGAGAGCCACGGCAGGTCCACCGGGACCGACCCCTTCGAGTAGCCTTCGACGTGCCCCGACGGGCGGAGCCGGAAGACCACCGCGGGTCGGTGCCGCACGTCGGGCTTCTCGCCCATGATGGCGGACCAGTCGTCGTCGGGGAACGACGAGCAGTCGACGAACAGGGTCACGCCGCCGCCGTGTTCGGCGAGCTGGCCCTCGCCGTTGGTCTTGGTCTGTGCCGTGTCCCGAATCGCGGCGATGGGGTTGCTCACGGAGCGTCGGTTCGGCGGGAGCGGCCGCGTCACCTCGATGAGCGCGCCGCCCGCGGGGGTGTTCTCCGCGCGGAAGTCGATGGAGTGGCCGGTCGTCACGGCGATTTCGGGCGTGATGTCGTACCCCGCCTCGTCGAGGAGATACGCCACGTCGAACTCGCCCATCGCCGCGGCCATCCGTATCGGGTCGAAGTACTCCGAGGTGCCGAGCTTTCCGGCCATGACCTCGCGGTACTCGTCGAGGACGCCCGTGGCGAAGAACGACTCGTAGAACTCCAGGGCCTCCTCGCGGGTCGCGTCCGGGAAGCCCGCCGCGTGGTCGTGGAAGAACTCGCGGGTCGTCTCGCGGCCGTCCTTCGAGAGGAACACCGGGAGGAAGAACCACGAGAGGTGCGGATAGGGCTTCAGCCACGGCGACTGGTCGAACAGCTCGGCGATGAGTTCGCGCTGGGCCCACCGGGAGACCTCGAAGGGAGCCTCGTCGAAGCCCTCCTTGTCGGTCCGCCACAGCGAACTCGGCGTCTCGGTGTTGCCTATCCAGTAGGCGTGGTCGTCGGTCCACGCGAAGAGGGCGGTGTCGCCGTTGTCCATGTCGAACCGACGGGCCTCGTACCCCTCGGGCGGTGCGTACCACGGTGCACCCATCTCGGCGCCGAGGTTGGCGTCGAGCGGCTGGAAGATGTCGCGGGTGATGCGCGAGTCGTCCCAGCGTCCGGGGGCGTAACGAAAGCGAAGCGGGCGTGCCACACACGGTGTAGTTCGGCGATTGTTTTTACCCTTTCCTGCCGCGGGGCCCGTTTTCACCGGTCCCCTACCCCTTCTGACTCCCGCCCGGCTGAGTATCACGATTGTGAATCTCTCCGATAGCTATATGTGGCACACACCCACATGGTAAGTCGAACCATGTCAATGGGGGCATACGACGAAGCCGAACACGAACGCCGCGAGCGGATGACGAGCCAGGTCGAACCCGGGACCGACGACGACCGGAAGACCTACCGTGGGAGCGTCGAGTACGACTCCGGCGACTCGACCGACGCGCTGCTCGAACAGTTCAAGCAGATGAAGTCAGACGACTGACCCGGTCCCTCTCCTGTTCCTGCGTACCTCACGTCCTCGTTAGCGCCGCCGCCGTCACCGACACGACGGTCACGGCGACGACGTGCCCGCCGACCGCGAAGAGGAGTACCGGCTGGTCAGCGATGAACGGGAGCAACAGCAACTGCGCGACCGCGAAGCCGACGTTCAGCAGGTTCACCCGCCTGACCGTCCCGGCGGTCGGGCCGTCGAACCGGTAGCGGACCGCCCCCCAGAGGCCGACGACGGCCGCCCACCACGACGTGCCGATTCGGTAACAGAGGTCCCAGAGGACGAGTAGCGTCAGGTAGACGACCACGACCGGCGGTTCGGGGCCGAACAGCGTCGTCATGAGCGGCGTCCCCGGTTGCTGCGGGTCGAAGACAAACAGGTGCGTCACGAGCGCGACGAACGCGAGTACGCCCAGCACGACCTCGATGCTCGACCCGAACAGCAGGCGTCGATAGGGCGCGGGCACCCTCGCGGCGCGGGTCCACTCGCCCATGCGGAGCATCACGACGCTCCCCGCGGCCGCGACCACGATGGCCGCGGTGCCCGCGACCGCCGCGGCCCACAGGTCGTACACCCACGCGAAGAAGAGCACCGCGACCTCGAAGACGGCGATTTGGAGGGCGATGGCTCCCGCCTCGCCGATTCTCACGCCCGGGAGCGCGCCGACGATGCTCTCGTACACCCACGTTTCGCCGTACTCCGGGGCGTCGTTCATATCCCGCTCCTACGGCCCCGCGGTATATCAATCGCCGCCGCACTCGGGGCGCTCGGGGCACGCTGGCGGGCGGTTCGCGTCCCGCTCACGTCGGGGTCGTCGACGCCGGCTCGACGGCTCGTTCCCGCAGTTCGCGCTCCTCGCGGAGCGCCCGCTCGACCGCGGCGTCGAACGGCATCTCGTCCACCTCGACGATGTCGCGGATGCGGTCGTCGCCGACGATAACGGGGTTTTTCAGCCCCTCGATGAGCGGTCGGGCGACCCCCGTGTCCACGTCGGTGACGAGCCCGATCCAGTACGACGAGAGCCGCGGCGTCAACACGGGCACGGCGACGATTCGGGGCGCGTGGCCCAACTGCGCGCCGACGCGCTGGAGCATCTCCCGATAGGTGAGCACGTCCGGGCCGCCGATTTCGTAGGTCTCGCCCGCCGTCTCGGGGTGGTCGAGGACGCCGGCGAGGTAGGCGACCACGTCCGCGATGGCGATGGGTTGGCACCGCGTCTCGACCCACTGCGGCGTCACCATGACCGGGAGGCGCTTGGCGAGTTGCCGGACCATCTCGAAACTCGCGCTCCCCGCGCCGACGATGATGGCCGCCCGGAGCGTCGTGAGTTCGGGTGCGCCCGACGCGAGGATGTGTTCGACCTCGCGGCGCGACCGCAGGTGCGGCGAGAGCTGGTCGCGGTCCTCGCCGAGACCGCCGAGGTAGACGATTCGTCCGACTCCGGCGGACTCGGCGGCGTCGACGAAGTTGCGGGCGGCGAGTCGGTCGCGCGCCTCGAAGTCGCCGCCGGAGTGCATCGAGTGGATGAGGTAGTACGCCGCGTCGACGCCCGCCATCGCGGGGGCGAGCGTCGCCGGTTCGAAGATGTCGCCTTCGACTACGTCCACGTCCGGCGGACCGTCGTAGCGCGCCGCGTCGCGGACGAAGACGACCACGTCGTGGCCGGCGTCGAGGAGGAGGGGCACGAGGTGCCGGCCGACGAATCCGGTCGCACCGGTCACGAGCACTTTCATGCTGTTCGATAACGCCGCGCACGATGTTAACGTATCGCCCGCCCGACCGGGAACTGTCCGTTGCCCACTCGCCGGCCCGCCGTCCGGCCGCGGGTCAGTCGTCGCCGCGAACCGCGTCCCAGCCGGGGGTTTCCGGCGCGCCGCGAGCGACTTCGACCTCGTCGGGGTCAGGTGCTCCGTCGGCCGCGCTCCCGAGGCGACCGGCGACGGCCTCCCACGCGGCGACTGCACCGCCCGCCCACGACTCGCTTTCGAGCGTCTTCGCACGCGCTCGCGAGGCGCGGTCGTCGTCGACCTCCGTCGACCCGGGGTGCGACCCGACCGCGACACCGACGAACTCCGCGCGGTCCTCCGGTGTCAGATCGCGTGTTTTGAGGTGTTCGATGGTCCCCGCCAATCGCTCGGGCTCGGGGTGGACGAACACCTTCGCGCCGAGGGCATGAGGACCGAGGAGCAGGCCGTGGAGGTCGTCCGGGGGCGTGTTGTCGAGCAGGCGCTCGCCGCCGTGGTGTCGCTCGACGCGCTCGCACTCGGTCTCTTTTCCGAGGACGAGGTTGTGGCCCGGATACTCGGCACACTCGTCGGGATAGAACTCGGTGTCGTGAATGCGACACTGGAGGGTCTCGGGGTCGAGAAACGCGCAGGCGCGGAGCCACGTCCGCTCCAGGCCGAACGGCGCGACGGGCTTCGGCGGCTTGCGCATGCCGACGAAGAACGCCGGCTTCCCGGCGATGGCCGCGAGTTCGACGCCGTCGATTTCGACGCCCTCGCCCGGCGACGCTTCCCACAGTCGCGGGGTGAGGACGTCGCCGAGGCCGGCCTCAACGAAGTCCCGAATCTCGTCGCGGGTCAGCGGGACGAGGTTGTAGGTGTCGTCGAGCGGCGCGCGCGGCCCGCGGCGCTCGTGGTCGAGCGGGACCGGCGCGACCGGTCGCCAGTCGATACAGCAGCCCGCACAGCCTTCGCAATCGACGCGCATGCCACGAAAGTTATACGCCAGCCGACAAGAGTCTCCCGGCGGGTCGGCGACGCCGGCCGATTACGGCTCCGACAACGCGGCGGGGCGCTTTTGTCGCCTCAGGTCCTCAGTTCTCATATGACCTCCGAACCGTGCGACGCCTGCGGGAAGGGCGTCCGCATCGCCGGCGGCATCGGCGACCTCTGGAACTTCCCCACCTCCTCGTCCGGCGGGATGACGTTGGAACTCGTCGACGGTTCCGAGCACTTCCTTTGTTTCGACTGCATGGAGCGACTGCCGGGCGACCGCGAACCGACCGCTGAGGACGTGGCGGCGCTTTAGACTCGGTTTTCTCGCGTTCGATGATGCCGCGACCGCACCCCGGAGCGGTGGATTTAGGCCCGTCCGAGGACTCCATCGACCGTGGACCCGTCGCGCATCATCGACTCGTTTCCGGCCCCCAGTTTCCGCGGCGCGCAGGAGCAGGCCCTGCGCGATATCCGCGACGCCTTCGCCGACGGCAACGACGTGGTCTTGGTCCGCGCGCCGACCGGGAGCGGTAAGTCGCTTCTCGCCCGCGCCATCGCGGGGTCAGCGGCGACCGTGGACGAAACCTCGCCCGCGCAGGCGACCGACGCCTATTACACGACCCCACAGGTCTCGCAACTCGACGACGTGGCTGAGGACGACCTGCTTTCGGACCTCAAGATAATCCGCGGTAAGTCCAACTACAACTGCATCATCCGCGGCGAGGAGGACACCCCGGTCGACCGCGCACCCTGCGCCCGGAAGCGCGGCTTCGACTGCTCGGTCCGGCACCGCTGTCCGTACTTCTCCGACCGCGCCATCGCCTCGAACCGTCAAATCGCGGCGATGACGCTCGCGTACTTCATGCAGACCGCCGGCTCCGACGTGTTCCGAAAGCGCGACGTGGTCGTCGTCGACGAGGCCCACGGGCTGGCCGAGTGGGCCGAGATGTACGCGACTATCGACCTGAAGCCCCGGACCGTGCCGGTGTGGGATGACATCGGCGTCCCCGACGTGACGGCCGCGGGCGACCCCGTCGAGCGCGCCTCGCGCTTCGCGGAGACGCTCGCCGGCGTCTGCAAGCGCGAGAAAGACGAGTTGCTCACGAAGTCCGACCTGACGCCCGAGGAGGCCGCCCGCCGCGACCGCCTGCAGGAACTCATCGGCGAGCTGCAGTGGTTCGTCGAGGACTACCGCGACCCCCAGAGCCCGACGACGTGGGTCGTCGACCAGCACGACGGCGAGGGGTCGCCCATCGCTATCAAGCCGCTCGACCCCGCGAAGTACCTCAAACACACCGTCTGGGACCGCGGGAACAAGTTCGCGCTCCTGTCGGCGACAATCCTCAACAAGGCGGCGTTCTGCCGGTCGGTCGGCCTCGACCCCTCGAAGGTCGCGCTCGTGGACGTGGAACATACGTTCCCCGTCGAGAACCGGCCGCTGTACGACGTGACGCAGGGGAAGATGACCTACGAACACCGCGACGAGACACTCCCCAAAATCGCCCGCCTCGTCGTTCGCCTGATGGCGAAACACCCCGACGAGAAGGGGCTGATTCACTGCCACTCCTACGCGATTCAGGCGGAGCTTCGCCGCCGACTCGCCGAGATGGGCCTCGGCAACCGCGTCCGCGGCCACGACCGCGACGACCGAAACGTGGAACTGGAGACGTGGAAGGCGACCGACCGCCCGGAGGTGTTCCTCTCCGTGAAGATGGAGGAGGCGCTGGACCTGAAAGGCGACCTCTGTCGCTGGCAGGTGCTCTGTAAAGCGCCGTATCTCAACACGAACGACTCCAGAGTCGCCCGCCGCCTCGAAGACGGCCAGTGGGCGTGGTACCGCCGTGCCGCCCTCCGAACCGTGATTCAGGCGTGTGGTCGTGTCGTGCGCGCGCCCGACGACTACGGCGACACCTACGTCGCCGACAGCAGTCTGCTCCAACTGTTCGACAAGACGCGGACCGACATGCCCGACTGGTTCGCGGCACAGGTCGACCGGATGACGAAACCCGACCTCCCCGAGTTCGACCCCGTCGCGGCGGGCGGCCGCGGGGGCAACGCGGGCAACCCGACCGGCGGGACCGCGAACCTTGGCGGCTCGACGACCCGGTCGTCCGGAGCGTCGGGTGCGGGTTCTGGCTCGCGGCGCGATTCGACTCGCGGTTCGGGTTCTTCGGGGACCCGTGCCGGTGGTTCTGGTGGCTCCGGTGGCACGTCAGCCGGTAGTTCCGGCGGTCGCGGTAGCGGCGGCTCGTCCGGCGGCTCCGACGACAGCGGCCGGAGCAACCACCCGCTTTCCGACGTGTGGGGCGAGTGATTACAGGAAGAGGCTGGCCCCAGAGAGCAGCGCCGACCCAATCATGAGCGCGACGAGCGTCAGCGCGATAACCTGCTGTCGGTCCATGGCCGTGCGTTGGACGGCCGGTAATTAACGCTTCTGCACCGGTTCGCACGAGTGATAACCGACGCTCGGCGGATGCGCCCGCCATCACGGTGTCATGCCATCTCGTCCCGTTCGAGCGGCAAAAATCGCCATAGTGTCCAAGAGAGTCGCCGCCTCCGACACATTTCCTCAATGATTGTTAATGCGCTTGTCTGTTTGGCAAACTAGATGCGAAAATAGGATATCGTTTGTAAAGCTATATCTCTCCTAACTTCGTCTTTGACACGCTTTCTCACGAAATAGTTAACACCAATGCCCCTGAATGGTGGAGTATCGGCCATGCACACCAACGCACTCGCCACGGCGATGACACTGTATCGTAGTGGGACACTCACACTCTCGCAGGCGGCCGCTCGCTCCGGCTACTCCGAGGACGACCTGCTCCTCGCCCTCCAGCGCCACGGTGTGCCCGTGCACGAAGACGACGCTCCGGCCGCGTCCCTCTCGACGGACCGGCCGGCCAGCGCCGACTGATTCTGCTCCGTCGTTCGATTATCTCTCGTTCCTGAGCGGCCGCTTTTCCTGTTCAGTTGTCGGTCGACTCACGATTCGTAAAAGCGCAAACGCCGTCGCCACCGCGTTCCGTCTCTCCTCGCTGCGGTCTGCTTACTCCTCGTCCTCGTCTTCGACGACCTCGTCCGGGAGGATGTGTAGTCCCGACTGGCTCTTGAGGACCGGCACCATTGTGGCGTCGGGGTCGAAATAGTCCGGCCGCGGGATGGTCTTCGCCTCGTACGTCTCGGGGTCGAGCACCTGCACGGCGTGTTCGTCCTCGACGGTGACGACGGTGGTCTCCGCCGCGTCCTCGACGGAGCCAAGGTCCTCGGCTTCGGGCCGCTCGCCCTCCTCGAACTCCGACTCGTAGGAGTCGCCCGAGGTGAGACGCGTCCCCTTGAGCCGACCGCGGTTGCTCCGCACGAGGACCGGCCCGTCGCCGTCTTCGGGGTCGATGACGTCGCCGGCGGTAAACCGCGGCAGGCGGGCGACGAACGTGACGCGGTAGACCTCGTTGCCGTCGCCGTCCTCCGTGACGAGCGTCGGGTGTTCCTCGATGGTACCGCCGAAGCGTTCGCGAATCTGCTTTGCGACACCGCTTCCCATCTTGTTGGTCGAAATCTTGATGTTCGGGCCGTTGGGTGTCCGCTTGATACTCGAGATGAACGCGTCGCGGTCGCCTTTCTCCTCGCGTTCCGCGATGTAGGACTCGGCGATCTCGATGGCCGTCTCGGCCTCGTCCGTCGTCGGCGTCCGGTCGTCGGCGCGGACCTGCACGAGGCTGGCGAAGTAGCCGCCTGCGATGCGGCCGCAGCGCTGGCAGGTCTCGCGGGCGATGCTCACCGGGACGACGACGGACTCCTCCAGCGGCGTGCCGCGGACGACGCCCGAGAAGTGGCAGTGCATCCGGATGTTGTTCTCGTCTATCTGCTCGGGTTCGACGCCCCAGCGGACCTCCTCGGCGTTGAGGTGGACGCCGAGGGAGTTCGATACCTCCTCGATGGCGATGTCGGTGTAGTCGCGCGCGCCGACGTCGACCCACCGGTTCCCCCGGTGAATCGCGCCGCACTGCGCGCAGACGCGGACCTGCACCTCGTCAGGTGCGTCCACGAGGTCGAAGTCCTCGAAGTAACACGAGTCGCAGAGCACGGCGTCGCGCTCGCGCGGCATCCCGGGGAGCGGTTCCGGTCGCTCCGGAACCGGGTCGCCGCACCGAGGGCAGAAGTCGCGGGATTCGCTCATTGACGGCTCTAGTCCGTTCGACCGCTTAAGTTCGGCGTCACGGCTCGCCGGTGAACGCCGGCTGTCGTCGATATGTGCCTCGGCAGCCGTGAGCCGTCTCAGTCTCCGTCCGCCCCGTCGCGGAGGTACGACGCGGCCTCCTCGGCTGACACCTGCACGAAGTCGCGGTAGAACGCGCCGACGGCCCCGAACGCCTCCGGCGACTCGACCGCGACGACCGCGTCGCACTCGGCTTCGAGGTCCGAGAGAGTGTGCGGCGGGCCGACCGGGACCGCGAGAACGACGCGCTCCGCGTCGCCGGCGACGACTTGCCGCAGGCACGCTCGGGCGGTCGCGCCCGTGGCGACGCCGTCGTCGACGACGACCACGCGCTTTCCGGCCACGTCGGGAAGCGGGTCGCCGCCGCGGTACAGCGACACCTTCTCTCTCGCCGCCTCGGCCTCGCGCTCGCGCTCGCGGTCGAGGTAGTCGTCGCCAACGTCGAGATACGAGAGCAGGTCGTCGTTCCACCACGCACTCCCGTCGCCCGCGACTGCCCCCACGGCGAGTTCGGGGTTGTCGGGTGCGCCGACCTTGGACGCGACCACCACGTCGAGCGGCGCTCTGAGGCGGTCCGCGACCTCCCTGCCGACGGGGAGTCCGCCTCGCGGGATGGCCAACACGAGGTCCGCCGTCTCTTCTCGCTCGTCGAGCAGGTCCGCCAGCCGGCGGCCCGCGTCTTCCCTATCGGCGAACATGTCACCCGGAACTACGTGCTCCCGCGGCAAAACGGTGTATCCCCATTCTCCACGCTTCGGGCGCCAGCGTGCGACGCCTTCGCACTCCAACAGCGTTTATTAGCCGGATTACTAATCACGTGGTATGAACTGGAAACCGGACTGGGGACTTCGCGGGCGGATGGCGCTCACGATGTTCCTCCTGTTCGCCCTCTACATCGTCTTCGCGGGGGTGTTGTTCGCCTACTTCCAGAGCCTCGCCGTCATGGCCGGGTTCATGGGCGTCTTCCTCTTCGCGCAGTTCTTCTTCAGCGACAAAATCGCGCTGTACAGCATGGGTGCGACCGTCGTCGACGAGGACGACGGCCCGCAGGCGCGGAAACTCCACGCGATGGTCGGTCGCCTCTCTCAGCAGGCGGACCTCCCGAAGCCGAAGGTCGCCATCGCCGACACGCGCGTCCCGAACGCCTTCGCCACGGGTCGCTCCCAGAAGAGTTCGGCCGTCTGCGTCACGACCGGCCTGATGGACACCCTCGACGACGAGGAACTGGAGGGCGTCATCGCCCACGAGCTCGCGCACGTGAAGAACCGCGACGTGATGGTCATGACCATCGCGTCGTTCCTCTCCAGCATCGCCTTCCTCATCGTCCGCTGGGGCTGGTTCTTCGGCGGCGACGACAACCGCCAGAACGCGCCGGTCATCGTGGCCATCATCGCGTCGCTCCTCGTCTGGATAATCTCGTACCTGCTGATTCGGGCGCTCTCGCGCTACCGCGAGTACGCCGCCGACCGCGGGGCCGCCGTCATCACCGGTCGTCCCTCGGCGCTGGCGTCCGCGCTCCTCAAGATTTCGGGCCGGATGGACAACGTCCCGAAGCGCGACATGCGCGACACCTCGGAGATGAACGCGTTCTTCATCATCCCCATCAAGTCGGACTTCATCGGCCGTCTGTTCAGCACTCACCCCTCGACCGAAAACCGCGTCGAGCGCCTCCGCGACATGGAGCGCGAGATGGAGACCGTCTAAGCACCGATGGGGCTGTTCGATTCATTCCGCGCCATGCTCGGCATCAGCGCCGAGTCCGACGCGACCACCAAAGCGGACCCCGAGGACCTCTTCGGGATGAGCACGGCGTACCTCACGATGGAGGCCGACCTCCGGTTCGACTCGGCCGACGAGGCGGCGCTGTGTTTCTCCTCCGTCGATAGCACCGACTTCGCGGACACCGTCGACGCCGTGGAGGACATCCTCACCGCCGGAGGCGAGGAGACCGGAACCGAGTTCCGCCGCCACACCGACGGCCACGGCTACAACTGGGTCGTCCTCGCCGACGACGACCCCGAGGACCTCGTGACGAGCGTCCACTTCGCCGCCGACGAGTTTATCGAGCGCGGCTACGGGTCGCGCCTGCTCGCCGCCCTGTTCGGCTTCGAGCGCGACGGCGACCGCGCCTACTGGATTTACTCGTTCCGCCGCGGGGCGTACTACCCCTTCGCTCCGCAGGGCACCTCCTCGCGGAATCAGAGTCTGGAGTTCAAACTCGAATCCGTCCTCGACGGGGAACTGACGATAGAGGACGACGAGAGCTACTGGTACCCGCTGTGGCCGTCGACGCGGAACGGCCACCCGTGGGAGTGAGGGTTTGACCTGACGGCTCTGTTGCTGGTGGTTTGTTGAGGCCGTGCTGACTCGGTGGAAATTCTGCTATCCCAGCGGAGCATGAATCAAACATGGACGCAAGAGACTGAGCTGTATTCCGCGCCGCGGAGCGTGTGATGCTAACTGCTCTGAGTGTGAAAGAAGCCGACTTATGGCGATCTCCACACAAAGCAGTGGTGAGGAAGTGACATTTGATAACATAGCAACGAATTGCCCACTATCAACTAAGAAATCCGAAGTCATTGAGGTTGCAGAATCTGAGATGGATGAGGCACGTAGTGAACGAATTCGGGACCGCCTCGATAAGCCTGCACCATATAGTGAATAACCACAACTAGGAGGTCTGCCAGTACTATTATTCGTTTCAAAATATTGAATCTATTCAGATGACTGAATCTGCTCCGATTTCCAGTTCACGACGACGGATACTTGCAATAATCGGGATTTCGGCCTTCGGAGGGTGCTTAGGTATGACCAGTGAGGATACTGAATCTAAACCGCCAGGCCTTGACAGCATCTACGTACGGAACCAACGTACCCAGGAAACAGAAACGTTGGTGACTGTCAGCCGAGACGGGGACAGTATCTATGAGAAGTCTCACACACTTGATGGTAAATCCACTAATTCATATGGAGAGGTTCTTATCGAAGAAGACTGGTTAGGCGAACAAACATCGTACAAAATAGAGATTTCTGCAGAGGGTGTCGGCGAAGAATCATTTTCAACGGGAGATTTTCTTGAGTATGCAGGTGGGACTGAAGGCTTTGATTGTTACGAGGTTACCGTTGTGGTTGATACAGACTCCATCGGCTTCCGACCTGCTGCACGGGAAAACTGCCGAAATTAGTAGCGTTCCGATGAGGATCTGCTTGAAGGGTTACTCAATAGACCCTCCGTTCGATAGTAATGATAGAACTCACCTTTGTCCTCAATTCGGTTCTCCTGCTCCTCGGAGTGATTATGATACTGACTCCAATCTGGGCAGTAAATTTCGATAAGAAATGTTGGTCATCTCTTCCCTTCTCTCGGCCGTGGAGCCATACTGACGGGACTCAACGCTTGCTCTATCGGTTTCTAGGTGTAGTGTGGCTGCTTCAAGCTATGAGCTACTTCTACTGGTAGACACACCTTCTGAGGGTGTCATAGAACGATTAGCACACCAAAGAGCAGGGTGAATGCTGAGGTGGAATGAGCTCAGCGACCCTGCAAGATGATCCTT
>NZ_LOEP01000030.1:14113-104953 GCF_001482285.1 Haloferax sp. Q22 | reverse complement strand
TCAGAAGATCCACAAGCAACGACCGATCCTTCGAGAACAGCTCGCTACCACCATCCAACCGACTGCTGAGGCTTAGCTAAAGACCAATGCTTGGCGCGTTTGAACCTCGATACTCGCCACAAAAGCGCCGGCTACCGATATGCGGAAGAGTCGGACGACCAGTCCGTGCTCCGGGCCGAATTCACGCCCACGACCCCGTTCTGTCCGCAGACGCACACACTCACGATTGGTTCGTTCCGTGCGTGGAACGGCCTCTCAGACCGCCACGGCTACGATCTCGTTCGGGTTCGGGCTGCACGGATGCACCACCAGAGCGATGCGATCAACGAGCAACTCGAAGAACTAGAAGAGAATTTTCTCTCGACTGGGTCTGTCACGCACGTTCCCGACGGAGACGTCGGTTCTACCCCGATGGAACGTGCGAAGCAGAACGAACAGCCGAGCCGTGGCGGTCCAAACGCCCCCTTCTGAGAAGGGTCTCGTAGCCGGTCGGTCGAACGGTGACACGTCGGTTGCTCGCGGGGTCCGGGTCCTTACAGATTCGGGCCAATCGTTTTTGGCTCTGGTCCCTTCGTTCAACCTATGACCGACCTGAGACGCCACAGAATTCCAGACAATGTCGAAACGAGCGGGTGGACGCTCGCCGTAACCGGAACTGTAGACACGCCACTCGAACTCTCTCAACGTGACTTCGGTTCGTTTCCCACCGAAACGTTCGAAGGCGACTTGGTCTGTGACGAGGGATGGGTCGCCGAAGGCCTCACGTGGCGCGGTGTCCGCGTCGAGCGACTCTTCGACCACGCTGGTCTCCCAGAGACCAGCCAGTACGGACTGGTCCGCTCGATGGATGGGGACTACGCCTGTTCGTTTCCCCTGAATCGGCTTGCAGAGTCGGTGCTCGCGTTCGAACTCGGTGGTGAGCCACTTGACACCGAACACGGTGGTCCGGCACGGTTGGTTCCGACCGCTGACGACCGTGACTGCTGGGAGAGTGTCAAATGGGTCTCCGAGATCGAAGTGTTGGAACACGTGCCGACAGAGGCCGACACGGCCAAAGAAATCGCGTTGTCGCGCATCGGATGAGTCCTTTCGAGCGCAACCGAAGCGATATACCTGTAGTAGCGTTTTCAATTGGTTGCACACTCGACTGCACACGGTGGGACGGACGGATGTCTATCGACTTGCAAACGCTACAACAATCACAAACCGTCGAAGAGCGGCGTCGTTCATTCAGTCAACGACGTACGACTGGTGAGCACCGCGAGTCTGCACGTCCACGAAGTGATGTCGCGTCGCGTCACCGACGGCACCAGCGAACGAGCCCTGTTCATCGTCACCATACACCTCGTCGGCACCGCGGAGACCGTGTGCTGCGAGTCGGTCCAAGACGTCCGACGGGACTCCGCTGTCACCCCTGACGTCGACGATCACGAGGCGGTCGGTGAAACTCTTCGCGAGGAACGCGTCGTCGATGTCGTCGTGAATTCGTAGTTCGGTTGTTAACTGGCGGAGGTCGGTTGTTCGGTCGCCCATCGAGCAGTAGTCCGTACCGTTGGTAATAATATTTGTGTGCGAACGTCTTCGGGACGGCGAATTCATGTCTCGACTCGCAGGCAGAGATTCCACACGAACTCTTACATCTCTCGGTTCAATGGCCAACGAGATTTTTGACCATCTACGTCTCGTGGTGGAGATATTCGGGCGAAAACATACGACACTGTACTCAAAACGTTGAGACGATAGAGCTCGAGGCGTCATCAACCGGGTTTCAACGGCGTGTCGTTCGTACGGCTGGAACGCCGCCCGAGACTCTCACTCCCGGTGCTGAGACATTTCGAATCAGTGGGCTGATCGAACGGCAGACACGGGTAAAATTCGGTGTTGCTACGTCGCTGCCAGAGTTAGATAATGAGTCCAGGAACCGTCCAACCGAGAGTCACAACGTTACCATGGAACCACGAGAGTAGCTATGTCTGATCCGTACGCCGGCCGGGAACCCGTCGCGACACATCGACACGAGCGACCATGGGTTGCCGATCTCGAAACCCCAGACCATGCTCACAATCGGCAACTGACGGTCGCAGAAGCAGTGGACGCGGTCGAGCAGACGAGTCCCGGTCAGTTTGTAGACCTCGTGACACACGAACGGCACGGCCACCCGTCGTCGTACCTCGATGAGTCAGTGCGTTCAGTAGAGAGACACGTCGATATCATCGACGAGGGGAAGTGTTCCTGTGGCGGATACGTGACTCGTATCACGGTTAGCTCACCAGATTGAACGACATGCCGTGGGTCTCAGTACGCTCGCTTTCCTTGGAGACGTATTTCAGTCAGAGAGCACTGAAATTTCGGTTCTCTGTCCACGGTTACTACGACGGTACTCTTTCAGAACTTGCCCTTCGGCTCTGTGCAGAATCTCGCTACAGGTCGACTTCGCGATGTTCAGGTCATCGGCGAGGTTCACGAGTGTCGTCCGCCGTGGCGTGTCGTAGTACCCGCGTTCGATAGCCTCGTTGAGTAACCACTGTTGTCGGTCGGTCAAAACAGAATCCGATTCGACTTCTTGTAGAATGCGTTCGACGGTGTACTGAATCCCGAATTTGTCGAGCGTCTCTCCGAGGTCAGATAGCGTCTTTTGCGGGATTGTTGCTTCGAGTGACATTTGCCCATCTCGAACCTCGAAAGGCATCTCTAAGGGAACTCCCGAGTTCTGTAACGAAGTCAGCAACAACGGTGCGTCTGTTTCGACCTGGATACAGCACATCTCTGGGGTAGTTTCGAAGACCGTCAGATCGGTCACAGAGTCGTACTTTCGAAACTCATCACAGACGGTGTTGGGATCTTCATCAAGTATCTCGATTCGAGCGACCCCAGTCGTCGCGTTCGCAGTAGCCGCGAGCACGCGGAACCGCGTGTTTGGATAGGCTCGAGATATTTCGCTGATCCAGACTGACTCCGGTACCGTAATCGTGAGTTGTACGTAGGGCATGATTTGAACCACCGTTCAGGCGTTTGGTCGCGTTTTCGACCGAGTCGTACCGAACGACTTCACGTACTGTTTTAGGCACACCTAAAAATAGGTTTGTAGGAACATATTCGGGTTGAGTTTAAGCCACTTAACAGATGACACGATTTTACACGGTGCTCAACTCGGGAAACATCCCGAATACTACGTACTGCGAGAACAGTTCCAGCCTCCCTCTCGGCGTATTATATGTCCGAATGCGAGTCCGGCTCCTCGGGATGTCGCTCCGAGAAGTGGTTACGCATTACTTCCAACGAGCGTCGTTCCCGTTCGTGGCGGTCCTCCGGAAACACTTCCTCGACACCCGGTGGGATTTCTCGACCACGTTCTGTAAAGTACCCGGCGGGAACGCTCCAATCGAACGCATACGGTGCGTCGGAATCCTTGAGAAGTCCGACAGCAACTTCTGCTCCGTGGCCGGCAGCGATAGCGGCTTGCAATGGTTTTCCAGCCATTCGTCCGGCTACATAGATACCGTCGACACTGGTCCGACCCGAGGAGGTCGCCTCGACAAACTGTTTTCCTTCTTCGGTGACCGTTTCGACCGGAAGTTCTCGCAGATAGTTGAATCGCCCGGGCGTCGCGACGAGAACTCGCTCACCTCGGTACGCCCATTCGTCAGAGTCGGCCGTTTTGACGACGAAACCGGTCTTTGGATGTCTGTCCACGTCGACAACTTCGTTATCGACCCACTCACAGCCCGCCCGTTCGGCCTGCTCTCGCATGAGATCGAGCAGCAGACGAGGATTGACACCGACCGGGAATCCGGGGAAGTTCTCCAAGTGCGCGTTCCGTCTCAGGATGGACTCGCCGGCGTCGAACACGGCTGTTTTCAGACCTGCGCGAGCTGTGAAGCTACCTGCGGTCCGACCGGCGATACCGCCACCAATTACGAGAACGTCGTAGTCGCTCACAACAGACCCGTACGCCCACCGATACAAAACAACTACCACGAATCAGTTCGGGGTGTGCCGTCCTCGTCGACTATTTTGAGCTTCCCGTGTGAGCGTGAAGTGACGCTCGTATTCGACTCCGATACGTCGACCAGATTTCCAAACCACCCATATATACGCGTCCATCGTGTACCCCCAGATGTGAGTGTAGCAGATGCGTGAAAGCCGGTATATCTTGTGAATATTCACCTATGTCATCGAATCCGCTTTCCGAGGCCTTGGGGCCGGACTTCCAGACGGTGTTTGACGTATTAGCCAACGAACAGTGTCGAACTATGCTCAAGAATCTCGACCGACCGAAGACCGCGAGCGAACTCGCCTCGACGTGTGATCTCCCTCGTTCGACAGTGTACCGCAAACTCGAACAGATGGTCGACGCCGGTCTCTTGGTCAAACACGAAGACGGAAGCTCGGAGACGAGATACACAATCGACTTCGACGAAGTCGTCGTCAGACGCGGGCGGAACGCTCTCGAACTGAATGTCGTCCCGAAGCGGCGTTCAGCGTCAGAGCAGCTCTCGGAGCTGTGGTCGGGCGTCACGGCACAGACCAAAAGCGACTAATCAGAGAGTTCGTCGGCGACGAGTCACTTACTTGAGAGCGATGGTTCGAAGTCACCTTCCGCCAATCCACGGCGAACCGGGTCGTGTTCGGCATCGGTCGGTGGCGGCGTCGTCACCAACAACACCTCCAATCTCGAATCTTCGTTCGCTCGTACCCCACGTTTCGTCCCCGCCGGAATGGACACGATGTCACCGGGCGTGACGCGGTGGTCAGTCTCTCCTTCGCGGACGAGTCCGCTTCCAGACCGAACACTAACGACGAGGTCGCTCGACGGTGCATGAACGGGGATGAACTGCCCGGGTTTGAAAAAGCCACAAATGACTTTCGTGCGGCCGGTCAGGAACACCTCGCTGGCGAAAAATCGGTCTTCGTCGTACGTCCGTTCGGCGTCAAAGTCGACTCGTGGCATTCGATTGGCTTATCGCGTGTCCGACCGTTCACAATTCCCCCGAATACATTCGGGTGGAACTGTTTTACCCTCGACTATCTACAACGAGGTAATGAGCGATGTGCCCACGCAGTCGACAACAAAACCAAAGGCTAATATTCGAGACCACAAGCAGCGTGTTTTCGACTCAAAACGGAAGGTTTCGACTGGTCTCCGATGACAGGAGCGAGCCGAAGTCGGTGGTCGCGGCGATTCATCATCGCGAGTGCCGTGTTTTTCGTCTGCTGGCGACTCGGTGCAACGATCGGCATCACCCATCGTGTTGAGGTCATCCTCGCTCTCTTCGGGTTCGTCTCCCACGTTGTCTTCGGTATGGCCTATCTGTTAGTTCCCTCGTATTTCGGGACGACACTCTCTACCGACACCATCCCACCAGTCCATTTCGTGGCAGCCACGTTGGGGACTGTGCTGCTTGCATTCTCTGCAGATTCGGTCGGTCCGACGTTTGTAGAAACTCTTGGGGCACTCGTTTGGGGGAGTGGTGTCGCAGCGTTCGTCGCTGCGCTGTCGTGGTCGGTCCGAAACGAAGTCCGACGCGGGGAAACGGGAACGAGTTCTCACAGGGAGAGCTACGAGTGGGTAGACAAGTATGCAAACCGGTATCTCATCATCCCGTTCGCCTATCTCGCGGTTGGGTCGTACGAACTACTCGCACGTACGACAATCCTACCAGGGCTCACGGACGGCTATTTTCCGCGAATCACACACTTGATAGCCGCGGGGTTCGCAGTCCTCCTCGTTTTCACGCTCGGGGTTCGTCTCAGTCCTCGGTTCCTCGGTGTTCCGGTATCGAAAAAACTCGCCGCAGTCGTCCTCCCCGCCGGTGCAGTTGGACCAGTATTCGTTGCCGCCGGTCTGGGTGGTGGTCCACTTTTCGTCGCGGGGGCGGTGAGTGAAGCGATAGCGTTCGTCGGCTTTGCAGCGTTGTATCTCAGTGTGTTCTTCCGGTCAGACCGCCGGCGGGTCGGAACAGAAAGTGTTCTCGCAGGTGTGATTGCTGGTGTTGTGGGGGTTGCTATCGGTCTCACGATGGCCCTTTGGAGCGTACTTGAGATACCTGCGCTTCCACCGGGGACGCTGGCTGCACACCGTCAACTCAATCTCCTCGGTTTCCTCGGTCTCGTCATTGTCGGATTTACCTTCCTGTTTTACCCTCCGTCTGCGGGTCGGTTTCGTGGGGCGAGCGAACGGACTGCCCATCTCATAATCGCTGCACTCCTCGCTGGGCTCGTCCTCTCGGTCCTCGGCCGAATCGCTGGAATGTCTCTTGTAAGTGCTCTCGGAGATGGGGTCGCACTCCTGGGGTCGCTCGGATATGGGTATTTACTAGTACGCCTCTTGATCGAGATTGGTGCACGTCGCACGCCGTGACCGGAATATCGGTGTGATATCTGTGTCTTTGCAAGCGGTTGCGGTGGCGCACACATCTTCAGTCGTTACTATTTCAGAGAGATTGTGATGTGCCACTCGTCGTCTTCGACCTGAGTCGTCTGAAACTCACACCCACGCCGTTTGAGGACATCGTAGAGTGGGACCGGTTCGAAGCTATTGACAAGAAGAAGTGAGTCAGCCGCGCCCAACTCACCGATTGCAGACATGATATGGCCGAACGGTTCACCGTCTATATCTCTGACATCGAGTCTTTGCGTCTCACCGGTGGTTTCAAAGGAACCCATACTGACACATATATCATCAATATCCCTTACTGTTATGCCGATGATGTTCGGACGCCCTGACGGTGTTCAGTATCTGATCGACTATCGCACCAGTACTCGTCTTCAATCGTCGTCTATGTACAACGAGTGAGCAATAACAGCAAATCCGGTGACGGTGAGTGCACTTTCAAGTGCCTGTGCATGGTCAAAGGAAAGGGGCGTCAATTGGTGGACGACACCCGCGAGGAGTGACCCAAACGTGACGAACGCGAACCCGACACAGAGCGACCGAAGCGCCGGCGTTCCTCGTTGCTTGAATGCCTGAAACGTCACGAAAGTCACCAGTCCGCCGAGGAGTAACGTTGCCGTCTTCATCCCGACAACGGCGAGTACAAGTCCATTCATGGTTGTATTACTCCTCCACCGGACACCGGTGACCCACCGCTAGTGAAACGTACATGATGGGTGTACCAGTTAGTAGTCGCAATGACCGGTACGGTTCGGGTATCGTAATACGAGTCTCGTGTCATGTTCTTACTTGTCGTTAACGTCGCGCCACCAGCTCGTAGCGGCGGCGCATTCCTGGATGGTGGTGAGACCGTAAGCCGACTAAGCTCCGCGCCGAACATATTCGTTCTAATCTCCGCTGTCTGGAACCGGCTGTACCGTATAACAGCGATAGTGAGAGAGGTACAGGTGTACGATGTCTCGAAAGAGTACCAGACGTGACGTGTTACAGCGCCTCGGTGCGACAGGTATCGCGGTGACGAGTGTCGGACTTGCTGGCTGTTCTTCCTCAGCGAATTCAAACAGTGGTGGATCTAACGGCGAGGAATCCACTAAGACCGAAACAACCGAAGCGTCAGACGGAGGAAATGGAGGTCCGGTCGAAACTGACACCGTTGGTATGACTGAGGAACTCGGATTCGACCCCAAGTCAATTCAAGTCCCGGTCGGGACCACGGTCACCTTCGAGAACACGAGTTCTATCGGCCACTCGGTGACTGCTTACGAAGACAAGATTCCCGACGGTGCGACCTACTTCGCGACCGGCGGGTTCGACTCCGAGCAAGCCGCGAAGGATGGGTACCCAGAGAAGGGGAACCTCGAAGCGGGTGAGTCCTACGAACACACCTTCGAGACAAAAGGCACCTACGAGTACTACTGCATCCCACACGAGCTGAACGGGATGGTCGGCACGATCGAGGTCGTCTAAATGACCAACACCGCATCCGAACCGACCGAGACCGACGAGTCGGTCACTGAATACGAAGCACAGCTCAACAAGGTGTTGGCCGACACCGATGAAACGGCAGCGGGAGAAGACGAAGTCTCGCTCCAACTACCGTCGCTCGGCCTGAGTCGCCGCGACTTCATGAAAGCGGGGGCAGCAGTCGGCACTATCGGCTCACTTGCCGGATGTGCCGGCGTCATGAATAACGGTGAGGGTAACAGCGGAGGAAGCCAAAACCACTCAGGTTCAGGAGACGTCCCCGAACACTTCGTCCCACCGGGAGAACACGACGAGTACTACGGCTTCTGGTCTGGCGGCCACTCCGGCGACATCCGCGTCTACGGTCTGCCGTCGATGCGCGAACTCACACGGGTTCCCGTCTTCAACCGAGAACCCGCAAAAGGCTACGGCTTCGACGATGGGAGCAGCCAGATGCTCGAAGACGCGGGTGGCTACACCTGGGGTGACTCCCACCACCCGAGTCTCTCGGAGACCGACGGCAAGTACGACGGCCGATACATATACGTCAACGACAAGGCCAACGGCCGGGTTGCACGGGTGAACCTGAAGTACTTCGAGACGGACGCTATCACCGACGTCCCGAACGTCCAGTCGGTCCACGGCTGTTGTATTCAGAGCCCCGACACCGACTACATCTTCGCGAACAGTGAGTTCAGGACACCCCTCCCGAACGACGGGCGTGATATCGACAACCCCGACAAGTACGTCTCACTGTTCACCGCACTCGACCCCGAGTCGATGGAAGTTCTCTGGCAGGTCGAAGTCGACGGCAACCTCGACATCCTCGACACAGACAAAGACGGCAAGTGGGCACTCGCGAGCGCCTACAACGACGAAGAGGGGGTCGAAATCGAGGAGATGACCAAGAACGACCGCGATTTCGTCAAGGCATTCAACGTTCCGGCCATCCAGGAAGCGGTCGATGCCGGAAACTATCGCGAGGTTAACGGCGTTCCCATCGTCGACGGGACGAAAGGTAGTTCGCTGAATCAGGGCGACGAACCAGCTGTCCGGTATATCCCGACGCCGAAGTCGCCCCACTGTGTCGAGGTCACGCCAGACGGCAAGTACGGGATGGTCGCCGGGAAGCTCTCGCCGACGGTGTCCATCATCGATATCGAGAAACTTTCGACCGAACCGGACTCGTCGAAGGTCATCGTCGGCCAGCCGAAAGTTGGCCTCGGACCGCTGCACACGACCTACGACGACCGTGGACACGCCTACACGTCGCTGTTCATCGACTCGCAGGTCGTCAAGTGGGACATCGAGACGGCGGTCAACTCACCGAAGCAGTCCGAAGAGGCTATCCTCGGGAAGATAGACGTCCACTATAACCCCGGCCACATCCAGGCGGTCCAGGCGATGTCGACCGAACCGACGGGCGACTGGTTAGTCGTCTTAAACAAGCTCTCGAAAGACCGGTTCCTCCCGGTCGGCCCAATTTACCCGGACAACGACCAGCTCATCTACATCGGCAACGACAAGGACGACGAGCAGGGCGGCATGGAACTCGTCTCGGACCACCCGGTGTATCCCGAGCCACACGACGCGATTTTCGCGACGAAAGACAAGATAGAGCCCGCGAAGACGTGGGACAAATCCGACTACAAGGGCGAAAAAGAGTACGTTACGGAGAGCAACTCACGGGTCGACCGCGTCGACGACGAGACCGTCGAAGTGTACACGTCGGTCAAGCGGAGTGAGTACGGACTTCGTGACTTCCGTGTCAAAGAGGGCGACGAGGTGACGATAACCGCGACGAACGTCGAAGGGAGTCAGGACATCGTCCACGGCCTCGTGGTGCCCGAGTACGACATCAACATCGCGCTCGCGCCGCAGGACACCCGTGAGGTCACGTTCACGGCCGACAAACCGGGCGTGTACTGGGTGTACTGTACGTACTTCTGCAGTGCGCTCCACTTGGAGATGCGCTCGCGGATGCTCGTCGAACCGAGAGACTAGCTCATGAGCTACCGACCACCGAGTCTCGACGAGTTCGCCCAACTGCGCCGGGGGTTGCCGGTGTTAGCCGCGGTGTTATTCGTCACTGCGCTTTTGTTCCCGATGTGGTCGATCAACGTCCACGCCGCGCAGTACCCGAACGAAGTACTCCGTCTCCACCTCTATGCGTACCCGCGCATCAGTGGCGACTACGTCGAGATGGCTCGCCTCAACAAGTATATCGGTTTCTACTACCCGGACCCGGTCTACTGGCAACCGAACTTCGAGGTGGAACCGGCAGCCGTCGACGTTCCCGAGTGGTCGCTAGGACCACTTGCGTTCGTCGCCGTCGCCGCCGGCGGTGCGTTCGTCGCAATCGCACCGACTATCAAGAAGCTAAAGCGTGGACTGCTGTACCAACTCGTCGGGACGATTACCGTGTTCACGGTCATGGTCGTCGACATCCAGTACCGCCTCTACCAGACCGGTCACGCTCTCGACCCGGAAGCACCCGTCGTCGGCGTCGACCCGTTCACACCGCCGCTGGTCGGCAAGTACGAGGTTGCAAACATTACGAGTTTCTCCAGTCTAGGGATGGGTGCGTACATGTCCATCATCGCCATCGGCCTGCTCGTCGTCGCGTTCTACTACCGCGACACCGACGCGACGGCCACCACCGCCATCGACTCGATTCGGCGTCGAATCAAGTCGGTTCGGAATACCTCGATAGGCGGTCAGTCCGGCACAGACGATGGAACGAACGTGAAATCGAAGCAAGGGTGAGTACTCTATGAACGTCCCGGCTAGTCGATTGTTCGCGGTCGTCGCCGGTCTCGTCATCGTCGCTGCCGGCGTCGGCGTCGCGACGGCACCCACCCACGCACAGACCGACAGTCCAGTCGACTTCGAACAACCGGTCCCGGACGAGTACTCGTTCGAGGGACCATCAGAGTCCGGCAGCGCGACGGTCGGTGGAGAGACGTATACGTCGCTTCAGACTGCCGTCGACGCCGCCGAACCTGGGGAGCAAATCCGGCTCGACGGTGAGTTCGACGAGCGCGTCGTCGTCAACACGTCGAACGTCACGCTGGTCGGGACGCCTGGGCGCACCGCTCGAATCGACGGGAACGGGACCGGTGACGTACTGACCCTCAACGGCGACGACATCACGCTGAGACGCGTGTGGGTGTACAACGGCGGCTACGATACGTCCGGAAACGACGCAGGCATCTGGGTCAACGGGACGAACACCACGATACGAGACAGTCGAGTGACCAAGACGACGTTCGGTATCTGGCTCGACGGCGTCTCGGGGGCCCGAATCGAGAATACAACCATCGTCGGACGCGACTCGGTCGAACCGCGGTCGTACCGCGGGAACGGCATCCAGGTCTTCAAGAGCGACGGCGTGACCATCGTCGACAACCGTATCACGGACACTCGAGACGGCATCTACTACTCGTGGGCGTCCGAGGTGACCGCGCGGAACAACACGCTGTGGGACCTCCGGTACGGCGTCCACTACATGTACTCCGACGACTGCACGCTCGTCGATAACGTCGCGTTCGATAACGACGCGGGCTACGCGATTATGCTCTCGGAGTACATCCGCGTCGTCGACAACGTTGCAGTGAACAACAGCGGGACAAGCGCGCACGGCATCTTCCTCAAGCGCATCGACCACTCGGTGGTCGAGGGGAACGAAGTCGTCGGGAACGGAAACGGTCTGTACGTGTTCAACTCGGTGAACAACACGCTCACTGGGAATCTCGTGCTGGAAAACCGGGTCGGCGTCTACTTCACCGCCGGCAGTTCGAGTCCGACCGTCTCGGAGAACAGTTTCATCAACAACGACGAACAGGTCCGCGCGCTCGTCGGCGAACTCGAAGAGTGGAACGGGACCACGCGGGGCAACTACTGGTCCGACACCCGCGACTCGGACGTCGACGGTGACGGCGTCAACGACATCCGACACAGGCCTGCGGGCCTCGTCGAGCGGTTAACGTACGAACATCCGCAGGCGACCGTCTTCGCGTCGAGTCCAGCGTTCGACGCCTTGCGGCTGGCCGAGAGTTCGCTCCCCGTCATCGAGGTTCCGGGCGTCGTCGACCACCACCCACTGACCACCCCACCCCACGAAGAATGGAGACGATACTATGAACGCGATTGAGGTCACCGGCGTGACAAAGAAGTACAGCGAGATTACAGCGCTCGATAGGCTCTCCCTCGCTATCGAGTCGGGGTCGACGTTCGGCCTCCTCGGGACGAACGGGGCGGGCAAGTCGACGTTATTCAAACTCCTCGTCGGACACATCCGACCGGACGACGGGACGGTGTCGGTTGCAGGAACCGACGTGGCTACCGCCGGTCCAGAGCTTCGCAGTATCGTCGGCTATCTACCAGAGCACGCCGGGTTCCCGCCGTCGCTCACCGGCCGAGAGGTGCTCGAATTCCACGCGCGAATGCACAGTCTCCCCGATGCAGCAAGTCGAATCGACGCTGTCCTCTCGGTCGTCGGCCTCTCCGATGCGGCGGACCGATGCGTCGGCGGGTACTCAAACGGGATGACTCGCCGACTCGGGTTAGCCGCCGCGTTGTTGTCGCGGCCGCGTATCCTGTTGTTGGACGAACCGACCGCCGGACTCGACCCGCGAGGTGTTGCGGACTTTCACCGGGTCATCGAACGTCTCGACGCACAGTCGGATCTCACGGTGGTTATCTCCTCGCACGTCCTCACTGAAATCGAGTCACTCTGTGAACGGATTGCCATCCTCCACGGTGGGCAACTCTGCACCGTCGGCGACATCGACGGGTTGCGACGAGAAGTGACCGACGACGTCCGCGTTCGCCTCCGTCTCGGTGACGCTGCGTCGGCCGACAGTATCCAGACTATCGTCTCGGCCTTCGACGCATCGGTTCACTCGACTGACCACGATGGCGACGTGGTCTTCGTCGACTGCGACCCCGAGGACGTGCCGCAGTTACTGACGGAACTCACAGAGGCCGTCACTATCGATGGGTACGATGTTCGAGAACCGGGGCTCGAACGCGTCTTCGAGCAGGTGCTCTCGGAGGCCGAACAGGACAGTCAACCGAGACAGAGCGCCGAGAGTTCCGAGCAGCTACGGACGGTGAGCCACGATGAGTGAAGACCAGACAGCACACTCCTCGACTGAACCCGGCGGCGGCACTGTGACAGCCGCCGACCGTTCGTTCGAGACGTCGAGTCAAACCGTGGTGGCGTTCGCTGGACAGACGCTGACGATTGCGCAGTTAGAGTACCGACTCTCACTCCGGAGTCGGTGGACGCTCGCACTCACTGCGTTGTTCGGTCTCCTCTCGCTACTCGTTGTCGGGTTCGGCGGGTCGTCGGCCGGACCGTTCCGAGTCGATGCCGTCGTCGTCAGTCTCGCGTCGCTGGCAACGTATCTCGTCCCGCTCGCGGCGCTAGTCTACGGATACGACACCATCGTAGGCGCAGAAGAGACTGGATGGCTCGACATGGTGTTCGCGCTCCCGGTTTCTCGTAGACGGGTCGTCGTCGGGGCGTTCCTCGGCCGTGCGACATCCCTCGCGGGAGCGACGGCCATCGGATTCGGCCTTGGTGGCCTCGTGCTGTTCGTCCGCGTGGACACCGTCCCGTGGGGTTTGTACGCGGACGTTCTGTTCGGTGCCGTCACGCTGGGACTCGCGTTCCTCGCTCTCGGCGTCCTTGTCTCTACTGTAGCCGCAGAGAAGACCCATGCGCTCGGAATCGCACTTCTCGTGTGGGCCTGGTTGGTCTTCGGCCACGACCTTGCCGCACTCGGTCTCGTCGCCGCGTTCGACCTGCCGAACGTCATGCTCACGGGTCTGGTGCTCGCGAACCCCATCGACATCTTCCGCGTGTTCGTCCTCTCCGGTCTCGAGATAACCGGGAGCGGGATGGCCGCAGTCGTCACCGGGACAGCTCTCTCCACGACAGTTCTCCTCGGCGGTGCGATGGCGTGGGTCGTCCTTCCAGTGAGCGTCGCTGCACAATTGATTCATCGACGGAGCCTTTAATGAACAAAGTTGGAAACTATCCAGAAACCCCGGTAGCCGAACGAACAGACGACTGTACGACAGTGACCAACAACGACAGTACCAGGCGGAGGCTCCTCAAGGCAGTCGGTGGGAGTATAGTCGCCGGGGTCGCTGGGTGCCTCGGCGGGACTGACTCTGTCGGGCAACCGGCTCCGGATCCAATCGACCTCTCGGGTGGGAAGCGAGACGACCAAGGGGGAATGGTAATCGGAGAGCATTTCGGCCCGAACGGACAGGTGTTCTACCGTAACCACGCTCCCGAGAGTCATGACAACCCGGCGTGGTTCCACACGTTGAGTATGGGCCTCTTCCCGTATCACTTCGACCAGGAGCGAAGGGGATGGGAGGTCGTAGTCATCTACGTGACTGACTATTCATCTGTGGACTACGAACTCATCGACGAGAGAGGAGAGACGTACATCTCGTCGTACACTGCTGCAGATACGTTCGGTGATGCAAGTGAAATGACCTACGTCGCTGACAGTGACGTTCATGGGGGAATGGGAAAGGAGCTCCACCCGTTTTCATCTGCTGACGAAGCTTCATCGTTCGCCACCGAACACAACGGGGAAACAATGAGGCTCGGGGAAGTGACTCCGGAGTGGCTCTCGTCGTATCTTTCACGGTGACTTTCAACCTAGTATCGCCGGCTATCTGAACATATTCGGCGACAAGTCTTCCCACCTCGGAGGCGAAGAACCAGCTGGAAGTACCGCACGAATCGACGGCCTCGGTTCGGCTTCCCGTGCCAACGGTACTTCCCAGTTGCGTGAGACATTCACTCCGGTATTACAGACCCAGAATCGAAATTCGGTGTCCGGTATTTTTCGACGACGAGCAGTACCGACGCGTGTTGGGATACACAACGTGCCGAGATCTGCCATCGGAGTCACTGACAGTGGTACTTTTCTCAGTCTATCAGTCGAACCCGTAGGCGTGCGTTTGAACAGTGGGATGTTGAACGTGGATGGTGAGTATTCATCCACTGCCTTGGGCAGTTAGAACGAGAGTCCGCACTGAATGCCACGCCCTTCAGGGCGTGGTAGCTTACTCTTCGCCTTTTAGAGTATCTTCCTCGCTCCCCCCGTCTAGGAGTACCGTCTCACGTTTCCGTTCGAGCCATTTCCATTCGTTCGTAACCATTCCGTAATCGTCGAGATTCCACGGGTCACCGTCTTCAATGTCCGGACCCTCTAGCCACGACGTGACGATGTTCCACACGAAAATTAACTGACCGATGGCCAAGATGTACACACCGAGTGTAGCGATTTGATGGAGGTCCGTGAAGTACGACACGGGACCAACGGTGAGGTCGTAACTACCGTATCGACGAGGCATACCACCGTAGCCGAGGAAGATCATCGGGAAGAACGTGAGGTTCGTCCCGACCATCGTGAGCCAGAAGTGCCACTTGCCGAGTGTCTGCTGGTACCATTTTTCGGTGAAAAGCGGGAACCAGTAGTAGACTGCTGCGAAGATAGCAAATGCAATACCTCCCATGATGACGTAGTGGAAGTGAGCGATGACGTGGTACGTATCGTGGAGTACGAGGTCGACAGGGATAGACGCCTCGAACACGCCTGTCACGCCTCCGATGATGAAGTTGGCGATGAAGCCAACACAAAAGAGCATCGGCGTCTTTAATCTGAGACTCCCGTTCCACATCGTCGTAATCCAATTAAACGTCTTGACCGCGCTCGGAATCGCGATTGCGATAGACACGGCCATGAAAGACGCCCGTAGTCGCGGGTCGATACCCGTCGCGAACATATGGTGTGCCCACACGCCGAAACTCAACACGCCCAACGCGAGCGTGGAGTAGACGACGAACTTGAACCCGAAGAGGCGGCGGCCCGAAAAGCGCGGAAGGATATAGCTTATGAGGCCCATCGGTGGGAGGACGAGAATGTATACTTCGGGATGACCAAAGAACCAAAAGAGGTGTTGCCAGAGAATCGAGCCGCCGGCCTCAACGCTGAAGAAAGACGTCCCGAAGTTCCGGTCCAAGAGCAACATCACGAGTGCACTCCCGAGGAGCGGAAACGCGAAGATGATCTGTCCGGACTGGACCAGTACCGTCCACGAGAAGATGTCTAAACTCGCCCAGGTGACCTTCTCGTCGCGTTCTGCGAATATCGTCGCGACGAAATTAATGGCACCCATCGTCGCACTGACTCCAGTTAGGTGTAGTCCGAGAATCATGAGATCGACGCCGGGGTTCGTCTGCTGAACTGAAAGCGGCGTGTAGAGCGTCCACGCGGTCTGAGCCCCTTGAATTCCGACGTTCAATGGCTCGAGTATTAATCCACCCCAGATGAGTAACGCCCCCGGTGGTAACAGCCAGAACGCGATCGCGTTGACGCGCGGGAACGCCATATCGTCGGCTCCAATCAAAAGCGGAATCAAGTAGTTCGAGAAGGAGGCCAGCATCGGGGTCCCGAACAGAAAGAGCATCGTAATCCCGTGTGTCGTCATCAGTGCGTTGTAGAAGCCGAGTCCGAGGAAGTCCGCTGACGGAGTCAACAGTTCTGTACGCATTAAAACGACGGCGATACCACCCCACGCGAACGAAAAGAGAGCGAATACCCCGTACATGAGACCGATGTCTTTGTGGTCGACGGTCGTCAACCAGCGAATGAGTCCGCTCGGTTTCTCCACCCGCTCGGCTGGTTGTACACCTGTCGATGTCCCACCGGCTGACACCGAGTAAGACTGCCGCCTCTTGACGTGCGAGACCCACCAGACGACCCCCGCCAAAAGTAGGGCCATTACACCTGTAAGCACGAGTTGGCCAGTTTCGACTTCCATACTACCCGGCCAGTTTTTCAGACGGAGAGATAGTGATTATCGGGAACATGTTCGAATAGAGAAATGGACACCTCGGTAGTTGCTGCCGTTCGTGACCACTCACCGGAGTGGGCGAACTAATGGGAATACTTCTTTGACACTGTGGAGCGAGAGAAAGTCGAACTGAGTTGAGTATCTATAGTTCAACACCGGTTTTCGCTACCAGCGACTCGATAGCGGGAAACAGGACGTTGTTCTCTTTGTGGACGTGCAGGTGAGTCTCACGTTCCAACGATTCGAGGCGGTCGAGCATACTCCGGTAACTTGCACAGGCGCTAGACGGAACAGCATACCCGTCGGTCAACTCGGCAATACGGTCAAGGCGGTCGGCAGTCTCCTGGTGGTCGTCTTCGAACCCCTCGATTTCGTTCTCGATGGTTTCGGTTTCGATATCCGAAAGCGGCATCCCTCGTTCGAGTTTTCGGACGATAGGGAAGAGTTCGTCCTCTTCTTCTGAGATGTGTGTCTGCATCTCGTCAGCAAGTTCGACGAACTCAGATTCGGCCTCCTGAAGTTCTGGATGGTCGTCGCTGTGAACCTCTGTAACCTTGTGGACGAGTGCCTCGAGAGCGGGGAGCTCGTCCCGTAATCGGTCGTGGTGAGCCGTGACGATGTGGTCTGTGAGCTCCGACATCGAATTCCATCCGTCAGATTCGTCTTTTGTTTCGGTCTGTTCCGATTCGAGTCTGTCGAGAACGTCATCGACGTCGATACCTGCTTCTTCACAGGCCGATTCGAGTGGGATATCACCTCCACAACAGTAATCAATTCCGACCTCTTCAAACACGTGTGCGAACGCGAGTGTCTCTTCGACCAACGAACTTACCTGACGGTTGGGGGAGATTTTTGATTTCGTCATCGTGATTACCGACCCTATGTCTCGATATCATCGTACGAACTAGGTAGACGTTCGCCCGAACAAATTCGGCCGGGAGATGCGTGACCGAACTCAGTCTCCGCTCGCTTCGAACGAGGGAGCGATACCGATCTCGTCGTCGTGAAGGTAGCACTGCGGATCGGGTGCGAACGGGTCGTCGTGAGCAGAAAGTGCTCGAAGACGTGAACCCCCGCGACAGATGTCTCGGTAGCAACACTCCGCGCAGCGACCCGTCAGGTAGTCATCTCGTGCACGAACTCTGTCGAGAAGTGGGTTGGTCTGGTCGTCCCAGATGTCGCCGAACGACCGGTCCCGGACGTTCCCGAGACTGTATCCCTGCCAAAATTGTGTCATGTGAACGTTCCCTTGATAATCTACGTCAGCAATTCGTTCACCAGTCGGGTCGCCGCCGTTCTGTTCGAGGTAGTCGTACACGCGTTTCGCCGCGTCCCGTCCTTCGTGTTCACGGGCGTACTCGACGAGGAACCCCGCGTCGGCGTAGTTCCCGACGAGAAGTGTCTCGATATCGTGACCTCGGTCGTGGTACTCACGAGTCATATCGCAGAGTCGTCGTACCGCCTTTCGTTTCTCCCCCGGCGTGAGGTCGACGTTCGAGATGTCGGCCCCGCGGCCGCCGTAGTCGAGGTGATAGAAACAAAACCGGTTGACTCCCTCTTCGTAGAGGAGGTCGACGACGTCTCTGAGGTCCGGTGCGTTTCGCTCGGTGATCGTATACCGCAACCCGGTCTTGACATCCGCATCGAGGAAGGCCCTGATTCCACGGAGGGCAGCGTCGAACGCGCCGTCTTTCCCCCGGAAGTCGTCGTTCCGTCCCCGCAGACCGTCGACCGAAATTCCTGCGTACTGGAGGCCTGCATCACGAAGTTCTCGCGCTTTCTCGGGCGTGACGAGCGTTCCGTTCGTCGAGAGAACTGGCCGAATCCCGCTCTCGGCCGCGTACTCGACCAACTCCGTGAGGTCGTCGCGGACGAGGGGTTCACCGCCGGAGAACAAGACGACTGGAATCCCGTACGACGCGAGGTCGTCCAACAGTCGCTTTCCTTCGCTCGTACTGAGCTCGCCGTCGGCAGTTTCCGTGTCGGCCGCTGCGTAGCAGTGTGCACAGTAGAGGTTACACTGCTTCGTGAGGTTCCAGACGACGACCGGACGACGCTGCTTTTCTTCAGTTATTTGTGGTTTGGAGGTCTCGGATGCTGCGTCGTATCGGAGACCATCGCCTTCGGCACCGACGTCACAGAGAAGTTTACTAATCGATATCATCACTCAAAAGAGCGGTCTTCCCCACCGGTTTCGATACGGACGGGTTCGGCGTCGTCGTCAAGGTCGTGCGTCGAGAACCGCGCAACACCGTCTGCGGGACAGAGCCAGATGTCGACGGCGTACCACACGAACAGTTTCGTGGCCTGTTCGTAGGCGATTTCGAGAGATGGCGCGGTGATACCCCCCGCGTGTCGAAGCGGAGAGTCGTCCTCATCACGAACGAACACCTCCCACTCTGTCTCGACAGCATCACGTGGCTTGTCGCCGACGCGAAAACGCTGTGGCTTTTCTACCATATCTACGCCTGCGGGATAGACGATGAACACGATTCCCCCGATGATGTTCGGTGAATCAGTTGGCGAAACGCACGTTGGCCACAGTTCGCTTCAAAGAGACTCTTAGTTCGGACGCCAGAAACCGCGGTCGAGTCTGTGAGTCAGAGGACCTTGATGTGAACTCGCTCGATACGGTCGATGTCCATCGGAAGGTTGCGTTGGATCGCTTGCGACGTCATCGGGGATATTCCGCACCCCCCACACGCTCCCGACAGTTGTATCCACACCTCGCCGGTGTCCGGATCGATGTCTCGTATCGCCGCGTTCCCCCCGTGCATCGCAATCTGTGGGAAGTTCTTTCGAAGGAAGGTCACGACTTCATCGGCGAGGGACTCGTCGTCGGACTCGACACCGTCTCGGGTATCGAGCGTTTCTGCACACATACCGACTAAAACGCCGCAGGGGGTGGTGGAGGTTTGGCCGAACATATTCTGTCAGTCGCTCGGCGACCAAATCACCCGGCCACTGGTTTCGATATCAGGTCAGGAGTGGTCAGTTGCCTCTTCGAGGTGATCGAACTGCGCTTCTAGTTCCTTCCTTCGTTGTCGAGAAATCACAGTCGAGTCGAGGAACTCACCGATAAGAGCGACATCAAGTGCGAACTCGGTCGTCGCTGTTACCTCTACACCCTCGGGGACAGGTTCGAGTCGATAACTCGTTCGCATCTCTTCGAAGATTCCCTTTCGCTGTTCGTAGGCCAACTCGGGATCCGCGTCGTCTACGACTTTCAAGTGGAGTGTGATTTCGGCGGGCCCGACCTTGTTCGACACCCGAATATCTCGGTCGTCGACGTCGACCGAGTCGAATCCCGATGCCCGTATGAACGGGACGAGGTCGTGCATCGCTCGACTGACCGCTTCGGGTGATGCGGCTATCGTTCGGCTGACGGTGACTGTCTGCATACGTTCCTCATGGATGAGTAGACTAATACCTTCGACGATACCAGAGCCAGACTGACCTGCCCGATGTCTGCTTTAGACGACAGTACACTATACGATTCGCCGGGGCGAACGGCGTTCGGGAGAACGCTTTTAGAGGGAGTCCCGAAACGTCGTGGTGATGTCCGAAGAGTACGACAATCTGCCGTTAGTCTATTCGTGTTCTGGGTGTTCAAGCGCGGCACAGATGGCGAACGACCTCGCCGTCAGACTCGACCGTGAACGACTCGCAGAGATGTCCTGTATCGCCGGAGTGGGCGGTGACGTCGCCCCACTCGTGAATACTGCGACGTCAGGGCGGCCGATGCTGGTGATCGATGGATGCCCGCTTGAGTGTGCACGAGAAAGTCTTGGGCACCACGACGTCACGCCAGACCGGCACGTCAACCTCGCTAAAGAGGGAGTTCCAAAAGAATATCACGTCGATTACGACAACGAGCAGGCAGACAAGATGTTCGAGGTGCTCGTTGAGTCAGTCGAAGAGATGAACGCGACGATATGACCGGAGTTACGTCGGGTGGTTACCCGTAAGCATCCAATAGAAACTCTGCAGTAACTTTCCGAGGAGATATCCGACAAGAACTCCGAGGATCGCACCTTCAGTTCCCCGGAGCACAAACCCAACGGTACCACAAAGAACTGAGAACCCGAGGTGGGTGACGGTAGATGATACTGTTTGCACAAGTACTCTCTCGAAATGCGTGATAGAATATATTGGTCCGAACCAGTTCGTGTAGGGTAAACGACGCGGGGCTCTGCTTAAGAAGAATAAACAATGGATACATCACACGGTGGTGGCTGGGACAATCGAAGTCATGTGCAACCGTGATCTGCTTGAACTCATGCAATATCACTCCTTGGACCGAATACGGGGATTCAGTCGAGACTACAGAATCCGATGCTCAGCCGAGTAGCCCAAGCGAGTCAATCTCGTCGCTCACGACCTGAATTGCCTCACGTGCAAACTCCACTTTCTTCGCACCCGTGATGACTATCTTCCCCGATCCAAACAGCAAGACCACTACGTTCGGCTCGTCGATCCGATAGACAAGGCCAGGGAATTGCTCGGGTTCATACTCGACGTTTTCGAGCCCGAGACCAATCGCAAGTGCGTTCAGATTGAGAGTTGTTCCGAGGTCTGCACTCGAGACGATGTTCTGCACAGTCGCCTCTTCCCGGTTATCGATTGGAATTCCAAGGCTACCGAGTTCTTCGAATACCTGATCTAATGCACGGTTGACCCCGTCGACGCTACTCGCACCAGTGCACACGATTTTTCCAGACCGGAAAATCAGATTCGCTGCTTTTGGCTCCTGTGTTCGATACACGAGTCCCGGGAAATTATCCGAATTGAACTCCGCTCCGGTGACGTCGTTCGAGAGCGATTCCAAATCCAATTCCTGACCGATGGCGCTTGATGCAACCACGTTTTGAATCTCGAGAGACTCAAGGCGTGTTTCGTGAGACATTATGTTTATATTCTAAATGCTACTACTTAAACAACTGTGTGAATTAAGATTTTCTCAGAGGACAGCCAAACGTAGCAAAAAATACATACTGAATCCTGCTGAGGTCTTCTGTAGCAGACAGTCTTTTCTCTGGTTGGTAGCCTGTTTGAGAGATGAACCACAACATCAAACACGATTGCGGATGAAGTGTGTCCTGCAGGCCCGTCATGTTCCACAGGACGTGACCTGCCTGTCATGGATGTGTAATCGCGTACCGAGCCACCCGCATCCACCCCTTGATAACTCCCTCGTGGGCACCGCGCCCACCGCGTTTGGTGCCCCGATACCCGTGTTATTGGATTGTTGCGAGTCACGGTTCGCGGACTGTGTTAGTAGAGATTTCCCGCTAGGAGAACAGTTGACTTAGGCAACAGGTGATTAGTTCGGAGAGTACGGGTCCGTAGCATCTACCGACAGCCCACCTGTTGTGGTCTTCGGTTCCCGCTATTGCTTTGTCGCCGTCATACCCATCGAAATCTGCAACCGTTCCACTTCGTTGTTGGGCAACTCAGACTCGGATACACCCGTCTTCTTCGAGGTGCCAGCAGAGCTGGTCTCCATCGTTGATTCCCAGTTCTCGGCGAATCCGAGCTGGAATCATCACTAGGTTCCCAGACACCTTGCTCTCAGCGTCTGCTGATTCGCTGCCCATGACCAACCACTAGCACCATTTAGTTCTAGTGTGTCGTCACACTACAGAATAACAATCGAGTTGGTGCTCAACACACCCCATCGTTTCCGGAGAAAACTCGGATACTCAGCCGAGGAGTCCAAGCGACTCGATCTTCGCTCAGATACGCGTGATCTTTGCTCTCAGCGTTGACGTTCCCAATCCTCCCCACACAACGTCTGGTGGTGCGTTCGAATCGTTTTAACTGAGGCATCGCTCACGGCCGCAACACGCGCCTGCGTGAGCGGCCAGTCTCGTTCAGCCGCAGCAGTATACACACACGCTGCAGCGACTGTATGCGGATTCGCGCCCCGATGAGCCCACTCACTACTCGATGCCTCGGCTAACGACCGTGCTCGTCGCCGAATCTGGTCCGTCACATCAAGCGCATCCGCCACCCGTGGAACGAACTCAACCGGTGCAACTGGCTTCGCAGGCAGCCCAAGTTCTGTATTGAGCGCGTTGTACGCTGACCGGACACGTGATTCAGCCACCCGTGCGAGCGGGACAAGTTCAGCGAGCGTTCGCGAGAGTCCTGCACATCGACAGACGGCGTGGACGCTCGCAGCCGCGACTGCTTCAATCGACCGGCCGGGCAACAGATCCGCCTGTTGAGCGGACCGAAAGCATCGACAGGCTTGGTCACGCAGGCTGTCCGGGAGGTCAAGCGCACCGATGAGTCGCCGGACTTCGTCCAAGCCATGCGCGAGCCGACGTTCACGACTCGACTGGTACCGACTCCGACTGTGTTGGGTGCGGAGTCGGGAGAGTTGCTGTCGTCTTTCGCCCGGGATCGCTGTCCCGTTCGCGTCGACATGTCGGCCGATCTCGGTCGCGAGGCCGTGGTCGTGTCGGGTCGGCGTTCGTAGTGCACCCACCCGCTTGCGCTCCTCGCGCTCGAACGACCGCCACTCCGGGCCGCGGTCGATGCCGTGGCCGTCGATGATGAGCCCACAGGAGTCGCACCGTCGCTCACCAGCGTCTGTAATGACCTGCCCAGCACACTCTGGACAGGAGGCGTTCCCACAGGATTTCCCGCACGATTCGTCGAACTGTCGCTCGTAGACATCTCGTGTCGCCATCTCGAACACCGCGCGACGCAATTCGCTGCGCCCCGCACCCGTCAGGGGCTCAAAAACATCGTCGCCGTCTCGAACAGGCTGGCTTCGGCTGGAGGGGCGATTAATGACTGAATCACAACACCAAACATGCTCACAGGTAGATTGCTGTTGCAGGCTCGTCGTGTCACCCAAGACGCGACCTGTTCTGCAACGGGTGCGGAATCGCGTACCAAGCCATCTGCATCCACCCCTTGATAACTCCCTCGTGGGCCTCGTGCCCACCGAGTTTCGTGCACTCGACAGTCGTATCAGTAGGTCTCTGCAGGCCACGGTCCGTGGACTGTGTTAGTAGAAATTTCTCACCAGGCGAACAGTTAACCTGACCAACAAATAATTGTCTTGTATGAGTAGCTCACCATGGACCGCGAACTTTGCGACTGAAAAAAGCGAATGTGCAGCCGACGTCCAACGCCTCCTCAACAAGTATCCACAGCCGGTCGTCTACGAAGTCATGAGTGAACTGCTCCGCCGAGAGATGCGCGAGCAGTTTGCTGGTGCGTACGCTGCGTCCCAGCAGTCTGACGACTGATGGGTGATTGGTGACGTACGAAATCCCACACGATTATTCAGATAGGTTGCGCCGCCCAGCGTCGATGCAGTTCCAACAGGGAAGAGCTTCAGACAGCTGTTCACACTCGCAGGGCAGGTATGTTGTGTCGTCATCGTCGCGTGATGTCGAACCACCATCTGCGACGACACGCATCTGGACCGCAAGTTCGAGTATTCGTGGGCGGATCGCGACTGCAACCCGGTGCTTACACGGGCCGTTACCGCTCGCATCGGCGGGACACGAACACGAATCGGGCACGCCATTCCGAATTCGAACGCGGTACTCGTGTGCGGTCGGGTCGGCATAGCTCTCGTTGCGAACACGGACATCGCCATCAAGGAGTTCGAACGCGAACGCTTCGTACTGCGCCCGCTTGAGGACGCGCGTAGGTGGGTCGAACTCTGGTAGTACAGGAATCATGGTAGCCAGCGCGCAATGCGCGCGCCCCTTCGAGCGCATAGAAAAACTGCTCCGGACGGCAGATGGGGTTAGACCGCGTCGAGTGTCGAGAGAATCTCTTCGGCCGTCCCGCTAATCCGACCCAGTCGCTCTTGCAGCACGTCCGTCTCGTCGCCCTGCCACGCCGCGAAGTAGAACGCTGACCCACTCGTATCCAAGCCAAGGTATCGACCAACGACGTACGCGACGGCCTCTGCTTCGACCTCGCGTTTCGCCCGCTCGGTTGCGTCGGTGATGTCGAAGTGCAGAATCGCGTGGGCGTACTCATGGATAATCGTCGACGCGAGATCCGCGCGGTTCGACCGGTCCTTCACTTCAACGAGTGGGGTGAGGTCTTGGACACTCCGCGACTGGCAGACGCCCTTTGCCTCCCCATGTCGCCACTCATCGGGATCGACAATGCGGACGGTCACGCCGAGGTCTGACGCGATGTTGGTAAGATCGTCGACGAGCGTGTCAGCCTCACCGGTCGCCGCCGTATCCAACTTTGGGAGTGGCTCGCCCTCGGTCTGCGAAATGTCGAAGACTGGAGCGGGCTTGAAGCCCACGAGGCCCTCCGACCACTCTTCGGGTGGCGTCTCGTCGTACTCACACTCGCTGTTTTCGTGATAGCTTGGTGCGTTCCCACACTCGGGGCATTGGGTTGTGATGATCGGCGCCCAAATCCAGATCGCCGACTCACCTTCCTCGACGTACCGGTCAAACTCTTCTTGCCACGTCCGGTAGCCCGCGACCTTCGTCGCCTCAGGGCATTGGAGGGTGATGAGGAGTGTGTTGCGGTGGGAGTAGTCGTGGAACCGACTCTGGACGTCCAGCCACTCCTGGAACTGCTCGCTCGCCCGAGCGTCGTCGACATCGGCAGCGAGATCAGCAAGCCACTGTTCGATCGTGCGATGCATCTCATCGTGTCGCGTGTCGGTCTCGTCGAACGACACCGACGGGGAACTCGTTGTTGCCATTGGTTTCAGTTCTGACGCGTCACTTCAGGACGCGCCGCACCCCTCTGGGGCGCACAAAAACAGGCGGGACGACTTACTGGTCGGTGTCCTCGCGCTCGAGGCTGCGAAGATACTCTCGACACTCGCCGAACAGGCCGCTCGCAGTCGCCTCGCCGGTCGTGAGGTGGCGAACCCACTCAATCGCCCAGCAGTACGCGGGATCGGTCTCACCTGTGCCGTGGATGTACCACCAGCGAGCCGCTTTGAGAACGACTAGTGGGTTCGTCGGTGGTTGCTCGCTCAAGAGAGCCCACGTTATCGACTCAATTTCATCGGGAACGTCGGCTCGGGTGAACTCCGAACGATGCACGAGTTCGAGGTCGACCGGAATCTGGTCGATCGAGACATCTAACTCTGTTTGTTGGTGACTCATGGAAATCACGTCACACGGACTGTGTCTTCAGCCCGCACCCATCACAGGCGCAAAAAATCTCGATGTCGCGCTAGTACCGACGGGTCTCTCGATCGACGCTATGCGAGGTGCGACACCGCCTCCGGTTCGGAGTCGTCAGCGAACTCGTTGCGCTCGACTGGCGTCCAGTCTTCGGTCGTGGTTGGTACCCACCAATCGACGTGGTAGTCACCCGGCGCACCGAGAATCTTAACGCATGCTTCGTCGTCGGGAAGCGGTCGACGAAGTTTCTCGTCAACGTGCAGGTTCCACGTCGTCGTCGCGTCGAACGTGATGATGACGGCCTCATCGTAGCCACGCGACTCAGGCGACTCACGGCACATCACGCTGGTATTGCACTCCGTACAGAACACTCCCTCAAAGGGAATGTGCGTGAACGCCTCGGTGCCACACACCGGACACCACAGAAACTCGAACAGCGCCTCGTCGTGACGGGACACGCGCTCAAGACTCATCAGATACTCACCACCTTAGGGAGTATCGTGGGCGAGTGGTGGGGAAAACGAGACAACTCAGCTGCCAGCGTTGGAATCAACATCTGTTACTGCGCCTCCGCCCCTTCGGGCGGCACAAAAACAACGCCGTAGTGTAGACCTGCTGAACGCTCAATAGTGCTGAATGAGACACATCAGAGGGGTTGCGAGCTCGTGAATACAATCGTGGAAGTGGGAGAGTGAGAGTACGTTTCGTCTGTCTGCCACACTACGCTGGAAGGTACAAGAGGACGATAGAGAGAGTACATTTCGTCTGTCTTCCTCTAGTGACTGAGGAGTAGTACTCCGATTTTAGCCCGCTCCGACACTCTATGAGAAGACAGACGAGACAAACGAAACAAGGTTTTATTACGTAAACACTCACACAATATGTTATGTCGGGCCCATTTAGTGACCTTGAGGACACCATTTTCTCCGATAAGAGTGTCCTCACCGAAGATTATCAACCAGAAGAAATTCTCGAACGAGACGAAGAGATCGAAGAATACCGATACGCCTTGCAGGATGTCCTATTCGGGAGGGCTCCCGAGAACATCATGCTCTACGGGAAAGCCGGCCTCGGAAAAACGGCTGTTACGACGTACATGATGAACGCTCTCAAAGCGGAAGCAGAGGAGCGAGAACAAGCAGACGACCTCTACATTCACGAGTTAAATTGCAACGGCAAGACGTTGTTCGTAGTCGTTAGGCAGCTTGTGAATAGTTTGCTCCCAGAAAACGCGAGTGAGTTTCCAAAGCGTGGTCTCGGGACTAGCGACGCGTTCGAAGAACTCTACCGGCAACTCGACCGAGTCGGTGGGACGCACTTCTTGGTGTTCGATGAGATTGATCACCTCGACGATGTGAACACACTCCTCTATGAGCTCCCACGGGCCTCATCCAACGGGCATATCACGAACTCTCAGGTTGGTGTTATCGGGATTAGCAACAACTACACGTTTAGACAGTCACTTTCGTCGAAGGTCAAAGACACGCTGATGGAAAACGAGATCTCGTTCAGCCCATACAATGCGGACGAACTGCAAACGATTCTCCGTGACCGCGCTGACCGAGCGTTCGTTGACGGCGCGTGTGATCGATCTGCTATCGCCATGGCGTCTGCAATCTCTGCAAAGGATATGGGAAATGCGCGACAGGCGATTGACCTTCTCCGAGTCGGTGCAAAGGTCGCCGAAAAAAATGAAGACGAGAAAGTAGAAGACAACCACATAGAGAGCGCGAAAGAACTCGTTCAACGTGGGCGGTTGAGTAACCGAGTCCGTGATCAGACGGACCATGCACAGTATATTCTTGAAACAATTGCACATCTCGAACAGAAGAAAAAGACTCCCGCCCGCTCGAAGGAGATTAAAACGTACTACGAGCAAGTCACGAAAGAGTGGGGTTCAGAACCTCTTACGACGCTAAAGAGTATTCAAGATCACCTCTCTGACCTTCATATGCTTGGCTTCTTGCAGCGGTCTGAACAGAATGATGGTGAGAGAGGTGGCCGCCGCTATGAGTATGAGCTTGACCTCGACCCACAGATAATCATCGACGCCCGCAAAGAGGTTGAATCTGAGTGAGACGTCGCATGCGGTGAGACAGACGAAATGTACTCTCACTCCCCGTCGCGCCGTAGCCGACGCCCCACCGAATACAGTCCATTCGTCAGTCACCACACCGCTGGACAGCGACGTGTACTTGACGCGATAGCTGTCAGCCGCGTCGTCGGCGACAATTCGAACAGCGATACCACGATCAGAAAGCGTCACTCTCAGGGGCGTCATTGGGCACAGCGTCGTTAGTAATGGACATCAGCGGGAACGATCCATAGGTGGTCGTTGGACCCGACGAGTTGCTCAAGCCGCTCGCGATGCCGAATCCCGTCAGCGAACTCGTCGTAGAGGTACACCGCCGGCCCGCGGTACGCACCGAGATTGTGGCACGCATGCCTGACGAGGTCCTCATCGCGCATGATCGCTGCGGCGTCAAGGTCGTCAACACCCTCTCGAACGCGTTCGAGGTTTCGCTCGAACTCACGAGTGGTCGCCTGCCAGCCGCGCTCAAGCAGTTCTTGGCCGTCCTCCGAGCCAACGAGTGCTGCAACCGGGAGGTCACCCCACCGGGCGCTGCCGGCGACTGTCGTTGAATCGTCATCGAACGTCACATAATAGTCGAACACCGCCTCAGCGTGGGGGACAGCGCCCACCAGTTGATCGAACACGTCGGCGGCTCGCGAGAGGGCTTCGTCTGTTGTCGATGCAGTCACGAGTGCGTAGATTACTTGGTGCATTCGTCGTCACCTCGCCGGCTCAAGAGTCGAAGTCTGTCCGACCCCCTGCGCCGGCGCCCATCGCCGGCGCACACAAACACAACCCATTACCATACACCAGTGTTCACGTGTACTGTTGCTCTGGGGGAGATGGTGGACTCGATCTGTTGAGCTAGCAGTCGTTGGAGCCGTGCTGAACTCAGGGTTCAAGTCGGACCCTGGCATGATATCTCGCCTGAAAGAGTCGACCCGCTCAAAAATGATAATATACTTACTAATATCGGATATAGTCGGACGCGTGCAACGCCGCAATGTCCTCCTCGGTGCGACCGCCACGTTGTTCGGGTTCTCCGGCTGTATCGCCCCGTTCACGTCCGACGGATCCCTTCAAGAGGTGAACGTCGAACTCCGGAATACGGATGACGGAGCGCAGACGTTCCACCTCGCGCTCGAAACCGAATCTGGCATGCTAGACTGGAAATCGCATCGTGTCAACGCGGGCGCTGACGAGCCAGTAACGATAGCCCCAGACAAAGATGTCACCCCGGTCGCAGTACACGGAGTTGTCAAGGACTTCGCTGAGAGAGTCGACATCTTAGGTGTCGATAACCTTGATGAGAACTACTGTCTCCAATTCCATTTCTGGGACTCCCATCCAATCGATGAACGACCGCAGTTGGCGCAGGTCGCCGACATCGAATGCTAACTGTGGAGCTGTTCTGCCAATAAACTTAGAAGAATTACTGCTCATTCAGTTAGTTGCCATGTCTGTCAGTCTATCTATCTCTGATTAAATCAAAAATATGCAAAATTGTAATGAATGCCCATCCGGCTGCGACGAGAGTAGAGCCCTTGTACGCCCAATAGACTGTGAAGAGCAAGGTACCAACAGTCAGTAGAAGATGAGTATGTCTACTTACATACATTTCGAATATATATTTTCGTACATGTACTAAATAACTTTCTTGGTAGCTGCACACACAGCGCGTCGTGCTGGCAGGTGTTTCCCAAATTACCACGCTGCGCGCGAGGTCTGAATCTACTCAGTTTGTTGAACAGTACGATGAAGACGACACCAACGATCATCAGTTCTAAGGCATAGTACCTGGGTCAGAACTGAGCGCGATGTCGACAACGTGCGGTAAGTAGTCGAGGATTTTGATGAGTACCCCCTGAGATGGCCGTCGGCCGAAGTAGTGGTAATACTTCTTCTGAGTTGCTCAGTCGTTGTACAGCCATTGATCAGACTGCCGCTTGTTTTGCATACGTGGGTCCCGCTGGTATCGCTCAATATTTCTCGCGATGACCACACGGTCGATGATGTCAACGTCAAGCGTCTGGGCGAGGTCCGTACTGCGGTGTTCGACATACGGAACACCCCCAGACCGACTCTCCAGCCCACGCTGCGGGCGGACTGCCGTCGCGTGAATCGAACCGATGCGGTGTCTGCTCGCCACACGACTGACAGCGGAGCAGTTGCCGTGTTGGTGTGGTAGATGTCGGCTGTGATGGCGAGGCGTCGACAGACGTTCGTCGAAGCGCAATCGCCGGGACAACCCACGTCTCTGAGTCCGAGAGTAACTGTTCACGCCAAGAGTCCTCAGTAATCTGCGTCCCAGCAGCGTTGTACCACCGGGAGCACCAAGAAGGTTTCAACAGGTTCAAGAAAATCGTAACCGCGAATCTCCGGCTACGCTGATGCGGGCGACGAAGACCCCTCATCACGCGGCAGACCGAACTCAACCTCAATCCGGACCGTATCGTAGGGGACGTACGGCTTCTTTGCGCGACCATCCTTCTCGAAGTGGACGATATCGTACTCAGCTAGTAGGTGTAGATCGTCGTGCACATCGTGGACGTCGCGCTCTAAGCGACTAGCCAGTGCGCGGATACTCTCGGGCGGGCGTTCCATCACCTCTTCGAGGAGTTCCATCCGCCGGTCGGTTAGCAGTTGGCGGAGCCGCGTCCGATCCTCGAAGTTGACGACATGCGGTACCTCTTCACCCTGCTCCCACCGTTCGGCCCGCTCAAGAGCCGCCGCCTGCGCCTGTTCTGCTGGGAGCGATGTGATACGGAGAGTCGAAGGGTACTCGACCTCGTCCGGGTCGGGAGTGAATTCGTCGTGCGTCGGTTCAGTATCAGTTGGTTCGTTGCTCATAGATCTCGTTCACCTCGGTTTGGAAATCGTTGACTAGGTCGGACAGCCCTGTGAACTCCAACTTCGTGATGTCGGCCTCGGGTGTATGTCGGTGGTGTCGACCAACATCCAAGTGGTACGGCGAGTTATCATACCGCAGGAGTGTGTCGCCGTCAGCGTCCATGTACTGAAAGCTGTATTTCAGTCCCTGCGGGAAGTCTTCGCTTGAGGGGACCTGCCACGCGACCATCTCATACCGACTTCCATCTGGCTTCTCGTTTTCGTCCCGGTACACAACCCTTGCAGGCATCGTTTTCCTATGTTGTGGTACAACCCCAACAATGTTAAAGGTTAGCGTTTGGAACGTCCCCCAACAGACAGATTCCGTACACTCAGCACCGCTTTGGGCTTTTTTAGCGATAGGACTTCGTCCGTACCCTTTCTTTGGATGGTATTCAACGCCGTCTCACGCGGTGCTTGACTCTCGTGTGGGGAAAGTTCGTCTCAAGCCCGTTTTCAATCGCAGCAGGACGTGGCCGAATGCTACTTGCACCTCACCAACGAGCGTCTTCGTTCAGTCGAAATTCCGCGGCCGGGTCACGGGAGGGCGGCATACCGCGTCGTGGCTGTACGTTCGGATATAAACGTTCGTCCAGCGAGGCCACTCTGAAACCCGGCCGATGGCCAACAAACGTATATGTATTCTTAAACTAGCTGCGGACAGCAAAATGTACGACTTGACCGGGTTCCAACGCGACCTGCTGTACGTCACCGTCGGTTTGGATGAGCCACACGGACTCGCAATCAAAGACCAACTCGAGGACTACTACGAAACCGAGATCCACCACGGCCGGCTTTATCCTAATCTCGATACGCTCGTCGAGAAGGGACTGCTCGACAAGGGCGAAAAGGACCGCCGAACGAACGTCTACGCGATCACCGCTCGCGGTCGTCGAGAAATCGAAGCCCGCGACGACTGGGAACAGCAGTATACCAGCGAGATCACAACCTGACTGCTACGACGAGACGAGTCCGTGAGTAGAGCCAGCGCTAATACAGCAATCACGGATCCAAATCATTGTTCAGACTTTGTTGAACCCTCTCGCAGTCTGGCGATTTACTGAAGACCGAGTTCCCAAATCCGTAGAAATCTGTGGAAAGACCGCCTCACCTCAATGTCAACGCTGAAGGATTCAACAGAGCTGTTGGCTTAAAAATCGCCGCTCGTAACCAGTCGGTAGACTTGATCAGGGCAAGTCGGTTACAGCCCTGCCGTCACGTCGGCTTTAGTCACGGATTAGGATGACACCGCTCGATTGCAGCATGAACTGCGTCGCGACGGCCAACGAATGTAAGATGGTCCCCACGTTGGAGCGTTAACTCGGGAGTGGGGATTTGAGAATTACCGCTCCGGCTGACGAGCGCAATTAGCACTCCATCTGGAAGGTATTCATCGAGCTCCTTGATGGACTTCCCTACTAATCGATCTGATGTGACCTCAATTTCCTGTACGTCACCGGAGCGGCCGAGTTCTGTCATCCACTCCGACAGTGCTGGCCGTTCGATGGCGTTGTCCATCTCGTGAGCGATCGCGTCGTTCGCCGAAATCGCTCGGACTCCCAGTTCCTCAAACGCTTCCACGTTGCCCGGTGTGTTTACTCGAGCGATCACCGTTTCGACATCGTAGTTCGTGTTCGTAAGCTGTGCAATGAGGAGATTCGCGTCATCGTTCGCTGTGGCCGCGGCCACAATCTTGGCATTCTCGATTCCTGCTGCCTGGAGTACGCTAGTGTCAGTCCCATCACCCTGATGAGCACTGAATCCTGCATTGCGTGCTGTTTCCACGGCATCTTCTTCCTTATCGACGATGACGACGTTTTCACCTCGATCCTCCAGTCGTTCGGCGAGGCCGCGACCGACGCGCCCTCCGCCAACAATGATTACACGCATGGGAAGTACGTTGAGTGCTTGTGCGATGTGGCGAGCAAAACCACCCTCGAAAACGACTGTCATGAGTATAACTAAAAATACCGACCCGACGAGAACAGTGGCCTGCTCTGGACTCGTCGAGCGAAGTTCGAGTGCAAATAGTGTCGCAACGCTGGCTGGAATGATTCCACGGGGGCCAACAGCGCTCATGAACAACTGCTCGCGAAACGTGAATCGCTCTCCATAGGTACAGAACAACACGGCAATAGGGCGAATCACGAGGGTCACAACCACGACGACGAGTATCCCACCCAGCCCGAGCGAAACGAGTTCGCTGAAGGATAACAACGTCGCGAGTGAGATAAACACGAAAGAGAGGACAATCAGTGTGATATCTCCTTTGAATGCCTCAATTTCGTCTTCGTGCGGAAGGTCTGAATTCCCAAGGATGAGGCCTGCAGCGGCGACAGCCGCGATTCCAGCTTCCGGTGCGATTGCTTCTGCGAGACCATACGTTGCAATTGCACCGATGAGGACGACCAGCCGCGCATTCTGTACGGCATTCGAGGGCGTCAAATCGAGATGTTTGAGGAGATACCAGATGACTGCGGCTGTGACTCCCCCTACTAGAACGCCAACTCCGAGTCGAGCCACGAACGACTCGAAGAGGGCCGTAAGTCCCGTGTCACCCAATACAGCAAGGTCAAAGATGACAACGGCGAGAATCGCGGCCGTCACGTCGTTCACAATTCCTTCCGTTTCGAGAGCTGCTCCGACTTGGTCGCGAACTGAGATTACGTTTAAGATCGGTGTGATTACTGTTGGTCCGGTTGCAATAAGGAGTGCGCCGACAAGAAACGAGAGCGACCATGGTACACCTAAGGCGAATCGAACGACAGTAGCCGTAGCGACAAACGTGAAAAGCGCGCCTATAGTGACTAGTCGGAACGCTTCACGTGGGGCTTGCTGGAGTTTGTCAATTTTGAGATGAAATGCTCCTTCGAAGACGATAATCGCGACTGATATGCCGACGATACCGGAGAGCGGTTCTGGGCCACCGAACGAGTCAAGACCCACTAGGTTCAGACCCTCAGGCCCAACAGCAATGCCTGCGAGGATCAAGAAGAGAACACTCGGTATCGAGAGCCGATCGGCTAACATCTGAGCAACGACACCGAGCCCAAGGATGATTACTACAAGTGGAATGATCCCAGACCCAGCAGTCACGATTCAAACACCAAGTCGACGTTACTGATGGGAGGGTTAAATAAAAGGGGACTCTGGCAACGAGCCGATCGCAAGCGGAGTATCTCCATTCAAAGTGATACTGACCTGGATTGGAGATCACTCAATGGAGATACGAACCAGAAATGTGAGCAAAAACAGAGCTAACCCCAGATATCCGATGAGATTTCCCACATCGGTCAGTACCGTGTGATTCTGTGCGAAAGAAAGGATGACTACCCCAATCAGAATACAGACCAGTCCTGCCAGCATGATGGGCCGTATCCATCGATGGGTTGGCTCAGTTTGCTGCGTAGGCTTGTTCATTATTGAAATAGTAGACGGGCTGCAAAACATGATTGTCGGATCAGAACGAGTTCAGCAGAAACGCAAGGCTGGGCGGGAGAAGAAACCGTAATGCAGTCGCTCCAGATCCGAGCCCGACGTAGCTCATTAAGACGACGAATTGCGACCGGTCATCTTCGAGACCGGTGAGAAAATGATATAAAATGAGCGACACCGTCGCTTGCACGACGAACAAGGATACGAGAGTACCTGTCAGGTAGAACCCTGGATCTCTCGTCACCGAGAGAAAATTTGGTGGGGCCCATGTGCTCTCGACTACTGTAAGACCCCAACCAATCCCGACATACCAATAAAGAGAGTAGTGCTGACGAGCACTCCACGGGAGCCCCAGATAGCCGACCACCGTAGCCACCACTCAAGGACTCCAACAATACGAGCACGCGTCGAACGCGGGGGGATTTCACTGTCCATTTGTTGTTTTGTAGGGTCGTCACCCCCGGGACCCCTGATACAAAACATACGCCACGAACACGGCAATATACGCGACGGCAATGCTCTCAGTTACGAATGACCGACCGAGGATGACGACCAACCCGATAACAAGTGGCCCAAGCAGAAGTAGCGAGTCAAAGACTCGGTTATCTGCCCCAGCCTCAAACACATAGGAGACGACCGGTAAGTCTCTCAATTTCATGAGTATAGGCCTCCACGTTTGAAGATCGTTCGGAGCATCACAAGCACTGGAATGATTTCGAGTCGGCCGATCCACATATTGAAGAGGAATGTGACTTTTCCAATTGTGGGAAGCGACTCAGGTCCCGTAATTCCCGATGAGAGCCCTACGTTCCCCTGTGCACTAGCAACCTCAAACACGACATTAGCGAGCGAGTACTCTGCAGGCGAAAGCGTGAGTAGCAAGACGAAGGTACCGACAACAAGGAACGTAATCCAGAGAACGACAATAATAGCCGCCTCCATGAATTCCCGACTGGCCTCTTTTTCATTCAGTCGACGTCCATTGATGTTCAGTCGCCGGACCGCAGTTTCGGGATAAAAGACATCTGCGATGTAATACCGGATTCCTTTCGAGAGCGTCAATCCGCGAATGAGCTTGATACCTCCTGCGGTAGATCCTGCTGCACCCCCGACGAACATCCCAAACGTGACTGTGAGTTGGGCGTACGACGGCCACCGCCCGAGGGCGACGTTGGTCGAATCTACAGCGGTCTGAAACCCGGTACAGGTAGCCGCCGAGACGAACTGAAACAGACCGTATCGTAGGGCGGCAAATGGCGTCTGATACGGCCCTCCGAAGTACAGGAAGCCCCACAGGAGGGCAGATCCGAGACCCATGTAGCCGAACACCCACCGGGTCTGGAGGTCAGTGTAGAAATTCCGAAGGTCCCCCTGAAGGATAAGGTAATGGACCGGAAACGCGATGCTTCCCAGCAACATAATCGGAATCAATACGAAATCGATCGCGACGCTGTCGTAGGTCGCGATCGAGTTGTCCGTAATTGAGAAGCCACCAGTCGCGAGGCCGGTCATCGCGTGATTGATCGCACCCCAAATCGGCATTCCAGCCAACCACAGTGCGAGGATGGAGACAAACGTGAATAAGATGAAAATCCACCAGATGGTCCGGACGGTCGAAACGATGCTCGGGTGAATCTTCTCGGAACGAGCCTCGCTTTCATATAGTGTCAGCGACCCGCTGCCAGGGCGCGAAAGAACCGCCGTCGTCAAAACGATAACACCGACACCGCCGACCCATTCGGTGAAGGTTCGCCACCACTGAAGTGTGCGTGGCAGTACCTCTTCATTGTCTGTCATGGTGAGACCAGTCCCGGTGAATCCACTCATGCTCTCGAAAATAGCATTAAGTGGATCAGTAAACGCTGCAAGCGTCGCTGTTTGAGTGGGGCCAAAGCCTGGGATACCGAGCTGAACACTCCACGCAATCAGGAGAAATGGGAGCGAGCCGAAGACACCTACCGAAGCCCAACCCAATGCAGCAACAATCATTCCGTGGAGCCGACTGGGAGCATCAGCTTCTCTGAATGTTTGATACAAGATATGACCGGCCACCAATGGAACCGCTGCCGAGATGAGGAGTGCGGGAAGTGCATAATACTCTCTCCAGACGACCGGAACGACAAGCGAGACGCACATCAGCCCACCGAGTGCTTCCAAGATACGCCCGAGGTCTCGTCCGACTGTTGCAACGGACCTGTTCATAGCTTATCTATCTCTCCTTAGCAAGACGGACGGTGTGTTAGAAATCAGCATGGTCTTCATAGTGGCCGAAAATATCAGTGATTTCAGGGTCAGCGCCAACTCCAGAATAGACGGTCAACAGGTCTCCCACTTTGATGACTGTATTCCCACGAGGCGTGATGGGGTGTTCGTTCTCGTCACGCTCGATCGCGACAACGAGCATTTCATCGGTCAGGAGCCCAGCTTGGGCGGCTTCTTGGAGTGTTTTTCCTGCGACTGGTGCCCCGTCTGTGACTGTTATCTCGAAGACTTCAGCTTCCTCACCGATGCGCATGTAGTCAACGATTGCTGGACGTGCGACAGCTCGATAGAGGTAGTCGGCGATCAACTGTTGGGGGTTCTCCATTGTGTTCACGCCAATCTGTTCGAATAACCCCATATGCTCCGGATTGTGGACGACTGACAGTATCGCTGGGATTTTGAACTCTTTTGCGAGAAGACACGTCATTACATTCGTTGCGTCCTGATCTGTCGTCGAAATGAGTGCATCAGCCCGTTCAGCACCGGCGTCTATCAACGTATCTTTCGTCGTGGCGTCGGCGTGCAGTACCAAACAATCAAACTGGTTAGCAGCTTGATTCGCACGTCCCTCGTCACGTTCAATGACAACAACCTCGTTGCCTGACTGCGTTGCAATGTCGATAAGTGGTGTTCCGATATCGCCAGCGCCGATTATGATAATGTACATATTGGTTAGACCTCCAGTCTCCGCATCAGGGCTTCACGAATTGACATAGGCGATTCTTCTTCTCCGCGTGCCATCACGACTGTTTGAGCTAGTTCTGCGCCGATTTTCTCTGGGAGTGATCCGAATACTGCCTGTGAAATCGTCCCCGCCCGCGTCGCACCGACACAAACCGTATCGTAATCTTGAGCAGCTTCGATGATGGCTTGCTCAGTATTCTCGGCCACAGACACCTTCGCATCGTAGGACATGTATTCGATTCCGGCGCGTTCAGCTAACTCGGAGATTACTGCTTCACCACGTTCGGTTGGTGAGAGTTCTTCGTCACTATCGCACTCTGGGGACTGCACGTTGAGTAGCGTCAGGGATGCCTCATCAGCCGCAGCAACGAATTCAGCAGCACGTTGGGCAGCAACCGGTGCGTGGGGGCCCTCACCAGCAAGTACCATGACATCTCCCTCACCGCGACCATCTTCCGGACCGAGTTTCACGAGCGTCGCGTCACATGGTGCGCGTCCAATAACGGGGTCAATCGTCGACCCAAGGACGTGCTCACGCCTGCTTCGGGTACCTTGCCAACCAAGCAGGACGTGATCAGCATTTTCCTCTTCGATGACGTCAAGTATGACAGACCCAGCATTACGGCCGACAATCGCACGAGTCCTGAGTCCGATATCGAGGTCAGCGGCGATGTCCCGAGCAGAGTCCAGTAGTTCTCGTTGGCGGTCGACTCGTTCTTCCTCGAAGGTGAGGTCCTGAGAAAGTGAGGTTTGGCGTGGGACTTCGATGACGTTTACCGCGATTACCTCAGCGTGTTCACTTTCATGAGCATGTGCGCTCGCCGCAGCCATTCGCAGCAGGTCACGCTCGGTCTTTGGATTCGCAACCGGGACAACGACACGATATCGTCCCTCACCGTTCACCATCGCAGTCGGTTCGGGAGCAATTGCTTCCCCAACAAGACTTTCGCTGAGTGCTCGGTCCCGTGCGTAAAAGAGGTACCAGAGCATCCCGAAGACGACGATCACGCCGCCAATCGCCTGAACAATGAAACTCATCTGGATGAGAATCACGAGGCAAGCGGCGAATCCCAAGACGGGTACGATAGGGTATAGGACGCTTGGGATTTTGAAAGATGGCTCGTACGCCTCGGGGTCCGCGCGACGTAATACGACGACAGCAACGTGAACGAGAGCGTACGTCACGAGATACATGAAGCTGGCCACCTCTGCGAGGGTCCCAATTCCGACACCGATCGCGATCAACACGAGTGTGATAATTCCCGTGACTGTAATCGCTCGGTACGGCGTTCTAAACCGGTTATGGACCTCGTTGAGCCAGTTGACGAGAATTCGGTCTCGGCCCATCGCGAAGTTAACTCGGGCGGCCGAGAGAATACTTGCATTCGCACTCGAGACAGTCGCAAGGACAGCACCGACAATCATCACTAGCGCACCGATTGAACCCATGAATTCGGTTGCCACGTCAGCAACCGGAATCTGTGAGCCAGCAAGGGCCTCGATCGAGAGTGTCCCCGTGGAGACGAACATTACCCCAACGTACATCAGCGTCGGGGTCACTACAGCCGCTATCATTGCGAGCGGGAGATTTCGACTCGGATTCTTGATCTCCTCGGCACTGGTTGCAATGACCTCAAAACCGATGAACGAGACGTAAACTGTCCCAATCGTCGCTGCAACGGCCGGCCAACCGTTTGGATTAAATTCACCAAGAGTTGGACCACTAAGGATACCTAACCCGAGGAACACGATGATAAGTCCAACAAGTGTGAGGACGATGACGTTCTGGAGCGCACCGGTTTCTTTGACCCCATAGTAGTTGACTGCAGTCAACAAGGCTGCCATCACGAGTGCCGCAATAGAGATGCCAACGTCTCCCCATCCGGCGAGGAACCCAATATACTGTCCAAGCCCCGGAAGCAGATACTGACCGAAGCCAATCATGTAGAAGGCCGACGCAAACGTCAGTCCGGCCCACATCCCCCAGCCGACGATACTCCCAAAGAACGGTCCCAGCGCGCGATTGACGTAGTAGTAACTACCACCAGCTTTTGGCATCCCGGTTGCGAGTTCCGAGAGAGAAAGAGCTGCCAACAACGAAACCAGACCCCCAGCGAAAAACGAGAGCATACTTGCAGGGCCTGCCTGCTCAGCAGCGATACTCGGGAGGACGAAAATCCCGGCACCGATCATCGTCCCCAACCCGATGGTGTACGCCTCGAGGAAGCCGAGGTCGCGGGCGAGCTCCTGTTCAGCCTCACTCATAGGAAACCTCCCCCGCCGTGTGTGTTATTCCGTATTGCACATTTTTGCACCAAGGAAACATTCATTTATTTTCAGTCTGTTCTGGGAGCGAAATGACCGGACGGTCTGCATCCGTGATTAGCTTGAGCGCTGTATCACCCGATAAGAACTGAACGAGACGGCTCCCTCCCCGCGGGTGAAATGCGATAGCACTCGCATCCACATCGGCTGCGACGTCGATAATCGCAGCAACGACATCTCTGCTGTATGCAGTTTCCGTGTCGGCCTCCGGAATGAATCCACGAAACGCCCCAAATACATCCGAAGCCCGCAGTTCTGCTTGTTCGAGGGGTAACTTGTCTGGTACTCCCCCTCCCTTCTCGATGACGTGAACGACAGTTACCTGTCCATATTCATAGCTATCGAGTACTCTTGCCGTTTCACGTGCGTCCTCTTCGTTTGCAACCGGGACAACGAGATGTTTTGTAATTGGTTTTGACATGATTATTCTTCCGTCTCGGCATTGTTCTGATTCTCAGTACCACAATGAGGGCAGACAGCTGCTTCCTTGTCGAGGATTCCTCCACAGGATCCACACCGAAGCTGCTCGGCATTATGAACGTCTCCAAGATATGCCCAATGCAAGGAGTCTGTCCCGTCCATCCGATGCTCTCGGCGGACGTGATAGAGTGATACACGATCCGTACTCACACCGGAACCGTCCGATTTGGGAGGGTGTTTTCGCACGAGCGCGTATGCACCGTGGTTCTCTATTTTGAGGACCTCTCCAGCAGCCGTCGCCTCAATCTCCTCTTCGATCGGGGTTCGAAGCGCTTCGATACGGTGCTCCACGTACGAAAGTACGGATTTTAGTTCAGGGAGCCCCAGCGAATTGAGTTGCTGAACAAGTGCTTCAGAGAGGTTATTAGGGGGTACTCCGCGATTATCTGCGTCACCCATACTCTCAACACCCACTTACAGCGATATGGAACTCGTCTGGGTTACAGAGTGAATCTATTCCTAAGTTCCCCACTTGCGTTTCGTGTCTCATCAAAGAAACGCGAGTACACAACGAGGTCATATTTGCTCTCACATTCCGTAGAGATAAATATTCACCGAATTTCTAAACGATTCCCAAAAATAATCTAGGATATCCTTCTTATCGTTTATCACTTAATATGTGGTCTCTACCCCTTGCTAAGGGCAATTTCAGTTATTCAGTTCTCGTTTGATTACTAGATTACCTATCGAATCCAAACGAATACCAAGAGTAATTTAAAAGTTATACCGGTGCCTACTTCGGAGTATAAATATGGCTCTTCAAATCGATACGATTGACGAACGGATCCTCTATTATTTGTCACAGGAAGCCCGTCACACGTCCGCACCCGATATCGCAGAGAAAGTTGACGTCTCGGCACCGACCGTGCGGAACCGGATCCGCCGACTCGAAGAGGCAGGTGTAATCAGAGGCTATCATGCTGATATTGATTACCAAAAAGTCAGCGGACGACTCACAAACCATTACGTCTGCAGTACGGGTTCCCGGGATCGCGAAGAGATGGCCCAGCGAGTCCTCGACTTGCCGGGCGTAATTAATGTTCGAGAGATCATGTCCGGCAAAGGTGATCTCCGGATTACAGTCGTTGGGACAGATACCGATGATCTCACCCGAATCGCACAGGGGATTACGTCCCTCGGTATTGAAATTGACGACGAAGACCTAGTCCACCGAGAATATTTCCGCCCATATGCCCCATTCGGTCCTCGAGATGAAAAACTAGCGTCCCCCGTCACAGGCGTTGCGGGACTGGCTGGGGATGCAGATGTCGTGGAAATTCTTGTTAGAGAAGATGCACCGATCGCTGGGAAAACGCTTCAAGAAGCGAACGAAGTAGGACTCATTCCTTCGGATGTGCTGGTCGTACGAATCAATCGTGATGAAGGAACCATTACGCCAACTGGCCAAACCCTAATCAAGGAGAGCGATTTCGTGACTATTCATTCCCGATCCGGGGTTACTGAAGAGACATTGACCGCGTTCACTGGCCAGTGACATTGCGAAAATGCGGAACAAATCCACAAGCGACTACACCAAGCGATTGAGCCATTTATATAGTGGGTAGTGTTCTAAGAAACGTTAATGTGTTTTGGGGTGCCAGCACTAGCACGGATGGGATTACTTGAGCTGCTTCGGCGAACAAGAAGAAGCGATGAGAGTACCCTGTACGAGTGTCGAGACTGTGGGACGTGTGTCTTCCCAGAGCAAGAGAAGTGTCCGAACTGTGGTTCGGTCGAAATCGCCTGCTACGAATTCTGACACGCCAAACATTGTGCTTCCAGCATCAGTCAAAGTACAACTCGAGTCAGCTACCACGCCCTGAAGAGCGCGACATTCCAGTATGGACTTCCGTTCTAACTGCTCAAGGCAGTAGGCGAATGCTCACGATTAAAGCCGGGGGTGAGCATACACAAAGCGTTTAGCCATCTCCGTTTTTGAAGAACTATGGCCGCTCAATCGCTCCACGACTGGGTTCTCGTCGATGGGAGGTGTGACAACTATTTCAGTCGGAGCGTACCTCCCGTGTTGAAAATCAACCCGGTCCTCCTCCCGGACGCTGAGATACTGTGCGTCTTATCGATCCGACTCGTCGCTCGCTGGATTTAACTCCATATTCGTTCCGGAACTCGGCTGGTATCTCACTGTTCTCGGCGGATTTTTGTTATCTGTCGCCGGAGGGTGCTACCTATCATCAATGATGCAGAGGTCGGAAAGGACGGGGTACTGAATGACTAACCTTCTGTACTGAGCGATAGGTGAGTTCCCTGTACGTGGCGATTTATTCCCCCATATTGGGTGCTGAATTAATGACTGATTCGCGTCCTATACTCAATTTTGCTCTACAACCCAGCGGTGCGGTGCGGTGCCGTGGGAATCCCCTCCGTGAACGCCGGGGAGGATGTAAAGACACACCCGAATTCACGTGTACCATGTCCTTGAGATAATACTCACATTATCGACATTTCCTGTTCAATCAGCCCTGTCTGGTTGCGTAGCATCACGGCTGATGGCTGTGCGAATATCAGAGACAGTGTACGCAATGAGTTCACGAACACTACCCGTACGCATGAGAAACAACCCGATCCCAAAGAAGGTATAGACACCAGTGTAGCCGTACAAAATAAGAAGACCAATGTCTGCAGCGGCAGGCTCGGCATACGTTTGGATGACATAGAACTCAGCAACGACCTGTGAGACAAACAGGACAAGCAGTGTCACTGCCTCACGAATACTGATCTCGAAATTCAGCAGAATAGCGAGCGCAAAGAGGCTCTGAGCAGCAGTAATCCAGATCTCGGCAGCTTGCTTTTGATCGAACGAAAGCGTCCCAATCTGACCGGCGGCGATAGAATACACGATCGCAAGGGTTCCGATAAGCAGTGTCCACTGATTGAGTTTCGACGAGATGAGTGCGTTAAACCCGGCGGTCGAGCGTGCCTTGTTTACGAGATAGGCAACGACGATGAGTTCGGGGCTCTCACTCGCCAGCGGTGCAAGCCACTGAATCATGAAGAACGGTGGAACGCCGAGGGCAGTGCCGAGTTCTTCGAGACCCAACGCGAATGGGTGGACAGCCTCGAAGATGACCACTCCAGAAAACGCGAACAAAAAGAGGACCACTGCGACTCGGGGCCCCTTTGAGTAGGCCTGGAAATACGCAGGAACCCCAATATGTGCGTCCGTCTCCTCGATATCACCGCGGATGATGATGAGGATGTATAGAGCGAAGAGTCCGACCAAGACGATCGTATCGACGATTCCGATCCCGTTGCCCAGCGGAATGAAAAAGGCGTACGCTGTGGCTGCGAGCAGAAATGTGATCTCGAGAGAGATGTCACGGTCGATCGCTACGGCGTCCGTGAGGAAGCCAGTGCGTTGGATGACTGCTGAGTCGCCGGTGCGTTTCGCCCGGTAGATCGTGAACAGGGCGATGCCAGACCATCCGAGGCCGATGAGAATTCGGTTCGCCCCAGTCATATTCGCGATGGCGAGATTGGCTGCCTCCATTCCGCGTGCGGTCCCCTCGAATGCACCAGCGTTCCATGCGTACAGTGCGTCGACAGCGTACTCGGGTGCGACGGCGAGAACTGCGAGAACTGCGATAGCGAACGCAGTGGGAACGTCTTTTTCGGCGGTTTCGGCACCCCACGCAAGCAGGAACGCCGCACCGAGGATTGCGAGACCACCAGCAAGGACGGCGACAGTAGGAGAAATGTTCGTATGTGGGTTTGTTGAAGTCGACGCTGGGTCAAGGTGATAGCCGTGCGTGACGAACAACGCGATGAATGGGAGTGTCAATAGGAGTGCCGCGGCAACAGCGACGAGCGGGTGGCGAAGACGTCCGATCATGGTTTCGTTCGACTGGTGAGCATCTCTTGATCACGTACACAATCGTCTTCTCTACTGGTGATAGATGTCATGTCTGTATCCATGCAATACCCGAACAAAAACCACAAGATAACGCATCACCCGTAGAGATCAGCTGTTTTGGGGCCTGTACGTTCGTTTTCGGGGCGATTGCGGTGAAGCGGTGAAATCAGCTCTACAACGCTGAATACATGGTTTATGAAGTGATATCGGCTTATCGAGTAGCTCCACGAAGAGAAGCGTGGCTTATACAGAGTCAGGTTCAGCAAAGCCACCGCTGAGGAGGCGAACTAATGCAGTTAGTACTGTCTGATCGCACTCGAGCAGGGACTCTGGGGGGATTTCTGCAACGAATCCGGAAGTGACCTCTGGCGACCCAGGGATGAACACGACGACACGGCCATCAGCAGTTCGATTCCCAGTATCAAACGCCAGCATCCGAGAACCGTTCCACGCAGTAATTCTCACGACTCGTGGAGATCGATTTGAGTGGCTTAGTAGTACGTCAAGTGTTGTTTTCACCGCGTTATAGATGACACGGACAACAGGAAGGCGATTAATCCAATTATGAATAGTTTGATCTACTACCCTCCCAATCTGTGTTCGCATAATCGATCCGATGGAAAGGATGACAAGGGGTGGCAATCCTACTGTGACGAGACCCCGTAAAGCGGGTGACTCGATCGATTCAATTGCGAATAACGCGTTCAATACGGAATAGACCCACCAAAGAAGACCAATGAGAATTAGAAGAGGCACGATTATCGCAGAACCTTTGACAAAGCTTTCGCTCAGAACGCTCATTCGAGGACTATCGTATCAATCATTCAATCGTCTCTGTAGTTGATTCGGTAGCTGTTCAGTCATATAGCTCTTCTACTGAATTTCAACTTCCGTAACTGGTGCACACAAGCTAACTGCGAGCCAAGAGAGACATAGACATGGCACGCACTTCACGGTTTGAACTGTATCAAGATACGGCCGGAGAATGGCGCTGGCGTCTCACTGTCCCAAATGGCAATATAATCGCCGACTCAGGGGAGGGGTACGCGTCAAAGCAAGGTGCAAAGCGTGGCATTCAAAGCGTAAAGCGGAATGCCCCGAAGGCGCAAACAGTCGTCTCAAAGTGATCTTAGACCTACTCAGGGAGGGCGTTCCTGAACATTGTTGGTCTATAGAGTGAAAAACGGAAGGTCACCACCGACTTCGGTCGTTAGACCACTCGAACTCTTCCCGAGTCCGTCGCGTATCGCCTTGCCCGATATTGTGTCGATATATAGAATAAAACAACATTAAAAATCCAAGGCCGAGGAAGATACCCTCAATCGTTTGCAGTGCTAACAACTCTCGACCAGTTAGATTATAATCACCTTTGAGCCAGAGTTGATAAACCGGCTCAACGAGCATACCGAGTGTCAAAAGCCCAAACCCGAGCGTCGCATTTCGAAATGACAGTCTGTGACGGTTTTGACGGTAAGCGTAGTAGCTCAGCAGAGTTAGGAGTGAGCCAAGGACGAAAGTCACCAGATTTGCGATAGCGAACGTCCAAAACTCAGCTGGTTCAACCATGGTTTGTCTCGTCAACGGACCCGTCAGTTGCTTTTCGTTCGAGGTCAAGTGCGCTCGATGGCTGTGACTGTTCGAATTCCGACCAAAACGACTCAAACTGGTCAACAAGGCTTTGTCGCATCTGAATATCGATATTATATCCACCGTCGTCAATCTCAAACACGACCCGCTTTAGTGTTGTTTCGAACGTCTTGAAATGGTGTCCATCTTCATCGATTTCCTGTCGCTCGGTGATTAAATCATACTCAACTAATTCATTCACCCGCCGGTATACTGTTGGTGGAGACACCTCCAAAATATTCGATAGTTCGTCAGCTGAGAAGGCACGCTCACTCGTTAATACGAGAATGTGTCGAGCCAACCGGTCCCCAAATAAATCAAAGATAGATTGTGGGTCCCACTCTTTGTTTACCATGCGTCTCGCCAAACAGTCGCATGCTAATCTAAAGTTCTTTTCGGAACGACGTAGACTCTCGCTTCAACTACCCTCAGATAAACGGAACCTCCCAACTCTCTCAGCACATCGCCCAGTTGAGGATAATATTAGAAGCAGAGCATCTGACTGCTAACTGGAAATGGAGATCTGGTGATGGTTTTGATATAGATTCATGGCAATCGTTCTCTGGGTACGCTGGTTAGATCGTACTATTGATTTCTTCTCCGGCCTATTCACTCTCGTCGGTCGCTCCGTCAGTAACCCACGACTGAAGTCGTGGGCTTGTCAGTGGACTCCCCTTCCGCCGTCGGTTCGACGGAGGCGTGGAAATGCCATTCAGGTTCAGCGTTCCTGACGGTAGCGCACACTAACAGGGTGCGCCTCCACCCGAAGACGTCTGCCCCGAGTGGAGTCGTTTGAGCAGTTTGCGAGCGATTTTCTTGCTCGCGTTGTAGTCCGCGTTCAGTTCGTACTCACACTTCCGGCACACGAGCTGATGTTTCGACCGCCGATTGTTCTCGTGCGTAAACCCGCACAACGAACACCGCTGACTCGTGTACGCAGGACTCACCTGCGCAACCTTGATGCCGAACATCTCCGCCTTGTACTCAACGTACTGGGAGAGGCGATAGAGGTACGATCCCGAATTTCGCAGATTGTAACGCTGCGGTGGGTATTATACGTCAAAGAACCCACGGTAGGCGTGGTGTAGACGACATGGACTCACCGACCCCCTCAGACACAGACGCGAATGAAATCCGCTACACTACCATCGCGATTTCATTTGCACATCAATGGAAGTCCTGGATCATCGCTGTGGGTTGCATTGCGATAACAGTATACGCACTTGGGGGCGGTGACGAAGCACCACCCGGTTACCCACATTTCTTCTTAACATTCGCGTTCTTAAGTGTGCTTCATGGAGTTGAGCAAACTGACGGCTTTCCCAACCCTGTTTCGCGGATCTGGCGCTAACACCGACTTGGTCCCTGCTGACGTACTATCTATCACCCCCGTACAAGTGCTGTACCACTGAAATCGACCAGATACGCCATTCTAAGTGGATGCCAAGGTGGCAAAGTAGGGGTACGGTCGTGGCTGCGCGCGCAGCGACGGTAGGAGCGAGCACGGAGCGGAGGGTGGGGCGGTGGGGCCTGGGTCGGCCCGGCCACCAACAAAAAAGAGGGCTGCCTCGCGCCGTTAGGCGTCCCACCAGGCGTCGCGTTCGGGGAAATGCACGGTCGTCCACCCCGTCAGCGCCACCGAGACGCGCCCATCGTACCAGTTCCGCGCCGCCCCGTGAATCCGCACGCGTTCGCCCTCACGAATCCACGGCACGTCCGAGGCCTTCCAACTCGTCAGCTTCACCTGCCCAGTTTCGTCTTCGAGGAGCCCCACTTGCTGAATCGCCGGCGACTCAGACTCCCACACCGTCGTCAGCGTCCCTTCAATGCACACTTCACGTCGCGACACACCCTCCAGTTTCCCGATCGGAACCATCGTCCCCGGTGCGCCCTCGAGTTCCTCGAACACGCTCACAGCTGCCGACAGCATGTCTTTCCCGCTCACCATCGCTTCACTCAGCCGCCGACTGATCGCCGCTCGCGACCAGCCATCCAGCTTCTCCGCCAACCGTGTTGCCTGAGAGTTCACTGCGCCCAACTGTGCTTGGGTCAGCTCCGTCCGGGGATCCGCCCGGTCGGGGTCCGCCATCGGGTTCAGACTTGCCGCGCGCTTCTGGAACTGCCGCCGTCGCTCAGCGCTCCGTTTAGCCGCAATCGCCCGCGACCGCGCCTCACGACCCTCTTGCGAGCCCAGTTCCGCACGGGCACTAATCTGTTCGAGCTCGGCTTCCCGCGCTCGAATGCGCTCTTCTTGGGCCAACGTCACGCCGTCAATCCGCTCGTTGCTCGTGTCTGCAATCCCATCTGGGTGGTTCGCATCCACCTTTGCCTGAATCTCCTGTTGCACCGTCGCCTGGAACGTCGGTGTCTCGTCGACGACCTCAAACCCGTCTTCGTCGACTGCCGTCTCGTCCGCGTGTTCGAACGCCTGTTCAGCCACCGAAACTACCTTTCGACTGGAGTTGTTACTAGACATTGGAACTTCACCAAGTTTCGAAGGCGCTGACGCGCCAACGCCCGCGACTCCACTCGCGGGATTCTCACGAACTAACCTACCCGAGCCACGGCTCCGACGTCGACCGATGACGCCGTCACCGAGGTGCCCGCGCCGCGCCTTCACGCCGGACCCTGTCCGGCGCGGCGCGGCACCGACGGCACCCCCCACAGACGAGTGCGGGGGTGAACCTCGAGGTGAGCGCGCGGTCACCACCATATACCCAGCCGGTCACCGCGGGTCGGCGCCGCGCCGAGTCCGTCCGTCACAGACGCAACGGCAGCGGCCGCGGCACCGAGGCGGCACGGCCGGGGGGTATACGGTGGTGAACGGCGTCGCATACGGCCACAGCGAGGCCGCAGAGAGCGAGGACCCGCCGGAACAGCACCGCGCCCGGACCCGCACGAGCCTGTCCCGTCCGTCGCAGACGCAACGGAAACGCCTCGTGCGGCAGCCCGGTGCGGGCTGGACGCCCGCAGACCCACAGCTCGTCGCGGTCGAGTTTGAGCGCACGCCCGGCAGGCCGCACAGCCAGCCCTGAGTGAGCCCCGGACCGTGGCATATGGGGGTGAGCACGGCGAGCCCCCAGTAGCCGCGGCAGCCCGGGTGAACGAGGGGTGAGGGCAATCGCCCGAACGGCGAGCAGCCCGCCCGGACCGCGCAAGCGGCCACGTCTGAACCAGCCGGCCGACGGCGCGACCGCATCGAGGGAGCGCCGACGCAACGGCTGGTGAAGATGCAGCCGGCCCGGTCTCGGTCACGGCCCGGACGCGGGCCGAGCGCTCGCAGGCCCGCCCTCGGGGCTGACCGGTATCGGGTGGCTGCACGCGGCCCGACCCGGCCCCGCGACCGTGCCCCGTCCGTCGCAGACGCAACGGCAGCGCGAAACGCCCGGGCCCGGCAGGAACGGACTGCCCGCCGGAGCGTGCGCAACCCGAGCAGTCGCCCCCCAAACGTACCGACACAACTCACCTCCCAAACACGTTCAGACGGTGATTTGATTCTACTAGCCGGTCGTCAAGAACGTCGGAAACGTGGGGTCCACCTGTGAACAACCTTAAAAAAGTGTGAACGGAGAGACCAGCCCGAAAGCCGAATTCAGACTGTTCGAAACTCCTCACTGGAGTCGGGAAGATACTCGAGAATACTTCGGTGGACACCGAAGTCGCTGATAATCGTCTGCAGCGCGTCGACGACCGGCTTGTGAGTCGGCTCCGTTCGAGTGAACACGTCCGGATGGACAAGTACCACGACAAGCAGCTGTACGACATCCTGAGTGCGCGGGCGAAGTGGGGGCTCGACGAGGACGTCATCACCGACGACCAGCTCTACCGGATCGCCGACGCGGCCGCCGGCGACGCCCGCCTCGCAATAGGCATCCTCCGAACGGCCGCCGGCAAGGCAGATAGCGAGAACCACGAGCGCATCACCGACGACATTCTCCTCGACGCCGCCGAGGATGCCCGGGCCCAGATCAAGCAGAAGAGCCTCGACTCGCTCACGCCACACCAGCGCGTCGTCTATGAGGTGATTATAGCACTGGTAGGTCGTGTTTTGTTGACCGAGAGCATGCACCCCCGTGATTTATTACTGCAGGAGCGATTATGTACTACTATGAGCGCAAAGGGCCAGCTCCGTCGGTTCGAGAACAGGGCGCAGTTGCTGCGCCATATCTCTGAGGAGACCGGCACGGACATCGACACGCTTTGGGACGAGTACGAAGCCCAAGTCGAATAGAGCCCTTTGCAGTTTTTGACGCGTGGGCGACGACACTGATCTCGACGTATCGTTCGAAATAGACGCAGAGACAGTCTCTCTGAGCCCTATCGGGGAATATCAGGTTCTCGATCTGGAAGGCCCGGTCGTCATCGTTGGAGATGCGTCGTACCGCGTTGTTCCGGTCGGTGAAGACTCAGACGCGTCAGAAGATGTTCGGGAACTTAGCGTCGACGAGATACGTGCTGCACTCAGCGAACTCGCTGACAACGACGACTTTCAGTCAATCGTAGACAATTGTCCGACGAATACGCCGCTCGTCTACGACGACATCGATTATTTGACTCGCCATCTCCCCACAAGTTCGCTCCAGAAGTGCCAGAAGCTGAGTGAGAGCACCCCTTTCGAGAAGGAATTACTCCTCCAAGTTGCCTACGTAGAACGCCAAAACTCTCTCGTCGGGCATTCAGACAACGTCCTCGAGTATTATCTCGAACAGCGTGCTGAAATCGCTGAAAAACTCCGGTCCACCGACGAGATCGACAGCGACATTGAGCGGTCATTCTTTTCGTATCTCCTCCTCGCCTCGGCACTCATCGAAGAGCTGACAACAGAAACAGTCCTCAACGAACTCTTTCGCGAGGAAGCTCGTCTCGACAGCATCACAGAGCACGTTCGGAGTATGGGGCACGCGAAGCGATTAGAGAAACTCTGTGATATCCAAATACTGACCGGAGGTGACCATGGATCGCTTGTCGAGGTCAAAGAACGCAGAAACAACCTCGTCCACGACGCGCAGAAGCGTGCAGGCCTTGACGAACTCGAATCGCGTCGTGAAGTCGCACAGATCCTCGAACAGACTGATCGATGTGCGTCCGTACTACTGACGATCTCGGGAAAGAACATCGAGTCAGTCATCGCGAAGCGAGGGTGTGATCCCTATATCGAACACGCTCAATCTGAGGCTGTCGCCGACACAATCACGACTTGGGAACAGGAGTATCCAGAGCGCCTATCGAGACTTCACGACTGTGAAAGAGCAACCATCGAAGAGATTCGCTGGGATACCGAAGAGAGTGACCCTGGGAACAACATCACGGAGGGATTCACGTTTGATGGATTTGATGACGAAGAGCTGTATGAGATACTGATGGAGTTCGTCGGTGATGCCTCACAGGCGTTCCTCGACCGGATTGATGCTGATGCGAACGAGAGCAATCTCGATCGCTTCGATTTCGCGTTGATGGTGCTGCTCTGTGCTGGTCACAGGTACGAGGAGATTGCCCGGTGGCTGGATACTGACGAAAAGTACGTCCAGCGGAAGGAGAACGTGATAGCCTGGAGAGCTTCGAAGTTCGAGAAGGATTTGGTAGAGGAGATTCCCCGCCCAGAGGACCCAACATGGCCATCTGAAACGGAATCAGATGATCAAGATGGGTGCTAGCCTGATAACAGACGGGTCATCGTCGCATAGTACGTATGCTCTCTCAGCGGAAGGCACACTTGGATAAGACCGAGCGTGAGCATCTCGAAGACCGCCTCATGGCAGAAGGTACCATCCGAGATCGAGAGTACTCGCTCGTCGATTCAGCGGCGGCGTCGCCGATGCAGTGACCGTGACCCCGTCAGCTATCAGGAACTGAACTCGCCGAGGCCCGATTGCTCGTGGTCCAGTGGCTCGATGACCTGGGGCTCGTCGTTACCGGGGTTGTTGACCCGCGTCGAGATCTCGTAGGCACCCAGATCGTCATTCGGGTACGGCTGGCACAGTTCCTTGCGGGTGTCCGAGTCTGCGGTGAGCCAGTCGGACTCCGCGTCCTGCGGAAGGATAACCGGCATCCGGTCGTGGATGGAGTTCATCAGGTCGTTCGGCTCCGTCGTGAGAATCGTGACGCACGAGATCGTCTCGTCGTCGCCCTCCCAGACGTCCCAGAGGCCGGCCATCGCGAACGCCGGATCGTTCTCGCGGTGAATTCGATAGGGCTGGTTGAACTCGTCACAGAGGAAGAGCGCAGCATCGAGTTCGTTTGCGAGGGTGACCGCCGCGTTCTCACCGTCATCGAGCGGAAACTCAGCATCAAGCTCGACCGACTGTGTTGTGAATGACCCCGTTTGATCGAGGACGGCGGACGCAGCGTGCCCGTGGACGTCATCGTAGGAGGCAATCTCACGGAGTTCATCGATGACCGCTGTTGGGACGACGACCTCGTACTGCGAGAGACAAAGTGCGAGTGGATCGGGCTCGTCGCCAGTAACGATCCCGAGACTGACGAGGGCGGAGGCGTCTGCGATTAGCTGCGGCATCTATGCGTCAGCGACCTCGTCGATGAAGTCCTCGTCTAACTGTTGTTTCAACACGCGAAGGTTTGCCGCCTCTTCGGCGCCGACGAGTGCTTTCAGTTGCTGGAAAGTGATCTCGTCGTCGTAATAGGCGTCGGCAATTTCCTGGACGAGTGTGTCGTCGTGAGCAGCGTCTTGGAGGTACTCCCGAAGCGCGGTTACGAGGACGTCTGTTCGGTCTTCCCCAAGGACTGCGGCTAGTGCATCCGTCCGGTCAATGAGCCGATTGGGGGGCCCGAAACTGCACGCGCTTCTTCTCGGTGCTCATGATGTGTACATTGTGAGCCTCACTTGAGCCAGACGAGGCAGGTATCAGCCGAGGATGTAGCCAATCAACTGGCCCACTACATCTGCGATTGTGGAGGAGTGTGTTGAACGAGGTGTTGGAACCCTTGTCGTTGGCGACCTCGGCGGCATCCGAGAAGACGACGAGAACGGTACACCCCGGAATTGGGGCGACCACGGCAACCTTGATTTGCATGGGTGGGCGTTTGACCGCTTCACGACGCTACTGGACTACAAGGCGGAAGCCGGAGGGATCGACGTGGAGTTGGTGTCAGAACGCGATACGTCGAAATCGTGTTCGGCGTGCGGCCACACCGACGATAATCAGCGCGTTGAACGTGGCCTGTATGTGTGTGAGAAATACGACACAGTTGCGAACGCAGACGTGAACGGTGCGGAGAACATTCGGCAAAAGGTACTCCCGAGTCTCGCCACGGATGGCGGCGATAGAGATAACGGCTGGTTGGCACAGCCAGCGGTTCATCTGTTCGACCGTAGTGAGGGCCGTTTCGCCCTACGAGAACAAGTTGCTAACCGCGAACCCTAATATCCCAACTGCGGTCGGGATTCCCGCGTTGACGAGACGCTCTGCGTCTCGTTCGCACACCAGAACGCTCTGCGTTCGAGGGACGTCTTCAAGCGTGGGAGGATGTCAATCATTTAAATCGCTTCTAAGCCACCGTGTGATGAGATTATGGTCCTGCTGGGCGAGAGTTTCGAGTTCGGTAGGGAAGAGCCGAATCACCTCGCCCTGTTTTTCAGCGTTGAGGACTATACGGGCACCAGATTCAGTATTCATCTCGTAGACGGTAACAAAGCCAAACTCATTCGAAACGGTTGTCAGCTGGGTTCGTTCAGCTGAATCATCTTCTCTGATAGGTGACCGATGAGTGGCATCCGCTCCTGATAGATTGGCAAGCGTGTCGTGGTTCTGCCAAGCGAGTGCCTCTAGTGCAACTGCGTCCAATCGAATCGACGACGTCGGCGTTTCGATTTCGAGACGCTCCCCCTTCGGCGTTTCAATCCGATTGAGACCTATTGAGTCTCCTTTCACATCCAGTTGGGTGAGTGGAATAAGGTTCATGATGGAACTCCGTTCTCAGAGGAAAAACGACAAATTCCGGGTCGCGAGGACCGTCTGGTCGAGATACACAGTCCGATCAGCTAATTTGAATTCATCATCAACGCGACGGAGCCGATCCTTTCGTTCCCCGACGATAAGGTCGTGGTTGGCAGTATCTCCCTGGCTCCGGTAGAGTAGTAGATTACTCTTCACGGTGACATCGTCCACGTTGTCGTTTGGGAGTTCGCTCGCTCGAACGTTTGAGACAAACCGACGCGTCCGTGATGGGGGATTTTCAGCCCACGCGAAGTCGTTGTCGAAACGCTCAACACGCGTCGAAAGGGTCCCATGATCGTCGCGGTAGAGAAAGCCCTTCCCGCTGAACTCCGAGCGCTCAGAACCTCGCTCGCGTGTCACCCTCCGAGGAACGCGATACTCGATGTCGTTAGTAAGCAGATCAAACCAGTCGTGGAGGCGCTTGTCGTCAAGCAATTCTGCCTCATGGTAGAGGAATTCCTCGCAATCAAGCCGTAGTTTATGAGTCATCATTTTACGCACCTCGTTGTTCCGAGTCGGTATCCGACCCATCGATACGCTGACCGGTCATCATTTGATACCAACTCTGATAGAACGTCCGCATCGTACCGTCCTCGAAAGCGGAGTTGATAACGGTACCTGGCCCGTCCCATTCATCGGAGATGTCCTCAGCTTCGCCCATCTCTCCCATGTTCATCTGGTAGTTCGATTGCCGATTGGTTCGCCGTGCGAACGAACTCCCTGCGGCTTCAGTAATACCGTCCCAGACAGCAAAATCATCTACTTCGAAATTGCCTGAGACGCTGAAGGTTGTAATTCCAGTATCGTAGGCCTGCTTTTTGAACTCCTCGGAGGCGTTTTTCGGGACGAGAATCCAGTTCCAGATCTGAGTTCTATCTGAGGCAACCGGCTGCCACTTCCGAATTGTAAGGAACTTTTTCAGTTCCCGGTTGTCCGGATCAGCGTTTTTCAGTGTATTGTTAAACGAGAGATTCGGGAACACGGTGCCGACGATGGACACGTGGTTCTTTGCGATCTTGTACTGTAACTGCGAGAGATGTTCGTCCGTGAATATCTCCTCCGGGTACCCCCCTGGGCTCTCTTCGAAGTACGAGAACGAACATGAATGGCCGCTACAATCGATCACGTCAAGAGAGGTCCGGTTGCCCGCAAGCGCCGTTAGATCTGAGGGGAAGATGTTGAGGTCCATCGTCGACTTGTGTGCCGCAGGTACATGATAGGCATCACCAGTGAAATTGTCCGCGGCAATCTTCCAGCTTGTATCGGCCTCCCAGCGAATCGGCTCGCCAACGACCTCTAAGCCACCCTCAGCGAAATCCACGGCAATATCAAGATACCATTTGAAATCACCGAGGTATTCGGCGAGCGGTGGCGTGTCTTCTGAGAGGCACGCGAAAACGAGCCCTGCATAGGTGTCGACCTGTGGTGGTGACTGGAGAGCATATTCACACGTGTCTAGCTCCTTGTAGCATTGCTCTTTGTGTGGAACACCAACGAGTTTGCCAGTATTCTTGTACGTCCAGTTGTGGTAAGGACACCGGAAATGGGTCGTATTCCCCTGTTCCGCCCGCACCACGGTAGTGCCACGATGCCGGCAGGCATCGAACAACACGCGTATCTCGTGGTTCTCGTCCCGAACGAAGATGACGGGGTTGTCGGCAATGTAGCGCTTGGCGTAGTCGCCTGGCTCTGGAATTTCCGATTCATGGCCGATGAACACCCAACCCCCCCCGAACACCCGGTCACGTTCCAACTCGAATATCTCCCTGTCATTGTGTATCCGTGCGGGAATCTCCCCGGTCTCAGAGACTTTTCCAACGTCATCGATTACGGACTGTATTCTATCTGGGACACCCTCCTGTACTGCCTCTGTTGACATACCACATTATTTAGTATCGTTTCGGGTAGCTCTGACTGCACCACTTGGAACATCATTTATATGGAATCGATGAAAGGGTCGGCTTGAAAATGGGACTAGTCCGTTGTGGTAGCAACTCAACAACTTATCGGGTGAAGAATGTCTCACCGACAATTGTCCTCGTATTAAACTTGTGGAGCGTCAACCCGATGGTCTCCGACAATGACCACGCAACGTTGACTGGAATATCAGTTTTATTGAACTCTCTTGGCGTTGGTATCAGGGAGAGATATTTACCCCCCTCATAGTGACTAGGGAAGTTATTTGCTTGTCGAGACGAGAGAGTCAGTAATGGGACGGCTGGACGATATCACGCTCGAAGAACTCCACGAGCTCAAAGACCAAATCGACGAAGGGAAGCCGCGAGAACGTGTTCTCGCGGCGATCGGCCGCAAGCAAGGTGATCAATTAGACACACTGGCTGACCGCCACGATGTTGTTGAGCGAACGATTCAAAACTGGCTCAATCGGTTCGAGGAACAACCGATTGAGCAAGCTCCCTACGACGCTGCTCGCCCAGGAGGCCCAGCAAAGATCGACGGCGAAGACCGCCACCAGCTGTTTGAACAGTTGCAACAGCCGCCGACTGAACTCGGCTACGATCAGCAAGCGTGGTCGGCGAAGCTTCTGCTTCACCACGCCAAAGAGGAGTACGGCGTCGAGTACCACGAGACCTACGCGTACGACCTGTTGAAAGAGGCCGGGCTGTTCTTGCGGACAGCGCGGCCTCGCCACCACGAGGCTGACCCCGAGGAGAAAGCCGAGTTCCAAGAAACAGTCGAAAAAAACGACCCGAACTGAGCGAGAAAACCGTCGTTGTCGTCGATCAGTTCACCAAGCACGTTGGAACCGTCCAGCGGCGCGGTTGGTACCCAATCGGCTCGGATCCCACGATAGAGACGACGAGTTCCTGGAAGTCGGTGACAGTGCTGGGCGCTGTCACCGACGACGGTGACAGCTTCTACTGCTGGACAGAAGAGAACCTCACACGAAAGCACGGAATACGGCTGTTAGAAGCACTCACCGACGAGTTCGGTGAGGAATTAGTGGTATTTCTGGACCGGGCAGGCTACTTCTACGCGAGAGATCTCTGGGAATACGTCAGCGGAGAGCGCGAGACCGAAACTGTCGGAGACAGTTCGGTCTCGTGCGTGTGCGGCGACGATCTTGAAGTGTGGTACTTTCCGTCGAAACTCCCCGAATTGAACGCCGTCGAAGGCTGCTGGGATCAGCTCCAGGAGTGGTTCAAGCACCGACTCGTTCCGGATCTCTCGACGCTGAAAGACTACATCCCGAGAGGGATCACCAAGATCGACGAACCGAATATCTGGCCGTACTTGACCAGTAAAGATTCGTCCTAGTCACTATCAGGTTCAACGCATACGGTCAAAACGTGTTCCTCAACAGGGCACAAACGTGAAAGGGGCTTCAAGAAAGCCAGATCGGACTAATTCCGCTAATTACAAAGACGAGCGGAAGACTGGACCACATGTCGGCTCACACTCATCAAAGAGTGTTTTCTTTCCGACCCCGTGCGGACTCGTCTCGGACGGTACGTCTTTGTAGTTAGGTTCGGGACTACATTGATTCAACATGGACAATCATTTTAATACTCCAATTCCGAATTGGGCTTCATGTACAAGGCGGTGTTCCACATTGACGGAGATAGTCCGTACTCACAGTCGACTAAGGGGACAGACACGGAGATCAGGCTATGGTGTAATGACCACTGTGACTTACTCTATGTCTCCGGCGAGCGACAAGAGGATGTGATCGCTCAGGTCAGCTCAGAGGTTGGTGTAGACGAACGACTTACCGACGACGACGGCGACGGACAAGTAGTTGTAACAGAAGCGTGTTTAGAAGAGGGAGCAGGCAACTACATTAAACCGTATCTCGTGGCCAACAACTGTCTACTCTTGCCGCCGTGGCAGTATCGGGATGGGATGAAGGTCGTTCGTGTGCTTGCGCTCGATCCGGCGAACCTCTCGTCATTCTATCGTGATATCTCTTCCGACTACACAGTTGTTGTCGAGTCCAAACAAGAACTAGCGAAGGCCGAATCAGGAACACCCATCTTCTCGATGGAATCATATCTTCCGACGCTTACCGATCGCCAACGCGAGGTGTTCCTCACTGCTCACGACTGTGGGTATTACGAGATACCACGTAACACAACGACGACCGAAATTGCGGATACAATAGGAGTCGGTCGTCGGACGGTTGAACACCACCTCAGACGCGCCGAAGAGAAGCTCACTGACGTGCTCGTAGATCATATCTGAAACGATACTGCTTCGTGATGATGCAGTGGAACTGTCTGTCGCCGATAGGTGTTCGTCAGTCCTCACCTACAGCTGGCACGGTTGCATCGCCTGTTGATGAGGTGCTGGCAGGTTCATTCTGGTCAGTGTGCATGATTCGCCAGCCGGTTGTTCCCATGAATAGCAAAATTAGTGGGGAAAGGAATCCGAAAAAGTAGTACGGTGCGTACTGGACTGTCGGGACGCCGAGCACTCCGGACATAAAGACAGCCCCACTAGTCCAAGGGACAAGTGCGCTCGTCGTCGTCCCGGCCGCCTCAACAGCACGGGAGAGATTCTGCGACTTCAACCCCTGTTCCCTGTAGAGGTTCCGAAGGGACAGACCCGGCACGACGATGCTGATGTACTGTTCGGCTGCGAGAATGTTCATCGAGATGGCTGAAAGGGCCGTCACGCTGGTAGTACTCGATACACCGCGACACAACTGGGTGAGATGATGTGCAAGCACCGCGAGGATGCCAGTTCGCTCCAACATCCCACCGAGTGAGAGCGCAGCGATAACGATGGTGATGGCCCACGCAGCATCAACCATGCCACCGCTCTCCAGCAATCCATTCACGAGGTCCATCCCTGTTTTTGGACCTGTCCCGTATACTGCTGCATCCCACGCGCTGGCGAATGGGACGTCCTGTACGAGGATTGATGTCAGTGCACTCACAAAGACACCCGCACCGAGTGTCGGGAGTGCTGGAATCCCATACACCGCAAGTCCAAGAATGATGAGTAGAGGAACGAAGACGAGCGGCGTTACAACGTAGGAGCCCTCAATAGCCGTCTGAATCGCCGCGATACGTCCTTCGGGGATGCTTCCCGAGACGCTCAACCCGAGCACCGTGTACAGTACGAGTGAGATACCTAACGCGAGCATGGAGCCGGGCCGCATCGCCCTAATGTGGTCGTAGAGATCGGTGTCAGTCACCGCCGCAGCGAGGTTTGTCGTATCTGAGAGGGGAGACATCTTGTCGCCAGTGTATGCACCAGTAAGGATAGCACCGGCGGTCATCGGTGCCGGGATACCGAGACCAGAACCGATACCGATGAAGGCAACGCCGAGCGCACCCACTGCGGTCCACGACGATCCAATTGCCAGCGTAATAATTGTGATGAGAATGGCAGTTAGTGGTAGGAATATCTTAGGACTGAGTAGCTCTACCCCGTAGTACATAAGTGTCGGGAGGGTCCCCGCTTGTATTAGTGTGGAGACGAGCGTGTAGGCGAGGAAAATAATGAGAATCGCCTGCAACCCCATGAGGAGACTATCACTAATGCCGTCGTACAAAGCCTCCCACGAACAGTTGAGGTGGTACCAAGCAAACAGACCAGTGAAGGCAATGCCCCAAAGCAGGGGGAACTGTGGTCCAAGTCCAAATCCGACGATACCAACGCTCAGAAAGACCACCATCCCGACAATGGGTACGAGCGATTCGATAAGTGATGGTCGCTCTTCCGGGGCAATGTCTTCAAACAAACGGGGCTTGAACTCTACCATCGACTTGTCTCCTCTTGCTTTTTTTGTTCGGGCAAGCCAATTCTTGCATTCACACTCTCAATGATGAGTGATAGTATCATGCATGATTTACCATGCCATACACCGGCGAGTATTCACTCCATCCACGTGGAAATGCTATTATAACAGATAATACATCTCGAAGCACCGGTGCTCAAAAGACTCACCTCGTGGCTAAGGAGCCTCAGGATTCACCCGCTCGTTCGACAGTAATGGTCAAGTCGCCCGATTTGTAGTTGGCATCGAAGTCGACAGTGAATGCATCCGCCTCATAAGCGGCGTGATAGGCGCAATGGCACTCAAGCGACTCAGGCGCTTGAAGTGGAAGAACGCAGCCGATGTGTAGGGTTTGCTCTGCGTCTCGATTTGCGTCTCGACAGGGGTGGGAGTGCGATTTGTGGCGTATCCGTATCGATACTTGCAGCGAATTGTTTCGCTTCCTCGACAGTCGCTCGCGAATGTGCGGGTGTCTCGCCGGTTAGTACGTTCACCGGCGTCTGCGTGTCGTCGGTGAACAGGACGCCTTCGAACGTGTGTCCCGAGAATCGTGTCGGGACCTAACTCACAATCATGGAATGGATCGTCGTCTGGCATCTTGGGCATCAAATCACGAGCCCACGATGGAGCTCACTCATACCTGCCCCAGAAAAACAGCAGCTGCCAGAAGCAGATCGAACTAAGAGTAGTTCAGACTCACCTTCTCGAAGGGCGGTTCTCTGGTCGGAATGAATAGCTCCTGTCGAGTCTCGGCACACTCGCTGAGCTTTTGCTTGCGGTACTGGTGAGCCGTCGACTGGGTGAATATACCCTTTTGTCGACCATATCGCCGACGATGTTCTTCAGCGCTCGGAACTGCCCCTTCAGATGGCCGTCGCCGACCGGCTCGCTGTCGTACCAGCGCACCGTCGCGAGCGACGTGGAAGGCGGCAGCGGCGAGCGGGGCGGGCTGCCACGGATACACCTGTCCAACCGACCACGTCGCTTGATGGGTCATCAACAGGCCTGGTGGACTCAGAAAGGGCGAGGCCATGTTGGCCGCCTCTTGACCCCGCAAGCACCGCAGGGGTGAGGCGCGCAGCGGCGTCCTCGTGAGCCGTGCGTGACCTTCGGTCCCGCTGGAAGCCGGCGCTCTGCGCCGGCGACGAAGCGAACGGGAACAAGCGAGACGCAGTCTCACGTGGTCGTGGGGCGCCGAGCGGCCGAGGGCCTTTAGGAACGATCCCTGCCTCGGAACCGTAAGTCGTTATTCGCCGATGGACTGCGATTCGTCCTCGATGATGACGTCAACACCGTCCGGTGAGACACCGAGCGGAATCCCCTCGACAGTAAACTGAACAGCGATGGTCTCATCGGCGGAAGCGATCAACTGTTCGAGCGCACCGGGGTCGACGTACTCGTGGAGTTGATAGGCGTCGTCATCGAGTCCACATGCCTCCAGTGTCTCGACGATTTCAACGAGGAGGTCGCTTGATTCACCTGAACTGCCTGTTGGTGGGGATTGCATCTGTACACTTACTATGAAGCTGGCTAGCGTTTAAAACGTTAGGAGTCACCCACAGAAGCGATACGTTTCTACATTGGATAGCACGTTCGGGATCGCGTCGGCGCAACCAGAAGCGATTCTGCGCTTTGACGCCGACTGGGTGTCTCGCGCCGATGACCGCATTCTGAAGCATCTTGCTGACGACGGCCCCGACACCCCGAAGGAAATGGTGGACAGCAACCGTGTGCGCTTTTCTCGCCATCAACGCTCGGTGCAAGACCCTCGTTACCTATGGACTCCTCGTCCACCTCAGAAACGGCGTCTACGACATCACACGAGAGGGTGGAGAGTATCTCGCCGGCGAGCTCGACGCCCGTGACCTTGCTCCCGAATAGCGTTAGCTGTTGACGGCGACCAAGTCCTCGATGAATCGGGAGCCGTTCACGAACGTCACCGAGTCACTGTACCACTCTCCCGAGTACGGTTTCAGCGCCTCCCCAGCCGCAATATCGGTCGTGTAGATGTACACGCCAGTCGCGGTCCCCGAACTGAGGTGCTGGGCAGCTAGCGCAGCGAGGGCGGCGTCCGCTCGCTCAACTTCGTCGGCGGGCCGGTTGTCTGCGTTCGCGATGTACCGCTGGACGCCATCCATCACCCGCGAGACGACAGGCTCTGAGAACTCCAGCTGCACCGCAATCGTCGCCAGCCCTCGTCGATCGCGGTGTCAATCGGCACTTCCTCGACGTCCGGGTCGTCGATGGTCAGTCCCTCGTACACCCGTTCGGGCAGGACGAAGGCGATTTCGTTTCGGCGAGCGAACCGCCGAACGGCCTGATACCGACTGTTCGACGGCTGTCCCATCGCGACGAACAGGCCGGTGTCGGCAATGTGGAGCCGGCTCACGCGTCGTCAGCGCCGTCGCCGTCGATGTCCAGCTCGTCGAGTCCCGCCCCTGACTCCTCGATGTCGTAGTATTCGTGGACGACGGGCCGGAGTGCCTGGAGGATCATCTCCGCGGCTAGCGGCGAGGTGTCGAGGTCCTCCGCCATCAGCCGGTGGGTCACCTCGCCGCGTTCGCGGGCGACCGCGTAGGTGAGCGCCGTTGCGAGGCCAGCGACCCCGTGACGGTCGATGTAGGTGTCGATGTCGGCGTCCGTCTCGCGGCGGCCGACGGCGTCGATCAGCGCCGGCGTGATCGTGTACTCGCGGTCGCCCGCGGCCGTCGTCACGGTCAGGTCGATTGCACGGGCGGCGTACCGCCGGGGCTGCTCCTCGTCGGTGACGTCGACGACGCCGGTGTCGACGAGTCGGTTGACGTAGCTGTAGGCGGTTCCCTGAGCGAGTTCGAGGTCGTCCATCACGTCTTGGACGGTCGCTTCACCCTCACGGACAAGGTACGCGTACAGCTGGGCGAGCTGTGGCTCCTCCAGCAAGTCCGCGACCGAGAGGAAGTCCCGGACGATGTCGCCCTCGGCGCGATTTGAGGTGCGTGACACGGGTCGGCCTTGTTTACAGATTACAGCGAATCAGTAAATGATGTTGGGTCACTCCGCTGACGTCGCGTACTGCGACCAACCGGAGAGCGGCCGTCATAGTGAGTTCTGACGGAGATAATGGTTGCCACGACGGGAATGTCTCAGGACGATATGTAGCCGATCACTTGGCTCGCCACATCCTCGGTGCGGTCGTCCACGAGCGATGTCAGGTAGTACTTGATGTCCTCAGCACTGTTGAGGGTCGCGAGCGACCACGGGAGGACATGACTGCGTTCACCGAGTGGGTCGCCGGCGTAGTCGTGGTCCCGAAGGGTGACTGACTCCTCGTGGTAAGTCTTTGTGGATATCAGGACTGTGATGAGTTGCACGCCGTGGTTCGGGAATTGGGGAGTCCCCAGCACGAGCATCGGACGTCCTTTCTCCGAGAGGGGATCGGTCGCCCACACGATGTCGCCGCGTTCCAGTTCTTCGAACGCCGTCACTGTACGTCTTCCATCTCGTCGGTTTGGAGGTCCGCAAGACGCTCCTCACCGTATTGGTCGTCTGCCGCCTCGTGCTGGCGGTGGAGCCGGTAGGCCGACTGAAGCCGGTCCTTGTTATCCGTGATCGCCCAGTACGGGCGCTTGTGCCGGACGAGCCCGCGTTCCTTCAGCCGAGAGAGAATCGCACTAACAGCGTCCGTGTCCAACCCGAGTCGCTCGGCGATCGTCGCCGCCTTCCACGCCCGGTCGTCATTCTTATCGAGAAACAGCACAATTCGCTCAGTGTCGTTCCGGTCCTCGAATTCGTCGGCGTCAGCGTTTTCGAACTCGTCGATATCGATAGTACCGCTCGACATGGACTACTGTTGGGAGTGTTGGAACATAGGTGTTTGGTATGTTTGTTACTTGGATGGGAGGGACATTTCGGCGCCCAGAGATGCCGGAGAGGGTCACTCCGACGGCGTCGCGACGAGATGCTCCTCGAGATCGCGTGTCCAGTACGTCGCGAGCCCGCCCGGACTACAGCGGGCGCACAACTGCAACGGGCCTTCCATATGCCCGAGTTCGATCCGGAACCGGGTGAGCGCCACGAGCGTATCGATGACGAGCCCACACCCGTCACAGGCGACGTGGTCGCGCTCGTCGGGATCTGACTCTGTCTGGATCGCGCAGTCAACGCAGATCGGGTGGGTGACCCGTTCGTCCTGTCCCCAGGTGTGCGCCTCGCCCGTTTCGGTACCGGGCGGTGCGTCGCAGAACGCACAGCCGACGAGGGTCTGCTGCATCACTTACCCTCCGCGTCGGCGTCGCGGCCGGCCGTCCAGCCACGGTGGAAGACTGCCAGCTGCGTCGTCGAGTCGAAGGCTGTGCCACTCGGTTCGTGAACCAGAATGCGCTCATCGGGGACCGGAGTGACGACGTCCGCGTCGATGAGGTCGTCGACCAAGCCACGGGCCGTCATGTCGTCGACGTCCGCCGTGTCGACGCTGCCGGCGTCGCGGTCCTGTGCGAGCTGTGCTTTCTCGAACTGTTCGTGGTCGGCACTTGTGTCGTCGTGCGAATCGGGACTAGGCATGTGAGTCACGCAGCGCACGCTGTTGCGCGCTGCACGCCTCCCGGCGCCGATAAACAACTCATGGCGTAAAGATTCGGTACCCCCTTGGATCGCCCGGCCGCAAGGGTACACTCATTCGAGGAGTAGGGTGATGGGTGGGGGCGAGAGAATGGACCCAATCCCAGTATTAACCAACACTATGCCGGTAACGGCCGAAAATGTTGGTTAAGTCGAACCCCTACGGCGTTCGGAGATCTCGAACTGGCTTCACCGCGAACGTGTCTGGCTCGCTGGCTGCTCCTTCACCAGCCCACTCCACCGATGTCGAGGGCGGCCGCGTAAGCTGGGTGATGAGCTCATCGCGAACGGTTCGTCGAGGGACGGTGGTCTGGTGCCAGCCCAGTCGGTCGTCGAAGTGCCGTCCGTGGAACTAGTCGCCGACGTCGTCGACGTACTCTGGACGGATCTCACACCAGCGGTGCCCAGCGGCCGGCCCGACTTCCTGAGTGGGAGGACGTCCAAGAACTGGCTAAGGAGTACGGGGTAACGCTATAAGAGCGCGATTCGATAGCGCATACATCCGGTCGGTACTTGAGTGCATCGGCCAGCAGCTGAACAATCCACTCACCGTCTTCTTGATTAGTGGTGGGTCGATGCGTTTCACGGACTCAAAATAGCCGTCGATACCGACGGGAGTGCGAAGAATTCTGTTGGCTCACTCGTCTTCGAGTGCGGCGTAGATCTCTGCGTGGCGGCGTCCATCAAGTGTCCCATCTCAAAGGGCGATCTTGCGACGGTCAGCGTCGGTCTCAGCCGCCTGATACCGCTCGTATAGTCGGCGAGCTTCTTCATCGACCGTCACCGAGGAATCGGTGCTGGACGCCATCTCTGTATCTGAAAGACCCTCATTAGATCCCGAAATCAGGTTGGTCTCCCCCTCAAGCTGGACTGACGGCTGCATAAACTACGTCTGCTCGTCGACGTCAAGCGCACCGATCGAATCGAGGTATTCGCGTATCTCGACGACGAACGTTCGGTACCGTTCGAGGTCTTGCAATGCGTTGTAGACCACGTCGTGGTCGATAATTCGTCCGTACGTGTGCGCAAGGACGTTCCGAAAGCGGGCACCCTGCGCCATCTGGCCAGCAGTTTTTGGTGAGAGAATACCGACTTCGTCGAGTGCTCGCATCGATGCTGGATTGCTTCGTGGTGGCTGTCCACGCTCGTGTTTGACGAGTTCTTCACCGATGTCGATTGCTGCCTCTGTCATTTTCACGAACCGGCGTTCGACGATATCTTGCGTATCCGGGTCGTGTTTGTACTCCTCTCGAGTGAGCTGTTGCTTGCGAGCGAGTGTCCCAAGACTCTCTTCAATTGTCTCAACAGCAACGAGAATACGATTGAGGCGGTCGGCTGGGAACACGTCGTCAGTCATCGCTCATCGTCATGCCCATCGGTCGCTGTGACCGCAGAACCACCGAGATGGTCATCAATCTTTGCGAGTGCACTGTCGAAGCGCTCGCGTGGAGATTTGTCGGTCGATGATGTGTCAGTCACTCGCCGTTGGAGGTCCTCGGCATGGGCCACATCGCCGACAAGCAGAACTCCGTCTTCGAAGACTGACGTCGCAACGTGTGGTGAGAGTGTGTGGATGTCCACGAGGTCTACGTCGTCCGTTCCGAGTGCATCGCTTAAATCCGCACTGAGACCGAAAAACGCGTCGTTGTACGCGGGGTCCTCACGGTCGGTCGTCTCAAGTTCCACTGCGATATCGATATCGCTCGTGGGATGTGTCGTTTCCGTGGCGTAGGAACCGAAGAGGAGTGCACACTGCACCGAATGCTCCTGTAGAATCGCTCGAAGTGTCTCGAGCGGAAGGGAATCGTCGATGTCTGCTGACTCAACGGTTCTCATTATCGTGACCCACGTGCCTGTGTCATATAAAGCCTCAGTCACTCCGGTGGTTGGACAGGAGCTGTCGGTGTTGCGTCTGGACATTTTGTGGTCTCCGTCACCCCTTCTGGGGGCGAAAAACGCTCCCAAGCGGGAGCTGTCTGACGGAACTTCGAGGAGAATGCCCTGGGCGTTAGCGTGGGGTGAATCTGCTACCCCTGTACAGACGATGTTCAACGTGTTGAACGAGTGTATGATGAATTCAAACGTCTTTGAATGGTGGGTGGGCTGAGCCCCCTGTCGCCTCGTTGACTGGGTAGGGCGCGTCAGTCTCCGTCACGGGTCTTGCTCCAGCGACGGTGGTATCGAATCGCCCTCAGACTGTTGCTGACGGACGTACTGGAGGACCGATTCGAGTGTCTCAGTATCCTCAGTTCCCTCAAGCAGCCCCACGAGTTCGCTTAGCCGTTGCTGACGGTCGACGATTTCTGGGTCGCCGTGCTCCGTCTCGATTGCGGCCACCTCGATGTGGCGGTCCTCGCTCCACCCACACGTCCAACACTGCCGGTGGAGAACAACTTCCTCGCCCTGTTCGGTATCGAGAATTGCGTTGGCAAGGGGCGTCGATGGCGGCCGCCCGGGGCCGACCTCTCGAGAGACGTACGGCTCACCACAGTCCGGACATTCCATACGTCAAACTCGATTGGCAGGCGCCTAAACCGTGTGGGTGGGCCCACGGCATGTCCAATCCAGGGGGAGAAAACAGGTATCCGCTCCTCCGGTACGAAACGAGCATGCGTTCGGACCCGTTGGTCAGGAAACGACGTATTCGGTGACGCGGTCCGCACGACCTCGACCCTTGTGGGCTCGTAGCGGGCTCATCCCGGTACGTACAATCACCATGGACGATGTTGAACTCCTCCGACGCGAACTGCGTGCCGCACGCGATGAACTCGTCCGCAAGGGCGCCGACGAGGCCGATGATCCAGTCGCGGCCGCAAGCCAGCTTCCGCTCATGCCTGAGCGTGATGACGAGTTCCTCCGGCTCGCACTCATGAGCGTGAACGAACTCGAGACACACATCGACCGTCTCGAACGAGACCTCGACGACCTCAAGAACGGTCTCGACCACCCCGACGACTAATCCACACCGACGCTGCTGGAGCAGTATCCATCGATTTCCCCGCCAAGAGGAACACAAACAACGTCGGCGTCGCAGTCACTCAGTCGGTCTGCAGACGTGTCTCCCACACTCGCCACCAATATTGTTGATGCAGTGGTCGAGTAGCGGTCGAACACCGAGATCGCGAAGGTCTTCACGCAGCCAGTTACAGTCGTAGCCCTTGTCAGTAGTGAGAAGTCTCGACTCGCCCGCATGTCGGCGGGGCGTTTTGGCTCGGGGCGTTCGAAACCGCAAGCGAACGCATATGTCTCCGACCCCCGCAGCGTCGCTATGTCTCTCTCGTTGAGCTGTTACCGTTGTGGGGAGCGCTACGACGATGGCACCCGAGTCAGGTGCGCCTGCGGGGAACCGCTCTGGGACGACATGGACCCGACGCCATTCTCGTGGGACGACTGTCGAGACCGGGATGGGATGTGGCGCTACGAGGCGCTGTTGCCGATCGATCGGCCCGAAGGCGTTGCGCGAGCCGCAGGCGGCACGCCCCTCGTCAGGAGCTCCGGACTCGACGACGCCGCGGGCGCTCGGGTGTTCGTCAAAGACGAGGGTGAGAATCCAACTGGTGCGTACAAGGACCGCGGGAGCGCGGTGGCCGTTCCTCACACGGTCGCGACCAGTGACGACGTCATTGGCACGGTCTCGTACGGGAACATGGCGGTCAGCACCGCTGCCCACGCGGCGAGCCTCGATCGGGAATGCGTCGTGTTCGTCCCGGAGCGGACCTCGTCAGTACGGCTGGAGCTCATCGCTCAGTACGAGCCGACCATCGTACAGGTCGCCGGCGACTACGGGAAGCTGTACGGGGACGCACTCGACCTGTCCGAGCGCCTCCCGATTGACGTGCTCGTGAGCGACGCACCCACCCGCATCAGCGGGTACAAAACGGCACTGTTCGAGATCTACGAGTCGCTCGCCCCGGCGACGCCCGACGTGATCGCGCTACCGGCGAGCTCCGGTGGATTCGCCTCGGGGGTCTGGCTCGGAATCCGGGACCTCGAGCGCGCGGGACTGATCGAGGAGCCGCCGCGCCTGTGTCTCGTCCAGACCGCGACCGCCGACCCGCTAACGCGGGCGTTCGAGGCCGGAGAGACGGATCCGACACCGCTGTCGCCCGACGAGACCGGCGACACGATCACTCACTCGATCGGTAACCCAGACCCACCGAGTGGCGCCCGCGCGCTCGCCGCGGTTTGCGATACTGACGGCGCCGTCGTCTCCGTTACCGACGACGAGATACGGACCGCTCAGCGCCGGTTTGCCGTCGACGGCGGGTTCTGCGTCGAGCCGGCGTCCGCGACGACGCTAGCCGGCGTGTCACGCCTCGCGAAGCGTGGCGATATCGCCGCTGATGAGTCTGTCGTCCTCGTGCCGACCGGAACGGGGTTCAAGGAGATGGGAACCGGCGAGACGGAGGTCGCGACCGAGACGGTCCACAGGGACGCCCTTCGGGATCGGCTCGAATCGTTGCTCGCCTCGTAGCGCTCGTGGTTCGACGAGAGAGATATATTTCAGTGGCTCTGTTGAAATCCTTGGAACCGGATAGAACCCGTGTGACACAGTCAGAGGGTGTAATCAGCGGGGAACTGGCAATCGATTCATGCTTTGATTGATGATTCAACCGTCAAATGGCACTACTTAGCGATTAGAATCGATACCCCTTCGTTTCTCACATTCCCCGCAAAAGTCTGAGGGAAGCTCTGATATGGAATCGACCTGTTTTTCTGAAGTGAACAGATTGTGTGTCGCGTAGTGGTCTGCCCATCCGCAGCGAGTGTTTTCTGCGAAGTGCCACATCTGGTCCTCTTTTCGTTTTATTATCACTATGAGACGTGGGTAGGCAAGATGTATCAAAGTATGGTACTGTTATTATAGTGGCCGATTCATCTCGGTCAATATCGGTGCCCCTCCTCTGACTGACTCGCGCTCTGTATTCAGCACGGCCTCAGTAACCTATCAGCGGCTGAGGATTTCAACAGAGCCATTTCAGTTAAAATCGAATTGTCTAGAATTAGGGCTCTTCGAGCAACGAGCGAGCTCGCTGCACGTAACTGTTCGCCCCCCAGCTACGGGCGTCGCTGATTTTATTGAGGAGCAACCGTGCCTCGGCAGCTGAGAGGTGTTCAGTTCGAACGAGAACCGAGAGCAGTGTCGGCGTCGTGACGAGTCGGGTATCAGCGAGTGAGGCGTGAATCAAACCCAGTTGGTTGAACTCGTCACAGAGGAAGAGCCCAGCATCGAGTTCGTTTGCGAGGGTGACCGCCGCGTTTTCACCGTCATCGAGCGGAAACTCCGCATCAAGCTCGACCGACTGTGTTGTGAATGACTCCGTTTGATCGAGGACGGCGGACGCAGCGTGCCCATGGACATCATCATAGGAGGCAATCTCACGGAGCTCATCGATGACCGCCGTTGGGACGACGACCTCGTACTGCGAAAGACAAAGTGCGAGTGGATCGGGCTCGTCGCCAGTAACGATCCCGAGACTCACGAGGGCGGAGGCGTCTGCGATAAGCTGCGCCATCTATACGCCGGCAACCTCGTCGATGAAGTCCTCGTCCAGTTGTTGTTTCAACACGCGGAGGTTGGCCGCCTCTTCGGCGCCGACGAGCGCTTTGAGTTGCTCGAAGGTAATCTCGTCGTCGTAGTAGGCGGCGGCAATCTCCTGGACGAGTGTGTCGTCGTGAGCGGCGTCTTGGAGGTACTCCCGAAGCGCGGTCACGAGGACGTCTGTTCGGTCTTCCCCAAGGACTGCAGCGAGTGCATCCGCCCGATCGATGAGCCGATTAGGGGCCCGAAACTGCACGCGCTTCTTCTCGGTGCTCATGATGTGTACATTGTGAGCCAACGTACTTAGCCGTTTTCGTGTGTACGATGTGAGCCACACGCGGACCGCTGGGTTACGTACCGATCGCGTATTCTTTTCTTCCAATGCGGTGCGCATCGAGATCTTACGTTTAGTACGTCACCGCTCCACTAGGCCGACATCGGGTACAGAGCTGGAACGGTCCTTCGAGATAACCAGTTCATGGAACCGACGGACAAACATGTCCGAGAAGACAGTAGTAAGAACACGGTTTGTTCATGGGGCGAACTCTGTGATCACAATAGAGCCCGCATCAGCAACCGCGAGGATCACGCATTCAGTCCCCACCGAACGTCGTCTTCGATAGCCTGTACCTCTTGCTCTGCTCGCTTGACGCGGTCTCGACCGACAAGGTTGATTGCGGTCTCGCGGTCGATTTCGTCGTCGATGTATCTCGAGAGAACGAGGTCAACCCAGAGATCTTCGACGCCGCGTTCCAATGCCTGTTCGAGGATCTCTGATTCGGGGATACCCCTCGCTTCGGCGATTTCTTGCACCCGTTCAGTGAGATCCGTGGCCATGGGTAGATGAGTGCTCTGTGGTGGCTTAAACATCTGTGGACCCCCTTGGGAGTTCTCAGAAACGACCTTGGACAACCGCTTCGTTCATTCTCACATCGACAGCATCCGAACCACCACTCTTCGCGAGAGGGGTTTCGTTGGCGCTCGCTGCCACGCTGTTAACCAACACCGCGGAAGTCTGCGTTCCGTATTGGTTAACGATGCGGCGGGCTCAGAACTGATGAATAGGCACCACGCGGAACGTATCTGGATCAGTGTTCGACGTCTCGTCAATTCGGTCAAGAGGTAACTTCGAGAGTCGGTTGACCAACTCCTCACGAACCGCTTCACGGCTGACTGTCGTTTCGTGCCAGCCGAGACGTTCGTCGAAATACCGCTTCTTGAACCGCTGACCGATGTCGTCGACGGCGACGAACTGTGTCCGCTTCACGCCCGCTACGCTCGTTGAGACGAACTCGGCTCCGACGTCTTCGTAGGTAAGTTCGACGAGTACACGCTCGATGAATGAGACGATGCCAGTTGGACTTCTGCCGTGGGGGAGCGACAGTTCGAGATCTGCCCACGGTTCGTCGCTCGGTTGCTCAGCCTGCTCGCTAGAGAGTCGTGATCGCTGTTGCTCGTGGTCGGAAGACATAGATTGCATGGGGGCTGCTGACTCCTCCACCCCTCAGTGGGTGATAAAAAACAGCCACAGCAATTGTTCACGTACTAACGGAGTTCATTCAGACACCCCTACCGTGGGGGATATCTTCCAGACTAAGAAGACGACCAGGAATGCTGATTCGCGAGTACACAGCCCAACGCCCGTGCCAAGGTAGTTGAATCGGTCTCGTTCAATGGATAGCAGAAGCTATAGACAGATTGGACAGCGAAGCAGAAATGTAATGTCGTGGTATATTCTCATACTCGCAGGCCTGTTTGAGATTGGCTGGGCAATTGGACTCGAATATTCAGATGGACTCTCAAAGCCAGTACCAACAGTCGGTACTATTGTCGCTCTCATCATCAGTATGGGTCTCCTGGCTCAAGCCGTCAAAGATCTCCCTATCGGGACAGCATACGCTGTCTGGACAGGTATCGGGGCCGTTGGGACAGCAACGCTTGGAATTATTCTCTTTGATGAACCAGCCGCTCTCGCCCGACTACTATTCATCGGCGTAATCGTCGTCGGTATCGTCGGTCTACACGCTGTCTCGGGTGGACATTAAAAACTACATACGAAATAAAAGTGTAGCGGTTACGCCTATCATACAACCGAGTCCTGCTTTTGTCGCACGTGATTGTGTCTTTGATTCCGCCTACACCATCAGAAATACCGGCAGTTGTGGGGTGTCTCGGAATAAAACGTTTGCCCACTGCCATTACACCATCAAATTTTGCCTAAGCCGTCCACCGGAATTTTAGCGGGTGGTATTCAGCTAAGAAGAAATTATTGAATCTAATCTGGATATATTCTTTTTGAGGAATTTTAAGTAATTATGGCGAGATGAATAGAACTATGTCCGGAGGGTTCCTCCCTACCGGACGATCTACCAGTACCGGAAGGTGATGGAGCGGCTGATCACCTCCAGGGAACGGAGATGCCCGACGTCTCGTTCCCGGTAACCGACGGCACGACGGTCAACCTACAAGACCTCCCTCGTCGAACGGTGACCTACGTCTCCCCACTGACGGGGTGGCCCAACAAGGACGTGATTCCGGAGGAGTGGGAAGACGTTCCGGGTGCCCGCGGCTGCACTCCCGAGTCACGCGGTTTCCGCAGCCACTACGACGAACTCCTCGAGAACAGCGTCGGGGAGGTGTTTGGCCTGTCCACGCAGACGGCCGAGTACCAGTGTGAGGCTCGTGACCGGCTGCACCTCCCCTTCGAGATGCTCAGCGAGACCGAATGGGAGCTGGCGAGCGAACTTGAATTACCGGCTTTCACTATCGAGGGGGATGAATATCTGAAGCGGTTAACGATGGTTATTTCTGAAGGACGCATTGAGCACGTCTTCTACCTAATCTTCCCACCAGATGAACACGCGAGTGAAGTCCTCGAATGGACGAAAGAAAATCCCCGATAGATAGGACACCGAGTAGTGCTCTGCCAGCTGGCCCGTTCTATTTTGAGGACGTTATATCGGCTCGGGATGCTATAGGGGTGGATCGGCGTCGTCACCAAACCCACTCCCGTACGCCTCAACGACTTCTGTAACGGTGACTTCGTACGCATCGTACCACTCTGTCCATCGCTGTTTTGCCTCTTTGTGGTCAGAATCTGCGCCAAACGACTCAAGCGCATCCAACGACTCCCAGTAGTACACGACGAGAATCTCTTCACTCTCAGAGGCATGCCACGTCCGCTTGCTCAGATACCCCTCTGTGTCCTCGGCAGCCACTTGTATCGCGTCATTCAACTCATGAAACTCTGCATCGTACTCCCCCGGGTCAAGGCGGAACATGACAAGATACATCACTACAGTTTACTCTCCAATGTGAATAAGAGACTTCCCTTCTGGGAGCACACCATTTGCTATAGACCGCTAGCCTGTGCCTAGTTCAGGGTTCGTCTCTGGCCAGTCTCGCCTATAACTCTACAACCCTCTACCGCTACAGAGAACACCTATGAACCACCAATTCACAGTCTCGGAGGATGGACGTGTTGTGCCTTCTGTTCAAGCACAACAACGATGAGATAGGAGCAGTCTGCCGATTCTGATTTTATGTCACACAGAAATCTTTTTAAAGTTCTCTCACCGTGCTAAATTCAAAAAAAACCACAAGGAGAGAGCCTAATCAAATTCAGTTGGCGTGAAAATAAGACACGCACCAGACCCCAAACTCCGAAACTGTGACCAATTGTATCAGATATATGTCCACCGTCCGAGTGGGTCTTGTAGTGAGTAACCTATGACACGACACGATGACCGGTCCAGCAAGAACCGATTCGCAACCACCGCCGTCGGCGCAGCAGAAACCGAGACGCATTCTCACAAAGATGGAACGAACGACGTCGTCTCGCCGATCCACCTCTCGACAACGTTCAAGTGGGCCAGTGAGGAGGATGCCAATGAACACGACTATTCGCGAGAGAGCAATCCGACGCGGGCAGCCCTCGAAGAGCAGTTAGCTCGCCTTGAAGGCGGTGAACATGCACTAGCGTTCGCCTCCGGAATGGCCGCCACATCGACGACGGTGTTGTCACTCGTCCCCCCAGGAGGTCATGTTGTCTCTTCGGACACCATCTACAGCGGAACCGAAAAACTGCTCACGGAACACATGGCCGGACATCTCGGCGTTGACATCGACTTCGTTGACGCTCGTGACCCCGATAACGTCGCCGATGCGGTCAACGCGGATACTGACCTGATCTGGGCAGAAACACCATCGAATCCTTTGATTAGGTTGTGCGATATCCAAGCGATAGCCGATCTTGCCGATGACCACGCTGCCCTGTTCGCTGTAGACAGTACCTTTGCAAGTCCGTACTACCAGGCCCCGCTCGAACTGGGTGCCGATATTGTCGTTCACAGCACCACCAAGTACCTTAACGGGCATTCTGACTCGATCGGCGGTGCCGTTATCACCGACGACAGTAGGGTGTTCGAGCAATTGTCGTTCGCACAGCGGGTTGGGTTTGGGAATATGCTGTCGCCGTTCGACTGCTATCTCGTTGCTCGAGGCATCAAGACATTGCCCGCGCGGATGGAACATCACGAGAAGAACGCGATGGCAGTTGCCAGGTTCCTCGAAAACCACGATCGAGTCACTCGTGTCTACTATCCGGGGCTTGAGAGCCACCCGCAACATGACCTTGCGAGTGAGCAGATGTCGGGGTACAGCGGGATGCTGTCCTTCGAGTTCGATGGTACTCCCATCGAACTTGAGGCGTTTATCGAGGGACTGGAGATTTTCACGCCGGGAGCGAGTCTCGGTGGGGTTGAGAGCCTTATTGAGGTACCGTCACTAATGCTTCCAGACGAATTCAGTCGAAGTGAAGATTCGGCGGAGGTTCCCGAGACGTTGGTTCGAGTATCCGTTGGCCTTGAAGACGCTGACGACCTTTGTGAAGACCTCCGGAGGGCGCTACCGTAGCGCACACGTTCTGTTTTTCGTTCTGACGTCCCGATTCGAAAGCGTGACCGTTGTCCGCCAGATATGGCAGCTGCAAGCGGGAAGACGGACGGTTTCTACACGAGGATTATTCGATCGGTTCGATTACATCTCCGGGGCGGATAATCCCATCTTCAATAATATCTGCCCGGAGCCCACCTCGGTGAGTTAGCGCCTGCAATACGCCATCCTGAGTGATGCGTTGAAGATGATTACAGGGTTCGCACAGTCGATTCCCTCGACAGATGGCGTCACCGACTCGGAATCGTTGTCCGACGAGGTGGTTGAGTGCAACATCACGGGTTTCGATGTTTCGTCGGTGTTCTCCCGGTTCGAGTTTGATTCCCGATTCCCGTTCGATTGCTGTTACAGCCTCTTGCTCAATCAACGTGAGGTCGTACCCATCGTGGCGTTCCTCATCTGATTCCCACCCGACAAAGGTCCCCGTCTCAATCTCGCTAAAGTAGCGATCTCCTCGGAGCCCCTGTCCGGCAACTGCTTCAACGTCAGTCTGTTCTTCCATCTTCGCTTCGGCTTCTGGGGCGATAAAAATCCGCTCGATAGTGCCACTCCCGGTCATGTGTGCGATGTGTGTTTAATACAGAATAAAGACTCTGGTGAGAGTGGTCTTGAAAAGTATACTGTGGGAAGATTGCACACCTACCTTTCGGCTGTTTCATCGCTGGTCGCCTGAATCGAACATCGAAGTCTTGCTGAACTCACCCTCTGTCTGTGTCACGCGGATTCTGTCAAGGTCGAAGAATTTCAACAGGGTCGTGTCGTCAGCGAGAGTATCTCACTATCAGCCCATGTTGCGGTGACCCGGTCTCATTTCAACCACGATCGTGTTCGCTCCCACACTGACGCAGATTTCGTGTCACGATCTTCATCCTGGTCACGCGGTGCTGCTGCCTCGACACGCTGCTCAAGCCGGTCAACAGTCGCTTCTAACTCCTCAATGTACGCCTGTTTTTCTGCGAGGGTCGCCTCAAGCGTTTCAACTCGCTCAGTCAACACCTGGTTCTTTTCGGCGAGATACGCCGTGTTCTGCGTTGGCTGCGTTCCCACACTCTGTTCCATCGTAGTCTCGTGGTCCTCACGAGGCTGCGTATCTGGGTCGTAGAACTCCGATGTCTGCTGGATTGCTCGTTCAAGTGTCTTCTCACCGTATGTCGACCCGTCTGCATAGTGGACTTCGTCCCATTTCTCGCGATACAGCCCCGAATCTCGAAAGAGGCGGTCCATCTGGGGGTGGTTCCCACCCGTCCAGAACGCGAGTAGACAGCAGAGTGCCATATCTGCCTCCGAGTGGCTCTCATACCCACTTGTCTGCCCCCGCCACAACCGGTCGAACTTCTCACCGTTCGCTGCCTCCCTCGCTTTTGTCAGCACAACCTCGTCATTGAGGGCAGGCTCACTCGCGTCATCACGTGCTGCTGCGGGTGGTGTTGAGCCCAGTGGCTCCGTTGTCGACGCAGTATCGGACTGGACGTATTCACGATGGATGTCGACAAGTGCATCCTGTCGACGTGTGATCTCTGTTGGCGTCCCCGCAACGTGAGACCGGTTACTGTGAAGAAGCGCGCCGTATCGTAGCACTCAACGCCTCCACGGCGATTCCGTCCTGCGGGAAGCTCACCCACAACGAGGGTGTGGAAACCCGTTCCCGATGGCGACACCTCCGTGTAGGAATCTAGCTGTGTGATTATCGCCTGTGCGTCGTCGTCAATCGTACCCGTCTCGGGGTCTCGACAGTCGTCTAAATCCACACCGACAAACGGGTCGTCATCGGTGAACACAAACCCAATCCCATCAGCGTCGTCTGACTCGACAGCCGCAACCGCAGTATTGAGATCAGACCATGTCACAGAATCAGTTGCCGAACCGAAGCCGCCAGTTGCAGGGTTGACGGGGACCTTCGTCGCTTTGTCATCTCGCATCTCACTCCGCCAGCAAACCCACTGCTCACGCTCGCGAAGTTCGGGTGGCAGCTGGTCTATATCGAGGTCAATTTCATCACACATTCGTTGTTCCTCGCTGACTCGCAGTCATTTCAGAGTCCAAATATGTCTGTGTCGTCTGCTCACTTGGACAATGCCCAGTTCCGACGGGGTCCCCCCTGTCTATACTAGTCGGTTTCTGTCGTAACCGACAATCCGAATCTGTCCAAGATACGCCGTTCAGTCCCGCTATTATCCGAATTCTATCGTAACGGCTGTCGTAACTCTGGGCGAGACTATCGTAACCTGTCGTAACCATCCGTCTGAACACTCCTTCGGCCGATTTCTTGTTGAATCGGCCGTTGTTCGTCTGACCGGGTACAAACGTTGACAGACCAGTATCATTCATTAGACAATTCCTCCTGAGTGAGGGCGAGCCCGTCGTAATGGCGAGTTGTCGCATCCCCTTCTTTCTTGACCGTACTATCGAACTCAACGTGCTGTCTCAGCCGGCGTGTGAACCACCGCTTTGAGTCCGGTGAAAGACCCTGTTCAGTCACCCACGACTGATAGCAGTTGTAAACCCGTTCAGAGGAGACAGATCCGTGGGCTGTCTCACGGAGGAACACCTCTGCGAAGCGGCCCACAACAGCATCAGGGTCGTCTGCAAGCTCCGACACATCAACCAGAGTCTCGTCTGATCCGGGGGCTACAGCTCTTTCGGCCGCTTCGGTATTGGATTGGGTTGGCTGTGCGACGAGATCCAGCTCCGAGAGTTCACTCAAGGGCCGTACTGTGCCGTCCCGATAGATTACTGCGTCACCGTCGTTCCGAAGAATGACGATGAGATACTGCTCACTACTGAATCCTGGATACGGCAGTTCGACTTCAGGGACAAATGGCCGCTTGAGCTTAGTCCAGTCAGCAGTAAACGCCTCTTTCGAGTCGTAGACATACTGCTCGCCCTCCGCGTAGACGACGTACTCATCGGCCACCGAATCATAGCTGTAAACCGCAGGCAGTCGACTCTTCGAGATTTCGTCTAATGACTCAACTCGAAGCAGTTCACCCCCAGCACCGTCTTCCAAAACAAGGCACCCATCGACTCGTGACCAGACCGTCTGTGTGCTCTCAGGCGACACGGGTCGAAGTGCCGTCAGACCACCCTCCTCGCTCGCTCCACCATTGAACGAAATCGTTGAATCAGTCGTATAGAACCGCGTGTCCCCTGACTGGAGTTCACGAAGCGGCGGCGACAGCACCTGTTCGACACGTTCTGCCCAGTAGGGTTCCGGCTCACCAGCCCGAACAACAAACATCGGGATTTCCCCCGCCTCCTGTGCTTTGCGGAGGTTCGTGAGGACTTTTGCAGGCTTCCCTGGCGTTGTCGTCTCGACCTCGATGGCAAACGGAGCGTCAAACGCTGGGTGCGTCGCACGCCCATCAGGTTTCTCGCTCCCGTCTTGGCTGAGGACAGATACTGTACAGCCATGGGTCGTCAGTTCTGCTTCGATTTGCGCGAGAGCAGCGTCATGCTTCGAACTACCAGCAGATTGGACTGTCCCAGTATCAGGGGTAGCAACCGCTTCGCCCGCTTCAGTGAGACGAATCACGAGTTCGTCTTGATCGAGATGAACCGTCGTTTCAAGGAAGTGAGAGCGCTGGCGAATCGTCGATAGTTCGTCGTACGTCAGGGCATCACCACCCGATTCGTCACACAGACGGCGGAGTTCATCATCAACGGTTTTGACTGGAACCCAGCCGTTCGTCTCACGTTCGGACAGCCGAAGTTGCACCGCTCGAACGACTTTCGCAAGAGCCGTGTCGAGTTCCCCATCGGTAATGTCAAGCGTGGTACTGAGTTTGTCGGGGAGTTCTGCCGTCGGTGCCTCAGTCGTGGTCACGCCGTACGTCTCGTCAACGTGGCCCTGCATCCGACTGAGTGTCTCACTAAATCGAGACTCCTCACTCTCGGTAAGAGGGCGGTTGCTCTCAGGATGCCCATCCGGAATCGGAAGCGGAGCGAGACTGAACGGATACGGCCCAGTCTCACCGAAGATCGGACTTGGAAGATTCGCAATCCACTCACCACGCGGAAGTGACCGAATCCGATTTGCGAACGCTGTTGGGTCCATTTCCTCGTGAGCCATCGCCCTAGCGAGCTCACGGTCAACGTTGATCTTTCCCACAATCGGACTCCCGATATTGTTGAGAACGTTGAGGTAGGCGCGCCGTCCGCCTTCTGCTTTCATTTGCTCGGGGAACTGCATCGAGAGCCCGACTGATAGCCGGAAACTCCGCCCTTGCTCGAGTAGTGTATTCATGACGTCCGAAACAGCAACCGACGCTGCCTCATCAATCAAGAGATTAACCACGTAATCGTCCGGCCGCTTACCGACATCCTGGTTCTCTTCTTTCAGGGCGTCCTCGAGGTTGGTCAGAATCACACCGGTCATGACGCGAGCGGCATCCTCGCGGAGATCACCCAGATCAAAGAGAATCACCGTGTCGTCGTCGATGACATCGCGGAAATCAAACTGTGGCTCGGTGTTGTTGAAGATTCGACGCAGGTGTGTGTCATCCGAAATAACTGAAAGGCGATTGCCGACACCACCCAACACATTCGAGAAGGTCGTCTTGTCTGCCTGTAACTGTCGTCGGAGTGACCGCGAGACAGCCTCGTCACTCGATTGCGGGGCAGCACTCAGATCTGGCTGAGGTGGCCCTGCTTGCCAAAGTTGGTCAAGCACAGACTCTAACTGCCGATGAGCGAAGTAGTCCGCTGACTCGCGATACTGGCCATTTTCGCGACCATGCGTCTCGTCAAACAACACTTTGATCAGCGACTTAATCAATCCCGGCGCGACTGTCGCCCGCTCGTAGCGGTCAACCCCCATAACGAGTTTTAGAATCTCCTCGTAATGGTCGGCCTTACGCTGGATCGCATCTTCTCGCCGGAGCCCGTTTTCGAGCGACGGTTCGAGATTAAAAAACGAGAACCCGGGAAGGACGTCCGGAAGAGAGAAGTAAATGACATTCTCTCTGAGGTCGTCCAACCCGAAACGCGCAGCATGCGCACGCATGTAGTTCTCCGCCATGCCGTCGCCCTTTGGTTCGATGAGAACCGACGGCCCAGTCGTCGTCTCGTAGAGTGAGAGGAGTTCATTGATCTGTGCCTTGGACTTACCGGCCCCAGTCGTCCCAAACCGGCCATAGTGTGTCGGCAGCAGTCCGGGAGGAAGACGCGTCGGTTGCTCCTCTGCTTCACCAGTCTCATCAAGCGCGTAGCCGATTGCCATGCCCTCACGGAACTCGCTCATGAGATCCGGATTCGGACGGGCAAGCGGGTTCCGACTCTGTTGCTCAGCACGCGTCCCACGAGAACCCTCCATTGTCAATCGTTCCGACGAAGGGACAACCACGAAGTTCGCAAGCTCGGCCCCACAGAGAACCAACTCCGGCCGGGTCTTACCACGTCCAGTCGTTACCTCTCGCGAGAGGAGTCGCTGGAGCGCTGCTCGCGCGTTTTGTTCTTTCTTCGATTGTCGGAAGCCACGGTCTCGAAGTCGCGCCGCTTCGATCTCGTAGAACGGGCCGTCGAGTGGGTCAAAGACCGGCGCGAGTGACGACAGGCGGTCATCAAGGGCGTCGCGGCCAGCCTCACTCGTTGGTACACCAATCGCCCGGATATTCGTCGTGTACGAGCGCTTGGGGTTGACCGCATCAATCGCGTCAAGCCGCTTGACGACGATGTCACTCAACTCGTCACGGGTGCGACGTTCGTACTCCAGTTCGGGGTCGAGCAGGTCGCCAAGGATCTTCTGCGACAGCGTATCCCGTCCATCATTCAAGTCCTCTTTGCGGAGTTCCGCATCCGCTTGCCAGCTCTCCCGGCGCTGAAACACGACTTGGAACGCGAGCGGTTCGCGTGCATCATTCAGGTGGTCGATCAGCGACGCAAGCACAGCTCCCGGTTCGTCGACCGCCGGCAGCGTGCTCTCGTCGGGCGTCGCCGTCAGCGGTGTCAACGACGACATCCAGTCTTGCTTCCGAACTGCCGACCCACACCACCGCACGCCCCGTGGTGAGACGGCGTCGGCCGCGGGGCGGGCGAGAATCGTCCCGTCTGCGGTCACTGTCGGCTTCTCGACCGACGTGGGCGAAGCCTCGTCAGCGAGGGAGTCAGTCGTTTCAAGTTCGACAACTGTCTCTCCAATCGACACCAGTCCGTCCGCCGTTCTGCCACCCATCTCGTCGGTAGCGTCCGTCGGTGAATCCCCAGACTCACGTGTTGTGGTTGTGCCGCCGTCAGGCACTGTGCCGGCGTCGACATCTGCAGCCGAATACTGTTCGTCGTCGGAGAACTCATACTGCAGGTCACCCTGCTGGTACCGCTCGACAAATTCCTCGTGAGACAATGCGACCGGGTGAATCAGCTTCGACGCGACGTCCACCTCGACACGCTCGATGTCGAACGTCTTCGGATAGATCGACCGAAGCCGCTCTTCGAGTGTTCCGAGATAGTCGTCAGCGCCATAGTAGAACTCAACCGGCGCATCTTGTCCCGTGCTAAGCGCAAGGAACTCAAAGCGCGGTGGGGTCGCGGATGTAAACGGGTTGAGTTTCGACCGCAGACCCGAGCTGTCAGGGGTCAATTTGTGGAGACTCTCAAGGGTCTGCGGGATGCCACGAGGAGTAAGTTCCTCTGAGGTGGGCGTCACGCGAAGATACGCACGCTCAGACATCGTCGGTACCTCCAAGCTGGCCGTTGTCAGTTGCTGTTGAATCAGTCTGCATGTCTTGTGACTCACCGTTTGCTTGCTGCGCTAACTCCGTCCGAAAGGTCTCAATATCCTCAGAGACCGCCGACCCACCAGCTCCGGGCAGCGACGCCCGGCGCTGCTCGGTCGGGTCAAAGTCGATGACTTCCTTCTCTTTGGGCATTGCTTCGACTCTGATACCGCGCCACTCGCCGTCGACGCCGACAAGCGCCTCGGAGAAACCAGCGTCTTCGTTCCCGGGCACCGCGTCCTGTACGTACCGCATCTGGGCGTGATTCAGGCCGAACTCGTCGGCCCATTCCTTGTCCATCCCATCCAAGCGATGGAACTGCTTGACAGCACACTGGTCGAGGATAGCCTCACTTTCAGCGTGTTCGAAGAACTCGTCGACGGTCTGAGTAACGAGGCGAATCGAGAGATCGTGGTGGCGGTGGTGTCGGAACACTGTTTCGAGGAACGCCAGACTCGCGGCGTCCTGCATGATGTACCGCGCTTCATCGATGACGAACACGACCTCTTTGTCCGTCTCTTTCGCTCGCTCGTAGACGAGCGAGATGAGCAACTGCATCGTCAGCGCCGTACTGCTGTCGACGCTCCCCTCCTGCTGGGCGAGGTCGAGGTAGATGACTTTCTCGTCACGGATGTCGAACTCCGATTCCTTCCCGAGGTTCGCGTAGCGGCCCGCTTCTTCGAAGGGCCGCAGTTGATCGATCAACCACGTCGCATCGTCGCTAAGTTTCTCAGCTTCCGCATCCGACCGGACGACGAACGACTCGGGGTCGTCGACCATTTCTTCGAAGACGTCCAACATGTCTCGAATCGTCGGGCTCGGGTTGCCGTGTGTCGTGATATCATCAGTAATGCCATGACGCTCGTAGGCCTGTCTGAGTCCAAGTTCGAGCGTCGTTCGGCGGTCGCCAAGTGAGATACCGCGGAGAGCGAAGAAATTCGTCAGGAAGCTCATCGCGTCGTCGAGTTTCTCGTTGAACGGACTCGCGTCTTCACCCATCGCCCGCTGGACGTGTTCGGGCGTCTGGCGGATTTCGAGCGGGTTTAGTCCGAGCGTCCCACCGACGGTAATTCGCTTGGCATCGAGCGCTTCGGAGACGCCCGCCCAGTTGTTGAGCGGTTCGAGAATGATGCCGATGCGGTCCTTGCTCTGCTCGATCGACCGGATGAAGTTCTCTTTCGCACCGAACGATTTGCCAGAGCCGGTGTCGCCGACAGTAAACATCGCATAACCGTTATCGCGGGCGAACGGGTCGATGACGACCGGACTCTGGTTGTCCTTGTGGATTCCGAACTCGACGCCGCCTTCTTCGAGAATCGTCGCGTTGTGTGGCGACGCCAGAAGCGAGCCCACAGCGCCACCGAGGGCAATCGACTCCCGGCCGAAGACGTTGTCGCCGATTGGGGCGGCGGACTGGAGCGCGAGGTCCTGCCGGCAGATAGCCGTCTTCGGCGTGAGATTCGCCGGTTCGTCACGGAGCGCGCTTTTGACTGCTCTGACGGCGTCTTGGAGGTCGTCCGTGTCGTCGGCGCGGACGGTGACGAATAGCCCTTGGTCGAACACACTCGCACCACTCTCGACGGCCTTGTACGTCGCCGCTGCCTCGTTGGCTCGCTCTTGGAGGTACTCACTCCGGACGCTCTGTTCTAAATCGGCGTCGACCTGCAGGTCGTCCGCAATATCCTGTAGTTCGTTCCGCGCGCGTTGCTGGTTCTTCGGTGTAATGTGCGCCGTCAGGTCGAACTCGACGTCGGTCAACTCGAAGAGGTCACTCAAGTAGCCGTCATTCGGGTAGTCGGCGTAATCAGCGATGTACAGCGTCGTCGTCCATTGCTCACCGACACGGGCGGCTCGCGTCTCCCATTCGATTGCCGCCGGTGCTGTCGCCGTCTTGTGTGACTCCGAGATGTCGTCGAGGAGTTGGCCTTCTGCCTCGCCGGCTTCGAGAGTTTCCTCGTCGAGGACATCCGAAAAGTCGACTTCCGGCTCGTCGTCGGTGCGGTACCGCTGCCAGAGGGCTGTCCCGCCGACGCCGAGTACCACGATAGTCCCCAGATAGAATGCTGCACCTTCGGGGGATGTCGGCTGTTGAGCCCACTGGGTGAGTTGCGTGAGAATATCACGACTCGCCTGCAGCGGGAGGTTACGCATCGAACGCCTCCTCCCGGCGTGAGCGACCGAGAATCGGCTGTTCGCGAATTACGTCTGCTTCGGTCTCGAAATCGTGTTCCTCGCCGTTCCAGAAGTCCATGTTCAGAACGAACAACTCGACCGTGCTGAGTCGGTGGGCAGACCAGCCGGAGGCCTGCTGGATGAACTCGGAACGGACGTCTGCGATCCGGTCGTCCAGCTTCTCGAACATCTGGGCGCGCCGTTCGACGTCGGAGAGGTCCTCTCGTCGTGTGACGAACGGGTTGAAAAGAATGCCAATCACGGGGAACTGCGTCAGCTTTTCAGCCGGCGTTCCCTCGTCACGGTATCGGTCGTAGACTTCGAGTGGCGAGACTTCCACGCCGATATAGTATCGAACCTGCTGAATGCCGCGGTCACGCATCTCTTTAGGCCGCGTCTCCCGATACTCCTCGAGGAGTTCCCGGAAGATTGGGTTCTGTGTGACGTCTTCGTCGGTGAGTCGCTCCTCGATCGTCTCGGTGATCTGTTCGACCGGGAATGACCGGGTTGTTGCGTGGAATTTGAGCTTCGAGTCGAGTTCTTTGTTGGCGAACTCGGCGCCTGCATCCTGAAGTTGGGCCCAGTCGTCGGCCATCGCGAAGTCCATGTTCCCCGGGTCGATTTCGATGAACGCCTCCATCGCGCCGTCAGTCCGCTGAATCGCGCCGGCGCCGGGCCACGCTCGCTCGATATTCGTGAGGTCTTGGGTTCGCTCGTCCGGTGTGAATGGCGTGTAGTTCGCGAGTCCGCCCTCGTTGCGCACGGTCTCGTTCGTTTGGCCGTCAGGGTGCTCTGGCGCACTCAGCGTAATCCGGGGCCGTTTGGCGTATCGATAGACGTCTTTCGTCCAGGTCCACGCGTTCAGATGGTCGGGGGTGACGTAGACGATGGCCGCGCCCATCCCGAGGCCGCTTGCGATAAGCGGGACGGCGAGTGATTCAATGCCCGTGAGGCCGGCGAGGAGCAACCCACAGATGGGGAGAGCGATGAGGATACCGACGTCACCCTCTTCGATATTGAGGTAGGGGATGCGACTCGCTTCGCCGAACTGGTCCATGATGCGCCGAGCGGCTGTGTCTTGATCTGTCGACATAGTTAGCGGGTTCGAGGTTCGTTTTCGGTCCGCCGGTACGATGGCAGTCCGTCGCTGTAATCAGTCGAGTCACGCTGTGCGGCTGCTCGCTGGGCGAGGGCTTGGCCGGCGGCGGCTTTCGGCCCCCAGCGGGCGGCAGTCGTCGCAACGCCAGCACCACCGACATACGCGCCGGCTGCGACGCCGCCGACGAGGGCTGCGCCTCGCGTTGCACCACCAATCACCTTCGCGGTGAGGGGTGTCGCGTACGTGAACGTCTTCCACGTCACATAGAGTGAGATGAGTGGAAGAGATACAGAGACGAGATAGCTGAGAAACGCTGAATCAGGTGTTAGCGACGCTCCAACGTACAAGAGATCGTATCCCTTGAATATTATTGCAGCTGGAAGTGGAAGAACAGCCAACGGGACGAAGCGTTTAGCGAATCCCATTGCAACATCCGAGACAACTGGGATGTTTCCGTAGGTGAGAGCGAATGCGATCGGCATCCCATACAGATAGACGAAGAGGAGAATTGTCCGAATGTAGAACACCGCTTCCAGGGCCCACATAGAAACACCACCCAGAAAAGCGAACAGCAGGCCTAAGCTCGGGTTGGTGATGGAACCCCCTAGAAAGCGCAGCATCGCCGTGGATACTGAAGAGACATCCGGCAGTAGAGCGATGGTGAATCCATCAATAAGGAATAGTGAGAGGGTACTAATCCAGTACCAAGAGATAATCAAGACGGCACCGACCCAGGCAGTTTTCTTGGTTTTTCGTGCTTCGTATGCACTACCGATATTGAATATTCGGATCGTATGACGGCCCTGGACACTCATTATGAGCAATAAGAGTGCAATGAGCGTTATTTCGCCACCAATGAGTCCATCGTGAATCGCTGGCCAAGGCGTATTGGTTGGATCACCAAAGATGAACACACCATCGGTCTGAGGCGTCGGGGTTCCAAACATGCCCTCAGACAACGTTCGGTATCCAGACCGCAAACCCTCCATGAACGAAGAGATAATCCACTCAACGATGTCTTTGAACCCTTCTAGTACGACATCGATTAAGTCAACCATTAGTCAGGCCTCCGTGATAGTGACCTCACATTCACTCATACTGCTGGACCCAGAGTACGTCACATCGAACGACTTCGAGACTTGATCTGCATCAACTCGGGTCTCAATAATGGTTCTAAATTGTCCAGAGTTCCCCTCAGAGGAACAACCCATGCCTTTCTCTGATTCTGAACCGAATGGGAATGAGTTACTGAACAGGTCAACTGTCTCTCCCGGCGCAACAACGACTTGTTCAGTTTCGTACATTCCACTCCCACGAGGGTCCGAAATAGGATTTGGAACGTCTTCAGCAAATATCAATTCAACAACTGCGTCAGGACCTGTTCCATGATTCTCCACGGTGACTACTGCTTCACCGTTTTTGAGACGGTCTGTCTCAGTATCTCCATAGACCTCGTCCCACGGCTTATCCGGGACATTTCGAAACAGCCCAACGTCCTGAATCTCAATCTGAGGGCTAATCTCGAGAGAACCCTCAGCAACAGTTTCGTCACCATCCAACGCGACGACACGGTACTCACCGGGCTCGTAGGCAGTCCCGATTTCGAACGAAACCTGTCGTGCGCCGGCGGCAAGCCCACGTCTCCCGAAGAGTTCCCCATTCGGCTGAATGAGGTTCACCTGTTCGACGGGTGCGTCAGCATCAACTTCCACAACGATGGCTTGCCCCTCAACAGCGATGCGTGAGAGGGGACCAGCACGCTCGGTCGTCGCCGATGTCTGGTCGGGCGTCGTTGTGCCCGAGTTACGGCTACCATCGAGGCAGCCGGCAACGCTGGCGAGCGCGGCCCCGCCAACGGTTCGAAGGACGGTACGTCTATCAAGCGGTGAATCGGTTGGAATCATTGGTTTCGGTAGTCGCTATCTGTCGGTCCAAACATGCGGAGGAGTCGGCGACCGGCGTAGAACGTCACGACGAACGGAATTGCCTGCCAGCCGACTTCGAATACGAACGCAACCCAGCCGTCGAGAGTCCCGAGTGGGTGCCAGCGAACGGAGGCCGTGTCGCCCACATATGCTGGGTCGTGGCCAAGCCACGTGCCGGGGTGGTAACGGACCGTGTAGATCCCCGGCTCGTCCAGTGTGACGACTGCGACGCCACTCTCGTTGGTCTCAACGCGCTGGTCACCCACCGTGATGTAGCCGCTGTGTGACGGCCCGCCAATCGGGTACTGTCGGTCACTCCCATTCGACGCGATTGGCGCACCCGTCTGGTTATCGCGCAACTCAACTCGAAGCGTCGCGTTCGACGTCGTCTGCGAAACGAGCTCAACAGAGAGGTTACTCTCGCGAAGCTGTCGCGCCGACCCGACTTGGGGGTCGACAATCGTGGCATTCACGCCGCGAACGATCCCGCCTACCCGAAGCGCCTCCCGGTCGACGGACTCTGCACGGACGGCCAGCCCGTACGTGGGCGTGTACGACTGGTTGACGACTTCGACAGTCACGTTCTCGCCGATCGTCTCACGGGGTGACGCCCGGTCAGCCCCCCACGTGTCGATGATATCCGGTCCATCACGAACGGGCTCTGCTCGCGGCCCGATCTGCGAGGGATACGCGTGAACCCTCACGGGAATCGCATCCGACTGTTCCGTAGTTGTCGACGTCCCGGTCGACGTAACGAGTGTGTCCCAGTTCGTGTTGCGAGCGGTGTAGAACCGCCACACACCACGGACTCTGGAGGTCTCATCGTCGGTGAGCGTATAGCCCTGCCACGGCCGGGACTGGAAAATCGCGACGCCAGTATCCCCGTTCGGGTACTGCGCGTAGTAGGGGTACGCCGCGAGGTCGTAAATCTCGGCATCGAGTGTATCTGAGACGGTTCGTGTCTCCGTCCGGTAGTTGACTGTTGCCTCGGATTCGCCACCAACCGTCGTCTCGACGGTCTTCTTGAGGCGGACAGAGATGGTCGCTTCGAGCGTGAGATTCGCGCTCCACGAGTGAGTGGTGTGATACTGTAATTCTGGCGTGTGAGTGCCAGCAGTCGAGGCAACGGTGATGCCATCGATTTTCAGACGGGTGTTCTCAATCTCGTGAGAGACGAGTGCCCAGTCGACGGTCTGATTGCCCGTTTCGTTCCCGGTTGGAACGCGAACACGATAATCGACGAGGCCACGAACTGTCCCGTTAGGAGCGATATAGAGGGGTGTCTCACCTGCATCGAGATGGCCACGCGTCGATGGGGTGACTGCGAAAATCGTCGCGTGCGCATCGTCGATGAACGTCCCATCTTCGAGTGACGCATGAGGCGGGTACGTCGACGTGTCGGGCCCGCCGGCGTCGAGATCAGCGAAGTCGTTGCGCGTCCACGTTGCGGCCGTCGCCGGCGGGCGCGTGAACGTAATGTCAGTCCCGTTGGCGAGTTGGTGGAGTGCCGTTCGGTCGTCGCCGTACTGCTGCTGGTAGGCCTGTTGGCTGACGTAGCGGTCGCTATCGCGAGACCAGAGCGTTGCCGACTCGTTTTCCGTGAGGCCGTTTGTCTCAGTCCCTGGTCTCGGGGGCTGTGCCGTGGCGAGGCCGATAATGGAACTCGACACGAGCAACGCGGCTACCAGTACGGAGGGTACTCGATGCTTCATGGGAGGGCAAAGGTGGATTGGTGGGGCGCTTACCAGGGAGTGAGGTTCACGCAGTCCCCGAGTGGGAGCCCCATAATCGACGCTACGACGGTGTACAGCGGGCCGAGCACCGCCAAGATGAGGGCGGATTTGAGTGCTGCGCGCTTGTGGACTTTGAGTCGCTTTTTCTGTTCGGGGCTGGCGGTGAAGATCTCAGCGAGGGAGTCGGCCTGCCAGATGACTGCTAACCCAATGAAGCCGAGTGTCGTCGTAATCTGGAAGAAGCCCTCGACCATCCCCGGCAATTTCTCAGCGCTGCAGACCACGCTGTCTTGTGCGGCAACTGGCTGGACAGCAGCGATCGTGAACAGGACGCTTCCGATTGCGACGTGTCGGAGGATGGATCGGGAGGGCCGTCGCTGGTCGGTGGAGCGAGCGTCAGTAGGGGAGTGTGAGTCAGACATGAGGTCACTCGGTGTGGTCGTACACGAGCGCTTGGAGGTCGGCGTAGCGACTCGTCATGGTTGCAATCTCATCGAGCGAGTAGCCCAACTCACGCGCCTCGGAGAGTTGTGCGCGGAGTTCGTGCGGCTCAACGTCGCGAAGTTGCATCTCGTCGCGGAGGGCTTGCCGATAGAGGGCCGATGCGTTGAGATGGTCGTTCCACCTGAGGAACAACTCATCGATGTCTTCGACGGTGACTGAGCGGGAGATCATGTGTTCGGTATCGTTCCACACCGATTGTCTTGCGGTGCGTACATGTCAACCAGATTGATGGAATATTATATATTTACTGGCCGATATGAAGTGTGGTAGCATGCCAAACTAGGTGCTAGAGTACCTAAGGCAGATAGGTACCAGACTATTGCTGTCAATCCATACTGGTTGAGATATTGTCCCGCCGAAACTGAGAACTCACTCTTCAATGCCAAACTTCGAAGGATACTGTTGGTTCCGCCACCAACATATTTATTATGTTGGCATACATACCAACACTCGTAGATGCCACCCTCCGATGAAGTCGAAGTTCTGTATCAAGACACCCGCGAGTTTGATAACAAAATTATTCATATCCGTATCCTCAGCGTTCCCAAATCGGAGAAATTCCCAGAAGGTGTCAAATACGGGCTTCACTACGGTCGGAAGGGAGGCGACGATCCTATCGTTCGTTACGACAACCATCACGGTGTACACGAACGACACGAGGGAGATACCGTCGAAGAAATCCCATTCCCAGGGGTAGAAACACTACTTCGACGCTTCCAAGACGAAGTTGAAACACACCGATAAACCAGTAGGGGCCATCTACACCAACCAACAAACCATGACCGAAAACACACTCACCGTCCGCGTCGAATCGAACGACGAGTTCTTCGACCGTGCACTCGAAGCCGCAGCGAAAGCCGACGCTGGTGAACTGACTGATGACCACACTGGCGTCTCACTTCCAGACGAGGCTGCACTTGCACGTGTTCTGAGCGAAAAAAATCTCGAACTTATCCGGACTACTGCCCGCGAAGAACCGAAGAGTCTCCGCGAGCTCGCACGACTCGTTGATCGTGACATCAAGAACGTCTCGAACGCTATCAACGACCTCGCAGAACTCGGACTTGTCGAATTTGAGCAGGATGGCCGATCAAAGCGGCCGGTCGTCTGGTACAGCGATATCCACGTAGAGTACGACCTTGGCGTTGGGACTGACGATACCGAGGTCGCTGCACAAGGGTGAAGAACGTACTCAACTTTCTACTTCCTTCGTGAAGTGGCTTCATCTCTATCTACAACAGAACAGTATCACATGCGTCTCCACAATCCCCTATGACGAGTGATTCGACGATACTTGGTCGATGACTTGACTGTGGCGAAGAGATTGAGGCATACCTCAATCATCGAGCTTGAGGATAGCGATGGCTCAACTGGCGTGTTCGCAGAGTACTATTCATGCGACGAAGTTGTCGCCCAGAGTGACGAACTGGCGCTACTTGTCCACGAGGAGGTCTATGCTTGCGCCCGAATGTTGGACGATGCGTCGCAGCACGTTGTAACCTAGCTCGAAGCAGGAAGTCGGCGTCATCAATTTAACCAACAAAATTTTTGATTAGCGTCGGTTGTTGGTTAACACGAGTCAACAGCCGATGTCCGACGAGCCACCGACGCCGCCGACGAATCTCCCCAGCGAAATCGTCAATGCCCTCAATGAATCATCACCGAACCGTCTTCGAGACGTTGCCCGCTACGCCGAAGAGTTGGCCGAACACGAGGAGCGCGCGGCTCGTCGCGAGGAAGATACACCGGAAGGGGAACTCAAAGAGCGGCCCGACGACCTTCCAGATGATGTCCCCACGAAGGCGACGATTACGATCAAAGAGATCAACGACAATCGCTACTACTACTGGCAGTGGCGAGAGGGTGACAAAATCAAATCCAAATATAAAGGCCCAGTCAACGACAACTGAGTTGGTTCTGGTTGGGTCTCCTCAGTGAGGTGAGTTATTACTATATCTTTAAAATATAGATGTATACTATAGTTATGAAGTATAGTTGTAGTTTGTATGCTACTGCTGAGCTATTCCGTTGATGCCTCTAATCTGGCCGATTGACGTGTGCTGCTGGAAAGTACGCCTATTCTTGACGTCGATCTCGCACGACCACACACTTGATAATCTTCTCCAGATCCTCATTTGGGCATGGAACTGCTCAGTGTTGTAGGATAGTGAGCGGCTATTACTGAAGAGTATAGGTAGGAAATACAACTATAGTCTGCAACTGCTCTTGTCTATGATCGCCATTCAGGGTGGCATTGATTGTGAAATTAGTATAGTCAGATAGTATAGTTATGAACTATAGCTATATCAAAAGAGGTGTCTGGCCTACCCACTCGTCAACCCCCAGTCAAGAAGTACGGGGAGTATAGCCAGTCA
>NZ_LOEP01000030.1:0-14103 GCF_001482285.1 Haloferax sp. Q22 | reverse complement strand
AGTTATGAACTATAGCTATATCAAAAGAGGTGTCTGGCCTACCCACTCGTCAACCCCCAGTCAAGAAGTACGGGGAGTATAGCCAGTCACTATAGATGTATAGGTGACCAGCTAATCTCTACGTTCAGGTATTCTTAAGGCCGAAATCCCCGATTTAGTCCACAGGGTATGGTTCGGATCATCAATGGTCAGCAAAACCAATGGATATAGCCATACACTATAGCTATACAATATAGCTGGAGGATGTCGCTACAATGTCTGACCTAGATTTATATTCATGTCTACTGAATACTCTCGTAATGCTCACTTATGCCCCCGTCTCGGAGGCTGGCGGCGTCGGCAAAACGACGACTGCCGCGACGCTCGCAGCGAGTCACGCACGCGCAGGACACGAGGTCCTCGTAATCGATATGGATACACAAAACGGGAGCCTCACGTACTTCTTCGGGCCTGACTACGATCGCGGTGACCCAGAAGTCGACAACCTTGTCCGACACCTTGTCGGCCGTCCGAAAGGTGGTTTCCACGACCTCACCATCGAAGTCGAGAGTGGGATCGACCTCATTCCCTCGCACAACATGCTCGAGGACCTCCATGAGTTCCTCCTCAACGAGAAACAGCAGGCCGAGAACTTCGGTGAGTCCTACAGTATGTACCACCAACTGCATCGTGTCCTCCGTGAAGCGAACGTCCGAGATGAATACGATGTAATCATCGTCGACTCTGCTGGTAAGGCAGGTCCCATCCTCTACAACGCTCTAGTTGCTGTCAGAAACGTCGTGATACCGTTTGAGGCGACTGCAAAAGGCCAAGAGTCAATTGAAGGACTCGATGACCTCGTCGACGGGTTGGAACAGAGCATCGACGTCGATGTGGGTGTTCTGTCAGTCCTCCCTATCGGGTACAAAGACACACGTGACCAGCGGGAGATTCTCGAAGAACTTCGTGAAAGTGGCTTCCCTGTCCCGGTCGTGATCGGGGAACGTGGCTCTCTGATGGAAGGGTGCTGGAAACAGCAGTGTAGCCCATACAGATACGTGGAGGAACATCGTGACCGAAAGCGTGACTACGAACTCAAGACACTCGACCAATTCGATGAACTCGCCCGATATCTCGAGAAACAAGCCGAGCTTGAAGCTCCCGAGGTGACTGCGTGATGGGACTCAAATCTGGCTCACGAGATGCTGGTCTCGACGATTCTGAAGGTGATGTTGAGCAACCTGAAGAACAAGGAATCAACGAAACAGTAGATGACACCACTACTGAACCCCTGTCCATCGACACCGAAGAGACCGAGACGGAGTCAAAAGATGAGTTAGACCAGAAATCCGAATCTCAGCGGCCGACGATGGATTCACTCCCGTACAAGCTTCGCCGTGATAAGGTAAATGAGGGTCGCGAGCAGGTTCCGTACTTTCTTCGTGAAGAGGTAATTGATGGCGAGGCCGAGCTTCAGGATACACTCGAAGAGTTACTGGATGAGAAGGTCTACAAATCAGACTACCGAGAGGCTGCGATGGTTGTTGCCCAGCGGAACCCCGAGCTAATCGCAGAAGTCCTTCGTGAGTGGGGATACGACCTAAGATGACTTGTTGAGACGTAGTATCTCGTGATTCAGTAAACGGCCTTGGGTGGACACCACGTTGGTACTTGGCCAAACATCTTTGCTGTGACACCACGTGGTTACTACTGGAGACAATCTGTGTCACACACGTCTCCACAACTCCCCCATGACGACTGATTCAACGATACTTGGTCGGTGTCCTGACTGTGGTGACGAGCTTGCGCCGCATCAATTGCTGATTGAGTTTGAAGAAGCAGATGGTACAACCGGCGTGTTCGCGGAGTGCTACTCGTGTGATGACGTTGTTCGACCGGAGTGACCCCTTTTCTTTGTTGTATATCTGTACGCAGGAATCGACTTTTACACATCGATGATGGGGGGTGCTGTATATGCAGGAGAGTACCAGTCGAGGGCTGCAGGAGATGTTCGGTTTACACATCGATGACGGGGGGTGTGACTGACAAATTAATTGAATGACAACAACACAGTAGTATCCAAATTCAGTCGAACTGCCTGATTTTACACTTCGAACACGGGGTGTGGGTCGCTACAATATACTTCGTAACCGGTACTCACCCAATAAAATTCAGAATGTCGAATTCAGGAGCTAGATCAAACAACGCGGAGAGATATACATCGACGGAGGTCAATCTTTTTAACACCTCCGACACACAGCAGAAGTATGGCCGGCAGCAACCAGGGTGGTACTGATCAATCTACGTTGGAAGATGAAAGAACGCAATCACAGACAGAAGACGCGTCCAAGGTCACTCAGAAAGACACTGCTGTCGACAACGCGCCCCCCAAAGTTTCCGAAGGCGAGGCTGAGAGAAGCACACAGCAGTCGATCCGAGATATGCTCAACGAGGATGGTGGCGGGTCAGTCTTCATCAACCGTGACCTCGTCGAGCCCGACACCATTATCGACGAAGAGCGAATCGTCGGTCGCGACGACCAACTCGAGTCCGTCGTGTCGTTCTTGAAACCAACACTCCAAGGAAATCGGCCGCCAAATATGCTTCTCTACGGCCCTGCCGGTACTGGTAAATCACTTATTATCGGCGCCGTGACGCAGCAGATCGTCGATCTCTGTAAATCGAGGGGTGAGAGCTTCGGGGTTGTCGATATCAACTGCCAGCCGATCAATACCCTCGACCAAGCCGTCTACGAACTCGTCCAGACAGTCGCAAAAGACGTCGGCGCAGAAGTGGGCGTGCCCGAAACTGGCGTGTCGACTAAACGGAAGTACCGACGTCTCTACGAACTTATCAACACCCACTACGACTCGGTCATCTTCATCCTCGATGAGATCGACCTCCTAGTTGGACGCCGTGCTAACGACGAACCCGCCTACTCGAAGTTGCTCTACCAGCTCTCGCGAGCCAGCAACACGAACGAGATTGAGGGACGAGTATCCGTCGCAGCACTGACGAACGATCCGAAGTTCATGGAGGACATCGACGGCCGAGCCGAGAGTTCGTTCAACCCCCGAGACGTATACTTCCCAGACTACGATGCTAACCAGTTGCGCGAGATACTCCAGAATCGCCGCGACGCCTTCCGAACGGATGCGCTCTCTGATGACGTGATTCCACTCGTCGCTGCCTTCGCAGCACAAAGTCACGGCGATGCTCGGAAGGCCATCGACCTGTTCCGTGGCGCTGGCGACCTCGCCGATGAACGTGGTGACGATAGCGTTGAGGAACACCATGTCCGCGAGTCACAGGAAGAGATCGACAAGGATCGTTCACTAAAGCTCGTTGAGGGACTCACGACACAGAAAAAGATCTCCCTGTATGCTACTGCTGCCATCGCACATTACGCAAAGCGCTCAGGAAGTTCCGTTCCGAGCCCCGTCGGATTCAAAGTGTATCAGTGGGTAACGGACGAACTCGACGCGGATCAGATGACTCGGGAAACGTACGTCAAGTACATCAAAGAGCTTTCGACGTATGGATTGATTTCGACGTCAAGGAAGAGTCGAGGTCGCGGTGGCGGGATGTACATGGAGTTCACCTTCACGGGTGACCCCACGGGTATCATGAAACGGATCACGGAGGATACTCGTTTGGAGAGTATTGCCGAGCAAGAGGAACTCCTCCGAACGGTGGTCAATGCACAACTGAAGGACTTCCATTAGAGCTGAGGTGGACGCTTTTCGTGGAGGACGAGTGTAGACACACCCCCCGTCGTCGATGTGTAAGTTCCCAACCCCTCCCCCCGTCATCGAAGTGTAACTGATATCGACAGAGTGACTGGTTGTACGAAACCTATCAAGGCAGTCTAGTATTACTGAACGAGGAGTTCAAGTCGCCAATACTGCAGGCCATTCTTGTGAGAGTCTACTGATTAGGAAGATCGCTCGCCCAAACGAGGGAGGAAGGCTTTGACGAGTTGTCTCGAGTCAATAACGCAACCCCCTCCCCCCGCAATCGATGTGTAAATAACCGATAGACGATGGGTAGAGACGACAAAGCGAACGGACTCGATCAAGAAGAAAACGTCTAACACTAGTGTTACCAGGGGAGAGAGGGACCAAAACAACGGTCATTCAAACCAGCAGATCTTGTTTGGCCAGCTAGAGTGTCTCTTATTCAATATTTAGTTTAGCTCCACTACGGGTCCGATTAACTTGGTAGATACATAAAACTTCGTCAGACAATAGTCATAAGTTCTAGAGAGGTTATTTCTGTACCGTTACAGCCTCTCGTGCGGATATACGGCTGTTACGTTCGGTTTACCCTCATTACGTTTCTTCCCCCCACTCCCATCTCACGGTTTTACACATCGATGACGGGGGGAGAGGGCCTTCAATCTCGACCTCGATGAACACGTCAGTCGTCGCGTTGAGTGTGCCAAATGGTTCGTGGCCCAAACCTACTTCCTGCGGCGAGATCCTGTCCTGAGTGGCGAACTAACGCTACTCAATCTCAACGTCCAGATGTCTCATTTTCGATGTACTTGTAATAAAGCACTACACCAGATCTGAGACATCGGCAACTATGTTAACCAACAACTGGGCGTATCCAGCGGGTCTGTTGGTTAATACAGCCCCTCGAATCATGGAGTCGGAATAATCCGTGCCAGCAAGATTTATTCCTGTTGATCACGTGGTTTGAGTATGGAAGAACCGCGCTCTGAACTACAGGCCAATGCCGAGGAGCGAACTAAAGCGCCAGATTTCGACGTCCTGACCTCGCCAGAGGAACTTGTCCGTGGAGAGCGGACGCGAGACGATTTTTTTGACGCTGTGCTTGGGCTCAGCAAACCAGCGACCGCCAGCGAAGTTGCTGACCTCGCAGGCCACGGCGTTGACGCCGCGAGAGAGTACCTTGAGTGGTTCGAACAGATGGGTATCGTGAAGCAGGTTACCGAGTCGCCGGCCACGTATGTACGCAACCAATCATACTTGAACTGGCGACGAGTCCAAGCGCTCCAAGATGAATACTCAACGGCGGAGCTCCTTGACTTCTTGAAAGACGAAGCAGCACGGGCAGAGGAGTTGTCCGAGGAGTTCGATGTCGCGTCGCCGGAAGCGGTCTCTCTCTCAAAGCACGCATCGACTACTGATCAATCGATAGAGGATGTTTGGGAGGCCGTTTCTGCGTGGAAGACCGCTCGCCACCGGGTTGAGCTCCTCGAACGGGCACTAGCAACCGAGTCGGGCGACGCTGCTGATCAGCGAACGGCGGTATGACTGGGTGGGATGAGAGTAGTGGGTCCCATTCAGTTTCAGGTGCCCCAGTTGATTTTGACCGCTTGGACGTCATTCGAGATAGATTTGCTACCGACGAGCGGTTCACGCAGATAGTCGACCGACCTGAATTCGCCCCCGAGCGGCTGGTCTGTGTGTACGATACGCGGTTTTACCCATCGAGTGTTCACAGTGCTCGATTAGAGATTGTCTGGTTCGAGAACGGGGACTTCTCGCTCCATTACCACGAGGATCACGTTGAGGGGACGTTCGATCATCGATGGGACCGCCACCCGTCGGAGCACAACGCTCGCGACCACATCCATCCCGGTCCAGATGCACCGACACCTGGAGATGATTCACCGCATCCCAGCGATTGGCGCGATGTCCTCTCAATGGCTCTTGTCGAGATTGAAGCCAGGCAGCGTGCATTCTGGGAAGGCTGACCCCCCCGCTATGGTGTTCACTTTACTGCCTGTTGTACGCTTCATCGAGGTCATCGTACTCTCAAAATGGCAATCACTTTCGTCGGGTGAGGTACCTCCAAAGTACTAGACGACCCCGGACGTGAGAATGAACCCAAGTAAGAGTACGATACTGATGAGAAGGCCACCGACGAGTGGTGTATTCTCCATTGCTTTCTCGTGGAGGGCCATCTGTTCGTACTCTGAGCGGAACTCTTCGAGGTTTGATTCGTCGTAGAAGTACTTCGTTTTCAGCACAAATCGCTCGGTAACTGCACAGCCTGTACATACTGGTGTCCCCTCGAGCCGTTCTGTTTTGATGTGCGAGTCACAGTTGATGCTCCCACAATTTGCACAGTACGTGTACGATTTTGCTGTTTCTTTCTCACAGTGGACGCAGCGATGGATTTCGTCTTCGATCGCGACTCGGGAGGGCCCCGCAGCGTAGTACGAGTACGGATAGGTGTACTGCTGGAGTTGCAGTGTCTGTCGAACCCGTGGGACGTAGAGCGGTGAAATCGCCTGGATAGAGATGTCTGACTGCTTCGGTTCACACGTCTTCTCGTAGGTGACATTGTTGCCACCTGTGTAGCTGACAGTCGTCGTGTGATGTTGCTGGAGACGAGAGACTGCCCACTCTTTGTAGTCGGTTTCTGTCTGCCCGTAGCGAGTGACGTCGACGTCGTCGAACATCGTGCTGAAGCGGTTGGAATCGAGTTCGACTGCTTGCTGGCCGTTGTTCGCGATGAGGTCTGCGAGTCTACTGTCTGCGACGCTGGGTTCTCCTCGCGTCGCATGGACGACGAAGCGGTTTGATTCGTTGACGCGATGGATGACACCGACTGAGGTTTCGAAGACAGCGTCTATTCGTGCACTAATGGTGAGATAGGGCTGGAAATCAACGAGCTTGTGTGGTTCTGGGAGTGCGTCTGCGTCGAGATTTTGGATGTCACGGGCTGCTTCACGTACTGGTGCATCAACGCCGCTTGCTGGATCGAACGGTCGGAGCGTTTCGTCACAGAGAATCTCGATACGACCGTTGTAGAGATCCAAGCCGACTTCGTCGGCGATGTCTCTCAGGTCGGTTCCGTCGATGAGCTCGATTGGATATGGATCGCCGTTCTGTCTAAGGCGAGTAGCGTACTCTTCAGCGGGTGCAGAAAATTGCCCTGTCGTGACGACGATACCACGCTTTGGGCCGTCGTAGTCGTACGTCGCGATGGCTGAGTGGAGTTTCTGGACGACAGGCCGTCCGACAGAGCCTGTGTGTTTGCACTCGACGACAACTCCACGGCGTGTCTCGTCGACGACCTCCTCCATGAGGATATCTCGTCCTTCGTCGGCGGTTTTGCGTGCCTGATGGACGTTTTCGTACCCGAGATTCCGAAAAACATCCTCCATCAGGTCTTCAAATTCGAATCCGGAGAAATCGTCTAAGAGTGGCATGAGAATTTCACTTGACAACCAGACGTACTGTAACTATTAATTAATTGCCTCCCTGTCACTAGGTGCTGTAACGCCCGTCAATGTGTAAGCGGTGAGCCGTCTACTCCCCCCTCGACAGAGTTCAAGCCAGGTGTCTTTCTGTGACACACTCCATAACTTGTCTCAGTCCGACGGAATTCTATTGTGACGATACACCATGGATTTAGACATGGAACCGAGCGATGGACGTTCAGAGGCGCTTTCTGCCCTCAGAGAGGCAGTCCGTTCTGACTCGGATATTAAATTCGTGGTCACACTCGGCTCACAGATTACGGGCGGGGCGACGATGGCGTCTGATCTCGACATCGCAGTCAAGTTTGCGGACAGTCTTTCTGCTCGTGACCGATTTGAGAAGTAGTGTTTCCTATCGGGTGATCTTCAGTGGGAGGATGCGCCGTTCGTTGATGTCTCGGATATTGAGACGCTCCCACTAGCTGTTGCACATGATGCAGTCCGCGGCTCGTTCGTCTGCGGTGATGAGCAGGCATTCGAACAGTTAAAGACAGAGACTGAAGCACAGTTCGCCGAACAGCGGGACGACCTTCGGCGTCAGCGGCGCACGGTAATCGATCGCATTGCGGAGGAGGGACTCCGTGACTGACGAGCGAGCTGTCTCAATTTGGATGTACCTGTATTAACTACTGCATCGAATATGAGGCACGTGGTGAAGTCGTGATGCGACTTGAATTCAGAACGGCCTCGAACCTTAGGTTTCGATGCATCTCTCTCGTCGAACGACTATCTCTTATGGATTAGTTCCGGTCTCGCACGTGCAAACGCCGCCTACTCTTATCTGGTTGGTGACGTGTTTGTGGACACTCTTGACAAGTTGTTGCATCGCTTCTGCTTGTCGCTGCGTTGGGCGACGTCCGCCGTAGTAACTGTCAGTTCGATTAGTATCGTACAAGTGCCGAAGGTCGCGTGTTGTGTCCCGAGAAAGAAGCCCTAGATCAGATGCACGATCGTAGCAGGTGGTATGGTCGTGGAAGTCATTGAGCTCGCTCGTTCCTTCGGCTAATGCAAACGCTTCGATAGACCGTTCGGTTGCACCGAAACACAACTCAATCGTCGCGGTGTAGAACCCTTGATCTGCGATTTGATCAACAGCTGCAAGCAATTGGCAGGCCTTCGTGAGCTGTGTTTTCCAATCGTCGTCCGGGTCGATCCCGTCTTCGCGTGATGGGACACCAAACCCCTCCTCGTTGAACGCGTCAGTTGCCGCGTTGAGTGCGTCGGTTATGGCTCGTGGATCGGATCTTTTACTCATCGAGCTCACCGTGGAAGACCATCTTTCGGACTGTTTCAAACTTCTCGGAGTCGTAGACAACAAGCCCACCACGAAGTACTTCTCGCAGTTCCTCAGTATAGTTCGGAATCGCAGGCAAGGACTCGACGTCGATATCGTATGCGTACCGGCCTGTTTCGAATTGCCGCTCTTCGAGATCCTGTCGTACACGGTTTGCCGTTCGCTGGTTCGCCATTCGATCTTCCTCAACGAGTACCCATAGGTCAATATCACTTAGCCGGTCTGCGTTTCCTCGTGCGACACTCCCGTAGAGGAGGATGCCAATGACACCGTCGAGATTCTCGACTAATTCGTTGGTTGCAGTGCGGACAGGTGGCTGGAATTCTGATTGGGGGATCTGAAGAAACAAGTCGTCCGGTCGTGACAACCGGGCTCGGTTGACGTGTACAAGCCGCGTGTTCCCTTCACGGCGGTCGATTACAAGGTTGTTTGCAGTCAATACGTCCACCGCCTTGGAAATACTTGGCTGGGAGTAATCTACAGCGTCAGCTAATTCAGTGATAGAAAACGAGTCAGCGTGATAACGAGATAAAAATAGAAGCACTTCGTGGACTGCTTGGCTTTTGAATAAATTCGCGTCTTGTGCTGGAATATCGAGTGATATACTTGTCCCCTCTCTATGGGGTGTATTCGTGCTACTTTGCATACTAAAGAGTAAGTTCGTCCACTTACTTATACTTTATATAAAAATAGAGTATCTGTTCAAGTAGTATGCTTAGTTGAACTTGTCCGGGTAGCCTCGCTTATCCTGAGAACTGAGGGTGTGGATCTTTGGCGACTAGTTCGAGGCTATTCTAAAGGTAGAGGGGGTGACCCTCCAAATTAATATTCTCACACCTATTTTCAAACCATGACCATTCTCGGGAGTGGCGATACATGCTACCGACCAATCGGCTAATCACCGATTCTATCGTTTGTCAGGCGTCCCGAACTCATTGGAACTGGATGGTTGATAATAGTGTGTCAATCGAAATGCCGAAGATAGGGATCTGTTGAAATCTTTCAGAGTTGATATTGAGGTGACCCCTCTACTTACAAGGGTTCACGGATTCGGTAGCAGACGAGTCTCTCGGAAAACCGAAAGACGTGAAGAGGGTTTCAATAGAGCCGCATGAGACTATTTCGAGACCAAAGTTTTTCGAAATCCTGCATACCGTATTTTGTGGAAACTCCTTGCTTTCAATAATCCGATGACGGATTACTCTTTACCCAGACTCAACTTTTTGACTTCGTCTGAGTCAAGTTCCGTCTCCTCGATGGGGATGGCTGCCGTCACCAGTTCGGAGTCTTTCGATGGACGTATGGTGTAAATCACGACACCTGCATTTTGATCTTTAAATATATTTGCGTCGGGAAAGTCCGGTTCGTCCCGAGAATTTCGTCGATATAGTGGCAACCATCTCGAGAATGCCAGTTCGGTGATGACTAAACACACAACGAGTACCGAAACTGTGACTAGAACTGTTGGCCACACTGATTGGGCCTCGAGTATTTTTGCGAGATCAAGGAGGCTCCCAAGGAATACGAGTAGCCAGAGGACACTGATGAGTCCAACCACTACTAAGCTCCATCCGTCAACGATGTCGCCCTTGCCCTGCTTCTTCACTTGCTTTCCCTGATCGTCTTCTACGAGTTCGACCTCGCCGTAGCTCGACCGTTCAAATGAACCGAAATCGACGTGTGCGTACGAATTGTAGACAGCAGCACTGATAAACACCGCAAATCCAGTAATTCCGTACGCCTGCCAGCTCGGGTCGCGGAGCCACCAGAACAAGTAGGCGTAGTTGATTGCAGGTAAAAACGCGAGTGCAACAGCCTCTTCGTCCAGTAATCGTAGTGCGTCGGTAAGGTAGCTCATTCAATTGGGACGTCTGGACGTAACGTCAGGATGTACTGATCTAGTTCATCGTTCTGAGTGGCATATATTTCCCCGTCAAATTCATTTTCCAACTCTCCGTGTGCGTCGCTAACGACGTCTTGCGCGTTTCCTTTCCCACAGACCTCAACGAAACCTGGTGATCCCTCCCAGCGCAGGATTTGATCTGTTTTTTCCGTGGCCTCATCAATTATTTTCTCGGGTTCCCGATCCTGTGTTTGGACGAATACGGCAAACGGGCTGTGCTTCACGTATTTCCCGAATAATTTCTTGAAATCATCTTGGGTCTTTTCCCCGTTTATCACAACATCATGATACATCTGGTCAAAGACTCCATCCTTGTCGAGATACCCCATCGAGCAGATCGATATGAGGTTTTGAGCTTCCTGTGGGTCGTACCCTCGATCAGAGTATTCCTCGGCGATGTCCCAACGTGCGTCCTGTATTTCGTCTTGAGGGGGCCTCTGATGTCGCTCCATCTCTCTGAGCACGAGTGCTTCCTCAAGAACAGGAAGTAGTTTTCGAGGAATCCGGTCTCGCATGCGATGAATAACTTCATCGATAGAACCACTCTCTGATTCCATCACTTTCGCGATCCCTCTCCGGTTATCGATCGGGAATCCACCGAGCACCTTGTGAAGCTTTTCGAATTCGGGTACGACTTCCTCTAGTACGGGCTGCGGGATGTTGTCCGTGTCGAGGACCAATGTCTCAATGTCGTCGACGGTTAGGATATCTGCATACTCACCAGCTGGAAGATCCCCAGCGAGTACATCCTCATAATCACCATCTTCCGCTAGCTCGCGAAGGTCCTCCGAGTTCATTGCGACCGGACCGTATTTCGTATCGGTAATTGCTAGAAGATGAGCATAGGCGGCATCGGCGAGTGCGTTGAGCGCATCAACTACCTCCTCCATCACTAACGAATTAATCTTCGTCCCTGAGATTTCGATCGCTCAGGTGTGCAACAATAGCAGAGAAATTATCTTCAACAGGTTCAATCGATCCTTCACCTAGAAAGCCAATCTCATCTGTCGTTAGAGGTTCGTCGTTTTTGTTTGTGGACAGCTCACCGGACTCCACGTCGCGGATGTAATCTTCGTCGGTCACTTCAGCCCCTAACAGTGGCAGGAAAGACTCCAATTTGTCACGTGAGACGACGAACTCTGTTTTCATGTCGGATTACTACTCACTACACATACCTGAGCCATGGATAAAAAACATACCGGTAGATCACTGCTCTGGCACATCTAATTGACCCAGAACTTCGCCGGTTTTGGGTTGTGACACCTAAGATTTTCACGTCGAGTTCATGATCACTGTCAACGTATAATTGTTCATCAGAACCGTCTGCAAACACGTATCTTAGTTCGTACGTACTCTCATCAACTCGAATAACAGCATAGTCGATCTCAGCATGGTTGTTTGAACAGAGAACAGTAATATTGTCCCAAACATAGAGTCCGGGGGCACTGTCTAGTTTAGAACTTCCTTGACTGGCGTCCCCCGTCAAGCGCTCGATGCGGCCATTCAAAATAATCATACTGCTCGAGCTGTATACTTGTCTGAATTATTACCACGACACCCACACCCCCGGTGTCGAATGTAAACACTCGAAATAGACTGGGTATAGCCCTTAAACACCCGTCTGAAAGATACAGAGGCTGTGTCGATTGTTCTACTCTCTGTTCGCTGATATCTATATTTGGCGGAAAGTATAAGTCGAATACACGAAAACAGTCTCCGTATACCAACTAGGCGAGACAGTATATTTGGTGTGCCTCATCTTACGGGCCGATAGAGTTTCTGTCGACCGTGTTCTCCGGGAATTTACTTTCGACAGGTGGGGTGTGTCTGTTCGGCCAACGCTAAGTGAATGAGTTGTAACGACAGAACGGATCGATTTACATTCGACACCTGGGGTGCCCCCGGTACGAACCCGAGCCTAAGTGAGAGTTACACTCGACAGTCGGGGTGTGTGTTACAATCGACGGCTGGATGTCTGGGTGGTTCTCGAATGTGCAGAAAATCGGTTCTGAAGCCGTCCAAAGCGGTACTTACATTCGACGCATGGGGTGTGAATTACCCTATGTTTATATGCTCTCCACCGGGTGTCGATTGTATGGACTCAGGCGGCAAGGAACAACGCTCACTTGATGAAATGTGGGCTGCTGAGGACCCGATATTCGAGCGAAAACAACTGCTCGAAATTGACCACATCCCTAACGAGGACCGCATCATTGGGAGGGACGAGGAGATTGAGAATATCGTGTCCTCCCTTCATCCAGCTATCAGCGGTGGCTCGCCGCGGAACACGCTTATCTACGGGAAAACTGGAACGGGCAAATCTCTCGTCACGAAACACGTCACACGGAGTGCCCAACGCTACGCCGGAAATCAAGGCGTGGAGATGGGTCGAGCCTACGTTGACTGTACGCAATCGTCTACCGAGACTCGTGTCGTCGTCAACCTTGCTCGAGAACTCAATAACCCCGAGAGGACTGGTATCTCTATCCCCGAAACAGGGCTCTCGACCGACGCGTACTATCATCGGCTCTGGAAAATCCTCGACGAACTCTATGATGTCGTGATCGTCATTCTCGACGAGATCGACAAACTGCAAGAGAACGAAGTTCTGATGCAACTCTCTCGTGCTGGTGAGGCTGGGAAGGTCGATTCGTGCAATCTGGGGATTATCGCGATCAGCAACAAAATCTCGTTCAAAAAATCGCTCGACGAGCGTGTGCTGAGTAGTCTCCAAGATACGGAGTTCATCTTCCCGCCGTACGATGCGAACCAACTTCGTGCGATTATGGAGAATCGTAAGGATGCCTTCAGACCGGGTGTGATCACTGACGACGTCATCCCGCTCTGTGCGGCGTATGCAGCACAAGAACATGGTGACGCTAGAAAGGCACTGGACATCCTCCGAAACGCGGGCGAACTCGCGAAGAATAGCGATGCTGAGCAAGTAACTGATCAGCACGTCAAGGACGCTCGTGATAAGGCTGACATGGACCGCTTTGCAGCGTTACTCAAAGACCAACCAACCCAGGCAAAAGCACCAATACTCGCGCTCGCAGCACTCGTTGAGTCCAAGAATGAGGCCGAGTTTTCGAGCAACGAGATTTACGAAATCTACAGGTACATCACAAACCAGCTGGACATGGATACACTCTCCCAACGCCGGATGAATGACCGGCTTAACGAAGCCGTGTTTCTTGATATTCTCGGACGGACCGAACGCGTTGTCGGGAGGGGTCGGGGACGGGGCGTCACTCCCTACCTCTACCATCTACTCGAGGACGCAGACATCGTACAGGCGGTCATCCTTCGGGACTCGCGTTTCGAGCCGCTTGGTGGACAACCATTGATTCCCTGAAAGCGTCCCTATCGCCTGGTTTTACATTCGACGCATGGGGTGTGGATTGTCGTAATTCCACCAGACACGTTCCAGACAATAGACAGGTTGATTAGTGAGTTGACCAATTTGAAACTGCTGTTGTCAGAGGCTCCCCTCCCAAGCAAGTCCACGGTTCGCTCGTCCGCTGACGTCCCTCTCCCTTCGTTTGTCGGTGCAGTACGCACCTATTCCTGATTTTGCAGGTATTAACCAGACCATGAGAGAGGGTGTCATAGAAGAGTTCTCACACCGTGATCACGGTACTTCCCGGATTGTCTCCACGTTCGTAGTTGGTGATTGCGACGACGAGG
>NZ_LOEP01000003.1 GCF_001482285.1 Haloferax sp. Q22 | reverse complement strand
CCTCGTCGTCGCAATCACCAACTACGAACGTGGAGACAATCCGGGAAGTACCGTGATCACGGTGTGAGAACTCTTCTATGACACCCTCTACAATATCAATGCCGGGCCAAGAACCGCGTCAGAAATACATGATCAAAGCCGAGCTTGCCGCAGAAGTCGCAGACATGGTAGGCATCGACACCTATGACCCGGAAAGAGAGGCGTATGGACCGGCTGACTTTCGACGAGAAGAAATCGAGCAAATCTACAAGACAGTAACCGGGGAATCTGGGGAGGAGCTGTCTCAACGTGAGATGAACAATGTGATGATGAGAGAACTAGGTACAGATCTTCATTCAAAGTACCCCTTTGACCTTTCGCGGAAAGACCTCAAAGTAATCCACAGAGAGCTTTCTAAAGACTAAAGCCTATATCTGGCCTTGGAAGTTGCCTACAAAGTCCGAGTAGTCGGACAAATCAATGCTGTCAAAGTCTACTGTATCGAACTCTGACTTCGGGATCATGAGAGTTTGAGTTCTTCCCCCGGTCATTCCTGGACCGCCTCCTTGAATCTGCCACGCTGAAGATCGAACCACGTCCGACAGCCGTATTGACTGCCAGTCGACGAACTCGCGGTCAAATACATGAAGTTCCTCCGTTTCCTCTACTTCCCGGACGATGTAGATTGGATCTAGGCCTTTGGTAAGTGCCACTCGCAGCATCACAATTAACCGGCTTACATCCAGTCCGAACAGTTCTGTTGAGTCCTGATACGCTGTTTTCTCCTTGATTTCGTAGGGCGTGATTTCAGAGTCGTTGACCAAGAGACCATCCACGTCAAAATAGGTGCCTGTGAAGCTGTATGTCTCTTTCAGGTGGTGTGAGAAAAAGTGCTCCTTGTAAAACATCTCCTTTAGGACCTCATCGGAGAAGTCCGAGACCGCATCGGTGAACTCGTCTAAGTATTCGCCGTCGTCCTCGGGGCTTCTTCCTCTTGTTCTCCAGGCCCCAGTTTCGTCTTCGATATCTACCTCTTCAAGTTCCGCAGTGTCGAAGTCGTAAGAACGCCATTTCCACTCTAGTTGGTGCTCAAGCGGTGTATCTCCTGACCCTCCTCTGAAACTCTCGAGGCCTGATTGATCGCTTTCCTCTACAGAAGGGAAAATAACGGTTGTACCAGCACTTTCCATTAATCGTGCTGCCTCGATCTGTCCCTGAGATAGCTCGTCTTCTTCTGCCGCGTCCAAAATGAAAGTGTAGATGTTTTCCCAAGGCTGGAACTCGTCGTTCTCCGGCTTTGGCTGAAACAGCATCACCTCTGACACCGGCTCAATCTCAGTTGATTCTAGACGGTTTAGAAAACGGGCCTCCGCGATCATTCCTACTGCCTTCTGCTGCGCCCAGTACGTATGGAGATATTCGAGGTACTCCGACCTGATCGTCATAACTGGCAGAAGAATTTCTCGGGCCGAAAGGACAGGTTACATTATACACACAAAATAGGCACGTAGAGGCGGGTTTTGTGTCTATATCGTATTCAAGATGTAACAGATTCTCATTGCGTTTTACTGAGTCGTTGCCAGATAGATGGCAGATTATTCCGGAGACCCCTCCGAGTTCAAGGTGTACTGGTTTGCCAGAGATCTTGTTGCCTCCAGCTACGGAAGCTATGCTACCAAAGAGACGGCAACGCTCAAGCAGCTATCTTCACAGCTCGGAAGAGAACTTGAAGGGGAAGGACTCCTGAATGAGACAGATCTTGAGACACAGAAACAGCAGATAAGAGACACCATTACTGGTTCCGTCAACAAAACGTATGGCGGCGACATCTCGAAACGCTATCGGCAGACAGAGGACCTTGTCGAAAGGATTCTGCGGCGAATTGAAGAAGAAGATGACGTCCGTGAGTTCCGGATCGCTATTGATGCAGTAGTCCGGACCAGCGAAATTCTAGATACTGCGCCCAGTTTCGGCAAAGCGGAGATCATAGAGATAGTCGATGAAACCCTCCAAACTGAGTCCGGAGCTCTTGACCCGACAAAGGCCTATGATGCCCTGTTCAACGTAGACTTTGAGGGAGAAGCCTACCAGCTGGGAGCACAACGAGAACCACTTATCGACTACGTCCACGAAAAGATCAACGAGCTGCGTGCTGACCCTCACATCGAGAAGAAAGAGGTAGCCAGAATTATCTCAGGAATAGCTCAAGAGTACGAACGTCGTGCAGGACAGAGCCGGGCGTCAACTGCTGGAAACGTGCTTGAGACTGGTCTTCAGCACATCTTCAATCAGTTCCAGATTCCTGCCACTGGCGACCCTGCACACTTCGGTGATCTTGAGATCGACAACATGGTAGACGGGCCAGAAGGAAGCATCGGGTTCTCCTGCAAACGAACCCTCCGCGAACGCTTCCGCCAAAGTCTTTCCCGAGAGGCCGAGATCGGAGTGGATGAAGTCTGGTTCGTCTCCTTACTGATGGCTGACGTCTCCAAGGAGAAGCTTCAGGATATCAGTAATGACGGGAGCAGGATCTACGTTCCCCGTGACTCCTTCGTCTGGAATCGATACAAGGAGGATAGTGATCTGTCCTATACTCTGCGTCCTGCCGACGAGTTCATCTCTGATGTAACCGAGTTTACTGGTGTTTCTGCAGATCTATGAATCAGGACGTGAAATCCCGGATTGAACGGTACACTTACTGGGATATCTTTGAGGAAGACGTCGACCGCAGAAGTGACCGTGAAATCCTCAGAGATATCGAGAGCCTGATGACAAACGTGGTCGACGAGGTTACAGAACGAGCACGAGAGAACGGAAAAGATGTCTCACAGGTCCGGTCCAACGTCGCTGGGAATTACTTCCAAGCACTGGTCTCATACGCTACTGCCGATGTAGCGGCGGAAAACGGGTTAAGACTCCTTCACAGTAAGAAGCTGGAGTCGACAGAGCTAGCGGATGCTGTTCCCATAATCGGCGGAGAAGAGGACACTATTCTATCTCCTGACTCTGACATTGTCTACTACGATCCGGATGGCGGCCCCATCTTCATAATCTCGTGCAAGACAAGCTTCCGGGAAAGAATGGCTCAGAGCGGCATGTGGAAGTTGATGTTTGAAGTTGCTACGCACTCCTGTACTGATCCTGACTGCCCGACCCACAACTATTCTTTCTCAGGAGAGTTTGAACGGGATATCTACATGGGATTCGGCACGGTTGATTTCTACGACGACGTCGAATCCAAAGACATTGTAGAACTGTTCGACTTCGGGTATGCGCCTACAGTGGATGAAGGAACTTCTGGGGTAGCCTATCCTATGGAAAGACTGCTCGATCACATCGAAAATCGGTGGAGCAGCTTTAGATAGCTCCGCCCCACTGTTTCGCCATCGCTTCTGCTACACCGGGGAAGAACCTACTTCTTTCCTTACTTCTTTCTTCGCTGGGAGGCATTCTGTGAACCCGTGCTTCTCTTTTGTCTTCATCCTCGATTACGTCTGTAGCCTCGAGTTTGGGAAGATTCTTCAACCATAGACATATCCCTTTTTTCTCAGGTTCCCCGAACTGCCATGGCTGTATCGTTTGTTTGTCTTCCTCAGGGTAGTCTTCGATTCCAGCTACTTTCTTCCCCCATTTATGCATAACTGGATTCTCTACTGCGATGCGAGGTATTTTATCGCATTTCAATAGCTTCCTGAAGAATACTCCGCCTTCAACCATGTCTTGCCATCTCTCTTCTTTCTCATAGAGCCATCTGACTCCTGAATTGCTCAGATATGTACAAGGGGGGTGTGCGACCATCAAATCAAATTCTTCACCTCTATCCTCTATCAGTTCCAAGACATCGCCCTTGATATGGTGTTCAGGATTCTTCTCCGTTTCTCGCAGGTCACAGCTGACAGCGTCAAAACCCTGATCTCTGAAAGCGTCTCTAACTACTCCAGAAAATTCGCAGGCAACAAGTACTCTACCGCGATTGCTCTCGGACGACATATCTAATTCTCTTGGACCTTCTGCGGTTCTTCTTCCTGAACAGACTGATTGAAGATCTCCGTCCGAATAGCCGTCCCGAGGGCTTGGGCAAGCAGGCAGGGGACAGCGTTACCTACCTGCTTGAAGGCGTGAGTACGGGATACGGGGAACTCGAACGTGTCTTTGAAGGACTGGAGCCGGGCAGCTTCCCGGACTGTGATTGAACGGGCCTCGTTCGGGTGGATGAACATGTGGCCGTCCTTGTAGAGATGAGCGACGATTGTAGTGGAGGGTTCCTTCGGGTTCTGCTTTTTCAGCTTGTCAGGGAAGATGTCTGTCCGGTAAGGCTGGTGCTCTTCTGGGATGTCTCCGATGATGTACGAGGTGCCCTCTCCCAGAAGCTTGTAGAGGGTCAGGTCCCGCATGTTGTGACCACGGCATTCGTGGTTCAGAAGATCTTGATCTTCCCAGTCCTGATCCTCGCTGAGGTTGCGTACCCAGTACTGATACTCTGAAACAGGTCCTAGTTCGTACTCTTCTGCTTTGGTAGGCGGCGTTTCACCTTTCGGAGAGACAGGTGGAAGATCAAGGATTGCATCAGCCACAGTATTCCAGGGCCGTTTGTTCCGCTTGTTCTTACGGAAGGTGGGGAACTCCTCTTCTTCCCTATCGTCGACGAAACCATCGAGGGTGTGCTGGTCCTCTTCAGATCTCTTGGATGGATCCCTCTTGTACTTGATTTTCTTCTCTTCCTCGTTCTTGGGAGGGCGGTGTGTCTCCCACTGTTCCATATCCGGATTTTCAGCGCCGATCCTGTTGCCGATAAAGAATAATCGCTTCCGGTGTTGGGGTACGCCGTAGTCTGCGGCGTCCAGAAGCTGAACTCTGACACTGTAGTTCAGGTCCAGATCCATATCCGCAACCTCTCTTTCGCCACGCATCTGTTCCTTGATGGTGTCGACGACTGGCTTGCCGTCCTCGTTTTCTGCCGAGAGCATTCCCTCGACGTTCTCCATCAAGAAGGCCTTTGGCTGATAGTGGTCGACGAATCGGAGGAACTCTTCGTAGAGGAGGTGTCTTTCGTCGCTCTGGTTGTCACGTCCTTCAAGCGAATTTATCTTGCTGCGGCCGACGAGGGAGAAGGTTGGGCAGGGTGGTCCGCCTGCGACAAGATCCAGTTCTCCTTCTTCCAAGCCCAGGTCCGGCGGTTCTTCCTCTCGGATGTCCCCTACCGTCATTTCGCATTCGTGGTTTGCGTCGTAGGTGGGCTTCGTATTTTCTTCGTGGTCAATGCCCCAAAGAACTTCGAATCCGGCGTCGTGTAGGCCTTGAGACAAGCCGCCGGCCCCGCAGAAGAGGTCGATAGCTGTGAGACGTTCCTCAGTCATCTGTTCAGACGATTGTAGCGGCGGTCGTTTAAAGTTCCTATTCGGTGCATGTATCTATCTTGTGTGTATATTGTGGCCAACTTAAATACTTCGCCTCGACCAATCCTCTATACTGAATGGACGTCGAGAAATATTCGTGGGTGAAAGCCAGCGAGTACCGTGAAAACCTTCTGCTCGCTCTCGAGGACAAACCTCGTACGCCGAAAGAGCTCTCAGAGATGACTGACTACTATCTCAGCCACGTAAGCAATGTTCTCTCCGACCTAGACGACCATGATCTTGCAGAATGCATAACGCCAGATCGGAAGAAGGGGCGTCTATGGCAGGCGACGGAGAAAGGCGAAGATATAATCGAGGACCTGAAAAGGTGACTCAAAGATCATCACTACCGTTTGGCAGGACCGATATCTCCTCAGAGGAACTCGAGCAGCTTATCGACATAGAAGAGGCCAGTACACAGGCAGAAAAGGGAGGGGTAAAGAATGCTGAAGAAAAGGTCGAGGATTTCATTAGCTGCGTCCCAGATCTACTGAAATGGCTTGAACAACGCGGAAGAGAATATCCTTGGAGGGCAACAACTGATCCGTGGAAGGTCTACTTGGCCGAGATCCTGCTTCAACGAACAAGAGGTGATGCCGTCGAGAAAATCTATTCGGACGTAATCAAACAGTTTCCGGATCCAGAGGCACTGTATAAGGCCTCTGATGAGGAAATTAGAGATGTAGTCCACTCTCTGGGCTTCGTAAATCACCGACAGAGGACTCTAAAAGAGGTGGGCAGGATATTCACCGATCAGTACGATGGTGAGGTTCCAGACTCTATTGACGAGCTGAAGAAACCGTGGCGGGTTGGTGATTACTCAGCCCGGGCAACTCAGCTATTCGCAAGAGAGAAACCTATGGCCTTGGTCGACGCGAACTTTGCCAGAGTCATTGGCAGAGTTTTCGACTATGAAATGCCACAGCAACCTCACAAAAGCAAGGAGGTCTATGCCTTTTTAGAAGCACTCACACCTAATGATCCCGATATTGCACGCAGTTTTAATCTGGCAATCCTGGATCTCGGTGCTCTCGTATGTACTCCAGATAACCCGGATTGTGAATCGTGTCCTATTAGCGCTGCCTGTCAATACTATCGGTCAATAAGGATGGAGGGTAACTGAACATGGCATACTTCTGGCTAAATCAGAAAGGCACTGAGGGAAGCAACTACCATGACGAGGTCGGAGAGGTATACCATTACAGAGGTAACACTCCGGGGGCAAACCAGCTTTCCGAAGGGGACAAATTCATCTACTACCGCCCAGGTGACTACGTAATATTCGGAGCTGGAGAAATAGATCATATCGAGCGTGAAGAACGAGATCTTGACTCTGAATCAGGAGTCGCAGTGGACTACTTCGCACACATCACCAACTACCAGTCATTTGACCCGCCGATTAGGCTCAAAGGCGTCAACGAAAGCACCTTGAAAGATGAGATCTCCTTCCTCAAGGATAAACCCGGTCTGACGGGAGTCCCTCAACATAGTATACACCAGATGTCCCAAGAAGACTTTGAGACGATTATCGAAGCAGGAGAGAAGGAAGTCGGGCCAACAGGGGCAAGAGAATAACCCTCTCCGAGAAGATATCGATCTATGGGACAATACGATGTCGCCAAGTTGATTCTCGAATCTGACGGCGGTATGGAAAAGTCACAGCTTGTCCGTCAAATCGATCTGTCGAAAAGCGCTGTCGAAGCAAGTATTAACGATCTCTTGGAAAAAGACTACATAACGAAAACTGAAGACGGATGGTTAATCTGGAATCCAGATGTTCCGGAGGAGAGGATTGAGAGTATCCGTCCACGTTCGCTCAGTGAACTGGATTTCTGAGGCTGTTATTTTTGCACCGGCTCTTCTTTGAGTTCCTCGAGAACTGCCCATTCGAGTCCAGCAGCAAGAGATAGCGCGGAATAGTCGTACCAGAACTCGAAGTCTTGCCCGTCTTCGAGGTACTGCATAATGTGGTCGTTAGCGGCTCCGTTGTAGAACTCGTCAGTGTAGGCCTCTTCCAGTTCTTGGAGCTCTTTGAGAATGTCCCCGGTTGTATGCTTCATTAAGTAGGCTTCATGGGTGAGGCTGTGGACTACATCCTCTACGGACTTCTCCTCGGTTTCTGCTTTCTCCTTTGCGAGCGCAGCGAACTCTTCCACCTTCTCTTCCATCGAGTCCGCTGTCATCACAGGCTCCCATTCCTCGTTGTACATTGCTGATAACCTGTAGAACGGGACTAGATAAAGTAGTTGTGCTGCCCTCAGAACGGAGTGTATGCTACAGTATCAGTCAGAAGCTGCTGAGAGTGCTCTGTCCAGTGTCCCATAGTTCGTAGGGCATCACGGGGTCGTCCTCCTCGATTACTTCGTCAAGGTACTGCTGCTGCTTCCCTATCCCAGAGGTCTGACTGAACGGGTAGCGAATCTCGGGTGGGCTTTCGTTCAGCATGGCTCGCAGGGATCTGCCGTGGTGGTCCTCGGCGTCCAGGTATTTCTTCCCGACTAGGACGTAGACTTCGTCGCTCTCGGTCCAGTCTAGCTTCTCGTCTAAGTTTTTCTCGACGACGTCCAGCCACTCATCTGTGTACACGTCTTCGATTGTGGCATCGTAGTTCCAGATCGAAGTCTCGCTGTGGACCACGCCGAACTTCGCGGATACCACGTACATCTCGTCTCCGAACTCCTCGGCAAAGTTGGCTTTTTTCTCGAAGTAGCTGGAGGTGTACAGCTCTCCGGCAGGGTGCATCCCCGATTCGTCGGTCTTCTTGCTGCCGCAGCCTACCAGGACGTACCTGTTTTCTTGGTCGAAGAAGTCTGAGAAACTGCCTTGGTCTTCGAGGCCGGCGTCCTCGATGCAGGGACGGCATACGGTCAGGTCTTCTACTCCGGAGAGTGAGAACTGAAGGCTGTCACAGTAGTCGCAGATCAGTTCCTCGACGTCCCCGGTTTTTCTGATGGGATCTCGGTCGACTACCCTGACCTTTTCGTCGTATTTCTGCTGGTCGATTTCCCGGGCGATGAAGTCTTCCCTCTTTTCGTGTTCGTTGTCGAGGAGTTCGAAGAAATACTGGTTGAAGTCGAAGACGTCGGGGTGTTCCGAGGTCAAGCTGTAGGCCTGATCCAGGGACTCGGGGACTTTCTCTCCGATATGCTGCTCCCACTTCTCTGCTGCGTTGCTGCGCCACTCCTGTTCTAACTCCGGCCTTGCCACTGCTCATCTCTCACCTCTTCAGCACGAGCTCTGTACATCTCAATTAGAGAAGCAGGAAAACCGAGTCCAATACAGAACAGACCACGGACAGGATCACTTTTCAGAAGAAAGTATACTCCAAGTATCTTCCAGAACGCCCAGTAAACCGCTGCCCAGGCCTGCTCAACCTTCAGCTGCTACCACCTTCTGCAAGTTTCTTCTCTTGGCCGAGGCGGATCATCGATACGGTGTTGACGTAACCACAGCTGCTGCATACCACCTTGACCCAGTCAACGTTAGGCCTACTCACGGGGTTGATGTACAGGTCCTTCCCGCAGTCGGTGCAGTCCGGCCCGAAATCAGTAATAGAGATGCACCTCGTCCGGCCCTGACTCGTTGTACTCGACCGTGGTACTGGCAACGTAACTGTAGTTACCCTGGGTCTGAGAACACTCAAACCGGTACTGATCGGCGTAGGTGTCGTTGGAAACGCTGCTGCAGTCTACGCCGTAGAAAGATTCGACGGCCTGCTTTGACTCGGAGAAGTTGAACTCGTCCGGCATTGCTGAATGTTCGTTAGGGCCAGGCACTGCTGTCCATATAGCGAATGAAATGATGGCAAATACAGCTATCCTCAAACCCACTGGAAACCAGTACAGTGCTTTGTCCAACTTCTCAAGGATGCTGATTTTCAGATCACCTCCTTCTATGGGGATTTTTCGTAGTCGCCTTTTTATAACATGTACCCGAACAGTAGTCCTCTCTGTGGTCGGGAACCGAGTTCCGGCATTTGTTTCTCTTACACTGCACCTTGTTCACCTCCGAAAACACGTCTCCTCCAAGTCCTGAAGGTCTGAATGTTCGCCAGTAATTCGTCGCGTGTAGGCGACCACTCGAACCAGATAGGTCGAAGGCCTCTACTGATGTACAGAGCCGGGATCAGCAGCATAGCTCCAACGTTCCAAAGACTGCCGACGAACGGTGCAACCAAGATAATCAGGTTCCCTACCGTGATCGCCGGGATGAACAAGAGAGCCCACTCCGCAACAACAGGCGTCCACCTGTAAGCCAGGTAGCCAGTAGCCACGATTGTCCCTACAGTAATCCAGGAAACAGCGACGTGACCGAACTCGGGTCCAAGCTGGCCTATCATCGTAAACCCGGCCTCTGCCCTCCAACCATACTTCTCTGCTACGAGGAAGGTGCTCTGGATATCCGCCAATTTCCAGACAAATAGATACGCCAAGTACCTAGCCTTAGACTCTATAACCCACCGCATCACTGGCTACCGCCTCCGTCTGTGAAGTCGGAGAGCGTGGTTTCACGGACCTCCTCGAAGTCGATGTCCGGCGTATCCACCTGGCCTGATTCCTCTGGATCTTGCTGAGACCCTTCCGCGGGATCTTCGTCGAGGTCGTCCCCCGTGGGTTCCTCACTGACTTCCTGGTCGTAAGGGTTCGTCCACTGATCTTCATCCAGTTCCTGGACTGATCCACCGAGGGCACTGCCTTTCGTGGCCCAAACCCTGTGATAGTCCTGAGTCAGGGAATCGCCGTGGACCACGTACCCATCCATGTTGAAGAACGTCAAGTTGAGAGCAGCCATCTTCGCAACAGTACTGTCCTTGTCTACTGCGTAGAACTCGGCATCACCAGCTGGGAGTTGCTTCGCTGCGGAGATCAGGAGTCGTCCGCTTCCCGCCGCCGGATCCATGATACTGTACGGCTCTTCCCTATCCTCGTCGACGTCGTCTTGGCCGATCACCATTTCCGCCTTCATATCGGACAGGTTGTGCGGGGTGAAGTGCTGGCCGAAGTGATCACTGCTGTTCCCCATTTCCTCGTAGACGACACCGAGGACATCGTGGTTAGCGGATTCGGAGGCGTTCAAGAGTTCTCCTAAGGCCTCACTGTACAGCTGTGCCTCTTCTTCACCATACGAGTCCATCACGTCAAGATAGGATTCGTCGTCCCTCTGCAAGGCATACAAGGACAGATCGAGGAAATCTTCGAACACCTGGTGACGGCTGTACCCGCCAACGAACTGGATCTGCTCCAACTTGTCCACGACAGGCTGTGCTGCCTCCTTGTACTCCGCGCCCGATGCTATTCCGCATCACCCTCTCCTTCCGTTTCTGCCGGGATTTCTAAGGTGATGATGAACGGAGTATCGTGTGAGAAGTAGTGATCGTGGTCTCTGATCTGCTCAAATTCATCCAAGAACTCCACTATCTCCTCGATATCTCCTCTTTGAAGCCTGAATGACTCGAACCTGAGCTTCAGAAGATAGTAAGGATCTTCATCGCTGTAACTATTCGAGTAGCTATCGAGCTCCCATTTCGGGTTCCCCAGCCAGCCGTACTTGTCTTCAGAGTCGTTACTGAATTTCAGCTCGTTCACGATCTTGACGGCGGTTTCTAAGGCTTCTTTTGTTAGAACAGGCTTCACAAATCCTCACCTCTGTTCAGCCAGTCTTCCAGATCCTCCGGGCCGTAGTCCGCGATCTCGTCCAAGTAGCCTTGGAGGTCGTCGACGGAGTCGTAAGCGGAGATCGTGAGAGACTCTACCTTCTCATCGTCTTCGTTGAGTACTGCGTACTCTGTGTGTTCTGGATGCGTCCAGTCCACCTTCTCCAACGTCAGATCTCTGTATTCCAGGGATTCGCCGTTCGCCATCATCAAGGCGTTCTCGTAGAGGTCGTCAAGAGAGTCGAGTTCCACTACTGATTCCCACTTGTGTCCTTCTTACTGAGATTTTGAATACCGTCGTAGAAATTCCGTAGTCCGTGTTCTGTCATTCGTATCCTCCTATTTTCTCCTGTTTCTGCATTTCAAGATCCATCAAGTCGTATTTCTCCTGTCCAAGATCTTCCTCCAGGATTTCCCCGTCAACTTCTAAGTAGTACTCTGGGTGTCCCTTAGGGTTGATATCGCTGTCCAGCGCTACCTCTGTTCCGTACTCCTCATGCTCCATCGACAATGATTTGAAACGGCCGTTTGACCAGGGAGAGACCGGAGAATAGTATTCCTCCTCAAGAACATCCCATCCCCGCTTTTCCTTGATATCTTCCAGCGTCGTCACTACCTCGTTTCACCTCTGATTATATCGATAATTTCCATTTCCGCAACGGAGGCTATGAATCCTCCTAACGAGGCCATTAGACTTGGAAATACACCTGAGTTAGGATACTGAACCGTGAGGCTCACACCGAGGACAACCATCAGGATGCCTATGTATTTCGCCAGTACGAGCGCTCCTATTTTAATCAGATATCACCTTCTTGTTCGAGCATTTCTGAGACGGGTTCCAGGCCGTAGTCTTCACGGGCACTGTCCACAGTACTGAGATTGGTGGAAGGCCCTGAACCCAGGAAAACAGCCTTCTTCGCCTCGAACACATCATAGTCACGTTCGATCCCGTAGTCCTCAAGGACGTCTTCAATCAACTCCTCCTGCGTATCCTCGTCGAGGAAGTGTTCAAGGTAGATCGGCGGTCCTTCCTCCGGCTGATCTGCTTCTTCAACCATGTCTTCCAAGGAGTCCAGTTCCACGCCGGGAACCGCCTCCCTGTAGAGGCCGGTCATAATATCCGTATAGGCCTGTTCCCAGGTCTCTCCATAGCGGTCCTCGAGACTCACTGGGAGACACCCTGTTGCAGGAAGTCGATCACGATTTTCAGGAAGGTCTCTGACTGCCCGGTAGCGACGAGGTATACTGCTACTGCAGCTGCCACCGCAAAGATCCTCCAAGGCCTGCGAGGCCAATAGAAGAGGATATCTTGGATTGTCCTGAGATCATTGAAATGCCAGTCGATCAATGCGAACGTCAGGAATGCCAACGCGAGGCCTCTGAACGGCAGAGATGGCGTGACAACGACAAAGGCAATGAATCCGAGGAACATCGCTCCCAACACGTAATTCCCGTACCAGAACAGGAAGTCGTCGACCTGTTGCCCGAAGACAATGGACTTCTTGTACAACGTCTCCAACGTACTTCTGACTCTGTCGCCGTATCTGTCGGCCAGTTTCTCGAAAAGACCGTGTTGGCGAGCTACCGCCGCCATCGCAAGGAGCATCACCAAGGCAAATCCGTAGGCCTGTCCTGCTGTCTCGGTGATTAATGTCGCTGCCCAAGCTCCCATACCCGCCACTGCAAGTCTGTCATCAAGATCATCGTCCTCGGCCACTACTGGCTCTCACCTCCTACTGAGATTTCTTCGAAGCCGAGACTTCTGACCTGATGATAACTGTCCGGAAGCTCGACGACATCACCCACACTCATCGAGCGGATGCCGTGGACATACTCCGGCTCCCCAAACTCTTCCTCAGGACTGTAGCCGTGATTCTGGACGGCGTGGTTAACTGCTTCGTCGCTGCCTTCGATGTAGCTGTCACAACCTTCGCAGTACCGGGCATCAAGAAATTCGTCCCACTCAGTAAATCCGGTGCCCTGGAATCCCTTGTAGATCTCCTCCAAGTCGTCCTCTGAGAAGTCACCCTGCAGTACGGCTACTTCGTCGTACAGTTCGTCAAACTCGCTCTGTGTAAAGGCCTGAGGCGGTTGCTCGTCTTCCTCAAGCTGATCGACGACGTGGGACTTGTGGAAGAGCTCTGAAGCAGGACCATGCCCTTCGTCTTCCAAGTGCCAGCCCAGGTAATGAATCGACGTATCCTCCACTACTGATTCTCACCTCCTGCTTCAAGGAAACCGACCAAGGCCTCAGCTCGTTTCTGGCCTTCATCGGTGAGACTGCAGTTGACTTTTCTCCCGTCTTTTTCTCTTTCTACGAGTCCGTATTCTTCGAATTTGTCCAGTATCCGTACCGTGTGGGAGTAGGTGCAGTCCACCTCTGTTGAGATCTCGCTGGCGTAGCTGGTGCCGCCAGTCAGTGAGATCAGGACTTGGACTGTTTTAGGGTTGAGAAATGCTTCGTCGATTTCGGTTATTGCAGGGGCGCTGTAGCTATCGTGTTTTGAGTACGAGGTATCGATTTCTTATCACCATACCTACGTATTACAAAACATATTTTTTATAACTTGTGCAGAAGCGCATTAATCAAGTAAAGTCATCCCAAAGCTCTATGATGAAAGAGACACAGAGATATACACAGAAGAAGATATGAGCGGAGCTCCAGAAGTACCTGACGACTTCGACAGTAAAGAAGAAGTCAACCAGCATATCGAACAGCTGGAAAACTACGTCGAATATCTCGAAGAGCAGATAGCTGAGAGCGAAACAGAGAAGCTCGACCTCAAACAAGAACTGGCCGAACTGAAAGAACAGGCCTCAAATCCCGGATCTGGCAGCTTTGCTTCCCTGATCGATCCTCTGCAGGGGATGCAGGAACGGTTGAAAGAGTTTGAGGAAGGAAACGTGGATGAACTTGGTGATGGGCCTTCAGAAGAGGCTAAGGAAGAGTTCTTTGAGGCCGCAGGCTGGCACCCTGATGACAACTGAATTTTTTAAAGACTATCTGCGGATTGTATAGTTGTAACCGGTGAGGCCTTTATCGAAGATCTTGCAGAACCACCAGAGACAATCACAGTCGACGGCAGAGAATACGATTTTATAGGAGTTGACGCAGAAGCCGGACATACTCATTTCGCCCGATACGAGCCGGAACATGCTGAAGTAATCCTTGCCAGCTACAACGCTTCTGAGGACAAGTTTAGAGAGGACGATCGCTGGAGACTCCAACACGGAGACCCGGAACAGGCCCTGAGAGAATACGCGTATCAGAGGCCTTGGGAGATCGAAGGAGAGATCCCGGGCCACGAGTTCTACTCTGTCTCCGATCCAGAGTTTGAAACAGGTTTGAACGAAGGGTTCGGACACAGTGTGGTTCTTGATGATGGAGACTACGTTGTTCCGTTCAGAGCGCCTTTCGGAACTATAGCCGATATCTTCGAGGCCGAAACACAGGACGGGAACGACATCTTCGTAGACTACCGTCCCGACTACCTGGAAATAGCTCCGGAGAATGCTATGGAGAAATACCAGTTGGAGCCTACAGTACGAGGCCACAACGAAATCACTGGGGCGAAGATTCTCGACGAGATCCACGTCCTCGACAGGGGAAGCGAGGAAGTCTACGACAGTTTTCAGGTCGATGAACTTGCAGAGGATCACTTCGTTGAGGAACTGTCTCAGGTTGACGGTGTCGACGGGTCCCTGGCCGAACTACTCGTCGATGACTACAGCAACTTGAGGACGGTTAGCTGGGCAGCAACCAGTGACGTCGAACACGTCGAAAACACGTACGACATGGACAGCCACGACTTCTTCAAGGCCCTTGGAGACGCCGACGTATACCGGAACGAACAGAGTCCCGACGCCGGGAAGCTGCACGTCCCAGAACACAGAGACGACATGGAAGAAAACAGCTCCGAAGACCCGAAAACGGACGACACAGTACAAGCCGGATTCGACGACTTCTGACTGACAACTTCACAGCGAGTATTCTGGTTCATCGGGGATGGAAAGCTGCCCTACTCTACCACGGTATTTCTCTTCGAAGGTCTCCACGATATCAGGGTACACATCCTCCAGAAACTCCTCCGAGTCAGTATCCTCGAAAGTGTACTGTATCATTTTCTCCGGGTGCTCGCCTTTGTCAGAGTCCTCGATCCACTCCTTGTTAGAAGCGTAGACTGTGACTTCCCAGTACTCGTCTTCTGGGATAAATCGGTCAGTTCGGTCCTCCCCCTGCAGATAGACAGGATCGACCATTACTGCTAGATCGTCATAGTCGAGGCTGTGAGCCATTCGGAAATGCTCGAGATGGTTCGAGATCTCTGATTTGTGTCGTTCGTCAAAACTCAATCCAGTACACCCTCTATTATCGTTTACCTCGTTCAGGCTTCAACCTGTTAGATATACTCATCTGGGACCTCTGGGTAGCCAAGGAAATCAACTTCCTCGCCGTACTCTTCCTCGAACATCTCGACAGCGGTAGGATAGACTACGCCCAGAAACTCTTCCGCATCCGTCTCCGGGTAGTCCATCGTCAAGGTCATATTCGCAGTAGCATCCATCTCAGAGTCTCTCAACCACTCAGCGTTCGTCGCATAGACCAAGAGCTCCCAGTGCTCCTCTCCTTCAGAAAGTCTCTCGTCGCTGGCGATATCCTCAAACTCGTTGTACCAAGGATCCAACAGTACTCCCATCTGCTCGTCGTCGACGCCGAACAAGTCCTGGTAATGCTCAATCCTGTCGAACGCATACGCCGCAGTATTCCGCTCTAAACTAACTGCTGATTCTCACCTCTGACGTCTTCTATAGCCTGCCTGATATTCGAGAAATCATCTCTGAACAGGTACCACACTCCTACCAGACCTATCAGGTAGAGCACAGCCAGAAAGAAAGCAGCTTCCGTGCCAGTAAAAATCCCAACCGCAAACGAGACTGCAGAGGCACCGAGAAGTGCATAGAGAAAGGAAATATAGTTACTGAAGCTCTGTAGTTCACTCTTTTCGACAAAAGTGTAGTTGCTCACCTGTGATTCTCACCTCTCCGTCGAGTTAGTGCCGTTCACAGGCGGATCACTCTGCTCAAGTCCCGGTATGGCTGGAAGGTTCTCTGAGAGGAAAGATCCGATTCCATCTACTGCACTTCCTGCTGCAGAACCTACTGCGTCTGAAACAGTGTTGACCGCTGACTTCGCTACGGCTGAGGCATTCTCAGGAAGAATGGAGTCGTCAATTGTCATCGGCAAGGTATTGTTATTCAGGCCTGGTATCTGAGAAAGAGGATTCTGACCTGTAGTGTTTGAAATGTTCTCGGGTATTTGCTGACCAGGCTTTTCTGGAACTACATCGCCCGGTGCTTCACCTGGCTGTGCAGCTGCTGACGATACAGACAGCAAGAAAAATAGTATACTCGTGGCTGCGGCAAAGCGTTTCGTCCGGCTCATAACTACTATAAGATAAATACTTTTTATAAAACAACAGGCAGAGACCGTTACTCCACACAGTCGACCACACACATCGCGGCCTCCCGCTCAGAATCATACTCCGTACCGCAGATCTCACAGACAAACTTCTTCGAAACCAAACTCAAGGCTTCCACGACCTCTTTACCGCTACTCAACTCTGGATCACCCTCCGTTTTCTGTTTTCATTATGAGAAGAGGCCTGTAAACCAGTTCCAGAAACTGGTCAATGGGTTCGTCGGCTTTGGATCAGTGATAGGTTCTTGAGTATCATCTTCTGGTTCTACGACCTTGACACGGACTGTCGAACTGACCGTGTTGCCATCTCCGTCGGAGACCTCAACATCAAACTCCTTGACGCCAGTCTCACCGAAACTCAAGACGATCTTATCTCCTGTCTTCCCGTTACTCCATTCATAGGAAAGACTTGGACTATCAGGATCTGAGGCCTCAACACTGACCGTGAACGGTTCAGAAATGTTGACTACAAGAGGCGAATCTACTGACTCGATTTCAGGTGGTTTGCTTGTTTCTCCACTATCACTGTCGTCACCGCCGTCACTGCCATCGTCACCACTGCTTCCATCATTTGAACCGTCATCGCTACCTCCTTCATTGCTTTCGCCTACAAGGAATATATGGCGTGGAGTATCAGTTAATACGTTACCGTTCCCGTCGCTCATGTAACCTGTCGCAGCAAAGTAACTATTAGCTGATGAAGGAGTAGAATACTCTACAGTCCAGCTGAAATGACTGCCCTCAGGAATCTCTGCATCAAAGACGCCACGACTTGACTTAGCTTCGACAAACTCACCGTTTTCACAGCTGGAGTCATGGCACTTGTAAATCTCTACAACCTTCACTTTCCCATCCAAGTTGAAATCCTGCTGTGCCTCTGGACTAAAATCAAAAGAAATCGTTTCGCCAGGACTCACCTGGTCAGGAGCTGAAACACTGGAGAGCGGTCCAAAAGTTAGAATATCATCAAGGAAGCCCAGGAATCCTTCCTTGCTTCCTTCACTCATATTGATGTCGTCGTTGTCAGTGGAGACCTGCTCCGGGTAAGGAACGAAATCACCAGAGTCGTTGGCTACGCTGCCGGAAATGAAGACTGCTGATATCACTAAAAGTAGAATCGCACCGGCTGCTGCACCTTTCCCGCTTATCATCTTATCGAACATCGAAAAACCGAGACCTCCTATCCACGAATTGAAATCTACTACTTATAAAACAAGAGGCCACTCCTCCCGGAACTACTCAAAATACTCCAGTAAGGCGTCGTAGCCCTCATCCAAGAGCTCTATCCCTTTATCCCGGTGCCACGGAGCCAAGTACGGATCCTCAATCCTATACTGAGGTCCGCCATCCTCGAAAGTCAAGTACGTACCGAACGGGACATCGCCGTCCTGAAACTCGCCGTCAGAAACATACTCCTCGTGGATTCTGTGCTGGTCGCTGTCGATCAAGTAGTTCCACTCGATGTTATCTTGCAGCTGTTCCTCGAGATCTCTGCCGAACTCGTCGACATACTCCTCTCCCTGCTGTTCTGCAATATCTCAGATCACCATTCAACGTTTTCGGCAGATTCCGCGAGTTCCATGAGAGAATTGTCGTAGCCTTCAGGCAGTACCTGGCCTCCATCAGCGAAGTACTCATCAAGACCCTGCTGCTCGGTCAGTACGTCTGTAGATTCCTTGACCCTCAAGAAGTGCGAGGACCTTGCCGTCCGTTGTTTCTGGGAACTGTTCACCGATTTCACGCATTTCGTCGACGTCGTCGTACTGCAGTTTTTCTCCTACTACGATAGAGGAATCACCGTGAACTACCCCTACCTTGTCCTTAGGACGAGGAAGGGGCTTCAACGGAGTCTGAATTAACGGTAGGTCATACTGCCATCTTAACCTGAGTGAAGTCAGGTTTCCTTATCCGTTTCGGTGTGTCCACAACGCTCTCTACACCATCCTCAGAGCTGAAAAGCTCTGAATTTGGCTTACCTATGTGCTTTTTAGCGATATTCGCAGCAGCATTCACATCAGCATTGACCTCGGTGCCATCACTCGCCTTGAAAAGACCGCGTTCCACACGACTACCAACGTACTTCTCGTGGTGCTCTACAGCTTCATCGTCGAGGAAACTGCATTTACTGGTGTGAGCCTCGTTCTGTAGCTCGAACTCAATTCCATTCTCTTCCAGTTTGTGTTTGAGCTTTTGCTTGAACTTGTCATGCGGGATAGAGACAAAATTCTGGTTCGTCTGGTCTCCGAGATCTACGTCCTGTTTCCAACCCTTGCCGTCCCCGACAATCACTTTCTCAATCCGGTGCTCAACACAGTAATCAACCAAGCCACGAACGGCTTTGTTGAGGTAGTCGTGAACCTTGTTCTCTCGTTTTCTCCGTAGTCGCTGCATCCGCTGAGTTTCTCCATCGATACCCTGCTTGTCCTTGATACTCTGGAGCTTGGCCTTGCGTTTGTTGTACCATCTGTTAAGTGATTTGAGCTCTCGCCCATCCAAGATGAATGAGCGTCCAGAATGGTCAACACACGCTGCCAAGTTATCCACACCAAGATCCAAAGACAGGAACGTACCTTCCTCGGTCTCTACTTCCTCAACTTCCTGCTCATAGACGACTCGGTACTCGAAATACTCCGCGTCGGACTGCGGCAGGATCTGCAACCGCTTAATCTCCTTCTCCCGGACCTCATCATATGTGAACGGTATACGAACTTCTTTCCGGTCGAATCCGTATTCTTCCCTGAACTGCTTCGGTACACCAACCCGGATATAATCCTCTTTCATCTGGAACGCCTGACTCGGAAAATCAAGTAGGTAGAAGTCGTCTTTCTCAAGATATCCGGGGATGTTGACTTCTTCGTTGTATTTTCCTTCCCGCGTTTTCTCTACTAGTTTGAAGAAGGACTTGAAGCCTTTGTCTACCTGTTTCATCGTCTGCTGAGCAACCTGAGAAGGCAGTTCCTCGTAGTTCTCGTTATTCTTGATCCGCTCGTAGGTGTTGTAGTAGTTCAGATACTCTCCGTTGTCGAAGAAGTATTGCCTGACCTCGTAGAGATGTACGTTGTACAGGTTCTTGGAGAGCCTGGACATCCTCCGAAGAATCTCATATTCCTCCCGGTCAAGGTCCCTCAGGTTCTGCCGCAGAGACTTCTTCATATTCTAACAATTCTACTTATACTTTTTTATTTGTTAGGTTAATTTGTATCTCAGACAGAGTTCTGGAACCCTCCGAGATGATGTTCTTCCCCACTACAGATTCTCACCTCCTCCTTCGGCTGGATCCAAGGCCTCGCCAGCGTCTTTCAGCGTGGCCGGGAAGATCATCTTGTCCGGGTTCTGTTCCAGGGCCTCGTCGATTCGGGCTTCGTGTTCTTCGATGTAGTCTGGAACGCCGGCGGAAGCGTAGAAGATGTCTTCCTCTTCCAGGTCTGCGCCGTCGTAGGCCTTTGCGATGTAGTAGCCGTCAACTTCTCTGCCGTCTACTATGACTGCTGATTCTCACCTCTCTCAGGATATTTGACCGGCAAATCCGGGTCTAAAGAGTTCAACATCAAGGGGTCAATCTGGTGCCTCCAGTGCTCACGCTGCATACGTGGGTCATAAGTCATTGATTCTCCGCAAAACCAGCATCTGTAAACCGGGGAGTACCAGTTAGCGTAGCCCTCCAGATTCACTTCCCCAATACCACAGTAAACACAGATCTTGCTCCACTCCTCAGGAACTTCGGGATATTTCTGAGGTGTCTCCTCAATCTCATCTAATGGTGTGTTCGAGATCTGCTTATGCTCAAACATCTAAATCCTCACCTCCGACTTTCTGAGGTATCCAGTACGGCTCGTCGTTGCTGAACTTCTCTACTCGTTCGAGCTCGACGTCTTCCAGATACTCGTCGACGACGTCCTCCGCACGATCCACGGTGATCGCACCGCTACCCGTACTGTTGAATCGGACATCCATGCAGGGACCGTAACCAGCCTTGTTCATCACTCCAGCACGGCTGCTCCAAGGCCCCTTCAACGTCACTTCCTCGCCATCAACAGTTGTGATCTCGTAGTGACGGCCTCCATACCCGTCCTGCTGTCCTCCGTCCCACGCAAAGTATGAGACGAAGCCGTTGTCGCTTTCGGCGTACCACAGGCCTTCTTCCACGGAACCTTCGTACTCGAGTTCGTCTATAGTCGGGATGTCCTCGGCTTGTAGGTGGAGGCGTGGATCGTTGCCGAGATCCTTCTTCCAGTCAATGTCAGCGTCGTAGATATCGATTCGGACATCACCTCTACAAGCATCCTGATTCGATTAGCTCGTCGATTTTACCGGCCCTGATGAAGGCATCTTTGAACAGGTAACTGCCTATCGCCCGGTGCATCGGGGAGTTCCTGCCGTACTTCTCTTCGGCTCTGCGCTCGGCGTGGGTCAAGGCCCTGCTTCTCCTATCGTGGTTCTCTCCCCAGCTTCCATAGCGATTCCACTCCTCTATGTCCTCTTCAGTGACTTCCACAGTGTCGACTGCGTCAAATCCAAGGAAGCGTTTCAGGCCTGCTAAGATACCAGACCTGTCGAGGCGGGCGTAAACGTACGAGACCTGTTCTTTCTCCATATCCCAACAGAATGCGACTATCAGATCTCCATATCCGGAAGAATCAACTACCTTCTCAGCACAGGAACACTTCTCAAACTGCTTCTCTGGTATTAAATCAGTAAGTGAATCGATTCAGGCACCACCTTTCGCCGCTATTTCTTTAGCTACATCCATCGATTTTCCGTGCCTACCGTTGATATGTGAGATCAGGCCTGAACGATTCGAAATACCTTGTCCGCATACCTTGCAGGAGAACTGTTTCTCCCCGGTCAACTCCTCCAAGGCCCTTCTACGGCATTTCCCTGCCCACTTTCCGAGGCCGGGAGTTTCATCGTTCTGAAGCAGGTTCACCAACTTTTCCTCGTTGACCTTCTTCTTCGGCGTGTTCCGGTTCAAACCGATATGTGAATGGGTCCTACAGATACACTCTTCCTCGCCTTTTCTAAAGATATGCCAGGTGGAACCGCTCGCACCGGCATTCGTCACCAACAGAAACCGCTTCAAGAGCTCTCACCTCCGTCAGTTTTCTTTTCGATATCTGCTGTTGCTTCCAACGAGACCTTGTTTCTCGGTCTGTGAGCACTCGAACCGCTCCCCCCTCTTCAACAAGGTGAAACGGTCATTCTCCTCTCGGTAACCGTCCTGAGGCGGCAGCGCTGATTCGACTCGGGCCATGAGCCCTGGCCGATCATCATGCAGCTCTAGGGAGAACGGGAACACCACTTCCTCGAAAACAGCCTGGTAGTTCTCGTACTCACTATCCCAGTAGAAATCAGGTTCCTGGTCGACGATCCTTTCCTCGTATTCTTTCGGCGTCCACGGATTCAACCCGACACGGTGCTCCGCCCTATTCTTCGCGTGAATATTGAAATAGACACCTTCGATATTCTCTATACGCCGGATCTTCTCATCGTCAGAAATCAGTTCTTATCACCCTCTTTGGCTAAAGCTCGAAGGTCTCGACGTGGTATCAACCAGTCTCCCTCATCGTCTTTCTTCATTGTGACACCGGTCGATTCCTTGAACTCGATTCCTGGGAACTTCTCGTTGACCTCGGACTTCTTCACCCAGTAACTCTGGTCCTCAAGCCAGTCATAGAACTCATCTAAACGACTCACTCCGAATTTTCACCTCCTCCGTTGATTTTCTGCAGAAGCTGTTTCTTCACATCCTCAACGTCGCTGTCCTCAGGATCGTAAGGACTCAACTCGTCTCTGACTTTCTGCTCCGTAGCAGGTTTGATACTACCGTCCGCATTCTTCTGGACGAAGCCTCTATCCTCTAAATCACTCATATCGCTGTAGACATCACCATCTGTGTAGCCGACAGCTCCATTAGCCCACTCCTTTTTTGAGGAGAAGGTCTTCCCTTTCGCCTCGATGAACAACAGCAGCTTCCTCTGTCGCTCGGACAGGTCTTCGACCTCATCCATCAAGCTGTTCACTGCCTCTTCCTGGAAATCTGAAAGCACGAGATCCTCGATATCGGAAACAGATCCTCCGGTCGAACCAGCGTCGAAATCACTGAGCTTGTCCTCGACAATATTCTCGACATCATCCTCAGAAACGCCGCCTTCCACAGGGACTTCACCCTCAGAGGCAAGACCCAACTGCTGGAACGCAGAACGCAGCGAGTTCAAACCCTGAAGACGGGACTCGTACTTCTCCTCTAAGCCGTCGTACTCCTCCTTCAAATTCTCGTACTCATGCTTCAGCATCTCCAAGCTCTCTTCTTTCTCATCGAGCTTCCTACGGAGCTTCTCGTTCTCTTCCTCCAATTCCTCAGCTCTTTCAGAGATCTCTTTTACATCACTACTTGAAGAAGAATCAGGTTCGTCAAGGCCTTTCAACGCCTTCCGGAGCTCCTCACGGTTCTCCAAGGCCTCCTGCATCTCCTCCTTCTCATCCTGGAGCTGCTCGACCTTCTCCTCAAGCTGCTCTACCCGGCTTTTCTTCTCTTCACGCTCCTCTACTCGCTCCTCGATCGACTCCTGAATCTCACTGAGAACCTCCTGCTTCTCTGCACTGGTCTCAGGGATCTCGAACTCTTCCTCACGAGGATCAGGACTGCGTCTTTTCCGGACCTTCGTAGGCCCGACCAAGTCTCCACCGGTCAAGTTATCTCCACGAGCCAAGATCTCTCCGACGCCAAGTTGGTCGATGAGGTCTCTGTCGATATTCAGCTTCTTCGCTACCTTCTGGGCGTCTTCGTTCGCCAATCCGTGGACAATCCAGTCCTTACACAGGGAGATAACACCGTTGTGAAGGAAGGCTCTTCTCTGGTAGGAGACAATCGTTGAGATTCCTTTGTTCCCTCCCTCGGTACAGGCCTTGATGATCTGGCCTCTGCACATCTTCACGTTGTCATCCAGATCCGGTTCTGGAGCGTTATCCTTCGGAGCCATGTAATGGGCCTCATCGATAACAAGCAGCGACTTCGTCCTGCTCCCTGCCCTGTACTTCTCATGGGCGCGGTCATTCAAGGAGCGGACGGCTTTCCCAGCTGCCTCGTGAATCCGGCTTTCCTCTTGACTGTAGTCCGAGTAGGTGGAGACGTCGAGAAGGACTTTCATCCCCTTATCTAAGACCCAGTTACCTATCTGGTCCAGCTCCTGGAAAGGAACTACAAGATCAACTGCCTCCTCTTCCTTCCCACCGACTACAACGATATCATCGTCCTCGTGTCTGACCGTGGAGAGAGCGCCGACACGCTCCACAATCAACGTCGGTATGCTGACCTCGGCCAGATCCTCAAGGATAACGGCTAACGAATTAGTCTTTCCAGTATCACTCGTTCCTTCCACAGAAAGCCTGAAATCCTGAATCTCCGCAGGATTAAAGGATACTTCTCCAAGCTCTATCTGCCCGTTGCTCACTCCATATCACCTGGCGCTCTTTCTGGGGTCGGGTGGCGTTTTCCGCATCTGTCGCATATCCAGCCTTCAACAGTATCCGAGTCTGGTATACTTGGGAAGTGCCAGCCGTCTATCTCTTCCTTACTGAGCTCTTCTTCAACATGCCGGTCGCTGTGATTCTTCCCGCATTTCTGGCACGTCCACGTCACTCTATATCACCTTCTTCATCGAAGATCTCGTCTTCGTGGAAGTCTTCAGCATCGAAGACAACTCTGCCCAGGAATTTGACGCTGATTGAACTAATGTCAGTAGGCACGTACGGCAACAGGAGAGTGAAGTCTGAAAGAAAGTGTTGGCCTTGGAGATTTTGACCTAACTCATCTCCACCTGCACCAGTAAAGTCTGTCTCATTTCCTACAAAATCTCCAAAAGCATCCACTTTGTCGTACCAGTCTTCAACCAACTTGTTGCCGAACTCTTCTGCCTCTTCTGGGATATCTTCTGTTCCTGTGTCTTCGAACACTTGTCCTGGCATCCAGTGACCGTAGTACTCCGAACCCTTGTGTTCAAAAATCCAGTACTCAGCTTTTCTCTCCTTTACCTCGCAGTTATACTTTTCCTCAAGTTCTTCTTGTTTTTGGGTATGCTGCTTCCTAAGCTCACTGCCTTTTTCAACCATTTGCTGAATTTGGTCGTAGAGCCGCTTTTTCGTATTTTTATTTATTTCCTCAGCTCTTCTTTCAGCTAGCTTTCTTCTACAGAATTTTGAAAAGTTGATAGGGCTTTCTTCAAGCCAGTCTTGGTCGTCTTGAGTGATGTCAACACTCTTTTTCACCATCTCTTCAGACATAATAATATTAATAATATCTTACACTTTTAAATCCTTGTGGGGAGGACCTCGCGTACTCAGTCCCGCTTCTCGGAGTAGAAATCTTTCTCCAGCTCCGCCAAGCCCTTCTGCAGACGCTCAATCTCATCCTTCAAAAACTCAATATCCTCATCACGACCCTCCTCAAACTCCACTGTATCCCGATCACTGCCGCCGACCGGCCCCTCAACCTTGAAATCACTTGCACCCCCGCCTCCGCATCTATTCTGGATCTCTCCATCCTCATTGAGGTTGGATTTGATCGTAGCTAAATGCCGTTGAACATTCAACTTAGCCAAGTACGGATTATGCCGGACCTGATCAATAACATCATCCAATAACTCTATAATCGGAGTAATCTTCCCCGGATCTCCCGTCTCCTTCACCTTCTTCTTGATCTCCTCTGCCTTTTCAATTGACTCCTCTTCACGGCCTTCCTCAATGGTATCCCTGAGCCTCTCCATATCCTCAATGTAATCTGGCATATCTACCCGAACATTATATCTAGAGAAACTACAATCTTTCCCTCGACTTTTACAAGTAGATTCAGACCCATTTTCATCTATATTTTTGTATTCTCTGTACCGCTCTATTATTCTCCTAATTTATCTCTGTGCGTGACTTCGTCCTTCGGATAATCAGATCCGAGTTACAGCCCCTGAAGGGAACTCATCCTGAAGACGGTTATCCCACTCTCTCATCTGCTCCAACGTAGCCTCCAAAAGCTCCTCATCGTCATCGATCTCGGACACATTACCGTCCTCAGTCTCCAACTGGTACGGCGTCCACTCTTCCAGATCCTCTGAAACATAGAAACGGGTCTTCACCACATATTCCCGGCCCAACGCCTCTTCATGGTACTCTCCTACTGCCATTCTATCGTCGTAGAAATACTGGATCTCCAAACGAGTACTGCCAACACCGGTATAGAAACGTCGCTCACTGACCTCCAAGTCCTCACGGCTGTACACATCTTCGGACTCGAGAATACTTCTTGCCGTATCGAACGAGAACCTATCAGCCACTACGTAACAACGTTCACTCGAGTCTTTTCTAACTAACCCCTCGCTGTGCGGAGAAGAAAGGATACAGAAGAATTTAGGCATTTCCCTAAAAACAAAGGAGGTGCTATGGAGGAAGTCAGTGACAGAACAGCATTGTCACAGGCCTTATGCGAGGACGTCGAGGACCGGTACGGCTACGTCAACGAGGAGGACACCTGGATCATACCACGGTTCAACGAGGAAGAGCAGGAACAGGAAAACATTGAGAAATACTTCTTCACTGCCGTTCCTACAAATGGAGAGCCGTACATCCTCGGCTACCAGCGATTCACCGACTTAGCTGAGAAAGGCGTCGAAATCCACGGAGAACTACCCGGTGACGTCGAGAGAAAGGCCTTCACACAGAGCCCAGAACCCACCGAGGAAAAAAGCACATACGTCCACGCCAAAGCACTGTACAGAACCCGAAATGACTGACAGCCCTGTCTGGAAGCAAGACGTCACCGTAATCGGCCTCGGAGAAACAGGCTCGGAAACCGTCGAGATGATCGGCACCGAAGCCGACGTCAACCTTTACACCGTCAACTCTACACCAGAACTGGAGGCCTGCTTCAAGGACGTCGAGGAAAGCGACTTCCTCTTCCTCTCCGGCGACCTCAACGAAGAAAAAGTTGAAAGCCAGGTCCAGACCCTGCTTCAACACTGCACCGGTGTCTCCGTGCTTTTCGCTGAAGGCGTCCACAGCCTACCGGAGGACTTGGTCAGTGAATTGAACCTGTTGATCCCGGTCAAAGCCGAGTTCCTGCCACGGAGCATCATCTCCTCCTACATCGCCGATCTCTTCGAGTGCATGATGCCGTTGACCGTCCACGACCTCGGACACAACGATGTGAGAATCACTGCAGGGGAAAACCGGGTTGGAAAACTGTACATCGATACTCCAAACAACAAGCAACCGTACCCCCTGTCGACACTGAAGGACTGTGAGAACCCGGAAAGTATTCTACTGTTTGCCTGCAGCGGCGAAAAGCAAGACCAAGGAAAGATCCGGAACCAGATAGAGGAATACAGCTTCCCGGACAGTGTTGACCTGCTCTGGGATCAAAGGATCGAGCCCCGGTACATCGGAACACCGCACGTCAAATACATCGTCACATACCAAGCCCAGGAAGACAACTTCAACTGGGAAGACAAGGAGGAAATCGGAGGCCGTGGAGAGATCACTGTCGACGATATCGACTTCCTCCGGAGAAAAAACGATTAGGTCAGCTGCGGGATCCAGTCTCAGGACCTCTACTATCGCCTTCTCTAAACAAGCTCCGTCAAAACATTCCTGACCGCCCTCGGCACGGTTTTGAACTTGTTTCGGCACACTTTCGGCGGCATCTCTATCTGAAGGCCCTGACCGTCTTTCGTGAAGTAATTCACCGAGTTTTTGTCTCCTCTCCCGGTCAAAGCAAACTCGCTGTACTTCCAGGCGACATCCGCATAACTACCCAACTTCTCTTGAATCGATTCTGCCACAGATCTTCGTAGACTGTCTGAGGCCTGACCACCAACCCATCACCGTGCTGTTATCCTTCTGTTGCAGGTGGAACCCGACGACATAATCGAAACGCCGGTCCTTGATACCTTCCAGTTTAGGGTACGCATCGAAGGCCTTCACCGGCTTCTTCAAATGCCAGCGACTGTACGAATCCTTACCGTCGTATCCTGAATCAAATCCTTGGCACAGCCACGCCGAAGCACCTACACTGTTTTCCCGTAGCATCTGGCAGAGGTGGCGACCCATCACGTCAGTGTTCTTCTCCGCATCCCCGCCGTGAGGACAAGAGATGAAAACCTCGCTTCCCTCCGACTCCAACAGTGACTCGTAGAAACCAGCTGTTTTCCAAGCCTCTGCATAACTCGAGTCCGGAACCGTCGCAGAGATCTCTACCTGCTCCCCGGATTCGGACTTGATCCTGTCCAGGCCTTCAGCTGCCACCCTGACCTCTTCCGAACTGTTTTCGTGGACGTCGTCGACGACGAAGTAGGCCTTCAACTCGCCTTCTACCTTGACGTGGCTCCCCGGCTCCTTCCCCAACTCCTCGGCCAGGCGCGTAGGTAGACTGCAGCGGTTCCGGTCTTCTATCCCGCGCGATTCACTGACGACTGCCTCAGTCATCCTGTAATGATACACGTACTGCAACCAGAATAGTGTTTAGGAAAATGCATAAAAATGAAGAAAGTGAAATGTGGTGAGGATTCTCTGGAAAGCATCAGTAGAAGTCAAACTTTTCCTCAAGGAAGGCCTCTGCCGACGTGTCGTCAACCCATTCAACCTCAATCTGCTCATACTGGCTATTGTCAAACGCGTGTGGGTTTTTCAGCTCCTCTTCAGTAAGTACGTCATTCCGGGCATTCCAAAGATCCTGAAGAGTGCTGTGGTTTGTGGCTTCAAAATTGACTTCGATGTCTCTCTCTGAAACTTCATCTTCTGTTTTTGACGTTGCATCAACAACATCGTTGACCACATCTTGTTTCGACAAATGGTAGTTCCGACCTCTAAGGGAGACAGAGGACAGGTTTTTATAGCCTAAAGTCGCAACCGGCCCCTTTCCAGAGTAGTACTCTCCACTACTCTTCCATTTCTCCTTGACAGAGTCCTTGTGATCCCACACCTCCAGAACAAAGCTCTCACTTCTACCAGTAGCTCGAGACAGCATCGCCTGATGGAAGTCCTCGAATAGTTGGCTCTTCTTGATCTCGACTTCCTTGGTCTGGGAGATCTCTGTCGCGTTTCCTTTCTGGATCGTGCCGTAGCTCTGCAGCCTGTTATAGTTCTGTCCACTGCCAGAATCCTCAACAGTGTAGTCAGCCCCAGAAAGACGTGCTCCTTTGACCGTGAACAGTTCGCCGCCGACCTGGAAAGCGATTCCCTTCCCCGTGTCCTCAAATCTTGATGGGCTGTAAGTGTCGTAGAACCATTCGCCGTTGATCTTCAGGCCTATCGCATTCGACACCCCCATCGACCTTGGAGCGTCCCGCTTCACCTCTTCAATCTCGCCGGAGACTGTCCTGACCTGCGAGCCTCCTTTTTCGACCTGTTTCTGCGAGGTTGAGTGACTGGTCCGTGAGGACGTGCTGCGGTTCTTGTCCGGTAATTCGCCTTTCTCGTTCAAGCGCTGGGCCTTGGACTCGACCGCTTCCACAGTCCTCCCAGGAAGCATGCCGGCGATCTCCTCTGCCGTGTGATCCGGCCATTTGTCTTTGAGTTTTTGAGTTTCGCGTTTCGACCAACGATCTCCTTTTTGAGTCATCGAAAAAGTATCACCAATACTAAATAACCATCGATGGTCTTTTTTATACCTTCTCCAAACCGTTTTCTCAAAATCTGGGAATAGAGAACCCTCAATCCCAGATCTTAATGGATAGTTTTTGCCAAGGCCTCACGAACCACCGCCTCCTGCTGCGAAACTGTTGAGGCCTTCCTGATCTCCCTGATTTCTTTATCGGTTAAACCGTACAGTTTCTGCAGCCGTTCCTCGTGTGGAGTCTTCTTTCTTCTCACTCTGGCTTGTCACCTCGTGCAGCTGCTACTGGATGCAACGGGTAGGCCTCGTTACTGTCCTCCAATAGGTCGTTCAGGTTTGCCAGTCTCGTGCTGTATCTGTACCGCCGGTTGAGAGTTTTCGGACCAGCAAGTGTCAGATGGGCCTCCGAAAGCAGGTGCTCGTAATTTCTCGTCCCGATAACCGGTGTGTTGTACCCGACCAAGATTTCGATAGTACCTTCCGGGATCTCGAACTCCGAGACAGTGATCTCCAGGCCTCCTCCCAACCAGTCTACACTGATTTCATCGCTCAACTCCGGCCTCTTTTCCAGGTCTCGTTCCGGGATGAACCCTTCCTGGATGTCCGGGTCTTCGACCTTCTCCTTGATACTCTCTAACTTGATGTAATCATAGAAATCGTCGGTCTTCCGGATCTTGACCTCGTTCGTATCCGGGTCAGCGGCTACGAAGAAGGCCTCCATCTCCTTCCCATACTTCTCATAACGGACGACATCACCCTTCTCCAGGAAAACCATGTTCTGCTCTACCGGATCACCGATATACGTAAACAAGGACTCCTGAGTAAACTTGGAGCTGTTTTCTGCATCACTCATCGGAGGCCTTCACCTCTTCCTCAAGCTCTCTAAGAGAATCTATCTTTTTTGCTTCAAACTTTCTCAAAAGATTAGCATCGCTATGATCTAACTCAGAATCAGAAAGAAGATGCTTCCTTTCAATTCTATCTATCTCCTCTTTATAAGATTCTCTAAGATTGTCTATCTTCTCAAGGATGCGGCGGCGTTCCTGTTGCCGAGCCTGCTGTACGGCTTCTTCAAGTGCCTCCTCAACGTCTTCGGAACGATGAAGCTCATCTCTATTCAATTCATCAGGAATCCATCCATTAGGTTTGTTAAGATCTCTTGCTACTCTTTTTTTCTTACTGTAGTAACTATCAGCCTGATTTGTACCATGGAAGAGATGGTAACCATCATTATCTGTTTCTACCAATAATGCGGCGGTTGGGACTTCCACATCCAATTCGTCCAGGACATCCTCTAGATCTACGTCCGTCTCTCTCCATTGCGGGAGATCTCTGATCCTGGCTGAAAGTTCATCGGCCAAAGTACAGCCATCACTGAACCACAGGGTATCGTCAGGCAGTCTATCATCATCCGCCTCACTGAAGACATCAGCTAAAACACCGACAACCGGGTCGTCATAATCACTCACTGAGGATTCTCACCTGCTTCTTCGGCGTGTTCCGATTCAGACCGATATGCGAATGGGTCCTGCAGATACACTCTTCCTCACCTTTTCTAAAGATATGCCAGGTAGAACCGCTTGCACCGGCATTCGTCACCAACAGAAACCGCTTCAAGAGCTACCACCTCCTACGCTTTCCCGTTCAATATCTGCTGTTGCTTCCAACGAGACCTTATCTCTCGGTCTGCGAGCACTCGAACCGCTCCCCCTCTTCAACAAGGTGAAACGGTCATTCTCCTCTCGGTAACCGTCCTGAGGAGGCAGTGCTGACTCAGCTTTTGCCAAGAGCCCTGGCCGGTCATCATGCAGTTCCAAGGAAAACGGGAACACCACTTCCTCGAAAACAGCCTGGTAGTTCTCGTACTCACTATCCCAGTAAAAGTCGGGTTCCTGCTTGACGATCTTTTCCTCGTACTCTTTCGGCGTCCACGGGTTGAGTCCGACACGATGCTTTGCCCGGTTCTTCGCGTGAATGTTGAAGTAGACGCCTTCTATGTTCTCAATACGCCGGATCTTCTCATCGTCAGAAATCAGTTCTTATCACCCTCTGCATCCTCGTCTTCCAGTTCATCTTTGAGGATCTGAATACCGTGAGTGCCAAGCTGAAGGCCTGCCTGCTCTACAAGTTTACGAGCTCCTTCGGCCTCTTTCCTGTAGTCGAAGTCATGCTCCTCAGCAAGTTCTTCAGCGTTTTCCCTGACTTCACGGTAGGAGCCGAGATGGATGTAGACCGGTTCTTGACCTGAACCTGGCTCTGGAAGACCTTCGTTTTCCCTTATAGTCTCCTCGTCAGGACCTCGCTGGTACTGCCACTCGTCTTTATACCTGCCGTCGTCCCTGTGCTTCACGAAGACGTGGACCTCCTGCAGAGGGTTTCCCTTCAGCATCCAGCTCTTCAACCTGGACTTCACATCGTCGTCTTCAATGTCGGTGATGTCGATGACCTCAGCTTCGTACTGGTGCTTCATCATGTCGTGAAGCGCCTTCTCCGACCAGAAACCCTCTTTATTGAATACTTTCCCTGTGGCGTAGGTCATGAACATCTCCCCGTCTTTCTCAGGAATATCATACAGTTTCGTGGCGTAGACGTCCTGATACTCAGCGTCTTGGTGTTTGGTGGCGTCAACCTTGATTTTGAGAAGTTTGTCCTGCTCTCGACACTCGTCGATGAGCTCTAAGATATCATCATACGTCTTGTCTTCTGATCCTGGTAATTCCATAGCATCTATACACCTTCTTCTGAGTCTTTCTCTGTTTTTTCTGCGTAGCTGGAGTCAAGGAACTTGCTGAACTGGTCTCGGGCGGAGGAAGTGAGCTCGTCCTCGTGAGTATACTGCTTCGAGGGGTGGTCGTCAGGGTTTAATCCGAGCTGGTAGTCCATCTCCCGGACGTAGTCAACGGTATCGCCGGGAGACAATCCGGTCTCGTTGGTCAAGTACAGGTGGAACCGTCCCAACAGCTCCTCACCCGATTCAAAATCAATGTCCTCCAACTGTTCCTGCACTTCTTCAGGAAGGCCTCCGAGATCAATGTCGTCTTCCTCTGTAGATCTAGCTTCCAAACCTTGGGCCGTTCTCAGGTTTTCACCTCTGCCTGCGTCCTTGTTGAGTGCCTCGTCAGGAACACGGCCATCGTGGAAATGAACGCGAATGGCCCTGCGGAGATCTTGGAGACTCACGTCCCTGTCAGGGAACATCTCTGGGAGAACCTCCTTTCTCAACTGGTAGTACTCAGGCGTGCTGAGTCGAGGCTTCCCAGACATTTCCTGCTTAGAGTAGCTGGCAAGTTTGCTGATGTACTTCTCCAAGACTTCAGTGCTTTCCTCATCCAGATCTTCCTTGGCCTCTACGACCTCCTCTTTGCACAGGAGGTTATCCTGATCCAGCGTTACATCACTCACTGGCTATCACGCTCCTCGATCATCTCTTCCAAGGCGTCCAGATCCTGCAGAAATTCTGATTCGAAGATGCTCCAACCAACCGAGTTCAGGTCAGTACCTCGAACCTGCGCCTTCATCCCGCTAATCAAGTCGAGAGGACCATCATACGCTTCTTCATAGTCCACGGCCTCACCGACATCCCGAGTCTCGTCCTCGTTTTCGACGATTTCTTCGTGAACTGCTTCGAGGAAAGCAGTACTGACCTTCACCTCAAGTTCAGCGAAAACCCTGTTATAGTCCAGTCCCAGTTCTTCGCAGATCTCTTCAGCTAAATCGGCCTCACTCACTGCTGTTTTTCACCCTTGAGTTCGATAGGCCGGACTACAAGGTAGCTGCTTTCCAACTTCGGGATTTTCCTGTTACCCTGCGGCTCCAAGCCTATAATCCCGTACTTGCTGAGAACATTAAGATCTCGTTTTACAGCACTTGACTCTCTACCGACACTCTCAGCTAGATCCCTGATCGACTCGTAACTATCCTCTCTCAACTGGTCGATCAACTCCAGCTTCTTCGGCGTCATAATGTCTAAGAATGTGTCTGCTGGGACCGACATCGCGTTTTTGAACCCTGCTTTTTGCAGGCCTTCTATCAGTTTCTCCATTTTTTCCGGGTCAACCATTTCGACCGCTTCAGATGTTTCTGACATTTTCCTACATTAACAGAACTCATCAATATTTTTATACCTAATCCTGACTGGTCCGATGCCTTCAGGTTACCAACTACTCTACAACCGCTTATGTCTCAGAATCCTATGGAGGCTCTTATCGGTCAGTTCTCCCGGTTTGCCGTTAGTACAGACTTAGATACTAACGACTGGGTGATGGCTGCTACAGAGTTCGGCGTCAACGACACCCTGAAAGATATCGACCGGTTCCACGCCAGCTGGGACCACAGGGACAACGACCAACAAGCCAACACAACCCAGTTTCTCAGAGAAGTAGCCGAGGAAGACGAAGACAAAGCAGTCGGAGTCATGAAACGGATCTACACATTGGCCGACACCGACACGGATACCCTGGAAAAATACCCGGCTCTAGAAATCTTGGAAAACCAGAATCCCGGTACAGAAGTTCTCCACACCGCATTCCGCTCCGAACAGTTTATCGACATCAACAACGTCCCAGGTACATTCTATCCAGATCTCGTCGACGACATCAACCAGTGCTACAGCCTCGGGGTTAACGACGCCACGCTCGTCTTGACACGGAAACTACTGGAAAACCTGATCATCGACATCCTCCGGAAGGAGTACGGGAAACAAGAGATAGATCTGTACTACCTCCCGGACAACAGACGGTTTCAGAACTTCAGCACACTCATCAGCAACTTCGAGAAAAACTTAGGCGACTTCGAACATCTGTCTTCAGGCCTTGACAGCGATTTCATCGACGAACTGGATTCTTTCCGACAGGATGCGAACGCAGAGGCCCACTCCATAGAAACCAGTATTACCGAGGAAGAGATGGAAGACTACCGAGAACAAGCCCAACACTCTGCTCAAGTCCTTTTCCGAATCCAAGAGAACATGTGATAGAGACCGGCGACTCCAGGGATTCTGGCGTGTAGCAGTTTTTCTTCGCCATCTGAGTGCTCTTTCTCCTCGTGTTCAGCTGCTGCTGTTTTCTGCTCGAATCCTTGATCGCAGTAATCGCAGTAGACCGCTGGCATAATGACTGGTGAGGAATTAGCATTTTTAAAAGAAAGGGGCTATGGGAAGCACTTACTCTGTCTACCGATAGTTCTCAAAGAACCCTTCAGCTTTCTGTTTAATCAAATCGATTACACCCAAACCCCGAATTTATGCAAAACCATAAAGACTGAGAAAGCCTAAAACACTTCTATGCCTTACTGTCCGTGGTGCCGGGAAGAGTTCGACCACGACCTGTTCTGCACAGACTGCGGGAAACCCGTCACACTCAAAACCGAACCCGGAAGTCGAAATCAAGCATGAATGAAGAACTGTACGACGACCATGATATTCCCAAGGCCTACACCATAATCGAACGTCTGAAAAAAGTCGAGGACGATATGAACGCCAGTACAGACAAAGGAGAATCCGGGGCAGCCCCGTACTTCAACATCACCGCGAACATCCGAGAAGAGCTCGCAGTGTACCTCGGTATCAACCAGGCCAAGGTCATTCAGGACCTGCTTCTGAACAAAGAGTTTGAACAGGTCTACGACCTCCTCGACCAGCACTGGGAAACCTCAGTGAGAAACACCGTACCCGCCGAAGAACTCGACAACTGGACACCAGACAAAGACAAACCCTCAAACTAAACCCTGGTAACTATGCCTGAAGGAAACTCGTCCTGAAGACGGTTATCCCACTCCCTCATCTGCTCAAAAGTCGCGTCCAGCAATTCTTCATCCTCACTGATCTCGTACACACTGCCGTCCTCCGTTTTCAACTGATACGGCGTCCATTCCTCCAGATCCTCTGAAACACAGAAACGGGTTTTCACCACGTACTCCCTACCGTGAGTCTTCTCGTGGTACTCACCTACCGCCAATTCATCGCCGTAGAAATACTGGATCTCCAAACGAGTACTGCCAAGACCTGTATAGAAACGGCGCTCACTGACATCAAGATCGTTGGTGCTGTAGACGTCTTCAGACTCGAGAATCCTTCTTGCCGCATCGAAAGAGAACTCGTCAGTCACTGCTTCAGTATTTCCTCGCCGTCTTTTTAATTGTATTTCAGAGGCCCGGATTCGCTGTTGAGGGAACCTCAGAATTTATGCGTCTGCCTAAACGTACTGGTAGGTATGGAAGACGAAGTCGCTGACGTCAGAAAACTCTCACAACTACTTGCCGTCGAGGAGAAGTACGGGTACGTCGACGAGGAAGAGACCTGGCTCACCGCACAATTCGATGAAGACGAACAAAGAGGGCAGGACTCGGTCAAATTCTTCTTCGTAGCCACGCCCGTCGACGGAACTCCTTACGTCCTCACCCACAGCCAGTTCCAAGACCTGGCGGAGAAAGGAGCGAAACTCCACGACGAACTACCCAGTGACATCGAGAGAAAGGCCTACACACCGGAAAACAGGCAGGAACCCGATGAAGGCGGAAGATACGTTCTCGTCCTCTCCCGGAAAACCGTTTACAAATGACGGGTAAACCTTCGTGGGCTCCCAGTGTCTCCGTAATCGGAGTAGGAGAGACAGGGGTGAAAGCAGTCCGGAACATCGACACAGAGACCAAGGCCAATTGCTACACTGCACGAACAGAGCCACAGCTCGCAGCCTGCTTCAAAGACGTCCAGGAAAACGACTTCTTCTTCCTATCCGCAGACCTATCCGAACCTGACGCAGAGAACCAGATCCGAGAACTTCTCCACCGCAACCAAGGAATCTCCATACTCTTCGCTGAAGGCCTTACACAATTACCCGAGCTCGTCGACGAGGTAAACCTGTTAGTTCCCGTCGAAGTAGATTACCTGTTCCAGGGATTCATCTCAGCTGCCATAGCCGATGTCTTCGAGTCAATGATGCCGATGACAGTCCACGATCTCGGCCACGGTGACATCAAAATCTTCGCCGGCAAAGGACTGGTTTCGGAGCTGTTCATCGACACCCCTCGAAACAAAAGTCCGTACCCACTTACCTCGCTCAGAAACTGCGAAAACCCTGAATCCGTCCTACTGTTCCTGTGCAGCGGAGAAAAACAGTCGACGGAAAAGATTCATTCCAAACTCGAGGAATACAGCTTTCCTGACGACGTCAACGTGCTCTGGGATCAAAGAATCCACCCCCGATACACAGGAACCCCTCACTTCAAGCACTTCGTCACCTACCAAGGCCTCGAAGAAAACCTAGACTGGAAAGAAACAGAGGACCAAAACCTCGGACAAGATAGCGAGAGTGTGAACATACGAGAGAGCAGCTTCTTCTCCCGGAAAAAAGAAGATTAGAGGCTGTCGTCTTTCGATTTTCCCTCAGGATACGTCACCTGCACCTCGACCTCGATGGGTAGGCCGCAACTCAAACATCTTCCAGGCCTTGAACCAAGAATGGAAACAAGCTGAGTAGGCATCTCACAGTGAGGACACCTAACCGCTATACCCTCAAGCTGCGACTGCTGATACAGCCTGCCATCAAAGTCATCGAAAACTTCCCTACATTCAGGCTCAGTCATTTAGAGGCCTCACCCCGTTTCTGTTCATATTCGCGGTCCACTCATCGTACACGGTACCGCAGGAGAAGCACTGAACCGTCACACAATTCGGCTTAATAGGCGAAATAAGTACAACACCGTCTTCGACAGGCTCTCCGCATTCCCTACAATGACTGATTTTATCCTCGGATACCTCCGTCTTCTTCCTCACCTCATCAAGATCCTGCTCATAACTTCTCACAGCCTCACGCAAACTCACCGAGACATCACCTCGTCCCTCCATTCTTTGTATCTCTTCATCCCGCGTAGAAACGTATTGATAGTCGTTGTACCGAGGCCTTCCTCATCTCTCAGATACTGGCCGTACCTCTTCTGCTCCTCGTTCTCGACGTAGATGAAATGGACTTCTTCGTCTCGTTCTACAATCGACGTGTTGTCTCCCTCGATAATCTTGAACTCAATTCTGACTTCTTCCCTCACTTTGACATCACCTCGTCGCCCGGCGTGTGGTAGAACGGTTCCAAGACGTCGTGGAGCTGCGAGAAATCCTCAGGCTCGACGATGAAACTGCCCCAGGCCACGGAGTGACTGCCGAGATCTTCCTCCTGCAGTTTGTCTCCGATCAGCTGGTCGGCATGGCTGTGGAACAACCGGGGTACGCCGTAGAATCCTTGTGGGAACTGGTCGACCTCGAACATGCGAGGCCTCCGATTTCCTGTGGCGTAACTGGCTAAACTGTCTTTGTCCCACGCCGATCTCAGTGCGCCGTACAGAGACTCGTACTCCCTGACCGTGTCACTGTTCTCTTCGAGCTCCTGGAAGCTGTCGTACTGGCCGATCTCTTCCTCGAGCTCGGGTATCGTGTGGAACTGTTCCAGCAGTTCCTCGATCCTCTCCGCGTCCTCCGGGTGCTCCTCCCGGTCGACCTGGATGTCGAAGACCTTGTACTCCGACCGGCTTCTCCCGTCGTAGTAACCGGTGAACTTGGAGACGTCGTAATGATCTCTGCTTCTCGGATACTCGACCTCTGGCGCACCGATCTTTGACGAGGTCTCCTGCAGATCTAGATGCGAATCCTCGCCGGGGAGCTCGTCGATGACCTGGCGATGACCGCCATCCCAATACTTCTCAACAATCAGTTCCTCGTCGAGGACCGGAGAGTCGCCTACGAGAGTTTGCTGGTATCCGTTGTCAGTCAGTGCTGATTCTCACCTCCTGAGTCCTTGTTCTCTGCCCTAATCTTCTCGTTAAACTCTCTGGTCTCGACCTCCAGTCCACTCTTCATCCCTGATTTCCAAGTTCCTACCTGTACCTCGCCAGCAGAGACGTTGTAGAAGGTTTCAAGACATACTTCTACGGTACGGGACGGGTGAATTTGTAGCCGATCTCCCCGGCCAAAATCATCGATTTTTCTAACTATTCTATCTTCTTGGATAATCTCTACACTGGTCTCCTGACCCGTGTTTCTGAAATGGACAAGCTCAGCACTTCTCTCGACTTGAATGCACTTCTTGAACCCATCAACGGAGTCCCTTCCAGCTTGTTCTCCTGTCAGATATCCTGCGCCGAAAATAGCTGCTCCTACTAAGAGGAGAACAGTTACTGTACCAAAAGTGCCAACCTCTTCATCGCCCACTACTGATTCTCACCTCTTCCAGGTCTTGTTCGTCGATGAAGCCTTCACTGATCTCCGGGTCTTCGACCTTCTCCTTGATACTCTCTAACGTGATGTAATCGAAGGTATCCGAAGCCTTCCGGATCTTAACCGCATTCGTATCCGGTTCAGCCGCTACGAAGAAGGCCTCCATCTCCTTCCCATACTTCTCATAACGGACGACATCACCCTTCTCCAGCCGTACCATGTTCTGATCTTCGGGATCACCGATATACGTGAACAGAGATTCCTCAGTAAACCGGGAATCACTCACTACTGGTTCTCGCCTCTTTCAAAAGCTGTTCTGAGAGCTTTTCAAGTTCGTCTGCTGCCTCTTCTATAGCTTGTTCACGGGTCTGAGGAGCTTTCTCCTTCTTGCCTCTCCTGGCTTTACCCTCGATTTTCCTCAGATCATATGCTATACTCTCAATCCTTTCTTCGTATCCGTTTCTCAAAACGAACTCATCCCCGTCTTCCAGAACTACATTAGGAGCCTTTCGATACCTCCCTATTGCTCCGTCCTTTAGATATGTGATAGCGGTTAGAAGGCCTTCATCAGTCGACGCTGATTCTCCGTCTTCTCTGTGACCTAAATGATCGAATAGCTTTTCCTTAGTTTCTGGTTTGATCTCTCCTTGGTCTGCTAACTGGCGGATCGCTGCCTGAAGATGAGAAATCTTGTTCAGTACATCGTCGTCGCTCACTGAGTATTCTCACCTGCTTCCTCGAGGGCTTCGATGAAATCCAGATTTTCAGCACTGCCGTGATAAACCTCCTCGACAAGTCCATCTACTACACTCCGGGCTTCTTTCCTATTGCCGATCTCATCGGCCAGCTTCTCCATCAACTCCCGGAAAGCATTAACAGGCTCATCGCCGGGATGCTGAACCGTGATCTGGTTTCTACATTCCTCACAAGTCACTCTTCATCACTCTCGTAGTCTCTTTTCTCGTCGATTTTTCGCTGAAGTTCCTTGAGATGCTTCTGCGTCCTACTCTGATGATCGAATCCTGCTTTTCTCAACTCATCGTAGGCCTCTCGAAGATGCTGGTCAATTTCCTCCCTCAGTTCTGGATCAGCCTCTTCTATGACCTCTTCAATAGAATCTTCATCAAAAGCACTCACTGATTATCAGGCCTCTGCCTGTGTTTCTGCTGTGTTCGGGGTTTTGCGACTGCAGTTGGGACATGTCACTCTATCCACTACGGATTCTGTTTCCCACTCATATCCACAGTGATCGCAAGTTACAGTCTTCGGGTCTACCGATGGCAACTTTTGCTTGAGCTCGTGTATTCTGTCGTCTTTCAAGTGTGAAAGTTGGGAGTCTGAGTGAACCTCTCTATGGCAAGAAGCACAGAGGGTAATCAAATTATCAGGCGAATTGTTATCCCTATCTCCATCGATATGATGACTGTGAATATTCTCTTCTGACCCGCAAACTGCACATTCCTTCTCTAGTTCGTCTGCTGCTTTTTCCAAGAACTCAGGCCAAGTCAAATCCTGATCTTCCTTGACCTGGTCAGCTTTATCGAAAACGTCGTCGTCTACGTGAAAGTTAATCTGCTTTACCATATATCCATAGATGGATAAATGACTTTTTTATACCTAATCCTACGCCCCGTCCTCGAAACACGCATCGATGAAAAACGCGACCTCCTCATCACCGATAACCTGCTTCACGGCCTCGACGTCGTGATCAGCTGCCTCCACTAAGGTATTGAAGACATCCCGCAGCGAACGATCGGACCAGACGTCCCTACGAGATAACTCTGCTACAGAACCCGCTTCCTCCGATTTCTCCACCAACTCACCGAACCCGTGTTCTAAGGCCTCGCCCAGGACAGGTACAACCTTCTCTGTAGCACCTGGATCGAGCTGTAAGATCATCCTCGATCCATCCACCACAGCAAAACGAGTCTCCTCGCCCCCGGACTCGAGTGCCCGCCTGTAAACCTGTAGAACCTCATCCAGCCTATCCTCTCCACCAGTCGCTCCGTAGTAGGCCAGGGCCTGACTGCTCTTCAACGAAGGACCCAGACCACCCTCCATCAAGGCCTCTACAAGCACGTTCCACGCCCGACTACCTTCCTCGGTATCGGTCGCTGCGATAGCCTGGAGACTGTTCGCAGCTGGAAAACTTTCCTCACTCCATAGCTGCTCCACCAGTTCAGGGACAACAAGATCCAAACTCATCCTGAATCAGTCCCCCAACCTGCTCATCCTCATCAGTTCAACCTCCGAAGAGGACGCCTCTCCCAGCAATTCTCTACCGCCTTCAACCGCAAGATTCAACGAATACAGAAGATCAAAACCCTGGTCCGAGGCCTCATCTCTGAAACAGTGAAGATCCTCCACATTGGAAAAGACGGAGTCAGACCTGTTCTCAAGGAGGACTGTACCCGTGAAGTCCACCGGCTCCTCAACTTCCTCGATTGTTTCCTGCACCGCCCGCAGCTGCTCGACAGTATCCTTAACAGACGCTTGCCCTCCGACACCTTGTTTTAACGGAGCTGCAACGATGATGTACTCTGGCTCAACACCCTTCTTGACACCCTCATCCCCGTGTTTCTGCCTTTGGAGCTGCGCCGCCCGATTGAAAACGTCCTCCGAACCAGTAGGAAACCTGCCCAGAAGCCGGGACTCCACCCGCAAAGCCTTGACACGGGAAGGAGATAAACCAGATGTCTCCAGTGTCTGAACCATTTCGCTGGTTCTCTGCGGCGAGAAGTCCTGAAGACCTACCTCCAATAGTAAACTACGGGCATCCTCCGGTAGATCTCTTGACTCTATCCTATCCACAGGAACCTCATGGAGGATTTCAGGTTCACCCTTCATCGTCCTTCCTCCAGACGCTCCCCCACTTCCGGCGGAAACCCAACCTCATCCACCTTGTCCCGCACCCTTCCGATATCGTACTCGACACGGCGCAGATCTAGATCCCACGACTCAGTACCAACAACCGCATACCCTGCCCGACTGTCGCCGTCTCGAGGCTGGCCGACACTACCCGGATTCAAAATCAGCTTTGCATTCAACACCTCAAAATGCTGAATATGGCTGTGACCGAGGAAACAAGCCCTATACCCATCGATGTACCGTGCAACCTCGGCAAAATCCCTGGGATAAACATGGTAATCAACTTTCTCCGGATGACTGTGAACCAGTAAGATGTCCTCGTTGTACTCCGTTTTCTGAGGTCGACTTCCCAACCACGCCAGATCTGCGTTGATCAACTCCTCCTCGGCGTGCAAAAGGCCTCTATACGCCTGACTATTCCTCTTATAGACACTCGGATCCTGCACCGCCTCTCTATCATGGTTCCCCTGGACAACAATAGAACAGTGCTTCTGCACCAGTTCCACGCACTCACGAGGCCACGGCCCATAACCGACTACGTCCCCCAGGCAGACTATCTCCTCGACGTCCTCCGGCATATCCCTGAGGACAGCTTCGAACGCAGGCAAGTTACCGTGGATATCCGAAAGCAGGCTCAGCTTCATCTATGAAATAACGATAATACAAGCACCAACTTTATGCTATCGCCTAAATTAACCCAACTCCTAAAAACGTGTCTCAGGCTTCGGCGGCTTCTTTCTCCTCTTCGATCCTCTGGTAGTCGGAGAAATCGAGATAGCTCATGGAGGCCTTCAAGATACGGTACAGGACGAGGTCTCGGGGCATCCCGGTCTCAGCCACGCACTCGTCGACATCCTCCAAGCTGATAGAGCTCGGCGACAATGTATCAGTCAGGATCTGGCCGATATCGCCGTACTCCACTCCCTCCCTCGCATTGTATCTGCCAATCACTCCATACTCGACCAGTTCCTCCAACTGGTCCTGAACCCATTTCTCACTGACCTCATCTTCGTCGTCGACGTCCTCGTTGAACTCTCGGGTAACCCGGCCCACACATTTCTTCAAACCCGTATCCTCGACAAGATCGTACAATGTGTGTAGGTGCTCCGGCGCGTCCTTCGGGATACCGTACCCTGTCTCCTCCAGTTGCAGAAGGTAAGCGTAGGCTCTGAACAGGTCCGGATCACGGGCTAACAATTCCCGGATGATCTCCTGAGTATCGTCGTCGACACTCTCGACGGCCTCCACAACATCCCCTGTTTCAGGGCCTCGGAAAGGCCCTTCCTCCACATCGTCTGCCGTGATCACAAGCTGATACCCACACTCAGGACACGAATCCGCATCCTCAGGAAGCAATTCTTCGCAGCTGGGACACAAATTGTAATCAAGCCGTTTTCCGCACTCCGGGCAGTAACTGCTTGGATCCTCTACCTCAGCGCTACAACTGCTACAGGTAACACTCACCATACACTGTCCAGAAAGAACTCCAGCTCAATAACTCTTTAGGCAAACACCTAAATTAGGAAAAATGGAAAAGAAGAGGTGAGGCTTATCCTGCGAAACTATTGAGGCCCTCCTGTCGGCTTTCCAGTTCTTCAGGCGCGTCGATCTCCTCAGTCAACCACCGCCACGTCTTGACGATATTCGGAACGGACTCACTGGCAGTGCTAAGATCTTCCTCGTATACTGCTTCTACGAAGGCCTCGTCAGAGTCAAAATCGTGGTAGTGCTTCCAGAAAACCAGCTCTGCCTCCATGATCTCCCGGAGAAGATAATCGAAGTGATGGGTGTCGGTCGCTTCCTTCCTCTGCTCCTTCCAGTAAGACACCTTCATCACAGAGATTCCATAGTTTTCCTTGTGCCATCCCTGCATCAGGAGCGCCTCCTGATACTCTCTGGAACCCATTAGTTCGCTCACTACCTCCTGATGTGTTTCAGCTTCCTCTTCGACCCTGCGGGCCTCCTCAGCAAAATCGACCTCACTCACTCCCAGCTTCCACCTCGATCTCTTCCTCGTCCGTACCCAAGTCAGAGTAGTAGACGGCCTCGGGTGTCGCCCTGAACTGATAGGCACAAAGAGGGAACCGAGTTTTCTCGTTTCCAATTCCTTGGATGATCAACTCCTCCCCCTCCTCGAAGTAATCCTTGAGTTCGTGGAGAAGGCCTTCCACTCCGTGATACCGGCCTACCTCTTCCCTATCTTCTCTGTAGACTCTGAAACCGTCGTAACCGTGGAAATACAGCTTGCTATCTTCTAAATGGAATTTGCAGGAGAGACTTCGTCTGTCCGTAAGCAGATTTTCGACCTTTTCCGGGTCAGTGACCTTGACCGTGTTCGACGCTGTAACCTCGTGTAGCGTAGCGATAAGGGCATCACCTGAAAAAAGAGGAGAAGAGGATTCTACTCCTCGTCCTCATCGCTGTTTTGTTCTGATTTTCCTGCGTCGTCGGTGGCTATCTCTATTTCCACCTTCTGCGGCTCCTGATCCTGATCCGGCGAACGTAGTTCTTTGAAACTCCCTGTCTTGTTGAAATTGGCGACATCCTCAGTCAATTCCTTATACTGCTGTTTCTCTTCGTCGGTGAGGGGGCCTTGACCGTGGAATATCTCGGCTACGGCCTTTGCTGCGCTCTGTCGCTCAATCGTTTTATTCGTCATTTGATGATCACCCCTTCACCGTCCTCATCGTCTTGTTCGTCTTCGTCTGGGGAGTCCGACTGTTCTTCTGAGGCCTCTTCTTGCTCCTCATCACCGGTTTCAGTCTCCTCTTCGGAGTCTTCAGGTTCGACGTCGTCACCCGCTTGTTCGCTGAAAAAAGATTCAAGGACGGAGGCGATTCCCTCCGCATCCTTCCAGTCACCTTCCGTGACCAGGAACAGGAGTTTACCTGTGAAAGCTGCTGCTTCCGCCTCTATATCTTTGTCCTCTACCTCGGCCATATCCCTTAGAGCTGAACAGGTTTCCTCGGCCAGTTCATCCTCCCACTTCTCGACTTGGAAGGCTATATCTCCATATTCAAGATCTAGCGCTGTCACCTCTCTATCACTGCTCCACCAGTCCTGTTTCTTCCTGAGCTTTTTCCAAGGCCTTAGACAGCCTCTCATCTTCCTCGCTGTTGCCTCCCATCACGACCTGTTGGACAACCTTCTCTTTGCCTCTTACAGCGCTGGACAGGTACAATGCGTAATTCTCTGTAAATTCTTCTGTCTCTCGATCTTCTATCTGCTGGAGATTAATCTGTAATCGAGTTGCTGAGGACTCGAAGACGTTGAACCACTGGAACAACTTAGCGACCTGTTCGACAAACTCGGGTCTGCCGGTCACTCTGACCTGGCTGATAGGTGTCGGGAATGCTGAACCGCTGTGGCTCTGAGGCTTCGGAGTAACCGACTGGATAAGCTGGTCCTCCAACGCTTCGGGGATTTCAGGGTTTTCAAGGCTTTCAAGCCAACTCAATGCGTCCTTTTTCCGGACGCTTCCGCTATCTGTAGTCTCAAGTTCTTCAAGTTGTGACATAAGTGGTTTTCACCAAAAATAGGAGAAAGGGGATAGGCTATCCCTCCTGCTCCTTACCTCCCCGGAGTTCCTCCCTCCTGTTTTTGCTGAGAAGATTTTCCTCGATGAAGTCTCGTAGGTGCTGAAGGTACTCTCCGACAGTCAAATGCTTTGAAGCATCTACCAACTCGACAACCCTGCCTTGAAGCGGGCCTTCCAGAATAGTACTGTGCATCCCGTGTAGCTCTATATGGATCTTGCCGTCGTTGTTCTCCCAGTTCGGTGTTGCGTACAGTTTCAGACCTAACTCTTCATGGGAGAAGGAAATGGAACCACCGTGGGCCTCAAGGCCTGCGTACTCGAAGCCGTGAAGTTTGACGCCGTCAAGCTGTCGACGGGCTACCTTCTGGTTGAGACTGCCTTTGTGCTGGTTCTCTACCTCTTTGAGGTGTTGAAGGGCTTCGTCCTCTGAATCGAGAGATTCTCTACAGGTACATGCGACAGCGCCGGTCTCCGTCTCGCCGTCTACGGTGTCTTTCTCTTTGAGTTCGTAATCCGGTTCGCCGACAGTTCCCTTGTTTCTCAGTCCGTATTGCTTCTCGGCGTACTCTGTCCGGCAGATGTGGATGATATGGCCTTCGCTCGTCAGGTTTGCGTCTGGGTTGAAGCCGTCTGGTGTGATTATTCTCTCTATCGTAATCACCCTTCAAGGCCTTCCTCTGTAGCTGATGCTTCGGAGTTTTCAGGAAAGTCTGAGTCTCTGGGAATCTCGAGGGCCTCCTTTACGTCCTTCTCTATGTCTTTCCACTCGTGAGGATGGACCTCCTCGTACAGCTTACAGATTATTCTCTGAAGCTCTTCAGAGGCGTTTAGCTGTAGATGCTCTACAAAGCTTCGAGGCTCTCCCCCTACTTCTTCGCCGGACATCTTCTCTGTCAAGACTCCCTCGTTTAAGAAGTAGATGAGGACCGTACGCTCGGCTATTTCTCTCGTGTTCTCTTCCTCAAAATCAAGGCCGTAACACTCTGCGGTTTCCTTGATATTCGTGGGTACGCTGACAGCCTCCTCTGGAAGCATTAGCTGGCCTTCTCTGTACTCCTCTGCTATCCGCTTGTATCTCTCGGCCTTCTCCGGTGCTATGTCTTCGATCTCTTCGTAGATTTGACTGCGTACTTCTTCACTCACTGCTCCTCACCGTCGTTGATGATTTCGTACTCGTCTTTTCTCTGGATAAGGGAGAGGGTGCTTCCGTTGTCCCAGTCAACATGTATCTGTTTTTCTGGCTGGCCTGCTACCGCTGGCGGGATTTCTGATGTTCCTGTAACTGTCCCCTTGTCTCCCTTCTCAAGTTCTGTATACTCGTCCTCGGTGTGAATCAGCTTGATACGGTCTCCTTCTTCGATAATCGCCGGTTCACCCTTCTACTGGTTCGTGTGTCGGCTCTGGGAGTTCGGATTTTTCTTTGACTTTGTTGACTCCTGAGCGTGGCCCGGGGTTCTTGTTGGATTTCTGCTTCCTATGGTACTTCTCCGGTGTGTAGAGCTGGAAGGTCGTGGCTCTCCTGACTTCGAGGCCTCCGGTTAGAATCTGCTCTGTATCAAGCTGGTAGGTCTTGTCCTTGTGCTTGTGCTCTACTTTGATTGTTTTCCCTGTGCTTGAGGTCTTGCCTTCTACGATTTCTGGTGTGTGGAATACTCCGCTGATGCCTTGGATTAGTAGGATTTTCTCGTTTTTTGGAAGTTCTACGTTGCTTGCGTCGTCTGAAATTGTTTTCACCTATCATATACACAGGCCTCAACTCTTTTAAAGGTGACAGTATACTGTCACTATTATAAAGAGGAGAAGGAACAGCCACCCAACAGCCCCGAAAACCAGCCCATCAAACAGGCCAGAACAGAATCACCAGGCCCGAAAAACAGCCCAGAAACAGGCCACACACAAAAACACAGCCCAGAACAAAGGCCTTGAAACAGGTCTCAAACCCCTAACGACTATAATATACGGTACTACCGAAAAGAGAAGAGAGCGAGAAGCGAGAGAGTGGACAAAGGGCGAGGCCTCTAAACACCGACCACAACGGAAAGGCCTGTAACAAGGCCTTCCAAAACTCCCCCTGACAGGATTAGATATACAAGTCGTCCTTTAGAGAACAGTTCCTGCCCTGCTCAAACCAGAGAATATTTCGCTCGCACCTCGGCATTTCTCGCCACACATTTACGACAAAATCGGCTTTCAAATGTCCAGTTCTCCACGCTCTTTGCGTTAAATTCTAGTAGACGGGTGCTAATCTCCTATGTAGGAGAAGAGGCCTCGGCACTCATAGGGCTCCGCATCACCGAGTGCCTAGTTCGGTTCGGAACGGTGCCGTCGTCATCGGCCACCTCGCTCTCGCCCCGCAACCGAGTAATCTCCATCGGTCTCGTTCGTCCCGCAACCGACACGCTCAGGTCTGCTCCAACACGGACACGTCGATACGTGGGTACTGCACGCCACCCGAAATCGAGCTCTCACCGGCGGCGACGCCCCAGAGCCGGACGCGCTCGTCGACGAGCAGTCGAAAGCCGATGTCGCCGTCGAAAAAGCGCCCGGTCGGCCATCGAGCGACTACGTCGCCGCTGAGTCGCCCCCGGTCGTCCTCGACGGCGACGAGCGCCAGTCGGACCTCGCCGCGCTCCATCGTCTCCTCGATGCGACCAGCGTACGTGACGGTCGTCCCCGCATACGACTCCGGGTTCGTCCGGAGGTCGGCGTAGGGAATCGTCGTCGCGTTCGCCGGCGTCGCGACTGTGGTCGTTCGGTTCGGGAGCGTCGACTCCTCCGGGAGGGGTTGTGGCGTCGGAATCGACCATTCGACGGTCGGAAGGCGCACGTTCGGGAGGCGAGCGTCGAGCCACGCCGCGTGGCGGGCGACCGCGGCGCGGAGCTTCGGCGACCGCTGGACGGCGTCGGAGATTTGCTCGACGGCGAGATACGTGACGAGGCCACCGGCGACGTAGGTTCCGGCCTTTTTTAGCGCCTCGCGGCGGGTGAGTCGGCCGGCATCGTCGCCTTCAGACTCGTCGCGCTCGCCTTCTGTGTCGTCGTCATCGCCTCCGCGGCCTTCGATCCGCTCGCCCAGCCAGTTCGTCGCCGCCTGTTCCTCTCGGGCAGCGAGGTCGCGGACGAACGACTCGACGCCGGTCTCGCGGATTTCGACGGCGATAGCCGGCGCGTCGAGAACGACGAGCCCTCGGCGGTGGGCGTCCGGGGCGACGCGGCCGCCGCCGACCGCCGCCACGTAGGGTTCGATACCGGCGCGCTCGCACCCTCGGACGAACGCGCTCGTCTTGTCCGCGGTGACGGTTCCGGTGGTCGTAATCCAGATTCGAAGTTCGCGCGTCGCGCCCTCGGGCGTCTCCCCGGCGGCTTCAACGTGCACGTCCGGGCCGCGGAACCGGACGCGCGTCTCGTAGCCACGCGCCTCCCAGACGCGCTCGAAGACGGCGGCGAGTTCCACGTCGGTGCGGGCCGAAACGACCGACGTGAGCGGGGGCGCTGTCATTGCGTCCGAGGTACCGGCCGGGGCTGTTAGGTGTTTGCGCCCGGTTCTCGGCGCTGAGAACGCGCGGCCTCGGGAGCGGGAACGAACGCCGCGTCAGCCGAGGTACCGGACGGCGGCGTCGGCGACGATGTCGGCCACCTCGACCACGTCGTCCGTGAAGACGAACTCGCCGGCGGCGTGGATGTTCTCGCCGTCGGGACCGACGATGACCGTCGGGAGGTCGGCGCGGTCGCCGAGGTAGTTGAAGTCGCCGACGCTGGAGAAGTAGCCGTAGGCGGGGTCGGTGTCGGCGACGGCGCGGGTGGAGTCTGTGAGGGCCGAAACGAGCGGGTGGTCTTCGTCGGTCACGTAGGGGCCGTACCGGATGCCCTCGTCGGGGGCTTCCCGGAAGCCGACATCAACTTCGCTCTCCAACCCGAGTTCCGCGACGGCGCGCTCGGCGTCGGTGCGGGCGTCTTCGAGCGTCTCGCCGACGACGACGTGGCGGTCGACCATGAGGCGAGCGCGCTCGGGGACAGAAAGCGTCTGGCTCCCGCCCTCGATTTTCAACGGGCAGGTCGACCCCGAACCGAGTTTCGGGTGGTCGCCCACGTCGAGGTCGTCGAGCGCGGCCGCGAGTTTGCCGGCCTCGACGACCGCGTTGACGCCGGTGTCCGGTTTCGACCCGTGTGCGGCCTGCCCGCGCACTTCGATGTCGTAGAAGTAGCGGCCGCGCGCACCGAGCAGGAGCGCCGGGTTCTCGATGTCCTCCTGTGCGAGAATCGGGCCGGGTTCGGTGACGATGGCGGCGTCGCAGTCGTCGACGAGGCCGTCTCGGATGAGTCGGTCGGTGCCGAGTCCGTAGGGCCCCTCCTCGTCCACGACGGCCGTGAGGAGCACGTCGCCGGCGAGGTCGCAGTCGGCGAGGGCGTCGAAGGCGGTCATGACGGCCGCGAGGCCGCCTTTCATGTCGCACGCGCCCTGTCCGTACAGTTTCCCGTCCTCGATGCGGCCCGAACACGGGTCTTCGTCCCAGTCTTCGACCAGTCTCACGGTGTCCATGTGGGCGTTCAACAGGAGCGTCGGCGCGTCCGGGTCAGAGCCCGCCAGCCGGGCGACGACGTTGTCGCCCTCGTACGCCGTAATGTCCGGTTCGCTCACGTGGTGGTACTCGGGGTCGTGCCCGCGGGCGTCCAACCAGTCGTAGACGAACTCGCTTATCTCAGCCTCCTCGAAGTAGGGGCTCGGAATCCGCACGAGTTCCTGCAAGAGGTCGATGGTCTCGTCGGGGTCGACGCGGGGGGCGGCGTCGCGGTCGCAGTTGGTGGCGTCCGAGCGGTCACCGCGCGGCGTCGCGTCAGTCATCGCTTACCCCGCGAACCGAGGGGTTGTACTCGTCGGAGGGCACGCCGGGGAGCGTCCCGAGGATGGCCTCCACGTCGTGGTCCTTCTGTTGGCCGCGGTACCAGTAGACGCCGAAGACGACGAGCCCGACGGCGACCCACGGGACGTAAATCGACAGCGAGCCCTTGTACGCCTCGGTCAGGAGGCCGACCGCGCCGAGCGAGCCGATGAGTCCCGTCACCGTGAGGAGCGACGGGCGCGAAAAGCCCGCCTCCGCGCGGAGGTCGGTGCGGCTGTAGAGCACGTACAGCACCGTTATCGACACCGCGGCGTAGGCGATGAGGTAGCTGAACGTCGCGATGGCGATGGCCTGACTGAGGCCGGTGCTCCAGAAGGTGAGCCCAGAGGCGACGACGTAGAGCGTCAACAGCGACCAGTGGGGGGTCCCGAAGCGGTCGGAGACCGCCGAGAACTTCTTCGGGAACACCTCGTCCCACGCCCACGAGTAGGGCATCTTGATGCCCGCGGCCATGACCGCGTGGACCGACGACGCGGTGGCGAGCAGGCCGCCGATGCCGACGATGGCGGTGCCGATGTCGCCGAGGAACACTTCGGCGGCCGTCGAGAGCGGTCGCGCCGAGTTCGCGAGGACCGTGTAATCCCCGACGACGCCGTAGATGACGCCGGCGGTCAGCACGTACAGGAAGATGAGGATGGCCGTCCCGCCGGCCATCGCCAACGGGAGGTTCCGCGAGGGGTTCTTCACCTCCGCGCCCATCTGCCCGGCGACGGCGATGCCGATGTAGGCGTAGAACAGCGGGACCGCGGCGGCGACGAAGCCGTCGAAGCCGCCGGTGAAGAACGGCTGGTAGTTCGCGGCGTCGATGTTCAGCAACCCGGGGCCGACGAGCACGAGTATCGACAGGATGAGGAAGCCGAAGATGGCGTTCTGGGAGACGCTGTAACTCTTCGCGCCGACGAGGTTGACCAGAAAGAGAACCGTCAGCAGGCCGAATCCGGCCAGCGTCGGGTCGACCGAGGGATAGAACACCTGTAAGTAGCTCCCGAACCCGATGGCGAGGACCGCGTCGGCGGCCATGTAGCCGAGCCACTTCGACCACGTCACCACGAACCCGGGGAGGCGGCTGTCGAACGTCCGTGAGACGTAGGCGTACGACCCCGCCGCGCCGGGGAAGATAGTCGCCATCCAGCCGTAGTTGAGCGCGATGCTCATCGCGAGCAGCCCCGAGAGGACGACGACGAGGATGACGCTCGGTCCCGTCGTCGAACTCGCCGTGCCGAGGGTGACGAACAGCCCCGCGCCGAGAGTGCCCGCGACCACGGTGCTCACCGCGCCGAACAGTCCGATGTCCCGCGAGAGGCTCCGCCCGTCGTTCACGTCTATCGATGACATGCTATCACATGGGTTAGTTGTCGCGTAAAGTACCCCTCCCTCTCATGAGTGGGTGGACGGCGAACCCGCCGGATTTCGACCCCGAGAACCCGAAGAACGGAGTCAGTAGTCGCCGAGCAGTTTCGATTCGGCTTTCCGGAGGTGTTCGAGGAGCGTCGCCTTCGAGATGTCCAATTCGGCCGCCAGCGACGCGGCGCTCACTTCGCGGGGCCACGTGTAGTAGTCGCGGCGGCGGGCCAGTTCGTACACCTCGCGCTGGCGCTCGGAGAGCGCGTCGGTCCGGAACATGCCGCCGCCGTCCTCGGGGGCGGTGATGAGTTCCACGTCGATGTCCGCGTTCCGCTCCTCGCGAATCTCTTCTAACCGCTCGTGGACGGTCTGTCGCGTCTCGTGGACGAGCACGGTCCAGCGCTCGCGGCCGCCCTGCATCCGAACCGGCTCGTCGGGGATGAACCCCCGGGAGACGAGGGCGTCGTTGATGGAGTTCTCGAGGTCGTAGCGAACGACGATGCCGCGGGCCGCGCTCCCCGGGACCCCGACGTCGCCGTCGTGTTCGTCGGTCTCCCACACCGACTCGGTCAGCGGGGACGCGCGGATGGCCGCGAGTAGTTCGTCGACCTCCTCGGCCGTGTCGGCGTAGGCGGTGAAACGCCCGTTGGCGAGGCCGTCTATCTCGTGGACGCCGTGGCCGAGCAGGCCGCCGCTCGTCTCTTTCGTCACCTGTAGCGTCCAGCAGTCCGGGTGCCAGATGTCGAGGCAGACGCGAACGCCCTGTGCACCCTCTCGTGCCATTCGTTGGCGTGGAAGGGTGCTCACCGGGCAAAAAAGTATCCCACCTGACGCGATTCGATGCGACGCAACGGCCGGTAGCGCGGACCGACGCGGCCGTCTGCGGGCCTCGCGGCGTTACTCGATTCGCTCGCGCGCCGCGGCGACGAGCAGCGGGAGCATGATGGTCGCGTCGCCGAGGACCGTCGTGTTGCGGGCGTCCTTCTCCAGTTTGCCCCACGAGCGCGCCTCGTCGAGCGTCGCGCCCGAGAGGCCGCCGGTCGCGGCGGGGTCCATCGTAATCTGGACGCCGTAGTCGTACGCGCCGGGCGTGACGAGCATCGTCTGGAGCGTGAAGTTCTTCGGGACGCCGCCGCCGACGAGGAGACAGCCGGCCGTGTCGGCGTCGTACGCGAGGTCGGTCAGCGGCGTCATGTCGGCCAGCGCGTCCAGCGAGAACGACGAGGTCTGCGAGTACATCCACGCCTGTAGGCCGAGGACGGAGTCCTGAACTGCCGGACAGTAGATGGGCACGTCGGCCTCGTAGGCCGCGGCGGCGACGCCGGCGTCTTCCTCGATTCCCTCGCGGTCGTTGACCTCGCTGTTAGCGCGGCCGAGTTCGCGGCAGAGGTCGGCGATGCTGACGGTTCCCTCTTCCTCCAGCGCCGGGAACACCTCGTCGCGTAGGTGCGACTCGAACAGCGCGAAATGCTCCTGCGGGAGATAGACGTTGTAGATGCGGTCGACCTCCTCGTCGCGGAGCGTCTCGTCGTGCTCGCGTTCGGTCTTCTCGCCGTGGTGCTCGGCCCCGTGTTCCCGCGAACCGTGCGAGAGGGAACTGGACGGGTCCGGATGGGCCCGTCCGTGGTGGTGTTTGCCGCCGATGGCTTCGATGGCGTCGTGGGTGAGGTTCGCACCGGTCGTCACGAGGGCGTCCACGTAGCCGTCGCGGATAAGGTCGGAGACGACCTTGCGCATCCCCGTCGGGACCATCGCGCCGGCAAGCGACATGAACACCGTGCAGTCGTCGTCGGCCAGCATCTCGGCGTAGATGTCGGCGGCCTCGTGCACGTCGGCCGCGCCGATGCCCGCGTGGCCGTACTGCTCGACTAACTCGCCGACGGTCATGCCGCCGCGGACCTCGGCGTGGCCCAGCGGGTCGTGTTGGAACTCCTCGCGGTCCGGCATCTCGTAGCCGTCATCGTCGTGGTCGCTCATGCCAAGGAGTGCGTCGGCCGAGCGTTTGAACGCCCCGGTCCGACGGGACCGTGCCGGGCGTTGCCGGTCGCTGCGCACTCGGTCCCTCTCTCGGTGTTGGCGGACATCCCCCGCAAGGTTATCCTGTCTGTCGTGCCATCTATTAGCATGCCAGTACGCCCGAATTTCCTCGAACGGCTCGTGCTCCACCGACTCAACAGGGGGCCGGCACCGCTTCTGGACCTGTTCGGGGCGGCGGGGTTCGAGTCACTCGCCCTCGCGCTGGATATCGGCGTTTTCGAGGCGCTCGCCGACGCCGATGAGCCGCTCTCGGCGAGCGCGCTGGCCGCCCGCGTCAACGCCCACCCGGACGGGCTCGCGATGCTGTGTGATTTCCTCGTGACCGAGGGCTATCTCTCGACCGCGGACGACGGATACGGGCTCACGGCGATGACCGAGTCGTGGCTCCTCGCGCGGTCCGAGACGAACATGGGGCCGTGGTTCACGTTCTGGGACGAACTCGTCTTTCCCTTCTGGGAGAGGGAGCTCGAAACCGCGGTCAGGGAAGGTGAACCGAGCCAGACGATTTACGAGTGGTTCGACGAGGAGCCCGCCCGATGGGAAACCGCACAGGACGGCTTTCGGGCCACGGCGTCGCTGCTCGTCGACGACGTCGTCGAGGCGATGACCGTTCCACCGGGAGCGACCCGGCTCGTCGACATCGGTGGCGGCCACGGGCTGTACGCGTTCGAGCTCTGTCGGCGACACCCGAACCTCTCGGCGACCGTCTTCGACGTTCCCGGCGCGGTCGAGACGCTTCGAAACGACGTCCCGCCCGACGTGGTGGACTCCATCGACACGCGGGCGGGCGACTACCGAACTGACGACCTCGGCGACGAGTACGATGTCGCGCTGCTGTTCAACGTGATACACGCTCACGACCCCGCGGAGAACCGCGCGCTCTTCGAGCGCGTCGCCGACGCGCTCGCCCCCGGGGGACGGCTCGTCGTGCTCGACCAGTGGGAGGGAAGCGGGCGCACCCCGGTCAGCCGGGCGGGCCTGCGGTTCGTCGCCTTGACCTACCTGACGACGCTCGGCGCGACGGTGTACTCGACCGACGAGGTTCGCTCGTGGCTCCGCGCCGCCGGGTTCTCAGGCGTCGAGCAACGCGGTGTCGGCCCGCTCCCCGGCGTGGCGATTCTGGAGGCGACGAAGTGACCGCCGCCGACCCGCTGCCGCGGATTATAGCCCAGTCGGGTGACTGACGTACTCGGTCTCCAGCCCCCACTCGTCGGCGAGGTCGCGCAGGCTCCGCACTCCGAACGTCTCGGTCGCGTAGTGGCCAGCGAGGAACACCGAGATTCCGGCCTCGCGCGCCTCGTGGTACACCTTCTGTTTCCCCTCGCCGGTGACGAGCGCGTCGACGCCGCGGTCGATGGCCTCGTCCAGCCAGTCGACGCCGGAGCCGGTGACGACTGCGACCGACGAAAGCTCGTCGGGGCCGAAGTCGAGGACGGTCGTGCCCGCGCTGCCGTCCAGTTCGTCGAGCGCCGCCCGGACCTCGTCGGCCGTCTTCGGCGACTCGAAGGTCCCCGCCTGCCCGATGTGAATCGGCCCGAGCGACCCGAACGGCTCGGTGTCAGTTAGTCCGAGGTGGTCCGCGACGCCGGCGGCGTTGCCGACTTCCTGATGGCCGTCCAGCGGAAGGTGCGAGACGTAGAGCGCGAGGTCGCCGCGAAGCAGCGGCTCGATGCGGTCGAAGTCGCGACCCGTCACTCGGTCGAGGCCACCCCAGACGAGGCCGTGGTGGACGACGAGGAGGTCGGCGTCGGCGGCGAGCGCGGCGTCGATAGTCGCTTCCGCGGCGTCGACCGCGAAGGCGACGTTCTCGACCGATTTCTCGGCGGGGCCGACCTGCAGGCCGTTTGCGCTGGCGTCCACGTCGGCGAACTCGTCGGTCGCGAGCGTCTCGTCGAGTCGGGCGACGATGTCGGAGAGCTGCATACCGGGGAGTCGTGACTCGGGGACTTGTAAGGAACGGGGTTCGCTTCGGGACGGTTACTCGTCTGCCCGCCCGGCGGCGTGTGAGAAGACGAACTCCCGGAGGAGCTTCGCCGCCAGCGACGCGGCCTGTCCGTCGTCGCGGTCGTTGACCTCGACCACGTCGAAGCCGTCGGCGTGGGGCGCGACCGCTCGGACCGCGTCTCGTATCTCCCGGGAGGTGAGCCCGAACGGCTCTTTGGTTCCCGTGCCGGGCGCGAACGCCGGGTCCGCGGCGTCGATGTCGACGCTCAGGTAGACCGACTGGTCGTCGTCGAACTCGGGCTCCCAGTCGGCGACTGCCTCGGGTTCGACCACGGTCACGTCGTCGGCCTCGGCGCGCTTCCACTCGCCGGGTGAGCCGGTTCGCGCGCCGAGAATCACGGCCTCGTCGACGTCGAGTTCGTCGAGGACGCGGCGGGTGACGGTGGCGTGGCTCCACTCGTTGCCGTCGTACTCGCGACGGAGGTCGAGGTGGGCGTCGAGACAGACGAACACGTCGGGTTCGACGCCGGTGACGCCGGCGGCGGTGACGGTGTGTTCGCCGCCGAGGACGATTGGGACGGCGTCGTCCCAGACGGCGTCGCGGGCGCTCCCGGCGAGCCATTCGACGTACTCAGGTGCGTCGTCCCACGCGCGGACGTCGCCCGCGTCGTGGACGCGTAAGTCAGTGAAAAACTGGTCGGTGCGCCGGTCGTAGTCGTCGAACGACTCGGCGAACCGACGGATTCGATTCGGTCCGAAACGGGTTCCGGGTTGGAAGGACGTCGAGATGTCGAGCGGAGCGCCGAGAAGCACGTAGTCGGCGACCTCGCGGTCTGCGATTGCTCCGGGAAACATCTCTGTGGCCCCCGTTTAGACGATTTTTCGCTGGCCTTCGTATTCGAGGTACTCGATCTCGTCTTCGGGGTTGAGGTCTTCTTCCTCGGGGATGCGCATCGTGAACGTCTGGTAGGTCTCGAGGTCCATGATCTGGGCGTCCTCGCCGGTGACGGAGACGACCTGACCCTGCTTCCGCTCGATGATGGGGACCCACACCTTCGCGTCGACAGGCTGGGAGAGCGAGCGCTTCTTGCTGTCGAAGACACCGCGCGCTTCGACGCGCGCCTTCGCGCTGCCGTGCTTACCGGGCTTTGCGGTACTGTAGGCGTAGATTTTGCACGGCTTTTCTTCCATCATGACGTAGCTCCCTTCTTGGAGCTCGCGCACCTGCTTCTGCTCTTTCGCCATGTCTCTCCGTTATCGGATGGAGGGTATAAACGGTTTGGAACCGTCTTCGCACGCGAATCCTTGCCGTGAACGTCGCGAGCGGGTGGCCCGAACAGTCACGCGTCTTCGACCGCGTCGGCCTCGGCCATCTCGGGGTCGAACCACGTCCCCGCCGCGTCCCGTCTGGCGAGGCTCCCGAGCGCCCCGGACGCGACGTTCGGGAGCGAGAGCGCCAGCATGATGGCGGTCGTCAGCTCACCCGCCGTCTCGAACATCGGAATAAGGTACTGGAACGGAAAGAGAATCGGCGTCCGTTCGAGGAAGGTGAGAAGCACGGAGACCGGCATGAGCAGACAGCCCCAGACGACGCCGGCCATGAGGCCGTGCCAGCCGCCGTCGGCGGGGTCGGTGCCGACGACGTAGCCGGCGAGCGCGCTCCCCGTGACCCCCCCGACGAGGGTGAACTGGCCCGTCATCGCGTAGACGAGCGATTCGGTGCATGCGGCGAGACACACCCCCACGAACACCGGTCGCCACTCCGTCATGAGCGAGAGTGTATCGGCGGGAACCGATAAAATTACGCGTTCGATTCTCAGCTTTGATTACTCTCTGCGGCGCTCTTTGAGGTTCTGCCGGGTGAACTGCGGCGTCGCCCGGAGCCCCTTCCGCGAGCGGAACGACCGCCAGAGGAGCAGGGCGACGACGCCCGTCGGCGCGCCCGCCGCGCCGACCGCGACGAGATTCTCCGGGTTCAGCGCGTAGATGATGACCGTCGAGACGAAGCCGAACGACAGGAAGATGCCGTAGATGAGCCGCTTGGCCAGTTTGTCGAGGATGCCGCGGTTGTCCTCCAGCCGAACGTTGAGTGTCAGGTTGTCACGGTCGGCCCGGTCGAGGACGCGTTCGAGTTTGGGCGGCACGCGGAACAGCGACTGGGCGGTCTTTTGACCCTGCTGGCCGACGCCCTCGATGATTTTCTGGACGCTCTCTTCCCGGTACCCCTCCTCCGTCAGGTAGTCGGTCGCCACCGAGATGAAGTCGAACTCGGGGTCGAGCGTGACGCAGACCCCCTCGACGACGCCGGCGACCCGGAGCACGAGCGCGAGATTCCGTGGGAGTCGAAGCGGGAACTCGTAGATGGTCGATTCCACCTGTTCGAGGATCTGGTTGACGCGGTACTGCTCGATGTCGTCGCCGCGGGCGTCGGCGATGGCGAGTTCCATCACGTCGCCCATCACCTGCCGGTCGACGTTCGGGCTGAGCGTCCCCATCTCGATGAGCGTGTCGAGGATGCCGTCGACGTCCTGGTTGGCGACGGCGATGTAGAACTCCACGATTTTGTCCTGGATGAACGGGTCGACCTCGCCGTGCATCCCGAAGTCGTAGAAGATGATGCGGCCGTCGTCGGTCACGGAGAGATTCCCCGGGTGGGGGTCGGCGTGGAAGACGCCGTCCTCGACGATCATCTGGAGGTAGATTCGCTGGAGATTCGTCGCCAGTTCGGTCCGGTCGACGCCGAGGTCGTCCAACGCGTCGATGTTGTTTATCTTGGTCCCGGGGAGGTACTCCATCGTGAGCACACGGTCGTCGGAGCGCTCGGGAATCGGTTCGGGGATGACGAGCGTGTCGTCGTCCGCGAAGTTCTCCTGAATCTCGACGAGCGTCTCGGCCTCCTCGTCGTAGTCCATCTCCTCGCGGATGGTCTTGGCGAACTCGTCCGCGAGGTTCTCCAGCGAGAACGCCCGCCCCTCGCCGATAAAGCGCATGAGGAGCGGCATCGACCACCGGATGACCCGGAGGTCGGCCTCGACGAGGTCCTCGATGCCGGGCCGGCGGACCTTGACGGCGACCTTCTCGCCTTCGTACTCGGCGACGTACACCTGCCCGAGGCTCGCGCCGCTTATCGGCTCGGTGTCGAACGCGTCGAACGCTTCCTCGACGGGACCGAGTTCCGCTTCGAGGACGGCTTTCGACTCGTCCCACGGCGCGGCCGGTACGTCGTCTTGGAGGCTTCCGAGCACCTCGATGTACTCCGGCGGGAGGATGTCGGGGCGCGTCGACAGCAGTTGTCCGAGCTTGATGAACGTCGGCCCGAGCGTCAGTAGCGACTCCAAGAGGACGTCGGCGCGCTTGACGCGCATCTCGGTCGTGACGCGTCGGCCGCCGCCGAACAGGAGGTATTTCCGCTTGTCACGGGTGTACGCGACGATGAGCGGGAAGAACTGGTACAGGACGACGAGGAACCGCCAATAGGCGCGGAGGTTGACCAGCGTGACCACCCGCCTCGTCAGGCGTCTTCGTCGCCGGTGGTAATGGGGATGGTCCGCTCGGAGGCGGCTTCGCGCTTGGGGAGCCGGATTTCCAGCGTCCCGCGCTCCATCGACGCCTCGGCCTCGTCGGCCACAGCGTCAGGTGGAAGGGGGACTTCGGCGTCGAGGAACAGCGGTCGTTCCTCGCGGACGTAGTCGAACTCGGCGGGAAGCCGCTTGTCGCGTCGCGCTTCGACGACCAATCTGCCCTTCTCGACCCGGAGTTCCGCCGTCTCAGCGGTCACGCCCGGGAGGTCGAGGACCAAGAGGTAGGACGTCTCGGACTCCAACAGGTCGGCGAACACCGCGTCCGGGAGGTCGGACAGCGCGTCGCGCAGTGCTGACATGAACGCTCATAGGGAGTCGGGGTCGAAAAACCCGGCGGTCTCGCGCGAGCGCGCGGGCGCGAAGACGCAAACGATGTGGCTCGGGAATCGCCCGCCGACGCGTCCGAGGCCGACGCTTTTTGCCCCCCGAACCGAAGGGTCGGTATGAACCACGACGACCGACGCACGGCCGGGTTCAAGCAACGAACACGGTTGTCGGACGCCCGCGAGGCGCTCCTCGCGGCGGCGACGCCGCACGACCGAACCGTGCGCCGACCGCTCGCCGATGCCGACGGCCGGGCGCTCGCGGAAGACGCGGTCGCGCCCGCGGACGTGCCCGGCTACGACCGCGCAGCCATGGACGGCTACGCCGTCCGCGCGTCGGACACCTTCGGCGCGAGCGGCCGCTCGCCGAACGTTCTCCGAATCGTCGACGGGCCGGTCGAGCCGGGGACGGCCGCCCGCGTCCACACCGGCAGCGACGTGCCCGACGGGGCCGACGCCGTCGTGATGGTCGAACACACCGAACGACTCGGCGACGAACTCGAAGTGTTCGACGCGCTCGCGGAGGGCGAGAACGTCGGCGAGCGCGGCGAGGACGTGCGCGAGGGAACGCCGCTGTTCGAGGCCGGCCACGAGCTTCGCCCGTCGGACATCGGCCTGCTTCGCTCCGTCGGCGTCGAGGCGGTGACGGTGTTCGAACGCCCCCACGTCTCGGTCATCCCGACCGGCGAGGAACTCGTCGAATCCGACCCCGGCCCCGGCGAGGTCATCGAGACCAACGGCCTGACCGTCTCCCGACTGGTCGAACGCTGGGGCGGCGAGGCGAGCTACCGCGACATCGTCGTCGACGACGCCGACCTGCTCCGCGAGGCCGTCGAATCGGACCTCGACCACGACGTGGTCGTCACCACCGGCGGGTCCTCTGTCGGCGAGCGCGACCTCATCCCCGAGGTCATCGACGACATCGGTGAGGTGCTGGTCCACGGCGTCGCACTCAAACCCGGCCACCCGGTCGCGGTCGGCGTCGTCGAGGACACGCCGGTCGTGATGCTCCCCGGCTACCCGGTCGCCTGCGTCGTCAACGCCTTCCAGTTCCTCCGGCCGGTGTTGAAGCACGTCGGCTCGCTCCCCGAGCGTCCCCTGCCGACGCAGGAGGCGACGCTCACCAGGAAAATCCCGAGTTCGCCGGGTACGCGGACGTTCGCCCGCGTCAAACTCGACACGTCGGGCGACGAGGCGACCGCCGAGCCGACCCGGACGAGCGGGTCGGGCATCCTCTCCAGCGTCGCGCTCGCGGACGGGTGGGTCGTCGTCCCGGAGGAGATAGAGGGCTACGACGAGGGCGACACGGTCGCCGTCGAGGGCTGGGAGTGGTCTGCATGAGAAAGCAGTTCCGCGACCTCGCCTCTCCGGAGGAAGCGCGCGAGGCCATCGCGTCGCTCGACCTGACGCCCGACGCCGAGACGGTGGCGCTCGAAGACGCCCGCGGCCGCGTCCTCGCCGAGCGAATCGACGCCGAACTCGACGTGCCCGGCTTCGACCGCGCGAGCATGGACGGCTACGCGGTCCGCGCCCGCGACACCTTCGGTGCGAACGAGGCCGAGCCGGTCGAACTCGACCTCGCCGGGGCGGTCCACGCCGGCAACGAACCGGACGTGGCGGTCGATCCCGGAACCGCCGTCGAAATCTCCACCGGCGCGGTGATGCCGCCGGGCGCGGACGCCGTCGTCATCGTGGAGCGAACCGAGGAGCGAGACGGCTCGCTCGTCGTCTACTCGTCGGTCGCCCCCGGCGACAGCGTGATGCCCGCCGGGACCGACATCGCCGCCGGCGCTCGCGCCCTCGGCCCCGGAACACGACTGACGCCGCGCGAAATCGGTCTGCTGTCGGCGCTCGGCGTCGACGAGGTGCCGGTCCGCGGGACGCCGACCGTGGGCATCGTCTCGACCGGCGACGAGCTCGTCCGGCCGGGCGAAGAGCTCCGCCCGGAGGCGGGCGAAATCTACGACGTGAACTCCTACACCATCGCCGCGGGGGTCGAAGAGGCCGGCGGCGTCCCGAAGCTCTACCCCCACGCAGGCGACGACTACGAGGAGCTGGAGCGCCTGCTCCGACGGGCGGCCGACGAGTGCGATCTCGTGCTCTCGTCGGGCTCCACGTCCGCGAGCGCGGTCGACGTCATCTACCGCGTCGTCGAAGAGCGCGGCGAACTCCTGCTGCACGGCGTCTCCGTCAAGCCCGGGAAACCCATGCTCGTCGGCACGCTCGGCGAGGGGAGCGCCTACGTCGGCCTCCCCGGCTACCCGGTCTCCGCGCTCACCATCTTCCGGACGTTCGTCGCGCCGGCAATCCGCGACGCCGCCGGCCTCCCGGAGCCTCGGACCGCGACGGTCGAGGGGACGATGGCCACCCGCGAGCGGTACGCCGAGGGCCGGACGCGGCTCATGCCGGTCGGACTGGTCGCCGACGGCGACGGAAAGACGCTCGTTTACCCCGTCGACAAGGGCTCGGGAGCGACGACGAGCCTCGTCGAGGCCGACGGCGTCGTCGAGGTTCCGGCCGACGTGGAGTACCTCGCCGAGGGCGAGTCGGTGACGGTCCACCTGTTCTCGCCCGACGTTCGCGCGCCGGAACTGCTCGGCGTCGGCGAGGACGACCCCGCGCTCTCGCGCCTGCTCGACCGCGTGTCGTCGCCGCGGTATCTCCCGTTCGGCTCCCGCGAGGGCCTGCGACGACTCAGGGACGAAATCGCTGACGTGGCCGTCGTCGCGGGCGACCAGGGCGGCGCAGTCGAGGAAATCGACGCGGTCGAACTCGGCTCGTGGACGCGCGAATGGGGCCTCGTCGTCCCCGACGGCAACCCGGACGAGGTGTCCGGGCTCGCGGACCTCGTCGACGACGACGACCTCAGCTTCGTCAACCGCGATTCGAACTCCGGGCTGCGGACCGACCTCGGGAACGCCGTCGCCGCCCTCGCGAATGAGCGCGGGACGACCAGACACGAACTCGTCGAGGCCATCGAGGGATTCGACCGCGGGACGAAAGCGTTCGAGAGTCCGGCGCGAGCGGTCGCCGCCGGCCGCGCTGACGCCGGTCTCGGCCTTCGGGCCACCGCCGACTCGCTCGGGCTCGGTTTCGTCTCGCTCGGCAAACAGCGGGTCGCCGTCCTCGCGAACCCGGCCCGAATCGATAAACTCGGCGTCGCCTCGCTTCGCGACGCGCTCGCGACGAGCGACGACGCGATTGCCGGCCTCACAGGGTTCGAGAGGGCCTGAACGCCGCCGTAACCCTTTAGAAACCGGCCGTAGTCCGTTTAGATATTCATCTCCCGCTGAAGTATAAAATAAGTAGAACGTTTTTATCCGCGTAGCGTGTACAATTGGTATATGAACCGCCCTCTGAAGGTCCTTCACGTCGACGACGACCCCGAGATGCTCGCCCTCTCGGAAGCCGCGTTCCGCCAACTCGACGCCGTCTCTCTTCTGACTGCCGAGTCGGCGACCGAGGCGCTCGGTGTCATCTCGGCTGAGTCGGTCGACTGCGTCGTGAGCGACTCGCTCGTGCTCCCCAACGGGGTGCCGCTCGTCAAAGCCGTTCGGCAAGAACACGCCGATATCCCAATCCTCCTGTTCACGGCGAAATCGTGGCCCGAGGTCGCCGACGTCGCCTCGACCGCCGGCGTCACCGAGTACGTCCAGAAAGCGGGCCCCGGCGACCTCGCGACGGTCCTCCAGCGTGTCCGGAGCCTCGTCGACGACGACAGCGTCGACTCCGCGCTCGCGGTTGGCGCGTCCGCGGTCACGCAGGCGCTCGAAGAACACGCCGACGCAGCCGCCGAAGCCACGTTCAGCCTCGACGACAACTGGGAGCTCGTCGGGCAGTGGCTCGGCGACGAGGAACTCGGTATCGTCGTCGTCGAGGCCGTCGAGTCCTACGGCGGGCTTTCGGCCATCGAAACCCCACTGTACGAGTACATCGACACCGACGCGCTCGAAGAACTGCTTCGACCCGTCGTCGAGGCCGAAGAGCGTCCCGGCATCGAAGTCCGGTTCCCCTACGAGGACATTCAGGTCGCCGTCACGAGCACCGGCGATATCTTCGCTCGGCCGACGCCCGAGCAGACGCTGTCCTGAGCGCTCTCCCCCCCGAGCGTCGATTTCTCTGTTCTTCTCTGTGGACCGCCGCTCCCGTCGCAGCACCGCTTCGAGCGGAATCGCCCCGTTCAGCGGGACCGAACGAGGTCGTCGAAGCTCTCGACGCGGTACTCGCCGAGCACGCACCGTCCGCGGTGTTCGGGTCCGTGGCGCTCGACGTGGATGCCGTCCAAGCCGGCGTTCCACGCGGCCCCGATGTCGCTTTCGCCGTCACCGGCGAGGACGCCCGCGGTGCCGCCGTCGGTCAGGACCCGGTCGTCGAGTCCCAGTTCGCCGATAGCGCGTCGCACCGGCGCGGCGTCGGGTTTCCACCCAGTTTCCTCGGTACAGCAGACGACGGCGTCGAACCAGTCGCGCACGTCGAGGTGGTCCAACACGGGGTCGGTCAGGAACTGCTGGCAGTGCGTGACGATGCCGACCGGCCGGCCGGCGGCGTGAATCTCTTCGATGAGGCGCTCGGCGTCGTCGTGGAGGTACGTCACTTCGGCTCGCTTTGCGGGGTCTTCCTCGCGGTGGAACGCGGGCCAGAACTCGGCGGGGTCGATGCCCCACTCGCGGAGCATCGGGTCGCGCGCGCCGCCGAGACCGTGCCAGATGGTCTCGGCTTCGCGGTCCGTGAACTGACGACCCAGTCGGTCGCCGACCCGGTCGAACACGTCACGCGTGTACGACCACTCGGCATCGACGAGGGTCCCATCGAGGTCGAACAGCCAGAAATCGTAGTCATCGGCGACCATTCGGACAATACAGTACGTCAGGCGTGGATAAATGTCTTCCCCCGCGTCAGGAACCGCCCGATTCGACGCGAATCGCGCTCCCGAAGTACTTGTGGAGCACCTCGCGGACCGACTCGGCGTTGAACGCGCCGAGGTCCGCGGCGACGGCCTCGCGGAACGCGTCCAGCGACGCCTCGTCGGCCCGGAGTTCGGAGAACGAACACGAGACGACGGGCACGTCGAGCCACGACGCCGCGAGGTCGCGGGCGTGGCGTTCGTCGTTCACCTCGCCCCGCCAGAGCGCGTCACGGAACAGCAGCCAGCCCTCCTCGCCGGGCGGTGGGGGCGTGACGCGGACAGTGGTCTCGAACTCCCGCGGGTCGGTCTCGACGCCCCCGGCCGAATCGAGGCGGAAGCGGACCCGGAAGACGTAGGTGAGCGTCGCGGTCCCCTCGTCGCTCACAGTTCGTCGTCGAACAGGTCGGCGAGCCGGAGGTCCTTGTCGGTGATGCCGCCCTCCTCGTGGCTCGTGAGGCGGACCTCGACCTCCTGGTACCGAATCGTTATCTCGGGGTGGTGGAACTCCTCTTCTGCGACCTCGCCCACGCTGGCGGCGAACGCCACCCCGTCGAGGTAGTCGTCGAACTCGTAGACGCGGACGATTTCGTCGCCGTCGCGTTCCCAATCCGACCCGAGTTGTGCGTCGATTTCGTCGTCCGAGAGCAGGTCTGCCATGCCGAACCCGTCGGGTGGCATCCCGATAAGGATTCTGCCGGATTGTCAAGTCGTGTCCGCGCGGACGACGAACCGCGGCCCGGTCAGGAGTCGCCGCCCATCGCGGTCGCGAGCGACTCGTCCCGTGACCGCGACCTCGTCGCCGCGGGCGACGACGCCGGTCTCTCCGTCGTCTTCGTCGTCTCCGTCGCCGCCGAACACCACGTGTCCGGCCGGCGGGACGCGGACCCGAACCTCGCCGGTGGCGTCCCGGAGGACGAACGGGCGGGTCGCGCGGCCGACGACGATGCGCCCGCCCTCACCTCGCCGGTCGTCGTCCGTGCGCTCGTCTTCCCGCCAGACCTCGACCGCCGGCCCGTCGCCCGCGACTCCCGCGACCGTGCCGACGACGGTCGCCCGAACGACGCCGGCGAGGTCGCGAACCCGTCGTTTCGGTGTCGAATCGACGAGGCGGCGACGCGCTCGCGCTCGGAGGCGGTTCACGAGGCGGCGGCCGACCGCCGGGAGCGCGTGGCAGGCGGCTTCTCGGTGGCCGGCGTCGGTACGGGAACGACGCACGAAGCCCGTCGCTGACGGTCTGGGCGGTGACATCGTCGCGGAGTGGCCCCGTGTTCGGATAAGAAGGTTCGGCCAGTCGGCCGCGTCGGCGGCCCGTCAGTCGTCCGAGAGCTGTTCGAGGACGCGCCGGGGCACCTCGCCTTCGAGCGCCTCGCGGTCGAGGTCCTCCGGCGGCTCGCCGGAGAACTCGATGGACGGCCCGGACGGCTCGGACGGGTCGGCCGAGTCCGACGCGCCGAGGTCGTCGAATCCGGGGTCGAACAGCCGCATGGCGGTCTGGATGGTCGTCCAGTCGTCGTCGCCGGCGGCGTCGCGGAGGCTCTTGGTCGGCGCGGCGAGGATCTGGCCGATGAGCGCGTCCGCGAGCGATTCGACCGTCTCGCGCTGTTCGTCGGTGAGGTCGCCCTGCGCTTCGAGCTTCGACAGCGCCGTCGACACCTCGCGGCGCTTGACGTGCTCTGCGGCCTCGTACATCGAACTGATGGCCTCGTCGGCGCGCTTGCGCTTGTAGGCGGCGAGCAGGCGGTCGAACTCCTCGTCTATCATCGTCTCGACCTCGCGGGCGGCGTGTTCTCGGCGCTCCGCGGTCCGGTCGGTCACCGTTTCGAGGTCGTCGATATCGCGGACGCGGACGCCGTCGAGGTCGTCGGCGGCGGGGTCCACGTCGCGCGGTTGGGCGATGTCGATGAGCATCGTCTCGGAGGCGTCAACCAACTCCTCCGGCGTGACGACGTACTCGGGGCTGCTCGTGGCCGTGATGACGAGGTCGGCGTCGCGGAGGCGACCGCGGAGGTCGCCCAGTCCGGTTGCGGTCGAGACGCCCGGAACCTCGCGGGCGAGGTGGCGGGCGTTGGCGACCGTCCGGTTCGCGACGACGAGGTCGCCCACGTCGACCGACGCGAGCGCCTTCGTCGCGAGCGTGCCCATCTCGCCGGCCCCGACGACGAGGGCGTCGACCTCGCCGATGGGGGCGGCAAGTTCGGCCCGTGCGAGCCTGACGGCGGCGCTCCCGAGCGAGACGGCACCCTCGTTGATGGCCGTCTCCTCGCGGGCGCGTTCGCCGACGTGGACGGCCTTCATGAGCGCGTCTTCCAGCATCGGGCCGATGGCGTCCTGCTCGCGGGCGGCCTCGATGCCGGCTTTGACCTGTCCGAGAATCTGGTCCTCGCCGAGGACGAGCGATTCGAGCCCCGACGCCACCCGCATGAGGTGGCGGAGGGTCTCTTCGTGGTCCATGTGGCGGACGCTTCCGTCTCGAACGTCGGGAGCGAAGTCGTCGAGCGCGCGGCGGCCGTCGGTCGCGTCGTCGGTGACGACGTACGCCTCGGCGCGGTTACACGTCTGGAGCGAGAACGCCTCGGAGACGCCGTCGCAGGCGAGGAGTCGCTCGACGACGGTCTGAACGTCGTCGCTCGAAGCGGCTTCTATCTCGCGAACGCTGGCCCGGTCGTGGGCGACGCTTACACCGGAGATGACGCCCGAATCTCTCATGAATCACCTCGCTGTGTGTCTCGTATCACGCGCGCTGCCTCTTGGCGGGGGTTTGCATCGCCGGTACGTAAAGCCTTCCAAACTGACGGGTTTCGCACGACCGCGCGAATCGCATCACGGCGCTCTGTTGGTGACCGGTCGGACGCCTTGAGCTCCGCGCGAAGCTCCGCGGTCAGCGCGGCCATCTCGCCTGCTCCCTCCAACTCGGCTTCGACGCGCTCTCGGAGGTGCTTCGAGAGGGCGGGGCTCGCGCCGCCGGTCGTAATCGCGACCGACACGTCGCCGTCCTCGATGGTGGCCGGGACGACCACGCTCCCCGCGTCGCGCTCGCCGCTCCGGTCGGCCCGGTTGACCAGCGCGCCGGCCTCTCGGGCCGCCGCGACGACGGCGTCGTTCACCGCCTCGTCGTCGGTCGCCGCGACGACGAGCGCCGGAGTGAACCGCTCGACCCAGTCAGGAACCTCGTCGGGTGCGGGGGCCGCCCGAACGAGTTCTGAGTCACCGAAATCACGGTCGGCGAACTCGGGGCTGACGACGACGGTCCGCGCCTCGCGGGCGAACCGGCGGGCCTTCCGCGCGCCGACGGGGCCGCCTCCGAAGACGACGACCGTCTCGTCGGAGAGGTCGTGGACAAGCGGAATCATCTCACTCCGTGTTCGCCTCGGCTCGTTCGTCCAGTCTGATTCCCGTCTTCTTCAGGATGCGCGTCGAGAACAGGGTGTCCCAGTCGTCGTCACCCACGTCCCAGTAGTCGCCCATGACCTCGCGCACCTGTTCGATGCGGGCCTCGCTCTCCTCCTCGGAGCGGCCGTGGGTCATCGCGAAGAAGTTGTACGGCCAGACGCCCTCGTGTCGCGGCCGGCGGTAACAGTGGGTGACGAAGTCCAGCGAGGCGATTTCGGGGCCGACCTCCGTCACGAGGTCGTCGGGGACGTTCCAGACGGTCATCCCGTTTTCCGAGTAGCCGAGCGCGTAGTGGTTCGGGATGACGCCGACGCGGCGAACCTTCCCCTCAAGATTGAACCGCTTGATGGTCTCGACGACCCACGCCGGCTTCTGTCCGATGGCCTCGGCCACGTCGGCGTAGGGCGTCTCCGTAATCGGTAGGCCGCCCTGAATCTCCATGACGAGGTCGCGCTCGTCGGGCGTCAGGGTGCGCGCGTCTGTCGGCTCCACGTCGGGGCCGAGCTGCGAGAGGTCGAGGTCGCCGTCCGAGATGGGTCCGTCGAGGAGGAACTTCGCGCCGACGTGGAACTCGCGGCGCTTGGGCATGTTGTACGTCGCTTGGCCCGTCTCGTCCTCGATGTCGCCGAGCACCTCGTCAACCCGCGACGCCTCGGCGACCGAGACGACGAACCACATGTTCAGGTGGGGATGCTCGCGCTCGTAGTTGTGCGCGACCTCGCGGTGGGCGTTCACCTGCTCGGCCACCTCGTCGAACCGCTCCGGTGGCGCGTGCATGGCGACGAGCGTCGCCGTGCCGCCGATTTCCTCGGCGTTGACGAGCGCGCCGAACCGGGAGAGAACGCCTTCCTCGTCGAGCGTCCGCACCCGCTCGCAGAGGTCGGCCGCCGACACGTCCACGCCCCGCTCGCGCAGTGCGGCCGCCGCGGGCTCGAAGGGACGTTCGACGACGGGGAAGCCGCCCTGGAAGGCGTTGACGATGGCGCGGTCGAGACGAGAGAGGTCCGCGTCCGCCTGTATCATGCGCGTCACTCGGGATGCGAGGCGGATAAACGCCTCGCTTGTTCTCACTGCGATGAACCGAGGTGAACGCCCGGCGAGCCGCCGGTGAACGGCCGACACGGGCGGAGCGAGTGCCCTCGCTCACGAAGTAAAAGAGGTGTCTCGTCGTCGAGTCGCCGCCGCGCTCAGGGAACCGGCGTGACGCGGTCGACGTCGTCGAGCGCTTCGAGGCCCTCGACGATGGCGTCGTGGTCGGCGATGGCTTCGTAGTAGAACACGAGGTCGAACGTGCCGTCGCGGACGAGCTGTTGGCACTCCCAGACGAACTCGTCGTCCTCGACCGAGAGCCCTTGGAACTGGTTGGACGAGAAGTCGGTGTCATCGTTGCCGGCGTAAATCCACGCGTCGCCCTTCCCCGCGTGCTCGGCGATGACTTCGTTGATTTCGACGGTCAACTCCTGCATCTCCAGGTCCTCGCGGCTGGTGAGGTCGGTGTGGACGATGGCCCCGACGAGTTCGATATCGCCGGGTTCGAGCAGCGCGAGGGTCCGCTGGTAGAGGTCCTCGTCGATGGTCTCGCTCATACCCGAGTCTTCTCGGGGAGGTACAAACGGATGGCGATTCGTCGCCCGGCGTGATGGCCCGTCATTTTGTGGCAGCCTCCGGCCTCGGGACACCGTGTGACGGTGTAACCCACAAGACACATAGCCCCGGAATGCAACCGACGGTACATGTTCGGGTGGGTCCAACGCGGCTTTCGGCGCGCCTACGAGCGGGTGCTCGACCGGGAGATAGGCGACGGGCCGACCCACGTCGCCATCATCCAGGACGGCAACCGCCGGTACGCCCGGAAGAACGGCGACGACGCCCCCGACGGCCACAAGGCGGGCGCGCAGACGACCGAGGACGTGCTGACGTGGTGTGAGGAACTCGGCATCGAGGAACTGACGCTGTACACGTTCTCGACCGAGAACTTCGATCGGCCGGAACACGAGCGCCAGCCCCTCTTCGACCTCATTGAGGACAAGCTCTACGAGTTCGCCGACGCCGACCGCGTCCACGAGCGCGAGGTCGCCGTCCGCGCCATCGGCGAGGTCCACATGCTCCCCGACCGCGTCCGCGACGCCGTCGAGTACGCGGAGTCGCGGACCGCCGACTACGACAGCTTCACGCTCAACATCGCCCTCGCGTACGGCGGCCGGGCGGAACTCCTCGGGGCCGCACGCGACGTCTGTCGGGCGGTCGAGCGCGGCGACCTCTCGCCCGACGAGGTGGACGTGTCGGCGGTCGACCGCCGCCTGTCCAGAAAGCCCGTCCGCGACGTGGACCTCATCATCCGCCCCGGCGGCGACGAGCGCACCTCGAACTTCCTGCCGTGGCACGCCAACGGCAACGAGGCCGCCGTCTACTTCTGTGCGCCCTACTGGCCGGAGTTCTCGAAAGTCGACTTCCTGCGAGGCATCCGCACCTACGAGTCCAGAGAGCAGTCGTGGCAGCGCACCCGCACCGAACGCGCCGTCACGCTCGTCCGGGCCGTCGCCGAAGTCGAGTTAGAGGACGCCCGCACCGTCGCCGGTCGCCTCCGCGAGCAACTCCCCTCGTCGGGGGCCGACGAGGTGTCCGCCGAGTTGGCCAAGCGGACCGACGAGACGGCCGACTGAGTCGGTCGCCCCGAGCTGTTTTCGCGGCTATTCGCCGCCCTGCGCAACCCCGGCGTCGACGACGCGACCGTAGAACAGAATCGCGTCCGTCGGCCGGTCGCGGATGCAAAACAGGAACGGCCGGTCGAACCGGAGTTCGCCCCAACTCGGCGGCAGCGAGGTCGCGACTGGAACGCCCGTGGCCGCCGCGGCCTCCGTCCCCTCCTCGTCCACGGAGACGAACGACTTGTGGAACACCTCGTCGATGGCGAGGTTTGCCCCATCGCCCTCGGCCATTCCGCCGAAGTCTGCATTCGAGTCGAACGCGGCGGGCATCCCGAGATTCGACAGCGCCTCCGAGAGTTGGACCTCGGTCTCGAACTCGAACCGCGGGAGCACGACGTCGCCGATTCGCTCTCGCATCTCCTCGAAGACGCCGAACAGCCGACTCGCGGTCAGACTCTGCTCGAACGACTCGAATTCGCCTTCGTCGGGAAGCAGTAGCACCATCGACACCTCCTGGCCCAGGTACGGGAATTCGACGGCCTTCGCGTTCGGGAGGTCGGCGTAGTTCGCCTTGAGTTCCTGCCGCATGAGCGGCACGGTCGACTTGGAACCGTCTAGTGCGGTGAACGTCCCGTCTTCGGTGTCCTCGGAGTCGAACGTGTGCGCCCACTGCGCCATGAAATAGATGGCGTTGGTGAGGACGAGCACCGTGTCGGGTGTGACGGAGCCAGCCGGAAGCAGGTCCTCGATTCGACCCTCCGTCTGGTCGGCGACCCACTCGTTGATTCGTGCTCGCTCTCTGTCCGGGTCGCCGGCGAAGTCGGCCCGTCGAAGCCCCGCCCCGTAGTTCGATTCGAGACGGTCGAGGAATGCGTCCGAGAACGCGAACCCCTCGCGGCCCCACAGCGCGTTCGCCACGGCCAGTCGGAAGGCGTCGGCTTCGCCGCCATCCCAGTCCCGAGTCGTCTCCCGCTCTTCGAGCGCCGCCCGTAGGTCCGCGAACGCCGGGTGAACGTCCTCCCCGAGCGTGTAGTTGAGCGTCGCTTCCATCTGTTCGCGAGTCGTCCCGCGAGCGCCCGCGTAGGTCATCGCCAACGCGACGGAGATGCTGTACGGCGAGAGGAACTGGTTGCCGCCCTGTTCGGACGCGACCTGTCGGTGCAGGTCGAGGGCGAACTCGGCGTTGCCGGCCGCGAGCGCGGCCAGTTGCTCGTCGTCCACGCTCGGTTCGCCGGTCGGCGGTTCGTCGTTCGGGGTCTCTGTCGGCGCGTCCGTGGTCGCAGTCGCGGTGGTCGTCGTCTCGGTCTCGGTCTCCGCGGCCGACTGCTCGTCGCCCGTACAGCCGGCTATCGTCGAGGCGGCGAGCGCCCCCGACAGTGCCAACATCTCGCGGCGGTTCATGTCGGAAGGTTCAGCGGTCTAACAATATATCTTCTGTACGCACAAACAGCCGTTTGAGAGACTGCGGCGAGTCACCCTACCGGCGAACCCGCCGCTGGAACGTCCGCCAGCAGAACCATCCCAGAAACGCGGCGCTCTGCCCGAGGACGATGGCGACGAACTCGGCTTCGTACCGCGGCCCCAACAGTAGCACCGCCCCGCCGTAGGCGGCGGTCGGAACCCACGAGCGCCAGCCCTCGTAACGCGATTCGAGGGAGGGTGTCATAGAACGATTAGCACACCAAAGAGCAGGGTGAATGCTGAGGTGGAATGAGCTCAGCGACCCTGCAAGATGATCCTTCG
>NZ_LOEP01000029.1 GCF_001482285.1 Haloferax sp. Q22 | reverse complement strand
GGCCGCGGCCCGCTCCTCGTCGGTCGTCACGCCGCCGACCGCCATCGCGGCCTCGAACGCGGCGCGGCGGGCGCGGGCCGGCGGCAGGGGAGCCGCCGTCTCGAACACCGCCTCGCGGTCGAGCAGCGACGCGAACCCGCGGGCGAGTTTGAAGTCGTCGGCCTCGGCTTCGAGGTCGGCGAGGGCGTCGTCGAGGTCGGCCCGCGCGTCGCCGACGTGTCGCCGGAAGACGCCGATGGCCTTCGCGGCCAGCGGGCGGTCCCCCCGGTCGGCGAACTGTGGATGGTAGCCGCCGCCCGCCCGCGACACGCGAAGCAGGTCCTTCGTCAGCACGCTCGCCACGACGGGACCGCGGGACAAAAACGACTCGGGCGGCGTGGGCAAGAAGCGAGCGACGGCGCGGGCGGGCACCGGCCGACGACGCGGACGACAAGGTTCATTGCGCCCGCGGCGGACGCCACCGTATGGAGCGACGACGCCTCCTCGGACTGGTCGCGGTCGGCCTGTCGTCCGGCTGTCTCGGGTCGCTTCCGGGCGCGACGGGCCCGCGAAACCCGCCCGAGGCACCGGCAGAGGAGCCCCGAGACACCCCGGAGGTACCGCCGGTCCGCATCTCAGAGGTCGACTTCGAGGCGACCGACGACGGCCGCCTCCGCGTCTTCGGGACGGTCGTCAACGACAGCGGAGCCGAGCGGATTGCCACCGTCGAAGCCCGCGTCGCCGTCCGCGACGAGGAGTCGACCCGGTCGCAGGAACTCGCCGTCCCGGCCGCGGGGAGCGCCGATTTCGCAATCGAGTTCGACTTCGAGTACGACGCCTTCCTCAACAACGGCGATTTGAACGTCACGCTGGTCTGACGTCGAAGACAGTCACATCGACGCCTCACGGCCTCGCTCGCCGACACCGTCCCGCGTCAGCGACGCCGGGCCGCCACCCGTTCTTCCGCCGTCTCGACGCTCACGAGTTCGTAGAGCGTCGCGGTCGCGCCGTCGGCCTTCGGCCGGAGGATGCGACCGAGGCGCTGGGTGAACTCGCGTTCCGACCCCGACCCCGAAAGGAGGATACCGACGTTCGTGTCAGGCACGTCCACGCCCTCGTCGAGCACGTTGGCCGCGACGACGGTGTCGTAAGTGCCGTCGCGGAAGCGGCCGAGGATTTCGCGGCGCTCTTTCGTCCCGGTTTCGTTGGTTATCGGCGGGACGAGGAAGCGCCGCGAGATGCGGTAGACGAGGTCGGTCGACGCGGTGAAGACGATGACGCGGTCCTCGCGGTGTCGCGCGAGCAGTCGCGCCAGTTTGTCCACCTTCGCCTCGGAGTTCATCATCACCTCGCGGGCGCGCTGCTTGGCGAGGAGCGCCTCCCGCGCTCGCGGGTCGTTCCCCGAGCGCATCACGAGTTTCTGGTAGTCGCTTCCCGACTGCATCGACAGCCCCGAGGTCCGCAGGTAGTTCACGAACGTCTCCTGTGCCTCGTCGTACGTCTCGCGCTCGTCGGCCGTCAGTTCCACCTCGATTCGGCGGACCTCGTAGTCCGCGAGGTGGTCGCCCGCCAGGTCGTCCACGTCGAGGCGGTACACCCGCGGGCCGACGAGTTCCTCCACGCGCTCGTGTGCGCCGTCGGGGCGTTCGAACGTCGCCGTCAGACCGAGGCGAGCGGGCGCGGCGAGGAATCTGGGGATGTCCCGATACCCCTCGCCGCCGAGGTGGTGCACCTCGTCGAAGACGACGAGGCCGAAGTCGCCGCCTACGTCGTCGGCGCGGAGGTACGCCGAGTCGTACGTCGAGACCGTGATGGCCTCCTGCGTCTGCTCGCCGCCGCCGAACCGGCCGACCGGCACGTCGAACTCGGTTTCGAGTTCGCGTATCCACTGGTCCTGTAAATCGATGGTCGGCACGACGACGAGCGTCGGCACCGAGTGGGCGACCATCGCGGCGACGGCGAGCACCGTCTTGCCCGCGCCGGTCGGCAGTTCCACGACGCCGCGACTGCCCGCGTCGAGCCACGCGTCGAGGGCGGCGCGCTGGTAGTCGCGGAGGTCGTAGGTGGTCGAAAGCGAGAGGGAAGCGTCGAGAGCGGCCGCGACCCGGTCGTCGTAGCCGACGCCGGCCGCGTCGAGCGCGTCCCGAATCGCGGCGTACCGCATCGCTGGGGCCCGATAGCCGCCGCTTCGGGGGTCGCCCTCGACGCTCGCAACGTCGGCGAGGGCGGCCCGAACGTCGGCGTCGGCGTCGTCGGTGCCGACGTGAACGGTGCCGTCCTCGAATCGGAGGGTCGTCACTACCGGCGCGTTGGCGGGGCGCGGTGATAAATCGACGGTCCCGTCGTGGACGGTCGGGACGGAATACCGCGAGTTTCCGGCCCGCCGTCCGCGGGCCGAAGGTTCAAATCCGATGGTGGGGCTACGGACGTGTATGAGCGACGACCTCGACGACGCGGTCGCACAGTTCCTCAGCGACTACAACAGCGCGATGAAGGAGTACGAGAAGGGCTACGTCGACGCCGACGCGACGCTGTCGGTCATCGACGCGCACATCGACGAGTTGCGAGAGGCGCGGGAGTAGAGACGCGAGAATCGGGCGCGTAGAAGCCGGATTACTCCCCGATGAGCCCGCGAATCCGCTCGACGTACGCCGCGAACTCGCTTTCGGTCCGCTCGCGCGGGCGGTCGATATCGACCGAGACGATTTCGCGGACGCGACCCGGGTTGGCGGCCATGACGACCACGCGGTCGGCGAGCGTGACCGCCTCCTCCACGTCGTGGGTGACGAACAGCACCGTCTTGTCCGTCTCCGTCCAGATGTCGAGCAGTTCGCCGTGGAGCATGTCGCGGGTCTGCGCGTCGACCGCGCCGAACGGTTCGTCCATGAGGAGGAGTTCGGGGTCGACCGCGAGCGCGCGGGCGATGCCGACGCGCTGTTTCATCCCGCCGGACAGCTCTTTGGGGTAGGCGTCGGCGAAGCCGTCGAGGCCGACGAGTTCGAGCATCTCCGTCACGCGTTCCGAGCGCGCCGGTTCCTCGACGCCCTGTTCTTCGAGGCCGAAGGCGACGTTCTCGGCTACGGTCCGCCACGGGAACAGCCCGTACTCTTGGAACACCATCCCGCGGTCGGTGCCGGGGCCGGTGACGGGCGAGCCGTCGAGGGTGACTGCGCCCGACGTGGCGTCTTCGAGGCCGGCGATGATGCGGAACAGCGTCGTCTTGCCGCACCCCGACGGGCCGACGATACAGACGAACTCGCCGTCCTCGACGGCGAACTCCACGTCCGACAGCGCCTCGACCGTCCGGCGGTCGGACGCGTAGGTCTTGCCGAGCGAATCGACGCTGACCTTTGCGGTGTCGTCGGGACTGGTCGCGGTTGCGGCCGTGTTCGCGGCCGCCCCCGTATCCGCGTTCGCGTCGTCGCTCATGCTCTCCACTCCAGCACCCGCCGTTCGACCCGGCGGAACAGGCCGTCGCTCACGAGGAAGACGATGCTGATGACGAGCATGTAGGCGACCGACACGTCCATCGCGAGGTTTTGCGCCGTGTTGAGAATCTCGTAGCCAACGCCGACGCCGACGATGAGTTCGGCGGCGACGACAATCATCCAACACTGGCCGATGCTCGTCCGAATACCGGTCATGATCGAGGGGCTGGCCGCCGGGATGACGACCTTCCGAATCATCGTCCAGTCGTCGTCGACGCCGAGGGTCGCGGCGACCTCCTTGAGGTCCTCCGAGACGCCTTCGACGCCGCCGTAGGCGCTGTAGAAGTTAATCCAGAAGGAGCCGATGGCGACGATGAACGTCGCCCCCTGGTGGTTGACGCCGAGCCAGATGACGGCGAAGCCGATCCACGCCAGCGGCGGAATCGGCCGGAGCAGGCGCGTGACGGGCGTGAAGACGCTGTCGACGCGAGTGTTCCAGCCCATGGCGACGCCCGCGAAGACGCCGAGCGAGGTCCCGATAAGCAGGCCCGGCACGTAGTGGTAGAGGCTCTGAATCAGTTTGACGAGGAGTCTCGTCGCCGGGAGTTCCGCGCCGGTGAAGGGAATCGAAAGCGACGCCGGCGCGGTGAGTTCGACGACGAACGCCGCCAGCACCTCGACGGGCGAGGGGAGGAGATACGTCGGCTGGAACAGCGCGGCGACGTACCAGACGGCGAGAAAGCCCGCGAAGCCGGCGACCGCGAGCCCCGTCTGTTCCGCGGAGAACCCCGCGAGCCGGTCGAGCAGTCGCTCGTCCGCCTCGGTCTCCGAGAGGGCGACGCTGGTGCCGACTTCGTCATTGCTCATAGCGAGTCGTAGATACCGTAATCGAACATCTCGTCGACGGTCAACTGCGCTTCCGTCTTCCCGAGCGTCTGGGCGTAGTCGGCGAAGATTTCAGCGCCGCCTTCGATATCGTGGGGGTCGGTGATGAAGTCCGACGCGGGGGAGTCGAGCGCCGCGCGAGCGGTCTCGACCGGGAGCGCGCTCTCGCCGATGACCGAACTCGCGTGCTGGGCGGCCGTGTCGGGGTTGTCGGCGACGAAGTTCGTCGCCTGCCGGTGGAGTTCGACGAACTCCGTGGCGAGGTCGCGGTTGTCCTGCCGGAGGCGGTCGTGCATGAGCGTGACCGCCGCGGGCTGGCCGGGCATGAAGTCGCCCGCCCACGCGATGGGCTGGAACGGCGCGTCGTTGGCGTCGATGACCGTCGGCACGGGTTCCATGATGCTCGTGCCGTCGACGTTGTTCGAGAGGAGCGCCTGCTGGACCGCGGCCGCGCCCCCGAGACCCTTGATGTTCACGTCCTCCTCGGGGTCGAGCCCGAGCGTGTTCTGAATCCAGTAGCGGAGCAGGATGTCCGGAACCGACCCCGGCGGGAAGGTGCCGAAGGTGAACTTGCGGCCCTGCTGCGCCTCGAACTCGGCGAAGGCGTCTTTCCCGTGTTCCTCCCACAGCGCGGCGAAGTCGTCGGTGGCGAGAATCTCCATCGCGTTTTTGATGTTCGCCGCGGTGATTTTCGCGGGAATACCCTTGTCCATGATAATCATCGCCGGGACGATGCCGAACATCATCACGTCGAAGTCGCCCGTCGCCGACGCCTGCACGATGCTCGGACCGTCGGAGAACTTCTTTCCCGAAACCGAGACCGAAAGCTCGTCGAACAGCCCCTCTTCTTCCATCACGAAGTACTGCATGTCCGGGTAGATGGGCATGTAGGCGACGTTGAGTTCGTCCAGCCCGCTCCCGCCGGACCCGCCGAGACAACCCGCGAGGCCGGCGGTCGCGGCGAGGCCGGACCCCTGCAGGAATCGTCTACGGCTGATTGAAGTCGAGCGTGGTGCCTCTGTCATTGCCATCGTTACGAATCAGCGCCTTATTCCGGGCGCGTACGCGGTAACGATAGACGCGGAAGATGACGCGGTGAGAACGGGCGATTCCCGTTCTATGGCCGTAACCGGAGTTGAGACGGTCGGTTTTCCTGAATTGTTCCATCCAAGATAGCGGCAGAGTAGTCCGGCAAGTGCTGGCGTTCACGTCACGGATTCAACGGGTCAGCGGCGACCGTGCGTGGGAAGAACTATCCCGAACGGGGACACCGGATAGGATATGACGCACTTCTCCGACCGGGTGGAGCGCATCTCCATCAGCGGCATTCGCAAGGTGTTCGAGGCGGCTGGCGAAGACGCTATCAACCTCGGACTGGGCCAGCCAGACTTCCCGGCCCCGGACCACGCGCGACGGGCGGCCGTCGAGGCCATCGAGGCCGGTGAGGCGGACGGCTACACGGGGAACAAGGGTCTCCCGAGCCTGCGCAAGGCCATCGCCGAGAAGCACCGCCGCGACCAGGGCGTCGACCTCGACCCCGACGACGTCATCGCCACCGCCGGAGGCAGCGAGGCGCTCCACATCGCCATCGAGGCCCACGTGAACGAGGGCGACGAGGTCATCATTCCGGACCCCGGCTTCGTCTCCTACGACGCGCTCACCAAACTCGCCGGCGGCGAACCGGTTCCGGTCCCCCTCCGCGACGACCTGACGCTCGACCCCGCGGCGGTCGAAGAGGCCATCACCGAGGACACCGCGGCGTTCGTCGTCAACAGCCCCGGCAACCCCACGGGCGCGGTGTCGCCGCCCGACGACATCGCCGAGTTCGCCCGCATCGCCGACGAACACGACGTGCTCTGCATCTCCGACGAGGTGTACGAGTACACGGTCTTCGAGGGCGAACACCGCTCGCCCATCGAGTTCGCCGAGACGGACAACGTCGTCGTCGTTAACTCGGCCTCGAAGCTCTTTTCGATGACCGGCTGGCGGCTCGGGTGGGTGTACGGCTCCACCCGCCGGGTCGAGCGCATGCTCCGCGTCCACCAGTACGTGCAGGCGTGCGCCTCCGCGCCGGCGCAGTTCGCGGCCGAAGCCGCGCTCAGCGGCCCGCAGGACCGTATCGAGGAGATGACTGAAACGTTCCGCGAGCGCCGCGACCTCGTCGTCGAGGGGCTGGAGGACATCGGCCTCACCGTCCCGTCGCCGGGCGGCGCGTTCTACGTCATGCCCGAGGTGCCCGAGGGCTTCGTCGACGAGTGCATCGACCGCGGCGTGATTATCGTCCCCGGCGAGGCGTTCGGCGAGCACGGCCACGGCTACGCCCGCCTGTCGTACGCGACCGACACCGAGTCGCTCCGCGAGGCCATCGAGATAATGGGCGAGGCGTACGACGCGGTCGTCTGAGGTTCTCACGCGCCCGCCAGCGTTCGATTCGTCGACCGAACTACGACAACCCACGGCATCCAATACGTCTTATTCTCGGCGCTCGAAGTGAAAACCCTTAAATTCGGGAGCCGGTGACGAAACGTTTGTCATGCCCGCAGAGACGCACGGAGTCATCAGCCTGCTGCCGGCGCTCTTCGCAATCGTGCTGACGCTGCTCAGTCGGCAGGTGCTCCTCTCGCTTTTCACCGGCATCTGGATAGGTGCGACCATCCTGGTGGGATGGAACCCAATCGGCGGGGCGGCGTACTCCCTCCAGTTGGTCATCAACAACGTGACCGGGTCGTTCAACAGCAAACTCCTCCTGTTTACGTTCCTCTCGGGCGCGATGCTCGGGATGATATTCCTCTCGGGCGGGATGAACGCGCTCGCACAGCGCATCATCGCCCGCATCAAGACCAGGAAACAGGCCGCGTTGGGGACGAGCGTCCTCGGGATGCTCATCTTCGTCGACTCCTACGCGAGCACGATGATCACGGGCTCGGTGATGCGGCCCATCACCGACAAGTTCGACATCAGCCGCGAGAAGCTCGCGTACCTGCTCGATTCGACCACCTCACCCGTGGTAAGCGTCGCCGTCGTCTCGACGTGGGTCGGCTTCGAGGTCGGCCTCATCCGCGAGCAGTTCGCCTCGCTCGGCATCGACCAGAGCGCCTTCGTGGTGTTCCTCCAGAGCATCCCGTTCCGCTTCTACAGCCTGCTCGCGGTCGTCCTCGTGTTCATCCTCGTCGTGATGGACTGGGACTTCGGGCCGATGAAGCGCGCCGAGCGCCGCGCGAAAGAAGAGGGGAAAGTCCTCGCCGACGACGCCGACCCCCTCATCGAGACGCGCGAAGAGGACATCGTCACGCCCGACTACGTCGATTCGCGCTGGTGGTACTTCGCCGCGCCCATCGTCGCGCTCGTCGCCGTCACCGGCTTCGGCCTGCTGTACTCCGGCGGCTGGCCCGGGCAGACACCCGTCGAGGCGCTGAAGGACGCGGCCACCGCCGACGCCATCCTCTGGGGCGTCTTCTCGGCGTGCGCGCTGCTGCTCGCCATCCTCGTCGGCCACGCCCGCGTCGAACTCGAAGCCGTCAGCGACGCCATCTTCGAGGGCTTCAAGATGGTCATGTTCCCCGTTGCCGTCCTCTCGCTGGCGTGGACCATCGGCGGTGTCAGCCAGGCGCTCGGCGTCGGTTCGTTCGTCGTCAGCGTCGCCCAAGGCGTCATCACGCCCGAACTCCTGCCCGCGGTGGTCTTCCTCGCCGCGGCCATCATCTCGTTCTCGATAGGCACGTCGTGGGGAACGATGAGTATCATGTTCCCCGTCGCGGTGCCCCTTGCCTACCAGCTCGGCGCGCCGCTCCCCGGTGCCATCGGCGCTATCCTCACCGGCTCGCTGTTCGGTGACCACTGTTCGCCCATCAGCGACACGACGGTCCTCTCGTCGATGTTCGCCGGCGCGGACCACGTCGACCACGTGAACACGCAGATTCCGTACGCCGTCCTCTGCGGCGCCGTCGCGACGGGGCTGTTCCTCGCCAGCGGCTACGGCGTGGGCTCGCTGGCGCTCCTCGGAGTCGGCGTCGTCGCGCTGTTCGCGCTCGCGTACTACCTCTCGCAACACGCCGACGTGAGCGTCCCAACCGCCTTCGGTTCCTCGTCGGACTCCGACTGACGAGTCGGAATCGGACCGCCGCTTCGCGCCCTATTTTTCGCATCGCCGCGCGTGACTGAGGAGAAGAACGGAGAACCGCACCGTCGCCGAGCGGTGGCTCGACGATGGAAGCGCCAGCCCGAATCGGGTCACCGACCGACGAACCCCGAGACCAAAACCGTCGCGTACGCCAAGAGCAGCAGTCCGCCGAAGAGCCCCGCGGCTTCGAGACCCATATTCGGGTAGACGACCGAGAACAGTGCCGTCGAGACCGCGTCGACGAGCATGCCCGGGACGACGAGCAGCGCCGCGGCCTCCCGTTTCGCGCCGCCAGAGAGCCCGCGCCACCGGAAGATTCCGACCGCGAGCGCCCACATCACGGGCACCGTCAGCGCGAACACTGCGGCCGTGACCAGCGGGCGTGAGGGCACTAACACGAGTTGGCCGACGACGCGGAAGACGAGTCCGGCGACGAGGGCAATCGCCAGTCCGACACCGAGAAGCACCCGCGTCTCGGACAGCGGGAGCCGACGAGCGTCGGTCTCGGAGACCTGTGAACCGATTGTCATGCTCCCCGTACGCGGGCGAGGAGTATCAGCGTTCGTACGGGCCGTAGGTTATTATGTCACCCGAGAATAACGATTGGACGGATGTCAGTTCTCTCGACCGCCGACGAAGGGAAGTTCCTCATGGACGAGGAAGCCGAACAGATCGGAATCGTGACCGAAGTCGACACGGACGCCCAAATCGCGTACGTCGAACCCGACCCGGACCTCGCCGAAGCGGTCCTGCAGGGCCTCGGTTTCGGCGACGCCGACGGCGACGACATCGAGGTTCCGGCCGACTCCGTCGAGACGGTCACCGACACGGAACTTCGCGTCGCCAAAGACCTCTGAGCCGCCGCCCGCGACGAATCATTTTCCGCGCGAATCACGACGCGTGGGCCTCGCGACAAACGAACTGACAGCGACGGCTCCGCACCCTTTGTTCGATCCTCTCTGGGTGAACCCGCGGCTTGCGCCCACCCCTCCTCACCCTAATTCTGTATAGCGAAATTTAGTTTACGTGTGGCGTGGCAGACGGATATCTGACCTATGAGAAACAACAAATCTCGAAAGAAAAGACGAACTTCTGACAGCTACTTCGCCGTCGAGACGATTTTGATGACGTCGCCCTCTTCGAGTTCCTGGTCTTCGGCGATGCGGCGTTTCTCTCTCGCGTCGACGGCGTGGAGGTAGCCGTCGCCGATATCGGAGTGGACCGCGTACGCGAGGTCCCGCGGTGTCGACCCCCGCGGGAGGAGGAAGGCGTCGGGGAGGACGTTGCCCGTGCCGTCGGTCCATTTCGACTCGTTTTGGACAGGGTAGACTGTGATTCGGTCGAGCACGTCGTAGACCGCGGTGTCGATGGCTTCCTGCGTCCCCGTGCCGCCGTGTTCACCCATCAAGTCGCGGATTCGTTCGAGGCCCTTCTCCTGTGCGCCGCTCACGTCGCCGACGAGCTCGAAGTCGTCGTCGCCGGGGTGGTAGTCGATGATGCCCGCCTCGCGGGCCCGCCGAAGGGCCAGTTCGCCGTCCGCGGTCGCGGCGATGACGGGCTTTCCGGTCTCGGCGAGTCGTTTGAGGTTCTCCGGGGGCGCGATGTCGACCTTGTTGGCGACGAGGACGATGGGTTTGGTCCGCTGGCGAATCGCGCGGCCGAGTTCGACGCGGTCCTCGTCGTCCCAGTCTTGGGGGTTCGGCGAGTAGTCGAGATCGCGCAGGACAGCGGCGATGTCGTACTCGCTCGCACCGACGCCCGTCAGGAGGTCCGAGAGCGCGTCATCCATGTCGAAGTCGGGCGACCGCGACTTGCGGACCACGGACTCCCAGTTCTTGTGGACGATGCCAGCGAGCCACTGTTCGAGTTCCTCCTCGATGAAATCGACCTCCTCGACGGGGTCGAAACTCCCGACTTCGACGGGTTCGCCCTCGGCGTTTGTTCCCCCAGAGGCGTCCACGACGTTGACGATGGCGTCCGCGTTCGTTAGCTCGTCAAGGAACTGATTGCCGAGGCCGCGGCCCTCGTGTGCGCCGGGGACGAGCCCGGCCACGTCGACGAGTTCGACGGCGACGTAGCGGATGCCGTCCTCGCAGTTGCCGCAGCGCTCGTCGCGGTCGAGACAGGGACAGCGGGTGCGGGCGTGCGTGACGCCGCGGTTCGCGTCGATAGTCGTGAAGGGGTAGTTCGCCACGTCGACCTCGGCGAGCGTCGAGGCCGTGTAGAACGTCGATTTGCCGGCGTTCGGCTTGCCGGCTAACGCGAGAGAGAGCATGGCTCGACGATGGTCGCGGACGCGGAAAAACGCTCGCGTGTGAGGAAGCGCGAGCGACAAACAGAGGCGGTCGGGGAGTCAGTCCGTCAGTCGCCTGAACGCGGCGCGGCCGGCGAGCACTACCCCACTCCCGAGAATCGCGAGGAGACCGCCGAAGACGACGAAGTACGGGACTGCGTAGGCGACGGCGACGACGAGCGCCCGAAGGGCGACGAACGCGCCGTTGACCGACTCGGAGAACGCCTGTAAGACCGGCGTGTCGTACCACTGCGCCGGACCGGGCGGTCGCTCGGACAGCGAGACGCGGACGGTCGAGAGGGCGACCCGGTCTTCGAGCGACTGCTTCTGGGCTTCGAGTCGCTCGATTTCGGTCTGGACCTCGGTCAGGCGCTCTTCGACCGCGAGCACGTCCTCGGTCGTGTTAGCCGACTCGTAGAGTTCGCGGAGGCGGTCGCGCTGGGCGCGGAGGTTGCTCAACCGCGCTTCGATGTCGACCAGTTGGTCGGTCACGTCCTTCGAGTCCGTCTCGACGCGTTCGACCTCGCCGAGGGCCTTCATGTCGGTCATGAACGCCGAGAAGTCCTCGGAGGGGACGCGCACGACGAGTTGACCCGAGCGGTAGGTGCCGCCGCTCCGGCGGTTGACGTACTCGTTGGAGTCGCTGACGTAGCCGCCGTAGGATTCGGCGGTCGATTCGACCGCGTCACGCGACTCGTTGAACTCGTCGACGGTCAGCTCTATCTGCCCGTTCTTGATGACCGCCCGCTGCTGGGCCTGCGGGAGGTCGTCGCCGCCCGCCTGTTCGGCCTCGGCGGAGCCACCAGTATCGGCGGCGAGCGAGACGCTCTCCGACCCGCCGGCACCGCCGTCCGCCGCACCGCCGGTACACCCGGCGAGGAGGACGAGGAGGGCGACCGAGAGAAGTTTCAGTCGATTGTCCATAGACGACACTCTCCACCTGAGGGATTAATCGTTGGGTAAGCACAAACGACGACTGTTGCTATCGCGGCGCACGGAGGGTCGCAGTCGTCGGTCGGTCTCGGATTCGGATTCGGATTCGGATTCGGATTCGGATTCAGAATCGGTTACTCGGCCTCGCGGGGGAGGTTGTCGCGGTGGATGCGCATCTCGCCGCGGGCGCGCATCGTGCCGTCGACGTGTGCGCCGGCTTCGAGCACGAGGTCGTTACAGGACACGTCGCCGAGGACGCGCGCGTCCTCGTGAATTCGGACCTCGCCGTTTCGGGTAGTTACGTCGCCGTGGATTCGCGTCCCGCTCCCGACGACGATGTCGTCGCGGGCGCGGAGGCTCCCGAAGACGTTGTTGTCCTCCGCGAGGTCGATGGACTTCGCGCGGATGTTGCCGTGGATTCGACAGCCAGAGCCGACGTGGGCGGGCGTCGAGACGCGCCACGCGTCGTCTGAGACGGTGGCGTTCCGAGGAATCACGAGCGGGTCGTGCGGCGACTCGCCCGAGAGGGTCTCGGCGAGTTCGTCGGCCGCCTCGTCCTCGCCGAGTCGAAGGAGTTGCGAGAGGACGATGAAGTAGAACACGAGCGTCGGAATCGGGTTGCGGATGACGATCCAGCCGTTGGCCTCGAACCCCTCTTCGATGTCGACGTCGTCGCCGATGTCGAGGTCGCCCGAGACCATCAAGCGGCCGGCGATGTGGACGCGCTCGCCGAGGTAGGCGTCGTTGCCGACGAGCACGTTCCCGGCCACGTCGTCGAGCATGTCGAGTCGGCAGTCGGCTTCGGCCTCGATGTCGCCGCCGAAGGTGACGCGCTCGCCCGCGAGGACGTTCCGTCCGCGGACGCCGAACTCGACGGTGCTCTGCCCGCCGACGACGACGTCGCCGTCGGTGACGAGGTCGTGTTCCTCGACCGTCGTCCCGTCGGGAATTTCGAGCGCATCGAGCGGGTCCGTACCCAGTGACACGCTCCGAACCAACACCCGTGCCGTAATAAACCGTCCGCAAGACGACCGTCAGACACGACGGAGGCGGTCGGTTTCCCGGTGACGACGTGTATTTAACTACTCGCGGGAAACAAAGAGAGGTATGACGATTCTCTCTTTCGACGACGACGGCGTAGACGTGGTCTACGAGGGAACGGAGTTCCGCCTCGAAAAGGCCCTCATCGAGGAGGCCATCGGGAAGTCCTACCCCGACGTGACCGACCACGAGGTGCTGAAAATCGTCGAGAAGGAGCCCTCCCTCTCCGGCGAACCCCGGCGCGTCCGCGACATCCTGAACTCGTCGTAACCGCCGCCCGAACGACCGAAACTCCGTTTGTCCGCGTATCGCCCTCGAACCACGCGCGCTCGTCGCGCGAACGACTATTCCTGCTCGCCAGCCGCGTTCTCTGCCCCGTATATCTCCGTCTCCGGGTTGAAGTCGGCCCACGCGAACCAGAACATCGGCGAGCGGTCGTTGGCTCGCGTCAGGACCGCGCCCTCGTGGGGGCCGTCGAGCGCCCGGCCGGTGAGGAGGTCCCACCGCGACCCGGCGGCGACGAGCGCCGACCCGTCGCGACCGAACTCGACGGTCTCGCCGTCAACCCGGCGGACGTAGGCGACGAGACTTCCCTCTGCGGAGGCCGCCACGACGACCGGGAGGTCGCCCACGGTGTCGTTGACGACGCCCGCAGACTCGACCGCGTCGAGGGGATAGGCGCGAGCGACCCCGTCGGCGGCGACGCCGACGACCGACGTTTTCGGATGAAGTCGGTCGTCCGCCGCGTCATTGAAGCCGATGCCGATGGCGCTCGACTGCTGATAGCTCGTGTATGGGTTCACGTCGTACCGGCGGGTCTGCCGCCCGCGAATCGTCCCCGAGACGGGCGGAGGGACCAACACCTCGGTCTCGGGGTGGGCCGCCCGCCACTCGCCCCACGTGGAGATAGTCGAAGGGAGGAGCGACAACGTCTCGCCGGTCAGTTCCCCGCGAATCGCGGTCGCGAGCACCTGACTCCACAGCGAGTTCGTCCGGTCGTCGTACATCACGAGGTCGGACATCCAGAGCAACCCCGAGACGCCGAAGTACGTCGGTTCACCGCCGGCGAGCCTGTCGGCGACGACGGCGCTCCCACACAGCGGGCAGTAGGTGACGACCACGGGCCGGCCGTCGAAGTCGTCGTTGACGATTTCGTGCCAGTTCAGGATTGCGAGCGGGTAGGCGCGGGCGACGCCGTCGAGTTCGACGCCGACCACCTCGTCGCCGTCGGCGAGCGTCGCGTCCACCTCGTCGAACACGGTCCAGTCGTCGCCGAACACAGGGGCGGTGATAGCCGGGATGGCGTCTTTCGACGCGCCTCGACGTAGTTCGTCCTCGGGGACCGGAAGCTCGAACGGCCCTGAATACTCGCCCGCGGTGGAATCGGTGGGTTCGGCGGACTCGGACGCGTCATCGACTCCCGCGGCGTCGTCGTCCGCGACCGGCGGGTCGCTCCCGAGACAGCCGGCCAAGGCGGCACCGACGCCGAGCGCGAGGAACCGACGGCGGTTCGTGGTCGAAGCCATGCCGGATATTCGACCGAGCCGCCTATGAGCGATGTGCGGTTTGGTATCTAGGCGCACGACCGTCGGGAGCCACGTCAGAGCGGAGAGGAAGCAGATGAGAGGATGGGATGAGGGGGTGAGAAGACGAGAACAGCGAGCGAGAACGCCCCGCTCAGAGCCGGAGCCGTTCTTCCAGACAGACTTTGACGATGGACTTCCCGATGGCCGCGCCGCCGGCGAAGGGGTCGAGTTTCGTCTCGCCGGCGCGCTCGCGGTAGGGGATTGGCACCTCGGCGATTTTGTAGCCGCGCATCGCGGGGCGGATGAGGAGCTCGGCCGATAGCCCGGTGTTCTCGGTCCACTCGATGTCGTGGAGGAGTTCCCGGCGGTACGCGCGCATCCCGGTGGTCGTGTCGTGGACGGTCGCGCCCATGAGGAAGCTCGCGAGGCGGGCGAACGCGATGTTCCCCGCGCGGTTGAGTCGCGGCATCGTCTCCGCGCCCTTGGTGATTCGGTCGCCGGAGACCACGTCGTAGCCGTCGTTGATGAGGTCGAGGAACTTCGGGAGATACTCCATCGGATAGGTGTCGTCGCAGTCGGTGGTGACGACGACCGGCCGGTCGGGCGCGAGCACCGCGGCCTCGACCGCGACGCCGTACCCCTGCGGTTCCTGTTCGATGACGCGCGCGCCCATCTTCCGGGCGATTTCGGGCGTTCGGTCGTCGGAGCCGTCCACGCAGACGACCTCAGCGCGCCCGTGGGTAATCCGGTCGATGTCCGCCAGAACGGACCCGATGGCCTGTTCCTCGTTGTACGTCCCCATCACGACCGCGAGGTCGTCGAAGGTGTACTCGGTCATTGGACGGGGTTATTGACGGTCGCTCTTGAACTTTTAGGTTTGCCAAAACCGGAGCGGTGCGAGGAACGGTGTTAGCTCAATCCGCGGCTATCGGGCTGGTCTTCCAGCTCTTTCGCGTGGTCGACGAGGTAGTCCATGAGCCGGGTCGCCGACGCTTCCACGTCGTCGAGTTCGTCGCTGGACTGGCCGCTGACGCGGACGGAGAGTTCGTAAAGGTCGAGTTCGACGTGCGGGACGGTCTCGTCGCCGTTGCCGTTGCCGTTGTCAGGCTCGTCGGTACCGCCGTCCGCCGCTTCGACGGTCGCGTCGGTGTCGACCGGCTCGTCGCCGTCGGACGGTTCGGTCGCGTCGTCAGCCGGCGGGGTCGAATCGGCGGCGTCGTCCGCCTCGGCGTCGGCGTCGGGGTCGTCGGTCATGTGCGGCGCGTCGCTTCGGGGGATGAAAAAAGCGCGGGGTTCCGGCACGCACTCGCGGGTTGACGACGCTCGCTCGAATGCGGCCGCGAACACGACTCGTCGACCGATTCAGACGAGTTCAGCGTCGAGTCCCTCGCAGGCACGGTCGTGGAGGCGGCCGGTGACCGTTTCCATGAGGCGTTCGAGGTTGACCGCGTCCTCGCGGTTGTACGACACGAGCGTGTCGAGCGACGACTGGTCGCCGCGCTCGTACTCGCGCCAGAGGCGAACGGCGTCGCGGCCGGAGATGTCCGGGCGGTCGCGGTCGATACCCACGTCCTTCTCGATTTGCTTCAGCCCGCCGGTGAGGTCGAGCGTCCGGCACGGATACATCAAATCGACGTGCGGCACGTCGATGGAGACGTCGAACGAGGTCTCGAGGAACGGCACGTCGAAGCGCGCACCGTTGAACGTCGCGACGAGTTTCGCGTCGGCGAACTGCTCGCGAAGGGCGTCGGCGGTCAGGTCCTCCCCGCTGACGAGCGTCGTCGTCTCGCCGTCCTGATAGAACGAGACGGTCGTCACCGAGTCGCGCTCGGGCGAGAGCCCGGTCGTCTCGATGTCGAAAAAGCACGTCTCGTCGCGGAAGTTCTCGTACAGTCGCCAGCGCTCGCCCGAGGGGAAGCAGTCGTCGAAGAACCGCGAGTTACCGTCGTCGAGGTGGGTGTACGCGTCGGCGATGAACGTCTCGATTCGGTCGCCCGTCTTCGCGCCGACGAGCGAGGCGTCGAACTCGTCCCAGTGGGTCGACCCGGCCCGCCAGAGGCTTCGCTCCGTCCGCTCGCCCACGCCGCGGACGGGGATGAAGCTGTTCTCGATTCGCATGTCCGACAGGGGGGCGTCGGCGACCCTAAATGCGTCGTCGTGAGCCGAGGTCCACGCACCCGGCGCGCTCCCGCACTCCCCCGCCGCGGGCGTTTTAGCCGTAGGACGCGAAGTCGGAGGTATGTGCGGCCGCTACACGCTGTTTACTTCACCCGAAGAACTCGAAACGCGGTTCGACGCGACGCTGACGCGCCCGCTTTCGGCGCGGTACAACTGCGCGCCCGGCCAAGAACTCCCGGTCGTGACCAACGACGCTGACGACGAGTTCCGCTTCCTGAAATGGGGACTCGTCCCCTCGTGGGCAGACAGCGCCAGCGTCGGCAACGACCGAATCAACGCCCGCGCGGAGACCGTCCGCGAGAAGCGGAGCTTCGCCGACGCCTACGAGGCCCGCCGGTGTCTCGTCCCCTCGGACGGCTTCTACGAGTGGGTCGACCGCGGCGGGCACAAACAGCCCTACCGCGTCGCCTTCGAGGACGACCGGCCGTTCGCCATGGCCGGACTCTGGGAGCGGTGGACGCCCTCGACGAAACAGACCGGTCTCGGCGACTTCGGAAGCGGCGGCCCCTCGCGCGAACAGGAGCCGCTTGAGACGTTCACCGTCGTCACGACCGAGCCGAACGGCCTCATCTCGGAGCTACACCACCGAATGGCGGTCGTTCTCGACCCCGCAGAAGAGGAGACGTGGCTCCACGGCGATCCCGACGAGGCGGCGGCGCTCCTCGACACCTACCCCGACGACGAACTCACGGCCTACCCCGTCTCGACACGGGTAAACAGCCCCGCCAACGACGGCCCCGAACTGATAGAACGAGTCGAAGCGTAGCGCTCCGGGATGACACTACCGGTGTCCGGCCGTCTCGACGACTTCGACGCGAATCGACCGAGTTCGATTGGGGGCCGAATTTTTCGAAGTGAGTCGAAATCGAGAGCCGACATTGTGTATAGCGAGATGCGATATACGAGTCTCGAATCGGACAACCGAACGAGTCAATCGCGAGACCGATATTTCCTGTGAGTTGGCGGTAAGCAATCGTAACGCGTGAAATCGGGTTTTAGCGGTCGATAGTGTTTGAGTCCGCGTCAGCACCACCGCGCGACAGCCACGTCGCGATCACGGCTCGGGCGGTTCGTATCGAAGTCGGAAGTACGAGTTGCGCCACGGGTTGTGCCCGCCGAACTCGGTCGTGTAGATTGGGACGTCTTCACATTCACGATTCGAGGGGTTCACTCGAACGAGTCCGCGACGAGAACGGTTCGCGCAGAGAATCATCACCTCCAGGCGAGTGATTCGTCGAATCAACCGGAAGCGAGCCCCGAAACCCGGGATTCACGCGAGTCCGTCAGAACGGCCACAGCGCGGTCGAGCGCCGATTCACCCTGAGACGGGAGTACTCCCGAGTTACTGTTCTCACCGCGAAGACGAGGGCTGTGAAGGCGTCAAAAGAGAACGAATCGGGCCAGCAAAGACCTCGGTTGGGTTCGCCTTCGAGCGAATTCGGAACGGCGTCACCCGGTGGTTGCGTGTTCGAATCAGACAACACTCCGGGAGAATTCTGCGTAGTGACATCACTATAATATTAGATAAATCTATCCTGAAACGAAGACTCGTTCGACGACATATATTCAGCGATCGGTGACAGATATAATCGAGAAAATACCGAGTCGGTTCTGGTCGAAATATACCCGTTCGAGAGAACACAGATAGTGCGTCGTCCCGCAAATATATTCTGAGAAGATAGTTAGAAATTATACCCAAATTGTTTCATGGATTTGTAAACAAAAATAAAATAGGGTCTAAACCCAGCGCTATCCGGGTTTTATAATAATTCAGTAAGATAAGAGATGAAATAACTAAACTCGTGTAAGAGGTTTCTCCATGCGTTACTCCGGGGGTAAACGGTGCAAGGAATGCCATCCAAAAATCGGTTGTCATCACAGAAATGAGGGTCGATTGTGTAGAATTCGACCTATCGAAAGCAACAAAATTTGGTCGAGTCTCAGATTCGCTCGAAACGTCCGAAATCGGCGTTCTCCGAGGGATTCTAATATCTCGAATACTGCATGCAAATCGCCGAAAATGCGATTGCAGTATTCAGGATAACTCATTTTCGCCGCCGAAAATCCACCCGTACTGCTCAGGATAACTTCTCTTATTCTGGACTGTGCCGGTAGATTGAATATCGATCCCCGTGTCGACCCGTCCATGAGCGACGAGGTCGACCGCGCGACGGTGCAAACCTACCTCCCGGCCCACCAGAAGGCCATCTGGAAGGACCACGCGGACCGACTCGGGATGAGCCAAAGCGAATTTGTCAGAACGATGGTACAGGCCGGTCGGCGCGATTTCGACGTTCCGTCGAGAGGTGATGAAGCGGCCGAAACCCCCGGGGTTGAAGGGGTGAAAACAGGCCTCCAGAACGGCGTTTCAAATCAGGAAGGAGAGGGTGAAAATAACGACCAGTTCGAGGCCCGAATCGTCGAGACGCTCGCGGCCGATTCACACCGGTCGTGGGACGAACTCGTTGCGGCGCTGACCGACGACATCGAAGACCGACTCGAATCGACACTGCAGGAGCTGCAATCGAGCGGCCGAGTCGTGTACAGCGGGCGACACGGCGGCTACACGCTGGCGGAGCGCGGTGGCCGCTGAGCGACCCGCCGACGCAGAGGACCCAGTCGGCTACTTCCTCCAGGATATGACCTATCACGGGAAGACCGACCGGACCCGCGCCGCCTACGAGCGCGTCCTCAGGGCGTTCGAGTCGTTCCTCGGCGACCCCTCGCGGAACCCCTCCGGGAGCGCTCGGTCGGTCGACGACGCGACCCACCGCGACTGCATGGCGTGGATACACACCCTGCGAAACCGCGACGTCGCGCCGAGCACGGTGGCGACGTACGCCTCCTACCTCCACCGGTTTTACGCCTACATGGCGCAGGTCGGCGCGTTCGACTCCAACCCGATGAGCCTCGTGATGGAAGAGATGGACGAGCGCATCGACACCAATCCCGCTCGACGGGAGCTTTCAGTTCCCCAGATGCGGGCGTTCGTCCGCGAAATCGCCCATCCACTGGACCACGCGCTGGTGGTCACCCTCCTCAAGACCGGGATGCGCGTCGGCGAACTGTGCAACCTCGACCTTCGGGACGTGTCGTTGTCGGTGGATACACCCCTGTCCGGTGTATCGACTCGCGCCGCCCTCGACGGACGCGGGCCGTCGATATACGTCGCCGCCGACCCGAGCGTCGGGAGCGTCACCAACGGCGAGGAGCGAACCGCCTCGAACAAGCGAAAGCGATCGACCGTCATCCCCGTCGACGACGAGTTGGCGGCCGTCCTCTTGCGTTGGCTAGCGATTCGACCGGATTCGCCGTCGCCGGCCGAACCGCTTTTCGTCGGCACCGCATCTGGGTGGGGCCGGCGACTGGAACCCGACGCCGTCCACCACGTCGTCACCTCTCACGCCGCCGACGCCGGGTGGTACCGGTCGGGTGGTGACCGCGAGGAGAACGTCACGCCGCACTACTTCCGGCACTTCTTCACGACCCACCTCCGGGACCGCACCGGCGACCGTGGTATCGTCAAGTACCTCCGCGGCGACGTGGCCGGCGACATCATCGACACGTACACCCACAACTGGGGCGATAGAGTGCGTGAGACGTACGAATCGAACATTTACTCGCTCCGCTGAGGAGCTGAATCACTGTTCGAAACGCGACTTGTAAACTGTATCTCGCTATATTGAATTGGTGGGTGCGCGACCTATCGTTTGACGCCCGTCGCCTCGATTTGGACGGCGGCGTCGTTCGGGAGTTCGGAGACGCCGACGACGGTCATCGCCGGTCTCCGGTCGTCGAAATAAGCGCCGTAGGCCGACTCGATGGCGTCGATTCGGTCGAGGTCGGTCGTGTACACTGTGGTCCGGAGCACGTCGTCTAAGTCGATTCCAGAGCGTTCGACGGCCGCTTCGACGCGTTCGAGCGCGCTCATCGTCTGACTCTCAATCGACGGGAGGCCGTCCGTCGTCTGTTCGGGGTCGGGATACTGCGCGTCGAAGAAGACGAGTTGCAGGTTCCGCTTTCGGGCGCCGTAGCCGGCGGTCGCCTTGAAGTGGCCGCTCTCGTACCGGACTGCATCGCCGTTCATACCTGTTCCTCCGTGGGATTCGTTCGGATCTGGTTCACGGTCGTACTACCCCACCAACGGCCATCGTCGTATCGCTAGTATGTACTAACTCCAAGAGAGACGCTCTCACGCGGGGGACGAGAGGGTCAAACGGGCGCTTGACTCATACCGGCCTCTTTATCGGCGGAGCGAGAACGACGGGCGAGACCGTGAGTTCGTTGCTCCCGTTGAAACCCGCCGCCGCATCGGTTCGAGACCGAGCCCTGACGCCGCTTCTCGTCGGACTGGACGACGACGACGCGGACGAGGTCCTGTCGGCGCTCTCGTCGGCCACCGCGAGGCGACTCCTCGCCGCCGTCTACGACGACCCGCGCCCCGCTCCGAACTGGCCGACGCGCTCGACACGACGCTCCAGACCGTCGGCTACCACGTCGAGCGACTGGTCGACGCCGAGTTGATAGAGCCCGTGACGACGTGGGTCTCCGCGCAAGGCCGCGAGATGGCCGTCTACGGCCCGACCCGCTCCGCAGTCGTCCTGTTCGCGGGCGCGGAACGGACCGAATCGAAACTCTCCTCGGGGCTTCGGACGCTCGTCACCGGCGTGGGCGTCACGCTGGTCGGAAGCGTCGCCGTGCAGGCGCTGTGGACCGCGCGACGGCCGCAGGTCCGATACGCAACGCCGGCTCCGACCGCTCCCGTCCCCGAATCGAGCGTCGCGGAGTTCGTCGCCTCCTTCCTCGCCGGCCCCGGCGGGCTCGTCCTCCTCGTCGGCGTCGTCCTCGCCGTCCTCGTGAGCCTCGGGACGGTCTGGACTCAAAGGCGCGTTTGAGCCACACACAGGGGGAAGTGACCCCTACGTGTTGGGATAAGTGTGCAACGACGAACCCTCCTCGCCGCGGCCGGAACCGGCCTCGCGGCGGCGCTGACTGGCTGTATCGCGAGTGCCGGCGACGGCTCCGACGACGCCGACGACGGGAACTCGACGACTGAAACGACACCCGACCCGACGCCGACGCCCGAACCGGTGGAAGCCGTCTCGGTCGCGACCGGCGAGCGCCTCACGGCAGTCGTCGGCAACGGCCCCGCCAGCGACGACGGGGCGCTGAAACCGCACCACGTCCGCCTCGAAAACCCGACCGACGAGCCGTGGACCGCCCGCATCGACGTTTCGCGCCCACTCGGTTCAGGCCACGTGGAGACCTACGAACTCGCCCACGACGCGACGGTGAACGTCTCGCTTCGCGTCCCTGCCGACTATGAACTGACGGTCACCGACATCGACTCGGACGCCGCGGCGACCGAGTCGGTCGGGCCGGACAGCTTCGACTGTAACCGCTCGTGGACCGCGTTCTCTCCCGGTGACGACGGTATCTCGGTCTCCGGGGCATCCACCCGGATGGCCTGTGGCCCGAACACCGTGGCGGCCGACGGCGCGGTCACGGTCGCGCTCGGCGACGGGTCGCTCCCGACCGAGGCTGTCAAGCCCCACAGCGTCGCTGTCTCGAACCCGACCGACGCGGCGGAGACGGTCGAATTCGCCTACGAGACGCCCGCGGGCGCGGTGGCCTTCGGCGGCGCATATCGCCTCGAACCCGGCGCGCGGGTCGGCGCATCGCTGACCGAGGTCCACAAGGTCACGCTTCGCGTCGCTCGGCGAGACGAATCCGGCGAGGAAGCGACCGAGACGGTCACTATCGAAGAATCGCAGTTCGACTGCAACGCGTCGAGTACGACCGTCTCGCTCACCGACGACGGCGGCTTCGAGGCGCAGACGCTCTCGACGCTGATGTTCTGTGGCGACATCGAAGCCAACGAGACGAACAAATCGAACTAAAACCACAACCGTTCTTGAGCAGCGATTGCCTCACAGCGAGACCGGGCACCGAATTGGATTTGGCTCAACGTAGTGCCGAAGCAAAGTGGCGGTTTCCGCGCCGTAAACGGCGTTCACGAGACGTCCCACGCAAGGGGAATCTCAGTTATAGTAGCGTTTGCAAGTCATTGTACGCTCGATCGACCGCTGTCGTGTGGTCGGATGTTAATCAGTTGCAAACGCTACTATAGTCGTCGTCACCAGAAGATGCAGTTCTAGTTGATAGAGATAGCACACCCCAGCAGAAGGTCGTTTGAGTAGTTTATGTGATTCAGTCGACTATCGAATATAATTTGTTATTCAATCAACATGACAAACTATAGGTATTATGGGCATGTGTCGGCAACTATGAAGGAGAAAATCGTTGGCTGTTGGATAGATAATTCCTCCCGATACCCAGCACGGTCTAGCCTCAATAATGGCTCCGACTGGGAGTCCCACAATGGCAATATCACAATGCTAAGGACTCAGTAGAACCATAATCCACACGATAGTAAACAATGAATAAACGAATTGGAGTCGCAGTGGCTATCGGGGTTATTAACGCGGTTATCATCTATTTCAATGGATACTATCTACTGAACTTGTCGATGGATGCTGAAGGTCCCCAACTCCTCCTCTATAAATTCCTTCAGATGTTCGGCATGTTTGTTTTAGGTGCAGGTTCATCTTATCTACTTCTCCGATACAAGCTGATACTCCCGGGGATGTTGACCGTTGTATTCGCATCCTACAGCCTTTACGACCACTTCTCACCCTCCATGGAGAGTTTCACACCGCTTTATCTCGGTGTTTGGTTCGTGTTTGTCATCTTCGTTGGCATTGTTGCCATTCTCGAGTATGGCATCCGAAGAGGACTCTCCATCTATCCACCAAACCCACTAATATAGAACTGAAGTTCTGCTCCGTTTTCGGCTCGGTCAGACTTTCAGTTCGGTCTCTAACTCGGGCGACGCGATGGCCCGCTTGACGGTTTCGGCGGCCGGCGTCGCCTCCGCGACGTTCTCCATCAGGACCGTCTCGCTCGGGAACAGATGTTCGCCGAGGACGAGGCCGTGTTCGCGCGCGGTCGACCCGGTCATCGTGAGGTAGACGCCGAGTCCGGTCTCCGCGATTGCGGCCTCTTCTTCAGGCGCGTCGTCCGGGTACGCGAACGTCACATCGTCGAGACACCGCGTGCCGAGGACCGCCTCCACGAGGCGCTCGTAGCGCGGCGAGATACACAGGTCGCCCGCGTAGTCGGCGACGAAGTCGCGGTCGAGTTCGGAACCCGGCGGGAGGAGTTCGGGGTCGGCCATGAGCGTGTGATAGACCGTGTCGCCGAGGCCGGAGACGACCCGAACGTCGGTGTCCATCGGGTCGATGCGGGCGTTCACGTCCTCGATGCTCCCGAGGCCCTCGGGACGGAGCTTCACGACCTCTTCGAGGACGAGGTCGGCGCTGTCGAAGCCGAGGCCGAACTCATGGGTCCGGAGGGCGCGGAACGGTTCCTCGCGCCCGACGAGATGGATGTCCACCCCGTCGATTTCGAGGACGACGCTGTCGAAGACGATGCGCCGCGGCATGCCGTCTCGGTCGTCGCGCAAGAGGGTGTACTCCGGCGCGGCGGGATCCGAGAGGTCGCTGTAGTCCGCGAGTCGCTCGTACACGTCGTGTTCCGGATGGGTATGGCCCTTCGTGACCGACTTCTCGTATCGGAGTGTCGAGGTGATTTCGTCCGCCACCTCGGCGATGCTCTCGGTCGTGGCGAACCGTTCGAGCACCGCTTCGAGGGGGCGACCCTTTCGCGGAACAGCGACGCGCACCGTCTCTGTCATCATCGGAACGTCGGGACGGCCCGCTAAACAGGTTGCGCTTCGGGAAAAGGTCTCTCGAGAGCGCGCTCGGTCGGCCTACTCCGCCTCGTCGCCGTCGTTGCCGTCGTCGCCGCCGGCCGGGCCGCCGCCCATGCCGGTGCCGAAGGCTCCCGCAAGGCGCTCGCGGAAGGTTTCCAGTTCGGCGACGGTGTCGTTCAGCTCCCGGATGTCGTCGCGCAGGGCCTCGATTTCCTCGTCGGCCGCGGCGTCTTCGACCCGCGATTGAACCTCCGCGAGGCGGTCGTCGAGAGCCTCGCGCGTCTCCACGATGTCCCCGTCGAGTTCGGCGATGTCCTCGCGGATGTCGCCGACTTCGGCGTGGAGGGTCGAGGCCTGCTCGGTCGCTTCGGCGGCGTTGTTTTCGGTCCCTTCGAGTCGGTCGACCGTCTCGTCTAACCGACCGGCGATGTCGTCGAGGCGCTCGCGGACCGTCACGAGTTCCTCCTCGCGCTTGGCGAGCGTCTCCTCGACGCTGTCGAGGCGGGCGGAGCCGGCGTCGATGTTCCGGGAGGCGGTTTCGAGCCGCTCGTCGTGGTCCTCGAACCGACCGTCGTGGTCGTCCAGTCGGCCCTCGACGGCCTCGAACTGCTCGTTGTGGGATTCGAGCCAGCCGTGGTAGTCGTCGAGCGTGTCGTCCGCGGTTTCGAGGTCGGACGCGAGGCCTTCGAGTCGGCCGTCGTGGTCGTCGAGGCGGCTCTCGGCGTCCGCGACTCGCGTGGCGACGCGGTCGGACCGCTCGTCGACCGCGGCGATGGTCTCTTCGGCCGCATCAAGCCGGGAGGTCGCGTCGTCGACCGACTCGACCGCGCCGTCGACCATCGAGTCGAGGGCGTCGAGGTCCTCGCGGAACGCGGTCATCTCGGCGCGGAACTCGGAGACGAGTTCGCTTCCGGTCCCCTCCTCGTCGATGAACTCGGCGAGCGCGTCGGAGTACGCCGCGAGGTCCTCCATCTGCGACTGGAGGCGGCGGATGCGAACGTCGGTGCTCCGGCGCGTCTCGGCGTCGACCGCCTCGCGCAGGACTTCGATGTCCTCCTCGTCGGCCGCGCCGGACCGAATCTCGGCGGCGAGCGCCCCGACGAGGCTATCCGCGTCGGGCGCGGGCGCGCTTCCGACCGCGGCGGTGTCGGCGTCGGCGTCCTCAGCCGACGCGCCGGCCGGCGGTTCGGCGTCCGCTTCGACATCGGCGTCGGCGTCTTCGGTGACTTCAGCCTCGACCTCGGCATCGACATCTGGCTGTTCGAGGTGCGCGGTCACGGCCGGCGCGGTGTCGGTGGCGACCGCGCGCGGGCCGGTCGGTTCGGCGATGTCGTCGGCTTCCGCATCGTCGTCGCTTTCGACATCGTCGCCGAGCACGTCGGTGTCGGCTTGGCTGACCTCGTCGGCCTCGTCGGCCTCGTCGGTCTGCTCGTCCGGGCCGTCTCCGCCCTCGAAGGCGGCCGCGAGGTCGTCGTCGGTCGGCTCGTCGTCGAGGACTTCCGCGCCGTCGGACGCCGCGGGGGCCGCCTCGGCTTCGACGGCCGCTTCGGCCTCCACGGCGTCTTCGGCGTCGGCTTCGGGTTCTTCGAGGACGACTTCCCCTTCGTCCTCGCTATCCGCGTCGGCCTCCTCCTCCTCGTCGTGGAGCGGTTCGCGGTTCCCCGCGAGCACATCTCGAACGAGCTGACTGCGGTCCTCGCCGAGGATGTCGTCGATGTCGTCGGGGTCGATGCCGCCGTCGACCGGGATGCGTTCGAGCGTCGGCTCTTCGAGGAAATCCGTCTGGTCGTGGCCGTCGGTGATGCGGATTCCGTAGACCGTTACGAGTTCCTCGCCGGGATCGAGCGTCCGTTCGTACTCGACGCGGTGGTCCTTGTAGGCGGTCCAGTTGTCGCTCTCGAACTCGGGGTGGAACCCGACGCTCTCCATCGGGAACGACTCCGGAATGCGGTCGATGACCCGGATTCGGGTCGCCTCGTCTCGCGTCGAACTGATGACGAACTTGATAGCGGGAACGGGAAACTCGTCGGCGGCGAAGGTCTTTTCGACCGTGACCTCGCCGTCGGAAACCGATGTAACCCCTTCGGACTCGCGGCTCATGGCCGCCACTTTCCCGACATCCATTATAAAACAACCGGGGGCCGTGGGGCTCTCCCGCCGCGGTCTCTCGATTCGACTGTTTCGACGCGGTGACTGTCCGTCCGTGGCGAGCGTCGCTAACAGGACCGTCGCGGGAAACGCGGTTCTGGACGCGACCTCAGAGGTCGACGCGGTCGCCGATTTCGACGAGGTCGAGCGAGCGCGGGGCCTCGAAGCTCTTTGCGTGGTGGTGCAGCACCTTCGGGTCGGCAGTCATGCCCTTCCACATGTCCCAGTGGGTCGGGACGAGGCGGTCGAGGTCGAGGTCGCTCGCGGCCTCGATAATCTGGTTCTCGTCGTTGTACCACTTCGTTCGAATCGGCTCGCCCGTCTCCTTGTCAGGGATGTTGCCGATGGTCCCGAACGCGAGGATGCCGAGGTCGAGGTCGTAGCGCTCGCCGATGTCGGCGAACTCCTCGGCGGGCTTGGTGTCGCCGCCGTGGATGAACGTGCCGGACTCGTGTTCGAAGACGTAGGCGACCGGGTGGCTCGCGTCGGGGTCGTAGGCGGGTTCGACGTGGACCGTGAACTCGCCGATTTCGACGCTGTCGCCTTCGGTGACCTCCTCGAACTGGTCGTCGGAGAGGTCGTAGTCGTCGAACCACGCCTCGTCATCGTAGGCGACGGCGAGCGAGTCGTCGGGGGCGACGAACGTCGCGCCCGTGTTCTCGAGGATGGGAGCCTGACTCGGGCCGTGGACGTGGTCTGTGTGCTCGTGCGTGGCGAGGACCGCATCGGCCTCGGTCACGTCCTCGGGGTCGAACGGAACGGGAATCATGCGGACCGTCCGCGGCGGGTCGCCGATGCCGACGTACGGGTCGACGAACAGCGTCGTGCCCTCACTGCCCTTGATGACGAACCCGTTGCATCCCAGATACCAGATGGCCACCGTCTCGGGGTCGGCCGACTCGACCGCGCGCGGGAGCCAGTCGCTCCAGTCGCTGACTGTCATAGAGACGTGTCCTCGCGCGGGGGGACTAAGCGTTGCGCTCTCTCGCGTTCGACGCGTCGCGAGAGCCACCCCCGTTCCGTGACACCGCCACCAGCGCGTCCCGGAATTCAGAGGAATTTCCCGTAATATGTGTTGAAATACCATAGAACACAATAGAATCGGGAGGTGTATGCGGTGTATAAGGTAGTACCCCGACAAGATATTTAGTGTAGGCACTCATGGCACCAAATACCATGACAAGAACTCACAAACAAACGGCGAACTTCTCGTCGATGGCTCGGACGATGCGCGCGTGCAGTGCGTGGGAAGCGGTTTCCCCGCTGGACGACGACGCATGGCGAACAGACGAGTTCTGACGCGACCGAGCACTCCGCTGTCGGCCCGATTGGGCGGCGCGGCCCCGCACTTATCTTCTTCGACGCGGTCCGATACCTCATGAGCACAGCCAACAGTCACGACCTCGGTGAACGTCGAGCCGACACCGACGAACGCCGAACAGAGGCCCCGCCGTGCGCGTGAGCGTCATCGGCGGGAGTGTCGTCCCCGCGCCGGTCGAAACACTTGCCGAAGACGTGGGTCGCCTGCTCGCTCAGCGCGGTCACACGGTCGTCTGCGGCGGTCTCGGCGGCGTCATGGAGGCGGCCTGCCGCGGCGCGAAAGACGCCAGCGGCACGACCATCGGCGTCCTCCCGGGCGAGGACCGCGAGGAGGCGAACCCCTACGTCGATATCGCCGTCGCGACCGGTCTCGGCCACGCGAGAAACGCGCTCGTCGCCATGAACGGCGACGCCGTCATCGCCATCGACGGCGGCGGCGGAACCCTCTCGGAAATCGGCTACGCCAACGTCTTCGACCGCCCGACGGCCGGGCTCAGAACCCAGCAGGTCGGCTCGCTCGACGGGTTTGAACCGTGCGACTCACCGGAGGGTGCCGTGGCGTTCATCGAGGACGCGGTCTGAGGATCGGGCCGTGCCGCGCTACGCGCCCGCGACGCTCCCGTCGCGTTCGACGCAGTCGCGGAGCAGGTCGTCGACGACGGTCTCGCGGAACGACTCCCAGTCGGTCGTCGACATCCAGAGCCGACCCGCGTCCGTGGATTCGAGCGCGTCGCGGCCGCGTTCGCGCTCGCGCGTCGTGACGAATCCGTTCGCGGTGAGTCCCTCGACGGCCACGTCGAGCCGCGGGGAGAGCGCGTTCGAGAGCCGCTTTTCGAATCGGTCACCGGTCACGCTATCGCGAGCGACGCCCACGCAGAACGAATCGAAGGCCGACCACGTCTCCTCGTCGCGCGCGCCGGCGACGATGCCGTGGTGTTCGGCGCGCTCGCGGAGTTCGGCGGCGACCGCGCGACGCGTCCGCTGGCGGGAGCGCGGCGGGCCGCCGGCGAGGACGGACAGAATCGTGGCTTCGAGGTCGCCCAGCGGCGAGAGCGCGTGACCGTCGAGTTCGAGGGCCGACTCGCCCGTCGCGTGGCCCGCCTCGTCGAGCGCCGAGAGGCTCGTCGCGGCCTCGGCGGCCCGTTCGGAGAGGTCCGTCGTCCGCTCGGCGACCGGACCGGTGGCGGCCGAGAGCTGTGCCCGGGCGTCCAGATAGGCGTCGAGATGCGCCTCGAAGCGGTCGAGCGACTCGAACAGCTCGATGGTCGCCCGGTCTTCGAACTTCCCGAAGCGCGCCTCACAGCTCGTTCGGAAGCGGGCGACCAGTTCGCTGGGGTCCTCCTCGACCGACGCGAGCAGGCGGCTCTCGTCGTCGAGCCACGCGTCGAGCGCGTCGAGCACCGCATTCGGGTCGCGCGTGTCCTCGGGGGCAGGACGTGGCCCCTCGGACTCGACGAGGTCCGCGAGCTGCTCGCGGGCGCGCCCGACGTAGGAGCTCATCGCGCCGAGCGGCGAGTCACCGTTGGAGCGCGCCCCGCGAGCGCCCGCGGTTCGGCCGGCGCGGGAGTTCGGACGTGACCGTCGGGACTCGCCGCTGGCCTCGGCGAGCGCGTCTCGCAGGTCCGACAGGGCGATTCGGAGCGGTCGGGCGACGGCCGCGGCCGCGGAGCCGTCGGCGACGCGGCGGAACTCGGCGAACGCGTCGGACGCGGCCTCGACGTCTGAGACGAGCGTCCGGAGGTCGTCGATGGCGGCGAGGTCGGGTCGGTCGGTCGCGGGAATGGTCAGAATCGAGACGGTCCCGCGATCGAGTTCGCCGCCGTCGACGAGGGCGGTTCGCGCGGCGTAGAAGGCGGCGGCGACCTGCGGGGGCGCGCCGGCGAGGTTCACTCGCACGTCGCCGTCCGCGGCGGCCTCGCGGAGTAAGTCGGTCGTCGCGGCGTACAGTTCCTCGAAAGAGCCGGTGAAGGGGAGCCGTGCTTCGTCGACCGTCCCCCGGCCCGCGAGCCGTTCGCTGACGGTTTTCGCGGCGTGTGCACTCGCTCGCGGCGCGCCGGGCGCGCAGTCGTCCGGGTCGCGACCCTGCTCGGGGTCGGCCTCGTCGCGGACCAGACGAACCCGGTCGGCGTCGACGTCGGCGGTTTCGAGCGGGGTGACGACCCGCTGCACGTCGAGTCCGAGGACGGAGAGGTGGGTCGTCGGCATCTGTCTGACCCATTCGCTACCGGTACCCTGAATGTTGTGGTGGCACCTGAGAGTCGCCTGTCAGAAGCGCCGTCGCGGCGTCAGGTCCACGAGCGGATGAGGTTGCGCCCGATGACGCCGAGTCCGAGCGTGTCGACGACGAACAGGATGACGCCGCCGAGGATGGGGACGAGCGACAGGACCGCGGCGACGAGCGCGCCGACGACGAGCGAGACGCCCAGCGAGGGCGACCCGCCGGAGGCGACGCCGGTCACGAGCGACCCAAGGAGGACGGTCGAAATCGCGCCACCGACGATACTGAGGAGGATGAACGCGAGGAACCCCGGAATCGCCACGAGGAGGCCGATGATGGTGATTGCGAGGAGGACGAGGACGATGAGGCCGCCGATACCGACGCCGAGGCCCCAGAGGAACGACCCGCCGGGATCGTCTCGAATCTCGGCGATGGCGTCTCTGGTGTACGCCGGGGCCGCGGCGACGAGGATGCCGCCGACGACGAGGTCGATGAGGAAGCTCCCGCCGGCGCGGAACACCGGCGAAAGCTGTTGTGCGGATTCGAAGTTCTGCGCGGCGGCGGTTCCCGCGAGTGCGAGGACGCCGAGCAGGCTCAGGAGAGCGGTTCGTGTTCGTGGAGGGACCATACGTGTCGGTCGAATGGCGACTCGTATAGGTATTCTGGATTGACTGTCAGGAGATCGAACACGTACGAAGTGAGACGAGAGAGTCGAAACAGGACGCAACCCGCGGCGGCGTCGCGAGAGCGACGCGCTGGTGGCGGCCGGGGGCGCTCACCGGGAGTTTCGGGGTACCGGCTGTCGTGGTGCGTCTCGGGTTACCAGGTGCCGTGGAACGTGTCGAATTCGAGGGAGTCGAGGGGTTCGTCGCCGACGGCGATGCGGTACTCCTGCGGCGTGAGCATCGGCTTGTGGAACCGCGGGCCGTCGTCGGTCGTGATGCGCGGACAGCCGGTGTTGACGAACGCGTCCATGTCGAAGTTCCGGAGCCGGTCGGGCGTCACCTCGTCCATCGTGATGAGGTAGGCGTTCTCGTTGTCCTCCAGAATCTTCTCGGCGATTTCCATGCGACCCTGGCCGATTTTCGTACAGAAGATGACGCCCCACTTCTCGGCGTCCATCGCCTTGTGGACCGAGGCGTAGCGCTGTTTCATGAACTTCCGCGTGTCGGCGATGGTGACGACGTTGTTGACGGGGTCGGCGATGACGACGTTCTTGTCGGGGTGTTCCATCGCGAGGCCGAGCGGGTGGAACTTGCCGCCGCCGACGTAGAGCACGTCGTCCGCCGGGATGTCCGCGGAGGCGTAGTTGCAGCCGAGGACCTGTCCCTCGTAGGTGAGGCGGTCGTCGCCTTTGCGGGTCTGGACGGTGTAGCCGCGCTCTTCGAGCCAGTCGCACATGTCCTCGAAGCGGTTCATGTGCTGGGCGGTGGTGACGAGACCGACCTCGTCGCCCTCGATGTCGTCGAGCGCGTCCTCCATGATGGGGAAGGGGTCGACGTTGGAGAACAGCGGGACGTAGATGATTTTGTCCGACTCCTTCATCGGCGAGTGGCCGAAGTGGACGAATACGTCGGTCCGCCGCATGAGGTAAGTGTCGAGGTCGCACGCGCCGTAACACGGCTGGCCGGAGAGCATGAACGTCACGTCGTCGTCGCAGAGCGCTCGGAGGTCGTCGGCGACCGCCGGGCCGCGGCGCTTCAGTCCCTCGGGGAACTGGAGGCCGACGCGCTTGGCGTCGCGCTCCTCGATGGCTTCGACGATCTGTTCGAGTTCGTAGTCCCACTCCCGGTCGTGCTTGAGCGACATCCCGGTGTTTCGAAGGTCTCCCTCCGAGGTGGCGTCCTGACTCATTGCCCCATCGTTGCGGACGGAGCCGTTTAACCACCGCGCTTCCCCACGAATGAGCGTCACACACCCGCACGCGCACGGAACGACGGTGCGGGGTCGGCGACGGCGTCACCCGGTTACCCTCTCGTCACTCGGGGATTCAAGACTCGCCGCGGCCTACCGCCGTCCATGTCCGACATCCCCCTCGAACACGTCCACGTCGAACCGTCGGAACCGGGCGACGGCCCGGCTCCCGCCGTCGTCCTGCTCCACGGTCGCGGCTCGAACGAACAGGACCTCCTGTCTATCGCACAGGAGTTCCCCGACCACGTCCACGTCGTGAGCCTCCGCGCGCCCGACCGCCTGCAGGGCGGCTACACGTGGTACGAACTCGACCTCTCGGAGGGCGGCCTCCACCAGAGCCAGCCCCACGCCGAGCAGTTCGAGCGCTCGCGGGACCTCGTCCGCGAGGCCATCGCCGGCGCGGTCGAGGCGTACGACATCGACCCCGACCGAATCGGCCTCCTCGGCTTCAGTCAGGGCGCGATTACCAGCCTGTCGCTCCTCCTCGACGACCCCGACGACTACGCGTGGGTCGTCGCGCTCCACGGCTATCTCGCGGACTCGCACGCCGACCTCGACCCCGACGGCATCGCCGGCAAGCCGGTGTTCGTCGGCGGCGGGTCGATGGACCAAATCATCCCGGCCTCGCGGGTCGAACGCGCGGCCGAGCGCCTCCGTGACCTCGGCGCGGACGTGACCGCAAACCTCTACGGCGCGCCTCACGGCGTCAGCCCGGACGAACTGCAGGACGTGGTCGCGTTCGTCGAGTCCCACGTCTGAACCCTCCGCGGGACCGAGCGCTCGACGACTCTCCTTCCCCGTTCGGCAGGTTGAAACCGCTCGCACCCCAACGCGCGGCTATGAGCACGCAGACGACGCGGCTCGAAGAACTCGGGCGCGAACTCGGCGAAGCCATCGCCGACCATCCGAAGTACGAAGCCTACGAGGAGGCGAAGGCCGCCGTCGAAGCCGACGACGACGTGCAGGAACTCATCACGGAGTTCAACCAGCTCCGCGAGGAGTTCAACGTGGCTCGCCAGATGGGCGAAGCGACCCAAGAGGGGCTCCAGAAAGTCCAAGCGGCACAGGAGGAGCTTCACTCCGAACCCGTCATGGAGGAGTACCTCCTCGCGCAGGCCGAACTCGTCGGCGAGTTGGAGAAGATTAACGAGGCCATCTCGGAGCCGTTGGCGGTCGACTTCGGCGGCGAGGCCGGCGGTTGCTGTAACGACTGAACTCGGCTCGACGCGACTCGTTTTCGCCGCAGGTTCAAGTACCAAGCCGGGGCCAGCCTCGGCTATGTTGGCAATCGCGGGCGGCAAGGGCGGCAGCGGCAAGACCACCACGACCCTCGGACTGGCGAGCGCGCTCGACGGCCCGGTGCTCGCCGTCGACGCCGACAGAGACATGCCGAACCTCCACGCGATGGCCGGCGTCAAACGCTCGGCGGACGCCGTCTCGGATGGCACCATCTGCGAGCCCGCTGTCCAGTCGCATCCGACCGACCCGACCGTCTCCGTGCTTCCGGCACCCGCCGGCACCGACGACGACGCCTTCGAGCGGTGGCTTCGGACCGCCGCGGCCGACGGCCGGCGCGCGGTCGTCGACTGCCCCGCGGGTGCTGGGCCCGATGCCGCCGTCCCGCTCCGCGTCGCCGACGCCGTGGTCGTCGTGTCGCCGCTGTGCGCGCCGGCACTCCGCGACGCCGCCAAGACGGCCGCGATGGCGCGGGCGCTCGGGACCCCCGTCGTCGGATGTGTCGTCTCGCGATCACGAATGGCTCCCGAAGCGGTGTCCGACCTCGTGGGCGCGCCGGTGCTCGGGACCGTTCCGGAGGAGTCGTCGCCAGTCCTCACTCGTCCGACAGTTCGGGCCGCGTACCGTCGAATCGCCGACAAGATACCGGGGAAGAAGTAATATGAGCGACCGCCTAACAGTCTGGCATGTCTCGACTGGCGACGGGAATCGACGTGCTCGACCGCCAACTCCGCGGGGGCATTCCCGCGGGGAGCATCGTCCTGCTCGCCGCCGACCCGGCCAGCCAGTCCGAACTGTTCTTACACGAACTGACGACCACGCGGGGGACGCTGTGGCTGACGACGATTCGCTCGGCCGAGGCCGTCACCGACGCGCTCGAACGGAACCCCGGTCCGACCGGAAACCCCACCGTGCGCGACGTGGGCGGCGACGCGCCGCTCGACACGGCGAGCAGTCTGGTCCGTGACCTTCCGGAGGGTGCGAACCTCGTCATCGACGTGGTTGACGTGCTCGAACGGAGCGAGCCCCCGCGCTATCGGCGGTTCCTCAACGACCTCCAGACGCACATGGTCAACACCCGGGGGCTGACTGTGCTCCACGGGCTGAAAGGTGAGTCGGTCCCGGACAACCGCGACCTGACCGAGCACATGGCCGACGTGGTGTTCGACCTCGACACGAAGATAGACGGCTCGGAAATCATCAACCGGCTCGCAGTCCCCAAGTTCCGCGGGGGACGCGCGCTCAACGAGACCATCAAACTCCGGCTGGCGGAGCGCGTCACCGTCGACACCAGCCGCGACATCGCCTGAGCGAGCCCGAGCCACCGCTCAGAACGCGAAGAACCCGAACGTGCCGAGCGTGACGGCCGCGATGAGCGCCATCCACGTGCGGGCGGACAGCGCCGCGCCGCGGGAGAAGACGTAGGCGAAGTACGGTGCGAGTGGGGAGAGTCGATAGACGAACGGCACCTCGATACCGGCGCCGTACTTGAGCGAGAGCGTCAATGCGACGGTGCAGAGCCCGGCGACGAGCGCGACTTTCACGTCTGTGAGGTCGCGGAACTCGGCCGTCGCGGCGTCGTCTGACGAAGCCATAGCTACGAGGCGGTCGGAAGGCGAGTATCAAGAAGCCGCCGATTCGCCGGGACGGCGAGGGCGGCGGACTCGCTTACTCTTCGTCGGCGTCGAGTTCCGCGGCGAGTTCGTCGGCGTCGATGTCGACGTCCTCGATTGCCTCTTCGATGTCGGCGCCGCCCGCGCCGCCCATCATACCGCCGAGGCCGCCCATGCCGCCCATGCCGCCCTCGATGGTCTCCTGCACGATGACGCGGTCGATGTCCAGCCGCTGCATGATGTCCTGCGCAATCTGCTGCTTGGAGAACATCCACTGCTGGTTCATCGTCATCTGCGGCGTCGCCTCGATGTAGAGCGTGTCCTTCTCGACGGTGACGGTCTCCGTCTCGGGCTCGGCGTCCTCATCCTCGTCGTCGGACTCGACGACCTGCTCCTCTTCGACCTCGTCCGTCTGAATCCAGACTTCGGGGGCCTGCTGGAGGTACATGCCGAGGAGGCCGGAGGCCTGCTCCTCGCGGTCGTCGACGAGTTCGAGCACTTCGTACTCGTATTCGAGGTCCTCGCCGGCGAGGGGGTGGTTGAAGTTGACGCGGGCGCGACCGCCGATGATGGTCTCCAGACGGCCCTGCTCGCCGTCGATAGTGACCTGTGCGCCGGGGTAGCGGTCGTCCTCGTCGATCTTGTTGGCGCTGACCGTGCGCACGTCGTCCTCGTCGTACTCGCCGAAGGCGTCGGCCGCCGGAATCTCGACGGTACCCTCGTCGCCAGCCTCGGCACCGATGAGGGCCTCGTCGACCTCGGGGAAGACGTGGCCGGCACCGACGATGACGACGCGGGGCTCGAACTCGTAGCCCTCGACGTCGATCTCGGCCTCTTCGGCCACTTCTTTGTCCGTCGTGTCGACGACGTCGCCGTCCTCGATCGTTCGCACCGTGTACGCGAGGCGGACGAAGTCGCCGTCCTGAATACCGGACTCGACCTCTTCATCGACCTGCTCGGCCTCCGCCTGCTGTTCGTCGCTCATACACGCTACGTGACTCGTGCGACCCTTAAGAATCACGTTTCGCTGCCGCGACGCGTTCGAAGCGGCCGACGCCCGGGAACTCGACCCCGAGGGCCGCTGTGGGGTCGAATCGCTTATATCATTGTCAATAGTTATAGAAAACGAGGCGTGTTCACATGGCACAGACTGGCTTGTTCCTCGGGTTCGTCCTCGGCGTCGTACTGCTGGCGCTCACCGTGTTTCTGACCGGCCGCGGCTGGCGACACTACACCGTCACGAGCGTTCCGACTCCGACAGGCGGGGGTTCGGCGGGGGGCGGGGGTGGGGACACCGCACGTCGCTGGGGCGACGACCCGACGGTGCTGTCGCTCGTCTTCGTCCTCGCGGCGCTCGGCTTCGGCGCGATGGCGGTGCTGTTCGTCGGTGGAAGCGCCATCCCCGAGAGCGTGACGAACGCTGCCGGACCGGCGCTCGTCGCCGGGACGCTCGGGGTCGTCGTCGCGTACCTCTTCTACGGGACGTACCACGCCGCGCGGGGGCGCGGACTGGAACGCTCACAGGCGGCGCTCCTCGGGTCGTGGGTGCTCGGCCTGCTGTTCGTCGTCGGCGTCGCCCTCAGGTTGGTGGGCCTCCTCTGAGATGGCGACCTCGTACGCGGGGCGACTCGACCCCCGGCACGCGCCGCGACTGTGGTGGCTCGCGGCGCTCTGCTGGATCGAGGCGCTCGCCATCGGGGCGTACCTCTCCGCCGCGCCGGAGCGCGTCGAGAGCGTCCGGTACCTGTTCTACCCGTTCGTCTGGATAACCGTCGGCGCGGCGGCCGTCCTCTGGACTGACCCGCCGCGGGCGAGCGGCCGGGCGCGACTCGTCGCGGGCGCGGTCGCTGCCGCGTACTTCTTCGTCCTCGCATCGCTGGCCGGGTTGGTATCCGTTGACCTCGCCGCGCTCCTCGGCGGGAGCCACGGACACGCCGTCGCGCACCATCCGACCGGCTGGCAGTTCTCGCTCGCCGCGCCGGGGTGGGGGCCGCGGGTCGGGTACGCCGGCGAAGTCGTTTCGGCGACGTTCGTCCCGTACCGCGTCGCCGGCTACCTCGCGCTCGCATATCTGGTGTACGCCGCCGTCCTCAACGCCGCGAAAAGCGCGCTCTCCGGAGCGCTCGGACTCGTCTCGTGCGTCGGCTGTACCTTCCCGCTCGTCGGCGGCCTCGCTGCGGGCGCGGCCGGCGGCACCGGGGTAGTGAGCGCGCTTCGGGCGCTCTCTATCGACATCTCGACGGTCGTGTTCGTCGTCGCCGTGGCCCTGCTCGCGTTCGGACCGTCGCTGGCGGAGCGGGCGCAACAATGAGCCGGCACGCCGAGGGGAAAGTCCCAGCCGCCGTTCGCCGCGGCGCAGTCTGGTTCGCCGCCTTCGCGGTCGCCTCGGTCGCTTTTTCCACTCCGGCGCTCGCGCACGCCGGGTCGCTGGCCGGGTCGCTCCGCTCGGTTCCAGCCCCATTCTGGCTCGTCGTCGTCTCCGGCGGCGGCGTCGTCTGCGTCTCCTTTCTGCTGTCGGCGTTCGTCACCGACGACGAGACGCTCGACGCCTTCGGGCGTGCGGGCGTCCGAATCGGAGGGTTGGCTGGGGGCGTCGCGACCGCGGAAGCCGCGCTCAGACTACTCGGCGTCGCCGCGCTCGTCCTCGTCGTCGCCTTCGGGCTGTTCGGGCCGCCCGTCGGCATCGCCAACCTCGGCGTCCTGCTCGTCTGGGTCGGCTGGTGGGCCGGGTTCACGATGGCCACCTACCTCGTCGGGGACGCGTGGCCGCTCGTGAACCCGTGGCGGACGCTCGGCGCGGCGCTTCGAGGTCGATTCGCGGCGGCAGAGAGGCTGTCGCGGCCCTACCCCGACCGACTCGGGTCGTGGCCGAGCGTCGTCGGCCTGCTCGGACTCGTCTGGCTGGAAGTCGTCAGCCCGCTCGCGGCGGACCCGCGAGCGCTCGCGGCCGTGGTCGTCGCGTACAGCCTCGGCACCGTCGGCGGCGCGGTTATCTACGGCGACGCGTGGTTCCGCCGAGCCGACCCCGTCGCTCGGGTGTTTCGGCTGTACGGCCTCCTTGCCCCGGTCCAGCGGGACGACGACGGCGGCCTCTCGGTTTCGGTTCCCGGTGCGGGGCTAGCGCGCGCCCGCGAACGACTGGGAGCCGACGACGTGGCGTTCGTCGTCGCGCTCCTCTGGGTGACGACGTTCGACGGTCTCGTCGTCACCGTCGCGTGGGGCCGCGTCCTCGACGCCGCGGCTCCGGCCCCCGCGTGGCTCGTGAACCTCGCCGGAATCGTCGCGGGCTTTCTGGTCTTCCTCGGCGGCTACCGGCTGGCGGCGCGAGTCGCCCGCCGAACCGCCGACACGTACGTGACCGTCGGCTTCGTCGCCGGTTGGTTCGCGCCCGCGTTGGTCCCCATCGCCGCCGGCTACCACCTCGCGCACTTCCTCGGCTACGTCGTCGGACTCGCGCCCGCGCTGGTCGCGGTCGCGGCCTCGCCGCTGTCACCGCCCGCGAACCCCTCGGTACTGGCCGTCCCGGCGTGGTTCGGCGGCCTCCAGTTGGCGTTCGTCGTCCTCGGCCACCTGCTTTCGGTGTGGGTCGCCCACGCCCGCGCGTTCGACCTCTTCCCGGGCCGCCTGCAACCGCTCCGAAGCGAGTACCCCTTCGTCGCCGTCACGGTCTGCTACACGATGGCGAGCCTGTGGGTCGTCGCCCAACCGACGGTCGGAGGTGTCGCGGGATGAACCGCGACGAATCGGTCGTCGTCCCCGAAACCGCCGTCGCCGCCGGCGAGACCGCGGCCGCGACGTGTCCGTACTGCGACCGCCCGTTCCGACGGGAGCGACTTCGGGACCTCCACGTCGGCGACGCGCACGAAGGGCTAGACGACGCCGAAACCGCGGCGTACGAGGCGGCCGTCGAGGCCGAGGACGAAGACCTGTTCGTCTACCACCTGAAGGTCGCCGGCGCGCTCGGCGTAGTGTTCACGGCGCTGTTTCTGCTCGCGGTCGTCGGCTTCAGCCTGTGAATCGCCGTTCTCGTGGCGAATCGGTCAGGCGTGGTCGCCGCCGTGTTCCCCCTCTTCGGGGTCCGGCAGGCGCATCACGACGCCGGTGAGGACGCCGACGCCCGCCAGCGCGACGACGCCGCCGACTACCACGAGTAGTTCAGTCGCGCCGACGGCCTCCGAGAGGAGGAGGACCGCGAGTCCGACAACGACGGCGAAGAACGCGGCCGCGAGTGCGACGGTTGTTCTGTTCATGTGTATTGTTACCACACCGAGGTCAAAGAAGGTACGTGCGAGCGCGGGCGAGGGAAAATAGACCCTGGCGAAGTCGTCAGTTACTGATAGTTTTCTACGGGTGTGCTGAATAGAGTGCGCAAGTCGGTCACAATGTCGATATCGGATTCGCTTTATTGAGATTCAGTTAGTGGCTGAGTCAATGTTTTTGTGTCTATACTCTGTCTCGATAATATGGTGAACTCCAAAGCCCTCTCTATCGGTGTTATTGCTGGAGCATTTGTGTCTGGGGTGTACTATCTCGATGGTTCGTGGGACTCACAGTTACTGTTGTTTCTCGGAGTTACTTGGCTCATGGGTGGGTGGTTAGTGGCTCGAAATCAGTCCGTTTTGAAGAACGTGAACACTCTCCCACAGATTCTGTTCGCTCTATTAGTGGTGGCTGTCCCCCAGTTCGGTGTTCACTCCGACCTTCTACTCGGGAGCCTTCGAAATCCGCTCGAACTGCTTGTAATGGGCGTCGCAGTTGCAGGAATCGGACTCGGAGCAGAGATGAGTGAATCAGCCGCTGAAGAACAGAGTGCCACGGTAGCACCCGCTGACTGACCTGTTGACAGATACCCTCTGTCTGTGTCACACGGTTTCTGTCAGTTTCTAAGAAGTTCGATAGAGCCACAAGAAGGGAAGCAACGTCCAGTTAGGCCGCGTTCTCGCCGGTCGTCGCGGCCGCGACGACGAGGGCGAAGACGGCCACCGCGAGGACGATACCGGGGCCGACGACGAGCGGGTCGGTGAGTCGGCCGGGGGCGACGCGAGTCATCATGACGGTCACGCCGACGCCGACGGGGACCGAAAACAGCAGGGCGTAGCCGACCGCGACGAGGGTTTCGCGGGAGCGCCAGCGAGATGAGGAGTCGGCTCGCACGGTCACAGGAGCGAGTACGACGCCGCGAGCGTGAGCGCCAGTGCGGCCGCGAGGCCGATGCCAACCAGATACGTCAGCGAGCGCGGCTCGAACCGGAGGTGCTGGAAGTACGCCGCGACCAGCACCGCCTTCGCGGCGGACAGGACCATGATGACGCCGAAGGCCAGCCAGTAACTCAGTCCGGCGAACTCGACCAACACTTGGACGGTCGCCGAGACGAACAACACCACGTAAATCGCCGTATAGAGTTTCGTTGATACCATTTCTGTCACCTCACAGGATGTAGAACAGCGGGAACAGGAACAGCCAGACGATGTCGACGAAGTGCCAGTAGAGGCCGAAGTACTCCACCGAGCGGCTGTCTTCGAGATACGCGCCCCGCCAGGCGCGCGCGGTCAGGTACAGCGCGATGACGAGCCCCGCGATGACGTGGGCGGCGTGCAGGCCGGTCGTGAGGAAGAACGTCGAGGCGCGGACGTTCGTCGAGAGCCACAGCCCCTCGTGGAACAGGTGCTGCCACTCTAACCCCTTGTTGACGAGGAAGCCGATGCCGAGGACGAACGTCGCGCCGAGGCTCGTCACGAGGCCCCACTTGTGTTTCTTCTCGGCCGCGACGAGCGCGAGCACGACTGTGAAACTACTCGTGAGCAGGATGTACGTGTTCACGAGCCCCGGAATCGGGTCGGAGGGAATCGGCTCCCAGCCGGTCCAGCCGAAGGCGACCCGGGTGAACACGTAGGCTCCGAGGAAGCCGCCGAACAGCACCACGTCGGACGCGAGGAATATCCACATCCCGACCTTGCCGTTGTCGATGCCGGCGAAGGGCCACGCCTCGCCCTCCTCGAAGACCGGGCCGTGGAACGGTTCGAGCCCCATGGCGACGAGCGACCCGAGGGTGACGACGCCGCCCGCGACCGTCGTGGTCGCGTAGGCGGCCCCGACCATCCCCTCGGGGAACGCGGCGTCCTGAAGCGGCGAGAGGCCGAGGAGGACGAGGAACGCGCCGGCGGAGAGGACGAACGGCCAGATGCTCGCGTGACTCGGCCCCTCGACTTCGGCCGCTTCGGCGGTCGGCAGTTCCGCGTCCGCCGTGACCGCTGTCGTTGCCGACGCGGTGACGCCGCCGTCGGAGACGGCCGCGCCGGTCGGCCCGTCAGACCGGTCCTCGCCCGGCGCGACCTCGCCGGCGTCGAGGAATTCGAGGTGGCCGTTGCGGTAGGTCGGCGTCCCGTCGAAATTCTCAAGCGGCGGCGGCGACGAGACGGCCCACTCGGCCGTGGTCGCGTACTCCCACGGGTTGTCGGGGGCGGGGTCGCCGACGAAGGCGCTCTTGAACAGGTTGTAGAACATGATGAGGAACGACAGACCGAGGACGAATCCGCCGACGGTGGCGAGCTGGTGCCACGGCGCGAGCTCGGGCGCGTAGTCGAACACGCGACGGGGGGTCTCCCACGCGACGAAAAGCGGGAAGTACAGCAGGTTGAAGCCGACGAAGTAGACGGCGAAGTGGAGTTTACCGAGGAACTCGTCGTACATCCGGCCGGTCATCTTCGGGAACCAGTAGTAGAGGCCGCCGACGAGGGCCGTCACCCCGCCGACCATCACGTAGTGGAAGTGGGCGACGACCCAGTAGGTGCCGCGGAACTCGTAGTCGAGGACGACCGCGCCGAGGAAGACGCCGGTGATGCCGCCGATGATGAACAACAGGAGCGCCCCGAAGACGAACAGGAACGGCGTCGTGAAGCGTATCTTCCCCTTCAGCATCGTGTAGATGAGCGCGAACACCATCAGGTCGAACGGCAGGGAGATGCCGATGGTGGTTATCATGAACAACGTCTTCACCTGCAGGTTGATGCTCGTCAGGAACATGTGGTGCATCCAGACGGCGAAGCTCTGGATGGCGACGAGCACCATCGCGAGGATGAACCACTTGCGGCCGACGATGCGGCGGCCGGTGAACGTCTGGAACACCTCGGCCATGACTCCGAGCGCCGGGAAGAAGACGATGTACACCTCGGGGTGGCCGAAGAACCAAAACAGGTGCGTCCACAGGAGCGCCCCCGCCGGCGACTCCATGGCGAAGTAGGTCGTCCCGAGCAGGCGGTCCGACGAGAGCACCAGAAGCGCCGCCAGAAGCGCCGCGAAGGCGAACAGCATCATCCACGCCGTCAGGAGAATCGTCCAGCTAAACAGCGGGACGTTCCGGAGCGTCAGCCCCTCGGCGCGCATCCGGTGCATCGTCGTCAGGAAGTTGACCGACGAGACGGTGACCGAGGCGACGAACAACACGAGCGCCAAGACGGCCGTCGACGCCCCCACGTCCGGCGTGAACGTCGGGACGCTCAGCGGGGCGTACATCGTCCACCCGCCGGAGAACGTCCCCCCTTGGAAGAACGAGACGCCGAACAGGATGCCCGAAAAGAGATAGAGCCAGTACGACAGCGCGTTGAGCCGCGGGAACGCGAGGTCCTTCGCGCCGAGTTGGAGCGGAACGACGTAGTTGGCGAAGCCGAACGCGAACGGCGAGAGGAACCAGAACACCATCAACAGCCCGTGGGCCGAGACGGCCTGGTTGTACGCGACGGGCGCGAGAATCCCCTCGCCGAGCCCGCGCGGAGCGAGCAGTTGAATGCGCATCAGCCACGCGAGGACGCCGCCGAGCACGAGGAAAAACAGCGACGTGACGATGTAGAGGATGCCCACGTCCTTGTGGTTCGTCGTGACGAACCAGCGCTTGATGCTCCCCGTGCCGGGGAAGTCGTGGCCGTGGTCGTCGTGTGCGACCTCGTGGCCGCCGTCGGCCGCGGCGTCCCGCTCGGGAGACGCGTCGGTCATGGTGCCACCGCCGGTCGGAGGCTCGACTCGTTCGCGGTCGCGCTGTCCGCGTCCGCGTTATCCGCGGTCGTGTTCGCGTACCACGCTTCGTACTCGTCGGGCGGCATCACGATGACCTCGGCGGACATGTAGGAGTGGCCGGCCCCGCAGAGTTCGTAACACTGCGCGGTGTACGTCCCCGGTTCGTCGGCGGTGAACCACGTCTCCGTCTCCTGGCCGGGGATGGCGTCGGACTTGACGCGTAACTCCGTGATGCCGAAGTTGTGGAACACGTCCGCGGTGGTAATCGTCAGTTGGACGGGCTGGTCGGCGGGGACCCGGAGCACGCCGTCGGTGGTGTGGCCGTTCGGATAGGTAAAGCGCCAGCCGAACTGGTAGCCCTCGACCTCGACGTCGAGCGACTCGGCGTCGGAGGGGCCCTCTTCGACGTACAGGAGCGTCAGATACGTCCACGAAACCAGCGAGACGACGATGACCATGCTCATGAAAAACGAGGTGAACAGCTTCCGGCCCCCACCGCTTCCCGACGGGAGTTCGCCGAGGACGAGGCGGTCCCCGTCGTCGATGTGACCGTTTCCGGAGCCGGAACGATACTTGTACGCGTTGTAGAGCATGTACCCCACGACGACGATCCCGACGAGCGTCCCCAAGAGCAGGAACACCTCGAAGATGCTTTCGAAGACGAACGTGCGCGTCCCCCGCGGGACCAACCCCGACTGGAGCGGGAACGCGGCCGCCGGTACAAGTTCCGTGACCATTGATAACACCACCCAGATAGTATAATTAACGTTCGTGATGATTATTGTTTCGGAGAAATCGAGGGCGGGCGGCGTCAGACGCTCGGTTCCGGTGGCTCACGACGAACGGCGGGGAGAGCGAAACGGGCGGCGGTCGGGGTCGCGGACGACGACAGACGGCGACCCGACCGCCGGCGACGCCCGGTCAGACCTCGTGTTGCGGGATGTCCGCGAACAGGTCAAGCAGGTAGCCGAGCGAGAGGCCGTACACCCAGTGGGCCAGAAGCGAGAACACGAGGAACGAGAGGATGACGAACGCGTCGGCCGCCGGCCAGAACGCCGGGACGAACCCCACCCAGTAGAGCGTCGCGAACGACACGCCGCGGAGGTACTTCGGCGACTCCGGCGGGAGGAATGCCCCGACGACGACGAACGTCACCGGGAGGACGATGACCCCGCCGATGCCGAAGAGGAAGGCCCCGAGAGCGAGCGTCGGTTCGTAGCCGAAGAACGCCGCCATCCCCGCGAATCGCGTAATCGGCTCGGTCGTGAAGAGACCGAGCAGTTCGGGGATGCCGACGAGGACGGGCAGCATCAGCACCGTCCCGACGAACCCGCTCGCCATCGCGGTGAGGATGACGCGACCCGTGATTTCGTAGTCGGCGGCCTCGCCGACGCGCTGTTCTACCGCGGTGGCCGGGTTCGGCGTTTCTTGGCTCATACTCCCGTCATACTACGGGTTCTTGCATGATAAAAGGTAACAAATACCTCGATACTGAGGGGTCGCCGGCGCGAGTCACCGAGGTTTTTGCCTCCCGGACGCGCCCGTCGAAGCATGTACGAAGTCGAGGTCAAGGTCCGCGCGGACCACGACGCGGTTCGCGAGCGACTCGACGCGGTCGAAGCCGAACAGGTCAACCGCGTCGCCCAGACGGACACCTACTACGACGCCCCGCACAGGGACTTCGCCGAGACCGACGAGGCGCTCCGACTCCGGCGCGAGTCGCGCTACGAGGGTGGTGACCTCGCCGACGAGGAGACCGTCGTCACCTACAAGGGACCGCTCGTCGACGAGTCGTCGAAGACGCGCCGAGAGTACGAGACGGGCGTCGAGGACGGCGAGACGATGGACGCCATCTGCGAAGCGGTCGGCTTCGAACCCGCCGCGACCGTCGAGAAGGAGCGCGAGCGGTTCGCCCTCGACGGCTACACCGTCTCACTCGACTCGGTGTCGGGGCTCGGCGAGTTCGTGGAGGTCGAAGTCGAGGTCGAATCCGGCGTCGACGACGCCCGCGAGGGGGCGTTCGCCGTCCTCCGCGACCTCGGTCTCGACCCCGACGACCAGATTCGGACCTCCTACCTCGGGATGCTGCTGGGCGCGCCCGAGGAGTAGTCGAGTTGTCCGCTCTCGCAGGCGTCCGTTCTCTCGGCAGATACTGCCCGAGCATACTCTCAGGTAATACGAGTGTAGCCAAAGGTTTCCGCAAGTTATAGAACCGCCCGCCGGGTACGTCCCGCCAATGAGCGACCGAAATATCCGCCTCGAATCCGCCGACAAGCGCGCGGTCGAGGACCAGGAGGTCGAAATCGTCGAGCGAAAGGGAATCGGGCACCCTGACTCCATCTCCGACGGCATCGCCGAGAGCGTCTCCCGCGCCCTCTCGAACCTCTATCTCGACCGCGTCGGCAAGGTGCTTCACTACAACACCGACGAGACCCAGCTCGTCGCCGGCACGGCCGCGCCCGCCTTCGGCGGCGGCGAGGTCATCGAACCCATCTATCTCCTCATCGTCGGCCGCGCCACGAAGGAGTACGACGGCCAGAAGATTCCCGTCGATTCGACGGCGCTCCGGGCCGCCCGCGAGTACCTCAACGAGAACATCCCCGGACTCGACGTGGGCACGGACATCATCGTCGACGTGAAGCTCGGCGAGGGGTCCGGTGACCTCCAAGACGTGTTCGGCGAGGAGACCCAGCAGGTCCCGATGGCCAACGACACGAGTTTCGGCGTCGGCCACGCTCCCCTGACCGAGACGGAACGCATCGTCCTCGAAGCCGAGCGCGCCCTCAACGGCGCGGCCTACGGCGACGACCATCCCGAACTCGGACAGGACATCAAGCTCATGGGCAAGCGCGAGGGCGATGTCATCGACGTGACCGTCGCCGCCGCGATGGTCGACAAGCACATCGAGGACATCGACGACTACATCGCCGCCGTCGACGGCGTCCGCGAGTTCGTCACCGACCTCGCCACCGACTACACCGACCGCGAGGTCAACGTCGAGGTCAACACCGCCGACGACTACGAGGAGGGCTCCATCTACCTCACGACGACCGGCACGTCTGCCGAGCAGGGCGACGACGGCTCCGTCGGCCGCGGGAACCGCGCCAACGGTCTCATCACGCCGAACCGCCCGATGAGCATGGAAGCGACCTCCGGAAAGAACCCCGTCAACCACATCGGGAAGATTTACAACCTGCTTTCGACCCACATCGCCGAGACGGTCGTCGCCGAGGTCGACGGCATCCGCGACCTGCAGGTCCGCCTGCTCTCGCAGATCGGTCGCCCCATCGACGAACCGCACGTCGCCGACGCGAAGGTCATCACGGACGAGGGCGTCACCGTCGCCGACATCGAAGACGAAGTCGTCGCCATCATCGACCGCGAACTCGCCAACGTGACCGACATCACCCGTCGGACCATCGAAGGCGAACTCAGCACGTTCTGAGGCGGCGACTCGCAGGGGCGCGAAAACAGGACGCAGAACGCCGCGTCGCCCGCGAGGGCGATTACGCCGACTTCTCGACGTAGTACTTTTCGACCAGTCGCGCGGCCGCCTCGGCCGTCTTCCGGTAGTCGCGGTCGCCGTCCGGCGTCCGAACCGCGTACTCGTAGTGCCGGCTGCTCGGCACGTACCACTTCTCGGGGAAGTCGTCGAGGACGTGCTGCGGGTCGCCGTTCTTTGGCGCGCCTGCGCCCGCCTCGACGACGGGGTCGGTGGTGGCGGCGGCGGGGTCGGTTCCGTCCTCCTCCTCGGCTTCACCCGCATCCACAGCCCCGTCGTCCTCGGCACCGTCCGCAGTCGCCGCGCCGTCTCGGGGGGCCATCACGGACGGGTCGGACTCCACGAGGAGCGTCTCGGGCACGTCGGGGTGTGACGCCGAGATGCCGCGGTGGACGCCGGGCGTGTTCGACGCCGCGAGCGTCTGTTCCATCAGAATCTTCTGCATGCTAATCTCGTGGCCGTCGCCCGGGTCGCGCTGGTCGTAGGTGCCGTCGGCGTGCATCTCCCACGCCTTCCGGTTGTCCGCGAAGCCGAGTTCGAGGATGAACCGCAACTGCTCGCGGATGTCGGGGTCCTCGACGGGCGCGACGGCCTCCACGCGCTTGTCGAGGTTGCGGGTCATCCAGTCCGCGGAGCCGATGTAGTAATCGGGGTCGCCCGCGTTCTCGAAGTAGAAGATGCGGGAGTGTTCGAGGAAGCGGTCAACGACGCTCCGGACCGTGACGGTCTCCGAGACGCCCTCCAGTCCGGGGCGGAGCCGACAGATGTCGCGGACGAGCAGGTCGATGTCGACCCCGGCCATCGAGGCTTCGTACAGTTCCTCGACGATACCGGGGTCTTCGAGCGCGTTCATCTTGGCGACGATGCGGGCGTCGCGGCCAGCGCGAGCGTGTTCGGCCTCCCGGCGGATGCACTTCGTGAACTCGTTTCGCATCGTCACGGGCGCGATGAGGAGCTTCCGGAACTCCTCGTCCAACGAGGGACCGGTGAAGAAGTTGAACACCTTCACGAGGTCCTGTCCGATGTCGCGGTCGGCGGTGAGGACGCCGAGGTCGACGTAGCCCTTCGCGGTCCCGGAGTGGTAGTTGCCGGTTGCGACGTGGGAGTAGAGGCGGACGCCGTCTTCCTCCTCGCGGACGACGAGGGCGGTCTTCGTGTGCGTCTTCAGCCCGATAGTGCCGTAGGCGACGTGGATGCCTTCCTCTTCGAGGCGACGGACCCATTCGAGGTTGTTCTGCTCGTCGAACCGCGCTTTGAGTTCGACCATCGCCGCGACCTGCTTGCCGTTGTCGGCGGCGTCGATGAGCGCCTCGATGATTTTCGAGTCCGACGCCGTCCGGTAGATGGCGGCCTTGATGGCCAACACGTTGGGGTCGTTAGCGGCCTCGTCGAGGAACTCCTGGACAGTGTCGCCGAACGAGTGGTACGGGTGGTGCAACAGCACGTCCTTGCGGCGAATCTCGTCGAAGATGGTGTCGCCGTCCTCGGCGGCCGCCTCGGTGGCCGACGCGCCCGGACCGATTCCCGCGTCGGTCGCGTCGAGGTCCGAAAACCGTGGGTGTGGCTGGGGCGTCCACGACTCCAGCGAGAGGTCCGGCCGGTCGAGGTCCGTGAGGTCCATCAACTCGCGGTAGTCGAGCGGCCCGCGGAGTTCGAACACCTCGCGGTCGTCGAGGTCCAACTGCTCGACGAGGAGATCCCGCGCCGCCTCGGGCGCGTCGGCCTCGATTTCGAGGCGGACGACGGTGGCGAAGCGGCGCTGTTCGAGCACCTCCTCTATCATGTCGATGAGGTCCTCTGCGACCTCCTCGTTGCGGCGGACCTCGGCGTTCCGCGTCAACTTGAACACCGCGGTGTCGACGACCTCGACGTTCGGGAACAGGAGGTCGAGGTTGGCGCGGATGACCTCCTCCAAGAGGACGTATCGGACCTCGTCGCCGTCGGTCTCGACCTCCACGAGTCGCGGGCGGTTCTGCGGAATCTTCACGCGCGTGAACGTCTGGTCGCCGTCGTCGTCCCGCGTGATGACCGCGAGCGACAGCGAGAGATTCGAGATGAACGGGAACGGGTGCGCCGGGTCGAACGACAGCGGCGTGAGTGTCGGCAGCACCGAGAGTTCGAAGTAGTCGCGCATCTCCGCCCGCTGGTCGGGCGTCAGGTCGTCGTAGTCGCAGATGCGGATTCCCGCCTCGGCGAGCGCCGGGCGAATCTCCTCGCGGTAGCACGCGGCCTGTCGCTCGAACATGGGCCGGGCCTTATCGATGGACTCCTCCCACTGCTCGCGGGGCGTCCGGCCGTCGGTCGTCCGCTCCGTCACGCCGGCGTCAATCTGCTGTTTCAGCCCACCGACGCGCTTCATGAAGAACTCGTCTAAGTTCTTCGTGAAGATGGAGAGAAAGCGGACCCGTTCGAGAAGCGGGTTCCGGTCGTCGAGGGCTTCGTTGAGCACGCGAGACTGGAACTCCAGTTCGCTCAGCTCGCGGTTGAAATAGTACTGCGGGGCTGCGAGGTCGATGTCGGCTGGCGACTCGTCGGTCATTGGCATCGAATGGGCATCGAAGTGGCGGCAGTTGTTCGTCGAGAGCGGCCGCGGGGCGGTCGGCGGTTGTACGAGACAGAGACGGGGTGAAATCTATTAAGCGGTTTATATTGTTTCGCCGTCTGTCTACGGTTCAGTAAATTGTACTATTTACAAATATATAACACTAATAGCGGTAGATAGCGCCGTGCCGCGCCGGGTGCGAACGCCCCGCGAAACGAGACGCTGAAGGGTTCCCGCGGAGAACGTCGACCGTGAATCAGACGGCGCACGTCGTCCTCGTCGGCTACGGCGAGGTGGGCACGAAGAGTTCGAGCGTCCGGGCGAAGATGGAGGCCAGACTGCGGACGAACCTCCAAGCGGTTCTCGACGACCGCTCGCTCTCGGGCCGCGTCGAGCGGGAGTGGTCCCGCCTGCTCGTCCGCGACGTGGCCGACGCCGACGCCGTCGCGGCCGCCTGCGCCGAGGTGCCGGGCGTCGTCTGGGCGCGCCCCTGCGTCGCCTGCGACCCCGTCCTCGACGACATCGTCACGGTCTGTCGCGGTCTCGCGTCCGACCACCCCGACGGGGCGGCGTTCGCCATCGACGCGGACCGCGTCGGCGACGCCGACCAACACGAGTTCACGAGTTCCGACCTCGAACGCGAGGCGGGGAGCGCCGTCGTCGAGGCGACCGGCGCGCCCGTCGACCTCGACGACCCGGACCGAACCTACCGAATCGAGTGCCGGGAAGAGACGGCCTATCTCTCCGTGCGGCGGTTCAACGGTCCCGGCGGACTTCCGCTCGGGACGCAGGGACGGGCCGTCTCGCTCGTCTCCGGCGGCATCGACTCGCCGGTGGCGACGTGGGAACTGATGCGCCGCGGCTGTGAAATCGTCCCCGTCTACGTCGATTTGGGCGACTACGGCGGCGCGGACCACCGCGCGCGAGCCATCGGGACGGTGCGGACCATCGCCCGCCGCGCCCCGAACGCGGACATGCGAGTACACGTCGTCCCGGCCGGTGACGTGGTCGAACGACTGATGGAGACCGTCGAGGACACCCGGATGCTCTCACTTCGGCGCGCCATGCTCGCCATCGCCGCCGAAGTCGCCACGGACGAGCACGCCCACTCACTCGTGACCGGGGAGTCGCTGGGCCAGAAGTCGAGTCAGACCGGCGAGAACCTCGCCGTCACCGAGGCCGCGGTCGACTACCCCGTCCACCGCCCGCTTTTGACCCGTGACAAGACCGACATCGTCGCGGCCGCCCGCGACCTCGGCACCTACGACGACTCGACGCTCCCCGTCGGCTGCGAGCGCGTCGCGCCGAGTTTCCCCGAGACGAACGCCTCGCTGTCGGCCGTCGAGGCCGCGGAACCCGACGACCTGTTCGACCTCGCGGTCGAGGCCGCCCGGGAGCGCGTCGTCGTGTCGCCCGGCGACGAGTGAGCGCGGGAGCACGAGGCGGAAGCCGAGGGTGAGAGGCCCAGAGCGCGGCCCGTCGTCAGACTCACCGAGGTTCGGTACCGACACACATACGAACCGTGCAAACGACCACCATAGTCACGATTCTTCAAACGTTTAGATTCGTTTCGGATGAACAATTGCACAAAAATGGCTTTATCTACCGTGAGCGCTAGGGTTCTCTCATGTCGAAAACATCGCATCCCGGTCACGGCCACCCCGGCCCCGAGTGGCGCGTCAGCCACCGGGCGTCGCGGACCGACTGGAGCGACACCGTCGAACGGTGCGCGGCGTGCCGCGCCCGCGTCGACATGAGCGAAGCCCACTATCAGGTCCTCCTCGAGCGGGACATCGACAAGCCCGGTAAGATAACCCTCGAACGCGAGCGCGTCGTCTTCTGCGACGAGTCCTGCGCCGCCGAGTGGGAATCGACCGCCTGAGTACCGGAACCGCTTTACCGAGTCCGGACCCTCCCTCTCGACGTGACGCAGGTCTGTATCGTCGGCGCGGAGGACGTCCACCTCCAGTACGAACTGCTGTCGCGCGACACCGCGCGCGCGGCGCTTTCGACCTACGACATCGCAGAACCGTTCGACAACTCGCTTTCGGTCGACACGGTGAGCCTCGGTGCGGCCGTCTCGCTTCTCAACGATCTCAACTGGTATCTCGTCCGGTTCGCCGACTTCTCGTTGGTCCGCGAACCCTCCGTCTCGTCCGACGAGTGGCTCTCTCGCGACCTCGCCCGACAGATTCGAGACGGGAAGGTCCAGCCGGAAGACACCGGCGACCACCTCGCCATCTACGGCGTCGAAGAGGGCCGCCTCGTCGAGCCGATGTACGTGACGCGCGTCGACGGCTCGGTCCCCGACTACGACCTCAGAGACGTGGAGCGAACGCTCGTCGTCAGAGTCGCGGAAGACGAGTTCGGTCGGTGAAAACGGGCCGTCGAGCGACCGCTATTCTTGGTCGAACATCCCGGTGGACATGTAGCGCTCGCCGGAGTCCCAGAACACCGTCACCACGAGCGGCTGGTCTCCGTCGTCCGCGTCGGGATCGGCGAGTCGCTCGGCGACCCGCTTGGCCGCGAGGAGCGACGCGCCGGACGACTGGCCGACGAGGATACCCTCCTCGCGGGCGAGACGGCGACACTCGGCGTCGGCGTCGGCGAGTTCGACGATTTCCACGTCGTCGATGAGGTCGGTGTCGAGGTTGGGGCTGACGAAGCCCGGGCCCATCCCCTGGAAGTCGTTGTCGCCGACCTCGTGTCCGGAGAGGACGGCGCTCTCGGCGGGTTCGACGCCGACGACGCGCATCGAGGGGTACTCCTCGACGAGGCGACGGCCGTTGCCCGAAATCGTGCCGCCGGTGCCGATGCCGGCGACGAAGGCGTCGATGCGGCGGTTGCCCACCTGTTCGAGAATCTCCTCGGCGGTCGTCCGGTAGTGCGCCTCCGGATTCGCCGGGTTCTCGAACTGCCGGAGCTGGTACATGCCCTCGGCTTCGAGTTCGTCCGCGCGCTCTTTCGCGGTGGAGATGTCGCCCTCGACGAGTTCGATGGTCGCTCCGTAGGCGCGCATGATTTCGCGGCGCTCGGGCGACATCGAGTCCGGCATGACGATAGTCAGGTCGTAGCCCTTCGCCGCCGCGACGACGGCGAGTCCGATACCGGTGTTCCCGGACGTGGGTTCGACGAGGTGGTCGCCCGGCGAGATGTCGCCCGCTTCCTCGGCCGCCTCGACCATCGCCAACGCGGGGCGGTCCTTCGCCGACCCGCCCGGGTTCTTCGACTCTATCTTCGCCGCGACCGTCGACCCCTCGGGGGAGTCGACGCGGACCAGCGGCGACCCGATAGCGTCGAGGATACTGTCGTCCATCGACCCTCCGTTGACGGTGCGACACTAAACGACTGGCGGAGGCGGACGATACGGCCACCGTCTCGGGGAGAGACAGCGACGAGCGTGGGCGGCGAGCCCCGCCGCGAGCGCACCCGTTAAATCCGCGCGGCCGGTACGCCCTCCCATGGCTGAAGCCGAGACGCTCGAAACGATGCAACCGAACCCCGCGTGGGACGCGGCGTCCTACCCCGACGTGGTCGACGCCCTCGCGGCCGCGGACTACACGTTCAAGGTCTGGGGCGGCGACTGGTGCGGCGACTGCCGCGGACAGCTTCCCGACTTCGCGGCGGCCCTCGACGCCGCCGGCGTCCCCGCCGAGCGAATCGACCACTACCCTGTCGAGAAGGCCGACGACGGCTCGAAGGTCGGCCCGCTCGTCGAGGAGTACGACATCGAACTCATCCCGACGGTCGTCGTCGAACGCGACGGCGAGGAGGTCGCTCGCTTCGTGGAGGAAGAGGACGTTCCGATTGCGGTCTACCTCGCAGAGCGGCTCTCGAACTGAGCGCGGTTCGGATTTTCTGTTCTCTTGACCCGCCGAAACCGTGATACGACGCCCGCGGGTACGCCGATGCGATGCGACGAACGCAGGTGGCGCGGGAGTCGGAAGATGTCTGAGAAGCACAGCGGAGACAACGGCGGGAGTCCGGATTGCGGAGATGAACCGCGGCGCTACCACCTCGACAGCGACGACTATCGCCGCGACCTCGTCCCGATGTTCGCCGAGGTCGTTCCTACCGCGCACGCGGTTCGAGCCGAACTCGACGAGGGATGGCTCGACGAATCGTTCGGAACAGACGACATCGAGCGATGCGCCGATGCGCTCACAACCGTCGATGCGCTCGACCCCGAGCGCCCGGACGACAGGACCCGATGCTTCTCTCTCGGCACGGGCAGAGAGAGCGAGGACGCGCTGTTCGCGCTTCTCGACGCCGCGACGACGATGGTTGGGGAGCACTTCGTGTTTCGCCTCGCGCTCCTCGACGACAGCGGCAACGAACTGCTCGTGACGATTCCCCACGAATCGATGCTCTGGGGCGAGTCGCCGCCGCTCTCCGAGGGAGTCGTGGCGTCGATCCAAGAACTGCTCGCCGACCGGGTCGGTCTGTTCGTGGCGTCGACGGTCTACGAGCGTTGGGAGACCGGCGACCACGCCTACCGCTTCGACACCACGGCAATCGTGCAATCGACGCTGGACCGGAAGACGAGTCGGACGTACTGTTCCGCGCTCTCGGCGCGGCACCTCGACATCGTCGACGAAACAACGCTCGTCTTCGACACGCCGATGGGTGAGAAAGTCGTCCCGTGCGTGACCCGCGAGCGCGCCGAACGAGTCGCAAAAACGGTTCGAGCGTTGCGACGGCGGTACGACGGGACGCGGCTCTGAGCCGAAAACGCCGTTTCAGTCGTCTTCGGCCGTACCTGCGGATTCGCCCGCCGTGAACCACGCCAGCGCCTCGTCGAGGTCGTGGGTCGGCGCGGAGCAGGTGAAGTTCTCGCAGGCGTAGACGGTCGGCTCCCCGTCGGCCGCCTCGCGGCCGGCCCAGATTGGCGGGGCCTCGTCTAGTCCGAGTTCGTCCAGCCACGAGTCGAGTTCCTCGTCGGTGCCGGGGCGACGGGAGACGACGAGGCCGGGGAGATACCGCGAGGCGAGCGTCTCGCGCCACTCGTCGGGTACCTCGTCGGCCGCGATGGTGAGTTCGGGGACGCCGCTTGCGGCCTTCTCGGCGGCGAGCGCGAGCGAGACGTGTTCGAGCGGACTGCCGCGGACGCGGTTGGCGAACGAGCCGAGGACCGCGTCCGCGACCTCGCCGAAGCCGGCGTCCGGCGCGAACTGTTCGAGGTCCAAGAACAGCGACGTGGCGACGCCGAGGCTCGACGGCGTGGACTGGTCGGTCGGCTCCTGCGGGCGGGTGACGAGCGACTCGCCGCTCTCGGGGGTGAAGTAGAGCGTGCCCGCGTCGGCGTCGTAGAACTCGCGGCGGGTCGCCCGCGCGAGGTCGAGCGCGAACGAGAGCGGCGCGAGGTCGCCGGTCGCCTGATAGAGATCGAACGCACCGCGCGCGAGGAAGGCGTAGTCTTCGAGGTAGCCGTCGCCTTTCACCTCGTCGTTCATCACGCGCCGCGAGAGCGTCTCGGTCTCGTCGTCCCAGAGGCGCTCGCGCACGAAGTCGAGGGCGCGGCGCGCGTCGTCGGCGAGCGAGTCGTCTTCGAGGACGACCGACCCCTGCGCGAACGCCGAAATCATCAGGCCGTTCCAGCCGGCGAGAACCTTCTCGTCGCGGGCGGGGCGCTCGCGTCCCTCGCGGGCCGCGAACAACGCCTTCCGAGCCTTTTCGAGTCGGTCTTCGACCTCGGACTCGTCGAGGTCGTACTCGTCGGCGAGTTCGGCTGTCGTCGCCGAGACGTTCAGGACGGTCGTCTTGTTCTCGAAGTTGCCGCCGGGCGTGACACCGTAGCGGTCACAGAAGAGGTCGGCGTCGAGTTCGGGGAGGAGGTCGTGCACGTCGTCGGGGGTCCAGACGTAGAAGGTACCCTCCTCACCGCCGGACTGGGCGTCGAGGGTGGCGAAGAAGCCGCCGTCGTCGTGGGTGAGTTCGCGGCGGACGAACTCGAACGTCTCGGCGGCGACAGTCGCATAGGACTCGTTGCCGGTGAGTCGGGCGGCGTCGAGATAGCGAGCGGCGAGACCGGCCTGGTCGTACAGCATCTTCTCGAAGTGCGGGACGGTCCACTCGCGGTCGACGCAGTAGCGGTGGAAGCCGCCGCCGAGGTGGTCGCGGAGGCCGCCGTTGGCCATCGCGTCGAGGCTCTGTCGCGCCACGTCGAGCGCCTCGCGGCGGCCGGAGACGGCGTACCCGCGGAGCAGGGCGTCGATGCGGCCGGGTTGGGGGAACTTCGGCCCGTCGCCGCCGAAGCCGCCGTGGTCGCGGTCAGCCCCGCGGAGCGCGGCCTGCACCGTGGTGTCGAGGACCTCCGAGCCGGGGGCTTCGCCGGACACCTCGGGCGTCTCCTCCAGTCGGTCGGTGATGGCGCTCGTCCACTGGTCGGCGCGGTTTTCTATCTCGTCGCGGTCGGTCCGCCACGACTCGGCGAAGCTCTCGACGAGGTCGCGGAAGCCGGGTGCGCCGCGGCGAGGCTCCGGCGGGAAGTACGTGCCGACGAAGAAGGGCTTGCCCTCGGGAGTGAGCCAGACCGAAAGCGGCCACCCGCCGCCACCGGTGACGAGCTGGCAGATGGTCTGGTAGATGCGGTCGAGGTCGGGGCGCTCCTCGCGGTCGACCTTCACCGGGACGAAGTGCTCGTTGAGCACCTCGGCGATTTCGGGGTCCGAGAAGCTCTCGTCGGCCATGACGTGACACCAGTGGCACGCCGAGTAGCCGACCGAGAGGAAGATGGGCTTGTCCGCCTCGCGGGCGGCGTCGAGCGCCGTCTCGTCCCACGGTTGCCAGTTGACCGGGTTGTCGGCGTGCTGGCGGAGGTACGGGCTCTGCTCCTCGTCGAGTCGGTTGCGTCCCACCGGGTCGGGCATACGTCGGAGTCGGCGCTCCGGGAACTAAAGCGGCGTGGAGACGGCCGTCGTGGCCGGCGCGGGGCGTGGGCCGGACAGCGAGTCCTCCTCGTTGACGACCGAACATAACCACAATCGTGCCTATTTCTCCGCCGATAAAGAGCAATCTTTACACTCCCGTGCGCAGGGTATGCGACCATGAGCGAGACCGTCCTTCTCGTCGGCGGCGGCGGCCGCGAGCACGCGATTGCCCGCGCGCTGGCCCCCGACTGCGACCTGTACGCCTGCGCCAGCAACCGAAACCCCGGCATCGCCGCCCTCGCCGAGGACTTCGAGACGATATCGGAGACCGCCGCCGAGGACATCGTCGCCTACGCCGAGTCCGTCGGCGCGACGCTCGCGGTCGTCGGCCCGGAATCCGGCCTCGCGGCCGGCGTCTCAGACGCCCTCGACGACGCCGGCGTCTACACGTTCGGCCCGCAGGCGGCCGAGGCGCGCATCGAGACGGACAAGGCGTTCCAGCGGCAGTTCATGCGCGACGAGGCGATTCCGGGCAACCCCGACTTCGCCACCTTCGACGACATGGAGGCCGCCTGCGACTACATCGACGACTACGACGGCGACCTCGCGGTCAAGCCCGCGGGCCTCACCGGCGGCAAGGGCGTGAAGGTCATCGGCGACCAGGTGACGCCCGAGGAGGCGAAGGCGTACCTCCGCGATTCGGACTACGAACGCGTCGTCCTCGAAGAGCGCCTCGTCGGCGAGGAGTTCACGATTCAGGCGTTCGTCGCCAACGGCGAGTTCCGCGTCAGCCCCGCCGTGCAGGACCACAAGCGCGCCTACGAGGGTGACGAGGGGCCGAACACCGGCGGCATGGGGAGCTACACCGACGTGTCGCCCTCCCTGCCGTTCATGGCTGACGGCGACTACGAGGCCGCCGTCGAGGTCATCGAGGCTGTCGTGGAGGCGCTGCCGGACTACAAAGGCATCCTCTACGGTCAGTTCATGCTCACGACCGAGGGGCCGAAGGTCATCGAGTTCAACGCCCGCTTCGGCGACCCCGAGGCGATGAACACGCTGCCGGTCCTCGAAACGCCCTTCATCGACGTGCTCACGGCCGCCCGCGAGGGCGAGTCCCTGCCCGAGCTCGACTTCGCCGAGGCCGCCACGGTCTGTAAGTACGCCGTCCCCGAGGGCTACCCGACGGACCCCGAGGCCGGCGCGGAGATCGCGGTCGAAGTGGACGAGGACGCCGGCGCACTGCTGTTCTACGCGAGCGTCGACGACCGCGAGGACGGCCTGTACACGACGACCTCCCGGTCGTTCGCCGTGGTCGGCGTCGCCGACAGCATCGCCGAGGCGGAGGAACTCGCGGAGGACGCGCTCGCCGACGCCGGCGAGGGCTTCCACATCCGCCACGACATCGGCACGGCGGCGCTCGTCCAGCGCCGTATCGACCACATGGCCGAACTCCGCGGCGAGTAAGCAGTACCTGACCCCGCGGCCCCGCGTTGCTATTTCTCTCGTCGCCCCCGCGCCGAGGGCGCTTTTACCCCCGCGGCCCAATCGACGGGCGTGACCGACGACGCCGCACCGGCGGACGGCGACGCCCGCCGACACGACCGCATCCAGCACCACCCGACGCCCGGCCCGCGGAACTCGCTGCAGTACTGGACCGACGCAAAGCCCGTCTGGCGCGTGATGCTCAACTACGTGTTCGTCCTCGTGGCGCGCATCGCGCCGTCGCTCCGGGCCAGAAACTGGGCGCTCAGACGCATCGGCGTCACCGTCGGGGCGGGCGTCTCGTGGGGACTCGAAGCGACGCCCGACGTGTTCTGGCCGGAACTCATCACCATCGAGGACGACGCCATCATCGGCTACGACTCGGTCATTCTCTGTCACGAGTTCCTGCAAGACGAGTACCGGACCGGTGAGGTCGTCGTCGGCGAGCGCGCCATGATTGGCGCGAAGGCCACCATCCTCCCGGGCGTCCGCATCGGCGAGGGCGCGCAGGTCGCGGCGAACTCGCTCGTCACGCGCGACGTGCCCGCGGGTGAGACGGTCGCCGGGGTTCCCGCGAGACCGATGTCCGACGGAGAGACAGCGGAGCCGGCAGAGGAGTAATCAGTCGTCGACCGTGGACTGTTCCTGCAGCCGGACGCAGAAAACCGCGCCCTCGCCGTCCTCGCGGTCTTCGACCCAGATGGTGCCGTTGTACGACGAGATGACGTTGTCGGCGAAAAAGAGACTGATACCCGTGCCGTGGTGCAGTTGGTCGTACTCCTCGCGGCCGAAGATGAGGTCGCGGTGCTCCTCGGGGACGCCCGGCCCGTTGTCGGCGACGCGGACGATAACGAAACCGCCGTCGCGGTCGGCCGAGACCTCGACGCGGGGCGCCTCCTTGTCGTTGTGCATGACCGCGTTTTCGAGCAGACACTCGATGGCCTCGCCGAGGAGGTCGTCCCCGATGACCTCGACTTCGGGGAACGACCCGAACTGGAACTCGGCGTCCGGGAACTCTATCATGGCGTCGACGATTTTGTTGTTCAACACCACGTCGAGACGGACCGGGTGGTTCGAGACGTCGTGGGAGCGTTCGAGGTGCTCGCGGAGGTCGCGGGCGCGCTCGGACTTGTGGACGATTTCGAGGACCTTCTCCTGGACGAGGTCGAGTTCCTTCAGCGCCTGCTCGTCGTCGATTCGGCTGGCCACCTGCTGGGTGTAGCCGTAGACGACGTTGAGTTCGTTTCGGAGGTCGTGCCGGAGGAGGCGGTTGAGCACCTCCGAGGCGTTCTCGTAGCGGCGCTGTTTGGTCGTGTCGACGAAGAAGGCGAGAAACCCCTCCACGTCGCCGTCAACGACCATCGGGCTGGCGAACCCCTGCCCGTAGACGACCTGCTGGTCTTTCCGCCGCGCCATGAACTCCCCGGACCACGTCTCGCCGGCAATCATCTGCTCGACGATTTCGTAGTATATCTCCTCGTCGGCGGCGATGAGTCCGACCGACTCGCCGACGATGTCGTCGTAGTCGTAGCCGAGGAACTCCAACCCGGCGTCGTTAATGTCACGAAAAGCGAAATTCGTATCCGCAATCAACATGGGGATATCCGCACTTCGAAAAGCCTCGCGATACAGTTCCGGGTCGGTATCCTCCATGTTCGCTCTGCAGAGATAATTCTACCACCAATACTTATTTTCGGCGGTCGTTTCACCATCGAAAAAGTATCAAAAGGTTTTCACAATCGGGTTTCGTTTATATACGGTTTATGTCCCGTTTATTACTCGTCTCTGAGGTCGAACAGCCGTTGGTAATAGTGTGCGACGAGGTCGATTGCGGAAGAAACATCGCGCTCGGGGCTCTCTCGGGCCCACTCGTCGTGGCGAGTGACGCCGACGACGAAATACCGCGCGAGGTTATCGACGGTTTCGCTGTCAGCCGAGGGGGCCATCCGTGCGACTTTGATGCGGTGGGCCCGCCGAGCGACGGTCTCCCAGCCGTCAACCTCCTGTCCGTGGAGTCGCCAAAAGCGGGTGTGGAGCGTCGCGTATTCCGCATTTATGTCGAGTTCGTCACAGACGGTGCCGAGGAGTTCTCGAACGTCCCGCCACCGCGGGTCGTCGTTTATCGCGTCCGACTCGGAATCATCGGGAGCGGACGAGACGAACGCTCCGGGGGGGACATCGTGTTCGAAGCAGGCGTCGAAGTCGTCTCGGTTTTCGATTTCGTCCTGGAGAAAGAGCGCGCGCATGAACAGTTCGCCGGCGCGTTCAGCGCGTTCGGCGGGGACGTCGGGGAACTCGGCGACGAACGCCTCAGACATATGATGTACCGCGCGTTCCGCGGCGGTCATCGCGGCGTCGAAGTCGCAGTTGAGGAGGTGCGTCTCCCGCATATCCTGAAAGTAAAACCCTCGAAGTAGCGTCTCTGCAACCTCAAACGCTCGGGTGGAGGGGGCAGTAACGTCGAGGGTGGGGAGGTTCTCCGTCATCGTCTTCAGGGGGAGCCGATATGAGACAATCTTCGGACCACTTCTAAACTGTTATGGTAACGGTATGACAAAATTTCCGGAACCATCAGTCGTCGAGATTGTTTATCTACCGGACACGGCCGACGCCCTTGTCGAGGACACGTGCGTTCGGGATGACGAACTCAGTGTCCTCGGATTCGACGTGAGTGACGAACATATCGAGCTCCTGAACGACGCCGCTGACCTCGCCAACGACGATCTCGTCGCCGATACTGTACGGTTGGGTGAAAAGGAGGTACGTTCCCGCCGCACCCGAGCGAAGCAGGTCGCGGAACGCGACAGCGCTGAGGACGATGAGCCCCAGCATGTACGACGCGAGGAGGACGATGAGCGCGAGTGTGGCGACGCCGACCTGCGAGAGCGCGACCAGCGTGGCGAGGAAGAAGACGGTGTATTTGGCGAGCGACGGGAGGACGTTCACCTGCGGGAGTTTAACCGCGCGGAACCGCTCGGCGACGAGGAGTTCGACCTTGTCGCCGACGACGACGCCGATGATGAGGACCAAGATGGCGATGAACAGTTGCGGCAGGATGGCGATAACGAGCCCCCAGAAGCGGTCGGCGTAGTTGACCCCGACGAACGAGAGAGCGGCGAAGACGCTGATGCCGAGGACGAAATACCGCGTCAGCCACGACAGGATTTCGACCGTCGATGTCTCGAAATCGCGGGCGGTCCGCTCGAAGGCGGTTCCCTCGATGGCCTCGGGGACGCCGACACTGACGAGGAGTCGATGGACGAGCGTCCCCGCGACGTACGCGAGCACCAACCCGAGAAGGAGGATGGCGAGCACGCCGAGAAACCGGAGCCCGACTATCCGGACGATGTCGTTGACGGCACCGCCGACTGTCTGGAGCGGGACGGCGGACGCGGACACGGATGCGGACGCGGATGCGGCTGTGGACGCTGACGCGAGACCGACCGACGAGTGGATGAGGGACGCCGAAACGGGCCCCAGCATCTCAGTACGCCTCCGGGTCGATTTCGAGAATCATCTTGCCGCCTTTGAACGCCCGGACGAGTCCGTCGGACTCCGAGAGGACGATGGCGGTGGCGTTGGTGTCGCGGGTGATGGCGCCGCCGGCCATGTGGCGCGCACCCAGCCCCTTCGGGATGTCGACGCCCTCCGCGGAGGGTTCGAGGTACCGGTACGCCGAGACAATTTTCCCCGAATCGGAGATGACGAACGCGCCGTCGAGCCGCGAGAACTCCTTGAGCATCACGTTGACGATGGGGTCGCCGACGTAGACGTGGGACTTCTCGAAGGGGTTGTACGAAAGCGGCCGCGACTTGTTCATCACCTTCCCCGCGTCGCCGACGATGAACAGCGCGCCGACGGGTTCGCCCTTCTGGCCCTTCTTGCCCAGTTCGATGGCCACCTCGAACACGTCGCGGATGACGCCGGGGTCAGCCCGGGAGTTCGCAAAGAGGTCGTAGATGCCCGACCGCATGTTCTCCTCGACGCGGACGCGGACCAGCGAGTCGAGGTCGCCGCCGAAGACCCCGACGTTGCAGGCGATGGTGTCTCCCGCTTCGACGATACTCTGTTCCATCGCGCCCTCGACGCCGAAGCGGATGCGGTCCTTGACGTTCTGGAACTGGAGGGGTAGTTCCACAAACGTCTCGGCTTCGACCGTGTTCTCCGGCGCGATGACCACCGTCGGAACGTCCGTCTCGGCGAACTGCTCGTAGTGGGAGTGACTCGGCGTGAACAGAAACAGCCCATCGACGTCCGCCACGAGGTCGCCCAATAATTCGGATAACGCCGCCATTGGTGGAGAGAGACACCGGGTGAGAAAAAGGGTTGTGTCGCGTCTGACGCGTGGCGTGCGCGATTCGGCCGGTCGAAACCGGCGACTGATTCTCCCAGAAGGGGGCCGAACGGAACCTACTGCCCCAGAATCGGGGCTCTGAGCGCGGCGACTTCGTCGAGAATCGCATCGGCGTCTTCCGGGGCGACGCCGTTTTCGTCGAGCGCGGCCGCGAGGTGTTCGGCGATGGCGTCGAAGTCCTCGCCCGAGAGGTCGAGGTGGGCGTGGGCTTCCCGCATGTCGGCCCCGTCGTACTCGACGGGACCGCCCGCGACAGCGCTAATGAACTTGACCTGATGGGCGCGCTGTTCGACCATGTCGATGTCGTCGAAGTAGTGCGCGACCGAGTCGTCGGCGAGGACGCGGTCGTAGAAGTCCGAGACAACTGCTTCGACGGCCTCGCGGCCGCCGATACGAGCGTAGAGTGACTGCGCAGACATCCGTCAGCGAATTAGACACCACGACGGTAAGGTTTCCTCCGAACGTATGCGGGGTGTTTAAGAGTGGATTGGAAGTTGAAGTGGGAGTACGTGAAGTTCCGGTGGTTCTGTTTGAATTCTCCGGAGATGGGTCTGAGTCCGTAGAATCAAGATACTACGTCGACTTCCGGGATACGACCGGGGACAAATTTATAGCACAGTTGTCAGTATCTCGGGCGTGAACACTACGGCGAGGTTCGCTGTTATCGCGGCAGTCGCTCTCATCCTCTCGGCACTGATTTACACCCCACTGTTTACGCCGGGTCCCTTTCGCCTCTCTGACTATTTCCGACTCGAACTCGTCGTTTACATGGCAATCGGGTGGATATTCCTCGTTGTCACGTTCGCAGCCACGGAAGACGGATAACACTGTCCAGTACGCGAAACGCGCGGGACAGGGTTCGAACCGCGGTCGCAACGCTCCGCGTTGCTCCCTGATTCGAACCCTTCGGCTTGCATACACGTCTCTCACGGTGTTCGAGACGGTATGCGCGGGACAGGGTTCGAACCTGCGAAGGTCTACACCACAGCGTCCTAAGCGCTGCGCCTTTGGCCACTTGGCTACCCGCGCGCAATCGGGCGACGCTCGCCCTTCGGCCTGACATTTCCCGCAACGATATATAAACGTCACGAGGGACCGCCGCGGGGATTATGCTCCCGCGGCCGCAACGACGACCATGTACAGCGCCCGAGACCAGCGAGACAATCAGGAGTGGCTGTCCCGCATCGACGCCGCCGCCGACGGCCTCGAACTCGGCAGCGAGGCCCGCTCGTACGCCTCGGACATGTTTCTCACGCAGTTGCCCGACGAGGACCGCTCGAAGCAGGCCGTCGCCGCCGCCAGCCTCTACGCCGGCGCGCTCATCGCCGGCGAGGAGCGCTCGCAGACCGCCGTCGCCGAGTCGATGGACGTGTCACGGCTCAGCATCCAACAGCGCTGGAAGGACCTCCTCCGAGAGGCCGGCTTCCGACCGCCGAGTTGGTAGTTGGGAGGCACTCACTCTGGGGAGTTCGACGGTGCCATCCGGCGAGTCAAGACCGCGTAGGTCACCGCAACGGCGAGGACGCCGGCGACGATACCGGCCGGAATACCGACGAACAGCGAGAAGAAAATCCACCGAGCGGCCAGTTCGGTGACGGCGATGCCGACGAGCACGGCGGCGACGACGCCGACGGCGAAACTGGCGAACAACGGGTGTCGCATGGACGGCGATACGACCGTGAACGTGAAAACTATTCGTCGCTCGGGGGCGTCCGGCCGCGACCCTCGCGGTCGGGCGTGAGGTTGCCGTGGCGGTCTATCTCTCCGGAGACGATACGGGTCGAGGAGATACGCTCGCCGTCTTCGGCGGGGATGTGCTCGACAACCTCGATACGGAGGGGGTTGAGGCCTTTCTCTTCGCGAATTTCGTTGACGCGCTCGCCGCCGCCCCGCGTCTCGGGTGAGACGATGAGGACATCGAAGCCTTCCTCGGTCGCGATGCCGGTCGGTTTGTCGAGTTCGCGGACCTCGAACTCGCGGTCGTACTCCTCGGCGAGCGGTCGGAGTTCGGCTTCGAGGTCGGCCTTGCGGTCGTCGAAGGGCCGGACGTAGCGGTCGACGTGTCGCGTCTTCGGCGCGAGTTCGTCGCTCGTGAGTCCGACCGTGACGTCACCCAACTCGAACGCCCGCTCGAACAGCGCGAGGTGTCCATCGTGGACAGGGTCGAACGTCCCGCCCAGCGCGACGTGCATACTCTCGCGGTGGATGCGGCGCGACTTAAGCGGGTCGGGTTAGCCTAACGGACCAGCATCCGCGGCGAGCGAGGGGCTACCGAAACGAGGTGAGTCGCCGCAGAAGCCGGGAGATTGCGGAGCTACTCCTCGCGGACCGTAATCGTGACCGGTTCGGTCTCGTCGGTGCGGTCGGTTCCGAGGTGTCGGTCGAGGTTGAACACGGCGTTCAACTGCTCTTGTACCTGTCCGGAGACGCCCTTCACGAGGTCGCTCGGCGCGATTGCGACGTACTCGTAGGGGTTGTTGCCCGCGCCGGAACTCTTCCGCTTGCGGCGCTCGACCGTCTCGTCGTCGGTGAGTTCGGCCAGCGCCTCCCGAACCGTGCTGGGGTAGAGGCCGGTCCCCTCGGCGACTTCCTCGCTCGTCGAGTGGGGGTGCTGTCGGAGGTAGACGTAGATTCGCGCGCGCGTCTCGGTGTCGAGAATCCACGCGAGCAGGTCCACCAACCCGTCGTCGAACTCGGAGACGGCGCAGTCGGCCGCGCCGCCCGAGTGGTCTTCGTCCGTCGACTCCGCGCTCCCCTCTGTGCTCTGGTCCGCAGACATTTGTGCTACGGCAAAGGTCAAAACTGGGGCGCTAAAAAATGTTTCCTGTCGGTCGTCGGCGTGCGACTCAGTCCAGCGTCAAGTGTTCGCACAGGGCGTCGAGCCCGGATTCCTCGTGGATTCGTCGCTGGATGGCGGTACCGGATTCGGCGCCGAGGAGCGACCGGAGGCCGTCGACGCCGAGGCGGTCGGACTCGCGTTCGACGAACGATTCGAGGCTCACGACGCCCTCGGAATCGGGAGCGATGAAGTCGGTGTCTCGCCCGTAGCGGGTCGCGCGCCACTTGTTCTCGTCGAGGAGTTCCCGGCGGACTGTCGTTCCCGACTCGCCGGACTCGTAGCGGTCGGCGAGGTCCAACACGAGCGCGTGGACGTACTCGACGAAATCGGCGACGCGTTCGGGGTCGGTCTGGGCGTCGGGGGTGCGGATTTCGACCGTCCCGTGGCCCGTGTGGGGGCGCACATCGTACCAGAGTTCGCCCCGGTCGTCTATCGAGCCGTACTCGACCATCCGGCGCTCGAAGCGCTGGAAGTCCTCGAAGTCGTCGAAGGCGGTCGGCATGCCGGTGTTCGGGAGGTTCTCGAACACCTTGGCGCGGGCGGAGGCGAGGCCGGTGTCGAAGCCGTTCCAGAAGGGGGAGTTCGCGGAGAGCGCGAGCAGGGGCGCGAGGTACCAGCGGAGTTCGTTGGCGACCCAGACGGCCTTGTCCGCGTCGTCGACGCCGACGTGGACGTGGAGGCCGGCGGTCGTGTTCCGGTGTTGTGGGTACTGAATCCGGTCGAGCTGCGCCTGATACCGGGGCTTCGTCGCGTGGTCGAGTTCGCGCCACTTGGCGGCGGGGTGGAGCCCGGCCGCGGCGATGCGGTAGCCGTGGTCAGCGGCGTGGTCGACGAGCGCCTCGCGGACCGACTCGACGGCCGCGCCGGCCTCGTCGGGGTCCTCGATGAGCGGCGTCTGCGTCTCGATAGTGAACTTGAACAACTCGTGGTCGAGCCGTCCGGCGAGCGGTTCCGGAGGCTCCGATCCGTAGACTAAGTCGTCGATACCCGAGGTGGGGCGGCCGTCGGCATCGACGATATAGAATTCCTCTTCGACGCCGAGCGTCCCCATTCGGTCGAAGGCGTCCGCCGACCCTAGTTCCATCGCAACGGCGTAAGTTGCGCCGAATTAAAAACACCGTGGGAGCCGGCGAACGCGTCGTACGACCGCGGGCAAGCGAATCGGGCGATAGTGACGACCGAAAATCAGGTCTCTCGGAGCAGTCGTCAGACGGAGCGATGACGGTGACGCCGCCGCCAACCTACTTCGGGCGGGCGACGATACCGAGGTGATCCGCGTGGAAGCGGTCGAGGCGGGCTGTGTCGAGGATTTCGTAGGCCGGTTCGAGTTCGGCGACCACGTCGTCGAACACGTCGTCCGGCTCGGCGGTCACGTCCTCGCTCCGCGCCTTGACGGCCATCAGGAGCCGGCCGTCGTCTGCGAGGAACTGTCGGTTGCGGACGGCGACGGTCGCCTGCCCGCGGGTCGCCACGTCCATGACGAGGCAATCGATGCCGGCTTCGACCACGTGCGCGTAGGATTCCGGGTCGCGCGCGTCCTTCAAGAGCGGAAAGAGATTGTCGCGGTCCTCAGCGACGCCGACGAGGTCGCGGACGGGGCGCGGCGCGAACTCCACGGCGTAGGTCGGCCCGGCGAAGTCGGCGACGTGCGAGACGGTCGTTCCCGAGGCGGCTCCGAGATAGAGGACCGACTCGCCACCGACGAGACCCGTGTCCATGCCGAGTTCGAGCATCGCGCCGAGTTTCGAGCGCCCGGCGTCCCACGCGCGCCAACCGTCGGCGTCGACGGGTTCGCCGTAGACCTGCGCGCCTCGCGTCGAGAGGCGCTGTCGGCCGCCGAACGTCCGGCGCTCGACGCCTTCGGGAAGGTCGACATCGGCGTCGCCCGCGGAGCTATCGTCGCTCATTCGTCGTCCTCCTCGTCGGCGCGGGCGCGAATCGTCGCCATCCGGTCGGCGAGTTCGGCGTGCAGGTCCGGCCGGTAGTCGCCCGAGTAGTGGTCGATGCGCGCGGCGATAGAGAGCTTCCCGGCGAGCGCGCGGGCGGCCGACCCGCGGTCCTGCTGGCGCGTCCCGCGGACGTACTCGTGGGTGAAGATGACGCCGTGTTTGGGCGACGTGGCGCGACCCTTCAGGTGCGCGAACAGGGCGTCTTCGGCCCCGAGCACTTGGACCGTTCCGCTCGGCTTCTTGGCGAGGCTTTCGAGGCCGCCGGCCAGCGCGATGAGTCGCGCCGCGAGGACGGGCCCGGCCATCTCGGCGAGGTTCGGCGCGGTCGTGGGCGCGCGCTCTTCGATGAACGCCCGGAGGTCGTCGCGCTCGTCGAGCAGGTCCACCGCGCGGGTGGCGTAGGAGACGACGCGCTCTTCGGCGGCGGTCTTCGGGTCGCGGGCGGCGATATCGCGGACCCCGTCGAGGCCGCGCGGGACGTCCTCGTAGAGCGTGCCGGCCCACTCGACGACCCGCTCGGCGAGTTCGTTCGCGGTCCGTTCGGCGTCGTCCATCGCGCGCACGGCGTGGGCGAGTTGCACGTCGTCGGCGCGCTCGCGCTCCGCGACGGCCTCGCTGGCGGCGGCGAGCGTCGCCGAGCGAAGCTTGGCGTAGTAGTCGGTGTCGTCGGCGGCGAACCCGGTATTGACGGCCTCGGCCGGCCAGTCAGCGGGGGCGGAGGCGCGGCCCGTTCGGACTCGCGTCGCCCCGGATTCGGGGTCGTCGGGGTCCGCGCCGGCGAACCATGCGTCTGTCATACTGGCGGATTGCGCCCCGTTCGGGTAAAAGGACACGGACCCGCGGGCGCGGTTCGGCGCTCCGCGGCATTTCCGTGGTAAGTTTTAACACACCATGTTCCGTACGAATGTTCGATGGAACGCGCTTCGTACGTCTGTCGTGAGTGTCAAACGACCGTGAGCGCCGCGTCGTACCGTTCGACCTGCCCCGAGTGCAGCGGTGAGCTTCGGCCCACGTCGGTGACGAGTCGCCGGCGCGCCGGAGATTGAACGACGCGCGCGGGTCGTCCGACCCGAGCGCCGTCCGCTCGCTCGCAGTCACGACCGACGACCTCGTGACCGCCCTCGAGGCGAACCGCCGGGGCGACGACCCCGTCGTCCTCCGCGTCACCCCGCCGTTCTACGGGCGGATGCGGGCTCGAATTCACCGCACAGGAGGCGAAGCCTCGGACTACGCCGACCCCGAGCCGATGCATCTCGACCCGCGGATCTTCGTCGCCGACGACGCCCCCGCGTATCCCGAACCCGACGAGACTCGACCGGAGCCGTACGAGGTCGAAGCGCACCACGAACGCCACACGGAGGCGGTTCGAGCGTGGCGCTCGGCGGTCCGCGACCACCTCCGCGACGCGGTGGCGCTCCCGACGGACGACGGCCCGCACGAGGTCGAGGTCAAGTACCTCGGCTGAGCGAACCACTTTTTCCCCGCGAGGCACACCGTAGCGACATGAGCACCGACGAGTACCGCCGCGGGACGGCGGTCGAGCGCGAGCGGCAGCAGAAACAGCGCCCGGCGCGCGGCCGCTACCGCGGGGTACTTCCAGTCATCTACGCCATCGGATTCGTCATGTTTACCGGGGTCTCGCTGTATATCGGGCCGGAACCGGCGTTCGCGGTGTACCTCGTCACCCACGTCTTCTACGCGGGCCTCATCCGCGCCGACATCAAGTCGCTCCGCGGACAGGGCATCGACTGGGGCGCGTCGCGACACCTCTGGTTCGGCGCGGCGTTCGCGCTCCCGTTCGTCGCGCCCGCCTACTACTTCTACAGCGGCCGCGTGATTCGCCGCGAAAACGAGTCGCGGAACCTCGGCGACTGAGCGAGCGCCGCGGAGCGATCCGGGGGACCGGCCAGCGGCGGGAGCCGTCCGACCACCGAACTTATGCCCGGAGGGTGGAAACGTCGGGGTAATGACTTCCAGACGCGTAGTCGCGGTGCTCGCGCTCGTCGCGCTCGTACTCACGAGCGGCTGTATTGGCTTTCTGACGGGCGAGGAGACGCTGACGTTCGAGTCACAACCGGCCACGGCGGACGCGACGGTCGCCGAGAACGCCGGCTACGAGACGAACGGGACCGAGACGTTCGCGGTGAACCGCACGCTCTCGTTCGGCGGACAGGAGCGTAAAATCGCCGCCAGCAACCATATCACGACGTACGAGAAGTCGCTGGACCTCGGCTTCTTCGGCGAGGCCAAGCTCGGCTCGTTCAGCGTCATCTCGACGCCCGCGGTCGAGGTGGCCGGCCAGCCCCGAAACCCCATCGGCGACTACTCGAACGACGACCTCATCCGCCTCGTCGACAACCAGTATCAGGGCCTCAGCGACGTTGACCCCGTCAGCTCTCGCAACGTCCAGATGCTCGGGCAGACCACCAACGTCACGAAGTACAGCGCCACCGCGCGATTCGGCGGCCAAGAAGTCGACGTGTACGTCCACGTGACGAAGGTCCAGCACAACGAGGACTTCGTCATCGCAATCGGGCTATACCCCCAACAGCTCGACGGTGAAGAGGAGAACGTTCTCGAACTGATTCGCTCGGTCGAACATCCGTCTGAAGCGTAAGCCGCTTCGGGGGAGCCTTTTTCTCGTCGCCGCGGGTCGGTGATTCCATGACTCGTGTGCGGACCGCAGGTATCGCGGTGACGACGCTCGGCGTCGTCGGCTACGGCGTCGGGGTGCTCGTCTCCTATCCGGGGCGGGCGTTCTCGGTGACGGCCGTCATGGTCGGCATCACGCTCTGGGCCATCGGAGGTGACGTGCGGTGATTTCAGCGCTCGTCTACCGCGACGACGGCGCATCGGCCTACGAGGAGACCGCGCTGGACGCGGCGCGCGACGCCGAGGGGACCACGTGGGTTCGCGCGACCGCCGCGGAAGATTTCGAGCGCGTCGCCGAGGCGTTCGGCATCCACCCGCTTTCGGTCGAGGACGTTCGGAACGACGCCCGACCGAAGGCCGAGGAGTACGACGAGTACACGTTCGTCGTCGTCCGAATGGCGACGCTCCGCGCCGGCGAGCAGGTGTTCGAAGAGGAGGTCCAGACCAGACCCGTGGGACTCTGCTTCGGCGACGACTGGCTCGTGACGCTGACGCGCCGGGAGTTAGAGCCGATAAACTACGTGTGGAACGCCATCGTGCGGGAGGAACCGCGGATGCTCCGGTTCGGACCGGACTTCGTGGCCTACCGCGTCATCGACCGCATCGTCGACGAGTACTTCGGGCTGTTGGACGAGGTCGGCGAGGAGATCGAACTCATCGAGGACAGCATCTTCGAGGGGCCCGACCCGGAGGTGCTCGAAGGGCTGAACGCCGTTCGACGCGACCTGCTGTCGTTCCGAAAGACCGTGTGGCCGACGCGCGAGGCCATCGGGGTGCTCTCCCGGGGTGACCCCGACTACGTCCGCGAGACGACGGAGAAGTACTACCGCGACGTGTACGACCACCTCGTCGAGTTGGTCGACCTCACGGAGACGTACCGCGACCTCGCGCGCGGCGCGCGAGATATCTACCTTAACACCCTCTCGCAGTCGACGAACGAGGTGATGAAGACGCTCACTGTCGTCGCGACCATCATCCTCCCGCTCACGCTCGTCGTCGGCATCTTCGGCATGAACTTCGACCCCGGCGCGTCGGCGTTCAACATGCCCGAACTCGGGTGGGCCTACGGCTACCCGGCGACGATGCTCGGGATGGCGCTCGTCTCCGTTGTCCTACTCGTCTACTTCCGCCGGGAGAGTTGGCTCTGAGCGACGAAAGAGATATACTCCCCGATTAATCATCTCTTGTTTCGGTTCGCGTCGGTTCGATGACGACAAAGCGCCCACATCGTGCGATTGACCCACACGACCTCGGCGAAAAGTTTATATGCTTTTCGGACTTACTGATGGTAAGGCCAGTCCAAGCCGGATTATTCTTTCGTCTTCTGTGGTCTTCCCGGCCGAGACGTATCCGCGCCTTCCACCACCCCATGAGCGACACAATAACCACCCGAACCTACAGTACCGACGCAAAGGCCAGGGACGTCCGTCCCCGCGAGTCCGAGCGAGACGAAAAACAGCAGGACGAAGCGCAGGTGTGCCCCGAGTGTAGCGGCAACCTCGTCACCGACGAGGAGCACGGCGAGACGATTTGCGAGGAATGCGGCCTCGTGGTCGAGGACGTCGTGGTCGACCGCGGCCCCGAGTGGCGCGCGTTCGACTCCGCCGAGCGCGACAACAAGTCCCGCGTCGGCGCGCCGACGACCAAGATGATGCACGACAAGGGACTGTCGACCAACATCGGCTGGCAGAACAAAGACGCCTACGGCAAGTCCCTCTCGCCGCGCCAGCGCGAGCAGATGCAGCGGCTCCGCACGTGGAACGAGCGGTTCCGCACCCGCGACTCCAAGGAGCGCAACCTCAAGCAGGCACTCGGCGAAATCGACCGCATGGCCTCGGCCCTCGGCCTCCCGGAGAACGTCCGTGAGACCGCCTCGGTCATCTACCGCCGCGCGCTCAACGACGACCTGCTCCCCGGCCGTTCCATCGAGGGCGTCGCCACCGCGGCGCTGTACGCGTCGGCCCGGATGGCGGGCACTCCCCGTTCGCTCGACGAACTGGAGAAGGTCTCGCGCGTCGATAAGATGGAGCTCACCCGGACGTACCGCTATGTCGTTCGCGAGCTGAAGCTCGAAATCAAGCCCGCCGACCCCGAGCAGTACGTCCCGCGGTTCGCCAGCGAACTCGGCCTCTCCGACGAGGCCGAGCGGCAGGCCCGCCAGCTCCTCCGCGACGCGAAGGAGACGGGTATCCACTCCGGCAAGTCGCCGGTCGGCCTCGCCGCCGCCGCCGTCTACGCCGCCGCCCTCCTCACCAACGAGAAGGTGACCCAAAGCGAGGTCTCGACGGTCGCGGATATCTCCGAGGTCACCATCCGCAACCGCTACAAGGAGCTGCTCGAAGTCCAAGACGGTACCCTGTTCGCGTAAGCGCTCGGTGGGCTCGGTGGCCCCGGTGGCCCGCACTTTTTCTCGGCCGTGCCAGACCGTAACAACATTTATCCGCATCCCCGGAGCATATACGGGGTATGGTTGAAGCGTTCGTCCGGCTCTTGTGCCCCGAATGTGGAAAGGACTGGGAGACGAATCCGACCGACCTCCCCGCTCACCGCGACAACTACTCGTGTCAGGGATGCGGTGCGACGCGGCGCACGGCCGAGTTCATGCGGACGGAGCGCGACCTCCAGACGCTCAAACAGTTCGAGTAGCGAGGAGTGAGAGAGGAACCGCCTCCGGTACGGAGCGGCCTCGCGGGACGTTTGCTTTTTAGATGTCGGGAATCGCCGAGAGCGCGCCGCATGCGTCGCACTTCAACACCTCGGCACCCTGTTCGGTGACGAGTTTCGTGTCCGGGGACCCGCACTCGCTACACAGCACGAACGACTCGACGTACTCGTCGAGCGCGTCGGCGATGCGGCGCTGGCGGAACTCGCCGGTGAAGCGCGCGCGACTTCTGTCGTCGATTTGGGCGCTCGTCCCCAACTCCGTCTGGAAGAACTTCAGAACGTGCGCCGCCTCGCGTGCGAGGCGGTCGTGGGTCGCCGCGAAGTTCTCGTAGACCGTGACGTTCCCCTCCTGGCGGACCGTTGGTTCCGGGACGCTGAAGCGGTCGTCGCCTTCCGCGACGTCCGGTGACTCCGAGAGCGCGCGGTCCAGTTGGTCGTCGTAGTCCATGCGCGACAGTACGCGCACGCCGGGGTAAAATTCTCACGACCCCCGGCGCGCGCGACCGGCGCTCGGCGCGCGCCCTACATAGCTATATAAACCACTCGTGAGATTCCGCCGATGCTCGCTATCGAGGGGGCGAAACAACAAACGAATTGAAAACAGTCGGACACGAAATTTCCCCTGAGACCCCCATAATCGGCGGTTTAAGGGAGTCGGATGCTAACGTGACTCAAGATAATACTATATCCCTCCGGTCTCAAGCCGTGGTTGCTCATGAAGAAGCAGGAACTCATCCACCTGCACGGTCTGCTCGCAGAAGTCCACACCCAGATTGAGGCCTGGGAGGACGAGGAAATCAGTCTTGTCGAGTACAACGAACTCGGCGTACGACCGACATCCATCCACAAGTCCAAGACGGACCACAAAGCAGCCGTGTTTAAACTGGCGAAAGGTATCACCGGAGCGATGCACGAGGCCGAACCAGAGCCGCTCGCACCGCAAGCCGACTGAACCGAGAAAAGAAACGCGTTCTCCTCTACACGACCCTACACCCGAGAGCGACCGCGCCGTTCTCTCGCGCGACGACACTCCCGAGTGACCGCTGTGCCGAGCTACTTGGAATTGGATGAGTTCCACGCGCGAGTAGAAGCAACAACAGCGGTCGGGCGGGACCAGGCGACGCGACAACGAGATGCGACGACGCAAGGCGCGACGACGGCCTCAGCGGTCGTCGACGAGGTCGTCGAAGTCGACGAGCGTGTCGTCGTCGGAAGCGCCGGTCTCGGTACGGGTGTCACCCTCGCCGTCCGTCTCGACCGAGTCGTCGTCGACCCGTTCGACCGACAGCACCTTCAGCGGGATGTTTTCGAGGCGTTGACCGATCTCCTTGCGGGCGATGCGCGAGGCGTGTTCCTCCTGTTCGACGTTGAAGACGGTCATCTCCAGTTCGAGGGCGACGAGCGCTTCGTCCGCGGCGATGAACGCGGGGGGGAGTTCCTCGCCCTCGGGCGAGGCGCGGGTACCCATGCTAATCTCGACGTACTTCAGGTCGGGATTGAGCATCTCTCCGGTCTTCGAGATGGCGATGCGAATCGCCTCGTCTACGGTTTCCACGTCGTACACCGGGACCGCGGCCTCGACGACGACTCTGCAGTCCATGGTTACGATGAGGTTGTGTGCCGAAGGGTATCAACCTTCTTGCCACGCCGTCTCGTGCCCGCTCATTCCCCGCCGGAACGGAGGTAGTGAAAGACGTACGTCTGGGTGTAGCCGGCGTAGCGACCCCCGAGGCGCTCGCGGATGGCCCGCGAGGTGTCGGCGTAGTTCCCCCGGTCGCAGTCGGGGTAGTGTTCCTCGATGGCCGACCGAATCCACGTATCGAGCGGGACGGCTTCGAGGTAGTCGAGCGAGAACAAGAGGACGCAGTCCGCGACCTTGTCGCCGACGCCGACGAACGTCGTCAGGAAGTCGCGGGCGTCCTCGTAGTCGCGGCCGCGGGCCTCGTCGGGCGTCGCCTCGCCCGTGGCGACCATCTCGGCCGTCCGCTGGACGTAGGGCGCGCGGTAGCCGAGGCTGAGGTCGCGGAGTTCGTCTTCGGTGGCCTCGGCCAGACGCTCGGGCGTCGGGTACGCGAAGTACGTCTCGCCGTCGAACTCGACGCGCTCGCCGTAGGTCTCTCTGAGCCGCGACTGCATCCCGAAGATTCGGGAGACGCGCATCTGCGCCGAGCAGATGAACGAGACGAGACAGCCGAACGGCGGGTCACGGACGAGCCGCATCCCCGGGTACGCCTCGTAGGCCCGCCGGACGAGCGGTTCGTCGGGCATCTCCGAGACGATGGCGTCGAGGTCGTCGTCGAGGCGGAGCAGGTGGGTGAGAAGCGGGACGGCGTCGAGGTTGGATTCCCACTCCAGCGCGCCGTCGGTCTGGCGGACCCTGACGATGGCGGACTCGTCGGAGACGCCGTCGAGCGGCGGGACGACCGTCTGGTACCACGCGTCGCCGCCGTAGGCCGCATCGCGCTCGTACATCCGGCCGTCGGGGCGATCCCAGAGGTACGACTGGCCGCTCTCCAGCGTCGATTGGAGGTCGAACGCTCCGTCGAGGCTCGCGAGGTCGATGACACCCGTCTCCATCGCTTCGACGTTGGGCGCGGGGGATTTGCGGGTTTCGATGCCGGCGGACGAGACGAGGCGGTGACGAGCGGGACGGCGACAAACGAGGCGCGCAACGTCGGCCCGCGTCGCGCTCAGCGGTTGCGGCTCACCGGGAAGCTGACGCGGTCGGGGTGGTCGCCCAGTCGGTCGAGGATGCGCTCGTACAGCCGGTTTTTGACGCGCTGGGCGCGGGTCGGAGGGACGAGCACGCGGAGTCGGAAGACGACCCACGACTCCTCCTGTGCGACGTTGACGGTCGGGCCGCCGGCCACGTCGAGGTCCAGCGGCGACTCGGCGAGCCTGGCCCGGTAGCGTTTCATCGCGGCGTCCATGTCGTCGCCGAGTTCCTCGTCGGCCACGTCCAAGAGGAGTTGGCGGACGAACGGGAGGTCCGTCTCGTAGGACACCTGCACCGGCACCTCCGTCCAGACGCGGTCGAACAGCGCGCCGTAGTTGACGACCTCAGAGGAGAGGACGAGCGAGTTCGGGACGGTGACGGTCCGACCGGACGGCTGGTTCGACGCGAGGGTGCCGCCGGTCTCCCAGAGCGTCGTGACGAGGAAGTCGACCTCGGCCACGTCGCCGGAGACCGAGCCGATGTTGACGCGGTCGCCGACCGCGTACGGTCGTTTCACGAGGATGTAGAACCAGCCGATAAAGGAGAGAATCGGCTGTTGGAGCGCGAAGGTGACGGCGAAGCCGATGACGCCGAACGAGACCAACAGGCCGAGCCACTGCTCCGTGAACGCCCCGAGGACGCCGACGAGCGCGACCCCGCCGAGCGTGAGTCGGAGGACGTTCCGAACGTCATGTGCCCGGCGGCGGTCGGCGATACGCTTGACGAAGAACGCGGCGAGAAACCGGTAGACGCCGTAGGCGACGAGCGCGACCGCGGCGGCGGACAGCCCCTTCGAGAGGAGCAGGTCGGCGTTGGGCACGTCGAAATCGGAGAGAGGGGTCGTCGCGCGGACGAGTGCCGAGAGAACCGCGGCGATGAGCCCGGCGGCGAACGCGCCGAGGCCGAGGCGGCGAGACATACCGTTGCCGTCGGGTGGGCGACTGAAAAAGGTGTAGTCGAACCGAGGCGAGGGTCGGCGGCGGCCTCAGTTGCGGATGTGGAGGTCGGTGAGGTTCGCGAGGCGGTCGGCGACGCCGTCGTCGAGGCCCTCGCGGGTGACGCGCCACTCCCAGTTACCGGTCTGCGTGCCGGGGGTGTTGAAGCGGGCGTCGGAGCCGAGGCCGAGGAGGTCCTGCGTCGTCGTGAACGCGATGACGGACGCGGAGTTCCAGACGGCGTCGATGATAGACCAGTGAATCTCCGAGCCGTCCGCGCCGATGTTGTAGTGGAGGCAGTCGCGGGTGCGGTCGTCGAGGTCGCGGTAGTAGCCGACGAACGTGTCGGTGTCGTGGGTCGAGGTGTAGGCGACGGAGTTCTCCGGGTAGTGCATCGGCTGGTACATGTCGCCCTCGCGGCACCAGTCGGCGTACTGCGGAACGCGCATGCCGGGGAAGGCGAACCGGTCGCGGAGGTCGACGAGCGACGCGTCGAGGAAGCCGAGGTCCTCGACGATGAAGGGGAGGTCGCCCAGTTCGCGCTCGACCGTCTCGAAGAAGTCGTGACCGGGGGCGTCGCGCCACTCGCCGTCGCCGGGGTCGTCGGAGTCGGCGTCGATGGCCCAGAACTCGTCGAAGCCCTTGAAGTGGTCGATGCGGGTCACGTCCACGAGGTCGAACAGGCGGCGGAGGCGGTCGAGCCACCAGCCGTAGTCGTCCTCGCGGAGCGTCTCCCAGTCGTACAGCGGGTTGCCCCAGCGCTGGCCGGAGTCGTCCGGGTTCGGCGGGACGCCGGCGACGACGGCGGGTTCGTTCGACTCGGTGAGGTCGAACGCCTCCGGGGCGGCCCACACGTCGGCGCTGTCGAGCGCGACGTAGATGGGAAGGTCGCCGACGAGGGTGACGCCCTTCTCGTCGGCGTAGTCGGCGAGGGCGCGCCACTGCTCGTCGAAGCAGAACTGGACGAACTCGCGGTAGCGGATCTCGTCGGCGCGCGCCTCGCGGGCGTCGGCGAGCGCGTCGGGGTCGCGGGTCTTCAACTCGGTCGGCCAGTCTATCCACGCCCGTTGGAACTCGTCTTTCAGGGCGGCGAACAGCGCGTAGTCGTCGAGCCAGCCGGCCTCGCGCTCGCGGAAAGCGTCGAAGGCGGCGCGGTCGTCCTCGGTGGCCTCGGCCTCGAAGCGGTCGAAGGCGGCGCGGAGCCGCGAGCGCTTGTACTCGCCGACGCGCTCGTAGTCGACCGCGTGGGGGTCGAAGTCGGGAACAGGTTCGAGGTCGTCGTCGGTGAGCCAGCCGCGCGCGACGAGGTCTGTGAGGTCGATGAGAAGCGGGTTGCCCGCGAACGAGGAGGTCGATTGGTACGGCGAGTTCGCCATGGCGGGTTCGGTCGGCCCGAGGGGGCAGAACTGCCACATCGACTGTTCGGCGTCGGCGAGGAAGTCCACGAAGGCGCGCGCGCCGTCGCCGAGGTCGCCGATGCCGTGGGGCCCCGGGACCGAGGTGACGTGCATGAACACCCCGCTCTGTCGAGAAAGTCGCATACCCACAGGGTCCGCGGGCGACCCAATTGGTACTTTGGGTCGAAACAGCGGGCCGTCGCTGAGACCCCGAGCGTGGGGACGGGGTTCGACTCACGCCGCCCGCCGCCGCAGTTGTGCTAGCAAATCGCACGAAACCGGCCGCGAGCGGGCGTTGCTCGCGCCCGTCTCAACAACACTTATTCTCCCCCGTCCGTTCCGTGCGCGTATGAGTGATATCGCTGTCATCCTCCCCGACGGGACGGAACTCTCCGTCGAGGAGGGTGCGACGGTGCGAGACGCCGCGTTCGCAATTGGCCCCGGCCTCGGCAAGGACACCGTCGCCGGCGTCGTCGATGGCGAGCTCGTGGACAAGGAGACGCCGCTCCACGACGGCGCGGACCTCGTCATCGTCACCGACCAGTCCGACGAGTATCTGGACGTGCTCCGTCACTCGGCGGCCCACGTCTTCGCGCAGGCCCTCCAGCGGCTCCACCCCGAGGCCAAGCTAACCATCGGCCCGTGGACGGACGACGGCTTCTACTACGACGTGACGAGCGTCGACCTCGAACAGGAGGACCTCGAAGCCATCGAAGACGAGATGCGCGACATCATCGAGGAGGACCTCGACATCGAGCGCGTCCTCGTCGACCGCGAAGAGGCCCTCGAAAAGTACGCCGACAACCCCTACAAGCGCGACATCCTCGAAGACGAGGCCGCCGGCGACGACGAGCTCTCGTTCTACCAGCAGGGCGAGTTCGAGGACCTCTGTAAGGGCCCGCACGTCGAATCGACGGGCGAAATCGGCGCGGTCAAGCTCCTGAACATCTCCGCGGCCTACTGGCGCGGCGACGAGGAAAACGACACGCTGACGCGGGTGTACGGCACGGCGTTCGAGTCCGAGTCCGACCTCGAAGAGTTCCTCGACATGCGCGAGGAGGCCAAGGAGCGCGACCACCGGAAGCTCGGACAGGAGCTGAACCTGTTCGCCATCGACGAGACGACGGGACCGGGCCTGCCGCTGTACCAGCCCAACGGCAAGCGCATCCTCGACGAGCTCGCGGACTACGCGAAACAGCTCAACCTCGACGCGGGCTACGACCCCGTCGAGACGCCCCACCTGTTCCGGACGGAACTGTGGAAGAAGTCGGGCCACTACGAGAACTACGTGGACGACATGTTCCTCCTCGACGTGAACGACGAGGAGTACGGCCTGAAGCCGATGAACTGCCCCGGTCACGCGACCATCTTCGACCAGCAGTCGTGGTCCTACCGCGACCTGCCGGTGCGCTACTTCGAGGACGGGAAGGTCTACCGGAAGGAACAGCGCGGCGAGCTGTCGGGCCTCTCGCGTGTCTGGTCCTTTACCATCGACGACGGCCACCTGTTCGTCCGCCCCGACCAGATCGAAGACGAGATCAACCTCATCATCGACAACATCCTGACGGTGTTCGACACGTTCGGGCTGGACGCCGAAGTCGCGCTCGCGACGCGCCCCGAGAAGTCCGTCGGCAGCGACGAAATCTGGGAGCAGGCGGAGACGCAACTCCGAGCGGTGCTCGACGACAGCGGCATCGACTACGGCATCGAGGCCGGCGACGGCGCGTTCTACGGGCCGAAAATCGACTTCGCGTTCAAGGACGCCCTCGGTCGCAAGTGGGACGGCCCGACGGTCCAACTCGACTTCAACATGCCCGACCGCTTCGACCTCACCTACACGGGCGAGGACAACGAGGACCACCAGCCGGTGATGATTCACCGCGCGCTCTACGGCAGCTACGAGCGCTTCTTCATGGTCCTCATCGAGCACTTCAACGGCAAGTTCCCGTTCTGGCTCGCGCCCGAGCAGGTCCGCATCCTGCCCATCTCGGACGACCAGATGGGGTACGCGAAGAAGCTCCAGTACGAACTCGGCGACTTCCGCGTCGACATCGAGGACCGCTCGTGGACGCTCGGCCGGAAGATTCGCGAGGCTCAGACCGACCGCGTCCCGTACATGGTCATCGTCGGCGGCGACGAGGAAGAAGACGGAACCATCTCCGTCCGCGACCGCAAGGAGCGAGAGGCGAAGGACGTGAGCGTCGAGGCGTTCCGCGACCACCTCCAGAGCGAATACGACGAAAAGCGCCCCGAACCCGACTTCCTCGCCGACGAGGAGTGAGGGCCCCGGCCGTCAGGCGGTAACTGATTCTCTGTTTCGGCGGTTCCGTGCCGCCGCGTCCAACTCTCGCCGAACCGTCGTTCGGAACGACTCGTCTCTGATGAGGTTCGCGAGCACGCCGAAATGTCCGCAGTCCCACTCGCGGCGGTTCGGCCGCGGAACGCCCCACTCGTCGAGGAGCGCGCGGGCCGTGGACGCGGGAGCCATCTCGTCGCGCGTCCCGACGAACGGGAAGACGCGTTCGGGCGCGAGACACGGGTCTTTCGGCGGGTTCAACAGCGGTGCGAACTCGTGGAGCGCCTCGCCGGTCCAGCCGGCCGCGTCGAGCGCGTCGTCGATGTCGAGCAGTCTCGTGAGTCCCCCCGAGAGGAGCGTCTGGTCGATTGCGCCGGGCATCCCCACGGGGAACAGCAGGTCGGGGCGCATGGACTCCGGCCAGTCGCCGCACCGCCCGCCGACGTGGAGCGCGATGGCGCCCCCGAGGCTGACGCCGCCGACCCCGACGACAGGCGCGCCCTCGGTCCGCGCCCAGTCGATGAGGACGGCGGTCTCCAGCGCGGCCGCCGAGTAGAGCGTGAACAGGCCGACGGGCGCGCGGGCGATGTAGGGTTCGCCGCTGTACCGACCGAGTAGCTCGCGACGGCCGTGCCACGGCGCGTCGGGGAGGATGACCCGATAGCCCTCGGGGGCGAGCGCGCGGGCGACGTACTCCTCTTCGGGCCAGTAGGTGAGTTGGTCGTCGAACATCCCCCACCCGGAGTGGAAGACGAGCGTCGGCAGGTCGTCGGCAGCGTCGACGGGTTCGTACACCCGCGCAGTCGCCCGGTCGCTGAGATGCGGCGAGGGCGACCGGAAGCGGAGCAGGTACTCGACGGTTCCCGGCCCGCGGACGGTCGCGGAGCGCTCGACCCGGGGGAACTCCTCGGCCGCGCTGGACTCGGCGAAGCCGTACAGTCGCTCCGGTTCGGCGAGTTCGTGGTGCCAGCGGGTCCGCGCGTCCTCGGGAGAGGGTATCTCGAACTTCACCGGCGGCACGAGGTGTTCCTTCGGGAGGAAGCCGAAGATGTCGGTCGGTTTGGCCCGCCGTTCCGACACCTCGCGGCGCTCGCGCTCGACGGCGACGCGCTCGTCCGGCGTCGACTCGGCGTCGCCCCAGAAGACGCTGTCCCAGCGCTCCATCGTTTCGTCGTACGCGCCGCGGAGGCGGGCGTACTGCGCGAGGGCGCGTTCAATTCGGTCGTGGAGGTGTGGCGCAGGCGGCGCGCCGACCTCTCGGAGGTACGCTTCCGGACCCTCTGAGAGCGCCACGTCAGCCGCGGCGCGAGCGCGGACGACACCGAACTCGCGGGGAAGCGAGCGGGTTTTGAACGCCTCGAACGGGCGCGAGGTCAACAATCGGCCGGCAGGCGAGGTGAGCAACCGGTGTACCGCCGGGGTTTCGAGGTGGTCCATACCGTGTGATACGAGTGACAGGATAATGACCCTAGGCCCGCGTGTCGGAGAATGAGAACGGTCGGGAGGTGACGCCGCCGCTGGCACGACGACTCGGGAGACCGGAAACGGGGCTATCAGAGGTCCCCGTGATATTCTGCCTTCCGCGCCTCCTCTCGCAACGTGCGCGCGTCGTCCTCGTCTGCGCCGGGAGACGCGTCCGGTTCGCGCTCCCCGTTCGACTGCCGAAGGGCCAACGCCCACCCAGCGGTGTAGACGACTGCGGCGACCACGAGACCGACGCCGAGGCCGTACGCGTACCCCGAAACGGCGAACGCGAGAAACGCGATCGAAGGACCGCCGACGAGCGCGTAGCCGAGGTTGTCAGCGACGGTGCTCCGAAGCGACATGAAGCGTCGTTCGGCCGCCGAAGGCCAATAATTTGTGGCCACCGGTTCGGAGAGCAGAACCAGCCACTCGTCGTCGTAAATCAGATACTGCGATACGAAATGCCGTTCCGCGAGGACCGAGTCGTGCGATTCGAAAAGGAAGACAGTCGAGTGAGTCACTGGGAGGGGCGAAACAGAAACGGGGCGGCGCTCAGGCCGAACCGAACCGCCACCGCGTCGCGTCGGCCGGAAAGCCGGACCACGCCAGCACGCGCTCGGGTCGAATCCGAAACACCGGCGTCCCGTGTCGAATCCCGTACTTCGCCTCGTAGGCGTCGTCGATGCGAGCGAGGGTGGCCTCGTCGGCGGTTCCCTCGTCCAGTCGCTCGGCGACGCCTTCGAGGATGACCACGTCGGTCCCGCTTTCGGTGTGGACCGCGAGGCGCGGGTCGCTCGCGAGGTTCCTGACCCATCTGGTTCGCTCGCCGCCGCCGCAGTAGAACGCGCCGTCGACCCAGACGCCCCAGACCGGGCGGGCGTGCGGTCGGCCGTCGGGCCGGGTCGTCGTGACCCAGAACACCTCGTCGTCGGCGAACGCGGTTTCGACGACGCGCCACTCCAAGAGCCCCGCTTCCGATTCGGGGATGCCGTAACTCGGTTCGGTCACCGGGCGGTCGCGGGTCGTCGCGGGCGGCGCGTCGTCGGGCATGAGAGAAAGAGGGGCCGCGAGAGAGTAAGCGCGAAGCCCTACCACGTCGTGAGCGCGTCGGTCCCGTGGGACCACGTCAGGGCCGCGAGGAAGGCGAGGACGCCGGTGATGGCCGACGCGCCGCCGACGAAGAACACCCACTCCATGCCGACTTCGGCCATGAGGTAGCCGCCGAGGAGGGGCGCGACGACGCTGCCGGGCCGCCAGAGGAGTTCTCGGATACCGAAGCTACTGGCGACCCCCGCGCCGCCGGAACCCTCGTCGGCGAACAGCGCCATACTGGCCGGTTCGCGGAGACTGTCGGCGACGCCGAGCAGACCCGCGAGGCCGACAAGCGGGAGGAAGGCGGGCGAAAGCGGGCCGAGGAAGGGGAACACCGCGGGGAGCGCGAGCGCCTCGCCGACCGCGGGCGAGAAGGGGACGGCGAGCGCGATGAGGCCGTACAGCCCGCCGCCGACGAAGACGAACCGCGCCCGACCGTAGGAATCCGAGATGCGCCCGGTGTACGGCTGGCAGAGCATGTTGGTGAACTTCTCAGCGACGACGGTCGCGGCGACGGCGATGCCGCCGTATTCGAGGCCACCCGAGGCCGCGGAAACCCCGGCGTAGATAGGCACCCACGTCCGGACGAGGGTGACGGCGACGGCGTACTGGACGCGGAACGTCGCCATCGTCAGGATGCGCTCGTTGAGCGCGAGGTCCGTGAACGGAAAGCCGTGGACGCGAGTCTCGTCCGGGGGGAGAAACACCCAGATGGCGACGACGGCGATGGTGAGGAGAATCGTGATGACGATGAAGATGGGCGTGAAGCCGAACAGGTCGTAGAGGATACCGGCGCTGATGCTCCCGAGGATTGAGGCCGCGAAGCGGGCGGCGTTCGCCTTTCCGATGTGGTTCGCACGCGTCCCCTCGCGGGCGAGCTCGCCGACGAGCGCGAGCGACATCAGCCCCGCGCCGGTGACGGCGACGCCTTGTGCGGCCCGCACGAGGATAAACGAGAGACTGGAGTCGACGAGCGGGAACGCGGCGTAGACGACCGCGCCGAGACCGACCGTCCCCGCGAGCACGAGACGTTTGTCGTAGCGGTCGCCGGCCCACGACAAGGGTACGACAGCGACGGTCTGGGCGAGCGTGAAGCCGGTGGTGAACATCCCGATGACGAAGCCGCGAGAGAGGGAGAAGCCGCCGAGCGCGAGTCCGCCGAGCGCGAGTTCGGGGACGACGACCGCACCCGGGTCGAGTTCGTTGATGTACTTCGGGAGGAGCGTGACGAGCGTGATGAACCCGAAACCGCCGGCGAACCGAGTGAGATACAGCGTCCAGAATCTGAGACGGGTGCGGTCCATGGGCTGTGTGCGGCCAACCGGCGAAAAGAAGTTCCGGAACCGGCCGTCGCCGCGAGCGACCTAAAGCCCCATTCGATAACGGCGGTTAGCTTTATCTTTCACGGTGAGTGACATCTACTATGGAACTGGTGGGTGGAGCGATGGCGGCGAGAGGTGTTGAGACGCGCCTCATCAGAGTAGAGCGGGAGATGAACGACCACGGGGCGATGACCGTCCGCGTGGTCGAGACCGGAGAGTTGCGCACCGTGGTGGCGTGTGCGACTTCTGACCTGCGGGAGCGACTCGCCTCGGCGACGAGCGGGTCGGAGTTCCCCCTTCGACTCGCGGCGTCACCCGGCCGCGGGAACTCGTGGGTCGCGCTCGGTCGGTGAAATCAGGAGTCGAACAGGAGCTTCGCGCCGACCGCGAGGGCGCCGAAGAGCGCCACGAGCACCGCGCCCGCGACGACATCGGCCCCGAACAGCACTCCGAAATCCGGGGTGAACGCGGCGATGAACCGGTCGGGGTCGAAGTGCTCCCCGACGCCCGTGGCCAGCCCGAAGACGACGGCGACGAGAAGCGTAATGAAGACGAGGACCAGTTCGGTCCTGTCACTCTGGTTCATACTCGGTAGCGTTCGGAGCAGGGTATAAAACACCCGGAGGTGACGAGCGAGTCGGCAGTCCGACACGAACGGCCGAGACGGAGTCCCGACTGCCGGTGTGAGTCTGCGATGAAGGAATGGGCCGGACGAGATTTGAACTCCACTCTCTCCGCTCACTTCGTTCGCTTCGCTCCCTAGTTCAAATCGCACAGTCAACGTGGGCACACACTGAAAGCCCAGCCGCTCTCTGGGGACTGTGATTCCATCGGAAAGGTAGTGGGCCGGACGCGATTTGAACACGCGACCGTCTGATTAAGAGTCAGACGCTCTGCCTAACTGAGCTACCGGCCCTTGCAATCTCTCGTAACTGCCGGTAGGTAAAATGACTTTCCTTTCTGTACGACGACGGCAGGGACGCACACGCACGAAACAACGAACAAACGGTGGGTGTTAAGTGGCGGCCGACCGGAGTAGCGGGCAACGATGAGTGCAGGGGTCAGCATTTCCTCGATGTCTACGTACGCGATACTCGGCTGCGGGAGCGTCGGGCACGCGGTCGCCGAGGAACTGACAGACGAGGGAAAAGACGTCCTCATCCTCGACAAGGACGAAAGCCGCGTCGAAGCCCTGCGCGACCAGGACTTGAACGCGCAGACGACGGATATCACCGACCCGGAACTCGCCGACGCCGTCACCGGCCGCGACGTGATTCTCATCCTCTCGTCGGACGTCGAGGCCAACAAGGCCGCCGTCTCGACCATCCGCGACCGCGGCGAAGACCAGTTTATCGTCGTCCGCGCGTCGGACCCCGTCTCCGAGGACGAACTGACGAAACTCGGTGCCGACGTGGTCATCAACCCCTCCGAGGTCATCGCCGACTCGGCGCTCCGGAGCGTCGAGTCCGGCGAACTCGAATACAAGGCCCGCCAACTGGCCGACCTCCTGCGCGACACCGACCACGGGATGGCCATCCTCACCCACGACAACCCCGACCCCGACTCGCTCGCGTCGGCGGTCGCCTTACAGGCCATCGCCCGCGAATACGACGTCGAGGCCGACATCCTCTATTCGGGCGACATGGGCCACCAGGAGAACCGGGCGTTCGTGAACATCCTCGGCATCGAACTCACCCCGCGGGCCGACTCGAAGCCGCTCGAAGAGTACGGCGCGGTCGCGCTCGTCGACCACATGAAGTCGGGAATGCCCGACCTCGGTGACGCCGATATCACGGTCTTCATCGACCACTTCGAGCCTGACGACGGCATCGACGCCCGCTTTACCGACGTGCGGCCGAACGTCTCTTCGACCTCGACGATTCTCACGAAGTACATCCAGGAGTTCGACCTCAGCCCGTCGCAGGCGGTGGCAACGGCACTCCTCTACGGCATCCGCGCCGAGACGCTCGACTTCAAGCGCGATACGACGCCCGCGGACCTGACCGCCGCGGCGTACCTCTACCCCTTCGCCGACCACGATACGCTCGAAAAGGTCGAGTCGCCGTCGATGTCGCCCGAGACGCTGGACGTGCTCGCCGAGGCCATCCAGAACCGCGACGTGCAGGGCTCGCACCTCGTCTCGAACGCGGGGTTCATCCGCGACCGCGACGCGCTGACGCAGGCGGCCCAACACCTCCTCAACCTGGAGGGCATCACCACGACCGCCGTCTTCGGCATCGCCGACGACACCATCTACCTCGCGGCGCGGTCGAAGGACATCCGCATGAACATCGGGAAGATTCTGAGCGACGCCTTCACCGGCATCGGCGAGGCCGGTGGCCACTCCACGCAGGGGTCCGTCGAGATTCCGCTCGGCATCTTCACGGGCATCGAGTCCAACGACGACAACCGCGACACGCTCCTCCAACTCACCGAGGAAGCGGTAAAGCGCAAGCTCTTCCGTGCGATGGGCGTGGAGGGCGGCGAGAGCGGAAACGGAAGCTAAAACGTCAGACGACGAGCGACTCTTCGTCTTCTTCGGGATTCTTCAGGCGCTCGATGACGTCGTTGATGAGAATGACGTCACCGACGGCGCGGACCCACCGATACGGGATGAGAACGCCCTTCCCGGGTTCGATTTGATTGCGGAACAGTTCGTCGTTCAGCGCCGTCAACGCGAGACCGGTGACCGTCTCGTGGTCCAGGTCGAGGCGGACGTCTTCGACTTCGCCGACGAACACACCGTTGTTCGAGTAGACCTCCCGGCCTACGAGCGTCGTAATCTCTTCGGGCGTCCCGTCCATATCCGCCAACATGGGATGCCGGGTCTTAATTGTTCGTAGCCCGCGACTCGGGCCGCAGACACGCGGCAGACGGGCGTCCGACGCCGGCGGGAAATCGCCGGATAGTGTCGTGATATTCTGTTGAAAGGAGGCGTTCGAGCCGTCGGCCGCGACGGCTCGTTCTCGAGGGCGTTACAGCCGCGGCGCGACCAGTTGAATCGGGTGTTGCGTCGGCCGGCTGAGCAGCGAATCGAGCTGTTCGAGACAGGAGGTCCCGCTGGCGACGACGGTGCGGTCTCTGTTCTCGTCGGTCTGGAACTGCCCCTGTAGCTCGGAGCCGACGTCGACGCTGAGTTCGTAGTACTCCGACTTGTAGCCGAACGAACCGGCCATGCCGCAGCACTCCACGTCAGAGGTGGCAACGTCGTAGCCGAGGTCCGACAGGACCGCCTCGGTGTGGCCCTCGAGGCCGAGGGTGCGCTGTTGGCAGTGGCTGTGGTAAGCGACGCCCTCGCCCTCGCTCGTCGAGAGCGCGTCGGCGTCCGCACCGTGTTCGAGCAGGCCGAAGACGTACTCCATGACCTCGTAGCTGGCCTCGGAGATGCGCTCGAAGGACTTCTCGGGGAGGAACTTCTCGTACTCGGTTCGGAACATCGCGAGGTCCGAGGGCTCGATGACGACGATGTCGCGGCCGTCGTCGATGTGCTCCGCGAGGCCGGCGTACACGTCGTGAGCGTGGTCCTCCGCGGTCGCAATCATGCCCTGCGAGAGCGGGGCGCGGCCCGACGAGCGAACGTCGGGGACGATTACGTCGACACCGAGGGCTTCGAGGGTGCGGACGGCGGCCTTCCCGCGTTCGACCTGCACGTGGTTCGTGTACACGTCGGGGTAGAGCACGGCGGTCCGGACCGGGTCGTCGACCCGCGAAGTTCGGTTCTCGAACCAGTCTTTCAGCGTCTCGCGCTGGAAGGCGGGGAGTTCGCGGCGGGCGTCGATACCGAGGAACCGTTCCATGATGTCGCGGGAGACGCCGAGGCCGGCGGCCCAGTTGGAGACGGGCGCGAAGAAGCTCCCGACCTTCGCGGCCGTCTCGAAGTTGCCGAAGAAGCGCTTCTGGAGGCTGACGCCGCCGGGTTCCTCGTCGGGGGTGAGCCCCTCGACGAGCCAGTCGAGTTCGGACACCTCGCCGCGGTTGACTCGGTCGCGGACGACCGTGTTTATCCACGGGATGTCGATTTCGACCGGGCAGGCGGTGGTACACCGGCTACAGCCGGTACAGAGGTCGTTGAACTCCGCGGCGCTGTCGAGACCCTCGACACCGGCTTCCCAGCCGGTGCCGATGCCGCCGGAGTAGGTCTCGCCGCCGAAGGCGTGGCCGCCGACGTGCTGGAAGTTGGCGCAGACGTTGGAACACGCCGAACACCGGATGCAGTAGAGCGTCTCGCGCAGTTGGTCGTCCTCGCGCATGTCGAACCGCCCGTTGTCGATGAGGACGAGGTGGAAGTCGCGGTCCGTCTCGGTCGCCGAAAGCGGCGTGTCCGGGGCGTCGAAGTCGACGGTCGGCGACTCGACCGGCGGGGTCAGAAGCGAGATGTAGGAGGTGATGTCCTGTCCCGTCCCCGACTTGCCGATGAGTTCGACGAAGGGACGGAGGTCCTCGACGGTCGGAATGACCTTCTCGACGCCGGCGACCGCGACGTGCGTGTCGGGCACGACGGCCGTCTTCCGGGCGTTGCCCTCGGAGGTGACGAGCGCCATCGTCCCGGTGTCGGCGGTGATGAAGTTCGCGCCAGTCATCCCCACGTCCGCGCCCTCGATGAGTTCGCCGAGCTGTTCGCGGGCGAACATCGTGAGTTCCTCCGCGGTTTCGAGGGGCTCGTCGGGCTCGAACGTCTCGTTGAACAGGTCGGCGATGGCCTCCCGCGACTTGTGGATGGCGGGCGCGACGATGTGCGACGGCGACTCGTCTGCGACCTGCAGGACCCACTCGCCGAGGTCGGTCTCGACCACGTCGATGTCGGCGGCTTCGAGGTCCTCGTTGACCTCTATCTCCTCGGAGGTCATCGACTTCGACTTGACGACGCGCTCTGCCTCTTTGTCCTCGCAGACCTCGCGGATGTACTGGTTCGCGTCGGCCGCGTCGTCGGCGATGTAGAGCGTGCCGCCGTTCGATTCGACCGTCTCGCGCAACTGATCGATGAGTTCGGGGAGGCGCTCGATGGCGTCTTCCTTGATGGCCCGCGCTTCGGACTTCAGCCCCTCGTAGTCGTCGAGCGTCTGGACCGACTGGTAGCGCCCCTCGTTGAATCCGCGGGTGCTCGTGCCGACGGCGTCGCCCTCGGTCTCCATCAGCTGTCGGATCTTCGCCGCCTTGGCCTCGCGCGCCTTACTCATCGAGAATCACCACGTGGACTTCCTTCGGACCGTGCGCACCTTTCACCAGCGCGCCCATGTCGGCGGTGGCGCTGGGGCCGGTGGCGATGATGGCCGAGGAGTGCCCCGTGCGGAACTCCTCGCCCAGCCAGTCGAACGCCTCGGGCATGCCGGGGACGATGTCCGACCGCCGGAGGACGGCGACGTGGAGGTCGCCGAACAGACTCACCGGCTCGATGCCGTCGGGCGTGCCCTGCACGACGACGCTGCCGTAGTCCGCGATGCCCAGTCCGGCCGCCGTGATACCGGCGTTCGCCTCGTGGAGGTCCGCGGGGGTCGGGTCCGTGTTCACCCATTCGGGGAGGTCGACGCCGTCGTACGGGAGGTCAACGCCGATAGTCTGGTCCGAACAGAGTCCTTCGAGCACGTCTGCCAGCCCATCGGGAGACGCGTGTGTCCAGCCTACTTCGAGTCGTTCGAGGGAGTCCTCGAACGTCGCAACCGTGCCGGTTGACATACGTTGAGCTAGCGCGTTCTACATAATCGTTCTTCGGGTTCAGACACCCCGCTGTCGGTTAATTATGAAGGATAGGAGTCAGGAAAATCGGCCGGCCGCCTCGTCGGCGTCGGCGACCGTTCCCACCGCGTCGCGCTTGCCGGCGGCGGACTTCGTCACCGCGTAGGCCTGCACGACGAAGTAGCCCGCCCAGAGGAGGTAGCCGCCGGTCCCGCTCCCGAGGACCGTCGGGACCGTCCGGAACGTCTCGAGACCGATGGTGGTCAGCCACGTCCCGACGAGGAGGACGCTGAAGTAGCCATAGAAGCCCGTCGCCCACCACATGCCGACGACCCGCGCCCAGCCGGGTTGGATGTGTTCGGGGAGCCGAGTCGTGTTCATCACGAGGACGAGCGCGGTGTAGGGCCACATCATCACGCCGGACATCGCGGCCCCGACGACGAGGAAGAAAAACGGCTCTTGGCCCTCGAACGGTGAACTAAACAGGAGGATAATGACGACGCCCCAGACGCAGAAGGCGGTGAGGAGCCGCCAGAACAGTTTCGGGAGGTCCCAGCCGGCCTCCCGGCCGTAGGACTCGTAGAGGGCGTCGGCGCTGTTACGGACGAACGACTCGACAATGGCGTACTCGGTGGTAAAGAGCGCGACGAAGAGAACGGCGAAGACGAGAAAGGAACCGACCGGACCGAGCAGCGGGACGACATCGCCGAGCCACATCTGGATGGCGTTGGCGGTCGACCCCGACGCGTAGCGGATGGCCACGCTCATCAGCGCGGGGGCGACGAGGAGCAAACCGAACACGAACGTCAGGAGGTGTTCGAGTTGAACGACGCGCCACCAGCCGCGCCAGCGGCGGAGGTTCGTCAGCGTCGGGCGGAACGCGAACCCGTCGCGCTCGATGGGTTCGGGGTCGTCACCGCGCAGCGGGTTCTTCACGCGCCCCTGATAGTTGCCCATGCCGTAGCCCTTCTCCCGCATCCAGAGGCTCTGCGAGAGGTTCAGATAGCCGCCCGCGCCGGCGAAGGCGAGGCCACCGAGGAAGACCGCGATGTCGAGCCCCTCGGGGAGCGTCCCGACCGAGCCCGCGGCCGCGGGCAGGTCCGCGAACTCGACCCACGAGCCGGTGACGGCGACGAGCAACAGGGCCGCGCCAATGGCGACGAACAGGAGGCCGATTTGGAACACCTCGACGGCGTTGTACATGACCGACGACACCTGGTACGAGAGCCAGATGACGCCCATGAGGGCGGCGGCGACGAGCTTCCACGTCGCGAGCGACGCGCCGAAGAGCGCGACCGACCCGTCGAGTCCGAGCGCCGTCGTGGCGACCTGCGCCGCGCCGGCGGCCCACCCCGGCCACCCGAGGCTGATGAGGCCGCCGACGAGGAACGCCCACGGCCAGTACGACCCCACGCGTGCGAACGCGCGGAAGATACTCTCGCCGGTGGCGAGCGTCCAGCGCTGAAGCTCCGTGTTGATGAGGAACTGCGTGAAGACGCCGACGACGAACGCCCAGAAGACCCCCCAGCCGTACTGCGCGGTCAACACGGGCCAAAAGAGCGTCTCGCCGCTCCCGAGCGACGCCCCGAGCATGATGGCCGAGGGACCGACGACGTGGCCGACGCGGGGAACCCGCGGGAGGTCGGCGAGGCGGAACGACCCGCCCTCACCCGACTCGGGGTAGTCGTCCGAGTCGTCCGACTCCTCCAACTCCTCGTAGCGAAGTGGGAGATACCAGGTACCGCGGTACTGTTTTCCCTCGACTTCGGAGGCGTAGACGTCGTCACCGCCGGCGACGCTCGGTTCCGTCGAGGGCGCGGATTCCGAGGGTTCCGCGTTGGAGTCGTCCGAACCGGCGGATGTGTCCGCGTCTGAACCGGGGCGACCGTCGCTCACGAGCGGCCACACTCCGAGACGGAACTCTCAGACGACGAATCGCTTGACATCGATGCGTTTGCCGGAATTGTGGCCCGATAGTGTATAAATTCGTAGGGTGAGAGCCACGTTCGAAAATCGGACTACCCGCCGAGGAAGTGCCAGATGTGGCCGCGCTCTTCCGGCGGGTCGACGCCGGGCAGTTGCTTGAGCGCCGGTTGAATAGCGTTCCACCAGCCCTCGGCGGACTCGAAGCCGGCGGGGTAGTCGCGGTACACGTCCCGCAGGAAGTCCGCCTTTTTCGCCTCCGGATGGTCGGTGAGATACTGGTACGCCGCCGACAGCGCCTCGCGGCGGGCGTCGAGCATCGGGCCGCTCCCCGGCAGGTCGGCGCGCTCGATGGCGGACGAGACGGCGGGCGGGTGGTCGAGGCCGTCAGAGTCGTCGGCCTCGCCCGTGGCCGCGGTTTCAGGGGATGAGTCCGGGGCCGTCGAAGCCGCGGCCCGCCCCGCGGCCGAGTCCGCGTCGGCGGCCATCGGAATCCAGAACACCCGGCTCCGAGCGCCGACTTTCCGGGTGGCGAGGTCGCCGCGTTCTTCGAGTTCGTTCAACTTGTTGTGCGCGGTGCGCCGCGAGCAGTCGAGCGCCTCCATCACGTCGGTTGCGGTGAGGGGGCGAGCGGCGTCGTCGCGCTCCTCGAACACGTCCAAGACGGCGTCCAGCGAGATGCGTCCCACGTACTGTCCGTGCTCGTTTCGAGAGCGCGCGCGAGACTCATCTTCCATGATATGTCCTTTCCACACGACTGCATAAGCCTTTACACACGAGTGTACCACCGATTCAGTCGTGTGTTATGGCCGAGAAACACGTGTGAAGTGGCCGTTTCGGGGCTCGTTTTTTCCGATTTCGCTCCGAACCCGAACAGACAGGATAGACCATGAGGGACAAGATATCGGCGTTTAATCGCGTATTTGGCGCGTTATCCACGAGTGTACTGGATTCCGTACTCCGGAGAAGACGGCCCCAACCGATATGTCAGGAATAGCGACGAACGATAGATATATATCACAAAAGTTGTGTAGCGGATTCCACGATGCACCGCATCAGGCACGAATCTGGAACGGCACAGGCTGGAACGAACTGTGGGAGTGTGCGGTATGGTTAGCGCGACCGACGCGCTCATCGCCCTGCTCCCGCTCATCACCATCGCCTATCTGATGGTCGGGCGGTACTGGCCCGCGACGCGGGCGATGCCCGTCGCGTGGCTCGTCGCAATCGGGGCCGGCGTCCTCGGCTGGGGCATGACACCGCAGTGGATTATCGCGTCGACCATCAACGGCTTCATCACCGCCTCGAACATCCTGTACATCGTCTTCGGAGCTATCTTGCTCCTGTACACGCTCAAGCAGACGGGCGCGTTCGACGCCATCAACAACGGCTTCGCCTCCATCAGCGAGGATCGCCGCGTGCAGGTCGTCCTGCTGGTGTTCCTCATGGGCTCGTTCATCGAGGCGGCCGCCGGCTTCGGCACGCCCGCGGCAATCGTCGGCCCGCTCCTCGTGGGTCTCGGCTTCCCGCCGCTCGCGGCCGTCGTGGTCGCGCTGACGGGGAACCTCATGGCTATCACCTTCGGAGCGGTCGGCACGCCGCTCATCATCGGGATGATAGACATCTTCGACGACGTGCCGGTCATCACGAACGCGCTCGACGCGCAGGGTATGGGCGTCGAACAGTGGGTGTCCGAAATCGCCGTCTTCGCGGCGATGAACCACGTCGTCGTCGGCGTCGTGCTCCCCTTCATCGGCGTCGCCATGATGACGCGCTTCTTCGGCGAGGAGCGCTCTATCAAGCCGGCGCTCGAAGTGCTTCCGCTCACGCTGTTCGCGTGGGCGTCCTTCTCGGTGCCGTACTTCCTCACGGCCTACTTCCTCGGACCGGTGTTCCCCGGCCTCGTCGGCGCGATGGTCGGACTGCTGCTCACCGTCTCCGCGCTCAAGGCCGGCTTCTTCCACCCCGACGAGGAGTGGGACTTCGCACCGCAGACCGAGTGGCCCGACCACTGGGTCGGTGACATCCAACCCGGCGAGACGAGCAAACGCGGCGGCGCGGTCGCTGCTGACGGGGGCGTCGCCCAGCAGATGTCGCTCTGGAAGGCGTGGACGCCGTACGTCCTCGTTGCGGCCCTGCTCGTCGTCACCCGCGTGTTCGACCCGCTGACGAGTTTCCTCACGTCGAATCTCGTCTTCGAGTACGCCGACATCTGGGGCACGGGGCTGACCGGCGACTTCCAGTTGCTCTACCTGCCCGGCGCGGTGTTCCTCGTGGTCCACCTCGTCACCATCGGTCTCCACGACATGGACGCGAAACAGGTCAAAGCGACGTGGGCCGAGACCGCCGAGAAAGTCATGCCGGCGGTCATCGCGCTGCTGTTCGCCGTGGCGACCGTCCAGATAATGCTCCAGTCGGGTAACGCGACGGGCACCGACAGCATGCTCATCGTCCTCTCGGAGGGGATAGCCGGCATCGCGGGCGGTGCCTACCCGTTCTTCGCCGCCTTCGTGGGCGCGTTCGGCGCGTTCCTCGCGGGGTCGAACACCGTCTCCGACATCCTGTTCGGCACCTTCCAGTACGGCGTCGCCGACCAGATCGGCACGTCGAAGACCGTCATGCTGGGCGCGCAGGCGGTCGGCGGAGCCATCGGCAACCTCATCGCCGTCCACAACGTCGTCGCCGCGCTCGCGGTCGTCGGCCTCGTCGGCGAGGAGGGCCGCGTCATCCGCCTCGAACTCATCCCGCTTCTGTACTACGGGACCGCGACCGGCGTCCTCACGCTCCTGTTCAGTTACGTGCTGTTCCCGGGCGTGTTCTGACCGGTCGGCGCTCCCGACTCGGAGCGGCCTGACTCGTCCCGTGTTGCGCCGTCCCGGCCCGGACTGACTCAGACTGACCCGACCCGACTCGGTTCGGGTCGCGAATCGACTCGCAAACTACCCGCACGCGACCCGGAGCGACACCCGTCACCGGGTGTCTTTATCCGTTCACGCAAACCGACATACGACAGAGCTAATCAATGGCATCCAACACGCACGAACCGGCCACCGACCCCGCGCTCGCTGGCGATTACGACTACGTCAGCGACGACGTCGAGCGGCCGGGGCTGGTCGAAGACCTCGAATCCCTCGTCGAGGGCGACGTGCGCTTCGACTCCTACACGAGAACGCTGTACGCGACCGACGCGTCGGCCTACGAGCAAGTCCCCATCGGCGTCGTCATGCCGACCTCGACGGCCGACGTGGCGGCGGTGATGGAGTACTGCGCCGACCGCGAGATTCCCGTCCTCCCCCGCGGCGGCGGCACGAGCCTCGCCGGCCAGACCGTCAACGAGGCCGTCGTCCTCGACCTCGCCCGCCACATGGGCGGTGTCGAGGAAATCGACCCCGAGGCGCGGACGGCCACGGCCGAAGCGGGCGTCCGCCTCGGCGAACTCAACGAGGAACTCGCCCCCCACGGCCTGAAGTTCGCGCCCGACCCGGCGTGGGGCGACCGCTCCGCGCTCGGCGGCGCAATCGGCAACAACTCCACCGGCTCGCACTCGCTGAAGTACGGCAAGACCGACTACTACATCGAGGAGCTGGAACTCGTCCTCGCGGACGGCACGGTGACGACGTTCGGCGAGGTGAGCGTCGACGAACTCCGCGAGTCCGGCGACCCCGACGGCGACCTCGAAGCCCGAATCTACGCGGAGGTCGCGCGGATACTCGACGAGGAGGCCGACGAGATTTCCGAGCGCTTCCCCGACCTGAAGCGCAACGTCTCGGGCTACAACCTCGACATGCTCGTCGACGAGATGCGCGGCGAGCGACGCACGCCCGACGACGCGGGCATCGACGAGGACTGGGAGGCCGGCCGCGTCAACCTCGGTCGGCTCATCGCCGGGAGCGAGGGCACGCTCGGCATCGTGACGAAGGCGACCGTCTCGCTGGAGGAGATTCCGAACACCGCGTCGGTGGCGCTTCTCACCTACGACGACGTCATCGACGCGATGCACGACGTCGCGCCCATCCTTGAACACGAGCCCGCGGCCGTCGAGGTCATGGACGACGTGTTGCTCGACCTCGCGCGCGACACCGCCGAGTTCGCCGACGTGGTCGGCATGCTCCCCGAAGGCACGGACTCGACGCTCCTCGTGGAGTTCTACGCCGACTCCGACGAGGCCGGCAAACAGAAGGTGGCGAACCTCATCGAAGACCGCGTCATCGACCCCGACGGGACCGAGTTCGACCCCGACGAGGGCTCGGCCTCGGTGACAGAAACGGAGCGCCGCGCGACCGACTTCATGGAGGCCCACGACGCAGACACCCGCGCGAAGTTCTGGAAGATGCGCAAGTCGGGACTCCCGATTCTCCTCGGTCGGACGACCGACGAGAAGCACATCGCGTACATCGAGGACACCGCCATCCCGGCCGAGAACCTCCCGGCGTACGTCTCGGACTTCCAGGACATCCTCGACGAACACGACACCTTCGCCTCGTACTACGCCCACGCCGGACCGGGCGTGTTGCACATCCGCCCACTGGTCAACACGAAGACGGCCGAGGGCGTCGAGACGTTCGAGGCCATCGCCGACGAGGTGACGGACCTCGTCGTCAAGTACGGCGGCTCCGTCTCGGGCGAGCACGGCGACGGTCGCGCGCGGACCCAGTGGAACCGCAAACTGTACGGCGACCACCTCTGGAACGTCTTCCGCGACCTCAAGACCGCGTTCGACCCCGACTGGCTCCTGAACCCGGGGAACATCTGCGGCGACTACGACATGACCGAGAACCTCCGGTTTTCCCCCGACTACGAGTTCGACGCCGGCTTCGAACCGGCGCTGAACTGGGACAACGACAACGGGTTCGAGGGCATGGTCGAACTCTGCCACGGCTGTGCCGGCTGTCGCGGCCAGCAGTCCACGGTCGGCGGCGTGATGTGTCCGACGTTCCGCGCCGCCGAAGAGGAGATTCAGGCGACCCGCGGCCGCGCCAACATGCTCCGGCAGGCGATGAGCGGCGGTCTTCCGGAAGACGAGATGTTCACCGACGAGTTCGTCGACGAGGTGCTCGACCTCTGTGTCGGCTGTAAGGGCTGTTCGAAAGACTGCCCGAGCGAGGTCGACATGGCGAAGATGAAAGCCGAGGTCGTCCACGAGTACCACCAGCGCAACGGCTCCAGCCTCCGCGACAAGCTCTTTGCCAACATCGATTCGCTGTCCAAACTCGGGTCGGCGTTCGCCCCCCTCGCCAACGCGGCGACCAAGGTGCCGGGCGCGCGGACGGTCATGGAGAAGACCGTCGGCATCGCCAAGGAGCGGTCGCTCCCGAAGTTCCATTCGACGAGCTTCGTCGACTGGTTCGAGAGCCGCGGTGGGGCGGGCGTCCCCGAGGCGCAGGCCGACCGCAAGGTGCTGTTGTTCCCCGACACGTACACGAACTACAACCACCCCGAAGTCGGGAAGGCCGCCGTGAAGGCGCTGGAGGCCGCGAACGTCCACGTTCGGATTCCGGAGGGCGTCGCCGGCTCCGGCCGGCCGCCGCACTCGAAGGGCTTCCTCGACAAGGCCCGCGCCGACGCCGAACAGAACGTCGAGGTGCTCGCGCCCTACGTCGAGGAGGGCTGGGACATCGTCCTCTGTGAGCCCTCGGACGCGGTGATGTTCCAGTCGGACTACCTCGACCTGCTCTCCGGCGACGACGTGGAGGCCGTCGCGGCCAACGCCTACGGCGTCATGGAGTACGTCGACGCCTTCCGGCTGGACGAGTCGCTGTCGTTCCACCCGCAGGACGACTACCTGACCTACCACGGCCACTGCCACCAGAAGTCCACGAAGAAGGACCACCACGCGGTGGGCGTCCTCCGCCGCGCCGGCTTCGAGGTGGACCCGCTGGACTCGACGTGCTGCGGGATGTCCGGGTCGTTCGGCTACGAGGCCGAACACTACTCCATGTCGAAGGCCATCGGGAACATCCTCGAAGGCCAAGTGGCCGAGAGCCCCGGCGACGTGGTCGTCGCGCCCGGCGCGTCCTGCCGGACGCAACTCGAAGACATGGACGGCGCGAACGACGACCCGCCGCACCCGGTCGAAGTGCTCGCGCGCGCCATCGACGCGTAAAAGCGGACGCCGCGGCGCGTCTCGGTGACTCGGCGGCGGCCGCGGGACGGACACGACGGCGGTCACCGTCTCTCCTCGTTTTTCGACGCAGATACGTTTAGGGCGCTCCGCGGCCAACCGCGGGACGACCGAGATGCGAGTGAACCACCAATGACACCGATGGAACTCGACGACGTGCGTGTCGACGCGTACATGACGACCGACGTGGAGACCGTCGGCCCCGACGCGTGGGTCACCGACGTGGTCGACCGACTCAAGGCGGGGCCGCAGTACGGCGGGCTCCCGGTCGTCGACGGCGACGACCACCTCCTCGGGTTCGTCGGCGCGATAGACCTCTTGGAAGTCAACGGCGACGTGCGGGTCGAGTCGGTGATGAGCCGCGACCTCGTGGTCGTCCGCCCGGAGATGACGGTGAAGAATGCCGCGCGCGTCATCTTCCGCACCGGCCACCAGTTCCTCCCCGTCGTCGACGACGACCGGGTGCTGCTCGGCCTCTTTTCGAACGGCGACGCGGTGCGGAGTCAGATCGAACGGACGACGCCTTCGAAGGTCCAGAGCACCCGCGAGATGCTCGAACGGACCCACGACGCGTCCATCGGCGTCGCCGAGCGAGAGGTCACAGTCGACTCGCTGATTCCGACCCAACGGGAGGTGTACGGCGACGAGCTCGAAGGCCGGAAGTACGAGCTCCAGAACGGTCTCGCGGAGCCGCTCATCGTCGTCTCCCACGGTCCCGAAACGCTCCTCGTCGACGGCCACCACCGGGCGATGGCCGCAGATCGGCTCGACATCGACCGGATGCTCGCGCACGTTCTCACGGTCTCGCCGGAGGAAGTCGGCGCGTTGGGTCTGCGCCGAATGGCTCGCCTCGGCGGCCTCCAATCGCTCGCTGACGTGGAGGTCAACGACTACCTCCAGCACCCGCTCATCGAGAAGACCGAGCAGTAGGGCGGGAGCGACGCCGAAGGGTGCGAGTCGGAGCGGCGAGCCGAGTTACTCGGCGAGGTCGTCGAGCGCGTCGCCGAAGGCGGCGAGGCCGGCTTCCATCGCCTCGGGGTCGCCGCCGAGGGAGATGCGGAACGACTCCGGTGCGTCGAAGAAGCGACCGGGGACGACGAGCACGCCGCGGTCCCACGCGGCGTCCGCGACCGCGCCACCGTCGGCCAAGGCGTGGTCGAGGAAGGCGAACGTCCCGCCGGCGTGGATACGGCCGTCGAGTTCGTCGCGCTCGGCGACGAACGTGGCGAGGAGGTCGTGGTTCGCCGAGAGGTGCTCGCGGGCGGCGGCCTCTATCTCGTCGCCGTGGTGGAGTGCGCGCCGAGCGAGTTTAGTGCTCGGCTCGGCGACTGCGGGCAGGTACATCGACGCCGAGCGGGCGCGCTCGACGACTTCTTCGGGACCGATAATCCAGCCGACGCGGAGCCCACCGAGGCCGTAGAACTTCGTCAGCGATCCGGTGACGACGGTGTTGTCGAGGCCCGACGCCGTGATACCGCCGAAGGGACCGTCGGCGGCGGGGTCGACGAAGGGCGCGTACACCTCGTCGACGAGGAGGTAGCCACCGGCGTCGGCCGCGGCCGCTGCGACCTCGGCGAGTTCGGCGCGCGGCGTGAGCTTGCCCGATGGGTTGTGGCGGTTGGTGACGATAGCGTAGGCGAAGTCGTCTGTTGAGGCCCCGTCGAGGCGATGGGGTTCGAGTTCGTAGTCGTACTCGGGCGGGCGGACGAAGCGGTCGACGCGCGCGCCGAGCGCCTCGGAAGTGGCCACGAGCGGCTGGTAGCCGGGTTTTTCGACGAGCACCTGCGGGCGCGAGGCATCTTCGTCGTGGCCTTCGTCGTGGTCTTCGCCGCCATCGGTTGCGAGGTCGAGCAGGGCGCAGGCGGCGAGGAAGTTCGCGTTCGTCGCGCCCGCGGTGACGAGGACCGACGACTCGGGGACGTCGTAGCGCGCCGCGAGCTGTCCGGTGAGCGTCGCGTCCTCGGGGTCAGCGCGCCCCGCGAGGGCCGGCGGGACGAGGTCGTCGCTGCGCCGGGACGACCCGAGGTCGCTCGTCGCGAGGTCGTGGGCGGCCTCGTCCGCCCGGTCGACAATCCACTCTAGATAGGGGATTTCTGGGAACGTCGTCGTCATTGGGACTCCTTCGCGGTGGCTCCCGTAAGTCGTTGGGGTCGCGCGGACATCGGCCGCGGGCGCGGGGTCGTCAGCTCTTGTCGACCGGCGGTCGGGGGAGCGGCGAGGCGTCCGCCTGACAGTCCTCGATGCGCTCTCTGGCCCACGACACCGCCGACAGTGACTCGTTGTAGATGATACCCGCGAGCCCGTGTTCGGAGTACGCGACCAGGAACGCGACGGGACCGTCCGGGAGGTCGGAGACGACGAGACTGTAGGGAAGCGATTCGACCGACCGGAGCGAAAAGGAGTTGACCGACCACGCCTCGGCGAGCTGCGGCCGGTAGGCGGTGATGAGCCGTTGGATCACGTCGTCGGTGGCGACGAGGTCGACCGGAGTGCCGTCTTCGACGACTGCCCGGTAGTAGGCGTCGACCTGCGAGGGAAGCGCCCCACGGACGAAGCCGCGTATCGACGTCGAGCCCTCGACGAAGGACGTGAGCTTCGAGAGCGCGGGGCCGAGGCCGTCATCGGCGGCGACGACCTCACAGCCGTCGAGGAAGACCGGCGCGAGCGGCGCGTCCGAACTGAGCGAGTCGAGCACTGCGGCGGCCGCGTCGATGTCCTCCAGACACTCGACGAAGTTCGAGTACGTGTCGAGCGCCATTCGCCCGGCGAGCGTCGGGCGGTTGACGCGGTCGCTCGTCTCGACGAAACCCGCGCGCTCTAACTCGCGGAGGCCGCGGTCGACGGTCGAGCGCGACACCGGGAGCCCGCTCACGAGTTCCGCAGTGGTCCGAGGCTGGCGAACAACGGCCTCGAGCACGTCGGCCCGCGACGCGAGCACGTCGAACACCTCGTCAGCCTCGGACCGAACCATGTCGAACTACATGAACGTCGTACTACTTAAAGAACAGGAGAATCGAGCACAAGTATATAAAGAAACAATGTATTTATATACTCTAACTCACAGTGTGACTGAGTGATGCGATGGGTGAACTAAAGCGTGTAGCAGCAGTATGGGAGTGTGCCGGGGTGCCTCTGACAACCGGCTTTTCGTCCGAGCCGGGGTGCCCGGTCCGGTTCGGGCGTCAGAGGGGGGAGACATCCCCCTTCACATTTTGCTTCGAAATGCTGCTTCGACGAGCGGTGTCGCCGTCTCGACCGAGTCACCGCGCGCGAGGTGCGCGTCGCACGAACAGTCCGACGAGCCGAAGCCATCGACGGCGGTCGCGCCGAGCGACGACGCCAGTTCGACCGCGACCGCGCATTCCACGTCGCGGTCGGTAACGCAGACGACGCGCGCGAGTTCGACTGCCGGATGGCCACCGAGGTAGTCGACGTGCCAATGGCGAGCGTCGTGGTCGCCGGCCGCGACGCGCCGGTGGCGGAGGACGCGTCGCAGTCCGCCCGTTCCGAACGCGCTGCCGACGTAGACGTAGGCACCGGCGGAAACGCGGTGCTCACCCAACGCGCCGACGTCGATGGTCGCCGCGGGCGCGTCGAAGACCAACGCGTACGTTCCGACGGGCGACCGAGAACCGAGGGCCAGCGGGTCGTCGTCGGTGCCGAGGACCGCGGGGTCGAGCGAGTGGACTGTCGGGTTCTCGTCGGACGGGTTCCTCGGGTCGCTCATCGAGTGACGAACGTCGCCCCGACTACGAAAGTTCGGCGGGTCTCGGTTCGGCGTTGTCGAGGAGGTCCGAAAACAGACCGGCTGCGTCGGCGTCGAGGTCGTAGACGCTGTGGACGTCGTCGGGGTCGCGGCCGCGGCCGCTGGCGGTGCCGACGACCTTCGCGATTCTGTCGTAATTGTCGCGGACGAGACTGCCGAGGAGGCCGGGCATCCCGGCTCGATCGGTGAGTTCCTTCGCGGCGGCGCGGCCGGCGTAGACGCGACTCTCCCGCCGGTCGACGAGGACCATGGCGAACGGCACGTCCGCGAACTGGGCGTCGAGGAACGCCTGCGCCGCGTCGTCGTACCACGAAATCGCTTCCACGTCGTCGAGGCGCTTCAGCGCCGACGCGGCGACCGAGCAGTAGGCGCACTCGCCGTCGTAGATGAGGACGGCATCCGCGGATTCGTTCATAAGCTTCCGTCGGGACGCGAAGAACAAAAACGGCGTGGCTACTGTGACTCGTGCTACCACGCCAGAACTGCGACAGCGTTAGGGCGGCCACGTCCACAGTAGGCGTGTGGACGACCTCATCGAGTGGTTCCGGACCAGACCGTACTACGAGGGGCAGATTCGATCCCACCGCCGGTTCGAAGCGCGCGAGCCCACCTTCGCCGACGTGGATCTCGAACCGCGACTGGCGTCGGCCCTCGAAGACCGCGGCATCGACCGGCTCTACCGGCATCAGGCCGAGGCGGTCGAGGCGGTCCGCGACGGGAACAACGTCGTCTTGGCGACGCGGACCGCGAGCGGCAAGAGCCTCGCGTACACCGTGCCGGCGTTCGAGCGGGCGATGGACCACGGCGGCCGGACGCTCTATCTCGGCCCGCAGAACGCGCTCGTCGCCGACCAACTCGACACGCTGTCGGACCTCGCGCGCGCCCTCGGCTTCGGCAGCCGCGTCTCGGTCGACCAGTACACCGGCCGGCTGTCGAAGTCGGAGAAACGCGAGGTCAGAAAGCGGATGCCGACAGTCCTGCTTTCGAATCCCGACATGGTTCACTACGCGCTGCTCCCGCACGCCCACCGGCTGTGGGAGTGGTTCTTCTCCTCGCTTGAGACGGTCGTCATCGACGAGGTCCACGGCTATCGCGGCGTGTTCGGGAGCCATGTCGCCCTGCTCATCCGCCGACTCAAGCGCGTCTGCGAGCGGTTCGGTGCCGACCCGCAGTTCGTCTGCTGTTCGGCCACCATCGGCAACCCCGTCGAGCACGCCGCGCGCATCACGGGCGAGCGAGAGGACTCCTTCGCGCTCGTGGACGAGGACACGAGCGGGACCGGCGAGACCAACTGGCTCCTCTGGAACCCGCCGGAGTACGACAACCCCGACGCCGGCGGGTCGGGGCGGCGGCGCTCGGGCCACGTCGAGACCAAGAACCTCTTCGTCGACCTCGTCGCGCGCGGTCACCAGACGCTGGCGTTCACCCGAGCTCGACAGGCCGCCGAGCGGTACGCCTCCGAGAGCGCGAGCGACCTCCGGAGTCGCGGCGAGCACGAACTCGCCGGCGAGGTGGCGGCGTATCAGGCCTCGCTGACCCACAACCGGCGGCGGGAAATCGAGGCCGGCCTGCACGACGGCGACATCGCGGGCGTCTGGAGCACCAACGCGCTCGAACTCGGCGTCGACGTGGGGGGTCTCGACGTGGTGCTCATCGACGGCTACCCCGGCACGCGGATGTCCGCGTGGCAACAGGCCGGGCGGGCGGGTCGCGGCGATAGACCCGCGCTCGTCGTCCTCGTCGGCGGCGAGGACCAACTCGACCAGTACCTGATGAACCACCCCGCCGAGTTCTTCGACGGTGACCCCGAACGCGCCGTCTCGGACCCGGAAAACGACCATCTCCTCCCCTCGCACGTCGCCTGTGCGGCCGCGGAGAACTGGCTCTCGACCGGAGACGAGTCGCACTTCGGCGGGTCGTTCCCCGGCGTCGTCTCCAACCTCGAAGCCGACGGGACGCTGGCGCGCCGGGAGACGGACGACGGCCTCCGGTGGACCCACAGCGGGAGCGAGAGCCCGCAGCACGCGATGAGCCTCCGGACCATCACCGACCGCGAGGTGCAACTGATGGACACGCGGAACAACGAGACCATCGCCACGCTCGCGTTCGACGACGCGCTTCGAGACGCCCACCCCGGCGCGGTCTACCACCATCAGGGCCAGACGTACGAGGTCGCGGAGCTGGATTTGGACCGCGACGTGGCCCGACTCCAGCCGACGTGGGCGGACTACTACACCCGAGTCCTCCACGACAAGCACATCACGGTCGAGCGGGACATCCTGTCGAAACCGCTGTCGGCGCGGTCCGACGTGGAGGTCCGGTTCGCGGAGGTGACGATGCGCAAGCAGATAACGGGGTTCGAGCGCCGCGACCCGAAACGCGGGACGACCATCGGCCAGCAACTGCTCGACCTCCCGGAGACGAGTCTGCGGACGAAGGCGCTGTACTTCACCGTGCCCGGCGACGTGGAATCGGAGATGCGCGAGCTATCGGGCGACCGCCCGGAGGGGCGCGACTACGGCTTCAACGGCGGCATCCACGCCGCGGAACACGGGATGATTTCGCTGTTTCCGCTCCGACTACTCTGTGACCGCGGCGACATCGGCGGGCTCTCGACGCCGTACCACGCCCACACCGACCAATCGACTATCTTCATCTACGACGGCCACCCCGGCGGGGTCGGCATCACGCGCGCCGGCTACGACATCGTGGAGGGGTTGATGCGACAGACCGCCGACCTGATTTCGGACTGCGACTGCGAGGACGGCTGTCCCTCCTGCGTGCAGTCGCCGCAGTGTGGCAACGCGAACGACCCGCTGGCGAAGGACACGGCGGTCCTGCTGTTGGAGTCGCTGACCGGGGTGCGAGCCTGAAGCAGGGGATGGGCGTGAATCGCCCGCCCTCGACCACCTGCCGGATTAATTATCACTACATCGGCATTTCAGGCCCGCTATTCCGAACCAACAGCTATTTTTGGGAAGCCTAAATCCATAGGAGCAATGAACGCGGACATCTGCGTGGTCGTCCCGACGATTCGGGAGTACGAGTGCATGCGGTCGTACTTCGACAACGCGCGTGAACACGGGTTCGACCTCGACCGACTGTTCGTCCTCCTCGTCACGGAGGACTTCTGCGACGCCGAGGGGATGAAGTCGATGTTGGACGACGAGGGCGTCGCGGGCGCGGTCTTCGACGGAACCGCCCGCGAGGAGTGGTACGACGAACACGACGTCTCGGAGTACTCGCACCTCGTCCCGGCGGCGAGTCACGCCCAGACGAGCTTCGGACTGCTGTACATGTGGGCGCACCCCGAGTTCGATTACGGCGTCTTCATCGACGACGACACCCTTCCGCACGACGAGTGGGACTTCTTCGGTCGCCACATGGCGAACCTCGACCGCACCGACGAGGTGGAGTCGGTGTCGAGCGACGAGCGCTGGGTGAACGTCCTCTACCAGAACGCCGACGAACACGGGCTGTATCCCCGCGGGTACCCCTACTCGGCGATGGACGAGACGGTCGAAACCGGGACGCACGAACTCCGCGACGTGGTCGCCTCGCAGGGACTGTGGACGAACGTCCCCGACCTCGACGCGGTCCGCATCCTGATGGACGGCGACCTCGAAGGGCAGGCCCAGACCCGGACCGACTTCGACGACTTCGACGGCGACTTCGTCGCCGAACCGGGACAGTACCTCACCGTCTGCTCGATGAACCTCGCGTTCGAACGCGAGGTCATCCCGGCGTTCTACCAGCTCCCGATGGACGACAACGAGTGGGAGGTCGGCCGCTTCGACGACATCTGGTCGGGCGTCTTCCTCAAACGCGCCGCCGACGTGCTCGGAAAGGACGTGCTCACCGGCTACCCGCTCTGCGAGCACAACAAGGCCGCCCGCCCGACGTTCGACGACCTCAACAACGAGGTCCCGGGGCTCGAACTCAACGAACACCTCTGGGAGGTCGTGGACGCGGTCGGCGACGACGCCGACAGCTACGCCGGCGTCTTCGAGGCGATGGCCGACGCCCTCGCGGACGGCGACTGGTCCGACTACCGCAACGGCGACTTCTTCAACTACGTCGGCGAGCACATGCGCGACTGGCTGGACTGCCTCGACGCCCTCGCCGCGCCGCGGGCCGCCGCGCCGGCTGACGACTGATTGGCCGACGGTTGACCAATTGGTCGGCCGAGCGACGCGGGCCGGCGGACCGGCAATCGTCTCTTTGTCCCGCGGTTCGCCCGCTTTGCCCGACGAATCGGTAGGTATAAATGATTTAGGGAGACCTAAATCAATGTATGCAAGAACGCGACCGAGAGCTTCGCGGCCACAGTCGTCGCCGGTTCATCGCGACGACGGCGGCCCTCGGGGTCGGCACGCTCGCCGGCTGTACCGGCGGCGACGAGGAGACGGAGACGACGACCGAGTCCGGTACCGGCGGGGAGGTCGAACAGATCGGTTCCGGCCGCTCGCCGTTTGGTGACCGCGACATAACCGGCGGTGTGTCCGTCTCGGAGATGCCGGACCTCTCGGGCGAACTCACGCTCTACTCGGGCCGTGGCAAAGCGCTCGTCGGTGAACTCATCTCCTTTTTCGAGGAGTACTACGACGACTTCACCATCCGCCCGCGGTACAACTCGGCGACCGAACTGGTCAACCAGATCCAGACCGAGGGACAGAACAGTCCCGCGGACGTGTTCTTCTCAGTCAACGCCGGGTCGCTCGGCGCGCTGAAGGACGCCGGTCGCACGCAGGACCTCCCGAGCGAGGTGCTCGACCTCGTCCGCGACGAGTTCCACGACCCCGACGGGCAGTGGACCGGGACCTCGGGTCGCGCCCGGACCGTCCCGTTCAACACTGACCAGTTCGACGAGTCGGAGGTTCCCGACGACATCATGGCCTTCCCCGACACGGAGGCGTTCCGTGACAACATCGGTTGGGCCCCGACGTACTCCTCGTTCCAGGCGTTCATCACGGCGATGCGCGTCCTCGAGGGCGAAGAGGCGACCAGAGAGTGGCTCCAAGGGATGCAGGACCTCGGCGTCACGGAGTACAACGACGAGTTCCTCGTCTCGCAGGCCGTCGCCGACGGCGAAATCGGCGCGGGCTTCGCTAACCATTACTACATCCAGCGCATCCTCGCCGGCCGGTCGAACGCGCCGCTTTCGACCGCTTTCACCGCGGGCGACGCCGGCTCGATTTTCAACGTCGCGGGCGCGCTCGTCCTCGACACCGCCGAGGACCCCGAACTGGCGAGCAACTTCGTTCGCCACCTGCTATCGGCCGAAGCGCAGGACTACTTCGCGCGGACGACCTTCGAGTACCCCCTCGTCTCGGGCGTCGACCCAATCGGCGAGCTTCCGAGCATCGACGAACTCAGCCCGCCGGAGGGCCTCGACCTGACGCAGCTCTCGGACCTCGAAGGAACCGTGGAACTCTTGCGTGAGGTGGGTGTTCTCTGAGGTAGCTCACTCATGGCGACCGAACAGCAGACGGGGACCGGTGGGGGGGACGACGAGCAACCGCTCGGCCTGACCGTCGCCAGCGGGGCCGTCGCCGCCGCCGTCGTCGTCCCGCTGTTGTGGCTCGTCAAGACCGCGCTCGAAGTCGGGTTCGCCGAGGCGCTGTCGCTCGTCACCCGACCGACGACCGTCGAAGTGTTTCTGAACAGCGCCGTTCTCGTCACGCTCGTCACCGCCGCGTGCATCGGGCTCGGCGTCCCGCTGGCGTATCTGACCGTCCGGACCGACCTGCCGTTCAGGCGTTTTTGGACCGTCGTCGTCTCGCTCCCGCTCGTCATCCCAAGCTACATCGGTGCGTTCGCGTTCGTCTCGGCGTTCGGCCCGCGGGGCGCGTTCCAGCGGCTGTTGGCCCCGCTCGGGGTCGAGTCGCTCCCAGAAATCTACGGGTTACCCGGTGCCGTTTTGGTGCTGACGCTCTACACGTACCCGTACGTGTTCATCACCACCCGGGCCGCGCTGAAGTCGATGGACACCACGCTCATCGACGCCGCGCGGACCCTGAACCACACCCGCTGGGAGTCGTTCAAGCGGGTAACGGTCCCGCAGATACGCCCCGCGGTCGCCGCCGGGTCGCTTCTGACGGCGCTGTACGTCCTCTCGGACTTCGGCACGCCGGCCATCATGAAGTTCGACGCGTTCACCCGCGTCATCTACGTGGAGTTCGGGACGTTCGGCCGCGACACCGCGACGCTCCTGTCGCTCCAACTCATCGCCGTGACGCTCCTCATCTTGACGCTCGAATCGCAGATTCGCGGCGACGAGCGCACGACGACCGGCGGGCGCTCGGGAAGCCCAATGCCGCTCGGCCGGTGGAAGTACCCGGCGCTCGGCTTCGCGGCGCTCGTCGCCACCGTCGCCCTTCTCGTCCCGCTCGGCATCCTCTTTACGTGGCTCGCGCAGGGCGTCGCCGCGACGAGTCAGTCGCTTGCGTTCCAGCCCGAGTACGCGCTCAATTCGGTCCTCGTCGCGGCCGCGACGGCGGGCGCGGCGACGCTCGCCGGCCTGCCCGTCGCCTACCTCGCCGCCCGGCACCCCTCGCGGCTCAGTTCCGTCTTCGAGCGCGCGACCTACGTCGGCTACGCGGTGCCGGGCGTCGTCCTCGGGCTGGCGCTCGTCTACTTCGGGAGCTCGTACGCGACGCTCATCTACCAGACGCTCTACCTCCTCGTGTTCGCGTACGTCATCCGCTTTCTCCCGCAGGCAATCGGGTCGCTTCGGGCGTCGTTCCTCCGGGTCGACCCAGCGCTCCCCGAGGCGGCGCGGACGCTCGGCGAGACCCCGTCGGGGGCGTTCCGTCACGTGACGCTTCCGCTCGTCGCGCCCGGTCTGTTCGGCGGCGCGGCGCTCGTCTTCCTGACCACGATGAAAGAACTACCCGCGACGCTCCTGCTGCGCCCCTCGGGGTTCAGCACGCTCGTGACGCACATCTGGACGGCCTACGAGCAGGGCTACTTCGGCCAGGCCGTCGTGCCCGCGTTCATCCTGCTTTTCGTCTCCGGGCTTTCGATGCTCGTCATCATCACGCAAGAGGGATACGATGTCAAATAGCACACTTTCGACCACCGACCACTCGAACCGCACTGAATCCACCGGCTCCGAGGCCGACGACGCGGACGCCGGCGGCGTCCTCGAACTCGACGGCGTCTCGAAGTCCTACGGCACCGAGTCGGTCATCGCCGACCTCTCGCTCAGCGTCGAGGAGGGTGAAATCCTCACGCTCCTCGGCCCCTCGGGCTGTGGGAAGACGACGACGCTCCGGCTCATCGCCGGGCTCGACCGCCCCGACGGCGGCGAGGTCCGACTGAACGGGAACGTCGTCTCCGGCGGCGGCACCTTCCGCGCGCCCGAAGAGCGCGGCGTCGGCGTCGTCTTCCAGGAGTTCGCGCTGTTCCCGCACCTCACCGCGGCCGAGAACATCGCCTTCGGCCTGAAGGACCTCAACGAAGCCGAGCGCGACGAGCGCGTTCGCGACCTCCTCGACCTCGTCGGACTGGAGAGCCAAGGTGACAGCTACCCCGACGAACTCTCCGGCGGCCAGCAACAGCGGGTCGCCCTCGCCCGCTCACTCGCGCCGGAGCCGGCCATTTTGCTTCTCGACGAGCCCTTCTCGAACCTCGACGTTGACCTCCGCGTCCAGATGCGCGAGGAGGTCCGCCGCATCCTCAAGGAAGCCGGCGTGACGGCCGTCTCCGTCACCCACGACCAGGAGGAGGCGATGTCCATCTCCGACCGCGTGGCCGTGATGAACGACGGCGACCTCGAACAGATCGGCGAGCCCGAACAGGTGTTCCAACACCCCGAATCGCGCTTCGTCGCCGGCTTCCTCGGCTACGCCGGGTTCCTGCCGGGACGCATCGCGGGCGACGTAGTCGAGACCGAACTCGGGACGGTCGGCCGCGAGCAGATACACGGTCTCGCGCCCGAGTACGACGACACCGACATCGACATCCTCGTCCGCCCCGACGACGTGTCGGCGCACCCCTGCGGCGACGGCGGCGAGGGCCACGGCAAAGTCGTCGGGAAGCGCTACCTCGGGCCGACCATCCTCTACGAGGTCGAACTCCACGGCGGCGACAACCTGCTGTGTATGCACAACCACGACGAGACCGTCCCGACCGACGGCTGCGTCGAGGTGACGCTCGACGCCGGCCACGAACTCGCGTGGTTCCCGCGCGAACAGCGTCCCGAGACCGGCCCTTACTCGGACTGAGAATGGGTCGGCGAGACTCGAACACGGGCGGCTCTCTCCCGCTCGGCGGACGCGTGCGAGCCGCAGTCCGCAGGCTCGCGTTCGATTTTGACGTTACCATCGACATCGACCGGACTCGAACGCGAAGACGACTCGCCGCGCTCTGCGTCTCGCTCCTCGTCGGGCTCGTCGTGACGTGGTTCGCGGTCGACCTCTTTCCGTACCACACCGTCAACGACGACGAGGGCGTCTACCTCACGCAGGCCGCGATGCTCCTCGAAGGCAAGCTGTTTCTCTACCCCGGCCAGCTGACGGAGGCCGTCAGACCGTGGTTCTTCGTGGTGCAGGAGACGCCGAGCGCCCCCGGCGGCGTCCAGCTCTACTCGAAGTACTCGCCGGCCGTGCCGGCGCTGTTCGCGGTCGGCCTCGCGTTCGGGCTTCCGAACCTCGTGTTGGGAGCCATCGCCGCGGTGTCCGCCGCTTTGGTCTACACGCTCACGGCCGACGCGTTCGACCGGACGACCGGCGTCGTCGCGGCGGGCCTGCTCGGCCTCTCGCCGCTGTTTCTGCTCACGTCGTCGACGTTCCTCGCGTACGCGCCGACGACGATGCTCAACCTCGGCTTCGCCGTCTGCTACGTCCGGGCCGCCCGGCGTGACTCCTCAGGCTACGCCGTCGTCGCCGGCGCGCTCGTCGGCGCGGCGTTCTTCGCCCGCCCCTACACCGCGGTCCTGTTCGCCCTGCCGTTCATCACCCACTCGCTGTGGGCGCTCGCGACCGCCCGCCGCGCGGGGACCGGCTGGGTCGTCCTCCGCCGGTACGTCGCCGTCGCGCTCCCCGGCCTCGCGTTCGTCGGCCTGACGCTGGCCTACAACGCCGTCGTGACGGGTGACCCGCTCACGTTCCCCTACATCGCCTTCGCCCCGCAGGACGGCATCGGCTTCGGCGAGCGGGCCATCCTCGGCTACGAAGTCGTCTACACGCCCGCGATGGGCGTCGAGACCGCCGTCGAAGCCCTCGACCTGCTCGCGACGCGCTGGGGGCCGATGGGCTGGCTCGGCACCGTCGCCGCGGTGTTCGGCCTCGGCGTCACCGCCCGTCGCTGGTGGGGTCACAAGACCGGACGGAACCTCCGCGGGAGCGCGAGACGCCGCCACCACGGCCTCGGCGGCCGCGACCGCGCCTTCGCCGAACTCTCCGACGACGCCCTCGCCTGTGTCGTCGCGGCCGTGTTCGCCTCGGTGTTCGTCGGCAACGCCGCCTTCTGGGGGACGCACAACGGCCTCCGAAACGGCCTCATCGACCTCCTCGGACCCTTCTACCACTTCGACGCGCTCGTCCCGCTCGCGGTGTTCGGCGCGGCCGGAGTCGTCGCCGGCGCTCGCCTCCTCCGCCGGCTGGCCCACCGCCGCTTTTCGGCCTCGGAGGCCCGCGGTGTCGTCTTCTCGGTGCTCCTCGTCTCGGCACTCGTCGGCGGCGGCGTGACGGTCGAGGCCGTCGAGGAACCCTACGACGAGAACCGACTCCGAACCGAGAACCTCGCGGCGACCTACGAACCGCTCCTCGACGCCGGCTTCGAACACCCGCCGCTGACCCCGTCGGTCCCGGGCGTCGAAGCCACCGGTCTCGGGAACGGTGGCAGCGGAATTGGAGTCGGTGGCGACTCGGCCGCGGCGGACAACGAGACGAAGGCGCTCGTCTTCCACCCCAACCCCTACGGCGACTGGTCGGCCCATCCCTTCCAGACGCTCCGCAACGACCCCGGCTTCGACGGCCCGGTGGTGTACGCCATCGACGACGGGGCCGAGCAGGACTTCGCGGTCCTCGACGCGACGAACCGGACCCCGTACCGGTTCACCTATCGGGGGACGTGGAGCGGGGCCGAAGCGCCCGTCGAACCGGAACTGACCCGGCTCGACGTGCTCGCTGGCGAGCGGGTCGACGCGACGACGACGCTCGGCGCGCCCGAGGGGACGAAGACCGTGTCGGTTCGCATCGAGACCGACGAGGGTTACGCCCGCTACGACGCGGCGATGGCCGAAAACCTGACCCTCGAGTGGTCGCTGACGCCGGCCGGCGTGGCCGTGACGAACCGCCCGCTCGCCGCCGGCCCAGAACGGCTGTCGATTCCGCCGGGCACGAGCGAGGTCGACCTCGCGGTGACCTACGTCGGTGATTTCGGCGAGACGGTCACGTACCGACAGACCGTGACGGTCGAGCGCTCCGGCGACGAGGTGCGCGTCATCTGGCCGCCGGAGACCCGCGTCTGCCGGCTGACCACCGACTGCGGGACCGACGGCGAGTGGGTCGGTCCCGACGGCGACTACCTCGACGGCGTCTCGGTCGAGACGGACGCGCGCGTCGTCTGAGCGAGAGCCGGCGCTCTCGGGCAGTAGGTCGGAAAAAATGAAACGTCGCGTCGCGGTCGGCGGCTCAGTCGTCGGCCGGGCCGGACGTGCTCGACGAGCCGAGGAAGCCGTCGATAGTCGCGCGCTTCGCGATGTGCGGGCGGTAGACCCACGCGTTCAGCAGGAGGATGGGAACCATCGTCGCCGCGACGAGCGCGTAGCCGACGTGCAGGTTCGGCAGGAGCACCGACGAGTAGACGAGCGGGTAGGCGATGCCGCCGATGGTACCGACGCCGCCGACGACGCCCGCGACGGCCCCGGAGCTGTTGGGGAACATCGCCGGGACCTGCGCGAAGATGGCGCCTTCCGCGAACGCGCAGGCCATACCGACCATGAAGCCGGCGGCCACCGCGATGAGGACGGCCCCGGAGAGACCGGCGAGCGTCATGGCGAGCATGGCGACGACGATGAACGAGAGCGACACGAACGTCCACTGCTCGCGGTACCGGCCCTTGAACATGGGCAGGATGTCCATCTCCTTGCGCGCCAGCACGTCGCTGACGTAGCCGCCGATGGGCCGGAGTAGGCCGGCCGCGATGGAGAACGTGGCCGCGAACGTGCTCGCGAGCACGAGGTTGTTCGTGTTGAATGCCTCGCGGTAGTAGGTGGCGAGCCAGCCGTTCATCGAGAGTTCGAGGCCGAAGCTCATGACGTAGGCGAGCGCGAGCGCGACGGTCCCGTACCGGGTGGCCGTGTGGACCCACTGCTTGAGCGTCGCGTTGTCGGCGGTCGCCTGCCGACGCTCGTCGGTCGCCGCGGCCTCGCCGAGGACGTAGTAGGCGACCGCGAGCAGAATCGAGACGATGCCGGTGTAGAAGAACGCCGCGCGCCAGTTGCTCTGGAAGAGCGGCCCGCTCCAATCCGCCCCGAACACGCGGGGCAGGATGAGCGCGCCGCCGGCGGCACCGGCGTTCCCGACGCCGGCGTAGATTCCCTCTGCCATGCCGAGGTTCTCCTCTTCGAACCACTCCGAGACGTGCTGGATGCCGATGACGAACGTGATGCCCGCCGTGGCGACGATGAGGCGCTCGATGAAGAACACGGTGTAGCTCTCGGCGAAGGCGCTCGCCATCGAGAACACCCCGACGTAGCCGAGGACGATGGCGAACACCACCGGCGCGCCGAACTTATCGGAGAGCCAGCCGGTGAGGATGCGGCCGAACGGCGCGAGCCAGATGGCCGCGCTCGCCAAGATACCGATTTCGGCCAGCGAGAGCCCGAACTCCTCCGCCATCGGCCCCGTGAAGGGCGCGAACGAGAACCAGATGAGGAAGGAGAAGTTGAACCCGATAGTGGCGAGCAGCAACGTCCGCCACTTGGTCATCTTTACGAGACCCATACGCCGACCCCCGCCACAGTAGCACAATCGTGTACAATTCTGCCATTTTCTTGCATTGGTTTGGACATCATGTAGCGGATAGCACAGAGTTCTCATTGAAAAGCTCTGCCCACAATTCCCCATAAACACTTATCGAATGTTTAGAGAAATAGACCAAATAGGAACAATATTACCAATATTATTCGATAATATACCGAGTTGTACTGTGGACATATGTCCAAAAACACTCTGAGAATATGAATCTGGTGGTGAGTTCTCGGCGACCGTTACAGGTCGCGTCGCCAGATGACGGCCGCCCCGTTGGTGAGTGCGACCGCGAGCGTGTCGGTCGAGGGGGTCGAGTCGTCGAGCTCCTCGACGCCGGGAGCGACTAACGCCGGTTCTCAGCCGTCGGTACGGTCGGCGTGCAGGGTCGGGATGGGGAGTTCGTGCTCATGGTGTATCGGGCTGGTCGGGTCGAACGGCGGCGAAATCAGAGGTGGAGGCGAAATCGAAGGTGGAAGCGAAATCGGAGACCGCGCGAACGTGAAACGGGACGTGCGAGACGTTACGCGAGCGGGCAGACGACCACGTCGTCGACGCGGATGCCGCCCTCGGCGGCGACGGAGTCACCGGAGACGATATCGGTCGCGTCGACCGCGAGGTCGCCAACGTCGACCGTGGTCGCGCCGGGGGCGAAGTTGAGCGCACAGAGGTACGAACCGTCGTCGTGGTCGCGAACGAACGCGACCGCGCTGTCGGAGTCCGTCTCGTAGTCGATGCGGCGGAACGTCCCGTCGTACCGGAGCGCGGGCGTTTCGTCGCGGACCTCGATGAGGCGCTCGTAGTGCTCGCGGATGTCGTCGCGGGCGTGGTCCCACGCGAGGGCGTCGCGCCGGCCGCGCTGGCCGATTTCCTGCCCGCCGTAGACCATCGGCACGCCGGGGAGCGTAAACAGCGCGCCCGCAGCGGCCAGCGCCTCGTCCTCGCCGCACTCGACGATGTAGCGCGTCTCGTCGTGGTTTTCGAGGTAGAGCATGAACGCCGCGTGGTCGGGGAAGCCGACCTGCGTGCGCTGTTCGATGGCGTCGAGGATTCGTTCGGCGGGCTCGTCGCCGCGGCCGACCTGCCGGAGCGTGAAGTACAGCGTCGTGTCGAAGTGCATGTCGAACATGCCCTCGTGGAAGTCGGCGATGTACGGGATGGTCTCGTCCAGCAGCAGGAACTCGGGGTCTTTCGCCTTCACGCGGTCGCGAATCTCCTGCCAGAACGTGTCGGGGACGGCCCACGCCATGTCGCAGCGAAAGCCGTCGACCACCTCGGCCCACATGTCCACCGCATCGAGCAGGTAGCGACGGACTTCGAGGTTCCGGTAGTCGAAGTTAGCGATGTACTCCCAGTCGAAGTAGGTGCCCGGCTCGCCGCTTTCCTGCCACTCGTACCAGTCGTAGTACTCGGAGTCGGGGTTCTTGTAGGCGTCCTCGAAGAACGGGTGGGCGCGGGCGGAGTGATTGAGCACGAGGTCGAAAAGCACCTTCATGCCGTGGTCGTGGGCGGCCTCGACGAACTGCTCGTAGTCCTCGCGGGTGCCGAGGTCCTCCGCGATGTCGTAGAAGTCCACGATGTTGTAGCCGTGGGGCGCGTGGTCGTTCTGGAGGACGGGCGTGAGCCACAGGCAGTCGACGCCGAGCGATTCGAGGTAGTCGAGACGCTTTTCGAGCGCCTCGAAGGTGTTGTCGGCGTCCTCGTCGTCCGAGGCGTAGCCGCGGACGTAAATCTCGTAGAGCGTCACCTCCTGTGCCCACTTCGGCGGGTCGTTTGGCCGGGAGATGGACGCCCCCCGCGCGCCCGAGCCGTCGGCGTGGCCCGTCACGTCGGTCTGTACCGCGTCCGTCTCCGCCTCGGCGAACCCGCCGTCGGCGACGGCCTCGCGCTCGACGGTCACGGTGTCGGGCACGCTGTACGTCTCGTCAAGCGCGACCGCGTGGACGCGGAGCCGGTCGCCGACCGCCGAAAGCGGAACGCGAAGCTCCCAGCCGTCGGTCTCGACGGCCGCGTCGTCGACCTCGTCGCGGTCGTCGACGACGAACTCGACCACGAGGTCGTCGCGGTCGGTGTCGCTGTCGGGGTTCGGTTGCGGGTCGGCGCGGACGACGACGACGCCGTCTTCGACGGTCGCGTCGAGCCTGATTCGAGGACGGCCTCCCTGTCCCCGCTGGGCGTCGCCGGCACCGCTTCCGGAGCCGGACGCGCCGCCACTGAACCCCGCCGGGCGCGCGGAGCCGCTCTGTCCGCTGTAACCGCTCATTCCGCTCATCCCGCTCGCGCCGCTCCTGACGGAGCCGGCGGGCAGGTAGGAGCCGGGGAAGACGCGGACCGTGAGCGTGTGCGTCGCGTCGGGCGTGTCGAGTTCGACGACGTAGCGTCCGGCCGCATCGGGCGTGAACTGCACGATTGCGGTGTCTTCGTCGAATTCGAGGCTACTGGCGACCGGCGCGCTCCGAACCCGCCACGAGTAGTCGGCGTCGGGGTCGGGGTCGCGAGGCGCGAGTTGTACTGACTCGCCGACAGCCATGAACTGCGGCGGTCCTGGGTGTTGCATACTCACAACCAACGTGCCGGGTGACTTTGAGTTTACCCCTGGAGTGACCGACATACCGGTGGGAGACGGGTTCTACCGATTCGCCTCGGCGTCGGTCGAATTCGTCGGTTTGCAGGCATAAATGATGGGAGATGGGCGGCCAATACTTATGGTTCGAGACCCTCGTCTACCTCTATGCGACTTCGGACCGCCTTAAACGAATACAAACGCGACCGGGGCGGACGCTTCCCAGAGGAGTGTCGGACCTCGGACGGCGCGTTCTCCGGTCACGGAGACCGACTCGTCTACGTCGGCCTCGATGGGTCTCTCCGGGACTACTCTGCTTCGCTTTCGGGCCTCTACGGTATCGACCGTTCTCGGTTCGGCATCGAGGCGGACGGTGAGACGCACTGGTTCGACGAGTTGGAGTCCGTGCGACAACACTACTACCGGGAGACGAGCCTCGTCGAGACCGAGTACGACGCCGGGGAGTACACCGTCCACCAGTACGACCTGACGCTCGGTCGCGCTCACGTGACGCACGTCGAGCTTCGCGGCGCGATTCCCACCGACGCCCACCTGACCGCCTTTCTCACCTTCGCCCCCGAGGGCCGAGAGACGCGGGTCGGCCGCCTCATCCACGAGGCCGGCGGGCCGAACGACACCCAGGCGGTCGAGGTGTTCCACCGAAACGAACACGACTACGTCACCGCGTCGACCGGGCTCACCGACGTTCGCGGACAGATTCCCGAACGCTTCGACGAGATTCTCTCCGACGACAGCTTCGACTTCCCCCGGGAGGCCGTCCTCGACCGCTACGAGGACACCCACCTCTCGGGCGACGTAGTCGTCAGCGCCCCGCTCGAACAGGAGGGCCGCGCCGCGCGGACCACCCTCGTCACCCAGCTTTCGGACCACAACGAGATGGCGCGGACCGACGCCCTCGCCGACCTCCGACACTGTTCGGTCCAGCACGCGACCGCCGACGCGCTCCGGGAGGCCGCCCGCGAACAGGCCGAGGTGTTCGTCCCCGACGGGACGCCGCGCGAGCGAATCGTCCGCGCCGACCTCCGGGCGCTGTCGCTTCTGACCGCGCCCAGCGGCGCGCGCATCGCCGGCCCCGAGTTCGACCCGTTCTACGCCCACTCCGGCGGCTACGGCTACACCTGGTTCCGCGACGACGCCGAGGTCACGCAGGCGCTCGCACACGCCGACGGCGCCTTCGGCCTCGACCTCGGCGACCGCCTCGCCACGAGCGCCGAGTTCTACTGCAAGACGCAGCTCGCAGACGGCACGTGGCCCCACCGCGTCTGGGCCGTCGATGGGACCGTCGCCCCCGGCTGGGCCCACGGCCGCGTCGAAGGCTCCGGCGACGAGGAGTATCAGGCCGACCAGACGGCGAGCGTCGTCGCCGCGCTCGCGTCGCTCCTCACCGAGCGCCGCGACGACCTCGACGACGAACTCGTCGGTCGCATCCGCTCAACCATCGCCGCCGGCGTCTCGGGGCTCGACAGCAGTCTCGAAGACGACGGCCTTCCGAAGCCCTGTCAGAACGCGTGGGAGAACATGAGCGGTCGATTCACGCACACGGCCGCGACGTTCCTCCAAGCGTACGCTACGGTCGCCACCGCGCCCGTGAACGACGACCTCCGGGAGCACGCCGCCGAGCAGGCGACCGCGGTGTACGAGGGACTCGACGAACTGTGGTCCGAAGAGCGTGAAGTCTACGCCCTCCGCATCGACAGAAGCGGCGACCTCGACGACCGCCTCGATTCGGCCACGTTCGCCCTCGTCGACGCCGTCGACGCCTACGCCGACATCGAGGAGATCGATTCGAAGACCGGCAACCGGCTCGTCAAGCACATGGCCGCGACGCTGAAGGGGCTCTACCGGAACCCCCGCGGCGACGTGGCTGGGTTGGTCCGGTTCGAGGACGACTACTGGCGCGCCGACGGACAGGACGGCGAGAAGGTCTGGTCCGTCTCGACCGCGTGGGGCGCGAACGCCGCCGCGAAGTTCGGCGTCCTCTGTGACCGCATCGGCAAGGACGGCCGCCGGTTCGTCGAGCGCGCGACGAACCTCTACGAACTGCTCCAACCCGACGGCCCCCTCACGACAGAGGCGGGCTACCTCGCCGAGCAGGTGTTCGACGACGGGCGCTTCGACAGCGCGACGCCGCTCGGATGGCCCCACGCCATTCGGATGGAGACGACGGCCATCCTCGCCGACATCGACGCGCTCCCCGCGCCGAAGCCCGCACCGACCGGCCCGGAGAACCGACCGCGGTGGACGACCGGCGAGAAGTACGGCATCGGAACCGTTGCCGACCACTACACCGAGGACCCCTCGCGCGTCTGGTTCACCCTGACCGAGGGCGCGCTGACCGAGGTCCGCTTCCCGCGGGTCGACCTGATGAACCTCCGGACGCTCGACTTCCTCGTCGTCGACGCCGACCCCGACGACGAGTACACGGCGCGCACCCACAACGAGACACGGCGGGACGACCACGCCGACACGGTCGAACGCCGGGCCGAAATCGTCGAGGACGACGCGCTCGTCTTCCGCCACGTCGTCACCGAGACGGGCGACGGCCGCGGCCACGAGTGGGAACTCACCGTCGAGTACATCATCGACCCCGAACACGACGCGATGCTCGCGGACGTGCAGTTCGAGTCCATCGACGGCGACGAGTACGAACTGTACACCATCGCCGACACGGCGCTCGCGAACACCGGGACGAAAGACCGCGGTATCCGCCTCGGCCAACTCGGGAGCTACCACCTCGTCGCCCGCGACGCGGGCGCGTTCGACGCCGGCGAGGGCCACGAGCCACTCCTCATCGACCAGGACGGCAGGGAGTACAGCGTCGCCATCGCGCTCGCCGCCGCCGGCCGGTTCGAGTGGGCCACCGTCGGCGTCGCGGGCTCGCGGTATCTCGCGGACTTCTTCTCAAAGGGCGAGCTCCCGAGCGCCCAAGAGCGCATCGACGACGAGAACGTCGTGCTTGTCGGACGCATCGGCACGGGCGACAAACTCGCGGAAACGCTGGCGCTCGGCTTCGCCGAACACGCCGACACCGCCGCCGCGCTGGGCGAGGCGGCCGGCGCGCTCACCCACGGCTACGAGACGGCTCGGGCGGCCTACACCGATTCGTGGGCCGACTTCCTTGCCGACAAGGAGCTCCCCGGCTCGGTCGCCGACGACGGCGAACTCGCCGCGCAGTACAAGACCGCGCTCATGAGCCTGCGGGCGGTCGAAGACAAGACCTACCTCGGCGCGGGGCTCGCCTCGCCGTCGGTGCCGTGGGGCGAGGCCGTCCCCGCCGAGGAGGCGAAGGGGTACGGCTACAACTTCGTCTGGTCGCGTGACCTCTATCAGGTCTTCACCGTCTTCGAGGCCGTCGGCGACGTCGAGACGGCCATCGACGCGCTGGAGTACATCTACACCTACCAGCAGGACGACCGCGGCTTCATCCCGCAGAACACCTACCTCAACGGGCGGACCCGCTGGGGCGGCGAGCAGATGGACAACATCTCGTTCCCGCAGGTGATGGCGTACATGCTCAAAGAACGCGGCGTCACCTTCGACGACGTGGCCTACGACTACGAGAACGTCAAGTACTCCGCGGACTACGTCGCGCGGAACGGGCCGCCGACCGCACAGGAGCGCTGGGAGGAGGAAGCCGGTTACTCGCCGTCGTCCATCGCGGCCGAAATCGCCGGACTCGGCTGTGCGGCGTCAATCGCGCTCGACGAGGGCCACACCGAAGACGCGCTCGTCTGGCTGGCGCTGGCCGACGACTGGACCGAGCGCGTCGACGACTGGACCGCGACCCGAACCGGCACCGACCGCAACACGCACACGCCGTACTACGTCCGCATCACCCGCGACGGCGAGCCCGACGCCGGCCACCTGCGGACGCTCGCGAACAACGGGCCGACGCTCGACGAGCGCGAGATAATCGACGCCGGGTTCCTCGAACTCACCCGCCTCGGCATCAAGCCCGCCGACGACGAGATAATCCGGAACTCCGTGAAGGAAGTCGACGAGACCATCCGCGTCGACACGCCCCACGGACCGGCGTTCTACCGGTACAACGGCGACGGCTACGGCGAGCGCGAGCGCGACGAAGAGGGCGCGCCGTGGTCTGTCGACGCCAAGGGGAAGGGCCGACTCTGGCCCATCTTCACCGGCGAGCGCGGCGAGTACGAACTGCTCGCGGGAACCGAAGAGGGCGACCTCGCGCCGGACAACCTGCTGCGGACGATGGCCGCCTTCGCCAACTCCGGCCGCATGCTCGCAGAGCAGGTCTGGGACCGCGAACACGCGACCGACTTCAACTGGGAGTTCGGCGAGGGCACCGGCAGCGCGACGCCGCTGGCGTGGTCGATGGCCCAGTTCATTCGCCTCGCCCACGGCGTCGAGGCCGGCGAACCCGTCGAGACGCCCGCGTTCCTCCGCGAGCGATACGTCGAGTCCGAGCGCCCGAGCGGGCCGTCGCTCCGCGTGAGCACGCGCTTCAAAGGCGACAAACTCGTCGTCTCCGGGCAGACAGACGCCGCCGTCGTCGCGGTCAAGACGCCCGGCGAGACCCGACTCGTCGAGCCCGACGACGAGGCGTTCGAGGTCGAAGTCGCCATCGAGTACGGCGAGAACCAGGTGACCGTCGCCGCGGCGACCCACGAGGACCTGACGAAAGCCGGCACGACCGTCTCGCGCTTCACGCTCTGAGGCGGCGCGAGGCGACCGGCCGCCGACCTCGACTCGCGGTCGGCGATTGATTTCTTCGTCCCTTCGTTCGAACCATCCGCCAGCATCGCTTTTCCGTCTCCGGCCTAACGGTCGGGTATGCCGGTCTACCAGCGTCGAACCCGAATCGCCGCCCCGCTCGAGCGCGTCTGGGAGTTCCACTCCGAGGTGTCCGGACTGGAGGCGCTCACCCCGGTGTGGATGCACCTCGAAATCGAGTCGGTCCGCGGCCCCGACGACGAAGAAGACCCCGACGAACTCGTCGCCGGAGCGGAAATCGAGATGTCGATGCGACCGTTCGGCGTCGGCCCGCGCCAGCGGTGGACCTCACGCATCCTCGACCGCGAGTCGGGCGAAGGGACGGCGTGGTTCCGAGACGACATGGTCGGCGGCCCCTTCTCGCGGTGGGTCCACACCCACCGCTTCGTCGCCGACGGTGACGAGACGATTCTCGAAGACCGCGTGGAGTACGAGTTGCCGTTCGGCCCGCTCGGCGACCTCGCGGGCGTCTTCGGCGGTGTCGGCGTCGAGGGGATGTTCCGCGCGCGCCACGCCGAGACGAAGCGACTGTTGGAAGAACAGTAGAACAGCAGTCGGATCAGAGCGCCGACGGTTCAGTCATCGCTGAGCGAGAACCGCGGTTCGACCTCGGAGCGGACGCCGCCAATGTCGAACTCGAACCGCGCGCCGCCGAGGTCGGGTTCGGGCGTGGTGGCCACGATGTCCCACCCGTGCGCCTCGACGATGCTCTCGACGATAGAGAGCCCGAAGCCCGTGCCGGACTCGGACGTGGAGTGGCCGTGTTCGAAGACGGTGTCGCGCTCGTCGGCCGGGATGCCGGGACCGTCGTCGGCGACGTAGAAGCCGGTCTCGGTGGGACCGACGCGAACGGTCAGTTCGTCGCCCGCGCTCGTCGTGGACGACCCGGACGACGCGGTGTCGCCGGCGGGCGCGTCCACAGCTTTTCTCGACGCGCCGTCTGCGGAGGCGTCGTCGCCGCCGTCGCGGCAGGGACCACCGTGTTCCACGGCGTTCCGAAACAGGTTCTCGAACGCCTGCTGGAGCCGGCCTTGGTCGGCCTGCGTGGACCCGAGGCCGTCCTCGACGACGAGGACCGCGTCGTCGCCGGTATCGACCGCCTTCCACGCCCGCTCGGCGACGTTCTCGATGGCGACCGAGTGCGTCTCGCCGACCTTTCGGCCCTGTCTGGCCAGTTTGAGCACGTCGTTGAGGAGCGTGTCCATCCGGGTGACGCCGTCGAGCGCGCGGTCAAGGTAGGTCACATCCTCTTCCTCGCGAGCGAGTTCGACGAACCCCTTGGCGACGTTGAGGGGGTTCCTGAGGTCGTGGGAGACGACCGACGCGAACTCCTCGAGACGGTCGTTCTGCCGCTGGAGTTCGCGCTCGCGTCGCTGGCGGGCCAGCGTGTGCGTGACGTTGTTCGCGACCGAGCGCAGGAGGTCGACTTCGGTGTCGGTCCACGAGCGACTCGTCTCGACCACGTCGAAGACGACGAAGCCGACGAGCGCCCACTTCGAGACCATCGGGACGGCGACGAACCCACCGGTCTCAGCGTCGGTGAGTACGTGCTTCGTGTCCGACGCCTCGGGCGGGAGGTCCGAGACTCGGTGGAGGCGGACGTTTTCGAAGCGATGGAGTCGTTCGACCAGCCAGCGAGCGTCTTCGAGGGCGACGCGCGCGGGATGCTCGCGCGGGTCGCCGCCGCGCCAGTCGTGCATCCGCGCGGCGACGTTCGTCTCGTCGTCGTAGAGGTAGACCGAACAGCGGTCGAGGTCGGCCACCTCACCGACGGACTGGAGCGTCCACTCGATTTTCGTGCCGATTTCGTCGGTCTCGGCGCTCATCAACGACGTGGACGTGTCCAACACGGCGTCTTTCAGGCGCGTCTCGTAGCGCAGACGGTTCCGGCGGCGGCGGCGCTCGGTCACGTCCTGTAGCGTTCCGATGACGGCGGGTTCGTCGTCCTCGGTGGGACGGAGCGCGAGATGACCCTCGCACAGGAGGTCGTCGTCGTGCGGATACGCGGGACCGGGCGAAAGCACCGTCTCGAATCGTTCCGTGTCGGGGGCGTCAGGGGCGACGACTCGCTCGAAGGCGGCGCGAATCTCGTCGTCGGATTCGGCGGCGAGGTCGGCGAACTCACGGCCGATAATTGCTTCCCGGTCGTAGCCGGTGAGCTCGCAGAAGACGCCGTCGGCGGAGGTAAAGCGACCGGACGAATCGAGCGAGTAGACGCCGCTGTCGAGCACCTCGATGGCGGTGCCGTACCGCTCGGAGGCCGCCTTCGCGCGGTACTGCGAGACGGCGTTGACGACGCGGTTGGCGAGGACCGTGTACTGGTCCGTGCCAGTGTCTTTCTGCATGTAGTCGGTCGCGCCGACGCGGAAGGCGTCGCGGGCGACCTCCTCGGAGCCTTTGCCGGTAAAGAGGATGAAAGGGAGGTCGGGGTGTTCGGAACGGACCGCGCGGAGGAACTCCAGTCCGTCGATATCGGGCATGTCGTAGTCCGACACGACGCAATCGACCTGTTCCTGCCGGAGTCGTTCGAGGGCGTCGGCCCCCGAGTTCGACGTCGAGACCGAGAGGTCGACGTCGCCGGCCTCGCGTTCGAGGTAAATCGACACGAGGTCCGTCAGACTGGGTTCGTCGTCGACGTGGAGGACACGTACGTCTGCCCCCGACCCGTCGTCCATACGGAGTAGCGACCGCTCACCGTAATGAGCGTTGTGACGCGGTTATCAGCTCCGATAACGAACTCGGGGACAGGAGACGAACAGCCGCGTCTGCGGGCGATCATTCGAAGGCAGTGCCGTCCTCTCGAGGCGGGAGAGGTCAGGACGCGCTGACGTAGATACCGCCGAGGACGACCGCTCCGCCGAGGACGGTCGGGAGCGTGGGAATCTCACCGAGGAGAAAGAGCGCGAGAATCGTACTGCCGACGGGCTCACCGAGAAGAGAGACGGAGACGACGCTCGATTCGAGGTGGGCGAGCGCCCAGTTGATGACGGTGTGGCCGAAAACGCCCGGTCCGACGGCCATCCCGAGAAACAGAAGCCACTCGCGGGGCGGATAGCCGGTAAGCGGGTCGCCGCGGCCGACCGCGACGACGAGGAGCGCGGCGGCACAGACCGAGTAGACGACGACCACGTAGGGGACGAGCGAGACCCTGCTCCGAACGCTCCGGCCCGTGAGGACGTATGCGGCCGCCGTCACGGCCCCGACGACCGCCAGTCCGTTTCCGAGAAGCGGGCGCGGCGCGCCGCTGGCGGTGAGGAAGTCGGAGACGGACATGAGCACCATTCCCGCGAGGGCGACGCCGATGCCGATTGCGGTGCGGCGACTCACGCGCTCGTCGAGGACGGCCCACGCGCCGACGGCGACGAACAGCGGTTGAGACTGCACGAGCGTGACGCTCGCGGCGACCGTCGTGTGGTTGAGGCTCTCGAACCACGACGCGAAGTGGGCCGCGAGCGCGACGCCCGCACCACCGGCCGCGAGGAGGTCCCGACCCGAGATGGTCGCCAGCGCGTCGCGGTGGCGGACGAGCGCGACCGGCGCGAGGAGGGCCACGGTGAACAGGACGCGGTAGAAGGCCTTCACGAGGCTCGGCGCGGCGCTCCAGCGGACGAGGATGGCGCTCGTGCTGACCGCGAGGACGGCGATGCCGAGGCCCGCGAGCGGCGAGATTGGGGCGTCGGAGTCGGGCGTTGACACACCCCCACGTCGCGGGGGGTCCGCTTACCGTTTGTGGGTCTCGGTGAGTCGCAGCCGGCCGGCGGGAAACAGGGACGGGAACGGGTCGGGAAGCGGGGACGGGAACGGGGCGGGAAGCGGGGACAGGAACGGGTCGGGAAGTGGGGACGGGAACGGGGACGGGTTTTCCCCGACAGCGCTACCCCTTCCGGGCTCGAATCAGCGCCTTCGGGTTGGCGAACGAGACGACCTCGTCGCCGTCGAACACCACGTCGAACAGCGCTTTCGCCTCGTCGGGCGCCTCGCGGAAGCGGCGTTCGAGTTCGGCCCGGTCGTCGGGCGAGACGTTCGTCCGCTCGGTCCACGGGTCGAACTCGAGGCGTATCGCTGCGGTCTCGACCGCTTCGACCGACAGGCCCGCGGCCTCGAACCACTCGCGCCACCGCGAAACCGGGTGGAGTTCGACGTGGGTCGGGTCGCGGAGCACCTCGACGCCGTTGAGGAACTCGGCGAGAGTCGCGTCCTCGGGCGCGACGTTGTCCTCGAAGGCGAAGACGCCGCCGGGTTCGAGGACGCGGGCGACCTCGGCGACGAACGACTCGGGATCGGGGAAGTGGTGCGCGGCGATGCGGCAGGCGGCCGCGTCGAAGGAGTCGGCAGCGAAGGGAAGGCGCTCCGCGTCGGCGACGACGCCCGCGACGGGGTACTCGCGGACTGCGGTGGCGACCATCTCGGGGGCGGCGTCGGCCGCGATGACCGAGGAGACGCCGGTATCGGCTATCGCGCCCGCGGTGTGGCCGGCACCGGTCGCCACGTCGAGCGCGCGGGTTGCGCCGCGACACCACGACGCGAGCGTCTCGCGGTCCTCGCCGAGGCGGTGGACCTCGCTGTCGAAGTACGACTCGGCGGCGCTCCCGAACTGGGCGGCGGTTCGACGTTTCTCGTCGCTCATGGCGCGGGATTCGCGCAGGCCGGTGAAAAAGGGACGCGAGGAGACAGGTCGGGACGCGGGCGAAATTTCCTCGTTTCGTCGGCGCGCGGGGTGCGCGGCGGTCAGTGTGCGGGACGACGCTACGCCGCGTCAGCGTCCACGTAGTCCGGGCGCTCGGCGTACGGAATCGGGTCGCGCTCGCCGAGGTTCTGGAACGCCTGCAGGCGGAACGCACAGGAGTCGCAGGTGCCGCAGGCGGGTTCCTCGGCGCGGTAGCAGGACCACGTGTGTTCGAAGGGGACGCCGAGTTCGAGGCCGTGGCGGGCGATATCGGTCTTCGAGTCGTGGACGAACGGCACTTCCAGCGAGATGGTCGTGTCGGGTTTCGTGCCGACATCGACCATGGTCTCGAAGGCGTCGAAGAACTCGGGTCGGCAGTCGGGATAGCCCGAGTAGTCCTCGGAGTGCGCGCCGACGAAGACGGCGTCGCAGTCGTTCGCCTCGGCGTACGAGACGGCCATCGACAGGAGGTTAGCGTTGCGGAAGGGGACGTACGAGGTCGGAATCTCGTCGGCGTCCATGTCGGCGTCGGCGACGGCCATCGAGTCGTCCGTGAGCGACGACGCGCCGATCTGCTTCAGGTGGCTCGTCTCGATGTGAAGGAAGTCGCGGGCGTCGAGTTCGTCGGCGAGCGCGCGGGCGCAGTCGTACTCTTTCGACTCGGTCTTCTGACCGTAGGAGGTGTGGAGCGCGTAGAGTTCGTAGCCGCGTTGCTTGGCCTCGTAGGCGGTCGTCGCGCTGTCCATGCCGCCGGAGAGGAGGACGACGGCGCGCTTTTCATCGGTCGAATCGGGTTCGTCAGTCATGTGCGTTGGTGAAAGGGCGTGAGTTGGTTCGAAGCGGTTGCTCGACGATGCGAATCGGATCGCGCCGCGTCACGTCTCGGGCGCGTCGTTCCAGAGGTCGACGTGAAGTCGCGGCGTGTAGCGGTAACCGAACGTCGCAGCGAGGTCGGCGACCTCGGTCCGGGTGCGGGCGAGTTCGTCGCGGGTCTGTCCCTCGGGCATGAGCAGCACATCGCTGTCGCGCACCTCGCGGTCGGCGACGCCGCGCACGTCGGCGACGAGCGACTCGATTTCGCCGAGGTCGTCGCGGCCGGTGACGACGAACTTCAGTTGGAACTCCGCCGCGTGTTCGACCAACGAGGCGAGCGCGTCGAGGTCGACGCGGGCGTTTTCGTGTCGCTCGGTCCAGACGCCGGGGTCAACGTCGGCCGGGGCGTTCTCGGGCGTCGGCGTCGACGACGCGAGTTTCGGGCTGATGCTCGCGAGGTCGACCGGCGCGTCGGTTTCGAGCGTCCCGTTCGTCTCGACAGTCAGGTGGTAGTCGTCGGCGAGCGCCGACAGGAGCGCGTCGGTCTCGTCGTGGACGAGGGGTTCGCCGCCGGTGACGACCACGTGTTCGGGGGACAGCGACTCGACCTCGGCGACGATTTCGTCGAGGCTCATCCATGCGTGAGTCGGCTCCCACGAGGTGTGAAACGAGTCGCAGAACCAACAGCGGAGGTTACAGCCGCTGGTGCGGACGAACGTGCTCGGGACGCCGGCGAGTTTTCCCTCGCCCTGGAGCGACGCGAACAGTTCGTTTATCGGAAGGCGGTCGCCCGCAGAATCGGTGTCCTCGCGGGCGACGGTGTCGGAGACGGGCATCAGAAGCCGGCGCAGAGTTCTGACGTCTCGCTGACCGAGACGGAGACTTCGGAGACGGTATCGGGGAGCGCCGCGAGCAGTTTCTCCTCGAGGACGACGGCCATCACCTCGGCCGTCGGCGGCGCGTCGAGAACGACCGCTCCGTCGGCGTCGCCGGAGCGCTCGAACGCCTCGACCAGCGGGTCGCCCGACTCGACGAGGAAGCGGTGGTCCCACTCGTCGATGACGTCGGTGACGACGCCCTTGTCGACGACCCAGCCCTCGTCGGTGAGGTCGCCGACGACGCGGACCGAAATCTCATAGTTGTGCCCGTGCGGGCGGCTACACTTGCCGTCGTGGTGGAGGAGGCGGTGTCCGGCGCTGATGCGAATCGGCCGGTCGCGACCGATGTGGAGGGCGCGCTCGCCTGCTCGGGACAGCGGGGTCTCGTCGTCGGCTTCCGCCGACCGTGCGTGTTTTAGTGTTCCCCGAGGCATACCCGGATATTATCACGAGAGTATATAATTCTCCTGTCTCGGCCCAGTCGGGCGAATGTCGAGTCCTGTCGGTCGCGGTCTATTCGGGGAGACAGACAGGATGCGGCCGCGCGGTCGGGCGCGGTGGGTGCGGTCGGGTGCGGTCAGTCGCCGTCAGGCGCTACGGCTGGTCGGCGATTGCCTCGCGCCACTGGTCGGGGACGCGGGTCGGGCGGCCCTCGTCGTCCATGGCGACCTGGACCGTCTCGCCGGTGGCGACGACTTCGCCCTCGTAGGAGAGCGTGTAGTAGATGGGGAAGCTCTTTCCGCCGGGCTCGCCGGCCTCGACTTCCACCTCGACGGTGCCGACGCTTTCGATGGGCGCGCGGTAGTCGAGTTCGAGGTGCGCGACGACGATGTGGGGGGCAGAAAGCGGTGTGTCCATTACCTCCTCGAAGAAGCGGACGCGGGCCTGCTCGCAGTAGGTCGCGTAGACGGCGTTGTTCACGTGTCCGAACGAGTCGTGGTCGCGGAACCGGACTTCCACCTCGGCAACGAAGCTCATTGCGGTGCGCGACACGGGCGAGGAGTATAGCACCGACGGTTTGTCTCTGGTGGGACCGGTGGACGAGAGGACGGCGAGTGAACGAACTGGGACGGCTCAGTTCGCCGTCCGAACGGACTGGTCCGTGACAGTAGACTGCCGGCCGTGGAGTGCGACAGCCTTCCAGACGTTCGAACGCGAACCAGCGCGGACCATCTCGACGGGGACGCGAGCGCCCTCGGAGAGGGACGCCAGCGTGTCGCGGATGCGCTCTGATTCATAGGCCACAAGGTGGCGCGTTTCGTTCGTCTCGTGCAGTTCGACCGTCATCGTCTCGTGGTCGTTCATCTCGACGCGGACGTTCACCAACACCGGCGCGGACGCGAAGGTCACCATCACACTCACCTACGAATTCGCCCGGCATAAGCCGTTATAATACTGATATCTTCGGGTATGGACTCTACATAGACGACGAGAGAGCCACGACCGAGAGGGTGACCAGCAGGGGTACAGCCATGTCGAGTCGGGCCTAACGGCCGACCGATGGGCGACCCCGAGTCTCGACCCGGGCGCGACCCGGCCGGCCCGACCGTCACGGTCCGCGTCCGCGATACCGACGGCAAGCGCGTCACCGAGCTCAGCGTCGAACGTGGGACCGTCCTCCGCGACGCGCTTCTTGAGGCCGGCATCTCGCCGTACGCGCGTCTCACGAAGCGTACGAACTGCGGCGGCCGAGGCCTCTGTGCGACGTGCGGTGTCCGGATTCGTGCTGGCGAGCCGACGGCCGACCACTGGCACGACGACCTCGCGGCGCGGTTCGGCTACCCGCGACTCTCGTGTCAGATTCACGTCGACGAGCCGATGACCGTCGAACTGGTCGAGAAGACGGTGTGGGGCGGGCGGGAGTAGAGGGTGTTGTGGGCGAGACTAAGGGAGTGAACTGACCAGTACGAGAGAAGACAGTCCGCTCTCCCCGATTTGAACTCACTCGCAACGCTTCGCGTTGCTCGCTGCTCAAATCGGGTTGAGGAGTCCTTCACATTCAACACCGCTCGCTGCGCTCGCGGGTGTTGAAGTTCAGTCCGCTCTCCCCGATTTGAACCCAGTCAGACGACGCGTTCACTTCGTTCACGCGCTGCGACTGACCTGCTCAAACCGGCTCGACCGGATTTTGCAAGCAAAATCCGCTCTCCCCGATTTGAACGGGGGACAAGCCGATCTACAGTCGGCTGCTCTGCCAGGCTGAGCTAAGAGCGGTCAAGAGAATCTCAGTCTACGGTTAGACTTAAGAATTCTCATTCCGGGCGGCCAAGCGCCCGACGACGGCGCGATTACTCGTCGGACATCATCGACTCGGAACCGTCCGCAGACGCCGACTCCTCCCCGTCTGAGTCGGGGTCACCGTCACTCGCATCGGTGTCGAGGTCGTCAGAACTCGTCTCGCGGACGCGAATCCCCTTTCCGGCGAGGTGTTGCATCTGGCGCTGGGCGAAGTCCTCCTCGCTGGTCCCGCGGGTGGCGAGCACGTAGACGAGCGCGCTCCCCGTCGGACGCATGGTTCGACCGGCGCGCTGGGAGCCCTGCCGGCGAGAGCCGCCGAGCCCGGAGGCGACGATTGCGAGCCCTGCGTTCGGGAGGTCGATTCCCTCGTCGCCGATGCGGGAGATGACGAGCGTGTCGAGGTCGCCGTCGCGGAACGCCTTGAAATACGCTTCACGGCGGTGGTGACGGGTCTCGCCGCTGACGAACGGCACGTCGAGCGCCTCGGAAATCGCCTCGCCCTGGTCGAGATAATCGACGAAGACGAGCGCCTTCGAGTCGGCGTGGCGGGCGCGGAGCCGACGAATCTCGAATATCTTCCCGGGGTTCATCGCGGCGAGCATGTGCCGCTCGCGGCCGTCGCTGGACGCCCACTCGTTTCTGTCCATGTCGTCGCCCCAGCCCACGTAGCGAATCTCGACTTCCGGCTCCTGAACGTAGCCGGCGTCGAAGAGCTTCCCCCAGTCGGTGCCGATAGGCGGGCCGATGAGCGTGAAAATCTCGGCTTCCTTGTCGTCCTCGCGGATGGGCGTCGCCGACAGCCCGAGTCGGTGTTTAGACTGGAGGTCGGCGCTCCGCTGGAAGACGCGACTCGGGATGTGGTGGGCCTCGTCGTAGATGATGAGCCCCCAGCGACGCGAGTCGAAAAGCGAGCGGTGGCGGTCCATCCCAGCGGTCTGGTAGGTGGCTATGGTAACGGGTCGAATCTCCTTCGCGCCGCCGTGGTACTCGCCGATTTGGTCGGCATCGAGGTCGGTCGTCGAGAGGAGTTCCTCGCGCCACTGGCGGGCGAGTTCGCGACTCGGGACGAGAATAAGCGTCTCGCCGCCGACCGCGGCGAGCGCGCCGATACCGGCGATGGTCTTCCCCGCCCCGGGTGGGCCGACGAGAACACCGGCGCGCTGGTCGACGAAGCGGTCGACCCAGTCTCGCTGGTAGTCGCGGAGGTCGACGCCGAGCGTGACGTCGAGTTCCTCGCCCTCCTCGAGGTCGCGGTCGTCCTCGACGGGATAGCCTGCGTCGTAGAGGATGCGCTTTATCGCCGCGATTTCCTCGTCTCTGACCCACGCCTCCGTGTCCGAGATGGGCGCGTAGACGTGGTCGTCGTCGAGTTTCTGGAGCGCGACGTTGCCCATGAGGCTCTCGGTGGCCGCTTCGAGGACGGTGTAGCCCTCCTCGTGGGAGTAGAGGCGGAACTGGTGGGCGCGCTTCCATTGGTCTTCGACCCACACTTCGAGGTGCGGCGACCGCTCGGGGAGGACCGACCGAAGCATCGAGAGGAGCGAGTCGACGTCGTCGAAGGGCGCTTGCCACACGTCTTCCTGCCGAATACGATAGAGGTAGCCGCGGCCGCGACCCTCGCGGTCGCCGGTGGTATCGGCGAGGTGCGCGAACTGGGAGAGTCGCGCCCGCGTGTACTGAGTCGGGTTGTCGACGACGATTTCGCGACGCTTCGGGAAGAGGACGACCCGCTCGCGCGAGGCGAGTTCGCCCCACTCCGTCGGGTACCAGACGGTCGGGTCCGTCTCGACGTTCACCCGCTGGACCCGACCGGTGTCGGCGAGAGCGTCGAGTCCGTCCATCGCGTCCGCCTGCGAGACGCCGAGACGCCGCGCGACCTGTTGGGCGGTCACGACGGGTCGGCCCTCGGATTCGAGCGCTTCGTAGAACGACGCGAGCGAGACGCCGTCGTCGCCGTCGTCGCCTTCGCTCGCCCCCTCGGTGGTGGTTGGCGACGCGTCGGTCGCGTCTGCCAGTCGGTCGAGCACGTCTGCGGAGGCGTCGGCCTCGTTGGTCTCGGCGTCTCCGTCGGGAGGACTCGGGTCCTCGTCCTCGGCAGTCATCGAAGGCGGGTACGGCCGCGACGGGGAAACGGCTTGCGACACCGAGAGCGACTCGAACTATCGAGAACGAGGCGGTTTCGCCTATCAGGACTATCGGGACGTACTCGACTGCGCCGGAGCCATCCGGTCGAACACGGATCTGAAGTCGTCGCTGACGGTGAGGAACTCCGGGAACTCCTCGAGCGTCCGGACGCCGTCGAGGTAGACGTAGTCGACCGGTTCGGGCGGAATCTCCTCAAACACCTGAACTGGACCGCGTTCGGTGAGGCCGACGAACGGACGTCCCTCGGGGTCGGTCTGTGGAGTCAGTTCGTGTTCGAGGTACAGTTTCGCCATCGCGAGCGCGCTCGCGAGCGGGACCTGTCCCGGGGTCAACTGCCACGTGACCCCGCGGTCTTCGTAGTGGACGGTGGTCACGTAACCGTCGTCGAACCGGAAGCAGTCGACTCGCTCTCCCGAACGAGACCACCGGGTCTCCGTCGAACGGGAGCGTTCGAGGGACCACTCTCGGTCGTCCCCGCGGCCCGACACGGCTTCGCTGAGGCGCACCCACACGCGACTGAGCGCACGCATACGATATCGGTTCGTTCCCCTGGGTAATTGCATTGACGCCACGCTAACGACACTGTCCGTCGCGGGAGAACGTTCCGAGCGTGGGCGAACCGGGGTGCACGTGAGTCGCATGCACACCACGTTTCCGGTGAACGAGAGGGCAAAAGTCGAGTCGTAGATATCGACAAAAGTCGATGCCGACAGTCGGTCGGCACCGGTCAGTTACCGACCCGTTCCCGTGGGAAGTACCACACCTCGCTTCCGGTGAATCGCAACTCCGCGTGAAACGGTCAGAGACACCACGTTTCCGGTGAATTGGTCGAAATATACGGGGATGAAGACCGGCCTCGACGGCGAGGCTACCTCGAACCGCGAGAGTTGAGATCGCCGGTCGAGACCGACGGCAGAAGGTCGCATCGGCTGAACGTCGCATCGGCTGAACGTCGCATCGGCTGAACATCGCATCGGCTGAACGTCGCATCGGTGATCTCGCTTCGAAGTCAGCCGATTCCCGAGTCAGCCGCTGCCAACCGACCGAGCGGAGAACGTAGCAGCGCTGACAGACACCACGTTTCCGGTGAAATGCGACACGGTGGGGGGAGACAGTAATCACGTCGGAATCGGTGTCGGTCCGCTGGCGAGCCACGGGAACAGAGTCACGCGCACACCACGTTTCCGATGAACTGGCCCGAGCGTCTCTTGGTGGGAGGCGCGCCGAACAGTGGCCGTTGACGCCCGTCCCTTCTCCGTAGTTTTCGGCCTGGTCTGAATCGGTCCATTTATTACTAACACACCACGTTTCCGGTGAAATACGACGATAGAGGCGCGCTACTATCTATATCGACACAGGTCTCTGGACTGGTGTGAGACACCTCGTTTCCGGTGAGCGACTGGCCTGTGTCAACTACTGACGGTCAACTGGTCACTTTCTCCGAGTCAGTGGCACGGGAGCTCACGTATAACAATAGTTAAATAGTTTATTTGTGTTACCGACCATTGATACACTCGCAAACAAGATAATACTCGACACTCGAGTATCAGTCGACTCGAACGATACGTCTCAAGGCGCGTGTTTTCGGTGTTCTGGTCGTCTCTATCGATGCTTGCGAGTCTCTGAGAACCTGTGCTACCGGTCGTGTCGCCGGTTACCGCGGACGACGTTGATTGAACTCTGTTACGATGACAACGAGTACATTCAGCGTGGTCAGCACCGGTAATACCGGACTCTCGGGTTTTGTCTCCGTTTTTATCTTCGTTTTCGTCTTCGTTACTGGACGAGAGACGATCCGAGATTCCTCGACCCTCGCTGGGTTAGATAGACTCCCTCACACCGTGTTTCCGGTGAATCAATACCTCCGTTTCGTGTGGACGGGAAACCGAGGTTCGTGGTCGTTCACCGGAAACGTGGTGTGTGTGTGCTGGGTCGAATGGTAAGTCCTTTCACCGGAAACGTGGTGTGTTGCGAACATGCCTAACGCCAGCGACGACCTCTTCACCCGGGAGGACCCCATCTTCGCCAACAAGGAATTGTTGGAGATAAACCACCTTCCCGGGGAGGGTCGCATCGTCGGTCGTGACGACGAGATCTCGGATCTCGCGACCGCGGTGAACCCCGCCATCTTCGGGCAGAGCCCGAGCAACGTCCTTATCTACGGGAAGACGGGGACGGGGAAATCGCTCTGTGCGAAGTACGTCTCCCAGCGACTCGTCGAGACAGCCGAAGAAGAGGGAGTGAAAGCGACGTTCGCCTACGTTGATTGCGCGCAGGACACGACCGAGACGCAGGCCGTCCAGACTATCGCCGACAGCGTCAACGACACCGCGATTACCGGAATCAAAGTCCCCGACAAGGGGCTCTCGACGTCGACGTACTACAAACGACTGTGGCGCATCCTCGATTCGCTGTACGACGTTGTCCTCATCATCCTCGACGAAATCGACAAACTGAGCGACGACGACATCCTCATGCAGCTCTCGCGGGCGGGGGAGGCCGGCAAGATCGCCGGCTGTAAGCTCGGCGTCATCGGAATCAGCAACAAGATTCAGTACAAAGACCGGATGGACGAACGGGTGAAATCCAGCCTCTGCGAGCGTGAATTCGTCTTCCCGCCGTACGATGCGAACCAACTTCGCGACATCATGGACGCACGCAGCGACGCGTTCCGCGACGGCGTGTTGGACCCGTCGACGATTCCACGGGCCGCGGCGCTCGCCGCTCGCGAGCACGGGGACGCACGGAAAGCTATCGACATCCTGCGGTACGCGGGTGAGATCGCCCAGTCTATGGGCGCGAGCACGGTCAGAGAGAACTTCGTCACGCAGGCGCGACAGCGCGCGGAGACCGACCGCTTCCGCGAGTTGATTCGCGGGTCGACGCCGCACTCTCGATACGTGTTACAAGCGCTTGCTATCCTCTCGCTTTCGAACCAACAGCAGGACGGCTTCCGGACGAGTCGCGTCTACGAGGTTTACGAGAACATCTGTCGGCAGCAGGGTTCTGATAGCCTCTCGCTTCGGCGGGTCCGCGACCTGCTGAAAGAACACGCCTTTCTCGATATCATCGAACAGTCGAAACACAGCGGCGGAAGTGCGGAAGGAAGCTACACCAAGCACCAACTGCTCGAAGATCCGGACGTAGTGAAAGACGTCCTCATCGAGAACGCCGACACCTGACGGGGAATCAGGGTGCCGACCGAAAGCACGTAAGGGCCGAATCGTCTAGTGGGGGACGCTGCACCGCTGCAAGTACGTCTCTGTCGAGCGACCTCTTATATTTTATTGCAATTGGATGTGATTGGAATTATCACGTGTGACCGAGTCGGTCACGCTACCGGTTGTCGAGGGCGAGTCACAATTCGAGTTGCTCGAGCGGGATCGATGTCGAACAGACGGATTCGTACAGGCTCTCGACCCACGAGACGACCTCCGGGGCGTCACCGTCGACGAGGGCCGTCAAGTTACCGTGTTTGTCGTAGGCGGAGACGACCCCGTGGCCATCGACCAGTAAGAGGCCGAAGTCGAGGTTCTCGTCGGTGACTCGGAGTTCGAACTGGTCGAGGACCTGCGCGCGCTCGAACGACTCGGGGTAGACGTCCATCGACCGTTCGAGGACGTCGCGGTCGACGACGAGTTCCATCCGCGTGTCTGGGGCCAATACGTCTTTGGCCGACTCGTTGAACACCCGACTCACGATGGGCGTGACGCCGCGGAAACGGTCGACCGGCTCGTTTCCGACGATGGACAGGTATCTGTTGAGCGGTGCGTGAGGGTCGTTGTCGGCAGCGGTGGTGATGTTCATCTGGCTGAGGACGTCAGGGGGTGCGCCCTCACAGATTTCCGCGGCGTTCGCCAGGAACTCGCTCATCCGGTCGGCGCACTCGACCGTACTGATGAACTCCGCGTACTGGTCGTGGACCATCACACCACCCGCGGTGAGATGATAGACTCCCTCGGTCTTTTTGACCCACCCGCGGTCACAGAACCCTGCGAGTGTCCGCTGTGCCGTCTCCCTCGCACAGTCACAGATGTCTGCGAGGTCAGTTGGTCGGCGCGGCTCGACTGCCAGCGCTTGGAGAATAGCCTCCCTGCTTTGCGACCCGACGAGGAACGCAACGTCCTCCCGCGCACTCATGTGCCATCCGTTGGACTGTTCCGTATTTTACACTTTCGGGTGTTCAGGTCCGTATACGGCGAAAAATCGATAGTTCGGGAGCGTCTATCCGAGCAGTCCGAGCGCGTCGATGCGCTCGACGATCTCTTCGACTGCGGTTTCCGCGTCGTCGGTCCGCTTTCCGCCGGTAATGACGATTTTCCCGGAACCGAAAAGCAGGATGACGACCTTCGGCTCGTCCATCCGATAGACGAGACCGGGGAACTGCTCGGGCTCGTACTCGACGTCTTCGAGGCCGAGACCGATAGCCAGCGCGTTCAGGTTCAGGTTGTGTCCGAGGTCCGCGCTGGAGACGATGTTCTGGACGGTTATCTCTGGCTCGTCATCGACGGGAATCTTCAGCTCGCGGAGCTTGTCGAAGATGATTCCGAGTGCGTCGTGCACGTCGTCGATACTCTTTGCGCCCGTGCACACGATCTTCCCCGAACGGAAGATGAGCGCAGCGGCTTTCGGGTCCTGGGTGCGATAGACGAGGCCCGGGAAGTTGTCCGGGTTGAAATCTGCACCGGGGAGGTCGTCGGCGAGGGCTTCGAGGTCGAGCTCCTGACCGATCCCGGTCGATGCGACTACGTTCTGAATCTCGATGGAGTCTGCCGGCCCACTCATTGCTCGCACGTGAATCGTACCTCCGGCCTTATAAAGCGACCCGTTATAAACCGACTTCAACGGGTCGATTCTATCGACACCTCGCACGCACGCGAAACTAATACATTGATTTCTCGCTCAGTCGAATTGATGTCACAATTGACCGCGCGTGAAGTTATGGCACGCCTCGTGTCTATTTTTCTCACAGAGCCACTAAATCAACGGGGTTAAATGTATCCCCGGCATTCGGATTAATGCGAAGAAGCGCACGGGGGCACTCCCCCCGAAGGCTTCCACCGAACGCCCCCGACCCCAAGGTCGTCAGGCGCCCACCGGGATGACACACCTTCCCGGGGGTCGCCACGATACGACGGCCTTAAGTGGTCCAAGGCATTTCGGATGAATGCGAACGACACACCG
>NZ_LOEP01000028.1 GCF_001482285.1 Haloferax sp. Q22 | reverse complement strand
GAGGGTGTCATAGAACGATTAGCACACCAAAGAGCAGGGTGAATGCTGAGGTGGAATGAGCTCAGCGACCCTGCAAGATGATCCTTCGGTCGAGTCGTTCTTCAATGTCGTGGAGACAGAGACCCTAGCGCTGTTCGAGCACCTCTCCTTCGACTTTCTCGAAGAGTTCGACGTGTTCGCCCCGACGCAGACGGGGCGAACACGAGACCACGAGCCACCAGATCTGATGCGTGGCTTTCTCCACTGCTACTACAAGGACATCTACGGCATTCGACCGGTTGAACGAGAGCTTCGGAACACGGTTGTCTGGTTGAGCTGTGGCTTCGATCGACCGCCGTCGAGAGACGCGGTCGATCGCTTCCTCACCGACCTCCAACACGTCGTTGACGATGTCTTCACCCACCTCGTCGAACAGGCCGCCTGCCGCGGCCTGCTTGACTTGACCTACTGCATCGATTCGACCGACGTGAGGGCGATGCCAGCCGACCCAGACGCGTCAACGTGCTACGATCCAACCGACGACGAGTACTACTACGGCTACGGCTGTACGATCGTCTCGACCGGGCAAAAGATACCGATTGCAGCGGAGTTCACCGAGAGCAAACAAGCGCCAGAAGAGACGGCGATGCGCGTCACACGTGACGCGCTCGCCGTCGAGCAACCGATCTGGATGGTTGGTGACAGCGCCTACGACACGCTCGACTGGCACGACCACCTGCTGGCCGCAGGGATCGTGCCAGTCGCTCCGTACAACGCACGAAACACCGACGACCCGAAAGACATCGAGTACAGGGTCGAAGACCGGATCGACGAACACAGTGAGGACGTTCATCTGAAGCAATCGACGCTAGACAAGACGTACAACCGCCGGAGGTGGCGTCGAACGAACCAACGAATCAGTCAAGGACTGCGGCCTCGGGCGAACGCACGCCCGAGGCCGCGTTCACGCACGAGCGCAGGTGTTCCTCGCGCTGTGTCTTCGCCTCGTCGTCGCAATCACCAACTACGAACGTGGAGACAATCCGGGAAGTACCGTGATCACGGTGTGAGAACTCTTCTATGACACCCTC
>NZ_LOEP01000027.1 GCF_001482285.1 Haloferax sp. Q22 | reverse complement strand
GCCTCGTCGTCGCAATCACCAACTACGAACGTGGAGACAATCCGGGAAGTACCGTGATCACGGTGTGAGAACTCTTCTATGACACCCTCGATTCGAGGAACAGCCACGGCGGGACGACAGCGACGCCGACGAGTGCCCACGACCAGTCTGGCTGGGCGGGCAGATTGAGCCAGAGGATGAGTAACAGCGAGAGCGCAAGGAGGACGTGCCCGTCTTCGAGCCACTCGCTGGGTGGGGATGGCGGCGGGAGCAGGTCTGTTCTGTCGGTCGAGGTAGAGGGCATTGGGCTCGTGTTGCTACTCAATCAACATATTTGTGCGGTCAGGAGGGAGTGTCGGCGACGCGGCCGCGCCAGCCACGGGATTCGGCCTAGCGGCCGAATCTCCGTTGGCGGTCCTGATAGTCCCGCAACGCCCGCAGGTAGTCCCGCTTCCTGAAGTCCCGCCAGTTCACGTCGGTGAAGTAGAGTTCCGCGTACACGGACTGCCAAATCATGAAGTCCGACAGGCGCTCCGCGCCCGTCTTGACCACGAAGTCGGGTTCATCGGGGAACACAAGCCGCTGTTCGATGTCCGCGGCGTCGATGTCGTCGGGGTCGAGCGCGCCCTCCTCGACCTCCGCGGCCAGCGACTGCACCACCGAGGCGAACTCGCGTTTCCCGCCGAGACCGATGCTGACCTGCACCGGGGCGTCGGCGCGCTCGGTGTCGCCGGGCTCGCGGACCTCTACTCGCTGGGGAACGTCGAGGTCGCGAAGCTCGCGAGCGAGCGTCGGGACGACCGCCTCGTCGAGGACGCTCACGGAGATGGTGACGCGGTCGCTACCGAACTCGAACGCCCAGCCGACGAACGCTTCGAGCGTCTCGTACGCGCCCTGTTCCAGCAGGTCGCGCTCGGTGATGACGAGCGCCACGTGCTCGGGAGCGTCGGCGTCGTCGAGGCGGAATCGGAGGGCGAGGTAGGAGTCGTACAGTCCCACGGGAGTCGTTCTCGCGGCGATTCTCCTAACCCTTCGGGTTCGGCGTCGGTCCGCCCACCCCGCGGGATTGGCATCGACCCGCGGACTCGCGGTGGTGCGGTCGTCGGTGATGTCGGGAGGGTTAAGTGCGAGTCGGGGATACCGAATGGTGTGACTTCCACGGTACGGCGAGCGGGCGGATTCGCGGTCGTCGGGACGTTGGCCCTCGCGGCCCCCAGTCTCGGCGCGGCCGCGTTCGCGCCCTTCGCCGCAGTCGCGCTCTTGGCGGCCTTCGTCGTCGACGACGGGCCCCTCTTCGAGCTGTTCGCGCGCCCCGGCGACCGGCAGGACGGCCGGCTCAACGGGCTCGCTGGGTTCGCGCTGGCCGCGACCGGCCTCGCCCTCTTGGCGACGGTCCCGCGCGTCACGATGCCGCTTTCGGTGTTCGCCGCCGCGGTGTTGACACTCGCCTACGGCAACCTCGGCGCGCGACTGGTGGATTCGAGAACGTCCGACGACTCGCTTCGCGCGGCGGGCTTCGTCGCGGCTGCGGTCCTCGCCGGCACCGCGGGACAGGCGGCAATCGCGTCGCTGACGGGTGACGCGATGCTTCTCGCCCGGTTCACCCTGCTCGCGGCCGTCGGCGGCCTCGTCGGCGCGGTGCTTCGGACGGCCCTCTACGAGCGCGACGACCCGCTCGTCATGCTCTCTATCGGTCTCGTCCTCTGGGGCGTCGAGGTGCTCGCGGGACCGGTGTCGCCGACGCAGACCGGCGTGGCGCTCGCCCTCACGGTCGCGCTCGGCTACGCGGCCTACGCCCTCGGCACGGCCTCCGTCGCCGGCATGATTACCGGCGTGCTCCTGCTTCTCTTCGCGGTCGTCTTCGGCGGCTTCGGCTGGGCGCTCGTGCTCGTCTCCTTCTTCGGCGTCGGCGCGCTCGCCACCAAGTTCCGCTACGACAGCAAGGCCGAACGCGGCGTCGCCGAGGACAACGACGGCGCTCGCGGGACCGGCAACGTCCTCGGCAACTCGGGCGTCTCGCTCGTCTCCGTCGTCGGCTACGCCGTGGCGCAGACACTCGGCTATCCGTTCGTCAGCGACCTGCTCGTGCTCGCGTTCGCCGGGTCGGCCGCCGCCGCGATGAGCGACACGCTCTCCAGCGAAATCGGCGGACTGTTCGACCAGCCGCGGCTCATCACCTCGCTCAAACCGGTTCCCGCCGGGACCGACGGCGCGGTCACGTGGCAAGGCGAAGTCGCCGGCGCGCTGGGCGCGGCCTTCGTGGCCGGCGTGAGCGTGCTGGTGCTTCCTCTACCGGCCCAGACGGCCGCCCTCGCGATTCTCGCCGGCGGACTCGTCGGAATGACGGTCGACAGTCTGCTCGGCGCGACGGTCGAGGGAGCCGGCCTCGGTAATCAGGCGGTCAACTTCCTCGCCACGTTCGCCGGCGCGCTGGGCGCGGTCCTCGTCTGGATTCCACTGTGACGGAGGTGACTCGGCCGTGACGGGTGTCCGCCCCGCCCGCGACACCGACGTGCCGGCCGTCGAATCGCTCCAACGACTCGTCTCGCATCCCTCCCCCGACCTCTTGGACGCGTGGCCCGCCGTCGGGACACTTCTCGTCGCCGTCGACGCCGACGACCGGCCGGTCGGCTACCTGCTCGCCGTCGGCGCGCACCTGACCGAACTCGCGGTTTCCCCCGACCACCGGCGCGAGGGGCGCGCCACCGCGCTCGTCGAAGCGTACCAAGACTCCCGGCCAGCGTCAGACGCGCCGCTCACGTTGCTGGTCCATCCGGAGAACGACGGCGCGCGTGCCTGTTACGAGGCGCTCGGATTCCGCCGTGACGCTCGCATTCCGGACGCGTTCGACGGCGACGACGGGCTACGGTTCGTCCTCGAATCGAGCGAGGGCTGACCGTCTCGGCTGGCGTCGGGCCGCGTCCGGTCCTCAGTCGAGGAACTGGTCCGCGGTTCTGACGCGGACGCTGACGGGCTTTTTGACGTACTCGCCGGCCGAGCGCGCCACGACGTGTCCGACGCCGCGCTGGGCCGCGATATCGACGAGTTTCTGGCTCGCCTCGCCGTCGACGACGACGAGCGCCGGGGCGGGGTCGGCGTACTCGACGGCGTCGTACACCTTCTCGACCGCGACCTCGTCGTCGATGCCGAGGTCGTCGTCCAAGAGGCGGGCCATGCCGCTCTCGTCGGCGATGACCTCGCGCACGTGGTCGGCGAGCGAGGGCCGCTGGTCGGTCGGTTCGACCGCCTCGGCGACGGCTTCGACCTCGGACTCGGTGAGCACCCCGCCGTTCGCGTCGGCGTCGGCATCGGCATCCGCGCTCGTTTCGGTGGGCTTTTCGACCGCGACGGTGCCCCCGCTGCCGCCCTCGGCGGGCGCTTCGCTGACCGCATCGGCCGATCTGTTCGCGGGGCCGTCTGCGGCTGGAGTCGACGACGCGTCAGTCGTCGGCGACTCCGTGCGAGGGTCCGTCGGAACGTCTCCCGTCCCGTTGGCGGCGGCGACGGCGGCCCGGAAGTCACCGTCGCCGTCGTCCGGGAGCGACGAGAGCGGGACCTTGTTCCTGAGAGCGCGGACGACCGACGCACGGTCGAGGTCCTCGACCGACCGGCCGTCGGGCGCGAAGGCGACGTAGTCCACGTCGCCGACTTGCGAGAGTTCGCGCAGGATGAGCTCGCCGCCGCGGTCGCCGTCGAGGAACGCCGTGACGGTCCGGTCTTGGGTGAGCCCCGCGACCGCGTCGGGGACGTTCGTCCCCTCGACTGCGACGGCGTTTTTGATGCCGTAGCGGAGGAGCGTGAGGACGTCGGCGCGCCCCTCGACGACGATGATGGCGTCCGAGTCGGCGACGCGGGGGCCGGCCGGGAGGCCCTTGTACTCGGTGATGTCCTCGACGCGGACGCTCTCTTTGACCGCTTCGAGGATCTCGGTCGAGCTCATCACGGTGTCGTCGAACGACTCCGAGAGGAGTTCCTTGGCGCGCTCGACGACCATCCGTCGCTTGGCCTCGCGCACGTCCTCGATGTTCGTGACCTCGATGACGGCCTGACAGGGGCCGACGCGGGTCAGCGTCTCCAGCGAGGCCGCGAGGATGGCCGTCTCGACCTTGTCGAGGCTGCTGGCGATGGTCATCTGGCCGAACGAGTGGCCGTTTTCCGAGTCTATCTGTACGTCTATCCGACCGACCTTGGAGGACTGTTGGAGGTCGCGGAGGTCGAGTTCGTCGCCGAGGAGGCCCTCGGTCTGGCCGAAGACGGCCCCGACGACGTCGCTCCGTTCGACGACCCCGTCGGCGGAGATGGAAGCGTGAATGAGATATTTTGCAGTGTCGTCCATTGGTGAAGTCACCCCGTTGGGGGTGGTGATGTGATGATTGTGATGCTGTCATGGGCCGGACCCACGAACGTCATTATATAAGTTGCGCCCGAGGGAAATATCTATCGTGGCCGACGATTCGAACGCTCGCGGACCGTTCGACTCCGACTCCGTGTCCCGCGAAACGCCGACGAATCGTCGCTCTCCCGCCGTTTTGTCCGACCGTGTAATTTGTCACGCCCCCTCGTCGGTTCGGTGCACCGAGACGAACTCGCCGGCGTCCCGGCAGAACGCCGCCGGGTCCTCGGGGAAGTCGTGTTCGGCGACGGCCCATTCGACGAACCCGTCGCGGGCGGCCGCGAGACAGCGGTCGATGTCGAGTTCTCCCTCGCCGAGCGACACGGGTCGGCCGCCGCGCTCCGCGTCGGCGTCGCAGACGACGTCCTTCAGGTGGACGACCGGGGTCCGATCGGCGTAGCGGTCGAGGTACGCGACGGGGTCGTAGCCGGCGGCGAGAACCCACGCGAGGTCGAGTTCGAAACCAACGCCGGACTCCTCGGCCAACCGGTCGAGCGCGGGTTCGCCTTCGACCGTGACGAACTCGTGGTCGTGGTTGTGGTAGAGCAGTCTGACGCCCCGGTCGTCGCACTTCGCGGTCAGGTCGTCCAGTCGGTGTGCGGTCTCGTCTACCGCGTCGGCGTCGGCGAACGCCTCGGGCGGCAGATACGGCACCACGAGCGTCTCGACGCCGAGCGCGCCGTATCGCTCGCAGACCGCGTCGAGGTCGGCTTCGAGGTCCTCGATGGGGACGTGGGCCGCGGGCGCACCGACCCCGGTCTCGTCGAGGGCCGCGCGGACCGCCGGCGCGTCGTCGACGCCCGCGAACTCCACGCCGTCGAAGCCGGCGTCCGCGGCGCGGCGGACGAGCGCCGACGTCGGTTCGTCGAGGTCGCGAAGCGAGTAGAGCTGAATACCGAAGTCCATGTCTCCACGGTCGCACGCGCCGCTGGAAACTGTTCCGGCGGTCGATTCACCCGCGGACGACCCACCTTCCGCGTCGGCGCTGCCGTGTGCGCGTCCGTGGGTGGTTCCTGTCGTTCGACCGCACCTGTTGAAGAAAATAGTTCTTCAATGAGGGGCAACGTAGGTCGATAGAGTAAGATTTACGCCTCGTTGTCGATTATCATTCCTACGAATGACGCGAGTGCGCATCGACTACCGCTGGGTTGCCGTCTTCGCAATCCTCGTGACGTTCGCCGTTCCGTGGTTCCTCTGGGGCGACAGCAGGGTCTTCGCCGGCTTGCCGCTGTGGCTCTGGTGGCACATCGGCTGGATGGGGCTGACCGCAGTCGTCTTCCACCTGTTCACCCGGACGGCGTGGGACCGCGGTATCGTCGGGGAGGGTCGCTGATGGTCTCGGCGCTCGGCATCCAACTCGGCGTCGTCGGCGCGTACCTCGTGGTCGCGCTCGCGGTCGGCCTCCTCGCCTACCGCCTGACCAGCCGCGACGCCGAGGACTACTACCTCGCCGGTCGCTCCATCGGGACCGTCGTTCTCCTGTTTACGACCTTCGCGACGCTGCTCTCTGCCTTCACGTTCTTCGGCGGCCCCGACCTCGCCTACCGTGCCGGCCCCGAGTGGATTCTCGTGATGGGCGTCATGGACGGCGTGTTGTTCGCCATCCTCTGGTACGTCGTCGGCTACAAGCAGTGGCTCGTCGGCCGCGCCCACGGCTACGTCACCCTCGGCGAGATGCTCGGCGACCGCTTCGGTTCGACCCGCCTGCGCGCCGTCGTCGCTGGTATCAGCCTGTTTTGGCTGTTCCCGTACGTGATGCTCCAGCAGATGGGCGCGGGCGAGGCCATCGTCGGCCTGACGAACGGAATCGTCCCGTACTGGGCCGGCGCGGCTGGCATCACGGTGTTCATGATTGCCTACGTCGTCATCGCGGGCCTCCGGGGCGTCGCGTGGACTGACACCCTCCAGGGGCTGTTCATGCTCGGCGTCGTCTGGCTCGCGGTCGGCTGGGTCGCCACCGCGGCCGGCGGCCCCACGGCGCTGTCGAACGCCCTCGCGACCAACAAACCCGAATTCCTCGCCCTCGGCGGCGGCCTCTACTCGCCGCAGTTCATCATCTCGTCGGCCGTCACCATCGCCTTCGGCGTGGCGATGTTCCCGCAGATAAACCAGCGCTTCTTCGTCGCCAAGTCGGGCGCGGTCCTCAAGCGCTCGTTCGCCCTGTGGCCCGTCCTCGTCGTCCTGCTGTTCGTGCCCGCGTTCATCCTCGGCACGTGGGCCGCCGGCCTCGGTATCTCCGTGCCCGAGGGCGCGAACGTCCTTCCCGTCCTCCTCAACGAGTACACGCCGGTGTGGTTCGCCGCGCTCGTCATCGCCGGCGCGATGGCCGCGATGATGTCGTCGTCGGACTCGATGCTCCTCTCGGGGTCGTCGTACTTCACCCGCGACCTCTACCGGCCGTTCGTCAACCCCGACGCGAGCGAGGCCCGCGAGGCGTGGCTGGCCCGTATCGGCGTCGCCCTGTTCGCCACGCTCACCTTCGTCGCCAGCCTGTTCCGCCCCGGCACGCTCGTCTCGGTCGGCGACACCGCCTTCGGCGGGTTCGCCCAGATGGCGCTGCCAGTCATCGTCGCGCTCTACTGGACAAAGACGACCCGGACGGGCATGTTCGCCGGCATCCTCGGCTCGCAGGCGTTCTACCTCGCACACGTGTTCGTTCCGGCAATCGAAGTCGGGTCGATGACGCTGTTCGGCGCGACCTACCTCACGTGGGACTACGCCCTCTGGGGAATGGCGCTGTCCGCGGTCCTGACCGTCGGCGTCTCCGCGATGACCGCTGCCGCGCCCGAGGAGAACCAGTCCCGCTTCACCGACGGCCTCCGGGCCGACTGAACCGTCGGCGCTGTCTCTCCCGTCGGTTTTCGTCACCGCAACGAAGCTTAACCCCCTGCAGGTGTAACCTACAGTCCATGCCCGAAGAAGTGCTCTTCAAATCCGAGAACCGACAGGCGCGAGCGGAAATCGCGTCGTATCTCCGAACCGTCGCCGACAAGCTCGACGCGGGCGAACCGATTACGCTGAAGTCCGGCGACCAGACGGTCACGATGGAGCCGCCCGCGTCGCCGACGTTCGAGGTGAAAGCGGAACGCGAGGGCCCCGCTGGCGGTCCCTACGAACTGAGCATCGAGTTCGAACTGGAGTGGGACGAGGGCGCGGACGACGGAGCCGACGCCGGCGGCCTCGAAATCGAGTGAGGCGCTCGCAGCGGTCGCGCCCCGGGCCGAGTGGGGTCGGCACGACGAACCGCGCCGACCGCTCAATATAGTTACTCTTTTGACACCGCCGTGAGTCGTCGGTGACTCATGCAGATTCGACCGCTTCGGGCCGACGAGGTGGACGCGCTGGTTGACGACCTGTGGTTCCCGTTCGCCGAGGAGATGGGCGACATCGACGACTACGACGCGCTGGCCGAGGACGCGGACGTGCGGGCCGAGGCGCTCGACTACCGGACCGAGCAGGTGGACGCGGAGGACACCCGGACGTTCGTCGCCGTCGCGGCCGCGGAGGAGTCGGCCTCGGGGCCGAACCCCGACGAGGGCTCGCTTGCCGGCTACGTCACGGTCGTCGACTCCGAGTCGCCGCCGGTGTTCGCTCGCGGGTCGGTCGCCAAGGTGAAAGACCTCTACGTCGCACCCGCGGCGCGGGGTGAGGGCGTCGGCACGGAACTCCTCGAACGGGCCCACGAGTGGGGCCGCGACCGCGGGTGCGAGCGGACCGCGCTGAGCGTCCACGCCGATAACGACGCCGCCCGGTCGTGTTACGAGTCGATGGGGTACGAGACGCGGTACCTGAAACTCGACCGCCCACTCTGAGGGCGGGGACGACGGCCGCTTCGCGAATGGCGACAAGACCGTTACCCGTCGTTTCGAGGGGCGTGTTCGCCCCTCGAACCCGAACCCTCAAAGCCGCGGACTCCAATTGACGCGCATGAACGAGTCGGGTCACCAAGTGCTCATGGAGCAGGACGTGCTCCGCCGCCGCCTCGACGACGGCGACCTCCCCGACTGGGCGAGAAAGCACTACGAGACGTTCCGCGAGACGATGCTCGGCGACCGCGACGGCGCGCCGTTCCCGTGTTACTTCGGCATCGAGTCCGAGCGAAACGGCGACGCCCTCTACACCTTCGTCGACTCGATGACCGACAAGGACGCGCTGTTGGCGCTCCGCGACACGCTCCTCGAATATCTCGACGTCTACCCGGATTACTCCGAGGCGTGCTCGCTCGTCGCGTTCTTCAAGCCGCCGGCGGAGGACCTCGCCGAGGCCGACTACCACGAACACCTCTGGCACGTCCTCCAGTTCCTCCACGTCAACGACCCCGAGCCGTGGCCGGCGGACATCCCGACCGACCCTGACGACCCGAAGTGGGAGTTCTCCTTCGGCGGCGAACCGATGTTCCCGACGACCCGCGCGCCGTTCTACGACGAGCGCGTCAGCCGCTACTGTCCGTGGGGCCTCGAAATCACCTTCCAGCCGCGCGCGCTGTTCGACGGCATCACCGCCGACACCGAGGCCGGCCAGAAGGCCCGCGAGGTCATTCAGAACCGCATCGAGGAGTACGACGGCGTCTGCCCGCACGCCGACCTCGGCGACTGGGGCGTCGAAGGCGACCGCGAGTGGCCGCAGTACATGTTCTCGTCCGACGAGTCCCAAGCGCCCGACGAGTGTCCGATTCGCATCACGCGCGAGCATCCGAAGGTGCCGATGACTCCGGCGGACGACTGATGACGAGGACCATTTCGAGGGCCGGCCGATGACCGCCGCCGACCTCCCGGCCGCCGCTGACCTCCCCGACGACGCCGTCCTCGTCTGTATCGACATGCAGGTCGGCTTCGACGACCCGGCGTGGGGCGACCGCAACAACCCCGAGATGGAAGCGCGCGTCGCCGACCTGCTCGCGGCGTGGCGCGCGGCCGCCCGTCCGGTCGTCCACGTCCGCCACGACTCCACCGAACCCGACTCGCCGCTCCGGAGCGACGGCGAGGGCTTCGCGTGGAAGCCCGAGGCCGAACCCGCCGACGGCGAACCGGTGTTCACGAAGCGCGTCAACAGCGGCTTCATCGGGACCGACCTCGAAGCGTGGCTCCGCGAGCGCGACCACGCGACGCTCGTCGTCTGCGGCCTCACGACCGATCACTGCGTCTCGACGACCACCCGGATGGCCGAGAACCTCGGCTTCGAGGTGTACCTCCCGGCGGACGCGACCGCGACGTTCGACCGCGAGGGCCACGACGGCGAGCGCTTTTCGGCCGACGAGATGCACCGCACCGCGCTGGCGCACCTGAACCGGGAGTTCGCAACCGTCGTTTCCGCGGCCGACCTGTCGATGACGCGGTGAGCGGTCTGCTGACTGTCGGCCGTCGCCGGTCGCCATCGTCGCCCGCGAAGATGTAGGTGGTTTTTCACGTCTGCACCGAGACCGGCGCACATGGACCGTCGATTTCTCTCCGTCATCGGGGTGTTCGACCTGCTCATCGCGGGCGGCCTCGCGTTTCTCGGTGCGTTCGCTCACCCACTTTCGTTCGCCCGGTTCGCGCTGTTTATCGCCGCCGGCGTGCTGTTGGTCGTCGCGGGTGTCCGCGAGTCGGTCGCGCTCGGGTCGACGACGCTCCGGTGGCACGTCGTCGCGGGCGCGGGCTACGTCTGCTTCGGGTTGGCCATACTCGTGAACGGCCTCTCGTCTGTCCTCGACGCCCACGGCGACGCCCTCTTCGGCGGCCTGTTCGCGCTCCTGCTCGCCCCCGTGATGCTGTTCATGGGCGTCGATTACCTCCGCGGCGGCGTCCATTTCGATCTCTCGACGTTCGAGTGACCGTGGGGTTCGCCCGCGGCCGCACGTAACCTAATTAGGTTTCTCAAGACTACCATCGTTCCGGTTCCCGATTACGCAAATACATTTCCCCGTCGACGCGGAATCACCATCCAAATGGGCGTCTCCTTCCCGTACGGCGACGAACTCGCGGTGGACTTCGAGTGGCACGAGTTCACCGGCGCGGTAGGAGATTCGGTTACGGTTCTTCCGATCGTCGTCGCCGTCGCCCGCCTGACCGACCTCTCGCTGGCCGTCGTGCTCGTCTGGTTCGGCGTGTTTCAGGTCGTCTGGGGGCTGTACTACGCGGCCCCGCTGTCGGTCGAACCGATGAAAGCACTGGCCGCGCTCGTCCTCGCCGAGACGGTCACGACCGGCGAGGCGCTCCTCGCCGGGTTCGGCCTCGGCGTCGTCCTCCTCGCTATCGGTCGCACCCGCTCGCTCGGTCGCGTGAGTCGCTATATCGGCGCGCCGGTCGTCCGCGGCGTCCAGTTCGGCGTCGCGCTCGTCCTCCTCTCGACCGGGCTCGAACTCGGCGCGGGTGACCTCCCGCTCGCCGGTCTTGCGGTCGCCGTCGCCGCCGTCGCCCTCCTCACCAGACGCTCGAACGTGAGCGCCCTCGCGGTCCTCGCGGTCGGTGGCGCGGTCGCCTTCGCCGACGTGGGACACCTGTCGCTCACCGTCCCGTCGGTCGGCAACGCCCGACTGCTCTCGCTCGACAACCTCTCGCTCTCGGCCGCGGAGGCCGCGGTCGCCCAGTTGGCGATGACCGTCGGCAACGCCGCGCTCGCCACGTCAGTCCTGCTCGCGGACTACTTCGACCGCGACATCTCCGCCGACGAACTCGCCACCAGCATGGGCGCGATGAACCTCCTCGCGGTCCCCTTCGGCGGGTTTCCCATGTGCCACGGCAGCGGCGGCGTCGCCGGCAAGTACGCCTTCGGCGCGCGGACCGCCGGCGCGAACGTGATTCTCGGCGTCGGTTACGTCCTCGTCGCCCTGTTCGCCGCGAACGTGGTCGCCGCCTACCCGGTCGCCATGCTCGGCGTCATCCTGGCGATTATCGGCCTGCAACTGGCGCGGACGAGTCTGACCAGTCTGACCCGCGCGGACGGCTACCCCCTCGTGGTCGCTATCGGCGTCGTCGGTGTCGCGGTGAATCTGGGCGTCGCGTTCGTCGGCGGCGTGGTGGCGTGGGTGGTGTGGGAGCGCTGGGGGCGTGCGGTGTGGGACGGGATGTGATAGTCGGGTCAGTTGGTCGGTTTCATAACCAACCCCTCCCACGTACCACGTATGCAGACGCACATCGTTCCCGTCGGGTTCGACTACGACCGACTCATCGCGCCGCTCATCCGCGATCAGTTGGACGTGGACCGCGTCATCCTCCTCGAGGGGGCCGTCGGGAGCGAGGCGAACGTCGAGTACTCGCGGAACCTCTCGGGCAAACTCGGCAAGGACTTCGAGAACCTCCTCGGCGCGGAGACCGAGCGCGTCATCGTCGACGACGTGTACGACTACGACGCGGCGTTCGAGCAGGCGTACGACCTCATCAACGCCGAACTCGACGCCGATGACGAACTCCGCGGCGACGACGACGAACCCGGCGAGGTGTGGGTCAACGTGAGCGCGATGCCCCGGCCGGTCTCCTTTGCCTTCGCCACCGCCGCCCACTCCATCATGGTCGAGCGACAGGCCGACCGCGAGCGCATCCACACCTACTACACGGCCCCCGAGAAGTACCTCGAAACCGAACTCGCCGAGGAGCTGCGAACCGAGCGCGCGCTCCTGCAGGACCTCCTCGAATCCGGCGAAATCGACGCCGACCGCATCCGCGAGCGTCTCGACGCCACCTCCGACCTGCTGTCGGAGTTCGACGAGCGCGGCACGACCATCGGCGCGAAGCAGATTGACGGCCGCCACATCGTCGAACTCCCGGTGGCCTCCTTCTCCAACGTCAAGCCGTTCGAGGAGGTCATCCTGTTCAAACTCGGCGAGCACGGCGAGTTCGGGTCTGTCTCCGAACTCGCGGAGGCACTCGCCCGCGAGATGAACGAGGAGTACACCGACTCCTTCCGGTCGAAGGTCATCTACAACGTCGACCGCCTCGGCCCCGGCGGCAAGGGCTACATCGAACAGGAGGAACGCGGGAAGTCTTACCGGACGCGCCTCTCCCGAATCGGCCAGTTGTGGGTCCGCGCCCACGCCGACAGTGACGAATTTCGGACGAACGACGACTGAACTGACGCAGCGGGTGACCGTGGAGAACCCGATTCGGGCCGACCTATCCTGATACCACGGTCGTCGAGGTGGCGCTTGTCTGACTACTATGTGATACAACACTGTGTGGAGGTATCCAGAGAGAACCCGATTGAGCGAACGTTTGACGGTTGTATCAGAATGTTCTGGTAAATGATAAAGAACGATTATCCGCTCTGGAATGCTATACTCTAGCAACCATGCCGCTATACATGGACGTACACCGGAACGTAGAGGGGAGTGCGAAAGACGTCGCTGAAGCCCACCGTGCCGACCTCGAGACGCAGGACAAGTACGGGGTGAACTACAAGCACTACTGGGTAGACGAGACGGACGGTGCGGTGTTCTGCCTCTTCGAGGCGCCGAACAAGGAGGCCGGAGCGAAAGTCCACAAAGAGGCCCACGGCCTCGTCGCCGACGAGATATTCGAAGTACAGCAAGGCGAGTGAGCGCGGCAAGCGCACCCCTCGGCGCGTCTTTTGTGCGGTCGGGTTTCGGTTCTTAGAAGTCTATACCTGACGGGTCATCGCCCGGTTCGAGCGGGCTCGTCGGCAGGCTCGCCGGCGGGTCGGGGAGGTTGTACTCGCGGGGGGCCACGTCGTTCGGGCCGTCGGGGTAGAACACCGACGCGAGCAGTTGGATGTGGTCGCGACCCACGTCGAGTTCGAACTGCCCGCCGCCGTACAGCGACATCCCGCGGTCGTCGGCGTACTCGATGGTGTCGAACAGCGACTCGACCGTGCCGAACCGCGAGGGTTTGATATTCAGCCACGACGGCTCAAACGGCAGGTTTTCGACGGATTCGACGCCGGTAATTGGCGCGTCCCACGAGACGCGGTTTTCGTGGCCGTCGAACAGCGGGCGCGTCTCGTCGGTGAACGCCGGGTCCTCCACGACCGCGTCGGGGAAGCCCGACAGGACGCGCTCGTAGAGTTCGGGGTCGGGTTCCTGGTCCACCTCGGTTCCCTCGTACTGGCCCTTGAGGTCGAGGATGCGGACGCGGTCGTGGGCGGCGAGCGACGACACAAGCTCGTCGTGCCAATCTGTTGTCGGGTCGAGTTTGAACTCGCAGTCGGGGTCGCGACCGAGGAGCATCTCGACGCGGTCGGCCGACGGCGGGTCACCGAGGCGGGTGCTCACGACGAACCGGAGCGGGTCACGCTCGCGGTCGACGGCGGACGCGAGGTCGGTGTCGGCCTGCCGGAGCGCGAGGTCGAGGCCGGCGGATTCGAGCGCCCAGCGCCGGTAGTGTTCGGCCGTCTCGCGTTCGGGATCCTTCGTCGGAAACAGGTCGACCCCGTCGAGCGCCGCGGAGAAGTCGGCGAAGGAGTCGTAGCTTCCGGCGAGGTCGAAGGCGTCCTCGGGGGCGTCGGCGAGGGCGTCGTGGTCCTCCGTGTCGTACGTCACGTCCTCGCCGCGGCCGACCGCGCCGTCGCCAGCGAGCGAGAACACCGTCGTCTTGCGGAGAAAGCCGCTCGACGTGTCGCTCTCGAAGCGGTCGCGGGAGACGGACTCGACGGCCACCGGCAGGTCGGCCACGCGGTCGAAGAGGCGCATGGCCTGTCGGTTCGGTGCGCCGGAACAAAAGGCTACGTCCGAGTCGGCCGACGGGTCGTCGGTTCTCGGTCAGTCGATGCCGCCGCGTTCGAGCTTCGCGACCCGCGTCGCGAGCGCGAGGAACGTCGCCGCGACGGTCAGGAGGACCGCGCCTGCCGCGGCGTACTCGTGGGCGGGCGAGACGTGCTGGACGACCCCATCGACGATTGGCTCGGCCGGAATGAGCGTGTGGTGGGGCGTGCCCACGATGGGAACGAAGTAGTCTACGAGGTCGTTGAGACCGTACCAGCCGACCGCGACGAGGACGGCCAGAGACGGAAACTCGGCGTACCGCTGGATGAGGAAGGCCTCGACGACCATGGCGAGGTGACTCCAAAAGAGGAAGTTGTACATCGCCCAGTGGAGGTACGAGAAGTCGCTTTTGAACACGAGGAGGACGTACGGCGTCCACAGCCCGAGTTTGAGACAGCCGAAGAACGCGAGGGCGTTGACGTACTCGTTGGACCGTCCGAGTTTCCAGAGCGCGAGCGACAGCGCGATGAACAGCGTGGCGACGGGGCTGTCGGGGACGAGCGGCCACATCGCGGTCGGCTCGATGCTGAACTGGTAGCCGTAGTACCAGAAGCCGAAGGCGGTCCCGACGAGGTTGATGACGACCACGAGCCACGCGATGTTGAGGCCGAAGTTCTCCAGCCACTCCGGCAGGGGCGCGAGCCACCGCGGGAGGTCGGCCCCCGCCGGGAGGTCGTCGTCGTCGAGCAGTCGGCGCAGTCGGGTCGCCGCGTCCATACCCACGCCGAAGCGGGGGGATGCAAAAGTGATGCCGGTCTCGGTGACCGCGGCCGGAGTCGCCCACCGCGAAACACGTCCTGTGTGGAATGCGAACTGTTGCCGGATGGAAGCGACCGCTTAAGTAAACCCAGTCGCAAGCGACGGATATGCCAGAGGAGACCGACCTGGAGGAGCTTCGGCGCGGGACCGAACTCGTCAAGCGCGGGTTCGCCCAGATGCAGAAGGGCGGCGTCATCATGGACGTCGTCAACGCAGAGCAAGCGAAAATCGCGGAAGAAGCCGGCGCGGTCGCCGTCATGGCGCTCGAAGCCGTCCCGGCCGACATCCGCAAGCGCGGCGGAGTCTCCCGGATGGCCGACCCCGAGACGGTCAAGGAGATTATCGACGCCGTCTCCATCCCGGTGATGGGGAAGGCCCGTATCGGCCACTATACCGAGGCGCAGATTCTCGAATCAATCGGCGTCGACATGATCGACGAGAGCGAGGTGCTCACCCCGGCGGACAACGACTACCACATCGACAAGCGCGAGTTCACCTCGCCGTTCGTCTGCGGCGCGCGCAACCTCCCCGAGGCGCTCCGCCGCATCAACGAGGGCGCGGCGATGATTCGCACCAAGGGCGAGGCCGGCACCGGCGACGTGAACCAGGCGGTCACGCACCAGCGCACCATCAAACACCAGATTCGCAGCCTGACGGGACTCAACTTCGACGAGCGCGAGAAGTGGGCCCGCGAGCACGAAGCGCCCGCCGAACTCGTCCACGAGACGGCCGAGATGGGTCGCCTGCCCGTCGTCAACTTCGCGGCCGGCGGCATCGCCACGCCCGCGGACGCCGCGCTCATGATGTACCACGAGTGCGACGGTATCTTCGTGGGCTCCGGCATCTTCGGCGCGGAGGACCCAGAACAGATGGGCGAGGCCATCGTCGAGGCCGTCAACAACTGGGACGACCCCGACACGCTCGCCGACATCGCCTCCGGCATCGGCAAGGGCATGAAAGGCGAGGCGAACGTCGGCATGGCCGACGAGGACAAGCTGCAGGGCCGCGGCGTCTAACCGGCGAAACCCGTCGACGACCGGCCGTCTCGGTTTTCGATTCGATTTTTTCCGACTCGGCGCGCCGCCCGCTTCAGGCGAGGAGTCCCGACTTACCCTTCGCGTCGTCCGACGACTCCTCGCCGAGGAGGACGGTGACCGGGCCGTCGAAGTTGAGCATGACCGACTGCGTCAGGTCTCGGGAGATGAGCTTGCCGGCGGGCGAGCGGCGGCGACCGGAGATGAAGAGATGGTCGCAGCCCTCCCAGCGGGCCGTTTCGAGGATGGTGTCGGCTTCGGGACCGATGTCGGCGACGATGCGGTAGTCGAGGTCCAGGCCCTCGAACGCCTCGCGGGCGACGCGCTTGGCCCGACGGGTGGCCGATTCGACAGCCTGGTCGATGCCGTAGACGACGTCAGAGGAGCCGACGCTGGCGAGCGCCGAGCGGGTCCGCTCGAACTCCTCGTCCGGGAGGACGGTGAGGACGATGAGTTCCGCGCCGCTGCCGGCGGCCAGTTCGCCGGCCTCGCGGAGGATTCGTTGCGACCGTTCTTCGGGGGAGACGACGACGAGTGCTCGTTCCATGGTTCGAATATATCGTGATAGTGAGAAAAGTCTTCTCGGAATCGTGTTACCACCGACCGCGACAACGCGTTACAGTGGCTCAGGAGCGGAAAGAGGCGAGAATAGCGTGTGCGAGTGGTTCTCTCTGTACCACTCAGAGTTCGAATACTTCAGCGCCGCGACCGACCCGCGTCTTGTAGGCGCGGGCGGCCACGTCCGCTTCGTCGAACGCTTCGAGCATCGCCCCGGCGACGCGGGTGCGGTCGGCCGCTTGGCAGACGCCGAGGACCGAGGGACCGGCACCGGAGACGGTGACGCCGGACGCGCCCGCGTCCAGGGCGGCCTCGCGGACCGCGTGGTAGCCGTTGATGAGTTCCGCCCGCGCGGGCGTGACGACGCGGTCGTCCATCCCCGCACCGACGAGGTCGGCGTCGCGGCGGCACATCCCGACCGTGAGGGTCGCCGCTCGGCCGACGGTGTGGACCATGTCCTCGATGCTGGCGTCGCTCGGGACGACTCGTCGGGCGTCGCGGGTCGAGACCGCGATTTCGGGGAGGCAGGCGACGAGCGGGATGTCGGCGTCGACGGTCGTGACACCCTCGTCGGTCGCGACGGTGAACCCACCGAGGAGCGCGGGCGCGACGTTGTCAGCGTGGGCCTCGCCGGAGACGACCGCCTCGCCCTCGGCGGCGACGGGGACGAGTTCCTCGCGCGAGAGGCCGCGGTCGTACAGTTCGTTCAGCGCGACGGCGGCGGCGGCCGAGCTCGCCGCCGACGAGCCGAGTCCGGACGACGGGCGGACGCCCTTGTCGATGCGGATGTGTGCGGGGGCGTCGAGCGCCTCCGCGACCGCGCCGACGACGTTCCGGTCGGGGTCGGTCGGGATGTACTGGCTGCCGACGCCGGTCACTTCGATTGTCGTCCGGTCCGCCCGTTCGACGTGAACGATGTCGGCGGGGCGGTCGAGAGCCACGCCGAAAACATCGAACCCACTTCCGAGGTTGGCGCTCGTGGCGGGTGCGCGGACCGTAACCATGCCCCGCTGTTGCCTTATCGCAGATAAAAATGTGGCGAACGTCGCAACCGACCCCTCGCCGCGCGCTCAGTCGCTCGTCGACTGCTCCGCGTTCGCGGGCTCGGGGTCGCTCTCGACGCCGGTGAACTCGAACCGCGCCCCGCCGGCGTCCGACTCGCCGAGGCTGACCGACCAGCCGTGGGCGTCCGCAATCGTCTTGACGATGGGCAGGCCGAAGCCGGTTCCGTTCTCGTGGGTCGTGTACCCCCGCTCGAACACGTCCGCTCGCTCGGACTCCGGAATGCCCGACCCGTCGTCTTCGACGTAGAAGCCGTCGTCGAGCGCGCCGATGGTGACGGTGAGCGCGTCGTCGTCTTCGCCGCCGTGTTCCACAGCGTCACCAGACGTAGTCTGGTTGCCTGTGGAACCGTGTTCCACAGCGTCGTCGGGAGCATCCCGACTGCCCGTCGAGCCGTGCTCGACAGCGTTCCGAAACAGGTTCTCGAACAGCTGTCGGAGTCGGCCTCGGTCGGCGGCGATAGTGCGGTCGACCTGAACGTCGAGGGCCGCGTCGCCGACGACCGTGCCGTCCCACGCCTCCTGTGCGACCGTTCGCAGCGCGACCGGCGTCACGTCGGTGAGCGTCTCGCCCTCCCGAGCCAGCGTGAGCAGGTCCTCGATGATGTTCTCCATCCGGTCGTGGGCCTCCTCGATCCGCTCGAAGTACTCCTCGTCGCCGGTCTCGGCTGCGAGTTCGAGGTAGCCGCGGGCGACGGTGAGCGGATTCCGCAGGTCGTGGGAGACGACCGACGCGAACTCGTCGAGCCGCTCGTTTTGGCGTTCGAGCCGCTGCTCGCGTTCGACCCGTTCGGTCACGTCGCGGACGAGGACGAGCGTCCCGGTCATGTTCGACTCGTCGCCCAGCGGCGTCGTCTCCACGAGGAGGGCGCGCTCGCCGTCGTCCGTCGGGACCGTCGTCTCCACCTCCGCGTCGGACTCCGGAACGCCGTCGAGCGCGTCGACGAGTTCCGCGGGGAGAACGCGCACGACGGACTGTCCGTAGGCGTCCGAGAGGGGAAGCGAGAGGAACTGCTCGCCCGCGGGGTTGACGTCGATGACGCGCCCGTCATTGTCGAGGACGAGCGCGGCGTCGTGCATCGATTCGACGGCCGACTCCCACGCGACGGGGACGAGCGTGAACAGCCGGTGTCGGAAGACGCTCCAGGCGACTGCCCCCGAGGCGACCGAAAAGGCCAGCACGGGGATGTTGAGTCCCGGGGTCGGACTCAACCCGGTGACGTACACCAGACCCCCGACCGCGGGGATCAGGCCGCCGCCGAGGAGACCGAGCGTCTGTTTCCGGTACACGCCGTCGGACCGAAAAGACGTCTGGACGAGCGCACCACAGCCGAGCAGGATGAGCACGTAGGCGTAGACCATGAAGCCGGCGAACGCGACCCCGTGTTCGTTCACGAGGACGACGAACCCGTGGTCGGCGTTGAGCCAGAGGTCGGTCCAGATGAGGCCGTGCCACGGGTTCGTCAGCACGAGCGCGACGACGGCGACCGGCACGGACCCGAGCGCCGCCCACACGACTCGGGACTCCAGTTTCACGCCCGCGTGGCGCACCACGTAGGCGAACCACAGGAGCGGGAGCGGCGCGATGCCGAAGTAGCCGAGTTGGTTCAACAGCACCTTCGCCGAGAAGTCCGTGACGGACAGTTCGAGCGCGTACGTTCCCATCCAGAATCCAGACGCGAACAACAGAACCGCGCCGAGGGTCGCACCGGGGACGAGTCGGCGCGCCGTCCGGCGGCGAAAGAGGTAGGCGGCGAGAACGACGAAGGTGACATCCTCGCCCGCCCTAAAGGGCGGGGCTTCCTACAAGGGAAGTCTCGTCGTCGGAGGTTTCAGAACTAAAGTCCCCGAGCGTCGTCTGTCGGGATTGCCGACTCTGCTCGCGGTGTCCTGTGGTGCTGTCACAAGCACTCCTGTCCTGTGGCGAGTCATCGGTGTGCAGTTTCAGCGCACACCTCTCTCCCCACGGGTTGACGCGACGTGTGATGTTCACACTCGCGTTAATGTCTGCTTGGTACTCCGTCACCCAACACTCGTCGTTCGTACAGCGGAACATGGCTTGGGAACTACGAGAGCCGATGTGTCCACACTCATGGCACGTCTGACTGGTGTACGCGGGATTCACGAATCGGACACAGATACTCGCGTCACGGGCTTTGTCTTCGATTCGGCCAGTGAGTCGTGCGAACGCCCAGTTGTGGAGACGGCGGTTCATCCACTTGCCGTAGTCCAGATGTTCGCGGATGTGCGACAGGTCTTCGAGAACGATAACGGGATTCTCGAACTGTCGGGCGTACTCGATGGCTCCCCGAGACGCCTTCTCGACAATATCCGTCAGAGCGTTCTGGTAGTGGTTGAATCGTTCTTGAATACGCCACTCGGCGTCTCGCTCTTGAAGACGGCGGAGCGTCGTGAACATCTCTTTGCGGAGGTGTCGGGCACGACCACCGTCGTAGATATACGGTTGGGTTGGAGTACCGTCCCGAAGGGCACAGCCCGTCAGGAGTTTAGATTCCCCAATATCGAATCCGATGTACGTCGGCTCGTCTGGTTCAGTTGGCTCCGCGACCTCGTACTCAACAGTGACGTGAAGCACCCAGTTGGTGCGGTGTTCTTGAAGTCGGAACTCTCCGACCGATACGTCACCATCGAGAAGGTCGTCCCACAACTCTCGCTGAGCGGGGTTGATGCGGAGCGGAATCCAGAAGGCGTTGCCACGTCCTGCTTGTGGGACGCGCCAGCAGAACTCGTGTCGTCGCTCTTCGGAGTGGTCGAGACGCCACCCACGGTTCGTGAATCGAACGGGGTGGTCATCCTTCAACTCCGAAGCGTTGTATGTGGTCCGCAGTTTCGGGACGTAGGATTTGAGCGCGTCTTTTGCGTAGGACGTGAGCGTGTATGGCGTCACAACGTCGTTGACCGCTGTCTGTGTCGTCGCACCACTCTCAAACGATTCGGAGAGGGCACGACGGTAGGTAGCCACAGTCCGTTGAAGCCGACGCTCTTTGTGCGCCGTTGGGGGCGCGAGCGTGGCCTGCAACGTCTTGGTGGCAGTAGCGGTCACAGTAGAACACTCGAAACCATGAAAGTTAAAACTATTGATTCACTAAGTTATAGCATAGATGCCGAACCTGAACATCGAAGTGAGCGACGAAGAATACGAGAAACTGAGCGAAGTAAAAGAAGCACACGGGCTGACGTGGCGAGGACTCGTCATACAGGGTGCGAAAGCACTGGACACCGAGGGGCCGCTGTGAGTCAAGGGGTACTGTGTACGAACGCGATTCCTCCCCGCCGTTTACGGCGGGGTTTCCTCGCTACCGCAAGATGACCGCACCGACCCCGATGGGGATCGTGTATGGCGTCGCCTGCCAGTACGGAGCGCCGTGCATGCCCGGTGTTCAGTCGAGCGGGGTTAAAAACACCACCCGTCATTTCCGAAGCCGGCTAATCAGAAAGGACTTTCAGCCGGACCTCGAACGTCCGAGCATGATAGGCATCGTCGGCGGCGGCATCGCGGGCCTCGCCGCGGCGTACCGACTCCAGAACCGGGGTCACGACGTTCGAGTCTTCGAGGCGGCCGACTCCCTCGGCGGCCTCGCCGCAACCTACGACACGAAGGGCGACGACATCGAGAAGTTCTACCACCACCTCTCGAAGTCCGAAGAGACTATCGTCGAACTCGCCGCAGAACTCGGCCTCGAAGACGACCTTGAGTGGCGCATCGGCAAGAACGCCTACTACGTCGACGGCGTCGTCCATCCCCTCGACACCGCGTGGCAGATCGCCGCCTACCCCCACATGAGCCTCTACGACAAGTTCCGCCTCGGTATGCTCACCCTCGGCGTCGACGTGCGCGGGGGTATCCCCGACTTCGACGCCTACGAGGAACTCGCCGAGTACGAACACACGCCCATCGAGGAGTTCGTCGTCGAGCACACCACCCGCGGCGTCTACGACAACTTCGTCGACCCGCTCTTGGACGGGAAGTTCGGCGAGCGCAAACACGACGTGTCGGCGTCGTGGTTCCTCGGGCGCGTTCGCTTCCGCGGCGAGCGCGACCTGTTGCGCGGCGAGAAACTCGGCTACTTCGACGGCGGCTTCGCCCCCTTCATCGACGCGCTGGTCGAGGCGGTCGGCCGCGAGCACATCGAGACCGGCGCGCGCGTGACCGAACTCGACACCGACGGCGAGGCGGTCTCGACGCTGACGGTCGACACCGACGACGGGACCGAGACACACGAGGTCGAGTCGGTCGTCGTGGCGACGATGCCGAACGTGCTCGAAGACCTCACGGGCTTCCCCTGCGACATCGACTTCCAAGGCGCGGTCTGCGGACTGGCGACCATGTCGGAGTCGCTGATGGACACCTACTGGCTCAACATCGCCCACGACGCCCCGTTCGGGTCGCTCATCGAGCACACGAACTTCGTGCCGAAAGAGCGCTACGGCGGCGACCACCTGCTGTACGTCGCGAGCTACGTGCAGGGGCCGCACGAAGAGCTCTGGCAGATGAGCGACGAGGAGGTCGAAGACGTGTGGTTCGACGAGATAGCGGACATGTTCCCCGAGTTCGACCGCTCGGCGGTCGAGGAGTTCGAAATCGCCCGCAACCCGCGGGCCGGGCCGGTGTACGAGCGGGGCTACCTCGACCTCGTGGTGCCGTACGACCTCGGCGACGACGTGGCCGAAGGCGTCTACTACGCGGGGATGGCGTCGGAAGCGCAGTACCCCGAACGGTCGCTCAACGGCGGCATCGTCGCCGGCTACGAGGTCGCTGACCGTATCGACCGCAGCCTGTAGCGCGCGACCGTACCGCCGACTCTCTCGGACTCTTTTCTGACTTCTCGCGGTGGGTCGTCCCACAGCGTGCCGTCGCGTCTCGTGGCTCCCCATCGCACACTTACCGGCAACTTGTTTCCCGTTCGCAACGTCTTTTTAAGTAGCTGACTGACTAGTCAGTTAGTGAGTGCAGACGAAACGCCGGACCAGTCGGTCCCCGACGAGGTCCACGAAGAACTGATGGCCGCGACCTACCGGGCGCTGTGCGCCCACGGCTACGCGGACCTGACGATGCAACGAATCGCCGACGAGGCCGGAAAGAGCAAGTCCCTCCTCCACTACCACTACGGGACGAAACAGGAACTGCTCGTCGCGTTCCTCGGCTACCTGTTCGACCGCTTCGAAGAGCGGGTCGCCGCGACCGAGGGCGACGCCCCCGAGACCCGCCTCCGGGTCCTCCTCGATAAGATGGTCCCCGACGGCGACGACGACGGCGACTACGACCGCTTCGGGCTCGCCCTCAACGAACTGCGGACGCAAGCCCCCTACGTCGAGGCCTACCGCGAGCAGGTCGCCCGCAACGAGGCGGTCATCCGTCGCCGGCTCGCCGACATCATCCGTGAGGGCGTCGAGAAAGGGCACTTCCGCGAGGTCGACGCCGACCGAACCGCGTCGCTCCTCTTCGCCGCACTCGACGGCGCGCGCCTCCAGCGCGTCGCCGTGACCGACCCCTCGGGAACCGAGACGGCGAGTCAGTCCGCGTTCGACGCGCCCATCGAAGTCCGCGCCGCGCTCGACGAGTTCGTCGTCGAGAACCTCGTGCGCGAGGAGGGCGACGAATGAGCGCGAAGGCCAAGGACGTCAACCTCGTCGACGGCGACCTCGTCAAGCCGATGTTGGTGCTGTCGCTCCCACTCGTCTTCTCGCAGATCATGCAGGTGGCGTACAACCTCGCCGACACGTTCTGGGTCGGCCGCGTCGGCTCCGAGGCCGTCTCGGCGCTGTCCTTTTCGTGGCCGCTCGTGTTCCTCATGATCTCGTTCGGCGGCGGGTTCACCGTCGCGGGGACGGTCCTCGTCGCCCAGAACAAGGGCGCGGGCAACCACGACGAGGTCGACCACGCCGCCGGCCAGACCCTCGGGTTCGTCATCCTGCTTTCGGCCGGGTTCGCGCTCATCGGCTATCTGCTGACGCCGATACTGCTCCCGCTCATCGGGACGACGCCCGGCACCGAGGTCCACCAGTTGGCGGTCGACTACACGCGCACCATCTTCCTCGGCGTCGCGTTCATGTTCGGCTTTTTCATCTTCCAGGCGCTGCTCCGCGGGTGGGGCGACACTAAGACGCCGATGTACCTGATGGGTCTCGGCGTCGTCATCAACGTCTTCCTCGACCCGTTCCTCATCCTCGGGTTCAACGCGAACCCGATATTCGGCCTCGTCGGTCTCGAAGGCCTCGGACAGTCGCTGTTCGCCGCCACCGGCTTCACCGGCTTCGGCGTGCAGGGTGCGGCCATCGCCACGGTGTTCTCCCGCGGCGTCGGCGCGCTCGTCGGGTTCTGGCTCCTACTGTCGGGCCGGGTCGGCATCAGCCTCTCGCCGCGCGACCTGATTCCGGAGCGCGAGATGGTCGAACGCATCGTCCGCATCGGCGCGCCGTCGAGCATCGAGCAGTCGACCCGCGCGCTCGGCGTGACCGCCCTCACGGCGCTCGTCGCCTACGCCGCCGTCAACGCTGGCGGGGCCAGCACTGAGACCGCGGTCGCCGCGTTCGGTATCGGTAACCGTCTCAACTCCCTCGTGTTCCTGCCGGCCATCGGACTCGCGCAGGGCACCTCGACGGTCGTCGGGCAGAACCTCGGCGCCGACCAGGCCGAGCGCGCCGAACGGGCGGTGTTCTGGGGCGTCGGTATCATCGTCACCGCGCTGGTGTTCGTCTCCGCCGCCGCCTACCTGTTCGCCGAACCCATCGTCGCGGTGTTCATCCCCGGCGAGGAGGCAGTCATCGCCATCGGCGTGGACTACCTGCGCATCATCGGCCCGACGTTCCTGTTCCTCGGGGCGTTCAACGTCGTCAACGGCGGGTTCCGCGGGAGCGGGTCCACCCGGACGGCGATGGTGTTCTCGCTCATCTCGCTGTGGGTGCTGCGCATCCCGGCGGCGTTCGTGCTCGTGGAGTTCTTCTCCATGGGCCCGACCGGCGTCTGGTACGGTATCGCCTTCTCGAACGTCGGGGTGGCGCTGCTCGCGTTCGCGTGGTTCACCCGCGGGACGTGGAAAAACAGCGTCGTCGATGTCGGCCCCGCCGTGCCGACCGACGATTAGAATCGACCCGACTTCGCGCGGCTTCTTTTATGCGGTCTTCTCGTCGGTGCCGTCGACGTCCTGCATCCCCGGCGCGGCCGACACGTCCACGTCCTCGGGTTCGTCGGCCCCGCCGACTTCGACCTCGCCCGAGTCGTCTTCGACGTATACGTCGTCGGCGAAGCCGCCCTCCGCGTGGGGGTGGTCCGGGTCGTCCAGCTTGTCGAGCGTCGCGGGGGCGTCCGGGATATCGATGGTCCGGAACTCGCCGAGCGGGTCCGCGATGTCGATGCTGTGGCGCTCGAAGAACTCCTCGTAGCGCTCGTAGTGGGCCTCGATTTCGTCGACCGGAATCTCCATCATCTCCGTCCAGCCGTGGTTGTAGAAGTCGAAGTTGGCCTGCACGTGGGTTATCTCGCGGGCCTCGGCCTCGGGGAAGCCGGCGTCGAGCGCCGCGAGGTAGGTGTCGAACGTGCACTCGAAGAACGCCGCCATGTGGGCTTCGCGCTCGTCTCTGCGGTCGGGGTCCGCGCGCTCGCCGAAGATGCGAACGTGGAGGTCCACCATCTTCTCGGTGGCGATGTCCCCGATGACCGGCATGGTGAGGGCCTTCTTCGTCGCGAAGTGGCGGATGTTCTGGCGAATCTTCATTTCGTCGTTCGCTTCGGGTCGGATACACCTAAAGACCACGTCTCCGGGGCCGTCGACAGCGCGCGGGTCGCGGAGGCGACGCGCGTCTCGGGTTCCTGAACGAAATTTCACGACGTGATTTAATGCGACTCGCCCGTATGTGAGGGGTATGAGCGACTCCGCATCCGTCCGCGAGGACTCGGTCCTCGAGTGCGACGACTGCATCTCCCCGGCCGAGGCGTTCGGTATCGTCGCCGACGAGACCCGACTCACCATCCTCGAAGCGCTCTGGGAGTCACCCGACCGACCCGTCCCCTTCTCCGAACTCCGCCGACGGGTCGGCGTCGACGACAGCGCGCGATTCAACTACCACCTCGGAAAGCTCCGGGGCCAGTTCGTCCGCAAGACCGACGACGGCTACGACTTCCGCCACGCCGGCGAGAAGGTCGTCCGCGCCGTGCTCGCGGGGACGTTCAACGAGGACCCCGTCCTCCCCGCCTTTTCGGCACCCGGCTCCTGTGTCGCCTGCGACGGGTCGCTCGAAGCCGACTACGGCGACGAGAAACTCACGATCTCCTGTGCCGACTGCGCGCGGACCCACGCCCACGAGGAGTTCCCGCCCGGAGGCCTCGAAGGCCGCACCACCGAGGCGCTTCTGTCCGCGTTCGACCAGCGCGTGCGACACCTCCACTGCCTCGCCGCCGACGGCGTCTGCCCCGAGTGCGGCGGGACGACGAGCACCTCGCTGTCCCGCGAGGCCGACCCGTTCGACCTCGACGTGGTCGTGACCCACCGCTGTGCCCAGTGCGCCTACGAGGCTGTCTCGCCCGTGGGACTGGTCCTGCTCGACGAGTCGACCGTCCTCGGCTTCCTCTCCTCGCGGGGACAGGACGTGTGTGGAACCCCCTTCTGGCGGTTCCCCTGGATCGTCGGCGACGACGCGCTCACCGTCGTCTCCGAGGAGCCGTGGCGCGTCCGCGTCCGCATCGAACACGGGGACGAGGCGCTCGTCGTCGACCTCGACGGCGAGCTCTCGGTCGTCGACTCCGCGGTCGAGGTTGTCGAGAAGATTGCATAAGCGCGCTACGGTAAGCCCGCTTACAGAAATGTAATTCAGATTACCCTTTTGGTGTCGGCGGTCGTCTCTCCAAACGAGGAGAACGACTATGTTCGACGATATCAACTTCGGCCGCGGCGACGTACGAGAGACGGTTCCGGGCCGGTTCAGAACGGTCTCAGAGACGGTGCTCGTCGCGGCCGCGGCGGTCTTCGGCGTCTTCGCGGCCACCGCCGTCGCGACGGTCGTCGCCCCGCTCGCACCCGGTCTCGGTCTCGTGGCGCTGTTCTTGGGCTGGCCGCTCGGCTTCGCTGCCGGCGTCGCCGGCGTTCGCGGAGCCGTCCGCATCGCCGCCACTAGCGGCGTTCCCGGCCGTATCCGCGCTCTCGGCCGCGGCGCACTCGCTCGCGGCGACGACGGGGCGGAGTCGCTCCCCTCGGAGTGCCCCGCCGCGACCGACGGCGGCGTTGCCGAGCGGTTCGGGGAGTCGCAGTAGCCCCGCGATTCGCCCTTCGTCCCCCAATCTCGCGCCGATTTCCGGCTGCAAAACAATCATGAGGGAGATAGCAATCCACATTAACCCCGAATACAAACGTCGGGTCATGAGCCAATCGTACGTGATCGTCGGCGACGGTATCGCCGGGGCCTCAGCGGCTGAGACACTCCGCGAAGAGGAACCCGACGCCGACATCACCATCATCACGGACGAGGGCGAACCGCTGTACAACCGCATTCTCATCAAGGAATTCGCCAAGGGCAAACTGCCCGAGGCCCCCATCTCTATCCACGACGAGTCGTGGTACGACGACCGCGACGTGGACCTCGAACTCAACACGCTCGTCACGGACATCGACCCCGAGGGCCACACCGTCACCGCCCACGACGGCACCGAGTACGACTACGACAAACTCCTCCTCGCCATCGGCGGCACGCCGACCCAACTCCCCGTCGAGAACTCCGACGCGGAGGGTATCCACCACTTCTGGACGTTCCAGGACGCCCGCGACATCAAGGAACACATCGAGGGCGCGGACAACTCCGTCGTCATCGGCGCTGGCCTGCTCGGCATCGACCTCGCGGCCATCACGGCCGCCCAAGAAGTTGAGGGCAAGTACCTCATGCGCGGCAAGGCGTGGTGGCGCTACGCGCTCTCCGAGGAAGGTGCGGAAATCATCCACGAGGCGCTCCGCGAGCGCAACGTCGAACCCGTCTTCGACTCCGGCGTCGACCACTTCGAGGTCGACGACGACGACCGCGTCACGACCGCCGTCGACCCCAACGGCGACCGCTACGACGCCGACTTCGTCGGCATCGCCATCGGCCTGAACTTCAACACGGAGATTCTCGGTGGCACCGACATCGAGTACGACAACGGCATCTACACGGACGAGTTCATGCGGACGAACCACGATGACATCTTCGCGGCCGGTGACATCACCGAGTTCCACGACCTCATCCTCGGCGACCGCGCCCAGAACGGCGCGTGGGGCTCCGCCAAAGAGCAGGGCACCATCGCGGCCAAGAACATGGTCGACTACGGCTCCGAGGAGTTCCGCTGGGTCTCGTCGTACTCCATCACCCACTTCGACTTCCCGTTCCTCTCGTTCGGCCACCCGACGCTCGGCGACGACCACGTCGAGGCCAAGTACTCCGACACCGAGTGGCGTCGCCTCGCCATCAAGGACGGCAAAATCGTCGGCGGCGTCCTCATCGGCGACCTCTCACCGCAGACGAAGTACAAGAAGCTCATGCGCGAACAGGTCGACGTGAGCGGACAGAAGGAAATCCTCGTGAAGCAGGACTTCCAGCTCGACGACCTCGAAGGCGCGGCGGCAGAACAGTAACTCGGGACCCGCTCCCGCTGTTTTCATCCGGCCAGCCGCGTCTGCGCGCGGCCGCCCGGCGCGGTGTCGGCTCGCCGAGCGCCCGCCCGCCTTCGCGGTTCGACCCCTCGTTCTTGGCTCTCTTTCGCCCCTCGTTACGCGCTCCCCGACAGTCGTCCCGCCGGCCAAACATTTATCTCCATTCATGGTGTGTGTTACCACATGTCATCAAAAGACGGACAGTCGCCGTCTTCCCCAGCAGTCACCGCGCCGCCGACCGTCGCACCCGTGACCGACGTGCCGCCGGGCGCTCGCGTCCACCACTTCGACGAGTTGAGCGAGCGAACCCAGCACGCGCTCGCGGCCGCCAGTCCCGCCGGCCGACTCGACATCGACCCGACCACTTCGCGGCTCTCGCGGGGCGACATCGTGGTGTTCACCGACTACGTCCGCGTTCAGTAATCTCGCTGCGCTCGTCCCGTCGCTCGCGTTCTCCGCCCGACCCGGTCGCTCCCGAGCCGACGGCCTCCCGCTCGCGGACGGCCGGGACCGAAGTCGTTTTCCACGCGTCGCCGCCTATCGCCGGGTATGGCAACAGGTGGCGGCCAAGGGACGATGACGCTCGCGTTCGAACTCTCCGCGCTCAAGCAGCTCGGCGACCCGAACGCGGCGTTTTCGGACGCCCGGACGTGGACGAAGTACATCGGCGTGGTGAGCGAGAAGCCGACCTACGTCGTGACGAACTTCACCCGGAAAGAGCGCATCCGGCAGGACTTCTTCTCCGGCCCGCGCGGCGTCAAGGAGAGCCTCGAAAACGTGATGCGCCAGTTCGACACCGACCGGCACGTCTTCGTCGGCACGTCCGACGAGGACCGCGCGGTGGCCGAGGAGACCGGCTGGGAGTACCTCCCCATCGAGGACGCCGCCGAGGCCGCCGAGTGGGTGCTTGCCGGCGACGACGACGCCCCCGCGGACCCCTTCGAAGACGAGGGGCGCGACGACTGGCCGTAGTCGGAGCACAGCGGGGCGTTCGCCCGCGATTCTGTTCCCCTATCGAAAGCACTAATCAGCAACGGCACTTTTTATTCTTCGATGAGTCACCAGTTGCCTGACGTACAGGCCTCCCAGCCGGACGTGACCGTCGGGCTGAGCCAGGTCGGCGTCACAGGCGTCGAGAAGCTCGTCAAGATCGCCCGCGACGGGAAGCGACCCCTCGTCTTGATGGCTGAGTTCGAGGTCTTCGTCGACCTCCCCGGCGGCCGCAAGGGCATCGACATGAGCCGAAATATGCAGGTCATCGACGAGGTCCTCGAAGCCGCCGTCTCCGAGCCGGCCTACCGCGTCGAGGACATGTGCGGCGACGCCGCCGAGCGCCTCCTCGCGAAACACGAGTACACGACGACCGCCGAGGTCAGCATGACCGCCGAACTCGTCGTCCGCGAGGACACCCCCGCCAGCGGGCTCTCCACCCAGAGCACCGCGCAGATTATCGCCAGCGCCACCGCGACCAACGAGGGAACCCGCGAGGAAATCGGTGCGGAAGTGGTCGGCATGACCGTCTGTCCCTGCTCGCAGGGCATGTCCGCCTCCCGCGCCCGCGACGTGTTGCAGGACCTCTCGGTCGACGACGACACCATCGAGGAGTTCCTCGACAAGGTTCCCCAGCCGGGGCACTCCCAGCGCGGTCACGCCACGCTCACCGTCGAGACGGAGGGCTCGCCCGAGGTCGACCTCATGGACCTCATCGACATCGCCCGCGACTCGATGTCGGCGCGCATCTACAACCTCGCCAAGCGCCCCGACGAGGACCACATGACCTACCACGCCCACGCGAACGCGAAGTTCGTCGAGGACTGCGTCCGCTCGATGGCCGAGATGTCCATCGACGCACTCGACCACCTCGGCGACGACGCGGTGGTCCACATGAAACAGTCGAACGACGAGTCGATTCACCAGCACAACGCGCACGCCGAGCGCGAAGTGACGCTGGGACAGCTCCGCGACGAACTCGACGCCTGAACGGGCTCCGAGCCCGGAGCCGACCGTTTTTGCTTTCCGATTCGCCTACAGCGGGAGCGGTGCCGCTTCCTCCCAGCGCGGGTCGAACGTCTCTCGGAGGTTCGCCGCGAACTCGGGGTCTTTCAGGTCGATCATGGCGAACGCCTGTCCGGGGTTGAGTGGGTTCGGCACCTCGATGCAGACCTCCACGTCGTCGATGAGGTTGAACACGCCCGTGACGTTCTCGGCAGTTCGCACGTGGAAGTTCTGTGCGCTCGACAGCCGGTTCATGTAGCTCTGGCCGACGCTCTCGGGCAGGTTGTCGACGAGGTCCGGCGACATAAGCATCGAAACCTCCACGCCGCGGTCGAGCGCGGCCTCCAGTTCGTCGACGACGAGGTCGCCGACGGCGTTGAGGTCGAACTGCGGCGAGGGCGTCCCGGCGACCATCACGAGCGAGTCGTCGGCCGCCGCGAGTCGCTCGACGAGCAGGTCGATGGTCTCGTCCGCGCCGACGGCGGCCGTCCAGAACTGGTCGTGGACGGGCTCCGCGGCGTCGAGTTCGTCGGTCAACTCGGCGACGACGTTCTCGTACTGCTCGGCCTTCTCGGCCAACTCCTGACGCTTCGATTCGAGCAGGCGGTCGAGCGCCGTGTCGGGTTCGACGGCGACGTACTTCTTCGGCCGGCTAGCCGCCTGACTCCGGATGAGGTGGTACTGTTCGAGGCTGTTCAGCACGTCGTAGACGCGGCCCATGGGGACGTCGCTGGCGCGCGATAACTCCTTGGCCGTCGTCGCGCCCGTCCGCAGGAGCGCGCGGTAGGCACGGGCCTCGTACTCGGACAACCCGAGGTCTCGCAGACTGGTCATGCACCGTCCGTCACGTTTCTCCTTGATAAACAAACCGGATGTTTACACCCGCTTTCGGTTGCCGCCGGTCGCGGTCAGGCGTCGGGCGTGACTGAGGAGACCGCCTGCATCAACTCCTCTGGAGTGGTTGCTTCTACCGTCGTCTCGCCGGCGCTGACGCGCGCGGTCCCGGCGGCGAGGTCGTCGGCGTCAGCCTCGGGAACCACGAGCGCCTCGTGGTCCGCGACGCGGAGCGCCGCCCGGTGGAGGTCGGAGCCGACGCCGTCGTTGAGTTCCACGACAAGCGGGTCGCGGAGCAGACGTGCCGCCGCGGTCCCGTAGGCGGCAATCTGTACGCCGATTCGGTCCCACGCACCCGCGAACGCGCCGATGGTCTCCTGTGCCACCTCGCGGTAGCGCTCGTCGCCGGTGAGCGCCGCGAGGTCGAGCAGCGCGTTCGACATCTCCACGTTCCCGTCGAGCGGGCGCAGCGGCGACGACAGGAGCGCCTCGCCGCTCGCGGGGCCGTCGAGGAACGAGCCCTCGTCGAATAGTTCGTCGATGGTGGCGTCGGCGACATCGGCGGCGAAGTCGAGAAGCGGGTCGCCCGCCACCGACTCGTCGCCGAGCACCTGCCGGGCGCGGCAGGCGGCGGCGACCACGCGCGCCTGGTCTTCGAGCAGGAGCGTCTCGCCCACGTCACCGCCGGACCGGAAGTGAGTCACGACGCCGTCGTCCACGAGGTCCTCGGCGACGCGAGCGAGCGCGCGAGAGCCGAACTCGCGGGCCCGCTCGTCGTCGGTGAGCCCCGCCAGCACCAACAGCGCGTCCGCGGCGAGGGCGTTGCCGCCGGCGTAGACGGTGAGGTCGGTCCGCGGGCCGGGAGCGTTGTCGCGGCCCTCCTTGCCGAGGAGGTAGTAGTCAGTCCCCGCGGCGGGACCCATGCTCCCCGCGAAGCCGGTTCCCGTCCACAGCGAGTCGACGAGGAACTCGGCAGTTCCCGCGGCCGGGTCGAGATAAGCGTCCTCGCCGGTGTAGCGGTAGCCGTTGGCGAACGCCCGCAGGAGCGCGGCGTTCGATTCGAGCGTCTTCTCGCGGTTCGGCTTCGACCACGCGGCGTCGTCGGCGTAGCGGAAGAAGCCGCCTTCGACGGGGTCGTACAGGCCGTCGCGAATCGCGTCGAGCGACCGGAGCGCCCGGCTTCGGTCGCGCTTCAGCGCGAACTCGACGGTCCGCGGGAGCGGGAACTTCGCGGCGTCGCCCCAGCCACCGTGAGCCTCGTCGAAGGCGACTTCCAACTGGCCGGCGAGGTGCGACTCGATTCGGGGCGAGACCTCTCCCGCCGGCGGGAGGTCACCTTTGAGCGCCCGCGGGAGCCGGCCGGCGTCGGCGCCCTTCTTCTCCCACACCTCGCGCACGCGGTCGATGACCTGCCGCATGCCGTCGGGGCCGATGAACGTCGCGCCCGTGATGGGGTGGCCGTCGGGCGCGAGGAAGACGGTCGAGGGGAAGCCGCCCATGTTGTATCGCTCGCGGATGCGCGGCTGGCGGTCCACGTTCACCCGAATCGGGACGAAGTCGTCGTTGAGATTCGCCGCGATTCGCGGCTCCGCGTACGTCTCGGCGTCCATCTCGTGACAGTCCTCGCACCACGTCGCCGACAGCGACAGCAGGATTGGCTTGTCCGCCGCTCGCGCCTCGGCGAACGCGTCGGAGCCCCACTCTCGCCATTCGACGCGCGTCTCGTCGGTCATATCCACCCATCCGCGGTGGACGCGGGTAAGCGCTTCGAGCCCTCGTGACACGACCGGTCACAGTCGCTGGGTCACGCGGGTTCCTTGACGGTCGCCGCGTCCGGGGATCGAGAGACCGGCGCGCCGCGGGCGGGACAAAAGGGCTATGGGCCGCGACCCGGTAGTGTCGCCCATGCGAACGCGCACGCTGATGGCGCTCTTGCTCCTCATCCCCCTCTCCGACGCGTTGTTACTCGTGGTCGTCGCGCAGTACATCGACCTCGTGCCGACCGTCGCGCTCGTCGTCCTGACCGGGCTCGTCGGGATGCTCATCGTCCGCGCCGAGGGGCGACACACCCTCAGAAGCCTCCAGTCGAAGTTCGCTGGGGGCGACCTCCCGACGAACGAGGTCATGGACGGCGGCCTGCTCATCGCCGCGGGCGCGTTCCTCCTCACGCCGGGGCTCGTCACCGACACCATCGGCTTCCTGCTCGCCATCCCGGTGACTCGGTACCCCATCCGCGAGGTGCTCAAGCGCTTCGTCGTCAAGCCGTACCTCGACAAGCGCGCCGACGGCTTCGTCACCGGCAACGTCTGGACGACCGGCTTCCCGCAGGGCGACTTCGGTCCCGGCGGTCCCGGTGGCCCCGGTGGCTCGCCCGGCCCGAGCGGTGGAAGCGGTTCGGGCGGAAGCAGCGGGACCGGCAGTAGCGGGAGTAGCGGCGGTGACGGCGTCTACGACGCCGACCCCGACTCCTACCGGTTCGACGGCGACGGCAACGACTCCAAGTAGCGCGTCGGGTCTCTTCTCGTATCGGTTCTCGTCGGCGGGTTGCACGCACGTAGCCGCGCGATTTGCTCGCGTTTCCGGTCCCGCAATCGACCGACGACGCCGACATTCACTAACACGCACCAACGCGCCTCCGAAAAGAAAGTCTTAAAATCAACAGCGCACAACGAGTGAATGCGCTTACCTGGGCCAATAGCTCAGTCAGGTTGAGCGCTCGGCTGATAACCGGGAGGCCCGCGGTTCAAATCCGCGTTGGCCCACTCCCGTTGGCAACGATTCGTTGCCGATGCGAGTTAGGGGCTCAAACTCCCCGGCCACCCAACTTCTGCGGATACTACTGACCGAGAGAACGCCCGGTTTATCGTTCGTGTCGTCGGGACGAATCAGCGGTGAACACTCGACAGCCTCGACCGAGCACGACTGCCTCGACATAGAAGATAACTAATGTTTAACTCAAATCCCCGATTGTTCCGTACAAACACACACCTGTTTGCACATACTCGTCCGAATTCATTACCACTCGGCTGGTTGGGCGGACGAATACGGAGAAATCTATATCACGCAATAGATTGTGGTACCGAATAACATGGAATACGAACTCACCTGTCTGTACGGGTGCGGCCACACCTCCACGGCCGACTCCCGCGAGAACGTCGGCGTTCTCGTGATGGAACACATGGACGACGAACACGACACGCCCGTCGACCCGCTCGAAGCGGGGGAACTCGCGTTGAAGCGCTTCGACGGCGCGTCGCTCCGGCAGGCGCGGCAGTAGCCGACTACTCGAACTTCCGTCAGGTCTTCGAACCCGAGTTTCTCTCGACTATCACCATCTCGCTCGTTCGAGTGGCCGCGCTATCTGTCGATTCCGCGGTTCGGCGAGCGACCTATCCGAACAAATTTACTCAGTTCTGTATCCCAGTAGTATTAAACCCGTACACGCCATACGTGTTGGTGATACCAACCATCGACGTCTCCGAACACCTGTACCGCCAGATTGAGTCCGCCGCCGACGGTGAGGACCTCGACGCGGCGATGTGGAAGATGGTCGGCCGGTACCAGCGCGGTAACACGCCCGGCGACTGACAGGATTCGGACCTCCCTCGACCCCTGACCGCGCGTGCGGTCATCATCAACCCCGCTCGCCGCAACTTGCCCTGTTTGCGGCGAGTCCGTTTTCCGTTTTCTGAGCGACTGTGCCCGTGAGTGGTTTCGCCGCCGTACTCGTCGCCCTCGTCCTTCTTTAGCGACGCGTCCGTAGCCTCTCGCGTGTTCGACGCCGAACCCACCGGAACCCTCGGGAAGTTCGCGGAGACGATGCGCGTCTTCGCCGAGCGGCGGCCGTCCATCCGCGACCTGTTGCACAGTCGAACCGGGTCGTTCGACCGCGCCCACGCGGTCCTGCCGTCGACCGTCGCGGCCGGCGAATCCCTCGACCTCACGGTGCAGGTGTGGGACGAGTACGAGCGGCTGCACAGCGCGTACGACGGCGACCTGCGGGTGTCTGCGACCGACGATAGCGCGACGTATCCAGACCGCATCTCCCTCGCCGGCGACGACGAGGGATACGTCAGGCTCGCCGACGCCGTCTCCTTCGAGTCGCCCGGCGTCCACTACCTGACCTTCTCGCGGCCCGGATTCGACGAACGGTACGTCTCGAACCCCGTTTCCGTCTCCGCCGACTCCCCCGACGAGCGCGTCTACTGGGGCGATATCCACCTGCACTCGCGACTCTCGGACGGCACGGGGAACTTGAAAAAGGGGTATCGGTTCGGCCGCGACGCGATGGCTCTCGACGTCGTCGCCTACACCGACCACGACACGATGGGGTTTTTCATCCCGCCGTCGCTCCAGCGCGCCCTCATGCACGGGTGGTACTTCGACCGGTCGCGCCGCGTCGTCGACCGGTTTTACGACCCAGACGAGTTCGTGACGCTCGTCGGCTACGAGTGGACGAAACAGCCCAACTGCGGCGGCCACGTCAACGTCTACTTCGAGGACGCCGACGACGCCGTCCTTCTGGACTCTCGCGGCGGGACGACGGACACCTACGAGAAGCTCTGGAGTCGCCTCCGCGAGTTCGAGTCGACCCGCGACTCGCGGGTCGTGACGATCCCGCACCACCCGACGGAACGCATGTACCCCTTCGACTTCTCGGCCGTCGAGTACGACGACGAGCTTGCGCCGCTCGTCGAGGTGTACTCGCAGTGGGGGTCCGGCGAACGCCCGGGCGACGAGGGGAACCCGTTCCCGCTGGCGATGGGGCGCGGCGAGACCGACGAGCCGGGTCACTTCGTCCGCGACGCCCTCTCGATGGGCCATCGAGTCGGTCTCGTCGCGGGCGCGGACTACCACGGCCCGCACCCCGGCCACTCGCTCATCCACGCCGACCCGCACCTCCCCTCCGTCCGCGAGTGGGTCGAAGACGGCGTCGGCTGGTCGAGCATCTGGCGCGTCTGGAACGAACGGAGCTACCCCGGCGGCCTCTCGGCGTTCCGCGCGCCCGAACTCACCCGCGAGGCGGTGTTCGAGAGCCTCCGGAGCCGCCGCGTCTACGGGACGACCCAGCCGCACCGCATCCTCGCGTCCCTCTCCGTCGGCGGCGTCGAACCCGGCGAGAACGACAGTTCACTCCGCCTCGATGCCCGCGACGACCCCCGCGAGGTCGACGTCGAGGTCGCGGGGACCGCCCCGCTCGAACGCGTCGAGGTCGTCAAAAACGGCGAGACGTGGCGGTCGCAGGCGATTACTTCGGACCCCGACGCGCCGCTTTCGGCGTACACGACGGCTGTCTCGTGGACCGACGACGACCCGGTCGAGGGGACGGTCTGGGACGACGACCGGCGCTCGGCGGCCGACGCGTACTATCTCCGGGTCACGCAGGTCCCGCGTGACTGCGAGTTCCCCGGGACCGCGTGGGCGGGCCCGGTCTGGGTCGACCCGCCGGACTGAGCCGACGTCGCGGCGGTCGCGCTCGCGACCGGTCGGCCTCTCAGCCGAGGACGCTCGTCACGCCGAGGCTTTCTGCGACCAGCCACGCGACGAACAGCGCGTAGGTTCCGAGGAGGAGGTACGACTCGCCGCGCGTCAGCGCCATCTCGGTCCGGAGGACGGCGAAGAAGACGACCGACGCGCCCGTGAGGAAGCTCATCATCGGGACGACCTCCTCGAAGGCGATGACCGCACCCCCGGCGACAAGGATGCCGACCGGGAGCGCGACGAGGAGCGCGAACACGTTGCTCCCGAAGACGTTTGCGAGGCTCATCGACGCGTTGCCCTGCCGGGCGGCCGCGACGCTGACGAACGTGTCCGGCAGGCTCGTCCCGGCGGCGACGACCGTCAGCCCCCAGAGGAACGGCGACGTGCCGAAGGCGTCGCCGAGACCGACCGCCGCGCGGACGAGCAGTTCGGCTCCGACGAGGATAACCGCGAGCGACGCCACGAGAGCGACCCATTCGCGTTTCGGGTTCACGTCGTTGACGACCGCGGTGAGTCCGGCTCGGTGCTCCAGCGTGTCGTGGTACTGCATGAACAGGTACAGGCCGTACAGCGATAGCGGGATGAGCGCGAGCGCGGGGCTCACGAACCCGTCGAGGCTCGCGGTGTCCACGGCGGGTCGGTAGATGACCGCGAGCGAGAAGGTGAGCACGAGAACGGCGATAGAAAGCAGGTAGAACTGCGCCTCCTTGTAGACGAGGTCGCGGTTCGAGGCGAGCCGTCCGCCCTCGCCGACCATCGCCGACACCGACGGGATGATGAGGATGTTGTAGACGGCCGACCCGACGACCGCGCCGACGCCGATGTCGAACGACTGGTACCGGACCGTCGCGATGACGATGCTCGATAGCTCGGGGAAACTCGACCCCACGGCGGCGATGATGGCTCCCTGCACGATGGCGGGGAGTCCGTAGTACGCGCCCAAACGGTCCGAGGCCTGCACGAGCATGTCGCCGCCCTTCCACGCGAGAATCGCGCCGGCGGCTGTGAACGCGACGAGAACCGGAACTGATGCCACGCCCGCACTTCGGCGGCCGGTGGGAAAAAACCGACCCGACTGGCTTCGTCGGCTGATTTCGGCTCGACCCGTCCGCTCAGAACCCCTCGCGCAGGTAGCGGTCCCGTTCCGTGAACACCGAGGCGAGGGCGTCGGCCGCCTCCTCTCCGGCGACCGAGAGGTGGTCGGTGCGGGCGAGCGCCTCGACGGTCCGCGCGCCGACGAGGAGTTGCGAGAGCGCCCCGATTTCGACGGTCGCGTCCGGATTGATGTCGCCACCAACTGATTCGACGCTCGCCGCGCCGTCGACGACGGTGACCCGGAACGACCCGTCGTTCCAGTCGCAGCGGTCGTCGTCGACCGCGAGAACGAGGTCGCAGGCGGCGTCGCCGAGGAACGAGACGGCTTCGAGGGCCGCCGGCACGTCCACGATGCGGACCATCGGGCCGGGCTTGAGTTCGACTGTCGCCGCCCGCGGGTCGGCCAGGCCGTCGATGAGCCGGGTCGACTCGTGTTCCGACGAGAGGACGACCTCGTCGACCTGCGAGTCGTGGTCCCGCAGGAACCGAAACAGCTGTGCGCGGGCCTCGGCGTCGACCGCGACGAGTTCGCCCACGGACAGCGTCCGCGACTCCCAGTCGCCACTCACGTCGTAGACGACGTAGCCGCGGAGGTCGCCGTCCCGTTCCCAGCCGTAGACGAACGGGTCGCCGTCCCAGCCGCGGAACAGTCGGTGACGAATCCAGCCCTCGCTTCGGTCTACCGCGAGGTCTTCCGTCGCCGCGGTCGCGTACACGTCCTTGACCCGGGCCCAGTCGTCGGCGTCGAGGCGGACGAACTCCCCGGCCGGGTCGGCGGCGACCGCCCCGAGTTCGTCGGGCGGCACCGTCGTCTTCGCGTAGTTGTTCGCCGTCGCCCAGCCGAACCGGCGGTAGAAGGCGTACTCGAACGGCCAGAGCGCCGAGAGATATCGGCCGGTGTCGCGGAACTCCGCGAGGAGGTCGTCGAGCATCGCGCCGACGTGGCCCTGTCGGCGCGCCTCCGGCGGCGACGCGACCGCTGAGATACCGGGGAGCGGGTGCCACTCGCCGCGGACGCGAGCCGTGAAGTCGTAGAAGGCACACACCGTCCGCAGGTCGGCCGCGTCGAGGTCCTCGACGGGCGCGTCGGGCGGGGCGTCGTAGAACCCCCGCGGGCGGTAGCTCTCCGGGTCGGGCAGTCGCTCGTCCGACCAGTCGGGGCCGTTCTCGGGGCGAAAGGCGTAGTTGAGGAACTCGCGGTACGTCTCGCGGTGCTCCTCGGGGAGGGGACGGAGGTTCATACCCGCGGTGCGTCGGGGGACCGTATATGTTTTCGGTGCCGCGGGCTCGGAAGCGGTCGATTACGATGCGATAACACCGACGGCGGAGACCGACGGCGCGACGAAAACTTCCTTCGTGGGCCGCTTCCCGAACCGTACGATTCACGTCGCCTCGGTCCCGAGCCCTGCACATGAGTGAGACGAAGCAGTCGTTGGTATCGCGGGGGAACCTCCTCCTCGCGGCCGTCGTGACGCTCGGCATCGTCATCCCGGGCGTGGCGCGCCGCCTCCTCGGCGAGGCGGGCTACAACGACCTCGGAATGGTCGTGTTTGTCCTCGGCTACGCGGGCATGGTCTTCGTCGTCTGGTACGGGTGGATTCGACCGCTCGACATCACCGGCCCGTCCGAGTAGCGCGCGCCGACCATCGGAGGCCGCTCCGTGCCGACAGCGGTTCAGACCCCGGGGGGAACCGCCCCGACAGCCCGGTCGCCCCAATATCGGGGGGTCCGACCGCTGGTTTCCAACGAGAATAACGGAACTTTGATAGTCGATTCGAACCGACCGAGAAAACAAGAATGCTTCCCCTTCAGCTCGTAGACACCTTCCTGCTCGACTACAACATCGGGCAGGCGCTGTTGCTCGTGTTCATCCTGTCGACGGTTGGAACGCTGCCGCTGAAGTCCCGGCACGTCCTCGGTATCAACACCACGGTGTTCGGGCTCATCTTCCTTCTGACCCCGGTGTCGCTGGGCAAGGCTCACTACCTGTTCCTCGGGATTGCGCTCCTCATCGTCGGCCCCATCGTCTACGTCTCGGGCCGTCGCTGAGGGGACGCCGACGGGCGGTTTCGCCCGACTCACCGCCGTTTTTCGCCGACAGTACGACGGACCGACTGACCGCAACCGACGGTCCGCGACTCGTTTTTCGCTCGCGACGATTCCGAAGAACGCGACGTTTAAACGGAGAGAAACGCAACCCACGGGTATGTCTGAACCGAGCGTTCCCGGCGGCCGCGGGGCCGTCTTGGACCTCCCCTGCGGCGAGACGAAGCGCGTCCGGGAACTCGACTTGGGCAAACGGGAGTTCGACTGTCCGTGCGGCGACAGCCACGCTGTCGTCATGGACGTTCACCCGCCCGACCGTTTCCTCCCGGAGTTCCTCGTCGAAATCCTTCAGGAGACCATCGAGACCACGAGCGACGACATGCCCGAGTTCGGGACGGCCCACCTCATGGGCATCGTCCTCGAGGAGTTCCCCGAGGCCGTCGTCTCCGAGGACGTCTCGGAGGACGGCGAACTCGGCGCGGGCATCGTCTGGGTGACCGATTTCGATTCTCGACGGCTCCACGAGATAATCGTCGAACTCGTCGTGGAACTGATGGAACACGCCGTCAGCCACGCCGACGACGACGAGGTCGTCTCGGAGTTCGAGTCGAAGATGCTCCAGTTCGACGTGAGCGAGTTCGTCGACCAGTACCGCGCCCAGCGCGACCTCGACCCCGAACCGTACATGTAGCGCGCGGACCGAGCGCCCGTTTTCAATCGATTCGAAGCCGCTCTACCGTCGGGTCCAGCGTCGCCTTCGCGCCGAGCGGAAGCGGCACCGTCGGATCGGCGTGGCCGAACTCCACGTCGAACACCGCGGTCGCGTCGGGATTGTACGCGTCGAGGACCGACAGCACCTCCGCGCGGAGCTGCGAGCCGTAGTCGGCCGGCGGCTCCCACTCCAGTCCGGGCGAGTACGTTCGCGGGCGACCGACCACGACGCCGTCGAATCGTTCTAACAGCCCGCGTTCGCCCATCGCCCGCAGGGTGTACCGGACTTCTCGGGGCAGCGGCACGTCCTCCGAAGTTTCGAGCGCGAGCACTGTCCCGTCTAGTTCCTCGGGGTCGGGGAGATAGCGACCGGTCTGGAGATGCCACTTCAGGATGCTGAAGTTGCCGCCCCAGAGCCGACCCGTCACGCGGTCGTCGCCCCGCCACGTCCGACCCGGGTTGTCGTGCCACTCTCTCGGCTCTTCGGTGTCGAAGTCGAACCAGTCGTCGGTCCACTCCGGCGCGGGTTCGACGACGCCGATGGAGCGCTCGAAGAACGCTTGCCGAAGGTACCGCTCGACGTACGGGTGTAGTTCGGGGTCCACGGTAAGCGTCGGGTGGAGCGTCGCGCCGTAGCTCACGACGCCGTGGTTCCAGAGGAACAGCCGGAGGTTGTCGTTGTCGCTGAAGCCGAAGAAGCGCGTCGGCGACGCGGTCAACCGCGCCGGGTCGAGGTGCGGGAGGATTCGAAGCTGGTCGTCGCCGCCGGTGACGGCGATGACGCCGCGTATCGACGGGTCCTCGAAGGCCGCCATCACGTCCTCCGCGCGCGCCGCCGGGTTGTCCCGGAGCCACTCCCAGTCGCGGCGGGCCGACTCGAAGACAACGGGGTCGAGCGAGAACACGTCGCGGAGTCGCTCGCACGCGCGGTCCAAGTGCGATTCGTCGATGGGGCGCGACGGCGCGACGACCGCGACCCGGCTCCCGGAGTCGAGCGGCGGCGGCGTCGTGAATACCGCGGGCATGCGTAGCCGGTACTCGGATACCCGTCAAAAGCCTTCCCCGGCCGCGACAGCGGCGTTCGGCAACATTTTCGAAATTCGCAATCGAGTTTCGGACCTCGTAATTTTTCGCCGGACTTATTACGATGTGCGGATTGGATTCCGACGATGACTGACGAGGACACCTCGACCGGACCTCAGCAAGGCACGGAGGACCGGACGATTTTGCTCATCGGAAGCGGCCCAATCCAGATCGGACAGGCGGCGGAATTCGACTACTCCGGCGCGCAGGCCTGCCGCGCGCTCCGAGAGGAAGGCGCGCGAGTTGTCCTCGTCAACTCGAACCCCGCGACCATCATGACCGACCCCGAGATGGCCGACAAGGTCTACATCGAACCCATCACGACCGAGGCCATCTCCGAGATTATCGAACGCGAGCGCCCCGACGGCGTCATCGCCGGACTGGGCGGTCAGACCGGACTCAACGTCACGGCCGAACTCGCAGAGGAAGGCGTCCTCGAGGAGTTCGACGTGGACATCATGGGCACGCCGCTCGACACCATCTACGCGACGGAGGACCGCGACCTCTTCCGCCAGCGCATGGAGAAGATCGGCCAGCCCGTCCCGAAATCGACGACCATCTCGCTGGAGGAAGGCGAGGCGGTCGAGAACATCACCGAGGAGGCCCTCGAAGAGCGCGTCGAGGCGTCCGTCGACGCCGTCGGCGGCCTGCCGGTCATCTCGCGGACGACCTACACGCTCGGCGGCTCCGGTTCCGGCGTCGTCCACGAGATGGACGAACTCATCTCTCGCGTCCGCAAGGGCCTCCGCCTCTCGCGCAACAGCGAGGTGCTCATCACGGAGTCCATCTCCGGGTGGGTCGAACTCGAATACGAGGTGATGCGCGACGCCGACGACTCGTGTATCATCATCTGCAACATGGAGAACATCGACCCGATGGGGATTCACACCGGCGAGTCCACCGTCGTCACGCCCTCGCAGGTCATCCCCGACGAGGGCCACCAGGAGATGCGCGACGCCGCGCTCGGAGTCATCCGCGAACTCGGCATTCAGGGCGGCTGTAACATCCAGTTCGCGTGGCACGACGACGGCACTCCCGGCGGCGAGTACCGCGTCGTCGAGGTGAACCCGCGCGTCTCGCGGTCGTCCGCGCTCGCCTCGAAGGCGACCGGCTATCCCATCGCCCGCGTCACGGCGAAGGTCGCACTCGGCAAGCGCCTCCACGAGATTACCAACGAAATCACCGGCGAGACCACCGCCGCCTTCGAACCCGCAATCGACTACGTGGTCACGAAGGTCCCGCGGTGGCCCAAGGACAAGTTCACCGACGTGGACTTCGAGCTCTCGACGGCCATGAAGTCCACCGGCGAGGCGATGTCCATCGGTCGCACCTTCGAGGAGTCGCTGTTGAAGGCGCTCCGCTCGTCCGAGTACGACCCCGCCGCCGACTGGGACGAGGTGTCCGACGAGGAACTCGAAGCCGAGTACCTCGAAACGCCGACCCCCGACCGCCCGTACGCCATCTTCGAGGCGTTCGAGCGCGGCTACACCACGGAGGACGTGGTCGAACTGACCGACATCCACGAGTGGTACGTCGAGCGCTTCGGCCGCGTCGTCGAGGCGGTCGAGGCCGCCTCCGACGGCGACTTCGCCGCCGCCGCCTCCGCCGGCCACACCAACGCCAGCATTGCCGCGGCGACCGGCACGAGCGTCGGCGAGGTCGAACAGAACGTCCCCGGTCGCACCTACAAGCAGGTCGACACCTGCGCCGGCGAGTTCGCCGCGCAGACGCCGTACTACTACTCCGCGCGCAAGCCCGAGTTCTTCCGCGGCCCCTTCGAGGGCGACTCGGCGGGTAACGAACTCCGCGTCGACCGCGACATGGAGAGCGTCGTCGTCGTCGGCGGCGGTCCCATCCGCATCGGGCAGGGCGTCGAGTTCGACTACTGTTCGGTCCACGCGGTGCAGGCGCTCCGCGACATGGGCATCGACGCGCACGTCGTCAACAACAACCCCGAGACGGTGTCGACCGACTACGACACCTCCGACGGCCTCTTTTTCGAGCCCATCACGGCAGAAGAGGTCGCCGACGTCATCGAGGCCATCGACGCCGACGGCGTCATGCTCCAGTTCGGCGGGCAGACCTCGGTCAACATCGGTCACCCGCTCGAATCGGAACTCAAGCGCCGCGGCGTCGACTGCGAGATTCTCGGCACGACCATCGACGCGATGGACCTCGCCGAGGACCGCGACCGCTTCAACCGCCTGATGGACGACCTCGGCATCCTCCAGCCCGAAGGCGGCTCCGCGACCAGCGAGAAAGAGGCGCTCGACCTCGCCAACGACCTCGGCTACCCCGTGCTCGTTCGCCCGTCGTACGTCCTCGGCGGTCGCGCGATGGAAATCGTCCACTCCGACGCGGACCTCAAGGAGTACATCGAGGAGGCCGTTCGCGTCTCCCCCGACAAGCCCATCCTCATCGACGAGTTCCTCGCCGACGGCGTCGAACTCGACGTTGACGCCGTCTCCGACGGCGAAAACGTCCTCATCGGCGGCGTGATGGAACACGTCGAGGCCGCCGGCGTCCACTCCGGCGACTCCGCGTGTATGATTCCGCCGCGCTCGCTCGACGACGAGACGATGGCCCGCGTCCGCGAGGTCACGGAGGACATCGCCAGCGCCCTCGACACGGTCGGCCTGATGAACGTCCAACTCGCGGTCAAGCAGAACGAGGAGGGCTCGAACGACGTGTACGTCCTCGAAGCCAACCCGCGTTCCTCGCGCACCGTCCCGTTCGTCTCGAAGGCGACGGGCGTCCCGATCGCCAAGCTCGCGGCGAAGGTCATGGCCGGCAACTCGCTTGCCGACCTCGACGTGAGCGAGCAGATTCCCGAGCAGGTGTCGGTCAAGGAGGTCGTCCTCCCGTTCGATCGCCTGCCGGGTTCGGACCCGCGTCTCGGCCCGGAGATGAAGTCCACCGGCGAGGTCATGGGCACCGCGACCTCGTTCGGCAAGGCCTACGAGAAGGCTCAGTCGGCGGCTAACGACCCGATTCCGGCCGACGGCACCATCTACGTCGACCTCGCGGACCCCGAGTTCCCCGACGCCGACAGCGAGGCCGGACAGGAACTGCTCGACGCCTTCGGCGAGTACTACGAGGTGCTCACGCCCGAGGACGTCGACGACTTCCTCACCATGCTCCGCGAGGACAACTTCGACTTCGTCGTCTCCCGCGACCGCGAGACGCTCATCGACTGCGTCGAAGAGGAGGTCAGCTACTTCTCGACGTACGCCTCCGCGAAGGCGGCCCTCGAAGCCCGCGGCGCGGCCGACGAGGACATCGACGTGCTCCCGGTCGGCGAGCGCCCGCGCGTCGTCGCCAACTGGGGCCAGTAAGGAACCAGTACGGCGCGCGACCCACCCGACCCGATTCTTCGACTCACCGCCGACTCGACCCGTCTGTGCTCCCGACTGGCGGCCGACGCCGACCCGGACTTTTGACGCGTTCCCGAAGGTTATTGAGCCCCGCACCCATGCGCGGGTATGGCACGCAATCGCGGTCGCGTCCTCCTCGCCGGTGCGACGGGTCGGACCGGCCGACACGTCCTCGACGCGTTGGCGGACACTCCCCTCGTCGTCAGGGCGCTGACCCGCGACGCCGACGCCGAATCCGACCTCCGAGCGCGCGGTGCGGACGAGGTCGTCGTCGGCGACCTCCTCGACCCCGACGACGCCCGGCGGGCGGTTCTCGACGCCGACGCCGTCGTCTCCGCAGTCGGCGTCTCGGCGGGGCTCGAAACCATCCGCGGCGACCTCGTCGACGGCGCGGGCGTCGTCAACCTCGTGGACGCCGCGACCGCCTCCGGCGCACAGCGGTTCGTTCTCATGTCCTCCATCGGCGTCGGCGACTCGAAGGGCGGACTCCCGCTGTCGCTCCGCGCGCTTCTTACCGCGTCGGGCGTCCTTTCGGCGAAGGAACGAAGCGAGAATCGGCTTCGAGACGCGCCGCTCGACCACACGATTATCAGGCCCGGCGCGCTCACCGACGCCCCCGCGACCGCCGACGTGGTCGTCGGCGAGGGCGGCGACTCGGTCTGCGGAAGCGTCCCCCGCGCCGACGTGGCGAACGTCCTCGCGCACTCGCTTTTCACCCGCGAGACCGAAAACCGGACGTTCGAGGTCGTCTCTCGGCCAGGGCTCCGCGGGCGGGCGGACAACGTGGTCGACATCGACTGGACGCCGCTCCCCCGCGCTGAGGCGTCGGGCGACGAGGGCAAACGAGAACTCGCGGAGTAGCCGACCGCGGCAGCGCGGTCAGTCGAGTTTTCCGAGCGCTTCAAAGAAGTCGGAGGTCGGACCGGCGAGTCGGACCGGCGAGTCGGACCGCTCGATGTGAATTTCCGTCGGCGGCGACACCGTCCGTCGGGTCCGGCCGTCGCCGACGACGACCGACGACGGCGCGCCGGTGACGCTGACGGTCACCGCAGCATCCAACGGGACGACGAGCGGCGGCATCCCCGCGTCGGCAGCCATCTCGGTGATGACGAGTCCCTCGACGCCGGGGTGGACGAGCGGCCCGCCCTCGCTGAGGTTGTAGGCGGAGCTCCCCGCGGGCGTCGTGACGAGCACGCCGTCGGCGTGGCCGCCGGAGTACACGGAGCCGTTCACGCGGACTTCCAAGTCCGCGCCGCCGCCGTGACCCCGGCGCGGGCCGTGGACGACGACCTCGTTCATCGACGGGTCCATCTCCCAGCCGTCGCCGCTGGCGACGATTCTGGGGACCTCCCGAATCGATTGGTTCCCCTCGCGGAACGCGGCGACCTCGGCCAGCACCTCGTCGATGGCGTCGTCGGGCGAGACGGCGTTCAGGAAGCCGACCTCGCCGAGATTGACGCCGAGAATTGGGACGCCGTCGGCACCGCGGGCGGCGTAGAGAAACGTTCCGTCGCCGCCGATGCTCACCACGAGGTCGCAGTCGTCCAGCGACTCGACGGGGACGCCCTCGACGCCCAACTTCTCGGCGGTCGCCGCGTCGACGACCGCCTCGGCGTCGACTTCGGCGAGCGCCTCGCTCGCGTCCGCGGCGAGGTACGCGGCCCGGCTGTTGCCCTTCTGTGCGACGATGCCGACCTTCATGCACCGCGATTTGGCGTCCCCGGCCAAAAGCCCACCGTCACGTCGCCCGGCCCGTCTCCGCTCGACGCCGCGCGGTAGCTCCGCGCACGGGAAACGTTCATCACGACGCCTGCCTACCTTGAGGTGATGGCAGGCACGGACGCCGGCCGCGCTGTCGTTCGGTGGTGGCTCCCGTGAGTGACGACGACTGGTTCGAGCGGGCACTCCGCGAGCGCGACGACGGCGAGACCGACGCAGACGACGCGGACCCGGACGAAAGCGAGCAGCGCGGCGATGGTGAGACCGACGGGTCTCCCGAGAGCGATGCGGTCGTGGACCCCGCGGACGAACCGTCGGAAGACGACACCGAGACCGGGGACAGCGGCGGAGAGTCGCTGTCGTTCGAGAACGGCGACCCGTTCGACGGCGGCGACTCCTTCGACGACGACCCCTTTTCGACCGACTTCGCCACGGCGTTCGAGAACGCGCCGATGCCCGACCCGGGCGGCGGCTTCGGCGACGAGCAGTCCGGCGACGAGTTCGGATTCAGCTCCGACCCGGGAGAGTCGGAGCCGCCGGCGTTCGACGACGAGGAGTTCGATTCCGATATCGACCGCATCGACATCGGTATCGAAGGTCTCGACGACATGATTCTCGGCGGCGTCCCTGACCGGTCGCTCATGGTCACTATCGGGAGCGCCGGGACCGGCAAGACGACGTTCGGCCTGCAGTTCCTCCGGAAGGCGCTCGAAGACGGCGACAGCGGCGTCTACATTACGCTCGAAGAGAGTCGCGAGCGCATCCTCGACACCGCCGACGAGAAGGGGTGGGAGTTCTCGAAACACGAGGCCGAGGGACGACTGTCTGTCGTGGACCTCGACCCCGTGGAGATGGCGAACAGCCTGTCGAGCATCCGAAACGACCTCCCGCGGCTGGTCGAGGAGTTCGGTGCCGACCGACTCGTCCTCGACTCCGTCTCGCTTTTGGAGATGATGTACGACCACCCCTCGAAGCGCCGCAGCGAGGTGTTCAACTTCACGCGGGCGCTGAAGGACGCGGGCGTGACGACGATGCTCACCTCCGAGGCGGACCAGTCCAACCCCTACGTCTCCAGACACGGTATCGTCGAGTACCTCTCCGACGCCGTGTTCGTTCTCCAGTACGTCCGAAACGACGACTTCCGCGAGACGCGGCTCGCAATCGAGATTCAGAAGATACGCGACGCCAACCACTCCCGCGAGACCAAGCCCTACGAACTCACGAACGAGGGCATCAGCGTCTACCAGCAGGCGAATATTTTCTGAGCCCGCGTTTCGCCGCGCGGCTCACGGAGGGTCTGTGTCCGACTGTATCGTTCCCGTGAGAGGGCTAAACGCGATTCGTCAGTTACGGCCGTCTCAGTCGTCGGCGGGCGCCGGTTCGGCCGACTGTTCGGACTCGAAGCCCTCGAAGTGGACGACCTCGTCGACGGGGCGGCGGTACTTGCGCTCCGCCTGCAACTCGCCGGCGTCGTCGGCGGGGATGCCCATCGTCAGGAGCATCACGGGCTCGTATTGCTCGCCGTCGATGTCGAACGCGTCGAGAACGGCGTCGGCGTCGAAGCCACCGATGGGACAGGTGGCCACGCCCTCGTCCCACGCGGCGTACATGAGCGACATGGCGACGAGCGACGTCGAGCGAACGGTCCAGACGCGGCGCTCCTGTTCGGGGAGGTCGGCCATGCCGGCGATGTTCTCGAGGATGCCGTCGCGGACCTCCTCGTTCGGCAGGTAGCCCTTCTCCAGCATGTCGTCGGTGACGGTCTCGGCGTGGGCCTCGGGGTCTTTGTTGCCAAGTACGATGACGGACGCGGCGGCACCGGTGACGTGTTCCTGGTCGTAGGCCGCCTCGCGGAGCGCCTGCTGTGTCTCGTCTTCCCGCAGCACGACGAACTCCCACGGCTGGAGGTTGTAGCTCGACGGGGCCTGCACGGCGTTTTCGAATATCGTCTGGAGGGTCCCGTCGTCAAGCGACTCGTCGGCGTAGTCGTGGACCGAGCGACGGGTCGTCGCGACTTCCGTGAATTCCATCGGTTCCCGCGAGGGGCGGCACGGAAATAGGGCGTTGCAATCCGGGTGAATCGGCCGATTCCGGTGTGTTCGCAGCACTCGTACCACCGCTTTCACTAGGTTACACTCGTGTTACTGGGGCGGCCGATGCGACACCACGAGATAACGCTATCTCGAATGGCAGCGTTTATCTAGCATGGTGACCGCAGTAGACTCCCACCCAGCCGACTTCGACCCCGACGAGTTTCGTGACCTCGGATATCGGACGGTCGACATCATCGCGGAGTACTTCGAACAGGTGGACGAACTGCCGGTCTTCCCGGCCAAACCGCAATCAGTTATCGAGGCGATGTTCGACGAACCGCTACCGGAGACCGGGCAGCGTCCACACGAGATTCTAGACGAGTGGCCGGAGCGGATTCTCCCGAACTCGACGCACGTGGGGTCGCCGCGGTACTTCGGGTACGTCATGGGCTCTGGGACGACGATGGGCGTTCTCGCAGACGCGCTCGCCGCCTCGGTCAACATGAACGTCGGCGGGTGGAAACCCGCGCCGGCGGCGACCGAAATCGAACGACAGACTATCGAGTGGGTCGCCGAGATGATTGGCTATCCAACCGACTGCGGGGGGATGTTCACGAGCGGTGGCACGATGGCGAATCTGACGGGGATCCTCACCGCTCTCCGTTCGACGGCGGGGTACGATACAAAATCCCGTGGCCTCCAATCCGACGACCGTCCCGGCCAGTTCACCATCTACATGGCCGACCACGAGGGCCACTCGTCTGTCTTCCGAGTCGCGGAAATCATCGGCCTCGGCGCGGAGGCGGTTCGACTCGTCCCGAGTCACGACGACTTCACGATGGATGTCGACGCCCTCGTCGACCAACTCGACCGTGACGAGGCCAACGGCGACGTGCCGTTCTGCGTCGTCGCACAGGTCGGGTCGATAAACGTCGGTGCAATCGACCCGCTGGAGGCGATTGCGGACGTCTGTGCCGAACGCGATATCTGGTTCCACGCCGACGGTGCGTGCGGTGCAGTCGGCGCGATTCTCCCCGAAAAGCGCCCGCAGTACGCCGGATTGGACCGCGCGGACTCCGTCACGTTGGACCCGCACAAGTGGCTGTCCATCCCCTACGAGTGCGGGTGTATCCTCGTGCGTGACCCGGCGGCGATGGAACGGTCGTTCGCGATGCACGCCTCCTACTTGGAGGGTACGGAGCGGACCCCCTACGAGGGACTGGATTACTACGAACTCGGCCCACAGATGTCACGGGGGTTCCGGGCGCTGAAAGTCTGGATGAGTCTGAAACACCTCGGCGTCGAGGGGTATCGGGCGCGCCTCTCTCGGACCGTCCGGTGCACGGAGCATCTCGACGCCAGGGTCCGCGCCGCCGACGACTTCGTCGCACTCCACGAACCGAACCTCTACCTGTACTCGTTCCAGTACGCCCCGCCGGACCTCCGGGCGGCCGCCGCGGCCGATGCGAACGTTCGCGAAGCGGTCGACGAGTACCTCGACGCGCTCAACCAGCGAATCGCGGACGAAATCCAACTCAGCGACGTCGCGTTCGTCATGACGACGTCGATACACGACAGGACGGTCCTGCGACTTTCCGTCTGTAGCCACCGGACCACGACCGACGACATCGACCGCACGTTCGAGACGCTTCGCGACATCGGCCAACGAGAAGACGCGACGCTTCGTGAGACCTTCGGGGTGGCGGTGTAACCGGGCTTGGGCCTTCCGCCCTCGAACCGCTCCGAACCTATCTGACGATGGTCACCGGCACGGGCGACCGGCGGAGGACCTCCTCGGCGACGCTCCCGAGCAGGATGCGCGAGACGCCGGTTCGGCCGTGGCTCCCCATCACGACGTGGTCGTAATCGGCGTCGTCGTCCAGCACCTCGACGATGACTTTCTGTGGGCTGCCGACCTCGATGCGGTCGGTGATCGTCCTGTCGGTGTCGACGAGCCCCACCTCGGCTTTCACCTCGGCGAACGTCTCTCTCGCCTTCCGTTTCTCCGCTTGAAACCACTCTTCGGAGCCGCTGAGCGCCCGTTCTCGATAGTCGGCGTCGGCGGGGTTGATGACGTTCAAAAGCGTGAGTTCCGCGTCCGGCCACTCCGTGGCGGCGAAGCGGACCGCGGCGACTGACTGCGGCGACCCGTCGGTCGGAACGAGCACGTGTTCGGCCATATTTCGGCCTACTCGGCCGCGGGCTAAAAATCCGCCCGGCGGGTGCGCCCCCGAACAGCCGCGACCCGGTCCCTGCGACGGACGGCGCGGGGCGTTCCGGGTACTCAGTCGCCGTGTCGCGTCACGCAGGTCGAAAGCCCCGTCAGCTCGACGGGTTCGGAGTTGTCGGGCGAGTAGACGACCATCTGGCCCTTCTCCATGTACGGCACCTTGTCTTCGAGGTTCGGCGGGATGTTGACGCTCTTGATGGCGTCCTCGTCGCCGAGGTTGAGCACGACCTTGGTGTTCACCTGCTTGAACACCGGATCGGCGATGTCCTGTGGGTCCTGCGTGATGAGAAACAGGCCGAGTCGCTCCTTTCGGCCCTGCTTGGCCGCCTCAGTGAACTTCTGGATGACCTTCCGCGCCTGTACGGTGTCGGCGTCGGTGAGGAAGTTGTGCGCCTCGTCCATCCCGAGGACGACCGGCGTCTCCTTGATGCGGTCGCTCGCGGGGTCGTTCGAGAGCTTGTCGTCGATGAGTAACGCCGACACCGCGAGGACGAACAGCTCTTTCGCCCGGCTCGACGAGAGGTGGTAGGTCGGCACGACCGTCAGCCCGCCGGGGCGGACGAGCTGGTGGTCGAGTTCGGTTATCGGGCGGGCGTCCTGGTCGAACACGCCGCTCGGCACGCCGCGGACCCGACGTTTCACCGCGTCGAAGGTCGCCTCGTGGACCCGCCCCGACTCGTGGAGTTCCTCTTTCAGCGCCGGGTCGTCGAGGAACTGGAGGAACTGCTTGTACGTCCCCGAGTCGCCGTAATTCCGGAAGAAGCGGTTCAGGAGTTCGGTGAGCGCCGGGTACTGGTTGTCGTTGAGGCTGCTGCCGGCGACGAGCCACGGGAGGTCCCGCGCCATCGAGAAGGGGATGGTGAACTCTAACTGCTCGGCGCGGTGGTTCGTACCGGGGTACGACGACCCGGCCATCTTCGGGACGAGCGCGACGGTGTCGTCGTGGCCGCCGTGAGCGACGCCCTCGCGCTCGTAGCGCCGGGCCGTCTCTTCGTCCATGTCCGGGTTGTCGTCGTGCATCTGGGCGTACTCGTCCTGCGGGTCGAACTGGACGACCGCGGTCTGGACTTCACGGCCGTCGTCCATCTCGTAGCTCCGCTCCTCCGAGAGGTACTGCCGGAGGATGTTCTTCGAGGCGTGGGTCTTGCCAGACCCGGTGCCGCCGGCGACGAGCGTGTGGCGGAACACGAGCGGGTCGCCGTCGGTGTAGTCGTCGTTCAGTCGGTAGTCGATGGTTGGCGGCCGTGCCGCGGTTCGAACCTTCTCGCCGCCGACGGAGAGGTGGCCGAGGAAGACGCCCTCCTCGGGAATCTTCAGCCCGGTCTTAATCTGGGTCGCGTCGGTGGCCTCACCGACCGTCGCCTGCGGTTTCGGCACGCGGTCGACCATCCGGCGCTTGAGTTCGCCGCGGTCCGAAAACAGGACGGCGATGGGTTCGAGTTCGGCCATGAACTTGAAATCGCGCTCCTCGAACTCGTCTGCGGGGCGGCGCATCGCCCGGCGGGCGTGAATCTCAGTCGCGTCGTCGGCCTGAAACTCCTGGGCGTACTCCAGGCCGACGATGCGGCAGAACAGCAGTTCGTCGTCCGGGTAGGGGACGATGAGGTACTTGCCGAGGCGGACGCGCTCACGATTTCCCGCGGTCACGAACGCCCGAAGCGCCGTCCGCTCGGGGTCTTCCGACACGCGCAGGCCCTGCGAGACCGCAATCGCGCCGACGCCCCGCTCGTCGCCGACGGGTTCGGCGTCGTACTCGTCGAACTGCAGGTCGTCCGCCTCGTCGGTCGGGCCGGTCGCATCGGTCGAATCGCCGCCGTCGCGGTCGTCGCGCCCGTCGCGGTCGATATCGACGGCGTCGCCGTCGGCTGAACTCGCGGCGGTCGCGCTCTCAGTTTCCGAGACGGATTCGGAACGCGCGGAGCGCCCGTTTCCGGTGGCGTCAGCGGTCGGCTCGTCTCGGTCCGCGTCGGACGAGTCGTCGGGGTCGTCGCCGGCGAAGTCGCTGAAATCCCCCAAATCGGTCATGTTCCAACGCTTGCGGGCGGCGAGTAAAAAGCCACGCGTCGGCGACGGTGCGCGGTTCCCCTGTCGAACGGTCCCAGATGACGCGCTCTCGGGCCGTCGCGTACGACTTTTCCGTGTCGCGCACCTAGCCCGGCTATGTTATTGGTCCGCGGTCACGGCGGCGGCACGGCACTCACCGGTACGATATTCGAACGGGGGGAGCAAGCGCCGACCTACCGCGGCGCGCCGGACGAGGACGCGCCCTACGTCTGGGTCTGCGACGAGTTCTACGAGGTCGAAAGCGGCGGCTCGGAGACCGAAATCGACGGGCGGACGATTCGCGTCGCCTTCGACACGCCGCTTCCCCGCGGCTTCGACACCCGTGAGCAGGCGCTGTCGGCGGCCAAAGAACACGTCAGGACGCAGTTCGCGCGGGTCGGCGTCCCAGCCGACGATGTGCGGGTCGAGGTCGTCAGACCCGAAGAGGAGGGGACGCCGGAGGACGAACAGCCGGATGCGGCGGACCGCTCCGCGGACGAGGGCTCTCCCGAGGGCGACGCGTCGCTCTGAGGGAGGTCGGTCGCCGGGGCGCGCTTCGGTCGGGCCACTCTTACTCGTCGGCGTCGACCCAGCGGATGTTGTCGTAGCTCTTCATCTGGTCAGAGTCGAGTTTCTCCGAGAGCTTCCGCCTGAGCGCGGCCTTCTCGCCGACGCTCACCCGCGCGAGTTCGTCGGCCTTCTCGACCGCCAGCGGCGGCCCGCGCGTGGCGGCCACGTCGCGGACGACGTGGTGCATCAGGTCGGCGCGTCGGTCGGGGTCCTTCGTGAACGCGTAGGGCGCTTCGACCCGGTAGCACACGTCGGTTCGGGGGTCGTACAGCACGAAGAACGTCACCGTGTACGCCTCGGGGTCGAGCGTTCGCTCGATGCCGAACGCCTCGCCCTCGGCGCTCAGTTGGCGGTCCGACCCGCCGCGCGAGACGAACCAGCTCGTGAACGTGAGCTCCTCGGTGCGGCGCTCGTCGCCGTCGGGGCCCTCCCGGCGTTCGAGCAGGTTGACGAAGAAGGCGGCGTCGTCGACCCACGGCCGCCTGCCGGCGTCGGTCCCGTCGAGCTGTTTTCTGACCGTGCGGACGACGTGTTTCGCGCCGGGGTTCTTCACGAAGCCGGCGAGGGGCACGTCGCGCTCGACGAATCGCTCGACGAGGCGGATGTAGTTCTCCACGACGGCCTTCGGCTTCGCGTCGCGCGCGAGGTCTTTCAGTTCGGCGTCGCGGTCGCGCCAGTTCAGGAGTTCCTTCGGGTACACCGGCCCGTCGAGAATGAGCAGGTCGGAGACGGCGTCGGCGTGTTCGAGCGCGTGGGCGCTCTCGGCGAGGTAAAGCGCGAGCGCGTGGACGACGCCCTCGGCGTAGCGGTTGACTCGCGGGACGCTCAGGACGCGCCGGCGGCCGTAGCCCTCGTCGGACTGGAGCCACTCGTCCGTGTCGAAAAACTGGACCGGGTCGTGGGTGTGGGCCGCCATGACGATAGAGCGGTGTCGGTGGAGGTCGAGGTCGGACGGCTCGGACGCCATCGCGGCGTGAGCCACGTCGAGGACGAGCCCGTTTTTGAACGTCGTCGGGTTGATGGTCCCCGAGTCGAGGCCGTGGACGGTCGGAAACGGCGACTCCGTGAGCGCGACGTCGTCGATGGCGGCGGCGTGGAGGCGCTGTTCGCCGAGCGGCTCGACGATTGGGAGTCCTCCGTCGGGCGATTCGAGGGGGTCCAGCCACGATTCCCAGACCGTCCGCGCGAGGTCGTCGTAGTCGGCGTCGTCGACCGAGTCAGCGATGGAACTCGCCATGGACGCGATGTCGTCCACGTGGACGGGGTCGAGGGTCATATCTCGGCGTCGTCGCCGACGGGTATAGTGGTTGCCGTCGTCAGTGGGCGGTTGTTTGGACTGGCCTGCGGCAAGCCGACGCGCGACGGGTCGCCCCCTCGACAGGTCCCGGCACGCTCATACCGCTCCGTTGCCAACGCTTCACCGACGATGTCTGTCAGCGCGGTCGGGTTCGACCTCGACTACACACTCGCCGTCCCGACGCGGGACCGCGAGACGATTCTCTCGGAGGCGGCGGCGGCGGCGGGCGCGCCCCCGCTGACCCGAGAGGCGTATCTCCGGGCACACCAAGAGAACCTCACGCGCGAGACCCGCGCGCCCATCTTCGAGACGCTCCTCGACGAGCACGGCTCTCCCGTCGACCCGGAGCGCGTCGCGACGGCGTACAGAGAGCGAATCACCGACGCGGTCGTCCCCGTCGAGGGCGTCGAGGCGATGCTCGCCGGCCTGCGGACGACCTACCGCGTCGGCCTCCTCACCAACGGGCCGGTCGTGGCCCAGGAGGCGAAAATCGACAAACTCGGGTGGCGCGACCACTTCGACACAGCCCTCGTGACCGGGGCGCTCCCCGCCGGAAAGCCGGACGGGCGGGCGTTCCGCGCCCTCCTCGACGATCTTGGGACCGAACCCGAGGAGACCGTCTACGTCGGCGACAGCGTCCACCACGACATCGCCGGCGCGCACGACGCCGGGATGCTCCCGGTGCAGGTGCTCGGCGAGGGCTGTGACGACCCCGACCCGCGGGCGGTCGCCCACATCCACCACGACGACCTGCCGACGGCGCTTCCTGAACTCGTCGCGGACCTCTGAGTCGGTCGCGCGACGAGCGTCTATTCTTCGTCTCGGTCTCGGTCTCCGGCTTCGAGCGCCGCGACCAGCGCGCGGAACGCCGGGAGCGTCCACTTCACCTGCGCGCCGTCCTCGACGAACACGAGCGTCCGCGGCGGGCGGACCGCCTTCGGGCGCACGCGAAGCCCCTCCTCGGACGCGGCCTCGGCGGTCACGTCGGGGTGGGCGATGAACTCGACGCGGGCGCGGTCCGGTTGGACGTACACCTCGGCGACGCGTTCGCCGTCGGCGGCGACGGCGTAGGCGAGCGCGCCGTCGTCGGTCGGTTCCACGTCGGGGTTGGAATCGACGATGGAGAGAACAGAAAAGGCGTCCTCGTGGCCCGTGACCTCCGAGGCGAGCAGTTGAGCGATGCGTGTCCCGTCGGAGAGCGAATCGACGACCATGCCGGACGTTCGCGCCCGGACGGTTTCGGGGTGTCGCTTCGCTGGCGAGCAGAGGGGCGAAGGGAAAAGGCGGGAGGACGCTACTCGGCCAGCGACCGCTTTGCTTTCTCGGCCGCGTCGTCTACGTTCACGTCGTTCGCGCGCGCGAAGAGGACCGCGGCGGCCTCGGCGGTGACGCCGAGGCGGGACTGTCGCTCGTTGATGCCGGCGACGGCGGCCTGTTTTTCGATGCCGGCGGCGACGCAGGCGTCGAGAATCTGCTCGAACGCCGACTGCTCGCGGAGGACGGAGGCGTCGGGTTCGAACTCCTCGGGAATCTGTACGCCGGCGGGGTCGAACGTCGCGACGACCTCGCCGTCGTCGCGTTCGACGAGGCCGCGGCCCGCCGCGAGGTCGATGAGGCGCTTCGCCTGGTCCGGGGAGAACCAGTCGCGGTCGAGCGACAGGGCGACGACGAACTCGCCCTCGCCGAGGCGGGTCGAGCCGTGTTGCCGGAAGGGGACGGCGACGGTAACGTCGAGACTCATCGGTTCGACGGCGGGCGCGGGCGAACTAAACGGTTTGCGTTGCTATCGCGCCCGAGAGGCGTGGTGGCACCCGCCTCCGCGGAGCACCGATTCGAGCGATTCAAGTAGTCACCGAGGTTTTTACCCCGTATGAAGGACCAAGGACGCTCCAAGCGGAAGCGGACCGGCGGTCGGCGCAAGCCGTCCCGAAACAAGAAGCGCTACCAGCTGGGCCGCGAACCCGCCGCCACGACGGTCGGCGAGCCCCGGTTCCAGATCATCGACTCCCGCGGGAACAACGAGAAGCTCCGCGCCCTCTCGACGAACGTCGCGCAGGTCGCCGACGGTGCCGACGTGACGCAGGCCGACATCGAAGGCGTCGTCGACAACCCGTCGAACGTCAACTACGCCCGCCGGAACATCATCACGAAGGGCTCCATCATCGAGACGAGCGCCGGCCGCGCCCGCGTCACCTCCCGCCCCGGTCAGGACGGGCAGGTCAACGCCGTCGTCGTCGACGAGGAGTAAGTTTCTCTCCCCGCGTCGCCGTTTCGGCGCGGTCTGACTGTTTTACGCCGGTGAGCCCCGCGGCCGTCGCTCGCGGACGTGGTACGGTCGAAGTCGAAAACGAGACTGGACGATACTGAATCGAACCGTGCGACGAGCCGCTGTCAGCGAGTAGGCTGACCGGTCAGGGCGTCGGCGCGGCCTTCTGAAGCGCCGTCTCGGCGATGTTGCCGCCGTAGTCGGCGCTCCGGGAGACGGAGTCGACGATGAGGCCGAGCAGTTGCGCGCGGGCCGGGTCGAGGCCGCGGAGGAGCTCGTCGATGCCGCGGGCGCTGGTGTCGATGGCCTGGACGGCTTCGCGGGACTCGTTGGCGAGGCGGCTCGCCTCGTCGCTCTCCTCGGCGAACAGCGCGTCCATGCCGCCGTTGACGACGGCCTTCGCCTCCTCGAACAGCTCCTGAATCGCCTCGACGATTTCGTCGTCGACCGGCTCCTCGAAGTTCAACGAGAGGTGGGCGATTTTGGTCGCGTGGTCGCCGATGCGCTCCAGTTGCCGGGCGGCGGACTGGTAGTCGAAGCAGATTTCGCGGGGCAGACCGAGTTCCTCGGCGGCCTTCGGGGTCCGGAGCGTCGCGCGGAAGATGCGGGAGACGACCATCCAGAGGCGGTCGACGTCGTCGTCACGCTGGATGACGTCGCGGGCCATGTCGTCGTCCTGCTCGGCGATAGCCGCGATAGCGTCTTCGAGCATCGAAAGCGAGATGAGTCGCATCCGGGTGACCGCGTTGTGGATGGATAGCTCGGAGGAGTCGAGCAGATCGCGGATGACGACCCGGTCGCGCGTCTCTTCGAGCACTTCGAGACCGACGAGGCTCTGGGTCGCCTCGCGGATGGTCCGCCGCTGGTCGGTCGTGATGCGCGAACTCTCCAGCGCGATGATGTCGAACCCGCTCACGTACATCGTCATGACGGCGCGCGTGAGTTCGTCGCCTTCGAGGGTCGCGATGTCGAGGGTTCCCTCAGTGCGTTCTTCTTCCGAGCGGGGCGTCAAGAACAGCGAGTCGCCCTCCGGATAGAACTCGACTTCGCTCCCCGCCGAGACGCCGTTGTCCGTCGCCCAGTCTTTGGGAATCGAGACGGTGTAGGTGGAACCACCCGTCACCTGCACCTTTCGGGTTTCGACCATGTCCGTGGGTGGTTCTCAATACACAATAAAACTGTCTATCTCTATATATTGAAGCCATATTTTATGTGATGGGCGCGGACGAACGTGACTCGTGCCGATTCGGGCTCGAAACACCGCCCACTCAGTAGTTGTTTTGCGCCGTCCCAGTCGGCCGTGCGTCCCGCGTTTCCTGACACGTTGGGGAAAGACCGCGCACGAGACGGCCGCGAATGGAACAATCGGCTGCTTTCGTCGATTTTGGCCCGTTCTTGTCACACGTTATCAATCGTTGTGGATATACCGGAACGTACCACTATATAGTCGTCATAGCAGGGTATTTACGACAAAATCGGCTCGTCAAAATCGATGACGCGTAACTCGGACAGTGGTCTTTCGCGGCGTAAGTTCCTGATTGCCTCGGGCGCGGCCGGTCTCGCTGGACTCGCCGGGTGTACGGAGAACAACACCGACAACGGTGGCTCCGGCGGCGACTCCGAGGGTGAGGATTCGTCGGGCGACGGGAGCAACGAGCTCTCGGGAACCATCGACATCGCCGGCTCCTCGACGGTGTTCCCGCTCGCAACCGCGATGGGTGAGCGCTTCCAGACCGAGCACTCCGAGGTCAACATCAACCTCCAGTCCACCGGTTCCGGTGGCGGCTTCGCGAACTACTTCTGTACGGGTCAGACCGACTTCAACAACGCCTCCCGCCCCATCAAGGGCGAAGAAGAGACGCAGTGTGAGGACAACGACGTGACCCCCGTCGAACTCAAGGTCGCCACCGACGCGCTGACGGTCATCGTCAACAACGACAACGACTTCATCGGCGAGGGCCTCACCGTCGAACAGCTCCGGACCATCTTCTCGGCCGAGTCGACGCCGACGACGTGGTCCGACGTCAATTCCGAGTGGCCCGACGAGGAAATCGAGATTTACGGTCCCACCGACGCCTCCGGTACGTACGACTACTTCATCGAGGCCATCCTCGGCGAGGAGGGTCCGGGCCACCGCCAGGACTACTCCGCGACCGAGCAGGACCGCACCATCATCCAGGGCGTTCAGGGCTCCGAGTACGCCATCGGCTACCTCGGCTTCGCGTACTACAGTGAGAACACCGACGCCGTGCAGGCGGTCGCCATCGAGAACGACGCCGGCGAATTCGTCGAACCGTCGCTCGACACGGCCCTGTCCGGCGAGTACAACCCGCTTTCCCGCCCGCTTTTCACCTACCCCGCCCGCGAGTCGCTCGCGGAGAACCACGTCGCCGAGTTCGCTCGCTACTGGATTGACAACGCCACCAGCCGCGAAATCGTCGCCGAAGAGGTCGGCTACGTCCCGCTCAGCGAGGACGAGCAACAGGAGATGCTCGACACGCTCAACGCGGCCATCGAGGAAGCCAACTAGCCGCTCTCCCGACAGAATCAGCTAACGAAGCGCTTTTTCATATACCACGATTCAATCCAACCAATGAGCACAGATGACCTCGAAACCGACCTCACGCGGAACACGGAGAATTCGCCGCGTGAGCTACTGACGCGGTCGTTCTTCTTCCTGTGCGCGGCGTTGTCCGTCGTGACGACCCTCAGTATCGTCGGCCTTCTCATCACGGAGGCGTCCAAGTTCTTCACGCTGACAGCCCCGCTGATGGGAGTCGCGGGGGAGACGGCGTCCATCGTCGACTTCCTCACCGGAACCACGTGGCAGATACACAGCCAAGAGTTCGGCGTGCTGGCGCTCGTGTCGGCGACGCTGATGGTCACGATCGGGTCGGCTGTCATCGCGCTCCCGCTCGGCGTCGCCACCGCCATCTACCTCAGCGAGTACGCGAGCGCACAGGCGCGCTCGATTCTCAAACCCGCGCTGGAAATCCTCGCTGGCGTCCCGACCGTCGTCTACGGCTTCTTCGCGCTCATCTACATCACGCCGGCGCTGGAAGTCGTCTTCCCCAGCATCGGGACGTTCAACATGCTCTCTGCGAGCATCGTCGTCGGCATCATGATCATCCCGATGGTCGCCTCCATCAGCGAGGACGCGATGTCCGCCGTCCCCGACGAACTCCGACAGGCGGGCTACGGCATGGGCGCGACGAAGTTCGACGTGTCGACCGGCATCGTCGTCCCCGCCGCGCTCTCCGGTATCTTCTCCTCTTTCATCCTCGCGCTCTCGCGCGCCATCGGCGAGACGATGGCCGTCACCGTCGCCGCGGGCGCGCAGGCGAAGTTCCTCAATCCGCTGAACCCCGCGTCGTATCTCGAAGGCGCGCTGCCCATGACCGCCGCGATGGTCCAGCTTCTCACCGGTGACATCACCGGTGGCGGGCTGGCCTACCGCAGTCTGTTCGCAATCGGCCTCGTGCTCTTCGTCATCACGCTCATCATGAACGTCATCAGCGACTACGTCTCGCGGCGCTACCGGGAGGCATACTGAAATGGCGACCGACACCGACTCCGGCTACATCGACAGCTTCGGACAGGTCAGCCGAACCACCGGGACGGTCTTCCGGTACCTGCTGTTGGCCGCGACGATGTTCGGCATCGTCACCCTCGCCGTCCTCCTCGTCTACGTCGCCAACGACGCGATTCGCCCGCTCACCGCCGACCTCGGCTGGCATCTCACCTTCTTCCTGACGCTCGTCGTCCCCACGACGGTCGTCGGCGGCTACCTCGCCCGGCGCAACGTGCCGGCGCTCAAACTCGGCGGCATGGTCGTCGGGATGCTCGCCGTGTTCCTGATGTTCAGCGGTGGCGTCGCCATCGTCTTCGTCGACATCATCCCGCCGCTGACCGGCCTCTCGTACGTCGTCGGCCTCCTCGTCCCGGCGGCGCTCGTCGTCGTCCTGACGAAGTACGAACAGCAGATTCCCTTCACCCTCCGCGTCGCCGCGACCGGCGCCGCGTTCGTTCTCTCGCTCGTCGGCGTCCCGGGCTACTTCCACAGTATCCCCGAAATCGTCCGGCAACTCCCCGTGGTCCCCGCCGACTGGATGATTCTGACGCTCGTCCTCGGCGGCGCGGCCGCAGTCGTCGTCGGCCAGTACGTCGCCCGCATCCGTGAGAACACCACCGCGGGACTCGCGGCGGGCGCGTCAACGGTCGTCTTGACCGGTCTCGCGGCCGTCGTCGGCCCGATGCTCGGCGTCGACGCCAACGCCGCCGCCGTCGTCACGTCGGTCGCGTTCGTTCCCACGGTGGCCTACGCCGGCGGCGCGGCGGTCACCCGTGAACAGGAGCGAATCGGCCTCCTGCTCGCGGCCGCCGTCATCGGCGGCTCGCTCGTCGGCGCGGTCGCGGTCGACGCGCTCGGCTTCGCCGGCCCGCAGTCGTGGGTCGACTGGCAGTTCCTCACGAGCGCCCACAGCGGGACCGCGGAGAACGCCGGCCTCTATCCGGCCATCGGCGGCTCCATCCTGCTGATGGCGACGGTCGCCGCCCTCTCGTTCCCGCTCGGCGTCGGCGCGGCGGTGTACCTCGAAGAGTACGCCCCCGACAACGCCTTCACCCGATTCATCGACGTGAACATCTCGAACCTCGCCGGCGTCCCCTCGGTCGTCTACGGGCTGCTCGGACTCGGCGTGTTCGTCACCTATCTCGGCCAGCCGACGGGGACGGTCCTCATCGGCGGCGCGACGCTCGCGCTCCTCATCCTGCCCATCGTCATCATCTCCTCGCGCGAGGCGATCCGGGCCGTGCCCGGCGACATGCGGCAGGCGTCATACGGGATGGGCGCGACGCGCTGGCAGACCGTGAAGAACGTCGTCCTCCCGGAGGCGTTCCCCGGCATCCTGACCGGGACCATCCTCGCGCTCGGCCGGGCCATCGGCGAGACCGCGCCGCTCATCATGATCGGCGCGCCGAACGTGCTTTTCAACCTGCCGACGGAGCTCTCCTCGAAGGTGAGCGCGATGCCCCTGCAGGTGTACGCGTGGTCCAGCCTGTTCGCCAGCGAGGACTTCTACACGAAGGCCGTCCCGGCGGGCGTCGTCGTCCTCCTGGCGGTCCTCCTCGCGATGAACTCCATCGCCATCGTCCTGCGCAACAAGTTCGAAAGTGAAAACTGAACACCATCAATGAGCCAAAGAGACAAAGCACCCGAGGGAGAACAGCAAGCCATGAACGGAACAGAGGACCCGACGAACGACGAGATGCTCGTCGAAACCGACGTGAGCGACGGGCTCTCTGCGTCGGAGAGTTCGGTGGGGCGGGACGCCGAGACCGTCATCAGCTCGGATAACATCAACGTCTGGTACGGCGACGACCACGCGCTCACCGACATCTCGATGGACATCCCCGAGAACAGCGTGACCGCCATGATCGGTCCCTCTGGCTGCGGGAAGTCCACGTTCCTCCGCTGTATCAACCGCATGAACGACCTCATCGACGTCGCCCGCGTCGAAGGGGGACTCACGCTCCGCGGCAAGAACGTCTACGACGATGACGTCGACCCCGTCGCGCTCCGCCGCCGCGTCGGCATGGTGTTCCAGAAGCCGAACCCGTTCCCGAAGAGCATCTACGAGAACGTCGTCTACGGCCTGAAGATTCAGGGTATCGACGCCGACTACGACGAGGTCGTCGAGGAGTCGCTCAAGCGCGCCGCCCTCTGGGACGAGGTGAAAGACCGCCTCCACGAGTCCGGTCTCGACCTCTCCGGCGGCCAACAACAGCGCCTCTGTATCGCCCGCGCCATCGCCACCGACCCCGAGGTGCTGCTCATGGACGAGCCCGCATCGGCGCTCGACCCCGTGGCGACCTCGCAAATCGAAGACCTCGTCGAGGAACTCGCCGAGGACTACACCGTCGTTATCGTCACCCACAACATGCAACAGGCGGCGCGTATCTCCGACAAGACCGCCGTCTTCCTCACGGGCGGCGAACTCGTCGAATTCGACGACACCCAGAAAATCTTCGAGAACCCCGAGAGCCAGCGCGTCGAAGACTACATCACCGGTAAGTTCGGATAACCCGTTCTCGCTCGCGAGGCTCGCGGCTCGTTTTGTGCCACGCTCGGTTCGCACCGCCGACTCGACGCCCGCGTTTCGGCGTCGCGCATTCGACACGGTCGTTCGGGACGTATCGGCGACTCGACCACCGAAACCATCACAAGGAATTTCACTTCGCCTGTTGGAACGTCACGTATGGCCAGAAACACGTACCAGTCTCGCCTCAATCAGCTCGAAGAGGACGTGTTGTATCTCAGCGAACTCGTCTCGGAGCGAGTTCGGCACGCCCTCGACGCGCTCGAAGACAAAGACGAGCGGAAGGCACAGGAAGTCATCGAGGGCGACCACGAAATCAACCGCATCTACCTCGACTTAGAGCAGGACTGTATCGACCTGCTCGCGCTCCAACAGCCAGTCGCGGGCGACCTGCGGTTCATCGCGGCGTCGTTCAAGATCATCACCGACCTCGAACGCATCGGCGACCTCGCGACCAACCTCGCGCAGTACGCCATCGACGCCGAAAACGACGTCTACACCGAAGTCGACATCCGCCGCATCGGCGACGCCGCACTCGACATGGTCGACCAGGCGATGGACGCCTACGAGACCGAAGACACCGACCTCTGTCAGTCCGTAGCGGAGCGCGACGACAGCCTCGACACGATGTGTGACAACGCGTCGCAGAGCATCGTCCGCGACCTCATGAGCGGCGACGACTTCGAGGGCGACGGCGACCTCGAACCCGAGACCGCGCTCGTCGACGTGCGCCGCCTCCTGCTGACGGTGCGCGACCTCGAACGCATCGGCGACCACGCCGTCAACGTCGCGGCGCGGACGCTCTACATGATAGACAACGACGACTCGCTGCTGTTCTGAGGCACGTCGGCGCTCGGGTGGCTCGGTCGGCCGCGGGTCGGTCAACGCGGGTCAGACCGAATCCCGGCGTTCTCCGCATTTTCCGAACGGGTCAGGCGGACGTCTGCATGAACAGATACCCGAACATCAGCCCCGCAGTTCCGACAGCCACAGCACTGTAGAGCAGGACGTACTTCAGCGAGTACGCTGACGCGTACCAGGCTGCGGCGGCGGCCGCGACGAGCGAAATGCCGAGCGTGCCGTACACCACGGGCATCCCCTCAAGCGATAGGCGGTGCGCCAGTAATGCTTCGGCGATGTGGGGCGCGAGGGCACCAGCGCAGACGACGAGGAACCCGCTGGTGAGCCGTCGGTCGATGTGGGCGGACACACAACTGTACTGACGACGCCCCGAAGTATGTTTTCTGGTTGTCATTCTGGATGTGCGCCCAAATCAAAGCCGCTGGCTGACACGGTTTGCGCAGCGAAAAAACCCGAAGAGCCGCCCCCAGCTTACTGGAAGCCGATGCGGCCGCCGTCGCGGGTGTCGGGCGACAGGCCCTCGCGGGACCCGCCCTTGAACTGGTCTTGGATGTCCTCGTAGTAGCGCATCAGCTCCTCGGTGATGGTCGGCCGGACCGACTCCATCGCCTTGCGGAAGTGGCGCATCTCGATCTCCTCGGCGTCGGAGTCCTCGCGGAGCGCCTCGATGGCCGCCTCGCGGCAGATGGATTCGAGGTCGGAGCCGACGTAGCCGTCGGTTATCTCCGCGATTTCGCGGAGGCTCACGTCGGGGGCGAGTGGGCTCCGCTGCGTGTGGATGTCGAGAATCTGTTCGCGGCCCTCCTCTTCGGGCTGGCCGATGAGCACGAGGCGGTCGAACCGGCCCGAGCGGATGAGCGCGGGGTCGATCATGTCCGGGCGGTTGGTCGCCGCGATGACCATGACGTTGCCTGCGTCTTCGAGGCCGTCTAACTCCGTCAGGAGCTGGTTGACGACGCGCTCGGAGACGTTGTTGCCCATGTCGTTGCCGCGGGCCGGGGCGAGCGCGTCAAGCTCGTCGAAGAAGATGATGGTCGGCGAGACCTGCCGCGCCTTGCGGAACGTCTGCCGAATCGCCTTCTCCGACTCGCCGACCCACTTCGAGAGCAGCTGCGGGCCGCGCACCGAGATGAAGTTCGCGTTGGTCTCGTTGGCGACGGCCTTCGCTATCAGGGTCTTGCCCGTGCCGGGCGGCCCGTAGAGGAGCACACCCTTCGGGGCCTCGATACCCATCCGCTCGAACTTCTCGGGGGTCGTCAGCGGCCACTCGACGCTCTCTTGGACCTTCTGTTTGGGCCCTTCGAGACCACCGACGTCCTCCCACGTCACCTTCGGGATCTCGACGAGCACCTCGCGCATCGCCGAGGGTTCGACCTCGCCGAGCGCGCCGCCGAAGTCGTCGTTCTTGACGACCATGCGGTCGATGAGGCTCGGCGGGATGTCCTCCCTGTCGAGGTCGATTTCGGGGAGGTAGCGCCGCAGCGCCTTCATCGCGGCTTCCTTCGTCAGCGCCTCGATGTCGGCACCGACGAAGCCGTGGGTGTCGTCGGCGAGGTCGTCGAGGTCGACGTCGTCCGAAAGCGGCATGCCGCGGGTGTGAATCTGGAGGATTTCCTTGCGGCCCTCCTCGTCCGGCACGCCGATTTCGATTTCGCGGTCGAACCGACCGGGACGGCGGAGCGCGGGGTCGACCGAATCGACACGGTTCGTCGCCGCGATGACGATGACCTGTCCGCGGGCTTCGAGCCCGTCCATCATCGTCAAGAGTTGGGCGACGACCCGGCGTTCGACCTCGCCGGTCACGTCCTCGCGCTTGGGCGCGATGGAGTCGAGTTCGTCGATGAAGATGATGCTCGGCGACTCCTCTTTGGCGTCCTCGAATATCTCGCGGAGTTGCTGTTCGGACTCGCCGTAGTACTTCGAGATGATTTCCGGCCCTGCGATAGAGAAGAAACTCGCCGAGGTCTCGTTGGCGACCGCGCGAGCGAGAAGCGTCTTCCCGGTGCCCGGCGGGCCGTGGAGCAACACCCCCTGCGGGGGCTCGATGCCCAGTTTCTTGAATATCTGGGGGTGTTTCATCGGCAGTTCGACCATCTCGCGGACGCGCTGAATCTCGTTGGTCAGGCCGCCGATGTCCTCGTAGGTGATACCGCCGCCGGCCTTCTCGAAGCCGGAGATGGGCTCCTCGCGGAGTTCGACGTCGGTGTCCTCGGTGACGAGGACGACGCCCTCCGGCTTCGTCTCGACGGCGATGAGCGGAATCGCCTGTCCGGGCGACCGCATGAACGGGTGGTTCGTACTCGACATCACCGGGACGATGTCGCGTTCGACCACAGGCCGCTTGAGAATCTGCCGTTTGACCATGCCGGCCGCGTCAGACCCGAACTGGACACTCGCCTCTTCGGGCGGCGCCAGCACGAGTTTGTCGGCCTTCGTGGCCTCTGCCTTGCGGATAGTGACCCGTTCTCCGATGCCCACGTCGGCATTCTGCCGCGTGAACCCGTCGATACGGACCGTATCCGTGTTCCAGTCCTGCCGGTCTGCCCGCCACACCTTCGCGGCGGTCGTTTTTCCTCCCTCGATCTCGATGATGTCTCCCGGCGAGAGCTTGAGATGGAGCAAGGTGTCCGGATCAAGACGGGCGATACCGCGCCCCGAGTCGTTCGGGTACGCTTTCGCCACTTCGAGTTGGACTTCGTTCATGATTACCTCGCGGGGATGCTGATACCTGTGAGAGGCCATCGGATAAGTCCTTCCCCGGTCGGTCCGAGGCACCGTCCTCTCGTGGTTACAGCCTAGCACAGCGTAGGGCGGGCGGCTACTAATCCCTACCGACTGGACAGGCGTCGGCGCGTCGATGGCTGGCGTTTTTACGCTCGAACACCACGGTTCACGCATGCGACTCCTCGCGTTCGACGGCCGGATGGGTGCCAGCGGCGACATGCTCCTCGGCGCGCTCGTCGCCGCCGGTGCCGACCCCTCCGCCCTCTCGCCCGTCGAAGACGCCCTCGACGTGACCTACCGCGTCCACGAGGTCGACAAAAACGGCATCCTCGCGACCAAGGTGGACGTGCTCCTCGCGGAGACCGACGGCGGCGACCCCCGCGGAGAGGGCCACGGCGACGACCACCGACGCCTGCGCGCCGACGGCGACGACGGGGGAGACTCCGACGACGGTGGCGACGGCGACGACGCCGAACACAGCCACCAACACCAGTATCACCACCACGACCGCGCTCACGACGAGGCCGGGCACGACCACGACGACGGGCACGGTCATTCGCACGGCGGCGGTGATGGACACGGACACTCGCACGACCATTCACACTCCCACGACCACCACGACCATTCACACTCCCACGACCACCACACCCACGCCGAAGGTCACGGCCCGCACCGGACCTTCCCCGAGGTCGTCGAACTCGTCGAGTCGATGGGTCTGCCCGCGGGCGTCGTCGAGGACGCGACGGCCATCTTCCGCGTGCTCGGCGAGGCCGAGGCCGAGGTCCACGGCACGGACCTCGACGAGACCCACTTCCACGAGGTCGGCGCAGACGACGCCATCGCCGACGTGGTCGGGGTCTGTCTCCTCCTCGACGACCTCGGCGTGGACCGCGTCGTCACCGGCCCGGTCGCCGTCGGCGGCGGCGAGGCCGAGATGAGCCACGGGTCCTACCCGGTGCCCGCGCCCGCCGTCCTCAACATCACCGCGGCGGCCGACTGGTCGGTCCGCGGGGGCCCCGTCGAGGCCGAACTGCTTACCCCCACGGGCGCGGCCATCCTCGCGCACCTCGCCGAGGGCGTCGAGACGCTCCCATCGATGTCGGTCGAGTCGTCCGGCTACGGAGCCGGCGGCTGGGACTTCCCGGACCGGCCGAACGTCCTCCGCGCGGTCGTCGGCGACGGCGGCTCGCGGCTCGTCCGCGACGAGATTTCCGTCCTCGAGACGAACCTCGACGACGCGACGCCCGAAGTCCTCGGCGGGTTACAGGAGACCCTGAAGGACGCCGGCGCGCGCGACGTGACCATCATCCCGACGACGATGAAGAAGTCCCGCCCCGGCCACCTCGTCAAAGTCGTCGTCAAGCCCGAAGACGCCGAGCGCGTCGCCTACCGCCTCGCGGTCGAAACGGGCACGCTCGGAATCCGCGAACACGGCGCGGGCCACCGCTGGACCGCCCGCCGCGAGTTCGAGACGGCGACGCTCGCTATCGACGGCGACGACTACGAGGTGAGCGTCAAGATCGGAAGCGACGCCGACGGCGTCGTCTACGACCGAAGCGCCGAGTACGACGACGCGCTGGCGGTGGCGAAAGAGACGGGGCTTCCGGTCCGTGAGGTCATGCGCCGCGCCGTCGATACGGTGGCGTCGGACGACGGCGAGTGAGTCGCGCCGTCTCCGCCGACGCGACTCGATTACTCCGTCAACGGCGGGTACGCGACCTCCCAGAGATGCCCGTCCGGATCCGAAAAGTAGCCCGAATAGCCGCCCCAGAACGCGTCCTGTGCGGGTTTGACTATCTCTCCGCCCGCCGTGCGCGCCGCGTCGAGAACGCGTCCACTTCTGACTGTTCGGCGACGTTGTGCGCAATCGTGACGCCCGCGAAACCGCTTCCGTCCGCGGGGACGGTCGCGTCCTCGGCGAGCGACTCGCGCGGGTAGAGCGCGAGCCACGCCCCCTCGAGCGTGAAAAACGCGATGTCGCTGTCCGGGTCGCGGTCGCGGAGCGGTAAACCGAGGCCGTCGCGGTAGAACCGAATCGACTCGTCGAGGTCCGAAACGCCGAGCGTCACGACCGTGATTCACGGATCCATCCGAGAGACGCGTCGCCGGAGGGGATAAATTGAGTCGGCCGACTTCTCGACTGGGCGATTATCGAGGGAAAAATCCGAATCGGCTATTCGCCGGTCACCTCTCGTTGAACTGCGGCCGCGAGTTGAACGGCGCGAACGTCCCCGCGGGGTTGTTCACGTGTATCCACGCGTGGAGGCCCCAGTGCCCCGCCGCGAAGCCCCACATTCCGTCGTCGCTGTCGCCGTGGAACAGGTCCGGGAACGGGCCGGTGTAGTCCGGTCCCTCGTCGAACAGATACTCGACCGCGCCGAGGACGAGTTCTTCCTTACCGTTGCCTTCGTTTTTCCCGTAGACGAGCGCGGTGGGCTTCGTGATATCGACCTCGTCATCGTAGTTCTCGATGACGTACTCGTGGTTCACGTAGTGGTAGCCCATGCCCGGCACGAACGGACTGCCGAGGACGTAGCCGTCTTCGATGGCCTTCCGAACGTCCGCGTACTTCGACGTGGCCGCCCGAACCGATGCGATTTCGCGTTGGAGCGCCCCGCGGTGCGCCGCCGCGGGCGCGGTGAACGCGCCGACCGAGAGCGCGCCGACGCCGAGTGCCTTCAGATACGTCCGTCGCCCGAGTTCAGGGGTGCGTGATGTGCTCATGTGACATGCGATACGCGTCGGGGAAACGTAGCTATGAACCGGCCACGGTGCGTCTCATAAACCGAGAGTCCCGTTAATTGCGTTCTTTTCGCCCCGACAACTCGAAGCACAGGCACCCTCCACCGGTCGCGTAGAGCACCGTTAGGCGGCCGTTAACGGCGTCGAAACCGCCGCCGTGGACGCTCACTCCTCGCGCGAGCGGTGTTCGTCCAGCGCTTCGTCGATGCTCAGTTCCCCGCCGGCGACGCGGCGGGCGAGCCCGTCGTCGATGGTTCGGTTGTCATCGGACGCCTCGCGCGAGCGCGCCTTGATGCGCGTGAGTTCGCCCTCGGTCGGCTCGATCTCGCGGGACTCGATACGCTCGCCGTCCCGGCGGGCGATGTTCACCGCGGCGAGCACGTCGCCCATGCCGCGCGCGCCGCTTCCGAGGTACGGCGTCGTCCCGGTCTCGTCGACGAGTTCGACCGCGACGTCGTCGAGGTCGTTGATGAGCTTCGCGCCCTGCAGGCGCGCGCCGTCGCCGATGCGGACCACGGGGTCGACCGCGTCTTCCGTCTCGCGGCGGATGACTTCGACGGCGTCCGAAAGCGGGACGTGGAACGCGGCGACGACCGTCTCGCCCGAGAGGACGGCGACGCCGGGTCTGGTCCCGGGGTCGACGCCGACGACGGTCCGTCCGCTACCACCGCGGAGGCTCGCGAGCGCCTCGTCGACGGCGCGGCGCACGTCGTCGCCCGTCGCGGTCACGCGAGTCACGTTTCCGTCTGAACCCGTACCGTCGAGGTCGTCGTCGGGACCGGTGAGGAGGACCCGCGTCCGCTCGGGAAGCGGGTCGCCCGGCTCGACGGTGGTAAAGGCGACTCCTCGGCTCCGGAGTTCGGACACGGCCTCGTGGTAGAGGTCGAAGTCCGCGGTGGCGACGACTATCACGTCCCTCCCTTGGCGACGGCGACGAATAAACCGTCGTGCGCGAGTCGCCTTCGACGGTCGCGGACTGTCGCCGAAGCGGCGGCCCGGGCCGCCGCGGGCGACCGGGGTCTTTTTCGGCCGGTGGCACCCACCACCTGACGTGACAGAGTCAGTCTCCACCGGGTGCACGGCGCTCGACGACCTCCTCGACGGCGGGTTCGAACGCGGCACCGTCACGCAGGTGTACGGCCCCTCCGCGGCCGGCAAGACCAACGTCGCGCTCTCGGCGGCGGTCCGGGTCGCCGCCGCGGGCGGCACTGTCGTCTACATCGACACCGAGGGGCTGTCGGTCGACCGCTTCCAGCAACTCGCGGAGGCGGTCGCCCCCGAGGACGTGGAGTCTGTGACCTCGCGACTGATGATAAGCGAGGCGTACGACTTCGAGGACCAAGAACAGGCCGTCCGCGACGCCGAGGAGTTCGCCCCCAACGCCGACCTCATCGTCCTCGACTCCGCGACCGGCTTCTACCGGCTCGAACGAACCGCTGAGGGCGACGGCGGCGAGGCGCTGCGCCGAGTCGCCCGGCAGGTCACGCACCTGCTGTCGCTCGCGCGCAAACACGACCTCGCGGTCGTCCTGACGAACCAGGTGTACTCCGACCCCGACACCGACCGGACGCGGGCGCTCGGCGGCCATACCCTCGAACACTGGACCGGCACCGTCGTCCGCCTCGACCGCTTCCGCGGCGGCAACCGCCGGGCGACGCTCGAAAAGCACCGCGCGAAACCCGCCGGGGAGACGGCGACGTTCAAGATAACGGACCGCGGGCTCTCCGCGACTGACGTATAGAAAAAGGTCGACGCGGCCGGGCGGACGTCCCGGCCGAATCCCGCTCCTGTGTTCCGTTCGCGTTTCGATTTCGGGCGTCCCGGTGAGTTCCGGTGAGTCGGCGGCGTTACAGTTCGTTCAGCTTCCGGAGCAGCTGGCCGCGGTAGCGCTCGTCGGCCTCGAAGCCCTTGACTTCGAGCACGTTGCGTTCGAGCTTGTCGAGCGCGACGTGGAACGCGTGTTCAGCGCCGTAGCCCTCGCCGCTGCCGGCCAGTTGGCCGTGGCTCGTGCGGAGCCGAATCTGGCACTGGATGAGCGGCGTGCCGCGGAGCTTCTCCTTGTGCTCGTGGAAGCGGACGTGAGCGTGAAGCACGCTCATCCGCTGGTACTTGTCCGCGACCTCGGTGATGGCCGAGTTGATGTCGGCGCGGCTCAGCGTTTCGAGGAGGCCGATGTTCGTGACCTGCACGTCCATCTGCTCTTCTTCGGTGTAGGTGAGCGCGCGGAGCACGTCGGTCTTGGTCACCACGCCGAGGACCTCACCGTCGTCGTCGGCGGGCGTGACGACGAGCCCGGCGATGTTGTGTTCCAGCATGCGCGCGACCGCGTCGCGGACGCTCTCTTCGGGCGTCGCCGTGCGCGCCGGGCTGGTCATGAGGTCGTAGACCGGGAGGTCGAGCATCCGGTCGGTGTCGCCGCGGCGGTCCTGTTTCCCCTGCCGACCCTCGTCGCGCACCATGAACTCGACGAGGTCGTAGGTGGTCAGGATGCCCGTGAGGCGGCCGTCCGGGTCGAGGACCGGCAGCCGCGAGACGCCGTGTTCGCGGAGGCGGTTGATGGCCTGCCCGAGGTGGTCGCGCTCGCCGATGGTGACCACGTCGTCGGTGTAAATCTGCTCGACGGTCAGTGCGTCGAGGTGGTCGAGGACGGCCTCGAGGATAGCGTCCTGCGTGATGATGCCGTACTGTTTTTCGCCCTCGTAGACCGGCGCGACCTTCGTGTCGCCCTCGACGAGCATGCGCGCGACCTCCCGCACGTTCTCGTGACGGTCTATCTTGGGGACGGCCTTCGTCAGCGCGGCCGCTTTGGTGTTGTCTTCGACGTGCGAGTTGATGAGCTGCTTCTCACCGATGACGCCCGCGTACTCGCCGTCGTCCTGGACGATGATGCCCTTAGGGTTTTCCCGCTCGAAGATTGAGCGGACCTTGCCTAATCGCTCGTCAACGTCGACCTCGATGAAATCAGGAGTGGCGATATCAGCAATATCCATAATACATCCTTACATACAACGCCGCTTCTCTTGAAGGTTCGTCCCGTTTCCACCCGCTAGGAAGGACCGAAATCGCAAGGCCACGCCGGGTCTGAAGGGGCGAATTCCGCCGACAGACGGTCTGTGACTATTGTTAACACTCTTCTCTCGGCGAATGTCACTGTTTTTCACCGACACGTCGGCCGTGACTGTGGCGCGCGGGACGCCGTACTATCATTCGGTTGTCAGCCCTGGTCGGGGAAATCCGCGGCGTAACTCGGTCCGCACCCCAACCGAGGGCTGACCAGATAAGTCCCTGAATTCGGCGGTAGTTCGGGCCTAACCGGCCGAATTTGCACATCTAGTCGCTCCATACTTACAGCCGTTCCTACCGTTCAGTATTTCCAGAGAATGGCGTCTCCTGACAAGAATTCCCAGACTGACCGCCGCGATGGCGAAGAATCGTTCCGAGCAGACGGTGCCGGCACCGCCGAACTGGTCCCCACGACCGGTCCGAAGGCGATGGCCGCCCGCGCGAGTGAACTACCGGTCCCCGCGTCGGACCGCATCGAATACGGCCCCGTCGAAGACCTCGCTGTCGACGAAGCGGCGGACGAAGACCGCCCGGAAACGCTCCGGGAGGCCGTCCTCCGCGAGGTGAAGGCGTTCTTCGCCGAAATCGACGACGAGACGGCGTTCGCGCCGACGCCTTCCGAGGCGTTCATCGAAGACAACTTCTTCGACTTCTCGTTCCTCGAGGGCGTCGAGGCCGTCGAACACTACTGGGTGAACAAGCCCTTCGCGTTCGTCTCCATCCTGTACGACCACGAGAAGCGCGAACACCAGTACCACGTGAGCGAACCGCGCCTCGACGACTTCGAGGACTTCGTGCGCGACGACCTGACGAAGATTCTGCGCAACAGCCTGCTGTACCGCGACCTCGACGCCGACGGCGACCGCGAGGACGTGTTCGACGACGAGGCCCGCGAGATAATCACCGAACACGCGGCGACGGTCGAAGACGGGTCGCTCTGGAAGCTGTTTTACTTCCTGCTCCGCGACTTCATCCACTTCGGCCGCATCGACCCCGTGATGCGGGACCCCAGTATCGAAGACATCTCCTGCGACGGTGACGACGTGCCAGTCTACGTCTTCCACAGCGTCTACCGGGACGTGCCGACGAACGTCGTCTTCGACGACGGCGACCTCTCGTCGTTCACCATCCGCCTCGCGCAGCGCGCGGGCAAGCAGGTAACCGTCTCCGATCCGCTCGTCGACGCGAGCCTTCCGGACGGCTCCCGCATCCAGTTGACCCTCGGCTCCGACGTGGCCACCCGCGGGTCGAACTTCACCATCCGGAAGTTCTCGGACGTGCCGCTGTCGCCGGTCGACCTCGTGCGCTGGAACACCTTCAGCGTCGAGCAGATGGCGTACTTCTGGCTCGCAATCGAGAACAACCGGTCGCTCATCTTCGCGGGCGGCACGGGCTCCGGGAAGACCACCTCGATGAACGCGGTGTCCTTCTTCGTTCCCGGCCACGCGAAGGTCGTCTCCATCGAGGACACGCGCGAAATCACCCTCCCGCACGACAACTGGATTCAGTCCGTCACCCGCGACACGTTCACGGCCGACGGCCGCGGCGAGGTGTCGATGTACGCGCTCCTGCAGGCCGCGCTCAGACAGCGCCCCGAGTACCTGCTGGTCGGTGAGATTCGCACGGAAGAACGCGTCGCCCTGACCTTCTTCCACTCCATCGCCACGGGCCACACCGCGTACACGACGTTCCACGCCGACTCCTCGGAGGGCGTGGTCCACCGCATGCGCAACGAGCCCCTCGGGGTGCCGGCCCAGATGCTCTCGGACCTCGACATCATCTCGGTGCAAAAACAGATCCACCTCGACGGCGACCGGACCCGCCGGAACATCGCCGTCACCGAAATCGCCGGCGTCGACGACGACGGCGAGGTCGAACTCCGCGACGTGTTCAAGCGCAACCCCGAGAACGACGCCCACGAGCGCGTCGGCGACTCGGTCGTCCTCGACGAAATCGCCGCCGAGCGCGGCTGGACGAAAGCCGACCTGCAGTACGAACTCGACATTCGCGCCGACGTGCTCCGGTACATCGCCGCCTCGGGCGTCGACGACTACCTGACCGTGTCGGCGATGATTCGCCGCTTCGAGCGCGACCGCGAAGGCCTCCTCGCGCACGTCTACGCCGAGACCTCGCTGGTCTCCGTCGAAGACGAGACCGACGAGGACGACGCGGCGGACGACCTCGACGACGAAGAAATCGAGGTCTCGCCCGAGACCGAGCAACTCCTCGCCGACCTGTTCGACATCGAGTTGGACGACGACGCGGACGCCGACGCGGCAGACGACGACGCTGACGCCGCCGACGGCTCGGAAGTCGGCGACAGCGACGACGCCACCGAGTTCGACGATATCGCGGAGGCTGGCCCCGCGCCGGCCGATGACGCCTCGGACGCGGACGAAGCCGTGAGCGACGACGACGACCGGGAGGCCGACAATGCCCGGTGATTCGTCGACTTCGGTTCCCCTGCCCGACTACGAGGTCGAGCAGTACTTCCCGCGCGAGCACTTCGACGAGTCGCCCGAGGAGGTCAAGCGGCTCCGCCAGCGCTACGGGTACGTCCGCACGTACTTCAAGCGCAACCCGGCGGGCCACCGTGACCTCCAGCGCTGGCTGAACCAGACCCGCGTGGGCACGACCTACGACCTGTACCTCACGCAGTCGCTCAAACTGGCGTTCGTCACCGCGGTGTTCGGCTCGCTCGTCGGGCTCGCGCTCACGTTCGTCCTCGCCCGCATGGGCGTGTTGGCGGACGCGTCGAGCCCCGTGAGCTTCGGCATCGCGGCGCAGTACGTCGTCCCGCTGCTCCCCTACAAGGTGCCCATCCTCGGCGCGGGCCTCGTCGTCCTCGTCGGTGGACTGGCGGCCGCTGGGACCTACTACGCACGGTACTACCTCCCCAAGAGCCGTGCCGAGATGCGCGGCCGGAGCATCGACATCCTGCTCCCGCACGCCATCGTCTACATGTACGCGCTCAGCCACGGCGGGATGAGCTTCCTCGAAGTCATCCGCTCCGTCGCCGACGCGCCCGACTACGGCGAGGTGTCCCGCGAGTTCGAGATGATCGCCCGCGACATGGACCTGTTCGGCAACGACCTGTTCACGGCGCTCCGCAACTCCCGGAACCTGACGCCCTCGATCAACTTCGAGCAGTTCCTCGACGACCTCCTTTCGGTCCTCGACTCCGGCGGCGACGTGGCCGCCTTCCTCGACCGCGAGTCCGCGACGTACCTCGAAGAGGCCCGCGACGAACAGGAGGACTTCATCGAGACGCTGTCGATGCTCTCTGAGGTGTTCGTCGCCGCGTTCGTCGCCGCGCCGCTGCTGCTCATCGTCACCCTGATGGTCATCAGCTTCCTCGGCGGCGACACGCTCGTCCAGCTGTACGCCCTGAACTACCTCATCTTCCCGCTGGGGATGGCGTTGTTCCTGCTCCTCGTGGACGTGCTCTCCTCGCCGTACACGCAGGACACGGTGCGGACGAAACACGACGTAACCGTCCTCGAAGAGATTCGGACGGTCGTGGCCAACTTCCTCGGCGCGATGCGCCGCGAGGTCCAGCGCGCCCGCGAGGCCCGCTGGGGCGGCGACCGCGTCGCCTCCGACGGCGGCTTCGTCGACGAACGACTCGACGACTACCGCCGCGAAAACGCGGTGTACGAGCTTCGGACGCTCATCGGTGACCCGCTCGACATCATGCGCCGCCAGCCGTACTTCTCGGCGGTCGTCACGGTGCCCCTCGCGGTCCTGTCGGTCGTCGGCGTCCTCGTGCTCGGCCTCGCGACGCCGACGCTCGACGCCATGCTCGCGAACCCGTACAACACGACGGTCTGGTTCGTCGTCCTCCCGTTCGCCATCGTCGCGGTCCCCCTGACGGTCTTCCACGAGCTTCGGACCCGCCGCGAGCGCACGCTCGAACGGCGCTTCCCCGACACGCTGAACCTGCTGTCGAGCGCCAACCAGATGGGTATCTCGCTGGTCGAGGCGCTCGCGCTCGTCTCGCGGTGGTCGACCGGCGCGCTCGCGGACGAACTCCGCGCGCTCCGCAACGACATCCGCTGGAACCACGACGCCCACGCGGCGCTCATGGCGTTCGCCACCCGGCTCAACGTTCCGCAGCTCTCGCGGGTCATCCGGCTCATCGCCAGCGGTGGCCGCACCAGCGGCGACCTCTCGCGCGTCCTCAGCGTCGCCGCGGAAGACACCCGCAACCGGTACAAACTGGAAAAGTCCCGCCGTCGCGCGATGGGCTCCTACATCGCCATCGTCGTCATCGGGTACTTCGTGTACCTGTTCGTCATCCTGATGCTCGGCGCGAGCTACCTCGGCCCCCTCGCCGAGATGTCCGCGCCGTCGACGTCCGCATCGATGGACGGACAGTCGCTCCCCATGGGCATCTCGTCGGTGCCGCTGGCGAACTTCCACGTGGTGTTCTTCCACTCCGCGTTGATTCAGGCGGTCGGAAGCGGACTCCTCGCCGGAAAACTGGCCGACAACAGCGCCCTCAGCGGGCTGAAGTACGCCCTCGGACTGTCCGCGCTGGCGCTCGTCGCCTTCGCACTGGTGTAAGGCAATGACTCACAACACTCCCAACAAACACACGCAATCGCCCCTCAGGCACGTACTGCGCGGGTTCGTCGCGGGCGAGGCCCGCCGCGGCTCGTACCTCCGCGGTGACCGCCGCGGAGCCTCGGCCATCCTCGGCACGATGCTCGCGTTCGCGCTCGTCGTCTCGCTCGTCGCGATGGTGCAGGTTTCGGCGGTCCCCGCGTGGAACCAACAGACCGAATTCGAACACCTCACGGCCGCAGAGACCGACTTCGCCGCGTTCGACGAGAGCGTCGCGAAGGCCGTCGACGGCCGGCAGACCCGCGCGACCCTCGACGCCGGCGTCGACTACCCGACCCGCGCGCTGTTCGTCTCGCCCGCGGCCGGCTCCGGCAGCCTCCGGACGACCGACCCCGCGACGGCCCGCATCTCCGGCGCGGTCGCGACCGGCGAGACCGGCACCTACTGGGACGGCTCCGAACACGCGTTCGACACCCAGCAGTTCGTCTACCGCCCCGACTACCGGTACCTCCAGAGCGAGCCCTCGCTCGTCCACGAGGGAACCGCGCAGTACACCGCCTACGGCGGCAGCGAGGTCGGCGCGACCCAGTCGCTCGTCGACGGAACCAAGGTGTCTCTCGTCTTCCTCGAAGGCGACATCGACACCGCGACGGGCGAGGCGACGACCTTCAGCGTCGTCCCCCTGAGCGCCGGCACCGACTACATCACGGTCACCGACGCGGGCACGCCCATCACCATCTCGGTCCCCACTCGGCTCTCCGAGGACGCGTGGCGCGACCTGCTGGCCGACGAACCCAACGTCCGCTCTATCTCGTACGCGACCGGAGCCGACTACAACACCCTGACGGTCGAACTCGCGCCCGGCAAGACGTACGACCTGCGGCTCTCGCGGGTCGGCATCGACACCCCCGGCGCGCTCCAAGAGCCCGCCTACATCATCGACGTGGAGGGCGACAACGCCGTCGTCCCGCCCGGAGCGACCCACCGGGCCGTCGTCGAGGTCCGCGACGCACAGAACAACCCCGTCCCCAACGCGGTCGTCAAGGCCAGCCCCGGCCTGACCGCCGAGAGCGGGCGCATCGTCGCGCGCGACACCGGCACCATCTCGACTGTCACCGACGGCGACGGCCGCGCGACCTTCGTCTACACCGCGACGAGCAGCGTCGACGGCGTCGTCTCCGACGAGTTCGACGTGGTCGTCGAGGACTCCGCGGGCGCGAACGTCGACCGCGTGACCTTCGACGTGCAACTCCGCGAGGGCGGCGTCACCGACCCGCTCCGCGGGCTCGTGGCCGCCATCGGCGACCCCGGCTTCGTCTACGCTGACGTGGACGGCAACGGCGAGTTCGACGGCGCGGACTACCGCGTCAACAACACCGGCACGGGCGGCGATATCGTCTACGACGCCGGCTCCGACCGGCTCGTCGTCCCGCCGAGTGTCCGCACCATCGTCTCCAACGAGGACATCACCCTCGCGGGCGAGGGCGTCTCGCTCCACGTCGACATCGTCGCGACCGGCTCGAACAGCCGAATCGACATCGACGCCGGAAGCGGCTCCTTGGCCGCGGTCGGCGTGAGCGTCACCTCGGTCTCGGGGAAGAACATCGACGTGACCGCGGGCGACGAAATCGACCTCTCCGGCGCGTCGGTCACGCAGGGAAGCAACGCCGACCTCACCATCGAAGCCGGCGGCGACATCGACATCGACAACGCCGGGGTGACGCTCACGCAGGACCGCAACCTCCTCGCTGTCACCTCGACGAACGGCTTCGTCAGCGCCCGGAGCGCCGACATCAGCGGCAAGGGCGACGTCCGCATCGACGGCGCGCACGGCGTCGACCTCTCCGGGGCCGGCCTCTCGGGTGTCAAGGACAACGCCGACCTCGAAATCGTCTCCGCACGCGGCGGAGCCAACCTCAACGGCGTGGTCATGCTCGGCGACGGCGACATCCTCGTCGACGCCGAGGGCAACATCTTCGTCGTCGGCGCGAACATCGCCTCGGCGAAGACGGATGTGGAGATAACCTCCAACAACGGCATGGTCAGCGGCCGCGAGGCCGCCATCTCCGCGGAGGACGACGTGGTCATCACCGCGGCGACCCGCATCTACCTGCCCAACTCCGCCATCGAGGACAAGGACTCGCCCGAACTGAACGCCCCCGACGTGGAGGCCTGAGCCGTGTCTCGCCTCTCTCTCGACTCTCGCGGCGTGTCCGAAATCCTCGGGCTCGTCTTCGCGTTCGGTCTCGTCGTGTCGGTCATCGCCATGGTCCAACTCGCGGGCACGCCCGTCTGGACCGCCGGCGACGAGGCCGACCACAGCGCCAGCGTCTCGACCGACCTCGCGTCGCTCGACTCGCAGGTCTTCCGCGCCTCCGGCGTCGACGCCGGCAGTCGCGTCGCGGTCGATTCCGACGTATCGTACCCCGAGCGCTACCTCGTGGTCTCACCGCCCGATAGCGTCGGGACGTTCCGGGTCGACGGCGCGGACGCCGTGACCGTCACGGGCGTCTCCGCGGTCGGCCCCGAGCGGGTCTTCTGGAACGGCTCGGCGCACACCTACGCGACCGGGGCCATCGTCTACGAACCCGACTACGCCGAGCGCGACGAGGCCCGGATGGTGCTCGAAAGCGGCGTCTCGTACCTCGACACCGACGGCACCCCCGTCGTCCACCGCCAGTCGCTCGTCCGCGGCACGACCGTCACGCTCGTCTTCTTCGAAGGCGACCTCGACGGCCACACGACCGCCGGCGACACCGTGGCACTTGCGCCCGTCTCCGTCCGCACCGAGTCGCTGCCCGTCTACAACGCCACCGACCCGGTTCGAATTTCGGTGCCGACCTACCTCTCCGAGGACGCGTGGGTCGACCTCATGGCCGAGGAACCCCACGCGCGGGTCGTCTCCTACACCTCCAGCGGCGACCACGCGGTCGTCACTATCGAACTCGACGCGGGCGTCCGCTACGACTTCCGCGTCGCTCGCCTCGGCGTCGGCGAGGCTGTCGAACCCGACCCCGCCGCCTACGCCATCGCGGTCGAAGGCGAGGACGCCGCGGTCCCCTCCGGCGGCCGCGAGACGCTCGTCGTCCGCGCGTTCGACCGGTACGGCGCGCCCGCGGCGGGCGCAACGCTGACCGTCGCATCGCCGACCTCGCTCGGCGGCACCGTCGCCCCCACCAACGGGGCGACCGCCGTCACCGACGAGTCGGGCCGCGCGAGCTTCACGTACACCGCGCCCGACGGTGTGACCGAAATCAAACACGACACCGTCACCGTCACCCTCGACGGGGCGTCCGGCCCCGGTGCGACCGTCACCTTCCCGCTGGAAGTCCGCGGGATGGGCGAGACCTACGAGGTCAGAAACATGGCTACGCCGACGCCGACGCCAACTCCGACGCCAACGCCAACGCCGACGCCAACTCCGACGCCAACGCCAACGCCGACGCCAACTCCGACGCCAACGCCGGAGCCCGAAGATGACTTCAGCATCGACGACGGCGAGGTCGTTCCGTCCAACGACTTCACGGGCGAGTTCGAACTGCTCGGCAGCGCCATCAAGAACGGGCGGTACGACGTGCCCGTCTCCGTGACGTTCGTCGTCGACGGCGTGTCGCACAGCCCGTTCGACTGGGACAACGTGAACGACGGCGCGTCGCACTCGTTCAACGTGGCGGGCGATGCCGGTAACGCGCTCTCCATCATCGCCGCGGCCGACGGCTACGTCACGGCCGACTCGTCGGTCGACCACCGGCAGGTCGCGGTTCTCCGCGACGGCGACCCGGTGCCGGAGATAAAAGGCTACAACGGACAGGACGACGCCGCCGAGTTCGTCGCCCCCTACATCAGCGACGACGGGCAGACGATGGCGCTCGACAGCAACCAAGCCATCTTCCTGTTCGAACTCGGGACGACGAACACGAACAGCGGCGCGTTCGACATGCAGGACGTGGTCATCCTCGTGACCCTCTGGGAGGACGACTGAGGAGGCCGCTTCCCTCCCGCCGCGCTCGTCAGGAGCGCCGACCCATTCCACACTTCGGTCTTTTTCTCGCCGGGTTCGCACGACCGGCGTATCGTTAACACCCACGTCCCCGTAGGGTCGCGCATGTCGTTCGACCCGGACCGCGTCTCGACGGTCACGTTCGACTCGTACAGCACCCTCGTGGACGTCGACGCCGCCGAGAAGGCGCTCGCCGAGCGCGTCGACGACCCCGAACCCGTCTCGAAGCTCTGGCGGTCACGGTCGCTCGAATACACGTTCGTCGGCAACCACATCGACGAGTACGAGCCCTTCTACGAGATCAACCGCGCGGCGCTCCAGTACGCGCTGGAGGCCCACGGCGCGTCGGTCTCGGCGACCGAGCGCGACGAGATTCTCTCGGTCTACCACGAGCTCGACGTGTTCGACGACGTGCGCGATGCGGTCGGTCGCCTCCGCGACGCCGGCTACGACTGCTACGTCGTCTCCAACGGGAACCCGGAGATGCTCGATTCGATGGTCGACCACGCGGACATCCGGGACCTCCTCGACGGCGTCGTCAGCGCCGACGAGGTCGGGGTGTTCAAGCCCGACGCGGAGATTTACCGCCACGCGGCCGCCCGGACGGGGACGCCCATCGACGAGATCGCCCACGCGACCGCCGGCTGGTTCGACGTGATGGGGGCACAACACGCCGGGATGCAGGGCGTCTGGGTCGACCGCAAGGACTCGCCGTGGGAACCGTTCGGGCCGGAACCCGACCTCACCGCCCCCGACCTCACGACGCTTGTCGACGCGCTCGTCGGCGACGACCCAAGCGCGGCCAACTGACCCTCCCGGCTCCGGTCCGTTCGCAGACGCTGCGTGCCATATACTCACAATACTATTGTCGCTGGCCGTTCATCTAGTCGGATGGAACGCCGGCGCGTGAAAGGCGGGATTCTGGCTGCTATCGGCTTCGTTCTGTCTCCGCTTTCGTGGTGGAACGACCTCGTGGTCAACCTCCCACTGGCCTACGCGTTCGGCGTCGCGGTGAGCCTTATCTCCAGAAGCTGGTTCCTTCCGGGCGTCGTCGCGGGCTACTGGCTGACGAACGTCATCGGGTTCGTACTGCTCCACAAGGGCGCTGTCGACGCGGTGTCGGCCGAAGCCCATCCGTACACAGCCCGGCGGTTCGCCAAGGACTTCGCCATCTCGGTCGGTTACACCGGGCTCGTGGTGCTGTTGGTCTGGCTCGGGGTTCTCACCGTTCCCGACGGCCTGCTCGCGGCGCTCGGTCGCTGACTGCGGCCGGGTCGGTCGGACCGGCGCGTCCCGTCAAAAATAGCTCGAGCCGACTCGGCGGTGGGACCGGGTCGGTCGGCAGTCGTCGTCTCAGTTCTCCGTTCCGTTGTGGATGGGCGTCTCGGTCGGCGGCGGAGTCTCCGTCGGTGGCGGCGTCTCCGTCTCGTTCATCGGTTCGTCGGTGGTTGGTTCGTCGGTGGTTGGTTCGTCAGTGGTTGGTTCGTCAGTGGTTGGTTCGTCAGTGGTTGGTTCGTCAGTGGTTGGTTCGCCAGTGGTTGGTTCGTCAGTGGTTGGTTCGTCGGTGGTTGGTTCGTCAGTGGTTGGTTCGTCAGTGGTCGGCTCCTCACCGACAGTCACGACCGCGTCGTCGGTGACTGGCGTGCCGTCCATCGTGTACGGACCGTCCTCGGTCCCGTTAGACGTGAGGAAGTCGAGCGTCCGGTTATCGTTGGTGTCGAGGTGCGCCTGTGCAGTCAGCGTCGCACTCTCGTTGAGCGGTTCGAGGAGCGGCACGGAGACGTTCTCCTGCTCGCCGGGTTCGAGGTAGTCGGTCGCGCCGATGACCGACCCGTTCTCGTCGATTACGGCGATGTAGCCACCCTCAGAGAGGTTCGCGTTCGCGACGGTCACGCTACTTCCATCAGACTCCTGGTCGTCGAATTGGAGCGACGCAATCGGTTCTTCCGGCGTCGGCTCCTCACCGACGGTCACTTCAGCGTCGTCGGTGACGGGTGTGCCGTTGACCGTGTACGGGCCGTCCTCGGTCCCGTTGGATGTGAGGAAGTCGAGCGTCTGGTTGTCGTTGGTGTCGAGGTGCGCCTGCGCGGTCAGGGTGGCGCTCTCGTTGAGCGATTCGAGGAGCGGCACGGTGACGTTCTCCTGTTCGCCGGGTTCGAGGTAGTCGGTCGCGCCGATGACCGACCCGTTCTCGTCGAGGATAGCGATGTAGCCACCCTCAGAGAGGTTCGCGCTCGCGACGGTCACGTTGCTGCCGTCGGACTCCTGGTCGTCGAACTGGAGCGTCGCGGTCGGCTCCTCGGGTTCGGGCTGTTCGCCCACGGTGAGCGTCGTCAGCTCGCCGAAGTCGCGCGTCTCGACGCCGTGGATGTACGTGCCGTCTTCGAGGCCCGTCGTGTTGACCTCGAACGCGATGGTCTCGGTCTCGTTCGGGTTCAGCGCCCACCCGGTGCGGACGACCACGTCGCCTTCGAGTCGGAACTCGACGCACTGAATCATCGGCACATCGTTCGGGTTCGTGATGTCCGCCGACACTGTTACCGTCTCACCGGCTTCGACGCCGGCCGGCGCGGAGAGGTTGCTCACCCCGAACGACTCGTAGGTTCCGTTGCTCGGATACGTGCAGTACTGCGCCTGCATCTGCGTCTGTGTCTGTTGCTGTACCTGTGCCTGCCGTGTGTCGACCGCCGGCGTGTTCGGCTGGGCGACCGACTGCACGCCGTCGGACGCCGCCAGTCCAGTCCCCGTCGCCGCCGCCGCGACGAGGGCGACGACGACGAGAACGCCGGCGATACGTGTTCGTGTATTCATGTGTCTGCGGTGACAGTCTACCAATGCCGTGGGCAAAAGCTGACGAGATAGTTTTAATAGTTTCGCGTGGAGGCTGTCAACTTACCTGATGGTATAGACGGTTAGTCTGTCTCTGATTTCGATACTGGGGGCTTGTTGACCAGTTTTTCCGCAACAGTTCACGAAACACGATGTTTCACGCGAGACGCTACGCTTTAACTGTCAGAAAAGCGAGTTCGTCGCCGAAGCTAACGGGGTAGTTTCTCGTTTATTCGAAGTTCTTGACAGTTTGAGTGACGCGGTCGGCTGAGCGTTTCGAAAGCGGGACGGTGTCGAATCGCTGGCTGTCTCGCAGGGTACTGAGAGTCGCCGTGGTCGACTTCCAACCCCGGTACCGATTCCCCCACGACGTTGAGGAGTACAAACTACTGTCCCGATTGTCGTTACATTCGGGTTCTAATCTGGGGTATCACATTCATAATATCCAAAACTTCTTGTACTCGTGTCGTATTTGGACGTGTATGAGCGAATCCAACGAGAATTCGCGGATCGCACCGTACACGGAGTACTCGCGCACCCGTTCGCGGTGCCCTCGATGCGGGACGTCCGTCCCGAAGGAGGCGGTCGCCGACGCGCTGTGTGCGAGTTGCAAGACGGACGTATCCATCTGATGAGTACGGCCGCACCCCACAGTTCCGACGAGCTGGCCGACGCGCCGGTGTTCGACCTCGAATGCATCTATGACGACCCGGAGAACCCGACCGAACTGACGGTCTTCTCTCCGAAGTCAGAGGAGTTGACGACGTCGTGGATTACGGTCGACCGCGGGAGCGCCGTCTCGCTCGACGACATCGCGTAGGTGCTCGGTGGGCGGGTTTCTGTTTTTGATGTTTGACTGCTAGTGGCCGGTTTAGTGCCGTGGACGCCTTGCTGTCGCTCGTCGGTGGTGTCGAAGAGAAGTGGGTTGGGACGGATTCGAACCTCGGTCGCTCACTCCGTTCGCTCCCTGCTTCGAATCCGCCGTGACAATTTTCGATTCCACGGACTCCTCGCTGTCGCTCGTCGTTGCGAGGAATCAGAAAATGGGTTGGGGCGGATTCGAACCGCCGGCCTGCTCCGTGTGAAGGAGCCGTCATAACCTGGCTAGACCACCAACCCGGCTACGATTTCGATTTCCCGCGCCGCCAATTAAGACTTACGTTGTGCCCCGATTCGGGGGCACAAACGAGTCTACTCGGGTCGCCGCACGCGACTGCGAACCCGCCCGGCGGCCCGGCGACTCCGCGTCGCCGCCCGGCGCGCGCCGTACTCGACGCGCTCCCGCCGCGTCTGCGGCTCGGGCTCCGCTTCGTCTTCTATCTCTCGCCCGAGCGCCGCCATGAGGCGGCGACGGAGGGGTGCCGTCTCCTCGTCGAGCCCGGCGTACAGGTGCTCGAATCCCCGTCGGAAGTAGTACCGCGCGTCGGTGAAGTGTCGGTTCATACCTCCGGATAGTCCCGGCGACGAGAAAACGGTTATGTCACGCGGTACCGAGAGTCATACCTTTGAGAAAGAGCGATACACTTTAGTGATTCTTAGGCCTACCTAAAACTGGGAACGCAGGCCACGCTTCGTGGTCGGTCCCAGTTAGCGTCTGGCCCCTTCCGGGACGGCGATACCGTGGGCACGATTCGTCCGTCCTGGTCCCATTATCCTCGCGAGCGACCGCGCCGACACCGGCGGGTGCAGCGGGCGCTCGGACTCAGTACGTCGGCGACTCCTCGGGGACGCCGTCGCGCTTGTTGACCAGTCGCGCGAAGACGAACAGCGCGTCGGAAAGGCGGTTGAGGTACGCGACGACTTCCTCGTTGACCGGTTCTTCGGCCGCGAGCGAGACGACGCGGCGCTCGGCCCGCCGCGACACCGCGCGGGCGTGGTGGAGTTTCGCCCCAGTTTCGCTCCCGCCGGGGAGGATAAACGACGTGAGCGGGTCGAGTTCTTCGTCGGCCTCGTCTATCCACGCTTCGAGTTCGTCGACGTGGTCGGCGGCTATCTGCGGGTCGTCCTCGTCGGGGTCGGGGTTCGCGAGGTCGGCCTGCACGATGTGGAGGTGGTTCTGGACGGCTTCCAGCACGTCGTCCACGTCGTCGTGGCCGGTCGGGCGGACCGTTCCGACGAGGGCGTTCACCTCGTCGACCGTCCCGTAGGCCTCGATGCGGTGGCTCGTCTTCGACACGCGGGTCATGTCTCGCAGGTCGGTCATTCCCTCGTCGCCGCGGCCGGTGTATATCTTCATGCCAGCGTCTGGTCGACGTACCGGAGAATGTTCTCGCTCTCGGACATTGTCACGCCGCGGTCGCCGTCAACGAGAACGGGAACACCGCGCTGGCCGCTCACGCGCTTGACCTCGTTTCGGTCCGAGTGGAGCGCGTCGACCCACTGCGTCTCGTAGTCGACGCCCGCCTCAGAGAGCGCGTCGTGGACCTTCTCGCAGTACGGACAGCCGTCGAGCGCGTAGAGTTCGATTCCCATGTCCCGCCGTTGGGCGCGCCGACCCAAAGAGATTTGCACGCCGGTGGGTCCGGTTCCCGCGGTACGGTCGCCCCGTCGTCGACGCCCTGAGACCTACTGCGGCTCATCACTCGCCAGTTTTAGATGCGTCAAAATTCAACCTTAGAGCAACAAATCTATATGGTGGCCTGCATCTACTTCACATAGTGATGAACACTAACGAAGATTCGTCCGACCCCAAACTCTCTCGGCGGTCGGTCGTTGCGGCCGGTTCAGGTCTCTTGACGGCCGGCCTCGCCGGCTGTCTCGGCGGTGGCGGCGGAGCAGGAAGCGAAAGTGATGGCTCGAACACCGGTTCGAACGACGCCTCCGGCGGGTCCGAGTCGGAAGACGAGTACGTCGTCGTCGCGTCGTTCTTCAGTTTCTACGACTTCGCGCGCAAGGTCGCGGCCGACACCCCGGTGACGCTGAAGAACCTCATCCCGACCGGGCTTCACGGTCACGGCTGGGAGCCGGACGCGAGCGTCACGCGCGACATCATCGAGGCCGACGCGTTCGTCCACGTCGGGAAGGACTTCCAGCCGTGGGCCGACCGCGCCATCCAGACGCTGAAGGACGACGACGTGGACACCCAACTCATCAACGTCCGCGAGGGCGTCGAACTCGTGGAACTCGCCGCGAGTCTCGACCGCGACGAGGAGGGCGTCGGCGAGGGCCGCGGGAAAGACCCCCACTTCTGGCTCGACCCCCAACGCGCCAAGACCGCCGTGGACAACATCACGGAGGGGTTGATCGAACTCGCCCCCGAGCACGAGGAGACGTTCCGCGACAACGCCGACGCGTACAAAGCCGACGTGCTCGACCGCATCGACCGCGACTACCAGGACATCTTCGACCGGGCGTCGCGCAAGGTCGTCCAGTTGGCGGCCCACAACGCCTTCCAGTACATCGGCGTCCGCTACGGCGTCGAGATGCGCCCGCTCGTCGTCAACCTCGCCGCCAGCGGCGACGTGAAGCCCTCGGACATCACCGAGGCGAAGCGCGTCATCGAGGACAACGACATCAAGTACATCGGCGCGGGCGTCTTCGAGACGCGCCGCCCCGCGAAACAGCTCATCGCCGAGACGCCCGTCGAGGCGTACTTCCCCGTCACCCCGTACGCGGGCGTCCGTGAGGACTGGGTGGAAAACGACTGGGGCTACGAGGAAATCGCCTACAACATCAACATGCCCACGTTCGAAGTCGTCCTCGGCAACAAGTCGCCCGAGGAGGTCGGCCACGACGGCTGGGCGGACGAGTGGAGGAACTTCGAATGAGCGCCCTCCGGAACGGAGAGTCCGCGGAGTCCGCTGAGTCCGCCGACACCGGTGTCGCCGACGACGGCCGCGGCTCGTCCGGCCCGCTCGTTGAACTCACCGACATCGAGTTCGGCTACACCGCGACGCCCGTCGTGGAGGACATCTCGCTCCGCATCGACCCCGGCGAGTACGTCGCCATCGTCGGACCGAACGGGTCGGGCAAGTCCACGTTGATGAAGCTCATCCTCGGCCTGCTCCGGCTCGACGAGGGGTCCGCGCGGCTGTTCGGCGAGCCCTCGCACGCTTTCGACGACGGCGCGCGCATCGGCTACGTCGCCCAGCACGCGAGCGCCTCCAAGGAGATGCCCATCACGGTCCGCGAAGTGGTGAAGATGGGTCGGTTCCCCCACGTCGGCTTCGGTCGGCTCTCCGCCGAGGACCACCGCATCGTCGACGAGGCGCTCGCCACGGTCGGCATGACCGACTTCGCCAACCGCCGGGTGACGAAGCTCTCTGGCGGCCAGCGCCAGCGCGCCTTCATCGCCCGCGCGCTCGCCGGCGAGGCCGACCTGCTCGTCTTGGACGAACCGACCGTCGGCGTCGACGCCGAGTCGGTCGACGCCTTCTACGACCTGCTCGAAGCGCTCAACGAGGAGGGTATCACGATTCTCCTCATCGAACACGACCTCGGCGCGGTCACCAACCACGCCCGGCGCGTCGTCTGTCTCAACCGTGAGGTCTACTTCGACGGCCCGACCGACGAGTTCGCCGAGAGCGACGCGCTCGCGCGGGCCTTTGGCACAGCGGCCTCCTTCACGGGCGGTTCGGGCGGTGGTCGCGCGTGATGCCCGTCGAACTGTTCGCCGTGTTGCAGGCGGGCCCGTTAGACGCCGTCCTCGCGCCGTTCTACTGGTTCCTCGCGCTATGGTCCGATCTGCTGTTCGTTGTGGGCGACGCGACCGGCCTCGGCTTCCTCGACTACCGGTTCATGCACCGCGCTATCCTCGTCGGTCTCTGTATCGGCGTGATGGCCCCCCTCATCGGGACGTTCCTCGTCCACCGTCAACTCGCGCTCATCGGCGACGCGCTCGCCCACACCGCCTTCGCCGGGGTCGCCGTCGGCCTCTTTCTCAACGGCGTGTTCAGCCTCGGCGTCTCGCCGTACCTGACCGCCGTCGTCGTCGCCGTCATCGCGGCGCTCCTCATCGAACTCATCTCTGAGGCGACCGACGCCTACAACGACGTGTCGATGGCAATCGTGCTCTCGACCGGGTTCGCGCTGGGGACCGTCCTCATCAGCCTCAACGCGGGCGGCCTCGCGGTCGGCATCAACCAGTACCTCTTCGGCAATCTCTCGACCGTCTCGGCGGAGAACGCCGCCATCCTGCTCGTGCTGTTCGCCGTCATTGTCGGCACCGTCGCGCTCACGCGCAACCAACTGCTCTACGTGACGTTCGACGAGACGGCCGCCGCCGTCTCGGGCATCTCGGTCACGTGGTACAACCGCGTGATGGTCATGCTGACCGCGCTCGTCGTCGTCGGCGCGATGCAGATTATGGGCGTCATCCTCGTCGCCGCCATGCTCGTCGTCCCCGTCGCCGGCGCGGCGCAGGTCTCCCGAAGCTTCTCGGAGTCGCTTCTCGTCTCCGTCGTCCTCGCCGAACTCGCCGTGCTCCTCGGCATCGGCGCGTCCTACTACGGCGAGGCGACCGCGGGCGGCGTCATCGTCCTCTTCGCGGTCGGTATCTACGTCGTCGCCGTCGCCATCGGCAAGATACAGGCGCGCGCCGGCGACGATGCGACGCCCGAACTGGGGAGTATCGAGTCTTCCGACCTGTAACGTCGCTCGCGCTTTTCGCCTTGTCCGTCAGCTCGGCGGTTTCGAGGTCGCTCATGGTTCGTACCGGTCGAGTCGCCCGACCGCGTCCCGGAACGCGTACCAGCCCACGCCGAGTCCGAGGAGTGCCGTCGCGGCGACGGCGACCGTCATGGCCGTCGAGAGAGACATCGAACCGGTCTCGATGGCGGCGGTCGCGCCGATAGCCGGCATCCCGATGAGCGCGACGACCACGGAGAACGCCGAAAGCGCGCCGAGCGGGGGGATCCCGACGCCTCGCGAACCGGTCGCCGCGTCAGTCGGCGAAAGCCGAAGCCCAGCCGCGAGCGACACGACGGGCGCTGTCGCACCCAGTATCGAACCGACGAGCGCCGCACCGACACAGGCCGCCGGGGCAGCGCCAATCGAGAGCGCGGTTCCGAGCCCGGCCACCGCGGACAGCGCGGTCCCCGGAATGGCCGCCGAAAGCGCGTAGCCCGTCACGACTCGTTCGCGCCCGTGGGGTGCCGTGAGCGTGAGCGGGAGCGCAGCGCCTTCGGTGCCGAGCGGGTCGAGCGTCACTCCCGCGCCCGTCGCGACCACGACGTACGTCGCGACGACCGCCGGAAGTGCGGTCGGGAGCGTCTCGACGATCACGAGTCCCACCCCCGCGGTGGCTCCGACGACGATTCCGCTGAACAGTAGTGCGCGCGGTTCGCGCCACAGGCGGAGCCACACGACGCGGGCGACGGCGGCCGTCGGCCGCGAGGCGACGCGGGCGACGAGGCGGCCGCCGGCGACCCGCAACCGGGTTACGATTGCCGGGTCGCCCCGCGTTCCCCCTCCCGTTCCAGCGTCCGCCCGCTGGTAGTCAGTTATCCGGCGGGCCGTCGTGATTCCGAGCCACCACGCGACCGGCGTCCCGAGGAGGGCGGCCACGGCACGGCCGTCCGAGGCACCGACGTCCGCGCCGACAAGCGCGAGGTCGGCGTACCAACCGACTGGGAGCCCGCTCAGGAGCGCGAAGGACGACCGGGTTCGAACGAACGCGAAGCCCATAACCGAGACCAAGAGCGCGCCGAAGAGGAGCCGGTGCCGTCGTACTCGCGGATAGTGACGGAACACCGCTCGGACTCCCAGCGCGACCGGGAACGTCACCGCGACGGCCGTCGCGACCAGCGCCGCGACGGCGACGAACGTAGTCACGGCCGTCGTCGGTGATGCCGCCCCGACGGCGAACGCGACGCCACCAGCGACGCCCACGACACCGACGAGCCGGCCGGCGAACGCGAGCTGGTCGAGGAGCTCCGCGGTGAAAAACGCCGTCGGGGAGAGCGCGAGGCGCCGGTGGTCCGTCCGTTCGTCGTCCTCTCGTTGGGCCGTTCTCACGAGCACACCGTAACAGGTCGCGACTGCCAACAGTCCCGACAGCCCGCGCGCGGTGCCGAGCGCGTCAACCCCTTTCCCATCCGCAACGGCGACGCCGGCGGCGTAGGCACCCGGGTCGCTCCAGACCGCCTCGTAGCCGGAGATCGGGAGTCGACCGACGACCGCGAGGAGTGCGAACGAGACGGCGGCGAGAGAGAGCACAGACACCATCGGGCGGTCGCGCGCTCGTCTGACCCCGCGGAGGGCGCGGACACGAACGACGTGTCCGACCTGTCGAGCCATCGTCTCCATCGGTCACTCGCTCCGGCCCTCGGTCATCTCTAGGAAGGCGGCTTCGAGCCCTTCCGACTCCCCGTCCCGCTGCGCTTTGCGTTTCACCGCGTCTAGCGGCCCCTCGGTGACGAGCCGCCCGTCCTGAATGACGCCGACGCGGTCCGCGAGCGCCTCGACGACGGTGAGCAGGTGCGATGAGAGGAACACGGTGGTCTCGTCGTCGGCCAGGTCTTCGATGACGCGGCGCATCGTCCGCGCCGACCGCGGGTCCAGTCCGGACGTCGGCTCGTCGAGAAACACAACCTCGGGGTCGTGCAAGAGTATCTGAATGAGCCCGACGCGCTTTCGCATCCCGCGGGAGTACTCTCCGAGGCGGCGGTCGGCGTCGTCGGACAGGTCGAACCGGTCGAGAAGTGCCGAAACCCGTTCGCGAATCGTCTCGGCGGGCAGGTCACGGATGCCGCCGGCGTACCGCAACTGCTCGCGCGCGGTGAGTTCGTCGTACAGCGGCGGAACGTCCGGCAGAAATCCGATTCGACTCGTCACCGACGCCCTGTCTTCGATGGACGCCCCGGCGACGCGCGCGCTGCCGCTCGTCGGCGCCGTCAGCGTCGTGAGCATGCGCATCGTCGTCGTCTTCCCCGCACCGTTCGGACCGAGGAATCCGTAGACGCTCCCCGACTCCACTCGGAGAGAGAGCCCTGTGACTGCGACGGTGTCGCCGTACTCCTTCCGGAGCGACTCGGTCTCGATTGCTAGCGGCACATCATGTCCACCGGGTGTCACGATATTCAACCTGTCTCCTCGCCCGCGCTCAGTCCGACTGGCTCCCTTGGACGTTCCCGGTCGGGTCCCACAGGAGGTCGACCGCTCCCCCAACACCGAGAAGAACCAACAGTACCGGGAGGTCCGTCGGCGTGCCGACCGCGTAGGCGGCGACGCCGACGACGCCGAGCGGGACCGCGGCAAGACGCTCGACGTTCGGAACCCGGTGGAACAACAGCCCCGTCACCGCGTACCCCGTCAGCGAGGCGAGGAGCAACACCTGCACGTCGGTGTGGCCACGAGCGGCGGCCCGGACGGTCAGGCCGCCTAAGACGACGGCGAGGAGGGAAAACAGCAGTACGCGGGGTCGCTCTGTGATTTTGGAGGACACGGTCGGTGACTGTGGTCGCCAAGAAGATAACAGTTTGACATTCGCGTCGGAGGAGACCGGCCGCGGTTTCGACGCTCGACTCGGGGCTGGCGTGGCAAACGGCGAGGGACGACGTGGGACGACAAGGAACGCGGCCGACGCTCGCGGACTGACGAGTTTTGACGGCGGAAGCAGATTTCATATCGCGCTATTCAGTTTATCGCCCCCGGCACAGCGTCCGCGAACCAATATCTTCAACAACGACTACCACGGATTCGACCCCATGAGCGACCTCGAAATCCAGCGCGAATGCCCGGCCTGCGGCAACGACACGTTCTACCTCGCCGCCAGCATGGAGATTCACCTCGGAAAGAAGACGAAGTGGCACTGCACGGAGTGCGACTACGGCTACATCCACATCACGGACGACATCGAGACGTACGTGAAGGCCGAAGCGTAACCGCGAAAAGGGGTTTTCTCGTTATTCGTCGTCGCCGAGCGCCTGCCACGAGAGCCGCGGGTTCCGCGCGGCGGACACCTGGTCGATGCGGCGGGCGCTGGTCTTCGTGGGCGCGGTTTCGAGCGCCTCGTCGGAGTCGGCGTACGCCGCGTTGAAGGCGTGTGCGAGGTCGTCGAGCGACGCTTTATCCTCGACTTCCGTCGGCTCCGTGAGCATCGCCTGCGAGACGAGTTCGGGCCACTTCGTCGTCGGCGGGTGGACGCCGTAGTCGAGCATGCGCTTCGCCACGTCGGCGGCGTCGCGGTCGCCCGAGGTCGCCGCGAACTCGTGGTGGAACGGCCCGTAGGGCACTTCGAGGTCGATCTGCGAGGCGAGGTAGTTGGCGTTGAGGACGGCCTTGGCGCTGGCGTCCGCGAGGCCCGCGTCGCCGAGGCGGGCGATGTAGGCGTACGCCTTCACGAGGACGAGCCAGTTGCCGGCGAAGCCGTGGACCTTGCCGATAGACGACTCGGGTTCGTACTGCTCGTAGCCCGCGGCCGTCTCGCGGACCATCGGACTCGGGAGGAACTCCGCGAGTTCCTCGACCACGCCGACCGGGCCGGCACCGGGGCCGCCGCCGCCGTGGGGCGTGGCGAACGTCTTGTGGACGTTGTAGTGCATGATGTCGAAGCCCATGTCGCCGGGGCGGGCGCGACCGAGCAGCGCGTTGAGGTTCGCGCCGTCGTAGTACAGCAGGCCGCCCGCGTCGTGGACCATCTCGGCGATGTCGACGATGTCGCGCTCGAACAGCCCCAGCGTGTTGGGGTTCGTGAGCATGAGCGCGGCCGTTTCCTCGGAGATGGCGGCGTCGAGCGCCTCCATGTCTACGCGGCCGTCGTCGTCGGATGGGAGTTCGACCACGTCGTAGCCGGCCATCGCAGCCGACGCGAAGTTCGTCCCGTGGGCCGACGAGGGGATGATAATCTCCGAGCGGTCGTCGCCGCGCGACTCATGGTACGCCTTGGCGACGAGGATACCCGTGAACTCGCCCGCGGCACCCGCCGGGGGTTGGAGCGTCACGGCGTCCATGCCGCCGATGTCCGCGAGGTACTCCTGCAGGCCGTGCAGGAGGCCGAGCGTCCCTTGAATCGTCCGGTCGGAGCGGTCGGGGTGAACCCCGGCGTTGGGGTCCGCCGCCACGTCCTCCGTGAACGAGGGGTTGTACTTCATCGTACACGACCCCAGCGGGTACGGTCCGAGTTCGACGCTGTAGTTCATCTGCGACAGGCGCGTGTAGTGGCGCGCCAGTTGGGGCTCCGACAGCGCCGGGAGCGTCAGTTCGTCGCGGGTCAGGTCATCGGGGAGGACACCCTCGGAATCGACCTCGACGGTGGTGCTGTCCTTTTCGGACAGGAGCGGTTCGTACTCGTCGTCGCGGCTGAATCGGGCTTGGTCGAAGTTCATCAGATGACCTCCTCGAAGGCCGCGACCAGTCCGTCCGCGGCGTCGGCGTTCGCGTCGGTGATACAGACCTGCAGGTGGTGGTCGTCGAGGGCGTGGACCGCGAAGCCGCGGCCCGCGAGGTCGTTCGTGATGGCGGGTGCGGGCTGGTCCGTCCGGACGACGAACTCGCGGAAGTGGTGGCGGTCGTAGAGCGGCGCTTTGACGCCCGAAAGCTCGTCCAGCCGGGCGGCGAGGTCGCGCGCGTCGGTGACCGCCCGCTCGGCGAGGCCGACGAGGCGGTCGGGGCCGAGCCACGCCATGTGCATGGCGGTGCGGAGCGCGACCCACGCCTGATTCGTACAGATGTTCGAGGTCGCGCGCTCCTTGCGGATGTGCTGTTCGCGGGTCTGGAGCGTCAGCGTGAACGCCCGCATGTCCGCGCTGTCCTCGGAGACGCCGACGAGGCGGCCGGGGACCTGCCGGAGGTACTCCTCGCGGGTGGCGAAGATGCCGAGGCCCATGCCGTAGGCCGTGCCGAGGCCGAGCGCGCCGGCTTCGCCGACGACCACGTCGGCACCGACGCTCGCGGGCTCTTCGAGGAGCGCGAGCGCCACGAGGTCGCTTCCGAGACAGAACAGCGCGTCGTTGTCGTGTGCGAGGTCGCCGATATCGGCGAGTCGCTCCTCGATGACGCCGCGGACCGTCGGGGTCTCGGCGTAGACCATCACGGTCTCGTCGTCGACGAGGTCCGCGAGGACCTCGACATCGACCGCGCCGTCGTCCATCGGGTACTCGCCTATCTCCATCTCTGCGCCGTCGAGGTAGTTCTCGAGGACGCCAAGGCGACCCTCGTGGAGGTGCTCGGGGACGAGCACGCGGTGGCCGCTCGCGCCGCGGCGGAGGCGGTTCGCGAGGAGCGCGGCCTCGGCGAGCGCCGTCGCGGCGTCGTACATCGAGCAGTTGGCAACCGGGAGCCCGGTCAGTTCGACCAGCATCGACTGGTACTCGAACAGCACCTGCAGGAAGCCCTGTGCGATTTCGGGCTGGTACTGCGTGTACGAGGTGAGGAACTCCGAGCGTCGCGAGAGGTCGTCGACCAACGCCGGCACGTAGTGGGCGTGGTGGCCGCGGCCGAGGAACTCCGTCAGCTCCTCGTTGCGCGAAAACAGGTCGGCCATGACGTTCCTGAGCTCCTGTTCGTCGGTACCGGAGACGCCGAACTCGCCGTCGAAACGGACCTCATCGGGGATGTCGAAGAGCTCCTCGGCGCTGTCGGCGCCGACGGCGTCCAGCATCGCTTCCTCGTCGGCGTCGGTGTGTGGGGCGTACGGGCTTCCGGCCCGCCGTCCGTTTCCAGCCGTCATCTCACTCCGTCTGCTCGCGGTACTCCTCGGGGGAGAGGAGGTCGTCGAACTCGCTTTCGTCGGCCGGTTCGAGTTCGAGCATCCAGCCGTCGCCGTAGGGGTCGTCGTTGAGGAGTTCCGGGGCGTCGAACAGCTCCTCGTTGACGGCCGTGACCGTGCCCGAGATGGGGGCGTAGAGGTCCGAGACGGCCTTGATGCTCTCGACCACGCCGAACTCCTCGCCGGCGGCGAGTTCGTCGCCCTCGGCGGGGAGTTCGACGAAGACGACGTCGCCCAGTTCGTCCTGTGCGAAGTCGGAGATGCCGATACGGACGGCGTCGCCCTCGGTGGTGGTCCATTCGTGCGATTCCAGGTACTTCCGGTCGTCAGGGATTTCGAACATTGTCAGTTGATGAAGGGAGGTGTCACGATTACTGCGCGCTTCTCGCGGCCGCGGACGAGAATCGAGATTTCGGTCTCGTCGTCGGCGTACTCGACGGGGACGTAGCCGAGACCGATGGGCTCCGACAGCGTCGGGCTCATCGTCCCGCTCGTCACGACGCCGATGACCTCGCCGTCCGGGGTGGCGATGTCGTAGCCGTGTCGGGGAACGCCGCGGTCGAGGAGTGCGAAGCCGACGAAGGTCTCGTCGACGCCGGCCTCGTGCTGTCGTTCGAGGGCGTCGCGGCCCACGAACTCGGTGTCGAGTTTGACGACGAAGCCGATGCCGGCCTCGTAGGGGGTCCGGGGCTCCGTCTCGGGGTCGAAGTCCTGTCCCGAGAGCAGGTAGCCCATCTCCAGTCGGAGCGTGTCGCGGGAGCCGAGCCCGCAGGGAGTCGCGTCGAGCGCCGACCAGACGGTCTCGGCGTCGTCCCACGGACAGAGGACCTCGAAGCCGTCCTCGCCGGTGTAGCCCGTCCGGGCCACCCAGCACTCGACGCCCACCACGTCGGCGAACGTCGCTTGGAACTTCGAGAGGTCGCCGAGGGCCGCGTCGGGCGCGGCGTCGGTGACAGAATCGAGGGCGTCGGGGCCCTGTACCGCGAACATCGCCCAGTCCTCGGTCACGTCCTCGACGGTCGCGTCGAGGTCCCAGTCGTCGCGGAACGAGGTCCAGCGGTCGTACATCTCCTCGTCGTGGCCGGCGTTCGGGATGAAGAGATAGACCCGCTCGTCGCGGTCGGGGAGTCGGTAGACGACGGTGTCGTCGATGATGACGCCCTCGTCGTTCACGATGGCCGAGTACTGCGAGTCACCCGGTTCGAGGGCCGTCACGTCGTTCGTCGTCAGGCGCTGCATCAGCGCGGTCGCGTCCGGGCCGGACACCTCGAGTTCGCTCATGTGCGAAACGTCGAAGATGCCGACCGATTCTCGGACGGCCGCGTGTTCGGCCTTGATGGAGTCGTACTCCACAGGCATGTCCCATCCGCCGAACTCGGTGAACGTCGCCCCGGCGTCCGCGTGGACGTCGTACAACGGCGGCTTGCGAAGGCCCATACAGGCCCCTGCGAACTGCGATAAGTAATGCTTTGGTATCTGTTCGCTCGGTGTGTTCACTATCTTGCATGAATTGGCCCTCTGCTGTGGAAGAAAACACCACGAACCCGCAACCAGATGGCGAAATCTGCCGTCCGGGCGCGATATCGACTGAGGCGGTGACTGCGGAGATAAATCAAATACTGCGATACAGAATGTGGGTGACGTGCGACTGCGCCTCTCACAGTCGCGACGACGAGGCAGACCGCACCGTCTCCCCCGAACCACGTGTCCACAACGGCCAAAGCTACTTGTGCGGAAACGGTGGGTAATCGGCATGCGTCGTCGCCACTTCGTCTCTCTACTCGGAACGGCACTCGTCGGCGGTTGTCTGTCGTCCGATAGCCCGGACACAGCTCCGACGCTCGGCCAGATATCCGTCGTCAACCACGGGTATCGCCCGCACACGGTCCACGTTCTGATAGAACGGAACGGTGAACCAATCTACTGGGCGGACCACAGCGCGACGGCTGGAGACGATATCGGACCCGGGGGTGCGGTTATCCCGTGTGCGTGGGGAACCGAGGCCGGTGAATACGTCGTGAGAGCCCGCCTCGACGAGCGAACGGAGTGGCGCGCTATCGACATCGACGAGTACGACAGCGAGAGCATCGGGCTGCAGATTGGCGATGTGAATACCGGCCCGCGAGACGCGCCACGGTTGACGATTTGGCACACTAGCAACCCGAGCGAACGCTGTCCGACGACGGCGACCGCGGCCGCGACTCGTGAGTTTCGAGAGCCGGACGCTGGAGAACTGCTGTCGAATACGAATACTGCCGACCCGAGACGCGAGCTACCGGGGGCCGACGATTAGTCGTCCGCGACGGCGGTCGCGGTCGGTGCTTCCGGGCGCGATTCGGCTTCGGCCGCTATCTGCTCGAACGCCGGCGTCCACGTCAGTTCCTCCTCGTAGTGGAAGGCGCGGTGGTCCTGCGTCGGGTCGACGACCGTCAGCGAGAGCCAGTCGTTGTCGAGCAGTTCGGTCAGCTCCGCGTGGTCGGCCAGCACGTCGGTGACGCGGTCGACCGGCGCGTGGATGACCGTCGAGAGGCGGAGCGGCTGGTGGTACGGCCTGTCGTCGGCGGCCATCAGCGACTGGAGCGGGAGTCCGGTCATCAGGTCGCCGCCGTTGCCCTGATAGACGCCGACGTTACCGACGGGGTTCTGGGTCACCTTCGACCCGCTCCCGTAGACGGCGTTGTCGACCGTCGAGAAGTAGTACTGCGCGTTTATCCACTGGGTGACGACCATCGGACCCGTCAGAATCGCTTCGAGCGCGTCGCCGTCGGGGTCCGTCGAGTGGTTATACGAGTGGAGGAACGCGCGGCCATCGAGGTCGAGGTCGCTCGTCAGTTCGCGAGGGCCGATGACGAAGCCGGCGTTGCCGGCCAGTCCCCACTCGGGGCGCGTCTCGGCCCAGTCGGCGGCGCGGCGCTCCGCCTCGCTGACGGCCGCGGAGCCGTCGGCACCCGTCCGCTCGGCGGTCGCGTTCTCCCGGGCGACCGCAAGGTCCGCGCGCAGGCGGTCGAGGTCGTCGGCGTGGCTCTGGGGCACGTCGCCGTCGAACAGGTCGATTTCGTCGGTCGTCGTGTTGTGCTCACCGGCGACGAACACCGTGTCCTCGGGGATGTCGAACCCGCGGTCGCGGAGTTCGGCCTTGACGGTCTCGTCGTTGCAGATGGCCGCGAGGACGCGGGCGTTCGGGCCGCCGGGGTTGCCGGCGCAGGCACCGCAGTCCAGACTCGAATCGAACGGGTTGTTGGCCGTCTCGCTGGCGTGGCCGGTGAACACGACGAGGCGACCGAACTCCTCCCAGCCCATCAGTCCGAAGGCGTTCGCGGCGTACTCGACTTTCTCGTCGTCGGTCAGCCCCACTGGGAGGTCGCCGACGTAGGAGTGCTGGTGGTGGACGATTGGGTCGCAGAACTCGTGGTTGTCGGGGGCCGCGTCGTCGGCGGTTCCGAGCAGGTCGGAGACGCGCCCGGGGACGAGCGTGCGGGCCGCGAGGGCGACCCCGTACCCGCTCCCCGCGCTCTCGACGAAGCCGAAGGCGGTGGCGGGGTTGGTCTTCAGCGCCTCGATGGCCTCGCCCGCGGCCTCGCGGAAGCGCGACCAGCGGTCGTGGCTCGTCTTCGTCTCCTCGTCGGTCGGGACCTCGGTGACGTGGTGCTGCGGTTCGACAATCGGGGGGCAGGCGTCGACCGACTCCTCGTCGTCGTAGCCCTGGTACTCCATCGGGATGCCGAAGAAGCCGGCGTAGCCGTGGGTCTCGTAGTCGCCCGTGTCCTCGATGTGCCGGCGGATAACCTCCGAGCGCGTGTCGATACAGAAGACCAGTTGCGCGTCCGGACGACCGCCGGGCGCGCTGTTTTCGAGGGCCTCGCTCTCGGCGGCGACGCGGTCGACGACCTCGCCGCGGTAACTCGCCTCCCACGCGCTCAGGAACGCGTCGGCGAGTTCGTCGGCCGTGTCGGTCTCGGGGTTCTCGGGACCGGTCGACGGCTCGACATCGACGCCGAACGCGTCGAGGAGCGCGAGACGTGCCGCGAGGTAGCCTTCGAGCGTAATCGGGTGCGTGGACTGCCACTCGCCGCCGTCGGCGGCGCGTTGCTTGATGAAGCCGGTCCAGCCGGGGAGCGCGGCGAGTTGCTCTTCGAATATCGGCACCCACTGGCTTTCGGGGTACGACGCGACCACGGACTCGACGGTTTCGACCGGCGACTCGGGCAGGTCGGCGACGATTCCGTCGTCGGGAATCTGGCCGTCGTACGCGGCCATCGAGCGGAAGGCGCTGTAGAACCCGTCTTCGCGGTTCGGCATCGGCCAGTGGGCCTGTCCCTCATCGAGGAACGCCGACAGCCACTTCGTCAGCACGCGGTCGACCCGCGCGGTGCCGGCGTCGGCGTCAGTCTCGGCGTCCGAGGGCTCCGACTCGACGCCGGCGTCCATGCGCTTCAGCAGCGTTTCGGGGTCGTCGTCGTAGCCGCGCTCGGCCAGTTCCGAGGCGAGCACATCGGGGTCGATTTGCCCGTCGTCGAGGGCCGCTTCGAACGTCTCGGGGGTCGGGTAGCCGCGGCCGCCGACGAGGTCAGCGGCCTGGGTGACGGCTTCGTGGAACGGCATGTCTTCGAATCCCGAAAGCGGGTTGGCCGTCACGAACGAGTGAATCGGCCAGACCGAACCGACGGTCGTGGCCGCTTTGTCGATGCTGTCTTCGATGGTGTGTTCAGTACTCATTGTAGTCCTCCGTGGCGGTCAGCACGGTGCTGGAGGCGGGTTGGCTCGCGTTCAACAGCGCGACGTAGAGGCGGTGGCTGCGCTCGTGGACGCCGAGTTCTATCGCGGCGTAGACGACGAGGAAGATGCCGGCGACGAGCGCGTGGAGCGCGCTCAGTTCGGCCGGCGCTTCGACGACCGGCAGTCCCGACAGGACGCTCGAAATCGCCTCGTAGGCGAGCGCGTAGACGGTGATGGCCGGCAGGAAGACGAGCGGGACCGCGCCGTAGCGAGCCGTCGTCGGAAGCGAGGCGTGCGCGACGACGTTGCGGGCCGCGTGCAGCGTGGTGAGCACGACGAACGTCACGAGCAGGAGTCCGCTGTCGAGGTGCGTCCCCTTTCCGGTGAGCGCCGCGAACAGCGCACCGCCGGCCAATCCGGTCGCCACGACGACGACCGCGCCCGCGACGCCGGTTTCGTGGGCGTCATGCTCAGTCGGGGCGGTCTGTTCGACTGCTGCGCCCGCGCTGAGGAAGTGGTACGCCTTGTAGAAGCCGTGCAGGATGAGGTGGGTGATGGCGGCTCCGAAAAAGCCGAGGCCGGCCTGCATAATCATGAAGCCCATCTGGCCGATGGTCGAACAGCCGAGTTCGCTCTTGACGTCCGTCTGGACGTTCTTGAGCAGTTTTCCGAGGAGGGCGCTCGTCGCGCCGACGGCCACGATACCGAGCATGAGCGTGGCGTCGAGAGTCACGACCGGGGCGAACCGGAGCAGCAGGATGCCGCCGGCGTTCACGAAGCCCGCGTGCATCAGCGCCGAGGCGGGCGTCGGCGCGGTCATCGAGGAGAGGAGCCAGCCGTGGAACGGGACGAGCGCGGACTGAATCATCGCCGCGAGAACGAGCGCGACGCAGGCGAGAAGCCACACCGGCCCGCCGAGTCCGTCGGCGGCCGCGGCGATACCGGAGACCGTCGTCGCGCCGGTCGCCCACCAGAGGGCCGCGAGCGCGACGCCGAGGAACGCGCTACTGGCGAGGAAATACCTGCGGGCGACGCTCGCGGCGGCCTGCGCTTGATTCCAGCCGTCGATGATGCCGATGAGTTTCGCCATTGCCAGTCCCATCGCCAGCCAGAGTAGCCAGAACAGCGCGACGTGGTCGGCCGCGACGAGGCCCATCACGGCGACCGTGAAGCCGAACACGGTGGCGAAGAAGCTCGTCTCGTGGCGACTGCCGGCCATGTAGCGGCGCGAGTAGCTGTGGACGATGCCGCTGAAGAACGTCACGACCACCCACAGCAGCACGGTCAGGCCGTCGACGGCGACGACACCGGGAATCTCCCACGCGCCGCCGAGTCGAACTCGGGCGAAGAGCACGGCGACGCTCGCGGCGAACAGCGCCCACACGAGCTTCGTTAGTGCGACGGGCGCGAGCGGCGAGTCCGCCGTCGCGTCCGGGAGTGCTCCGACCGTCGGTTTCGAGCTGTGTCCTGACATCGTTCGATTCGTCGTTGACCAGACCGGGAACCGAAACGCGTTCGGCGACCGATACTGGTCGTCCTTACGCCCATTCGAGAACAGATTGGCTATTAAATCTACCTACATTCACAAATCGTTCGCAAATTAGCCATTAAAGAACATTATGGTTTTCTGGGCATGTGACTATGTGACATTCGGCGCTGGACGGACTGAATCTCTGCAAAACCCGCTTTTCACGCCGTGTACCGCACTATCCGCCCAGTCGGTAATCGACGACCGGCGATTGGTCACGCGACGCCGACCCGCCACGGGGACCTGCGACCGCGGTCGCTCGCCGGACTCGGTGACCGATTCGTGAACGCTCCGTTCGTCGTGAGGATATCGTGCGCGCGCCCGCTCAGGAATCGTTTTCGGCGTGTCTCTCGGCGTCGAACTTCCCGAATGGTGTCGTCTCGTGCGTGCGGACGAGCACCTCGTCGGCGACCGTGAGGCCCATATCGAGGAGTTCCTGCGCGATGGACGTGATGTCGCTGTCCGTCTCGCCGACGGCGGTCACGAGGAGGTTCTGTTCGCCGGTGACCAGTTCTTGGACGGCCACGACGCCGTCCATCTCCAGAATCTCGGGGACGAGTTCGCCGCGCTTGGGAATCGAGGCCGTGCAGTAGAGTAGCATGCGGAGCGGGTAGCCCGACTTCCCGTAGTCGACACTCGCGCTGTAGCCCTTGACCACGCCATCGGATTCGAGTCGCTGGATGCGCTTGCGGACGGTGCTGTCCGAGGTCCCAGTTCGCTTCGCGATGTCGCCGGACGACATGTTTCGCGCGTCCTCTTGGAGCGCGTACAGAATCGCCTTGTCCACGTCGTCGATATCCTCGCCAGCCATACCACTACGTGGGGGAGGAGAGCACTTTATCCTTTGATATTGTTCGGACGGCGCCCCGCTCGACGCCCGGCACTCGTCGTCTCCGGGGGTAGATTTATTACCCATCCGATACAATTAGTTACTATGATTGTTGTAAAAGATAACACCGACACGCCCAAAGCTCACGAGCAGTCCGTTCGCCGCACGGCCACCTTCGCCGACATGGCCGCCGCGATGCGTGGGTTCTGAGCGGTTTTTCTGGGGCCGTCTCTCCGCTCCGTTCGCCCGACTGCGCCGCGATATGACTGATTTCCTGAGTTTTCGCGTTTCCTGATAACCCGTTTCCGCGACCCGTCCGAACCGGCGCAAGACGCGCTTCACGCCGGGAAAACGGATTTACCTTTGGGTGTCATATTCTACCAAACTGGGCGACACCGCCCTGATACCCATGGCAGACAAACCACACCAAAACCTAGCCATCATCGGACACGTCGACCACGGGAAGTCCACGCTCGTCGGCCGGCTTCTGTTCGAGACAGGTAGCGTCCCGGAACACATCATCGAACAGCACCGCGAGGAGGCGGCGTCCAAGGGGAAGTCGGGCTTCGAGTTCGCCTACGTCATGGACAACCTCGCCGAGGAGCGCGAGCGCGGCGTCACCATCGACATCGCCCACCAGCGCTTCGACACGGACAAGTACTACTTCACCATCGTCGACACGCCCGGCCACCGCGACTTCGTGAAGAACATGATCACGGGCGCGTCGCAGGCCGACCACGCGATTCTCGTCGTCGCCGCCGACGACGGGGTCGCGCCGCAGACCCGCGAGCACGTCTTCCTCGCCCGAACGCTCGGTATCGAGGAACTCATCATCGCGGTCAACAAGATGGACGTCGTCGACTACAGCGAAGACTCCTACAAACAGGTCAAAGAGGAGGTCCAACAGCTCCTGAACCAGGTACGGTTCAACTCCGATGACGCGGGCTTCATCCCCATCTCGGCGTTCGAGGGCGACAACATCGCCGAGCCCTCGGAGAACATGCCGTGGTTCGACGGGCCGACCGTCTTGGAGTCGTTGAACAACCTCCCCGAGCCGTCGCCGCCGACCGACGCCCCGCTTCGCGTCCCGATTCAGGACGTGTACACCATCTCCGGCATCGGGACGGTCCCGGTCGGCCGCGTCGAGACGGGGGTTCTCAAGACCGGCGACAACGTCCGGTTCATGCCCTCTGACGCGGGCGGCGAGGTGAAGACGATCGAGATGCACCACGAGGAGGTTCCGGAGGCGGGCCCCGGCGACAACGTCGGCTTCAACGTCCGCGGCGTCGGCAAGGACGACATCCGCCGCGGCGACGTCTGCGGCCCGGCTGACGACCCGCCGTCGGTCGCCAAGACGTTCAAGGCGCAAATCGTCGTGATGCAGCACCCCTCGGTCATCACCGCTGGCTACACGCCGGTCATCCACGCGCACACCGCGCAGGTCGCCTGCACGTTCGAGTCGCTCGACCAGAAACTCGACCCCGCGTCGGGCGAGGTCGCAGAGGAGGAACCGGACTTCATCAAGGCCGGCGACGCCGCCGTCGTCACGCTCCGGCCGCAGAAGCCGCTCAGCATCGAACCGTCGTCAGAAATCGCCGAACTCGGGAGCTTCGCCATCCGCGACATGGGACAGACCATCGCGGCCGGCAAAGTCCTCGAAGTCTACGAGTAGCGCCCGATTTCGACCACCGTTTTTCTTCCCACCGCCGCGACAGCGGTTGGGCCGTCTGCACGGAGGTCGGTCGACCGATCGGTCACAAACCGCGTGTGAGCGCCCGCGGCCTGCGGCGTCACTCGTTCGCGCCGGGGTAGAGCGCCGACACCTGCCAGACGTTCGCGCGAACGCCGGCCCGCTCGATGTCCATCCGCACGCGGTCGCCGGCGTGGTGGTTCGCGAGGTAGTCGCGGAAGCTGCTGTTCTCGTAGGAGGTGACGTGGAACGTCGAGCCGTTGTCGCCGCGGAGCGTCGCCGCACCGTGGTCGTTTACCTCGTTTACGATTGTAAACGTATCTGGGCTATTTCTGGACGCTGCCTGAGACATGTACGATTATATGTTAATGAGGAACATAAAACCTAGCGTTGCGTTTAGTAAATCATCATAAACAATCTCGTGATTGCTTCTCACACGAAGCTGTCCGCTCGCTGTCGGTCGGTTTTCGGAGAATGGCCCGCGTCCGGTGGTCGATTCAGCGGCCGTGCGCCGGCGCTTGGGTTGTGTCCGGCGTGGGACGTGACGCGACACGGCCACGCTATCGAGCGCAGGTGGGTCGTCGAAACGAATCGTGTCGCGTAAGTACGGCGTCTCGAATCGGGGACGGGGCGCAGTCGTCCTAGGCGGTGGAGCCAATTAACCGAATAGCTTGATATATCCGGCTTGATTAGTGGCCCGCGTCGCCGCGGACACCTCGGCGCACGTCGACGTAGTAGTCGCGGAGCAGGTCTCGACCGATTCGGAGCGGCGTCTCCGAATCCACGTCCTCGTCGAGCACCGCGGTCACGGTCCGGCGTTCCCCCGCGAGTTCGACCACGATATCCACCCGCGGGGGCGCGTCGTCGTCGACCACCGCCGCCGGCGGCTCGGTACCGAGGTCGGCCGCCAACTGGGGGGCGATTCGCGTCGTCGAAGCCGCGGTGTCGATGCGCGCGAGCACTTCCTTCGACCCGCTGATGCCGGTGACGGTCACGCGCTCCGCGTGGCCGACGACGGGAACCCGCTCGTCGCGAACGTGCGACGGAGCGTCAGCCGGGGGCGTCCCGTCGAGCGTGCGCCCGAGTCGTTCGACGAGCGCCGGGTCGGCGCGCCCGCCGGCCCGCTCGATTGCGAGGCGGGCGATGGCCGCCGCGGGCGACCGTCCGGTGGCGCGGAAGAGCCCGCGGAACCCCGCCGTCGGATTGACTTCGAGGACGACCCAGCCGTCGTCGCTCTCGATGAGGTCGACGCCGGCGTAGTCGAGGCCGAGCGTCCTCGTCGCCCGGAGCGCCGTTCTCGTAGCCTCCGGCGGGAGGTCCTCCGTGGCGTCCTCCACGTCGCCGCCGAGGGCGACGTTCGTCCGCCAGTCGCCGGCCGGGGCGTAGCGGTACATTGCGCCGACGACCTCGTCGTCGACGACGTACACCCTGAGGTCGCGGCGGTGGTCGCCCGCGTCGATGTACTCCTGAATGAACGCTCGTCGGCCGTCGACGGTCGCCGAGACGGCCCGGTCGTGGTCGACCAGCCACGTCCCCCCGCCGTTGGTCCCGACGGCCGTCTTGTAGACGACCGGCGTCCCGAACCCGTCCCGCGCGGCGTTCAGTTTGGCGTCCGCGGTGGCCATGTACGTGTGCGGTACCGGGACGCCCGCGGCGGCCAGCCTACTCGCCGTCGCGTGCTTGTGGACGGCGAAGAGGACGCACCGCGGGTCGTTGAGCACGGGACGAACCGCGGCGTAGCAACTAGCGATAGAGAGGTCTTCGAGCGGAGTCGTCGATTTCGACAGCAGGAGCCGGTTAACCACCACGTCGACGTCGGGGTCGAGCGCGACGCCCGACGGCGACACGTCGATGCCGACCGCCTCCTCGTGCAACCAGACGGCCTCGTGGCCGAGCGCCGTGACCGCGTTGCTGATGGCTTTCGTCTCCCTGCTGTCGTGGAACCCCAGAATTCCAACCGTGACTGTCGGTTCGTCCCCACCCATAGGTGAGACTACGCGTTCCGGTCGCATCAGCGCATCGCGAGGTCCCGCAGAATTGGGATGTGACGCCGCACGACGCGTGTGGGAGCGCGCGGGCGCGACGGTCACCTGCTCATGAAGTCGGCTATCGGTTCGCTCGCGAGGGGGTCTCGCGGGCGGTTGAGGTCCCTGTTACTCCTTTTCCGTGACCGTCACGGTGTAGCTGCCGCTGCCGGAGTAGCTGTCGACCAGCACCGAGAGGTCGGCCGACGTGTCGGGGTTGTCGACGACTATCTGCTCTTCGCTGTCCGTGGTCCACGACCGGTAGTCGTACGACCCGGTCGTGGGGCACGTCCCCGAGCCCTCGTTGACGTAGAGGTCGAAGTCGGCGCTCGACGGCCCGCTGAGGTCGACGACGACCTGCGACGGAGAGTCGTACTCCCACGCGTAGCTCCAGCAGTCGGAGTCGGCCGACGACGACAGCGAGTCGTCGATGGTCGAGGTTGTCGAGTCGCCGCCACCACCGCCACCACCGCCACCGCCGCCGCTTCCCGGCTCGGTCGTGACGGCGTTCGCGGCGTCCACGCGGCCCGCGCCCTGTTCGTTCTCGGAGAGGCCGACGTCGACCGCGGTGTTCTTAAGTTGGCTTCGCAGGTCGGCCGGCGAGAGGTCGTAGACGGCGAGCGTGAGCCCGGCGACGCCCGAGACGACCGGCGTCGCCATCGACGTGCCGGAGATTTCCTTGTACTCGGTGTCGGTCGTCCAACACGAGAGGACGTTCGTCCCCGGCGCGGCGAGGTCGATGTCGGTGCCGTAGTTGGAGTACGACGCCAGCGTCTCGTCGGGGTCGAGCGCGGAGACGGCGACGCACTCGCTGTAGGCGGCGGGATACGAGACGCTCCCGCTCCCGTCGTTGCCGGCGGCGGCGACGACGAGGCTCCCCTGCTGGGTCGCGTACGACACGGCGTTCTTCATCGTGGACGTGTAACCACCCCCGCCGAGCGAGAGGTTGATGACGTCCGCGCCTTGGTCCGCGGCCCACTCGATGGCATCGGCGATATCGCTCGTCGAGCCGCTGCCGGACTCGGAGAGCGCGCGCACCGAGAGGAGCGACGAGTCGCTGATGCCGCCGATGCCCTCGTTGTTGTCGGTGGAGCCGGCGGCGATGCCGGCGACGTGGGTGCCGTGGTACTCGTCGGCGAGCACGTCCGGATACGGGTCGTCGTCGGCGTCGACGAAGTCCTGCCCCTTGTCGGAGCCGAACTGCGCCGAGAGGTCGGGGTGGTCGTATTTGACCCCCTGGTCGACCACGGCGACGGTCACGTCGGAACTGCCGAGCGTGGTGTCCCACGCGGTGTCGGCGTTCACCTGCTGGGGCGCGTACTGACTGCCGTACTGCGGGTCGTTCGTCGTATAGAGCGCCTGATGGGTGACGTTCTTCTCCGCGTACTTCACCTCGTCGCGCTTCGTGACCGCCGAGATGAAGTTCTCGCGGGCGCGGTCGGCGGCGACCGACGGGAACTTGACCGCCACGTAACTGAGGGTCTTGTTCTCGTGGACGACCGTCGCGTTGCCGGGGACGTGCTTCTCGACGGCCTTGCGCGGGCTGTCGGCCGTCTTCGAGACGCCGACGAGAATCTCTTCTTTCTTCGGGCCGGGGGACCGACCGGGCGTCGCGGTGGTCACGCCTGCCGCACCGGTCAACCCGGCGGCCGCGGCGAGCTTCAGGAAGGTTCGTCTGTCGAAGTTCGGTGTGCCTGCCATGGGCACACATGTCTCGGGAGACCGTGGCAATATTTGTTAGCTTGACTGAAATTTCAATTTCAGCCTGTTCTTCAAAGGTGATTCGGAACAAAATCGTAAACCAAAATAAATCCTCTACAGATTCCCAGATCGTCGTTCCTGCTTCGGTCGATCCTCCCTCGAAATTTATAAACCCGAAACCGGGTGAGGTGGTGTATGGACCTCCTGCGGCGGTTGGTCGGTCCCGACGGGCTCCCGTCGGGCCGAGTGGCGCTCTTCGTGGACGGGCCGAACGTCCTCCGCGACGAGTTCGACGTGGACTTAGACGACATCCGGGCGGCGGCTCGCTCCCTCGGCGGACAGCTGAGCGCGGCGCGGCTCTACCTCGACGAACACGCCACGCCGGGGCTGATTCAGGCGGCCGAGGCGCGCGGCTTCGAGGTTATCGTCACGAGCGGCGACGTCGACGTGAAGCTCGCGGTCGACCTCACCCGGTACGCCGTCGAGGACCGCGCCGACGTCATCGCGGTCGCCTCGCGGGACACCGACTTCAAGCCCGCCCTGGAGACGGCCAACGCCTACGGCCTGCGGACGGTCGCCATCGCGCCGGGGAGCTACGGGCGCTCGGACGCGCTCCAGAACGCGGCGACCCACGCGATGACGCTCGACGAACTCGCAGAGGGCGGCGACTGAGTCGGGCGACGACCCGGCCGCACTCGACCAACTCGACCCGACCGCGAACGGTTCGCTTTTTCCTCCCCCGACCGACCACTCGCCCATGCAGGAGTTCGACACGCCGGTCGTGGACAACCACCTCCACCTCGACCCGGACCACGGGCGCGGACTGGAGGCGGTGAAGGATTTCGCCCGGAGCGGCGGCACGCACCTCCTCGTCGTCAACAAGCCCTCGTGGCTCCTCGGCCACGAGGTCGAGACGGGCGAGGATTTCCGCCCGGTCTTCGAGACGACGGTCGAAGTCGTCCGCGAGGCCACAGAGTTACTTCCCGGTCGCGCGTGGCCGGTTCTCGGCGTCCACCCCGGTCTCGTCTCGAAACTCGTCGACGACCGCGGCTACGCCCCCGAGGCCGCCCGCGACCTGATGTGCGCCGGCCTCGATACCGCCGCCGAGTTCGTCCGCGAGGGCGACGCGCTCGCGCTCAAGTCCGGCCGCCCGCACTACGAGGTCACGGACGCCGTCTGGGAGGCCTCGAACGCCGTCCTCAGACACGGTCTCGACCTTGCCGCGGGCTGCGACTGCGCGCTCCAACTCCACACGGAGTCGACGACCGACCTCTCGGACGTGGCCGAGTGGGCCGACGAGCGCGGCGTGCCCGGCGAACGCGTGGTCAAGCACTACGCGCAGGGCCACCTGACCGGCGGCACGCCGAGCGTCATGAGCGACAAGGACCGCCTCGAAGACGCCGCAGAGCGGGGCGACCCGTTCCTCATGGAGACCGACTTCATCGACGACCCTGACCGCCCCGGCGCGGTGATGGGGCCGAAGACCGTCCCCCGGCGCGTCGATTGGCTCCTCGACGAGGGGCGCGAGGACGCCGTCAGGAACGCCCACGTCGAGACGCCCGCGCTGGTCTACGGCGTCGACACCGAAGCGACGCTCGACCGATAGGGACCGACAGGCAGGGAGACGAGCGAACCGCCGAGACCGGCACACGAGTCGAATCGCGCCGTCTTCTCCCACGTCGAGTCCTCGCACGGTCACAAGCAGGATAAGAAAGGCATTTGAGTCCGGCACGGGAGGTTGTAGGTATGACCGAGGCCGAGGAACGATACTACTCGCCGGAACGCTGGCAGAACTGGTTGACGCGCGTCGAAGAAGAGGACCTGGACCTCGAAAGCGAGGAGACCGGCCGTCTCCTGATGAACATCCAGAACGACGCGGCTATCGCCATCGCCAAGATTCTGACCGCCTACGACGACGACACGCTGGGCGAAGAAGAGGCGCTCGACGAGCTTTCGACCGTCCACGACATCGTCATGGCCGAACCCGTGTTCGAGTCGGAGAACGAGGAGGCCGAAATCCTCATCGGGAGCGTCCAGACGAGCCTTTCGTGCGCCTTCTTCGCCGCCGAGGAGTTCATCGTCGCCGGCCCCGCCGAACTCGAAGACGACATGGACGCCTACATCCGCGCCGCCGCGGACGCCGAGGCCGCAGACGATCTCGACAGCGCGCTCGGCTACATCGTCCAGGTCGGCACCCGCGTCATCGACGGCGACGACCTCGACATCGAAGTCCTCGACGAACTCGAATTCGGACTCGTCACCGAGTGGGTCAACGGCCTCGACAGCCTCCAGAGCGGCCTTTCGGAGCCCGAAGTCGTCGAAGAAGAAGACTGAACTCGGCCTCTCTCACGCTGTTTTTGTCTCGCTTTTCGACCGCCGAGAGCGCCGGAGTCGCCCGGCACCGAACCACCCGTCGTTCCGACCGCGAGCCCCGGCTACGGGACCGCGACGAAGTACGTCGCGAACTCGCCGTCGTCGAACTGAACGGTGAGGATGAAGAAGTCGCCACGTGTGTCGAGGTTCTTGTTCGCCCCGAAGTCGATGGTGATGTCCGTCGTCGCGTCCGACGGGAGCGTGACTCGGTCCGGGCCAAGCGTGTACTGATCAGCCCCCACGTTCTGAGCTGGCGAACCGTTGAACGACGCGGTCTCGGCGCCGTTACCGCCCTGGTCGGGGTAGTAAAACGAGACGCGGAAACTCGTCACGACGCGCTCCGTTCCGGTGTTGTTGAGGGAGATGCGAGCGGCGTCGTTTCCGTTCGTGGCGGTCGCCCCCGTTAGGATGACGTCTTGGTCCTCCTGCGGCGGGTTAATTTCTCCCGTCGACCCGTCGTCTCCCGCGCCCGTTCCGCCGCCACTGCCGCTCCCGTTGACCAGCGGAACGGTGTAGGTCGTCTGCTCGATTGCCTCGACCGTCCCGTCGCCGTCGAGGTCGCCCGACGCGCGGACGGTTATCGGTCCGTCCGCGTCGGCGGCGGGCGTGAACGCGAACCCGGCGCGGCCATCGTCGGTCGTCGTGACGGTCCTGCTGGTCGGTGACGCGTCGCCTTCGGTAACGGTGAAGTCGATGAGTTCGCCTTCGATGGGGTTGTTGTAGCGGTCGCGCGCTTCGACGACGACTTCGGTCGACTTGTCAGGCGCGGCGGCCGCTCCCGTCGTGACCGGGACGAGATACTGCCCGTCGGGGCTGGCGACCGTCGAGGCGGCCGACGAGGACGACAGTTCGACCTTGGCGAGCCGGAGTTCGTAGGTGTACGAGCCGTTCAGGGTGACGCGGACGAGGCTGTTGGTCGGGTCCGCACCGTCGCCGAGGTCGGAGACGGCTTTCACACGGGCGTTCTCCAGCATCCGGTCGGCGGTCGGCGACCGACTCCACGCCGTCGCGTTCGACCCGACTGGGAGGGTCAAGGTGATATCTTCGTCGGACTCGTTCGTCACGGTCACCGTCCGCGTGGCCGACGAGATGGGCGCGACGGTCAGCGGGGTTCGGGCCGCCGTCTGGCCGATTCGTCCGTCGATGGAGACGGCGGTGATTCGGTTCCCCGAGACGAGTGTCTGGCCGCCGAGCGGGACCACGTTCGCGCCGGCCTCGCGCTGGACCGCCGCGCCGGAGACCGTGATCGGCGTGCCGTCGAACTCGTTGTAGTCCGGCGAGTAGCGCAGGACCTTGCTCTCGTAGGTCCGGGCTCCGCCGTCCCAGAGCGTCCGGACTGCCTCGGGTTCGCCGTCGACGGCGTCGGCACCGGCGATAGTGATGTCCCGCGAGTCCGTGAGCGTGAGACTCCCCGTCGGCGGGCCGGGGTTGATGAAGACGACGCGCGGGCGGTACTGGACGCCGGTCTGGACCGTGACCCCAGACTGAACTCCCCTCGTCGCGGTCGCGAGCACGTCGTTGTGGAGCGACACGAGGTCGTCCGAGGCGTCCAGATAGGCCCCGAACTCCGTCGCCTTCGTCTGCTGGGGAACGACCGTCGCCTGGTAGAGCGACAGGCCGATGACGAGGAAGCCGAACAGGAGGATCGCGCCGACCTGAACCGCCTGCCCCCGTTCGCTGTCGAGGAGTTCCATTGGGGTGGTCAACTGGTCGGACTGATAAAGGTCTGTTGCCGCGTACGTTTTTATATCGCACCCGCCTGCGTTCAGTCGTGCAGGTCGCTTCGCGCGCGCAGAGCGAGACGGTCGGGATGATTCTCCTGTTAGGCCTCGTCGTCGTGGTCGTCACGGTCGGCGGCGTCGCCGCGCTCGCCGCTGTCGACGACTACCGAGACGACGCTCCGCTAGTGGAACTCGACGTGACCGTCGACGGGTCGAACCTGACGCTCGCGCACCGCGCCGGCGACACCCTCCGCGCCGGCGACGTAGCCGTCGTCACGCGAAGCGAGGACACGACGACCCGGTACTCGCTCGGGACCGACGGCGACATCAACCGCCGAGCGACGACGAGCGAGTCGCAGTTCGGTCCGGGCGATAGCTGGCGACCGACCGCCCCCGTCGGATTCGACGGGAGCGATCCGTATCTCGTGTTGGTCGTCCACGAACCGAGCAACACCGTCATCCACCGCGCGGAGCGGACGCTCGGCGCGGTCACGGAGACGCCGGGTCCCGCGCCGACGCCGCGGCCCACGACGACGAGTCCGCCAGCGACCACCACGTCCACGGCGACGACAACCGCGACGACTGCAACCACGACCACGACGACCACGACGACGACCCCGGAATCGACCGCCATCAACGGGGTGCACGTGGAAGACCGGACGACCAACTCCGGCGGTGCCGGCTACCGCGTGGACTACGACGTGGCCGCGGGGTCGGACTTCGACCGCGTCCGCGTGACGTTTGAGAACCTCGATTCGTCGTGGGCGACCCAGACGGTCACCGAGACGAACGCCCGCGGCTTCGCGACCTACGACATCGGCGCTGGCGTCGGCGACCGCTACCGAATCACGGTGGCGGCGCTGGACGCGGGCGGCAACGTCCTCGACTCGCGGACCATCTCCGACGTTGCCGACGGCGACAACCCCGACGCGAACACGGGACTCCCCGAGACGAACGACCCGAAGATTCGCGGTGCCGCGCTCATCGACCTGACGCAGGAGGGCGCGGCGTACGAACTGAACTACAACGTCACGAACGCGTCGAACCTCTCGGAGATTCGCGTCGAGTTCGACAACCTCGACGCGCCGTCTGCGACCGCGGAACTCAGCGGGACCGCACCCCGCGGGACCATCGCGGGCTACTCGGCGTACGACGGGACCGAAGGCGACGACTACGAAGTGGTCATCCGCGTCTTCGACGAGGACGGCGTGCTCGTCGACCGCCGGGTCATCTCGGACGTGGCCGATGGCGTCGACCCCGCCGGCAACGACGACCTGACGCGGGTGTCCAGCCCGTCGTTCGAGGGAACAATCATCGACGACCTGAGCATGACGCAGGCCGACTACGAGGCCTCGTACAACGTCACCGACCGGGCGGAGTTCGGCCGCGTCAGGCTGTGGGTTTCAAACGTGGACGACTCGTACGCCGAGGGAATCTACGAGAGCGCGGACCCGCGGAACACCATCGACGACTTCGCCGCCGAGGACAACGGCGGGACGTTCGGAATGACCTACCGCATCCGGCTTCAGTTGCTCGACGCCGACGGCGTCGTCGTCGACGAGCGCATCGTGACCGACGACGCGGACTGGACCGACCCGTCCGGAAACGACGGCCTCTCCCGCGCGGGAAGTCCCTCGTTCGATTCGGTGTCGGTGTCGGACAACTCGCAGACGAACCGGAATCGGGTTCGCTACCGGGTCGACTACGAAGTCGTCGGTACGGGCGAGTTCGCCGAAGTCGAGGTGTACTTCCGCAACCGCCAGCAACCGCAGGCCAGCGGCGTCATCCGAAGTACCGCGACGAGTGAGAACAACCTCGAATACACCGAGACCTACGGGACCGGAGACACCTACGATATCGAGGTCCGCGTCGTCGACGCCGACGGTATCGTGGTCGACCGATACGTTCTCTCGGATATCGCGGGCGACAAGAACGCCTGACTGCTCTCATCCGATTTCTTCGACAACCGACGTAACTCACCATCGACAAAACCTTATCCCTCGGTTCTGTAGCATCGACCATGACTTCCGTCGGCATCGACGCCATGGAGATTTGGACGGGCAAACTCGTGTTAGACCTCCCCAACACCTTCGCGCCGGTGAAGGGCGAAGACCCGGAGAAGTACACGAAGGGTCTCGGTCTCCACACGTCGTCGTTCCCGGACGTGTACGAGGACATCGTCACGATGGGTGCGAACGCCGCCAAACAGCTGATGGACCGAAAAGGTCTCACGCCCGCGGACATCGGCCGTATCGACGTGGCGACCGAGTCGGCGTTCGACAACTCCAAGCCGGTGTCGACGTACATCGCCGGCTGTCTCGAACAGGTGTACGACGGCGATTTCCGCCACGCCAACAAGGGCGAGCGCAAGTTCGCTTGCATCGCCGGCACTCAGAGCCTCGACGACGCCTACAACTGGATTAAGGCGGGACGCAACCGCGGTCGCGCGGCGCTCGTCATCGCTACGGACACCGCCCTCTACGAACGCGGCGATCCCGGCGAGGCGACGCAGGGCGCGGGCGCGGTCGCGATGCTCATCGACGAGGACCCGGACCTCGTCGAACTCTCGACCGAGCAGGGCTACGGCAGCATGGACGAGACGGACTTCCTCAAGCCGAATCAGCAGTTCCCCTCCGTGGACGGCAAGCGCTCCATGCAGGTGTATCTCGCCCGCATGCGCGAGGCGCTCGAGGACTACGAGAGCGTCGCGGGTCGCACCCACCCGGACCTCTTCGAGTACATCCCGTTCCACACGCCGTTCCCCGGCATGGTCCGGAAGGCGGCGCTTCTCGGCTTCCGGCACATGACCCGCGACACCGACATCGAAGACGACCTCGAAAGCGAAATCGGTCGCCAGCCCCGCGAGGCGGACTTCGAGACGTGGGACGACTACGAGGAGGCCATCCGCGGCTACATGGACGAGCTGAAGACGACCGAGCAGTACCGCGACTGGTACGGCCGCGTCATCGAGCCGACGCTCGACATCTCCAGCCGCGTCGGCAACTGGTACACCGGCTCGGTCCACATCGCCCGGCTGTCGGCGCTCATCGCCGCCGCGGACGAGGGGAAGGACATGACCGGAAAGCAACTGCTCGTCGGGTCGTACGGTTCCGGCGCGCAGGCGGAGATTCACGCTGAGACGGTCCAAGAGACGTGGCTCGACGAAATCGAAGCCGTGGACGTGGACGACCAGCTCGCGGCCCGCACCGAGATTTCCTTCGACGACTACGAGCTCATCCACGACGTGCACAACCACGAAAAGGAGATCGAGGTCGAGGAGTTCACCCAACCCGAAGCCGAGTTCGTCTTCACGGGTTGGGGCCGGATGAACGAGCGCCGCTACGAATACGTGGAGTAGCGGGAACCGTCCGCACGAGCGAAGCGAGTGCGGAGACGAAGCGCCGAACGGCGCTTCGGAAGTACGAATACGTGGAGTAGCGGGAACCGTCCGCACGAGCGAAGCGAGTGCGGAGACGAAGCGCGTTAGAACGAACGGGCCTGTTCGGGCAGTATCGACCACGAGTCCGCCGGGTCAGCGCCCCGGTCGTCGTAGAATTTTCTGCCGATGTAGTCGTCGCTCACGCTTCCGAGTATCGTGTTGTACAGGTCGGCGGCCGACTCGTACGTCTCGGTTCCGAGCGGGGCGAGGATGGTTTCGACGGTCTCTGCGTCGTCGACGTTCGGTGCGGTCACTTCGATGTCGCCGGCGCGGTCGAGCACGCGCTCGGTCGTAACGGGGTACTCGAACGACGTTTCGAGGTGCGATTGGAGGTCGCGGATATCCATACACGGACATCGTCGCGGCCGCCCTTCGGCTTTTTTCGCCCTTGGACGGACACTCTGGAAATTCGAAGCGAAGCGAACGGGACCGAACGGAATCGAATCGGAGAGAACGCGAAATCGGGTTTTGACGCCGGGTTCAGGGAAGCTTCCGTAGGTCTTCGAGCATCTCGTCCAAGTCGCGGTCGGTCACGGCGAGGGCGAAGCCGTCGATAGTGGCGAGCGCGGGCGCGTGCTCCCAGAGTTCGTCCTCCGAGAGGCCGTGGAGGACGACGGCGTTCGGCGTCGGCGTGACGACGCGCATGGCGACCAGCGGCGATTCGCCGCGGGTGACACCGGTGAAGACGAGCGCCCGACTCGTGGACTGGCCGTAGAGCCGGTAGAACTCCTCCGAGGAGAGCCGCGTGATGGCCTGGATGCTGTTGATGACGGTGTGGCCGCTGATGCGGTCTTGGTCGCCGTCGACGATGGGCGTCGCGCCAATGGCGTCGTAGAAGGAATCCAGCGGAATCGACGTGGGGTACTCCCGGAGGTCCTGGACGATGTCGCTCTCGAAGCCGGCCGAGAGGACGCGGGCGTACTGCCGGATGCGACTGCCGCCGCGGGCCTCGTCGATGTCGAGGAGCGCCTCGACCATCCGGCGGATGACCCCGATGCCGGGGCTCTCGCGGCGACCGCTCTCGTAGTCGGAGACGACCGACGACGACACGTCCAACTGCTCGGCGAGCGCCGTCTGCGAGATGTCGAAGTCGGTCCGCCACTTCCGGAGGGTCGCGCCGGGGTCGTCCGAGAGAGTAATCTCGCCCGCGATGCGGCGGGCGAGGTCGTCGCGCGGTGCCGCGGTCATCGCGAACACCTCGGTCCGACCGAGGGGTGAGTCATGGGACAACGTGCGTGAGTGTGCCGCAAAAGGGTGTCGAAAGTGGTAGTCGTCGCCTGACGAACCCCGTGGGAACCCTGAAGGTCGTCGGCCGACCACTACGCGGTATGCCATCGACCCTCGTTCACGTCGCGGTCGGCGGACTTGTCGGTGCCGCCCTCCTCGGTCGCTGGTTCGACGCCCGCTCGGTCGGCGTCGCGCTCGTCGCCGCCGCGGTCCCCGACCTCGACTCGTTCACCAGCACGCTCCTTCCCGGCAGCCACCGCGCGCTCTTTCACACGCTTTTGCTCCCGCTCGTCCTCGCCGCCGTCGTGGTCTACGACACGCGGATTCGTGACCCCGAGCGCTCCGCGATTCGCGGTCGCTGGGGCACCCGTGGCGTCGTCGTCGCGTGGGTCGGCATCGCCGCGCTCCTCTGTGGGGGCATCTTCCCCGACCTGTTCACCAACGGCGTCAACGCCTTCTACCCGCTGCACGACGCGTTCTACTCGATTAGCGGGCGCGCCGAGTTGTCGAGTACGCGCGGGTTCGTCCAGACGTTCGTGGAGTTACAGCCCGCGTCGCCGCCACCGACGACCGAGACGCTCCACTACAGCACCGTCGTCGACCCGTCGCCGGGCGCGGAGCCAGAAAACGTAGAGCGAATCGCCCCGCTCGCCTCGTCGGGGACGGAACTGATGCTCATCGTCCTCGGAGCGGGCGTGGTCGGCGGACGACTCCTCTCGGAGCGCCTGCGCGGGCGGGCGGAGTGAGTCGTCGGAACGGGACGGGGGAGCGGCCGCGGCTCGCGACTCCGAGCGTTCATAACGGATGGCGACGCATCCGCGTCCATGAGCGAGACACCCGACGGCGTCGAGGTGCGACCCTACGAACCGGGCGACGCGGCCGCGTTCTGGGAGCTGAAACGCGGGTTCGAACTCGGCATCGGCGAGGGGACCGGCGGCGACGACAAACTGTCGAAGTACGAGGCGAAACTCACCGACGACTACCGCGAGCGATACCTCTCATGGGTCGAGCGCTGTGCGACCGACGACCCCGGGTGCGTCGTCGTCGCCGAGGCGGTGTCGGGAGACGGGCACGGTGATGGCGGCATCGATAGCGACGGCGGTGACGGTGACGACGACGGCGACGCTCGTCTCGTCGGCTACGCCTTCGCGCTCCCCGAGGAGATGACGTTCATTTGGGACGCCGCCGTCCTCAACGAGTTATTCCTCGACGCCGACTACCGCGGGACGGGCGTCGCCGACGAACTCATGGCGGCCGTGTTGGACCACGCGCGCTCGCAGGACCTCCCGTTGGACCGAATCGTCCTCGACGTGGACGAGGCGAACGACCGGGCGCGGGCGTTCTACGACCGCTACGGCTTCGACCACTGGGGCGAACTCGTCGCTCGCGACCTCTGAGTCGACGAAAGCGAGGTACCGGAAAACGGAGAACCGAGCGACCGAACGGCGGCGACTACCGGAGCGCCGCGGCCCCGAGGCCACCGACGGTACCGAGAACGGCGGGGTACGCGACGCCCGCGAGAAGCGCGGACGTGACCGGGTCGGGGCTGATGGCCGACTCGCCGAGAGAGACGGTGAACAGCGCGATACCCGCGAGCGCGAAGACGAGGTAGCCGACGGTGGTTCCCGCGCCGGCCAGCGCGCCCGCCCGCGTCGAGGACGCGCCGCTGACGACGGCTGCGAGCGCACCCGCCGCGAGGAGCGCGACCACGGGCACGACGTAGAGCACCGGCGAGAACGCCTCGACGCTCTCGATGAGGTTCGCGGCGGAGGTCGTCCCGAACAACCCGGGGAACGTCGTGGTCACGCCGTGGGCGCTCATGAACACCCAGCCGACGACCTTCCACGTCGAGATGTCCGAGCCAAGGGCTTCGAGCACCTGGCTGGCCGTCGAGTTCTCGATGGTCGAGGAGGTGAGGAGGTAGGTCACGAGGTAGCCGAAGAGGGCCGCCCCGAGGCCGGCGACGCCGCCGCTGCCGACTGACCGAAGCGTCGATGGTGTGGAACCGCGGGTCGATTCAGGTGTCGTTGACATCGTGTCGGAAGCGATTGTTGTTCTCACGTAAATGTCTCGTGGCCGCCGTGAGAGGGTCTCTCGCGGTACATGATGTCGATACGAGGTGGGTACAGTCGTCCCGGCGACCCCCCGGAAACCGCCCGACAATCGTCCACCATTTGCCCGACGAGCCGCCCGTCGTCTGTCCACCGCCGGAGGGTCACGTTCAAGTCTCGCCGTGTGATAGCGACGGGCATGTTACTTCGGGGCCCACGGGTGATTCGCGGCGACCGTGTCATCGACGAGGCGGACGTTCGAATCGACGCCGAGACGGGGCGAATCGAGGCCGTCGGCGACCTCGACCCCCGTGGGGGCGAGCGGAGCGTCGACCTCGTCGGCAAGACGGTCACGCCCGGACTGGTGGACGCGCACATCCATTTCTCCTTGTCGGGCGAGCGGAGCGTCGAAGACGTGGTCGGCATGTCCGACGCCGAACTCACGCTGGTCGAGGCGCGAAACGCTCGGCAGACGCTCGAAGCGGGCGTCACGGGCGCTCGGGTGATGGGCGCGCGCGACATCGACGTGGCGCTGAAACGCGCCATCGACGCCGGGGACGTGCCCGGTCCGCGCACGGTCGCCAACTGCCGGTCGATAACCATCACCGGCGGCCACGGCCACCACATGGGCCGCGAGATAGACGGGCCGACCGAGGCGCGAAAGGCGGTCAGAGAGCAGGTGAAACTGGGTGCCGACTTCATCAAGTTCATGACGACCGGCGGGGTGACGACGCCCGGCAGCGACCCCGGCGCGGTGGCGTTCACCGAAGAAGAACTCCACGCGCTCGTCGACGAGGCGCACCGGCGGGGCGTCCACACCGCGACCCACGCCCACGGCGGCGAGGGCGTGAAAGCCGCTATCCGAGCGGGCGTCGACACGGTCGAACACGGGACGTTCCTCGACGACGAGGCCATCGACCTGTTCTTGGAGCGCGACGCGACGCTCGTGCCGACGCTGTCCGCGCCGTACCACATCGTCCGAAACACCGAGGCGGCGACGAGAGAGGACGTGGCGAAGACAGAGACCGTCTACGACCGGCACATCGAGTCGTTCAAACTGGCCGTCGAGGCCGGCGTCCGCATCGCCGGCGGCACCGACGCGGGCACGCCGTTCAACGTCCACGGCGGCAACGCCTCCGAGGTGCAGTTCATGGCGCAACACGCCATGGAGCCGCTGGACGCCATCCGGGCGATGACCGAGACGGCCGCCGACGCGGTGGGGCTGGACGACTGTGGCGTCGTCGAACCCGGCGCGTACGCCGACCTGCTCGTCTTCGACGACGATCCGCTTTCGGACCTGACGGTGCTGAACGACCCGACGGCGGTCCTGAAAGGCGGCCGCGTCGTCGCCGGCGCGGTCCCCGGTGCGGTTTCCGGCGGAGAATAAGTGACGGCTCAGCGAACGTCGTCGGGGTCGAGGTCCCAGCGGAACTCGGCGTCGTAGTCGCCGCCGGTCGTCGCCAGCCAGTCCTCGCGGGAGACGCTGTAGCGGCGTTCGTCAGCCGGCTCGTCGTCGATGACGATGCTGTTTCGCTCGCGGCCGTCGAGGCCGCCGCCGAGCGCCGCCATGTACTTCTCGATAGCACGCTGGGACTTCTCGTTCGCCGCGACGTGCGAGACGGCGACGACTTCGAGGTCGAACACGTCGAATGCGAGCGCCGCCAACGCCGAAGCACGCTCGCTCGAGTAGCCGCGGCCCCAGTAGCGCGGTCGGAGCCACAGGCCGAGTTCTCCGACGCGGCGGTCCCACTCGGTGTGGAGGCCGCCGAACCCGGCAATCTCACCCGCGCCGTCTTCGCCCTCGCGCGGGATAATCGCGTAGTCGGCGCTCTCGGCGTCGGTCCAACTCGACTCCCCGCGGTCGAGGAACTCCTTCGTCACTTTCGGCGTCTCGTGGCGCGACCACGGCATGTACCGGGTCACGTCGTCCATCTCGGGGGCCGAACAGAGGTCGTAGGCCTCGTGGACGCCGACGTGCTTCGGGCGGCGGGAAACCAGTCGGAGCCGCGGCGTCTCGACGACCGCGGGAAAGAGGTCGCTCACTCGCGACCCTCCCAACGGAACTCGGCGTCGTAGTCGCCGCTGGTGGTGGCTTCCCACTGTTCGCGGGTCACGGACCAACCGCGAACGTCGCGCGGCGTCCCGTCGGCGTCGACGGCCTCGTTGGGAAACAGGCCGTCTTCCTGCCCGCCGAAGCGGTCGGTGTACTTCTCGATTGCTCGACACGACGCCTCGTTTTCGGGCATGGCGTACGCGAGCGCGACGTCGAGGTCGAGCACGTCGAAGACCGCGGCGAAGAACGCTGCCGCGCGCTCGCCCGAGTAGCCGCGGCCCCAGAACTCCTTTCGGAGCCACATGCCGAAGACCGCCCGGCGCTTGTCCCACTCGGGGTTGAAGCCGGCGGTGCCGGCGAACTCGCCCGCCCCGTCCTCACCGTCTCGGGGGAAGACGGCGTAGATGGCGTTTTCAGCGGACTCGTGGCCTTCTTCGGCCTGTTCGATGAAGTCCAGCGTCTCCTTGGGCGTCTCGTGGGGTCCCCACGTGACGAACTCGGTCTCTTCCTCGATGGTGTCCGAGCGCGAGGCGGCGAAGTGTTCGTATGCGTCCAACGGGTCGACGACCTCCCGCGACAGGGCACGAAGCCTGAGCCGTGGGGTCACGATTTCGTCGGGGAACATGGAACGGAGTCCACTCGGAGAGCGCTAATAAGTTTTCTGAGTATTGACATTAGGCAACATGGAACATCCCCGTTCCCTCGCGGTTCGCAGACCGGTCGGATTCAGACACGTTCCGGTCGTACACACGGTCTCCCCCGTGTGAACGTGGAGATGCGTATTTGTGGCGGGAGCGCGTCTAGGGGGGACGGGAACGGGGAGATACACAATGGACTGGGAGCGGGCGGTCGGCAGTTACGCGCTCGTCATGGGAGCCGTGACGCTCGCCATCTGGGTGTTGACCGTCGAGCGCGGGCCGGTCATGGAGCCGCGGAGCGACCCGTTCGCGCTGTTCGCGTCGCTCGTGTTGGGGGGACTGACCGGCGTGTCGCTACTGGCGACGGGCGTGGGACTCGTTCGGCGGCAGGTGTGGGCGCGGCCGCTCAGCCTCCTCGCCTTCGGCCTGCTTTTCGCCGGGGTCATCGACAGCGCCGGCTACTACGCCGGCGTCGGACGGGTCGGCGTCGTCGTGGGGCTGTTCGTCGTCTGTCTCGCCACGCTCGCGGCGCTCGGGTGGTCGCTCGTCGACGCACGGAACCGGGCGCGGCGGGCGGCGTGGTGAGTCGGAGTCTGCGTCGGTGAGTCGCCCCGAAACTCCGAGCGCTTCCGGTGGAGCGTCCGGCCGGCGCGCGGCGCTCCGCAACCACTAAACGCACCTCGGTCCTCCTTCCGGTAATGGTAGACTGGACGGAGAAGTACCGCCCATCGACGCTCTCCGAGGTCCGCGGCAACAACAAGGCCCGCGACGCCCTCGCGGAGTGGGCCAAGACGTGGGACGACCACCGGGAGGCGGTCGTCGTCCACGGGAGCCCGGGCATCGGAAAGACCTCCGCGGCCCACGCGCTCGCCGCCGACATGGGCTGGGAGACGGTCGAGCTGAACGCGTCGGACCAACGGACCGGCGACGTCATCGAACGCTTCGCCGGCCGCGCCGCGAAGAACGCGACGCTCGTCGGTTCCTCCGCGGGCACGTCCACCCGGCAGTTGGTCATCCTCGACGAGGCCGACAACATCCACGGCAACTACGACCGCGGCGGGGCCAGCGCCGTCACCCGACTCGTCAAATCGTCGAGCCAGCCCATCGTCCTCATCGCCAACGAGTTCTACGACATGAGCCGCGGGCTCCGAAACGCCTGTCAGGAAATCGAGTTCCGCGACGTGTCCGCTCGCTCTATCGTCCCCGTCCTCCGCGACATCTGTCGCAAGGAGGGACTGGAGTTCGAGTCCGACGCCCTCGACCGCATCGCCGAGATGAACAGCGGCGACCTGCGGTCGGCCGTCAACGACCTGCAGGCCATCGCCGAGGGCCGCGAGAAAATCACCGAGGAGGACGTGGTCATGGGCGACCGCGACCGCTCGGTCGGCCTGTTCGAGTTCCTCGACGCCGTCCTCAAAGAAAAATCCGCACAGGAGGCGCTCTACACCGCCTACGACGTGGATGAGACGCCCGACGACCTCACGAAGTGGGTCGAGGACAAGGTCTCGCTCGTCTACGAACCCGACGAGCTCGCCCGCGCCTACGACTTCCTCGCCAACGCCGACCGCTGGCTCGGCCGCGTGCGCGCCACGCAAAACTACTCCTACTGGCGCTACGCGACCGACAACCTCGCCGCCGGCGTCGCGGCCTCCCGTGACCGGACCCGCGGCGGGTGGACCCGCTACGGCGGCGCGCCCTACCGTTCGACCCGCGACAAGACCCGCGACACCGTCGTCCAGAAAATCGCGGAGCAGGGCGGCTTCAGCATGGCGACCGCCCGCCGCGAGGTTCTGCCGTACCTCTCGGCGATCACCCATCACTGCAAGCCCCGCGAACTGACCGTCGCCATGGCCGCCTACTACGAGTTCGACGAGTCGCACGTCTCCTTTGTCACCGGGAGCGGCGAGACGACGAACAAGGTCCAGTCCATCGTCGAGGATGCCGGTGAACTCCGCGAGGAACTGGTCGAAGAACACGCCGGTGGCGCGTTCGCCGGCATGGAAGACGTGTCCGTCGAGGGTGACGCCGCGGCCACCGACGGCGACGGAGCAGACGGCGGTTCGGACGACGTGCTCGACCGCGACGCCGACGCCGACGAGTCGGCCGAGAGCGCCGACGCCGACGCCTCGACCGACGACGGGCAGTCCGGGCTCGACGACTTCTTCTGAGCGGGACCGCCCGCCGCGTTTCCGCGGTTTCCACTGGTTTTCTCCCACCCGAGATTGACACCACGCAGAGCTTTTTGGGGCCGCCCGCCGAACCGTGCGTATGAGAGCCGCAGTCCTTCGTGAACACGGTGAACCGCTCGACGTGACCGAAGTCCCCGACCCGACGTGTGACCCCGACGGCGTCGTCGTCGAAGTCGAGGCCTGCGGCATCTGCCGGAGCGACTGGCACTCGTGGATGGGCCACGGCGAGTGGGCCGACGACGCGGTCCCGTCCGGGCAGATTCTCGGCCACGAGCCCGCGGGCCGCGTCGTCGAGGTCGGCGACCGCGTCCGGACGCTTCGCGAGGGCGACCGCGTCGCCTTGCCGTTCAACCTCGCGTGCGGTTCCTGCGGCTACTGCCGGACCGGCCACGGAAACGTCTGCACGGGCGATCACCCGCACGCGCTCGGCTTCGAACTGTCCGCGCAGGGCGCGTTCGCGGACTTGGTGCATCTCCCCTCCGCGGACTACAACGCGATTCGGCTCCCCGAGGGCGTCTCACCGACCGACGTGGCCGCGCTCGGCTGCCGGTTCATGACGGCCTACAACGCCCTCGACGCCCGCGCCGGACTCCGCGCCGGCCAGTGGGTCGCCGTCCACGGCTGCGGCGGCGTCGGCCTGTCGGCGATTCAGGTGGCGAACGTCCTCGGCGCGCGCGTCGTCGCCGTCGACGTGCGCGACTCCGCGCTGGACGCGGCCGCCGACCTCGGTGCGGACGCCGTCGTCAACGGCTCCGCGGAGGACCCGGTCGAAGCCATCCGGGGGCTGACCGACGGCGGGGCGCACGTCTCGCTCGACGCGCTCGGCGTCGCCGAGACCTGCCGGAACTCGGTCCGCTCAGTTCGGCCGCGTGGCTCGCACGTGCAGGTCGGCCTGACGACCGAGGCCGAAAAGGGGAACGTCTCGCTGCCGACCGACTGGATGACGAGACACGAGGTGTCGTTCCTCGGCGCGCGCGGAATGCCGCCGACGAGCGCGGACGACCTGCTCTCGCTGCTCGCGTCGGACGCGGTCGACCCCGGGTCGCTCGTGACGAAGACCGTCTCGCTCGACGAGGTTCCGGAACGGCTGGCCGCGATGACCGACTACGACACCGTCGGCGTCGAAGTGATGGTTCCGTAAAACAGGGCTGTCGTCGGTTCGGACGCTCGGTGCCGGCTCAGGGCGTCGGCGTCGGCGCTCGACGCTCTTCGGACGGCTCGTCGTCCAGCCCGCGCCAGACGACCTCGCCGCAGTCCGGGCAGTCGAGTCGGACCGTCCGGCCGTCGTGCGTCTGTTCGGGCCACTCGTCGATACCGGCGGCGCGACCGCAGGTCTGACAGAAGAGAACGGCCTTGGTGTGTTCGCAATCGGGCGGTTCGTGACTGAATTCGCGGGGAGCGTAGTTCATGCCGCAGCAAGCGGCGTTTCGGGAGATAAGCTTGTTGGAAGAATCCGGGTGTGTGCCCGGCTACCCCGCCTCAGAGCAGTTTCGAGAGGAACTGCTTGCCGCGGTCGGTTTTCGGGTTCTCGAAGAAGACCTCGGGCGGCGAGTCCTCGACGACTTTGCCGTCGGCCATGAGGACGATGCGGTCGCCGACCTCGCGGGCGAAGCCCATCTCGTGAGTGACGACGAGCATCGTCATCCCTTCCTCGGCGAGGTCGTGCATCACGTCGAGCACCTCCCCGACGAGTTCGGGGTCGAGGGCGCTCGTGACCTCGTCGAACAGCATCACGTGGGGGTCCATCGCGAGCGCGCGGGCGATGGCGACCCGCTGTTGCTGGCCGCCCGAGAGCTGGTTCGGATAGGAGTTCGACTGCGCACCGAGGCCGACGCGGTCGAGCAGTTCGTCGGCGCGGCGCTCGGCGTCTCCTTTCTTGAGGCCCTTGACCTTCGTCGGCGCGAGCGTCACGTTCTCTCGGGCCGTCTTGTGCGGAAAGAGGTTGAAGCTCTGGAACACCATGCCGATGCGCTGGCGCAGGCGGTTGATGTCCGCGTCGGCCGCGGAGATGGACTGGCCTTCGAGTCGAATCTCGCCGTCTTGAATCTCTTCGAGGCGGTTCGCACAGCGAAGCAGCGTCGATTTCCCGGACCCGGACGGCCCGATGATGACGCAGACTTCGCCCTCTTCGACGTCGAGGTCGACGTCTTTCAGGACGTGCGTCTCGCCGAAGTACTTGTCAACCTCGTCGAACTCGAGGAGACTCATCGGCGGTCACCTCCCCAATCGGCGCGGGCTTCGAGGTGGTTGACGATTTTGCCGAGCGGAATCGTAATCATGAGATAGGCGATTGCGACGAGGATGATGGGCGTCCACGGGTCGAACGTGGTCGAGTTGACGTTGCGGAACGCGCTGATGAGTTCCGGGATGGCGATGACCGTCAGGAGCGACGTGTCCTTCACGAGGATGACCTGGTCGTTGCCGATGGCGGCGAGCGCGTTGCGCCACGCCTGCGGGAGGACGACCTCGCGCATGCCCTGCACGTAGGACATCCCGAGCGAGCGGGCGGCCTCCATCTGGCCCTCCGGGACGGCGTCGATGCCGCCGCGGACGGCCTCGCCGACGTAGGCGGCGTGGTTGAGCGTCAGTCCGATAATCGCGGTCGGAATCGCCCAGTTGGAGATGGGGAACTGCCCCGGCGGCCAGAACGCCGGAATCCCGACGTAGATAACGAGCAACTGGAACAGAAGCGGCGTGCCGCGGAAGAACTCGACGTAGGCGGTCGCGACGGTGTTCGTGAACTTCGTGTTCGACACCCGACCGAGGCCGACGAAGACGCCCGCGGTGACGGACAACAGACTCCCTACGAGGACGATACCGAGCACTCGCAGGAACGCGTTGACGAACTGCGGGTGGATAATCTCGACGAGGAGTTCGAAATCGACCTGCGTGAAGATAATCGCCGCGATGAAGCCGCCGACTCCGAGCGTGAATAGTCCCGCGACGGCCGCACCCAGCCGTCTGAGGGTCGTATCGTTCAAAAACTGCTCTTGGTACTCACCGTCTCCGGTGCGTCCCTCGGAGTAGGATTCAGCCATTGGTAGTGTTTCTCACAGTGATGGGATAAAAAACGCGTCCTGGTCGAGTTACCCGGAGAAGTACTCCGAGTAAATCTCGTCGTACGTGCCGTTGTCGCGGATGGTCTGCAGCGCGCCGTTGACCTCTTCGCGGAGTTCGTCATCGTCCTGCCGGAAGCCGATACCGTACTCCTCGACGGTGAGGGTGAGGTACGGCGGGGCGTTCTCCTTGCCCTGTTCTTCGGCGGCTCCGGGCCCTTCGAGGAACCGGACGTTGTCGCTCTGCTCGACGAACGCGGCGTTGACGGTGTTGTCGTTGACGACCGCGCTGACCTGGTTGTTCCGGAGCGCGTCGAACGCGCCGGTCACCTGGTCGTAGCTCTGAATCGTCAGGTCGCCGCCGAACTCCTCTTTGAGGCTGGTCGCGGCGCTCTCTCCGGTCGTCCCCTTCTGGACGCCCACGGTGACGCCCTTGAGGTCCTCCTTCGAGGAGATGTCGCTCTGGTTGAGGACGATGACCGTCTGGTACGCGGTGAAGTACGGGTCCGAGAAGTCGATCTGCTCGGCGCGGTCCTCGGTGATGGTCATCGCGGACATGATGACGCGGAAGTTCCCGTTGTTGAGCGAGGGGATGATACTGTCGAAGCTCGTCTTCTGGAACTCGTGTTCGTAGCCGAGTTCGTCGGTGAAGACGGCCTGCGCGATGTCGACGTCGAAGCCGACGAGTTCGCCCTCGGTCGTCTCGTACTCGAACGGCCGGTACGGGATGTCCGAACCGATGGTGATCGTCTCGCTACCGCTGCCGCCGCCGCCGAGGCAGCCGGCCAGCGTGAACGCGGCCGCGGCTCCGGCGGAGCCCTTCAGAAAGGTGCGACGTTCCATAACAGCCCTCAGGTAGCACAGCCCCGTATAACACTTCTTCGGTCCGTTCGTCAATTCGTTCGGAGATTGACGAAAAATATTCGGGAATTGTGTAGATGGGTGAGATATATCTCTAACCGTGAACGGGGTCAGACCATTTGCTAGTCTCGAATTGTAGTACAACTTCTGGCAATACTGTTGTAAATATTGCCGCGGTTAGTACGAGTATTGAAGGCATCTCCGACACGCGGGCGAGCTCCGACGAATCAGGTGCGGCCCGCTCGTCAGTCGGCGTCGTTCGTCGCGCCGGCTTGCGGGACCGGAAGCCCGCCGCGGACGAGGATCGCCGCGCCGCCGACGAGGACGAGCGCGAGGACCGTCCCGCCGAGGTGGGCGAGTTCGAGCGCCGGTCCGTACACCTGCCGGCCGGCGATGAGGAGCGCGACGACCACGACGCTCGCGGGCGCGGTGACAAATCTGAGCCGGCCGTAGGCGTCCGCCCGCGGGCCGTGGGCGGCGTTCGCCCAGAGGGTGACCGCGACGAGCGCGGCGTAGGTGGCGAGGCCGACGACGTAGTAGACGGCCTGCGTCGTCGGACCGAAGGAGACGAACGCGTGGGGCGCGAGGACGAGCATGACGGGTGCGCCGACGAGCGCCAGTCCGACCGCGTCGGCGATGCGGGTGATGCCGCGGTCGACGAGTCCCCACGCCGCGGCGGCGACGACGGCGGTGAAGATGGAGGTCGCGACCACGTAGTGGGCGGTGAGGATGACCCACTCGTACTCGGTGACGGTGAGCGCTCCGAGGACAATTTGGAACGGGAGGATGACCGTGGCGACGACGAGCGCGTAGCGGACGCCTTTCGCGACGCCCTCGCGCCACGCCTGCACGGTCGTCCCGAGGATGAGGAAGCCGGTGAGCATGGCCACGAGGCGGTGGAACCACTCGATGAAGCTGCCCCAGTTGGCCGGGAACAGGCCGAGGAAGCCGTCGCAGAACGGCCAGCGCCCGGCGCAGGTGAGGCCGGCCCCCGAAGCGGCGGTGTACACGCCGAGGACCATCAGGACGCCGGTCATCGCGGCGGCCCCCGCGAGGAGGCGGCGAAGCCGAGGTGTCATACGCGTGGGTCAGAACCGCGTGAACTTATATCTCGTCGGTATGGTCCTCGAAGGCGTCAGCCCGGAGCGTTGTCCGTGGCTGGCACCAGTCGGAACCGGTCGGTCCCGGACGACCCCGGACGCCCCGACGGGCTTCGTCCCGCTCGTCCGAGCCGTCCCATTCAAGTCGGTTCGGTTGGACGCGCGAACATGGACGAGCGACTCGAATCCCGAGCGGACCGACTCGATGGCTACCTCGACGACAACGGCCTCGAAGCGGTCTGGTTCGCCCGACCGAACTCCTTCGCGTGGCTCCTCGGCGGCGACAGCGTCGTCGACCGCGACTCGCCTTTGGGCGTCGCCGCCGCCGGCTACGACGGCGACGAGTTCCACGTCGTGACGGACAACATCGAAGCGACCCGCCTGCTCCACGAGGAAGTGCCCCACGAGGACGTTCGCGTCCACCGCTTCCAGTGGTACGAGGGCTCGCTGGCGTCCGGCGTCGAAGCGGTCTCGCCGACCCCCGCCGCCGCCGACTTCGACGTGCCCGGCTTCGAGGGCGTGGACACCGCGGCCGTCCGCCAGCCGCTTTCCGACGCCGACATCGAAGCCTACCGCGAACTCGGCCGCGACGCGGCGAGCGCCGTCGAGCGGGTCTGCCGCGAACTCGAACCGGGCGACACGGAACACGAGGTCGCCTCCGGCCTGAAAGTCACGCTCAGCGCGATGGGTATCGAAGCGCCGGTGGTGCTCGTCGGCAGCGGGCGGCGAGCCCAGAAGTACCGCCACTACACGCCCAAACAAGAGGAACTCGGCGACTACGCGCTCGTCTCCGTGACGGCCCAGCGCGGCGGCCTCTACGCGAGTTGTACGCGAACCGTCGCGTTCGACGCGCCCGAGTGGCTCGAAACCCGCCACGAGGGGGCGATGCAGGTCGAGACGGAGGCGCTGGCGGCGACCCGAAAGGCCGCCGTGGAGGGCGGCACTGCGGGCGACGTGTTCGACGCCATTCGCGACGCCTACGACTCGGTCGGCGAGTCCGAGGAGTGGCTGAACCACCACCAGGGCGGTGCGGCCGGGTTCGCCGGCCGCGAGTGGTTCGCCACGCCCGACGCCGACGACGAGGTCCACGCGCCGATGGGCTACGCCTACAACCCGACCATTCAGGGCGCAAAGAGCGAGGGAACCGCGCTCGTCACTGACGAGAGCGTCGAGCCACTGACCATGACGGGCCGCTGGCCGACCCGGACCGTGACCGACGCCGACGAGACGGTCGAACTCGAACGGCCGGAAATTCTTCACATCGAAACGGAGTAATTTTTCGACCGGAGTGGCGTCGATTCGTCGCCGTGACCTCGCCGCCGTCCGGTGAGGATTCGACTATTGTCGAAGTAAAAATTCGACGTTGTTGAATAGCTTTTTGCCCCCTGCGTGAGGACGTGTGGGTCATGGGACTGGACGACGACTCACGGGAATATCACAGACAAGACCCACCCGGAAAAATCGAGATTGCGACGACAAAGCCGACGAACACCCAACGCGACCTGAGCCTGGCGTACTCGCCGGGCGTGGCCGCACCGTGTCTCGACATCGCGGAGGACGAAGACGCCGCCTACGAGTACACGGCGAAGGGCAACCTCGTCGGCGTCGTCTCGAACGGCTCCGCCGTCCTCGGGCTGGGGGACATCGGGGCGCAGGCGTCGAAACCGGTGATGGAAGGCAAGGGCGTGCTGTTCAAGCGCTTCGCCGACATCGACGTGTTCGACGTCGAACTCGACATCGCCGACGTGGATGACTTCGTGGCGGCGACGAAGGCGATGGAGCCGACGTTCGGCGGCATCAACTTGGAGGACATCAAGGCCCCGGAGTGTTTCGAAATCGAACGACAGCTCCGGGAGCAGATGGACATCCCCGTGTTCCACGACGACCAGCACGGCACGGCCATCATCTCCGGCGCGGCGCTCCTCAACGCCGCCGACATCGTGGACAAAGACCTCGACGACCTCGATATCGTCTTCTCCGGTGCGGGCGCGTCCGCGCTCGCGACGGCGCGGTTCTACGTCTCCCTCGGCGCCAAAAAGGAGAACATCACGATGTGCGACTCCTCGGGCATCATCACCGAGTCGCGCGTCGAGGAAGGCGACGTCAACAAGTACAAAGCCGAGTTCGCACAGCCGGTCGAGGAGGGCTCGCTTTCGGACGCCATGGAGGGCGCGGACGTGTTCGCGGGGCTCTCCGTCGGCGGCATCGTCAGCCAGGAGATGGTGCGGTCGATGGCCGACAATCCGGTCATCTTCGCGATGGCGAATCCGGACCCCGAAATCACCTACGAGGACGCGAAAGAGGCCCGCGAGGACACCGTCATCATGGCGACCGGGCGCTCCGACTATCCGAACCAAGTCAACAACGTCCTCGGGTTCCCCTTCATCTTCCGCGGCGCACTTGACGTGCGCGCGACCGAGATTAACGAGGCGATGAAGCGCGCGGCCGCCGAGGCGCTCGCCGAACTCGCCCGGCAGGACGTGCCCGACGCGGTCGTCAAGGCCTACGGCGACCACCCGCTGCAGTTCGGTGCCGACTACGTCATCCCCAAGCCGCTGGACCCCCGCGTGCTGTTCGAGGTCGCCCCCGCGGTCGCGCAGGCGGCGATGACCTCCGGCGCGGCTCGCGAGCGCCTCGACATGAACGCGTACCGCGAGCGCCTCGAAGCGCGCCTCGGGAAGTCCCGCGAGATGATGCGCGTCGTCCTCAACAAGGCGAAGTCGAACCCCAAGCGGGTCGCCCTCGCCGAGGGCTCCAACGAGAAGATGATTCGCGCCGCCTACCAGATGCAGGAGGAGGGCATCGCCGAACCCATCCTCGTCGGGAAGACGACGACGATTCTGCGCAAGGCGGAGGAGCTGGGTCTCGACTTCGACCCGACCATCGCCAACCCCCGCGACGGCGAGTGGGACCACTACGCCGAGCGCCTCTACGAGCTTCGACAGCGTAAGGGAATCACGAAGTCCGAGGCGGAGGAACTCGTCCGCCGCGACTCGAACTACTTCGCCAGCGTCATGGTCGAAGTCGGCGACGCGGACGCGATGCTGACGGGGCTGACCCACCACTACCCGTCGGCGCTCCGCCCGCCGCTGCAGATTATCGGCACCGCCGAGGACGCGAACTACGCGGCCGGCGTCTACATGATGACGTTCAAGAACCGCGTGGTCTTCTGCGCCGACACGACGGTCAACCTCGACCCCGACGAGAAGATTCTCGCGGAGATCACGAAGCACACCGCCGAACTGGCCCGCCAGTTCAACGTCGAACCCCGCGCGGCGCTCCTCTCGTACTCTAACTTCGGGAGCGTCACGAACGAGGGGACGCGCAAGCCCCGCGACGCCGCGGCGCTCCTGCAGGACGACTCCGACGTGGATTTCCCGGTGGACGGCGAGATGCAGGCCGACACCGCCCTCGTCGAGGACATCCTCGAAGGCACCTACGACTTCGCGGAACTCGACGCCCCCGCGAACCTGCTCGTGTTCCCGAACCTCGAAGCGGGGAACATCGGTTACAAACTCCTCCAGCGCCTCGGCGGCGCGGAGGCCATCGGCCCGATGCTCGTCGGCATGGACAAACCCGTCCACGTCCTCCAGCGCGGCGACGAAGTCAAAGACATCGTCAATCTGGCGGCGACGGCGGTCGTAGACGCGCAGGAAGAGTAACAGACCCGAGCGAAGCGAGGGATTTTTTGGTCCAGCTTTTTCCGGAGAGGGTGAGCGGAGCGAACCCGAACCGAAAAAAGGTGGTCGTTCGATCTGGCGGCGACGGCGGTCGTGGACGCGCAGGAAGAGTAACAGACCCGAGCGAAGCGAGGGATTTTTTGGTCCAGCTTTTTCCGGAGAGGGTGAGCGGAGCGAACCCGAACCGAAAAAAGGTGGTCGTTCGATCTGGCGGCGACGGCGGTCGTAGACGCGCAGGAAGAGTAACTGACAACTCCGGTTCTTCCGGTTCTGCTTTTTCGGCGAGACGCTCACCCGAACTCGACCCACGCGACGGCGACGCCCAGCCCGACCGCTGGCGGGACCGAGTAGAGCGCGAACGTCGTCGAGTCCGGCGGTGAGAAGCACGCGGCGAAGGCGACGAGACAGAGGAGCGACAGCCCTCTCGTTCCACCGGTGAGTCGACGAGAGAGCGCGCCGGCGCGGCGCAACCCGAGCAGGAGCGGGGCGACGGCCGCGCCGTCGCCGACCGCGACCGGGAAGAACAGTTCGAGTTCGAGCGCCGACTGGCGGGAGTCGGCCGTGATGCGGCCCCATTCGACCAAGAGATCGAAGAGCGCGGGCGCGACCTGACGGGCGACGGCGGCTCCGACGAGGAACCCCACGGCGGCGAGCGCGAACCAGCCCCACGCGGCGCGGATATCGACTGCGGGGTCGCGGTCGGCGAGAAACACGAGCGAGGCGCCGGCGGCGAGGAGGCCGGCGAGCACACCCAGTTCGAGACGGACGAGGAAGGTCGGGTCGCCGACGGTAACGACAGCCGTCGAAACACCGGCGGTCGGTGAGACCCCGGCGGCCGGCGAGAGGAGTCCGGGGTCACGGGCGGTGGCGAAGACGAAACCGGCCGTCGAGAGGCCGATAGCGACGAGTCGGCGTGCGTGGCGTCTCGCGGCTGCGCCGAGCGGCGAGAGCCCGCGTCGCCGCGGGTCGAACGCGTCGACGGTCTCCGTGGGGTCCATACGTCCGGCATCGCCGCTCCGGGTTGTCAACTTTTTGACGAAGTAGTGACCGGCCGCCGGCGGGGCGACGGTCCGATGAGACGGCTCACGCTCGGTGGCCCACCCGACGAAGGCGGGGGCGAACGGGTCTCGACGACGCCTCGCGCTCAGTCGCTCGCCCGACCCTCGAACCGCGAGGGCGGGAGATAGCTCACGTCGGTGCCGGAGTCCGCCTCGAACTCCGGCGGCTCGGGGAGCACGCAGCGGTCGGCTCGCCGGTTGACGTGCTCGTACTCGCGCGGCGCGTTCGCCAGCGGGTGCGCGGGGTTCTCGCGGCTGTCGATTCGCGCGGCGCGAAGCTCACCGAACCCGGCGATGCGGGCTTGAATCCCTCGCCAGTGGTGTTCGCTCCCCGCGGGGACGACGATTCGCTTCGGCGACTTCCAGTCGGGGTGGTCGCCGGCGAGGACCGCGTTGTTGACGTTCGCGGCGAGGTCGTCGTGGTCGACGAGGACGCCGACGCGAGCGCCCGGCGGCGCGCGATTGGCGAGCACGTCCAGTCCGAGGTGAAGTGCGCGATACTCCGAGACGTTGTTGTCCGGCGGTACGTCTGGGAGCGCGATACGGGCGACTCGCTCGCCGTCGCGGGTCTCTATCACCGCACCGAGTCCGCCGCCGTTCGGGCGGTACGACCCGTCCGTCGCGACGTAGAAGTGCCGTTGGTGCGTGCGCGGCGGGTGTGCGATGTGGGGCGTCGGCGACTCGTCGAACAAGTCCCGAAGTGTGGGACGGCCGGTCACGGCCATACGAATCGTTCCGCGATGGTCCCTAATAAGCGTACCCCGTGTTCGGGGGGGTAATGTCTCGGGAGCATAACTGTGCACAATATATGGGCAGAACGCTATGCGGGGGCCGAATCACAGGCAATGGATATAAGAACGACCGACGCAATCTACCTTCGATGGCTGATACCAATTCACACATGAGTCGGCGGTCGTACATGAAGTTGGCAGGCGGCGCGGCGGCGTCGGCGGCGCTCGCGGGCTGTTCCGGTGGCGGCGGCGAGGAGACTGAGACCACCGAACCGACGACGACCGGCGGCGAGGGGACCGAGACCACCGAAACGACGACGACCGAGGACAGCGGGTCGTTCGACGTGACCATCACGCAGGGGCAGATGCCCTCCGGTCTCGACCCCCACGACCACCGCGAGACGACGACGGACATCGTCGTCCTCCACGCCTACGAGGGCGTTCTGACCCGCGACGCGGCGGGGTCGATTCAGACCGCGCTCGCGACGAACTACGAGCGTATCGACGGAGAGAACGCGGTCCGCTTCGAACTCCGAGAGGGCGTCACGTTCCACAACGGCGACGAACTCACCCCCGAGGACGTCGCGTACAGCATCAACCGCGTCGTCGACGAGGAGGTCGGCTTCGCCAGCCCGCAGAGCGACCAACTCGCCGGCGTCGCCGGCGCGGAGGTCATCGAGGGCGAGAACGCCGTCAAGGTCAACAACTCCTCGCTCAACCCCATCGTGTTCTCCGAGTTCGCGACCTACCTCGACGTGATGCAGCAGTCGTGGGTCGAGGACAACGACAAGGCGTACATCGGCCAGAACATGAACGGCACGGGGCCGTTCCAACTCGACTCGTACACCGAAGACGAGGAGGTCGTCCTCACGGCGTACGAGGACTACTGGCAGGACACCGCGGCGGTCGACACCCTCACCTTCCGCGCGGCGTCCGAGGCCAGCACGCGCGTCAACCAACTCCTGCAGGGCGAGACCGATCTCATCGTCAACGTCCCACCGCAGGAGGTCCAGCGCGTCACCAACTCTGACAACGCCCGCGTCGCCGCGGCCCCGTCGACCCGCATCATCTACAACGCGATGCGCTACGACCTGGAGCCGTTCGACTCGATGGAGTTCCGGCAGGCGATGAACTACGCCATCGACCTCGAGAGCATCGTCCAGAACGTCCTCGGCGGCTTCGGCGCGCAGACGAGCCAGCCGACGCTCCCCGAGTTCGTCGGCCACAACGCCGACCTCGACCCGTACCCGTACGACCCGGACCAAGCCGAACAGTTGGTCGAAGACTCCGGCTACGCCGGCGCGGAAATCGAGCTTCACACGCCGGTCGGGCGCTACCTGAAGGACCTCGAAATCGCGCAGGCGGTCGCGGGCTACATCGACGAACTTCCGAACGTCACGGCGACGGTCCGCCAGCGCGACTTCGGGTCGCTCGTCGACGAACTGCTCGCGGGGAGCATCGAGGCTCGCCCGCCGTGGTTCCTCATCGGCTGGGGTGAGGCGACGTTCGACGGCGGCCTCGTCATGGAGGCGCTTCTCGCCTCCGACGGGACGCTCACCACGTGGCAAAACGAGGAGTTCGACGCCCTGCTCGAACAGGCCGGAAACCAGTCCGGCGAGGAGCGCGAGGCGACCCTCCAGGAGGCGAACGCGATGGCCCACGAGCAGTGCCCGTGGATCTTCCTGAACCAGCAGTACAGCGTCTACGGCGTCAACGACGCCATCGCCTGGGAGGCCCGCTCCGACGAGCGCATCGACGCGTACGCGATGAGCCAGCAGTAGTCGATGTCGCTGTCGAGGTTCCTCATCAAGCGTTCGCTCCAGGGGCTACTCGTCATCTGGGGGGTCATCACGGTCGTCTTCGGCCTCCGGTTCATCTCGCCGGGGGACCCGGCGAACGTGCTGTTACCGCCCGACGTCGACCCCGAGGTCAGAGCGCAGGTCATCGCCGAACTCGGGCTGAACGAGCCCCTGTACGTGCAGTACTGGCAGTTCATCTCGGGCATCCCGTTCGGCGACCTCGGCCTGTCGCTCGTGACCCGAACGCCGGTCGCGGCGCGCGTCGTCGCGAAACTCCCGGCGACGCTGGAACTCGCCATCGCGGCGACAATCGTCGCGGTCGTCATCGCGATCCCGCTCGGCGTCCTGTCGGCCACGCGGCGTCACGAGCCCGCGGACTACGGCGCGACCGTGTTCTCGCTGGTCGGCATCAGCACGCCGAACTTCTGGCTGGGCGTGATGCTCATCCTCGTGCTCGCGGTCCAGCTGAACCTGTTCCCGACGAGCCAGCGTCCTATCGGCCTCGACGGCATCGCGATGCTTCTCGCCGGCGGCGACGTGGGCGCGGCGGTAGACGGCTTCGTGACGTGGCTGTGGCACATCACGCTCCCAGCAATCACGCTCGGGACGTACTTCACCGCGCTCATCACGCGGCTCACCCGCAGCGGGATGCTCGACCAACTCGGACGGACCTACGTCCGCGCGTCGCGGGCGAAGGGACTCCCGGAGACGCTGGTCCGTTACAAGCACGCGCTTCGGAACACGCTCATCCCGGTCATCACCGTTATCGGCCTCCAGCTCGGCACCCTCATCGGCGGGGCCGTCATCACGGAGGCCGTCTTCGCGTGGCCCGGGCTCGGGACGCTCATCATCAACAGCATCAACGCCCGCGACTGGCCGGTCTTACAGGGCTCGCTCATCATCGTCGCGGTCGGGTTCGTCCTCGTGAACATCCTCGTTGACGCCCTGTACGCCTACGTCAACCCGCAGGTGGCCTACGATTAACGCTCTATGATATCGGAACGCACACGCAGAAACCTTCGTCGGGAACTCAGACGGAGTCTCCTCGCGAGGCTCGGCATCGTCGTCGTCGTCCTCATGGTGGCGATGGCCGTCTTCGCCCCGTTTATCTCCCCGTATAGCCCGTCTCAACAGAACCTCGACAACTCCCGACAGCCGCCGCTCGGCTTCAGCACCAAAGAGACGAAAGAAGTGACGAAGATGGAAGACGGGAGCGTCGTCATCGAAAACGGGCAAGTCGTCACCGAGACGCAGACCGTCTACACGAACGCAACGGCAGCCCACCCGCTCGGCACCGACGGTAACGGTCGGGACATCCTCTCGCGAATTATCTACGGTGCGAGGACGTCTATCCTGGTCGGGCTGTTCGGCACGTCGCTCGCGGCACTCATCGGCGTCCTCGTCGGGCTGTCAGCGGGGTTCTACCGCGGGCGCGTGGACGACGTGCTGATGCGGAGCGCGGACATCATGCTCGCGTTCCCGTCGCTCGTCCTCGCAATCGCCCTCGTCGGCGTCTGGGGACAGGCACAAGCGCCCATCCCCGACCCGTTCGTCACAACCGGAATCGCCCCGGCGTTCCGCTCGGCGGTCGGGTTACCGACGGGCATGCCCGAAACGGTCGTCCTCCCGGGGACGGTCATCGTCGTCGTCGCGCTCGTCAACTGGGTGTGGTTCGCTCGCGTCGCCCGCGGCGAGGCGCTCTCCATCCGCGAAGAGGAGTACGTGAAGGCCGCGAAGGCCCTCGGCGCGAGCGACGGGCGGACGATGCTCAGACACGTCCTCCCCAACGCCATCACGCCCATCCTCGTGTTGGCGACGATTCAGGTGGCTGCCATCATCCTGCTCGAATCGGCGCTGTCGTTCCTCGGCTTCTCCGGGGCCGACGTGTCGTGGGGCTTCGACATCGCTCTCGGCCGGCAGTACCAGTCCACCGCGTGGTGGATTTCGACGATGCCCGGCCTCGCCATCGTGGTGACGGTCATCGGGCTGAACCTCGTCGGCGACTGGCTCAGAGACGCGCTCGACCCCGGCATCGAAGGAGAGGGAGGCGTCTGAGATGGCGGATACGATTCTCAGCGTCCGCGACCTCTCCACCCGATTTTTCACCGAGGAGGGGCAGGGCAACGCGGTCGAAAGCGTCTCGTTCGACGTCGAAGACGGCGAGATATTCGGCATCGTCGGCGAGTCCGGCTCCGGCAAGTCCGTGACCGCGCTGTCGGTCATCGACCTCATCGAGTCGCCCGGCCGCGTGACGCAAGGCGAGATATGGTACCGCAACGCCGACCTCGCCGAGGAGTTCCGCGGGTCGAAGCCCGAGGCCGTCGACGGCGACCTCGTGGATATCCGCCGGCTCCCGAAGGGCGTCCGCAGGTCGCTTCGCGGCCCGTCGTTCAGCATGGTGTTTCAGGACCCGATGAGCAGTTTCAATCCCTCGATAACCGTTGGCGAGCAGATAGCTGAGGCGGTCGAGGTCCAGCGGCGCGCCCGGTCGAACCCGCGAAGCACGCGCTCGCGCACCCAGGGCTACGGTCTCGGCTCGCTCCTCGTGGACTCGCTTCTCCCCTCGAAGAGCTACGTCGACGACGAGAGCATGGACCGCGCGGTCGAACTGCTCGACCAGGTCGGCATCCCCGACCCGGAGGACCGCGCCGACGAGTACCCCCACCAGTTCTCCGGGGGGATGCTCCAGCGCGCGATGATCGCCCAAGCGCTCGCCGGCGAACCCGACATCCTCATCGCCGACGAACCGACGACGGCGCTCGACGTGACCATCCAAGCCCAGATTCTCAACCTCCTGCGCGACCTACAGGAACAGGAGGGGATGAGCATCCTGATGATAACTCACGACCTGGGCGTCATCGCCCGGATGTGCGACCGCGTCGGCGTCATGTACGCCGGCGAAGTCGTCGAGCGCGGCCCGCTCGCCGACATCTTCGAGAATCCCGTCCACCCGTACACGCAGGGGCTGTTGGGGTCGATTCCGGACGTGGACGACCCCTCGGGTCGCCTCGAACCCATCTCGGGCAACGTCCCGAGCCTGCTCGACTCGGAGATGCCCGACGCGTGTTACTTCGCCGACCGGTGTCCCAAAGCCATGACCGACTGTCTGACCCGCATCCCCGAGTACGAACTGGACGGCCGACACAGCGTCCGGTGCGTCCTCGCCGAACAGGAGTACGACCCCGCCGACGCCGTCGAATCGGCCGAGGCGGCCGACGCCAAAGACCGGGAGGTCAGCGCCGATGACTGAACCCCTCCTCGCGGTTCGGGACCTCCAGAAGTACTACTTCGAGCAGGACTCGTTCGTCGACAGCCTCCTCGGGCGCGACCCGACGAGCGTCAAGGCCGTCGACGGCATCTCCTTCGCGGTCGAACGCGGCGAGACGCTCGGACTCGTCGGCGAGTCCGGTTGTGGGAAGTCCACGACCGGAGAAACCTTGCTCCGACTGCGCGAGGCGACCGGCGGCGCGGTCACCTTCGACGGGACGAACGTCTTCGAGATGGACGACGACGAGCTCAAGGCGTTCCGCAGAGACGCCCAAATCGTCTTCCAAGACCCGTTTTCGAGCCTCGACCCGCGGATGACCGTCGGCGACATCGTCGCCGAACCGCTGAAGATTCACGGGATTCCCGAAACCACCGACGGCGAGTCGAAACGCGAGTGGCGGCGCGACAAGGTCGCCGACCTGTTAGAGCGGGTCGGCCTCTCTGCGAACCATCTCGACCGCTATCCGCACGAGTTCTCCGGCGGCCAGCGCCAGCGCGTCGGCATCGCTCGCGCGCTCGCGCTCGAACCGGACTTCATCGTTCTCGACGAGCCGGTGTCGGCGCTGGACGTGTCCGTGCAGGCGCAGGTGTTGAACCTGCTCGACGACCTCCAAGCGGAGTTCGGGCTGACGTACCTGTTTATCGCCCACGACCTCTCGGTCGTCCGCCACATCTGCGACCGCGTCGCCGTGATGTACCTCGGGAACGTGGTCGAACTCGGTCCGACCGACGAGCTGTTCGAGTCGCCGAAACACCCCTACACGAAGGCGCTGTTGGAGAGCGTTCCCCGACCGTCCACGGCCGAACACGGCCGGCGAGTCGAGGCGCTGTCGGGCGACGTGCCGTCGCCGCGAAACCCGCCGTCGGGTTGTCGCTTCCGGACGCGATGCCCGCAGGTCATCCCTCCGGACGACCTCGACATCGAACAGGCGACCTACCGCGCCGTGATGGACCTCCGGGACGCGCTGGCGGTCGGCGACGTGAACCCCGACCACATCTGGGACGCCGCCGACCCCGACCGGACGGACACGGAAGCGTTCATCAAGGAGGCCCGCGACCGCCACGTCGACGCCGAACTCCGCGGCGAGGTCGCAGGCGTCATCGATACGGCGCTCGGCCATCTCGCCGAAGGCGAGACCGACCGCGCCAGCGAGACGCTTCGGGAACGCTTCGAGAGCCCCTGTGAGACGCACCGCCCCGCGGTCGGCGACGCGTCGCATCCCGCGGCGTGTCACCTCTACGAGGGCTCCGACGAGGTGACGGTCATCGAGACGAACGCCGGCGCGACCGCTGAGGCCGACGACTGAGACTCGACGAGTAACCGACCGGTGTGCTGCGCTGGGCGGTTCTCGTCCCACAGCACCGGCGAAACCGCCCCGTAACGAAACGTTAAGGCTCCCACCGGGCGCACCATCGCTGTGACACGGTACCGAAACCTCGGGCTGTTCGTCGTCCTCGCCGCCGTCTGGGGGTCCGCGTTCATGGCTATCAAAGCCGGACTCGAGTTCTTTCCACCGGTGCTTTTCGCTGCCCTCCGGTACGACGTGGCTGGCGTCGTGATGCTCGCCTACGCGCTGTACGCCACCGACTCGCCGATCCCGCGTGGCAAGGCCGAGTGGACGGAAATCGCCATCGGGGCGGTCTTCCTCATCGCCGCCTACCACGCGCTCTTGTTCATCGGCGAGAACGACACGGGAGTGACGAGCGCTGCCGCCGCGGTCATCGTGAGTCTCAGCCCGGTGCTCACCACTGGATTCGCGCGGCTCTTGCTCCCGAGCGAGCGACTCACCGCGCTCGGCGTCGTCGGTCTCCTCCTCGGCCTCGTCGGCGTCGCGGTGCTCTCGGGGCTTGACCCGAGCAACCTCCTCGCCGGCGGCACGGTCGCGAAGCTTCTCATCTTCGGTGCGGCCGCCGCCTTCGCCCTCGGGTCGGTGCTGACCCGCCGGGTCGACTCGGAGATGCCCATCGAGACGATGGAGGCGTGGTCGATGCTCTTCGGGGCGGGACTGATGCACGTCGCGTCCGTCGCGCTCGGCGAGCAGTTCGGCGCGGTCGACCTCAACGTCCAGTCCGTCGCCGCGCTCGGGTATCTCTCGCTCGCGGCGAGCGCGCTCGGCTTCCTCATCTATTTCGACCTGCTCGACCGCCTCGGCCCCATCGAAATCAACCTCGTCTCGTACGTCGCGCCCGTCTTCGCGGCGCTTTCGGGGTGGGTGTTCCTGAGTGAAGTTCCGACCCCGTCGACGGTCGGCGGGTTCGCGCTCATCTTCCTCGGGTTCCTCCTCCTGAAGCGCGGAGCGATTCGGCGCGAACTCCGCTATCGATTCGGCGACGGCGTCCGCGCGATCGACTGAAAAGGCGCGGCTACGCGTCCGCTCGCTCGACTGAGTCCACTTCGCCGACCATCCTCCACCCGTTTTCACCGGGGTGCTGTCGGCCGACGACGACAGCATCGTTGTCCTCAGTCGTCGCAAACCGGTAGACTGCGTCGTCGCCGTCGCGCCGGCCCTCGGCCTGAAACTCCGTCTGGAAGAACTCCGCGCTCTCCAGCGTGAACGTGCCGTCTATCTCCTCGCCGACGGTGAGATGCATGGCGTTCGGGTGGATGTTGTACATGCGCTTTGCGACGCGATTGAGCTCTGGCATCGCATCGACAGTCGCGCTCGCGAGCTAAATCCCTGCTCCCTGCGGGACGAGGCCGGTCGAAGCGTCGCCCACCTGATGGATCGGGTGGCGGATCACCGAACGCACCGAGGTCCGAGTCCGCTCGGGCGAATCCCGTGGAAATTCAGGGTTCTGCGACTATCCAAGAACACCTGACTGTTGTGCGAATAAAAGAATTAGAGGCGGTTATGAAGTGTTAGGGCGCCGCTCGTCGGCCTGTGAAATTTCACGTTTATCGAATAGTCACCAGTAAACGAGTATGAAACGAATGGAATTCTCGCACGTAATTATGACCCCTCCACTCCATGATGTAGTCGTAGGTGCCCCCCAACCAATGTCGAACTCCCCATCCACGGTCCCCCGCGAACGCCTCTCTCAACTCCGCGACGTCGTAACGGAAGAACAACCGCTCCGCCTCGGCTTCGAACTCGTCGCCGCACCGCTTCGGTTCGTCGGCTTCTGGGCCGCGGTCGCCCTCCCGTTCCTGTACGTGCCCCTGCTCTTCGGCGGCCTCGAAGCGGGCGAGTTCACCGTCTTCGGAGGGCTTCTCGCGCTCAACGCGCTCGCGCTCGTGCTCGGGCACAACTACGCCCGGTCGTAGTCACCCAGTCGCACCGACACGCCAGTTCTAGTCGGGCGCGTCGAACCAAACCGGCGTTCTCCCTCCACTTCCACGCCCTCCACTTCTCGACTCCGCGAGCGCCCGCAGCGCGTCTCCATCACGATTCTCGCTCGTTTCCCAGACGCTCGATGCGCCGACCTGTCACAGCCTCACGTTTCTCATCTTCGACCATCGGGAATCGAGTGGCTTTACCCCGGTCCGGTCTTCGGACTCGGTATGTCGCTCGCGATGGTTCCACTAGGACGGACCGGAACGACGGTCTCCGAACTCGCGTTCGGGACGTGGCGGTTCGGTCGACAGGCCGACGACGGCGAGGTCGAGGTCGGCCGCGACCGCGCCCACGAGTTGCTCGACGCTTACGCTGCCGCCGGCGGGAACTTCATCGACACCGCCGACATGTACGGCGACGGCGCGAGCGAGACGTACATCGGCGAGTGGCTCGAAGCGCGCGACCGCGAGGATTTCGTCGTCGCGTCCAAGGTTTTCTGGCCTACGCGGGAAGACGCCAACGGCCGCGGGCTCAATCGGAAACACCTCCGCCGCCAGATGGACCGCATCCTCGACCGACTCGGCACCGACTACGTCGACCTGCTGTACATCCACCGATGGGACGACGAGACGCCGGTCGAGGAGTTCATGCGGACGCTCGACGGGTTCGTCCGCGACGGGAAGGTGAACTACCTCGGCACCTCGACGCTCGAACCCAACGCCTGGAAGGTCGTCAAGGCGAACGAACTCGCCGACAAGCGCGGCTACGAACCGTTCAAGGTCGCTCAGCCGCGGTACAACGCCGTTAACCGCGAGATAGAGGGGAACTACCTCGACATGTGCGCCGACTACGACATCGGCGTCGTACCGTGGTCGCCACTGGCCGGCGGCTTTCTCACGGGCAAGTACGCCCGCGACGAGCGCCCGCCCGCGGACTCCCGCGCGGCGAACGACCAGCGGTTCGCCGACTCCTACCTCACGCCGTCGAACTTCGACGCGCTCGAGGTCATCGAGGAGGTCGCCGAGGCGGTCGGCGCGTCGCCCGCACAGGTCAGCCTCGCGTGGCTCATGCACCACCCGCAGGTCACCGCGCCGATTATCGGGGCACGGACCGTCGACCAGCTCGGCGAGAACGTCGTGGCCGCGGACATCGAGCTCACGAACGAGCAGTTCAAGCGCATCTCGACCGCCAAGCGCCACCTGTCCGCGTAGCACGTGACAGCGCCCCCGAACCGTCAGGTGTAGGTGTCGCCGGCGGATATCGTCGCGTATGACCGCCGACGCGTTCGACGCCGACGCCTACGTCTCCGAACTCCGGACGAAGCGCGAGGAGAAAGACGACTTCTTCGGGTCGCACCCCCAGTCGCCGATTCCGCCGGCAGACCGGGACGACTTCGACGGCCTCGACTACTTCGACCCCGACCCCGACTACCGGGTGACCGCGTCGGTCGAGACGCACGACGACCCCGAACCGGTGACGATGGACACCTCGACCGACGGCGAGGTCCGGTATCTCCGCGTCGCCACGTTCCACTTCGAACTCCGCGACAGCGAACTCACCCTCGGCGCGTATCGCCAGGAACACGATGACTCGCCGACGCTGTTCGTCCCCTTCCGTGACAAGACGACCGGACAGCAGACCTACAACGGCGGTCGCTACATGGAACTCACGCCCGACGCGCCCCTCGACGAGTTGGACGAAGTCGTCGTGGACTTCAACCTCGCGTACAACCCGTTCTGCGCGTTCACCGACACGTTCGAGTGTCCGCTTCCCCCCGAGGAGAACTGGCTGGACGTAGTCGTTCCCGCCGGCGAACAGGACTACGAGTAATCGGCGAAGCAAAAGCGCAAGTTCCATATCGGACGCTTCCGGAGAGACCGACATGGGACTGCTCAGTTCGAAGCAAGCCGTCATCGGGATGGCGCTGATGATCGTCGGGACGCTCGCGATGCTGCCGGGAATGCTGCCGAACGCCGCACAGGTAATGTCCTACGCGCTCGGCGTCGGTGCCGGCGCGCTCACGCTCGGGACGTGGCTGGTCGGCACGTCCGAGGGCGGCCGTCCGGTCTGACTCCGGCACTCGACCGTCGTACTGACTAAAACCGTCTTTTCTCGTGAGCGCACGTTTCGTTCGCCGTCGCCGTGATAGCGACGCGCTCCGTCACGGTCGCGACAGTCGCAACGCTGCGTGGTCGGTCGCTCCGAAGAAAACGTTGCCGCGAAGGTTGTGTCGCGTTTAGGCGTCGGGGCCGGACCACTTCTGGAGCGTGGCGGAGTTACTACCACTCTCAGAGGTCCAGACGATGCGGAACGTTGCGCTGTCGAAGGTGTTGTTTCCGACTTGGACGGACGTTCCGGCAGTCACGTCACCAGAGACGCCCATGTCTGCGAAGGACTTCGAGCTATTCATCGTCCCGTCCGGCGTTCCGGACGTGATGAAATCGAAGTTCGTAGACGCGGTGAGTTTGATGTTCTCGCTATCTATCGCGGTACCGCTGTCGTGGGTTACGGTCAGGTTGTCCGGGTTGCTCCCGGAGGCGTCCTGATAGTCGAAGCTGAAACTCGCCTGCGGGGCGGTGTCGCCGACTTGGTCGCCGAGGCCGAGGACGAACGTGCCGATAACGGCCGCAAGAATGACTGTAATTGCGACCATGAGGATAACTCCGATAACTGGTGACACCGCGTCATCCTCTGCGAGGAGTTGTTTGAAATTCATCTATCCGTTGTAGGTCCACTTTTGCAGGGTAGACGACGTACTACCACTCTCGGAAGTCCAGACGACGCGGACGGTGTCACCATCGCTGAATCCAGCACTTTTGTTTACAACTGCTGAACCACCAGCAGTAATTGGATCAGAGCCTGCGTAAGAAGTCCAAGAATTACCGGGGCTGTCAAAGTCACCGGTTATGGTGACTTGGTTCGCCGGAATCTGCTCACCGCTCTCGTGGGTGATCGTCAGCGCACTAGACCCGTCATAATCAAAACTAAAGCTCGCCTGCGGAGCCGTCTCGCTGACTTGGTCGCCGAGACCGAGGACGAAGGTACCGATAACGGCCGCGAGGATAACTGTAATCGCCACCATCAGGATAACCCCGATGACGGGACTGACTGCACGGTCTTCCGTGAAGAGATGTTTGAGTTGCATGCGTTGTGTCCGACACCCGGGACGGTATCGCTCGCCGAAGACGCCGGTGCGCACGCGTTCATCACTGCGCAACCGCCATCCCTGCCCGGCACCCGTCGCGGTGTGTCCAATCGACTCGTATCCCCGGGATAACTTAAATGTACGTGCCAGATTAATGGATGGTTTCTCCCAACAGTTCGAGCATTAATATAGTGTTTATATGTCGCTTAAGGGGATAATGGCACTTCGTCGTCGAACAGGTTCAAAGAATTTCTGACACGTTCCCGGTCGTTCTTTTTGGACTACTCGGTGAGGTTGTCGGCTGGCGAGGATAACCGTACGATGAGAACTAGCTGTATCTCTCGCACGTACGCGTTGGTGCAGTGCGAGGTGCGTACACCTGTGGTCGCGGGCCCCTCTTCGAATCTGCGCGGAGTACCGATATCGAGTGACTTCGTTTGACAGCCGGTGCTCGTCGAATAGTTATCGAGAACGAGTCCGTCCCCGGCGAACCGGGGACGTCGTTCCTACCCAAGGTGCCTGCGCACGCGCTAGATATATTTTCAACAGACGTACATATGCTTTGTGGGGTAGAATCGGGTTTCGAGGCCTGAGTGACACGATTGGTAACGTTTCAGAGACCGTTCAATCACACAAAGTATTTACCGCGAACGGTCAACAGAGCAAACTGTACCCCTGCCCACGGAGGCATCTGTGAGTACCTCGCCTCGGCCCGGGTTCTGCCCGGCTTGGTTCCGTCCGAGGGTCGACGAAAACGATGTCCCCGACTGCAACATCCACCAACAATGACACGCAATAAGCAAATCCGCGCGGTTCTTCTCGCTGCGCTGATGGTCTTCTCGGTTTTCGCCGGGTCCATCGCGTTTACGGGTAGTGCTGCTGCGGCAGACGGTGACTTCCGCTACCGCGGAGGCGCCGTTCACTACGTCGACGGCGGAAACGCCGTCATCGAGGTACCGTTCTCTCACAATGTTGACTCCGCCAGTCTGACGACAGACAACTTCACGGTCGCTGACGACGGTGACGAGCTTGCGAGCTCGGCCTACTCCGTCAGCCAGACCACGAACGGCACGGTCGTCATCTCGGTCAACAACGTGATCCGCTCGAACGACATCACCGTCGAACTCTCCGACGACATCACGTCCGCTGAGGACGGTTCGACGCTCACCAACGACGGTGAGAAGGATGTCTTCTTCGCGGCTCAGACGTTCAGCGAGTCCGCCACCACGGAGAGCGCCTACGTCGGTGAGAAGCTCGCTATCAACGCGAACACGTCCGGTGTGAACACCGGCGTTGTCGTCGAAGGGACGGAAGACGCGACCGACGACTACTTCGTCCAGCGTTCGACGGGCGCGAACAGTACGGTCTACGTGCTCGACACGTCCGGTCTCGAGACCGGTACGTACGACATCACGGTCGGTGGCTCCACGACGATCAACCTCACGGTCCGCAGCCTCAACTTCGCAGTTGACATCGACGACCTGAACGTCACGACCGACGATGACATCTCGGGTACGGTCTCGGCACGTGACTCTAGCCGTTCTGTCCGCGTCGAACTCGTTGAGTCCAACGGGGACACGTACGCGACGCAGAACGTCTCTCTTGACGGTCAGGGTGAGGCTGACTTCGACTTCAACGTCTCCGAGTCCGACACTGGCGACTACACGGTCGTTGCAACTGACCTCAACACTGGCATCACGCTCGAATCCGACACGATTACCGTCGAAAAGGCCGGTGACGGCCGTGCGAGCTTCGCCCAGTCCGTCATCACCGAGCAGCGCGGTGACGTCGTCGCCATCCCGGTGACCCTCGAAAACACCGACACTGCGACGGTCACCATTGGTAGCGACGATCAGGGTTACTCCGCGAACGTCACCGTCGAAGACGGTAACGACGACGGCGAAGTCGTCGTTCTGTGGAACTCCTACAACTCGAACGACACGTCCGTCAGTCAGGTCTTCGACGTTGAAGACGACGACGACGAGATTCTGACCGGCAGCGACGGCGCAACGGGCGTCGGCCTCGCCACGAGCAACCTCATCGACGCGGGCGACTACGACCTCTCCGTCGAGCCGGGTAGCTCGGTCGGTGACGGCCAGAACGTCGCAACCCTCGTCCTCGAGGAAGGCGGCGTCTCCGCGGTCCGCACGTGGACCGCCCCGTCCGGCGAGACGCTCGGTGACCTCGACGACGTCACTGAAGCGCTCGAGAACGGCAACATCACCGAGGACAGCCAGATCGCCTTCGGTGACCAGGTCATCGTCCAGATCGAGGCCTCCGGCCTCGAGGGCGCAGTCGGCGCTCAGGACGACGAGACCCCGAACTTCTTCGCGACCAGTAACGGCTACGACGACTCCTACCGTCTGACGATCAACCAGACGAACCCGGACCCGAACCGCGACCCGAAGATCATCAACGTCGCTAACGCCTCGGTCATCGCCGACGGCGATAACGACACGTACTTCGTCGCGTTCGACTCCGACCAGATCGAAGCGTACCGCGACACCAACGACGACGGACAGCTCTCGTCCGGTGAGCTCTCCGCGAGCAACGAGGTCTCCATCGACGACGACGACTCGTTCGACGTCGAGTTCAAGATGGTTGAGGAAGACGACGTCAGTGGCCTCGCACTCGTTGACGAGGACTCCGCGGCGACTGACTCCTACGAGCACCTCGAAGCCGAGCACACCCTCGCCGACCCGATCAACGTGACGAACGCTGCGGACCAGATGATCTCTGGTTCCTCGAACGTCGCGCCCGGTACGGAACTCACGCTCCGCGTTGAGTCCGACGGCGACACGCAGCCGCGCTTCCTGAAGACCGCTACGGTCTACGTCCAGGCAGACGGCTCGCTCTCGGGTAGCTTCGACTTCTCCGAGCAGAGCGTCGGCGACACCTTCACGGTGACGGCCCGCGGTGGCGTCGCACCGAACGAAGAGGTCGACGGTAACGTCGTTGAGTCGGTGTCCTCCGACACCACGACGGCTACGGAGACCACCACGACGGCTGACACCACGACGACCACGACGACGACCACGACGGCAGCTACGACGACCACCGCCGCCACCACGACGGCTGAGACGACCACCACGTCGTCCCAGACGCCCGGCTTCGGTGTCGTTGTCGCCCTCGTCGCGCTCGTCGCCGCTGCGCTCCTCGCGGTCCGCCGCGACAACTAACGACAGCTAACCACCGGGACTCTTCCCGGCGTTTTTCCTTTCTTTCGACGCTGACCTGATAGCCGCAGCACTCGCGTCGACAGTCGTGTGCACTCAAACGGCGAGTAGCGTCCCGATATGTTGACCTTGAAGTCAACACCAGCTAGTCGCGACGACTCCGCTTGACGACCAGACGGCAATACAGAACCGAGACGCGCGGACGTACCGAAGCTGACCTCGTTCTTCCCCAGTCGCTGTGCGTGGTTTGGTTTCATTGGAGGCCGGCCTTCGCGTTCCGTCAGCGACGTGTGGGGAACGAATTGCACCGAGCGATGGCCGGACCGCCGTGAGTGAACTGAGAGCGATAGCAGTCGTGACCATCTGCGTGGGCCGACGCGACCGCCGTTCACGACGTGCTACGCAGTCAAGTAAGGGTTGAGCGAGTGCGTCTGTCTCTCGTCGGTCGATACGCATCGTCTCGAACAGCGTGGAGTCACAAGAGCGATACGAGCGCGGACTCCACAGACACACTCCGTTTCACTGCATTTCTCCCGTCGTCGACGGGCGGTCCATCACGAGGGAGCGATAGCTATCCGCGAGCAGAGGGGATTACTGGGCGAGCGATGGAGTCCGCTATTGGCGTGTCTCTCCCGCCGACCTCAACGAGGCCTTCGTGTCGGACACGCCAGCGAGACAGGATAGCACTGGCACCTGGGGAACGGAGAGCGCAAAACAAAAAGAGCGGAAAGCGAGTGACGGACGAGAAGCGAGGTGGCGAGTTACCGTCTCGCGTTCAGCACTCGGACCAGCCGCAGTTCTGGCAGGTCTTACAGCCTTCGGAGTAGTAGAGGTCCATCTCGCCGCACTCGGGACACTCGGGGCTCTCGCCCGCCGCGAGCAGGTCCGCGACGGCGTCAGAGTTACCGTTGGACTCGTCGTCGACGGCGACGCCGCCGTCGGTGTTCGTGTCCTCGGCCGCGGCGGCCTCGGCTTCGACCTCAGTCAGGTTCTGCTGTTGCGGGTAGCCCTTGTCGATGTCGCCGTCGAGGTACCGGCGCATCGCGGTGCCGATGGCGTCCGGGATGGAGTTAATCTGCTCGCCTTTGTCCCAGGCGACCTTCGGGCTCCGGATACCCTTCAGTTCGTTCGCAATCTCCTCGGGGTCGACCCCCGAGCGGAGCGACGTGGAGACGGTCTTGGCGAGCGCCTCGGTGAAGGAGGCGGTGAAGCCGCCGGAGTTACCGATGTTGGCGAACAGCTCGAACGGCTCGCCGTGTTCGTCCTCGTTGATGTTGACGTAGAGCTTCCCGTAGCCGGTATCGATGCGCTGAGTGACGCCGTACAGCACGTCCGGACGGGGGCGCTTCTTGCCAACGTCGCTCGGGGAGTCGGCGAAGGCGAGTTCGAGTTCGCTGCCGATGAGGTCCGAGACCTCTTCGGATTCGAGGAACGCCTCTACGTCGCCGAACACGTCGCGAATCTGCGAGACGATGGCTTCGGCGGCCTCCTCGTCGTCGGAGAATTCGGTGTTCTTCGCGCGCGTGGTGAGCACCTGCTTCGAGCGGGTGCCGTCGCGGTAGACGGTGACGCCCTTGCCGCCGTGGTCGTAGATGTAGCGGTAGACCTCGTCCATGTCCTCCTTCGACGCGCTGTTCGGGAAGTTACAGGTCTTCGAGATAGCGGAGTCGACGCCGCTCTGGAGGGCGCACTGGACGCCCGCGTGCTCGATGCCCGCGAGGTCGGAGGTTACGACGAACAGTTCGGAGATGGCGTCCGGGACGGTCGACAGCGAGGCGACGCCGTCGAACTCGTTGTTGGCCATCTGCTCTTGGGCCTCGCGCTTGACGGCCTCGACGTCGATGTCGTTGGCCTCCAGCACGCGGAGGAAGTAGTCGTCGAACTCGACGAGCATCTCGTCGCCCTGGACGTCGTCGGAGACGTTCTTGTAGTAGGCGACGTTGTAGATGGGCTCACAGCCGCCGGTGGTGTTCGACACCATCGACGTGGTGCCCGTCGGGGCGATGGTCGTCGTGTTGTGGTTGCGGATCGGGTAGCCGTCTTCCCAGTCGTCGGCGGACTCGCCGGTGTGGTGTTCGAACCACTCGCGGTACTCGGTCGGGTTCGCGTACTTCGAGTCCTCCCACGCCTCGAACGGGCCGCGTTCTTCGGCGAGTTCGTGGGACGCCCGCTTGGACCCGTGGTTGATGTGGGTCATGAGCTGTTGGGCGATTTCGTTGCCCTCGTCGGAGCCGTAGCGGACGCCGAGCTGGATGTACATCTGGGCGAGCCCCATGATGCCGAGTCCGATTTTACGGAGTTCGCGGACCTTCTCCTCGATCTTCTCAACCGGGAAGTCCGACATCGTGACGACGTTTTCGAGGAAGCGCGTGCCGTTTTCGATGCGGTGGTCGAACTCCTCCCAGTCGACAGCGTCTTCGAGGAAGGCGTCCGTCGCGGCCTCCAGCGAGTCGTACTCGTCGCCGTGGGCGTCGTACCAGACGCGCCAGTCGGGCGAATCCTCGGCGACGAGCGTCGAGAGGTTAATGTGACCGAGGTTACACGCCTCGTACTCCTCGAGCGGCTGTTCGCCGCAGGGGTTGGTCGCGAGGATGCGGTGGTCGGGGTGCTTTTCGACGTCGAAGGAGTGCTGCTTGTTCGCGCGTTCGAGGTAGACGACGCCCGGTTCGCCGTTCTCCCACGCGCCCTCGATAATCTGATCCCAGAGTTCTTTCGCGGGGACCGAGAGAACCTCGCCAACCTCGACGTAGTCGCCGAGACCGAACATGTCGTAGATTTCCTTCGTCTGGGGCGTGGCGACGTGCGGCTCTTCGGTGCGGGGGTTCGTGAAGACGAACTCCTCGTCGTTGTAGAGCGCCTCCATGAAGCCGTCGGTGATGCCGACCGAGATGTTGAAGTTCGAGAGGTGGCCTTCGACGGCGTTACGGAGGTGCTTGGGGACGCGACCGTCCTCGTCGATAAGTTCGCGCGCTTCGTCGAGCGCGTCGACGAACTTGGTGTGGGTGAAGTCGTCGGGGTCGTTCAGGCGGAGCGTGTGCGCGAGCGAGACGTCCTTGTTCTTCGCGTGGAGGAACTGGATGACGTCGGGATGGCTGACGCGCATGACGCCCATCTGCGCGCCGCGGCGCGCGCCGCCCTGCGCGATGGTCTCGCACATTTGGTCGAACGTCCGCATGAACGTGATGGGGCCGGAGGCGATGCCGCCGGTCGAACCGACCGCGTCGCCGTAGGGGCGGAGCTTCCAGAAGGCGTAGCCCATGCCGCCGCCGGACTGGAACACCTCGGCGGCCTCCTTGGCCGTCTGGTGGATGTCGGTGATGTCGTCGCCCGGCGAGTCGACGAAACAGGCCGAGAGCTGCTGAAGCTCGTCGCCGGCGTTCATCAGCGTCGGCGAGTTCGGCATAAAGGAGAGCTGTCCCATCATCTCTTCGAACGTCTCGCGCTTCTCGACGACGGTCTCGCGTACTTCCGACGGGAGTTCGGGGACGAGCGTGTCGTAGGCGAACTTGTTGACGTTGTACACCGAAAGTGTCGTTTCGGCCTCGTCGTCGTCGGCCGTGACGCCCTTGCCGAAGACCTCCTCGGCGAGTTCGTCGCGGCGCGGGTGGTCCGGCTTGATGAGGTCAGGTGTGACCGTGATTTCGATGTCGCGCTTTTCGGCCTCGAAGACGGCCTCGGCGAGCGCGATGTTCTTCGCGACGCGGGGGAACAGGTCCTCCTGCGTCTCGACGAGGTCGCCGTCGGCGTCCTTGCGGAGGTAGCGGGCGGGGAGAATGTTACTGTAGGCGTTGCCCGTCATCCGCGCTTCGAGGGTCTCGCCTTCGGTCCGCTTGACCGGAAGCACGAGTTCGTCCGTCGAGAGGTTAGCGTCGCTCATCTTACTGTCCCTCCCGCCCGAGCCGCGTTCGGGCGAGGTCGCGTCGATAGTGTCCGGAAATTCCGCTCATTGGTGACGATAGTGGTGTCGGTGATGTGGTCGGTTAAGGCTTCGGACTCGGACGCATCTCAACCCCGAACGTATCACAATTCACTCAAATACGTTCGCGGCCGACGACCGGGTCCGAAGTGCACGGATTCATAGGACGGACGGAAAGCACATAATCGTAGTTAGAGCGGAGCGGAAGTAAAATCTCACCGCAAGAAATCGCAAGACGTAGCGTCGATATCCAGTAGAACGTGAGGGGGGAGACGATGGTTCTGAAACCGTCACATGGTGAACTGTCTCGCATCCCCGGAGAGGATATAAAGGGAGACCAGACAGTCGACATTCACATAACTATCAGAATTTGTATGTGATAATTCTCCGGCAGCCCAGGGGTGCCGAAATCAGTCGTCTCGGCGGAGAAATCACACCGGAACCGCGAGACGAGACCGCCCACAAGCTTATCCGCTCTACGGGTGTCATATCGGGGTATGGTACTGACACCCCTCGCGCTCACCCCGTTACAGCTCGGTGGCCTGCTCGCCGGGCCGCTCGGTCAGATGCTCGTGGTGCTCGTGGCCGTCGCCGTCGTCATCCTCGTCGGCCGACTGTTCCTCAAAGTCGCGTGGCGACTGGTCACCATCGCCGCCATCATCGTCGGGGCGCTGCTGCTGCTTTCGTTCTTCGGCATCAACGTCCTCTGAGGCGGCAGCAGAGCCGTCTGTCCGCGGCTGAAAAGTGAAGGTAGCCGGCAGGGTGGCAGGGTTGGATTCAGCAGTCGTCCCTCGACGCGTCTGAATCCGACCTGCTCAGGCCACGTCGAAGCCGGCGACAGACGCGAGGAAGTTTCTGACGACGCCGTGTCCCGACCCCGTGAGCACGCTCTCCGGGTGGAACTGGACGCACTCGATGGGGTACTCGCGGTGGCGGACGCCCATCACGAGCGCCTCGCCGTCGTGGTCGGTCGTCGCCGAGACGTCGAAGCAGTCGGGAACCTCGGTGGCGACGAGCGAGTGGTAACGGCCGGCCGGGAAGCCGTCTTCGAGGCCGGCGAAGACGCCCTCTGCGTCGTGGTCGACCGGGAACGCCTTGCCGTGAATCGGCTCCGGCGCGTGGCCGATAGTCCCGCCGTAGGCGTACACCGCGGCTTCGAGGCCGAGACAGACGCCGAGGGTCGGAATCTCGGTCGAAAGCTCCGTGAGCACGTCGTTCGTCACGCCCACGTCGCGGTCGTTCTTCGGGTGGCCCGGCCCCGGCGAGATGACGATGGCGTCGGGGTTCAGGTCGCGTATCTCGTCGAGCGACGCGGTGTTCTTTCGCACCTCGATGTCGAGCGGTTCGCCCTCGACGGTCTGCTCGGAGAAGTACTCCACGAGGTTGTACGTGAACGAATCGAAGTTGTCGACGACGACGAGCCGAATCACCGTCATTGCGACACCTCCTCGGTCCCGTACTCGATGCGGCGGACAGCGTCGAGCACCCCGCCCATCTTCTGTTCTGTCTCCTCGTACTCCGCGGTCGGGTCCGAGTCGGCGACGATGCCGGCTCCCGCGCGGACGGTGATGGTGTCTTCCGCGCCGTCGGATTCGACCGTCGCGGTTCGGATGACGATTGCCATGTCGGCGTCGCCGGTCCACGAGTAGTAGCCGACGCCGCCGCCGTAGACGCCGCGGGGCTCGTCTTCGAGGTCGTCGATAATCTCCATCGCGCGGACCTTCGGCGCGCCGGTGAGTGTCCCCGCGGGGAACGTCGCGCGCGTGGCGTCGAAGGCGTCCGAGTCGGGGCTGAGCGTCCCCGAAACGGTCGATTCGATGTGCTGGACGTGGCTGTATTTGATGATACTCATGAAGTCCTCGACGCGGACGCTGCCGGGCGTCGAGACCCGGCGCACGTCGTTGCGGCCGAGGTCGACGAGCATCGTGTGCTCTGCGCGCTCCTTCCCGTCGGCGAGGAGTTCGCCGGCGAGGCGACGGTCCTCGACCGGACCGGAGCCGCGCTGGCACGTCCCCGCGATGGGATTGACGACGACGCGGTCGCCCCTGACGGAGACGAGCGTCTCGGGGCTCGCACCGACGACGCGCCGGTCGCCGTGCCGGAGCAGGTACATGTACGGCGATGGGTTCACCTCGCGCAGCGAGGCGTACAGGCCGACCGGGTCGACCTGTCCGTGGAGCTTCCGGGTGCGCGAGATGACGCCCTGATAGATGTCGCCGTCGCGGACGTGTTCTTTCGTCTTCCTGACCGCGGCCTCGTACTCCTCGCGGGAGCCGGCTTCCTCGCCGGTTCGCTCGAAGCCGCCGGGCGAGGGGTCGTCCGCCGCCCGGAGCTTTTCGGCGACGCGTTCGGCCTCGGCGACGACGCCGTCGTACACCTCGCCGGGGTCGTCGTCGGGCGAGACGACAGGGGTGCAGACGAGGCGAACGGCGTCCTCGCGGTGGTCGAACGAGAGGGTCCGGGTCGTGAGGACGAACTCGGCGTCCGGGTCGTCGGTGTCGGGGCGCTCGCGGCCGACCTCGTCGAGCCAGAGGTCGTAGACGGCCTCGTAGGCGAGGAAGCCGACCAAGCCGCCGGTGAGCGTCTGGCGGTCCGTCTCGGGGAAGTTGACGCGCGGGAGGTCGGGGAGCGCGCCACGCAGAGAGTCGAGCACGTCGCCGTCGCCCGCACCGACGAACTCCGCGGCGGGGCCACCGAGGTCGGTCACGTCGACGCCGTCGGGGCCGACCGTCACGACCGCTTCGGGGTCGTAGCCGACGAACGAAAAGCGGGCGTGCGAGTCGGCGACCGTCGCGGGCGCGGAGAACGCGCCCTGCGGGTTGCTGGAGGAGACCTTTTCGGCGCTCTCCAAGAGGAAACCGTAGTCGCTGCGGTCGGCGAGGGTCGTGTACGCGGCCAGCGGGTCCACGGACACGTCGAGGTCGGTCACGAGGTGCGTCACGACCGGCTCGTCCGCGTCGCCGACGAGGTCGACGAACTCATCGCGGTCGGTGTCGGGAGCCGTCACGCGACGACCTCCTCGTGGTCGTCGGACTCCCCACGGGCCGCCTTCGCCGCAGCGACGAAGGCGTGGACCGCGTCGTGGTCCTTGACGCCGCCGGAGGCCTCGACGCCGCTTGCGACGTCGACACCGTAGGGGTCGACCGTCCGAACCGCTTCAGCGACGTTGTCGGGCGTCAGACCGCCCGCGAGTACCACGGGCACGTCGACCGCTGCGACGAGTTCGCGCGAGGCGTCCCAGTCGTGGGTCTCGCCGGTGCCGCCCGCGCCGGACGCGGAGGGAGTGTCGACGAGGATAGCGTCGACGACGGGCGCGAGGTCGCGTGCGCGGTCGAGGTCGGTCGCGTCGACGACGGGGACGACGCCGACGCCCGTCGCGCGGAGCGAGTCGAGGTCGTCGGCCGCGAAATCGCCGTGGAGTTGGAGTACATCGGGTTGGACCTCGCGGGCAAGGTCGCGGGCGTGGTCGATGGAGTCGGGCATCGTCACGAGAACGGTCGTGAGGAACGGCGGCGCGGCGGCGAACAGCTCGCGGGCGCGCTCGCGAGGTATCTCGCGGGGCGTGTCCACGGGCACGTCGCAGATGGCACCGACCGCGTCGGCACCGGCCGCGTCGACCGCTTCGAGGTCGGCTTCGTTGGTGACGCCGCACACTTTGACGCGGGTCATCTCACGCCTCCCGGAGCGCGTCGAGTTTGGCTTTCGCGGCGCCGGACTCGATAGCGTCGCGGGCGACTTCGACGCCCTCCGCCAGCGAGTCCGCGAGGTCGGCGACGTAGACGGCCGCGCCGGCGTTGGCGAGAATGAGGTCACGCTTCGGCCCGGTCACGTCGCCGGTGAGGATGCCTTCGAGGTCGTCGGCGTTCTCCTGCGGGGTACCGCCGGCGACTTCCTCGATGGGGGCCTGTTCGAGGCCGAGGTCGGCAGGCGTGAGGGTGTACTCGGTGATTTCGTCGCCGTCGATTTCGGCGACCGTGGTCGCGTCGTGGAGCGCGATTTCGTCCATGCCGGAGCCGTGGACGACGAGGGCGCGCTCGACGGGCATGTGCGACAGCGACTCGGCGATGACGGGGACGAGGTCGGAGTCGTAGACACCGAGGACCTGCGCGTCGGCCCCGGCGGGGTTCGTCAGCGGCCCGAGGACGTTGAAGATGGTCCGCATACCGAGTTCCTTCCGCGGGCCGATGACGGCCTTCATCGCGGGGTGGAACACGGGCGCGAGCATGAAGCCGACGCCGTTGTCCTCGATGCACGCCTCGACGGACTCGGGTTCGGCCTCGACGTTCACGCCGGCGACCTCCAGCACGTCGGCGCTCCCAGAAGACGAAGAGACGGAGTAGTTGCCGTGCTTGGCCACCGCCGCGCCCGCGCCGGCCGCGACGAGCGCGCTCGTGGTCGAGACGTTGATGGTGTTGTAGTCGTCGCCGCCGGTGCCGCAGGTGTCGACGAGCGGGCCGCGGTCGGGCTCGATGGTCAGGGCGGCGTCGCGCATTCCCTGCGCGAAGCCCGCGATTTCGGCCTCGGTCTCGCCTTTCGCTCGGAGCGCGGCGAGGAGCGCGCCGATTTGCGCCTCGGTCGCGTCCTCGAAGACCGCCCGCGCGGCGTCGCGCGCCTCCTCGACAGTCAGGTCCGCACCGCCGGTCACACGTTCGATATAATCCTGCATTGGTAATCACCGATGTACTTCTTCGGGTTATGATGTACAAATTCGTACATCGGCTTAAGCGTGTCGGGCTGGCGAAAATCGCCGGCATCGAACGGTCACCGCTCGGGGTGAATCGACCGCGTCGGACGGTGGGAGCGCGCTGTGACCCGAATCGCCGCACGTAGTCCGATTCGAAAGCTTAAATTGTAACCCCGGACAACGGAGAGATGCGTCCGAACGGGCGCGGGAAGCACCGTAACCGGGTTGGTGGTCTAGTCTGGTTATGACACCTCCTTGACATGGAGGAGGCCGGCAGTTCAAATCTGCCCCAACCCACTCCTCTTCCCGCGTTTCGGCGTTCGGCGATGTTCGCAACACACCGGGTTGGTGGTCTAGTCTGGTTATGACACCTCCTTGACATGGAGGAGGCCGGCAGTTCAAATCTGCCCCAACCCACTCCTCTTCCCGCGACGAATTGCCTCTCGAGCACCGCGTAGCGTGTGCTCGGTGCCGCGAGTCGCGTGCAATCGTGTCGCGGGGCAGATTTGAACCAGCGAGCAACGGCGACACACAGTGTCGCAGTAAAACGAACGGCGAAGCCGTGAGTCGCAGAGCGTTGCGAGTGAGGTTCACGCGAGCGGAGCGAGCGTGAATCGCGTCTAGTGACCCGTCCCCGTGCATTTCGACACCGCACCACCAACCACTATGGCTTCTGCCCGCGAATCCCACCCCATGACCCTCCTGCAAATCCCCGGTGGCCCGGAACTCGTCATCCTCGCGCTGTTGCTCCTCATCCCGCTCGCGGTCGTCTATCTGGGTTACAAGCTCATCCAGTCGCTCCGGGCGTTCGAAGCGGGCAGAGAAGAACGGTCACAGCGGTAGTCACGACGACACGTCGGACCGAGCGTCGTCGCTCCGGGCGTCCGCGCTGTGAGTCGGTGTCGCCGACCGCTGTCGTCGGTGGTGTAGACGCGCCAGTTGGAGCGTCACCGCGTAGCCGACGACGGCGAGGACGACGGCGAGAATCGTGTTGCCGACGAGCTGTCGGAGGAGGATATCGACGCCAGCGCTGAGCGACACGTCCGCGACCGATGTGCCCGGAACCGGGCCGAGGAGGTGCGACCCGAGCCAGAAGCTCGCGCCGTAGACCGCCCACTTGACGGGCGGGTTGAAGACGACGAGCGTGGCGACGAGCGCGAGTCGGCTCGCCCGCTCGACGAAGTAGGCGATGAGGGCGAACAGCGCGAGGGCGGTCCCTGCGGTCGGCATGGCCACGAAGAAGACGCCAAACGCGAAGCTAGCGGCGACCTCGTGGGGGGTGTGGTCCGCCGCGAACGCTCGTTCGAGGCCGGACCGGACGCGGGGACGAATCGACGCGAGACGGTCGTACACTCGTCGCGACTAGAAGCGAGACGACGTTATCAACGCTTCGCCGAGTTTGGTCCGCGGTAGCAATCGGCGTAGGGTAACCGGCGAGCAGCGATGGGGTCAGCGGAACCGGCGGTCCGACTCCCACTTGTCCTTGAGTTCTATCATCTGGCCGACGCCGCGGGCCACGTCCGAGAGGTGAAAGGCGATATCCGTCGCGGTCACGATGCCGACCATCTCCGCGCCGTCGACGACGACGAGCTTTTTCACCCGCTGGTCGCGCATCTTCTCCGCGGCCACGCGCGTCGTGGAGTCCGGTCGGACCCACTTGATGGGGTTCGACATGACCGCACGGGCCGGGACCGCGGCGAGGGGCTTGCCGCTCGCCACGCCGGCGCGGAGCGCGTCCGACTCGGTGACGATGCCCGCGGGACCGCCGTCGGCCATCACGACGACGCTGCCCGCGCCCTCCCGGAGCATGGTTCGCGCGCAGTCGGCGACGCTCGACCCCAGTCCGACGGTCGCCACCTCCTCGGTCATGATTTCGTCGACGCGCATCTCAGTCGTCCGCGGGCGAGGGTTCTCGCTCGGGGTTGGAGTCGGACGCGGAGCGGGACCGAGTTGGGTCGGTGGTCGCGTTCGCCTCGGCCGCGTCGCCGAGCACGTCGTCGACGGTCGACGAGACCTCACCCCCGTCGTCGACTTCGAAGGCGTCGAGAAGGTCGTCGAGGTGGCTCACGTGCGACGAGAGCTCGCGCACGTCCCCGTTGACGTCGACGAGTGCGGCGCTCTGCTCTTCGGCGGTCGTGGAGACGTTCTCGGCCTCGGCGGCGGTCTCCTCGGAGATACCCGCGATCTCGTCGGTCATCGACAGCACCTCCTGAGAGGAGTCGGCCTGACTGCCCGTGGCGTCCGAAATCTCGTGGACGCTCGCGGTCGTCTCCTCGACGCGCTCGACGATGCCGTCGAAAGACGAAAGCGCCTCGTCGACCGAGGTGGCGCTCTCTTCGACCTGCGCCCGCATGCGTTCGATGCGGGAGATGACGGCGTCGCGCTGGGTCTCGATTTCGGCGACGAGCGACTCGATGTCGCCCGCCGAGGACTTGGTCTCCTGTGCGAGCTGTTTGACCTCGTTGGAGACGACGGCGAAGCCCTCGCCGGCCTCGCCCGCGCGGGCGGCTTCGATGTTCGCGTTGAGCGCGAGGATGTCGGTCTGTTCCGCGATGTCGGTGATGACCTCGACGATGTCCTCGATTCGAGCGAGGCGGTCGTCGAGCTCGTGGACCTCGCTGACGGTCGCCTCCGTCTCGGCGCGCACGGCGTCGATGTCGTCGAGAGCGTCGGTGGCGGCGGTCTGTCCGTCGAGCGAGCGTGCTTCGGCTTCCTCCGTGAGTCGGACGAGTTCGTCGGCCGACGAGGCAATCTGCTGGATGGACGCCGAGAGGTCGTTTATCTCGTCGGCGGCGGCGACGAGGCTGTCCGTCTGCTCGCTCGCGCCCTCGGAAATCTGCTGGACCGAGGCCGACACCTCCTCGCTCGCGGCCGAAACGTCGTCGGCGCGGTCGGCCACGCGGTCGGCGAGCGTCGCCACGTCCTCGCCGAAGGTCTTGACCGTACTGACGGTCTGTTCGATGTCGTCCATCATCTCGTTGTACGCGACGGCGACCGTCGCCATGTCGCGGCTCTCGGAGTCGGTCGAGAGGCGCACACGGAGGTCACCGTCGGCCGCGCGGGTCATCGCCTCGCTGTAGGCGCGGGCGTCGGCGCGCTGGTCGCGGAGGTCGTCGCGAAGGTTGTCGACGCCGCGGACGACCTGCCCGAACTCGTCTCGCCGGTCGGTTTCGACCTCCACGTCGAGGTCGCCGTCGCGGAGCGCGGAGACGGTCGACGCAAGGTCGACGAGCGGGAGCGCGGTGTTCCCGCGAACGATGAGCGCGAAGGCGACGAAGCCGAGCATCGAAAGCGCGAGCAACGTCGCAATCTGGAGACCGACGCTCCGGGAGAGCGCGAAGACGCTGCTCGCGGGGGCGTGCAGGAGGAGCACGCCACCGGAGACGGGAACGTGCGCGACGACGTGCGGCGAGGAGACGAAGCCCTCGACGGGGGCGAGGCGGCTGACGCCCGTCTCGCCGGCGAAGGCGGCGTCGAGTTCGGACGCCTCAGCGGCGGGATAGGCGACGTTGGATTGGCCGCCACCGCCGTCGTAGAGGACGCGTCCGTCGCTCGTGACGAGTTGGGTGAAGCCGCCGTCGATGTGGTTGCCGTCGAGCGCGGCCCCGAGTGAGGACGCCTCGGCGACGAGGACGATTGCACGGGGCTCGATGGACGGAAGCGGCGCGACGAAACCCATGTAGGCGACGCCGTCTTCGACGTAGACGGTGGTCCGCTCGACGCCGTCGTCCGAGAGGTCGGCGCTCGCGGGGAGCGGAAGCGACCCGTCTTCGAACAGCGTCGTCCCGACCGCTCCCTCCTCGGACGAGCCGAGAACGGCCGTCGTCTCGGTGTCGACGAAGTGGAGCGCGGCCACGTCGGCGGGCATGTCCTCTTTGGCGGCCGTCAGGGTCGCCGAGGACCGCCCGTCGAGGGTGCTCCCGGCGGAGGGGTCGTCGGCGACGATGGTCGCGAGGCGGGTCCGCTCGTCGAACCACGTGTTCACCTGCAGGGCCTCGCGTTCGGCCTCGGTGAGCAGGTCGGCGCGGGCGTCCTCGTCTATCGTGGATGCCGTCTGTTGATACTGGACGACTCCGACCCCAGCGACGACAACTGAAACGAGCAGCATCGCGGCGACGAGCCGCCGCGTGTAGCTCTCCGTAATCGCATCAGGAAGCCGTGATTCGGCCTCCAAAACGAGATTCTCGGCCATTACTGTATCGACCGGAATGTGGTGCATAAATCCGCGCACTTGAGTATCAAACAAGATAATCGAGTCGGAGGCGACGGCGTTCGGGCCGTCGACGTGCGCGAGTGCCTGCGGGCGATGCGAGCGCCAACGATACATCTGTCGAACGCTAGCAAGCCACATGGAAACCGAGTTCCGCCTGCTCGTGGCGGGCTTCTGTATCGTCGCGCCGTCGCTCCTGTTCGTCGGATTCGTCAGGCTGCTCGACGCCATGCGCGAGGACGGCCTCGTCGAGCGCGTCCTCGACAGAGTTGACGAGGGCGGCGGGCCGACCGGGACGGCGCTCGACCCGACGACGTTCCTGCGGTCCGCGCGGGAGAAGTCGCGCCGGCGGACGGCGGTTTGCCGGGAGTGCGGCGCGCCGAACGCGGCCGACGGCGGACGCTGTGGGTTGTGCGGCGCGACGTTGCGATAGGGTGCGAAAAAGAACCGAACCGAGTTGAAAACCGCGTTCGAGCGGGCTTAGAGGAAGTCTTCGATGTGGTCGGCGACCTCGTTGGGGGTGTCACCGACGGGGACACCCGCGTCGTTGAGGGCGGAAATCTTGGACTCCGCGGTGCCCGTTCCCGAACCGGAGACGATAGCGCCGGCGTGACCCATGCGCTTACCCGGCGGTGCCGTGCGGCCGGCGATGAAGCCGGCGACGGGCGTGTCCATGTTCTCCGCGATGAACTTCGCGGCCTGCTCTTCGTCCTCGCCGCCGATTTCGCCGCACATGACGACAGCGTGCGTGTCGGGGTCGTTCTCGAACGCTTCGAGGGCGTCGACGAACGACGTGCCGATGATGGGGTCGCCGCCGATGCCGATGGCGGTGGTCTGGCCGATGCCGCGCTCGGTCAGGTTCGAGACGACCTGGTAGGTGAGGGTGCCGGAGCGGGAGACGAGACCGACGTTACCCTCCTCGAAGATGTTGCCGGGGAGGATGCCGAGCTTGGACTCGCCGGGGGTGATGATGCCCGGGCAGTTGGGTCCGATGAGACGCGTGTCGGTCTCCGACAGGCGCTTGTTGACCTTGGCCATGTCCTGCGTCGGGACGCCCTCGGTGATGGCGACGACGAGGTCGAGGTCCGTGTCGAGCGCCTCGAAGATGGCGTCGCCGGCGAACGCCGGCGGGACGAACACGACCGAGGCGTTGGCGTCTTCCTCGTCGACCGCCTCTTCGACGGTGTCGTAGACGGGGATGCCGTCGACGTCCTGACCGCCCTTTCCGGGGGAGGTCCCGGCGACGACGTTCGTGCCGTACTCAACCATCTGGCGGGTGTGGAACTTGCCTTCGCCACCCGTGATACCCTGTACAACTACCCGCGTGTCGTCGTCGACGAAAATACTCATTGGGACACCTCCTGTGCGTTCTTGACGGCACGCTGGACGGCGTCCTCCAGCGTCCCCTCGACCTGTACGAGGTCCGTGTTCAGAATCTCCATGCCCTCCTCGGCGTTCGTGCCCGCGAGGCGGACGACGACCGGCTTGGGAATCTCGTCGAAGCTCTCCAGCGCCTCGTTGATACCCTTGGCGACCTCGTCGCCGCGGGTGATGCCGCCGAAGATGTTGAACACGACGGAGTCGACGTTCTCGTCGGAGAAGACCATGTCCAGCGCGTTCGCCACGCGCTCGGCCTTCGCGCCGCCGCCGATGTCGAGGAAGTTGGCGGGTTCGCCGCCGAAGTAGTCCACGAGGTCGAGCGTCGTCATGACGAGCCCGGCACCGTTGCCGATGATACCGACGTTACCCGACAGGCGGACGTAGTCGAAGCCGTACTCGCCGGCCTTGGCTTCGAGGTCGTTCTCGTAGGCGTCCTCTTCCATCGCCGCGAGGTCGTCGTGACGGAACAGGGCGTCGTCGTCGATGTTCATGACGGCGTCCGCGGCGATGATGTCGCGGTCGGACGTGATCATGACGGGGTTGATTTCGATGTCCGACGCGTCGTTCGACTCGTAGAGGTCGTACAGCGTCGTGAGGAACGAGGCGACGTCGAATGCGACGTCACGGGGGATGCCCGCCTCGAAGACGACCTTGCGGGCCTGATACGGGTGCAGGCCGAACGCAGGGTCGATGTGCTCGCGGGCGATTGCGTCCGGGTTCTCCTCTGCGACTTCCTCGATGTTGACGCCACCCTCCGTCGAGACCATCGCGACGGGCTTGCCCTCGCTGCGGTCCATCGTGATGCCGACGTACAGCTCGTTTTCGAAGTCGACGCCGGCCTCGACGAGCACTCGGTCGACCGTGTAGCCCTTGAGGTCCATCCCGAGGATGTCCTCTGCGGCCTGTCGAGCCTCGTCCTCGTCCATGGCGATTTTGATGCCACCGGCCTTGCCACGCCCACCGACGTGTACCTGCGCCTTGATGGCGGCGGGGTATCCGATCTCCTCGACCGCCTCCATGACCTCCTCTACCGACGACGCGAGACGGGACTCTGGCACCGGAATCCCAGCCTCTGCGAAGATATCCTTCGCCTGGTATTCGTGAAGCTTCATTACCATGCGTGGGAGGGAAAGGCACGCGCTTAAATCCCATTCATCTCCGTTCAGAGCCGACAGGTAAAAATCGCCGGAGAGGATCACTCATAACCGAATTAATCTCAGATTTCATAATTTATCCGGGATAAAATCGAATAGGTATACAGGATACGCAGACGTACGCCTGCACGTACGTATTTGGAGGTTGAACGCGCCGAGCAAGCCGCCGTCGGTGTCGCCGCGATTCGCTCCGAGTCGTCCGAATTTATCACCCGTCCGACCCCATCGTTCGGCATGCGCGCTGTCAGATTCCACGACCACGGCGGACGCGACGTGCTCCAAGTAGACGACATCGACACGCCCGACCCGGCGGCGGATGAGGTACTCGTTGAAGTCGCGGCCGCGGGCGTCAACCCCGTCGACACGTACTTCCGCGAGGGCTCGTACCAACCCTTCGCGATGCCGATGATTCCCGGCGTCGACGTGGCCGGGACGGTCGCGGCGGTCGGGGCCGACGTCACCGGCTTCGCCGAAGGCGACCACGTCGTCGGCACCGGCATCGGCAAGGACCACTACGGTGGCTACGCCGAGTTCGCGGCCGTGCCGACCGACCGGCTCGCGGTCCTCTCGGACGACGTGGACCTCGTCGCGGCCGGCGGCGCGGGCGTCGCCGGCGTCACCGCGTGGCGCGCCCTCGTCGACCACGGCGGGATGCAACTCGGCGACACGGTGCTGATTCACGGCGGGTCCGGCGGCGTCGGTCACGCCGCGGTCCAGCTCGCCGCCGCGTCCGGGGCCCGCGTCATCGCCACCGCCGCGCCCGACTACCACGACCGGGTGGCCGAACTCGGCGCGGACGTGGTTCTCGACTACGCCCGCGACGACCTCGCCGACGCCGTCGTGGGCGCCGCGACGGGCGACGGCGTGGACCTGACGCTCGACCACCGACTCGACGACTACCTCCAGTTCGACGCCGACGTGGCCGCCCACGGCGGTCGCGTCGTCGGCATCGGAGAGAACGACCCGGAAGTTGGCTTCGACCTGTCGTCGTCGGCCCGCGGCAAGGACCTCTCGCTCACGATGATGAGCATGTTCAACACACCCGATCTCTCCGCACCCCTGCGGGAACTCGCCGGCCAGATGGGCGCGGGTGAGTTCGAAATCGACGTGGCGCGGACCTACGACCTTGACGAGGCCGCCGAGGCCCACCGCGCGGTCATGGAAGACAGCTTCCTCGGCAAACTGGTCATCACGCCCTGACCGGACCACCTCGTCGTACCCGCCGCAATCCGGGAAGGCGGTCACCGACGCGGAAGGGTGACGACGCGGCCGGTCGCCGACGGTCGCACAGCCGCGACCGAATTATGTCCAGTGCGCACGTATTGCACGGACATGGACGTGACATTCGATTTTGACGGGACCGTGGCTCTCGTGACTGGTGCGAGCGGCGCGCTCGGCGGCGCAATCGCCCGCGCGTTTCACGAGGCTGGCGCATCGGTCGCGGCCGCGGACGTGGTCGAACCCGACGACGAGGACGGCTTTTTCGAGGCCGAGGGAGTCCGATTCTACGAGGGAGACTTCACCGACGAGGACGACGTGGTGCGCGTCGTCGACGAGGTCGCCTCCGATTTCGGCCGCCTCGACCACCTCGCCAACATCGCCGGGACGTGGCGCGGCGGGACGCCCGTCGACGAGACGGAGGCGGACACCTTCGACTTCCTGTTCGACGTGAACCTCAAGACGATGTTCTTGGCGTCGAAACACGCGATTCCGCACCTCCGAGAGACCGAGGGGTCCGTCGTGAGCGTCTCGGCTCGCTCGTCGCTGGAGGGCGGCGAGGGCGACGGCGTCTACCGGGCGTCGAAGGCGGGCGTCCGCCTACTCACGGAGACCATCGCCGAGGAGAACCGCGGCGTCGTGCGCGCGAACGCGGTCATGCCGAGCGTCATCGACACCCCGATGAACCGGGAGATGATGGCCGACGCCGACTTCGACACGTGGGTGAAACCCGAGGAAATCGCCCGGACCGTGCTCGCGCTCTGTTCGGACGCGACCCCCGTGACGAGCGGCGCGGCCGTCCCGGTGTACGGCGAGGCCTGAGTACCCTGTTTCGTGGCAACATTCGCCACGAGAAGGTATGACATTCGTTGTGGTGCGCACGAATTTTTACGCGGTGCGCAAGGGATTCACGAACACGACAATCGTTAGAAAAATGAGGCTAATCGAGGTCTGAATTCGGACGAACGTGCCACATCCTACAGTTGGTTGGAGAATTATGTCGATTTTCGCTCCGATATGCGACGGCATACCGCGTCATTTATCACACCCACATCGGCAACAGGGTGATAGACATGACCGAACGTGAAACGTGGGCAACCAGGGCAGGGTTCATCCTCGCGGCCGTCGGCAGCGCGGTCGGCCTCGGGAACATCTGGCAGTTCCCGTTCAAGACCGCTCAGTTCGGCGGTGCCTCCTTCCTGATCGTCTACATCATCGCGGCGCTCGGCATCGGCCTCCCGGCCATCCTCGCCGAGTTCGTCATCGGACGCAAGACCAACCTGAACACCATCAACGCCTTCGAGAAACTCGGCTACAAGGAGTGGCGCATCGTCGGCGCTATCGGCCTGTTCACCGGGTTCTGGATTCTGTCGTACTACAGCGTCGTCGGCGGCTGGGTCCTCCGGTACATCGGCGGCAGCCTGACCGGCGCGTACTTCGCCGCCCCGGCAGAGTACTTCGGACAGGTGTCCGCCGGGATGGACGCGCTCGCGCTCCACGCCGTGTTCATGGCGCTCGTCGTCGGCATCGTCGCCGCCGGCATCGAAGACGGCATCGAGAAGGCGACGAAACTGATGGTTCCGAGCATCGTCGTCATCCTCGGCGTGCTCGCGGCCTTTGCCTTCACGCTCCCCGGCGCGTCGGAGGGTTACGCGTACTTCCTCTCGCCCGACTTCAACGCGCTCACGGAGAACTTCGCCGACATCGTCCCCTTCGCAGTCGGACAGGCGTTCTTCTCGCTGTCGCTCGGTATGGGCGCGATGATAACCTACGCCTCCTACATCGACGGCGACCAGAGCCTGTTCGGCGACGGTATCACCATCGTCTTCCTGAACAGTTTCGTCGGCATCCTCGCCGGTCTCGTCGTCCTCCCGCTCCTGTTCGCCCAGGGAATCGACCCCAACACGAGCGGCGCGGGTGCGGTGTTCATCAGCGTCGCCGGCGCGTTCGCCGACATCCCCGGTGGCCAGATAATCGGCCTCGTCTTCTTCGTGGTCGTGCTCATCGCGGCGCTCTCGTCTGCGATTAGCCTCCTCGAAGTCGTCGTCTCGTGGTCCATCGACAACTACGACGTCTCCCGCCCGCAGATGGCGGTCGGTCTCGGCGGCGTCATCTTCCTGCTCGGCGTCCCGTCGGCAATCGACACCGCGTGGCTCGGCTGGTTCGACACGCTCGCCTACAAACTGCTCCTTCCGCTTTCGGTCCTCGGCATCCTCGTCTTCGCGGCGTGGGTCTACGGCGCGCCCGCCATCGAGGAGTTGATGAAGGGCAGCGGACTCGGTGACGGCGTCGGCCTGACGTGGCTCTGGTTGGTCCGCACGCTCGTCATCGTCGCCGTCGTGGCGACGCTCGCCCTCGGGCTCCAGACGTTGTTCCTCGGCGAGAGCCCGGCTATCGTTCCGCCCCTCTGAGGCGGCGACCGGCCCCGCTTTTCGAGCGGTTAGGAATCATCGGTAGCGACGCATTTCCTCCGACTATTCGACAGCAATTTTCACGCGTAGACCACTCAAAACCGTTAAATTTCTCCGATGACGTATCGTCGGTCCGAAAGCCCTTTTACCGGTGGACTGGCAATGGGTGTCAATGACACGAGAAACATGGGCAACACGGCTCGGGTTCATCCTCGCGGCCGTCGGCAGCGCGGTCGGCCTCGGGAACATCTGGCGGTTCCCGTGGCAGACCGCCGAAAACGGCGGCAGCGCGTTCCTCGTCGTATATCTCGGTATCGTTCTCCTCGTCGGCGTCCCCGGTCTGCTCGGCGAGTTCGTCATCGGTCGCCGGGCGAAGAAGTCGCCGGTCGGCGCGCTCCGGGACCTCTCGGGGTCGAAAACGTGGGGTGTCGTCGGCGCGTTCTCGGTCGTCACCGGCATCTCGCTGCTCTCGTTCTACAGCGTCGTCGGCGGGTGGATTATCCGGTATCTCCTCGAAAGCGGGGCCGCGGTCGTCGGCGGAAACCCCGCGTACTTCACGAATCCGGGCCAGTACTTCGGCGGCGTTTCCGCCGGCGTCGACGCCGCGCTCTACCACCTCCTGTTTCTCGGACTGACTGCGCTCATCGTCTTCGCGGGCGTCCGCAAGGGCATCGAACTCGGCACGAAGGTCATGATGCCCGCCGTGCTCATCCTGCTCGCCGGTCTCGCCGCCTGGGCCGCGACCCAGCCGAACGCGGCCGCCGGCTACACCTTCTTCCTCCGGTTCGACCCCTCGGTCATCACCGAGAACTTCTTCGCCATCCTCGGCCCCGCCGCCGGACAGGCGCTGTTTACCCTCTCGCTCGGCGCGGGCACGATGATCACCTACTCCTCGTACCTCGACGAGGACCGCTCGCTTCCCTTCGACGGGAGCGCCATCGCCGTCCTCAACACGAGCGTCGGCGTCATCACCGGTCTCGTCGTCTTCCCGCTTCTGTTCTCGCAGGGAATCAATCCGACTGAGACCGGCACCGGGCCGGGCGCGCTGTTCGTCGGCCTCGCTGGGGCGTTCTCGCAACTCCCCGCGGGGACGCTCATCGCCACCGCGTTCTTCGCCGTCGTGACGCTCGCGGCGCTGTCGAGTTCCATCAGCATGCTCGAAATCCCCGTCGCGTTCCTCGTCGACGAGTACGGCGTCTCACGCAGGCGCGCCGTCGTCGGGATGACCGCGCTCGTCGCCGTCACCGGCACCGTCTGCGCGTTCAACCCGGGCATCTTCGGCTTCGTCGCCGGCCCGCTCGTGAACGTCCTCCTGACCGCCGGCCTCGCCGCATTCCTCCTGTTCGTCGGCTGGGTCATGGGCCGCGAGGCGCTCGAGGAGTTCGCCGCCGGCGCGGGTGAGTTCTCGAAGTCCCTCGGTACGCCGTGGCTCTTCGCCGTCGGGGTCGTCCTCCCGCTGTTCCTCGTCTTCACGCTCCTCACGCACTTCGGCGTGGACACGACCATCGGCTTCTGGCCGACCGTCGGCGTCGCCGTCGTCGCGTCTGCCGCGGCGTTCTTCGGTCTTCGGCAGCCCAACTCAGTCGTCTGAGCGGCGACCATCCCGCCGCGTTCGACGCACTGACTCGACTTCGTCCTCCGTTTTGGGCCGACTCGACCGCGAGACGCGGCCCGCGCCCCCGCCAACAACCATGATGATTGTTCCACCTATTCTTCGACAACTGTCGAAGTAAGGGTTGCCGGATTGCGGAACTCCTTTGACCGAGGACTGCGGACCGTTGCTCCAATGAGCGAAGGTGGTCTGGCATGACGATGGAAGACCGGATCGACGAACTCCGCGAGAAGCGCGAGGAAGCCCTGAAAGGCGGCGGTGAGGACCGAATCGCCTCCCAGCACGACAAGGGCAAGATGACCGCCCGCGAGCGCATCGACTACTTCCTCGACGACGGCACCTTCCGCGAGTTCGACCAGTTCCGGACCCACCGCAACCACAAGTTCGGGATGGAGGAGACGAAGCTCCCCGGCGACGGCGTCATCACCGGCTACGGCGAGGTCGACGGCCGGACCGTCTTCGTCTTCGCCCACGACTTCACCGTCTTCGGCGGCTCGCTCGGCGAGGTGTTCGCCGAGAAGGTCTGCAAGGTGATGGACAAGGCGATGGAGGTCGGTGCACCCGTCGTCGGTCTCAACGACTCCGCCGGCGCGCGGATTCAAGAGGGCGTCCAGTCGCTCGGCGGCTTCGGCGAAATCTTCCGCCGCAACACCGAGGCGTCCGGCGTCATCCCGCAGATTTCGGCCATCATGGGCCCCTGCGCGGGCGGCGCGGTGTACTCCCCCGCGCTGACGGACTTCACCTTCATGGTCCGCGACACGAGCCACATGTTCATCACCGGCCCGGACGTCATTAAGACGGTCACGGGCGAGGAGGTCACTTTCGACGAACTCGGCGGCGCGACGACCCACACCTCGACGAGCGGGGTCGCCCACTTCGCCACCGACACCGAAGAACAGGCGCTCGACGACATCCGACACCTGCTTTCGTACCTCCCGCAGAACAACGTCGAAGACCCCCCGCGCGTCGAGCCGTGGGACGACCCCGAGCGCGTCGACGACGACCTCGCCGAGGTCGTGCCCGACCAGCCGCGAAAGCCCTACGACATCCACGACGTGCTCGACGGCGTTCTCGACGAGGGCTCCTTCTTCGGCGTCCAGGAGGACTTCGCGAAGAACATCGTCGTCGGCTTCGGTCGCCTCGACGGCCGTTCGGTCGGCATCGTCGCCAACCAGCCCCGCGTGAACGCCGGCACCCTCGACATCGAGGCCTCCGAGAAGGGCGCGCGCTTCATCCGCTTTTGCGACTCGTTCAACATTCCTATCCTCTCGTTCGTGGACGTGCCCGGCTTCCTGCCCGGCACGGACCAAGAGCACAACGGCATCATCCGCCACGGCGCGAAGCTCCTCTATGCCTACTCCGAGGCGACGGTCCCCCTCATGACCGTCATCACGCGCAAGGCCTACGGCGGCGCGTACGACGTGATGGCCTCGAAGCACCTCGGCGCGGACGTGAACTACGCGTGGCCGACCGCCGAAATCGCCGTGATGGGCCCGCAGGGCGCGGTCAATATCCTCTACCGCGACGAACTCGACGCCGCGGACGACCCCGACGCCCGCCGCGACGAGCTCATCGAGGAGTACCGCGAGGAGTTCGCCAACCCCTACACCGCCGCGGACCGCGGCTTCATCGACGACGTCATCGAACCCGGCGAGACCCGCGAACGACTCATCTCCGACCTCCGGATGCTGAACTCCAAGCGCAAGTCGCAACCCGACAAGAAACACGGCAACATCCCGCTATGAGCGGGGAGCTGCTGTCGGGGCTGTCGATTCCGGACGACGCCGACGCCGAGGAGGCCGCGGCCATCGCCGCCGCCGTCGGCGCGCACCTCCACGACCAGTCGGTCGCCGCGGCCGCCGCAGCCGCCGCCGACGGCGAGGAGACGTGGAACGAAAACCGCTGGCGGTACGCCGGCCGCCTCGAATCGGTCACCGGCTGTGGCCGTCGCGTCCCCTCCGGCGCGCCGACCGACGCGTGGGCCGCCTCGGGCCGCGTCGACCGGTTCTGAGTCGGGGGCCTGCGGGTTCACGACAGAACAGTTACACTCTCGTCCGACGTCAGTCGGTCCAACATGGTCCACTCCGCGCTCGTCTGGCTGTTTTTCAACGCCGTTTTCGCCGGCTTTGCCGCCGTCGCTGTCGCGGCACACTACGCCGACGAGGGCGAACCGGACTTAGTCTCCGCGGCGCTCGCCGCCGTCTTCGCCGGGGCCTGCGTCGAACTCGGGATGGCGAACGGCTACCTCCCTGACGGCGTTCTTCCGACCGCCGTTGTCGGGGTCTGCATCGTCGTCGCGCTCATTTCGCTCGCGTTCGGCGTACAACGGGACCAGACGGCGTTTCAGGCGTTCCGCGGCGGCGCTCGGACTCGGTAGTTCACTCCGCGAGTGCTGGGTCGTCGACGACCACGCCGTCGACGCCGTACTCTCGGAGTCGCCGCGCGACCTCGCGGTCGGGAACCGTCCACGCGTTGACCTCGAAGCCGCGGTCGTGCGCCTCCTCGACCCGCGCCGACGAGAGCAGGTCGTAGTGCGGGTGGACGGCCGCACAGTCGAGGTCGGCGGCGACCGACAGCGACGCCGCCCAGTCGGTCGCGAAGAGGAAGGCGACCGGGAGCGCGGTCGTCTCGCGCACCTCGCGGAGCGCCTCGGCGTCGAACGACGAGACGAGTACTTCGTTTCCCGCGTCGGCGACGACGGCCGCGAGGTCGGCGGCGAGGCCGGCCTCTTTCAGTTCGACGTTGACCGCGACGCGGTCCGGCAGGGCGTCGAACACCGCCGCGAGCGTCGGAACCGACTCGTCGGAGTCGCCGATTGTGAGTTCCTGGAGGTCCGCGAGGCTCGTCTCGGCGACACGGCCGGCCGCGTCGGTCAGGCGGTCGAGCGTCTCGTCGTGGAAGACGACGAGTTCGCCGGAGCCACAGCGTCGGACGTCGAGTTCGACCCAGTCGAGTCGCGTCGCGGCCGCCTCGAAGGCTGCGAGCGTGTTTTCGGGGGCGAGGGCGGGACAGCCGCGGTGACCGATGACGCGCATGTCGGAGCATCGCGGGAGCGCGGACTAAACGCTTCCTCCGGACCGGTCGGAAGCGGTGGAAAGCGGTCTGTACGGGTATGGTTTACTGGGGACCGAAACTGCGGGCGTCGCATGCGTGCGTCGCGCGCGGCCCGGCGCGGCCGCTCCGCGCGGGCTGGAGAAGATGTGTTCGCAGAGAGAATCGACTGACTCGAACTTACGCGCCCTGACCGCCCTTCTTGCGCGTGATGTAGCCGGCGATGCGGTTGCGGACGCCCTTCGACTCGACCGTGGTCAGTTCCTCGACGCTGTCCTTGTTCGTCTCGAAGTCCGTGTTGAACGCCTGCGGGTATCGCTCCAGCAGGATGTTACCAAGCTGCTTGACGTACTTGGGCTTGATTGCCATGTCGGAAGATTCCCCGGACGAACACTAAAACGATTCGTTCCGTCTCGCGGCCGCCCGCTCGCGCCAGCCCGTCAACTCGTCGATTCGCGCGAACGCCTCGCGCTCTCTTTCCCCGCCGCATTTCTCGACCGTCTCGGCGAAGTAGTCGAGTCGATCCAGCAGGTCGTCGGTGTCGAAGGAGGGCACGTCGAGGCGCGAGGCGGCCACCGTCGCGTCGATGACCGCGCCGAAGCCGCGATTGATAGTGAACGGCCGGGTCCGCTCGACCGCGGCGTCGACGGGCCGGAGTTCCCACGTCTCCCACTCAGTCCCGCCATCCTCGCCGGAACTGACCGGCGTCGCCTCGACTTCGGCCCACGCGTCGGCCGAATCGAGGACCGGCGAGTCCCGTTCGTAGATGGTCATCGCGGCCTCGACGAACGCCCGCGGGTCGGAGACGAACTGAATGACGCCGCCGCCCTGTCGATGGAAGTTCCGGCGGGTTCGGGTGTTTCCCCACGTCGTCGCGGTCGACGGCGGTGGCGAACCGGAAGACACGTCGGCGGGAGCGTCGTCAGCCTCCGGCGCGTGGACCCCGAGCGCAGCGAAGTTCCACCGGTCGTTCGGCCCGAGCGTGGCGACGACTGTCTCGGTGACGCCGCGGAGTTCGACGGGCCAGCCGTCGCGGTCGCCGGCGCGACGCCCCGCGTCCATCGTCTCGTCGTCGCTCACAGCGGGACCCCCCGCTCCAGCGCGACGAACGTCGCCGCGCAGACGATGTCGGCGGTCGTGCCGGGGTTGATTCCCTCAGCGACGAACTCGTCGGCCAGTTCCTCGGCTTCGTCGAGGTCGGAGACCGCGGCCGCGCGGTCCATCACGTCGCGGGCGACGGCCTCGCCGTGGTTCGTCGCGACGAGCGTGTCCGGTTCCTCCGCGAGGAGGTCGAGAAACGCGCGAGCGACGCGGTCGGTGACGGGGCCGTCGTCGGCGAGGATGGCCTCAGCCGCGCGGAAGGTCCGGGTGAAGCCGCCGGTCCACTCGCGGGCGTTGGCGTCGCGCTCGGCGCTCAGGTCCATCACGTCGTACAGCGTGAACCCGCGCTCTCGGAGCGCGTCGGCAGCGTCGCCGCCGCGCCGAACGTCGAGGTCCGGCGCGTCCTCGGGCACGTCGCCGACGGCCACCTCGACGTGTTCGAACGCGCGGTAGAACCCGACCGCGTCGGCGACGGTGGTCGATTCGACCACGGCGGTCGCGCCGGCGGGCGAGAGGTCGCGGTCGTCTTCGGCCGCCGCCCGGACGAGCGGGACGAGAAGCAGGAGACAGCCGAACTGCGTGTTCCCGCCGCCCTGTCGGCTCATGCCGGCGACCGCCTCCTCGAACGCCTCGCCGACCGGCGCGCCCGACGCCGCCAGTTCGAGACCGGCCGCGGAGCCGACAGCGCCGGTCAGGAAGTGTTCGAAGTGCAGGTCCGAGAGGTCGCGGCGGCGGTCGACGTTCCCCGGCTTGGGCGTGCCGGCGACTTCGAGCAGGAGCGCGAGTTCGGCGTGCCGCGCAGGGTCGAACCCCCGGTCGGAGACGGGCGCGACCATCAGGCGGACACCCCGCTCTCGTCGCCCAACTCGGCGTCGCTCTCGCGCCCGGCGAACCAGTCGTCAACGGCGGTTCTGACCCGGCGGAGGACCGTCGGGTTGTCGCTCGGCCGCCCGACGCTCACCGCGTCGGCCCCGTAGTCGAGGTACTCGGTCGCCGTCTCGCGGTCGCGAACGCCGTTGTTGGCGACGAGAAAGAGGTCGGGCGCGGCGGCGGCCACGTCGGCAATCGCGGCCTCGGAGTCCATCGCGTCGACGTGGAGCCAGTCGGCTCCCGCGTCGGCGAGCGCGACCGCGAGGTTCGGGAGGTCCACGCCGTCGATTTCGGCGCGGACTTTCGCGCCGACCGGCGCGTCGGATTCGGCGGCCGCCGCGACGTACGCGGCCAGTCGGTCGGTGTCGCGCAGGAGCGTCTCGCCGCAACCGACGGCGCAGAGTTCGTCCTGTCGGCAGTGGGCGTTTATCTCCACGCCTGCGCCGCGGTCGGCGCAGACGGCCGCGACCTCCCGAATCGGGTCGGGCGAGGTTGCCCGGACGTTGACGGCGACGAAGCGGTCTTTGCCGTCGAATCCGGCGAGTGAGTCGAGTTGGTCGGAGACGAAGGCGACCGGGTCGTCGGCGAGGAACTCCGAGCGCCCGCGGGCGACGAGCTCGCGGGCCGCCGCCTGCGAGGCGTCGTCGAGGGCGACGCCGCCGATGAACGCCGCGCCGACGTGGGGTGCCGCGGCGTCCGCCCACGCGGCGTCGGACTCGCCGCTGAGGCTCGCAACGGCGACCCGCGGGGCGAACATCACGACACCTCCGCGAGCGCCTCGGAAACGGCGCGGGCGACGCGCTCGGCGTCTTCCGGGCCGTCGATTCGGGTGTCGGTTCGGACGACCGGCCGGTCGAGGTCGGTGCTGTCGGCCGTATCGAGGACGAACGCGTCGGCGAAGGGGTAGGCCTCGGCGACGCCCGCGGTCGAGGGGTCGTAGCCGACGCCCGCCATGAGGTCCGCGGCGGGGCCGGAGAACACGGTGTCCTCCACGAACGGCGAGACGGCGACAACCGGCGTGTCGGCGAGGGCGTCCGCGAAGCCGTCGACGGCGAGCATCGGGCCGATGCTCGTGACGGGGTTCGAGGGGCCGACGACGACCGGTTCTGCGAGTGCGTCGGCGACTTCGTCGGTGATGGCGGCGTCGTCAGCGCCGCGGAACTCCACGTCGCGGACGGCGGGGTCGGCGCGGCGGTGGACCCAGTACTCCTGGAAGTGCATCGTCCCTTCGTCGGTGTGAATCAGGGTCGCCACGGGGTCGTCGCTCATCGGGAGGAGCGACACGTCGAGGTCGAAGGCGTCGGCGAGGGTCCGAGTGACTTCGGTGAGCGAGTTCCCCTCGTCGAGCAACGAGGTGCGGGTGATGTGGACCGCGCGGTCGCGGTCGCCGATTTCCATGAACTCCGCGACGCCGGAGAAGCGCCGCCAGCGGGCGATGTCGCGGCCGGCGGTCTGGGCCGACTCGGGGAGGTAGCGCGGACCGGATTCGAGGCCGGCCGCGTCAGCGAGGCGGTGGAGTTCGTCGTCGGTCGCGGTAGTGTCGTCGGCGATTCCCCACCAGCGGTCGGTGTCGAGGACGCCGCCGCCGGCGAAGAGGACGGTGTCCACGTCGGGACAGACGAGGTGGCCGCCGAGTTCCACGTCGTCGCCGGTGTTGGCGACGACGGTCGTCTCGGCGGGGTCGAACACCCCGGCGGCCCCGTCGAGGAGTTTGGGGGTGCCCGTGCCCCCGGCGAGGAAGGTGACCATGATGCGCCGTAGGACGAGTGTCCGTTTGAAAGTTCCTTCACCGGAGACGCCGGCCGGTCGCGGGTCGCGAGGGCGAGACAGCCGCGTAGACCGACGAAGCCCTCGTCAGGGACCGCCGCGATAGGCCACCGACACGTCGAACTCCGAGGGCATCACCTGTCCGGCGACCGCCTTCCTGACGAAATAGCCCGAGAAGCCGGTTATCAGCGCCGCCCCGAGGCCGGACATGACGAACATCACGCGCCCGGCGGTCGCGCCGGTCAAGACGCTCCTCACGACCCAGTAGCCCGCGAAAGCCACGGAGAGACAGGCGAAGCCGAGGAGCGCGTAGCCGACGGCGTTTCCGAGGACTGACCGGAGACTCATATCGGCGTCTCGTCGCCCCCGCGTGAAACGGTTTGTGGGCGGTCGAACCACCGCCACCATCGTGCGACAGGAACTTCGTTGAACTCCCCAGAACCCGACAGAACCGGCGTGCTGAATAGAGAGGATGTGGTCAGCACGACGCTATCCTCGTTCCACCGCTGCTGGTCAGAACCACCCCGCTCAACCCCACCTGAACTCAAGAACAGCCTCTTCGAGAATCACCCATCTATCAGTCGACGTAATTCACTTCGAAATGTGACACAACACGGGGAAGCAGTATGACACCGAAAAACGGAGCGAAGAACTCTAAAATCAGTTCAAGCAGTCCTTCGGCCCTTGTTGACTGCGTGTAACCATCGTATACGACCCGGTGATAGGTACCGTCAGCAAGTCGAACCGGCGTGTTCGGAACGTCGACACGAGCGTGCGTAGAGTGTGTGCCCGATTCTGCCGCTGCACGAACGGTCGGTGAAACGTGGGCCACATTTAGTGAGATAGATCGGAGCACGTCCTCACGAGGAACTGGTCTGAGTCCGAGGTCAAGCCGGTATGGATATTTTCCGTTCTCCGTGACAGACCGGTTTGGGACATATCTTGTTTCGTATGTTTGGCCGTCGATGAGAACATAGTGATACCGCTCGTGACCAAAATGTGGCGGTTCCCAGTCGGGGTTAGTCGTATATCGCTTCGTGGGGACTGTTGAGTTTAGTGTGACGCGTTCTAGTGCACAGATTCGACTCATGCTAAACGGACCACACCCAAGGTCTTCGCTGAGTCGATGATTCATTGCTGGAAAAGAGTCGTCCACGTACGCAAGCCCCGTCTCGTTGTCGATGACGACCTCGTAGCTCTCGTATTGATGGTTCCGTTCGCCGATATGGAATAGTGACGACCACAACGGACCACCCACCATCATGAGTACAACCACTCCGATTAGGACCATCCGTCGAGAAGGGGTGAAGAATTGCTTAGAGGGCATTAATCAAATGATAATTAGTTGTCATATAAATCTTCGCAACTCGCTGCCATAATCTTCCACCCTGAGTGCCCGGTAGAGCCAAACCACAGAGAAGAGCGGAACTTGGACTTTGTTAGGTAGCATTCAACCGGACCGACTTGCTCTCTGGATTCAGCACAGTCTCGACAAGCTATCACCAGCTGAGGTTTTCAACAGAGTCCGACGAGACGGACCACCGACAACACGCGTCACAGAACGGCTATCGCCGCCGCGAGACGAATATGCCCCATGGACTTGTCCCCTCGAACCGCGGTCGTGGTCGCACTCGTGCTCGTCGTCGTGGCCGTCTCCGGCGGCCTGCTCGCCCTCGATTTCGAGGCGGCGAGCTACGAGACGACGGCCTCCGCGACCGCCGCGTCGGGCGGGTCGAACCTCGATTCGCTCCCGCCGATTACCGAGGGTGTCCTCGTGGTCGACGCGCCGGAGGCCGTCCGCGACGACCTCACGGCCGCCCTCGTCGCGTCGTTCGCGGAACGGGGCGTGGCCCTCGAACCGGCCGACGCCCGCGAGGGGGACGCCGAGGGCCCGGTCGTGGTCGTCGTCGTTGACGAGTGGGACTCGCGCTGGAATCCGGTCGCCCCCTCCGGGTCGGTGACGTGGCGCGCGGCGTTCGACGCGGGCGGTCACGAGAGACACGTCGATGCGGCGCTGTCGGGTGACCCACTCGTCTTCGAGTCCACCGACGGTCCTGACCTCGCCGGCTCGGTCGAAGCGTCGGTCGAGAGCGCCGGAACCGGGGTCGTCAGCCGACCCGCCTACCGCGCCCACCTCGTCGGCGTCGTCGCCGACGCGACCGCAGAGCAGGTCGTCGGACAGTTCTCCCAGCGGTGAAGCGGGGCGGCAGAGAGGGACCCGCGGTCGTGCGGCCGGCCACCTCGCCCCCACGACGACCCGAATGCTCGGCTATTTGACTCCTCTCGTGCAACACCCGCTATGACCGCCGTCAAGGACAGCGTCCACGACTACATCTCGCTCGACCCCGTGGCCGCCGAACTCGTCGATACGCCCGCCTTCCAGCGGCTTCGACACATCAAACAGCTCTCGACGGTCCGGCTCGTCTACCCCTCCGCGAGCCACACGCGGTTCGAACACAGCCTCGGCGTCTACCACCTCGCCTCCCGCGCCCTCTCGCATCTCGGCGTCGACGGCGACCGCGCCGCTCACGTCCGCGCCGCCGCGCTCCTCCACGACATCGGCCACGGACCCTACGGCCATCAGACCGAGGACCTCATCCGCCGGCGCACCGGCCGCGACCACGACGAGATTCACCACTTACTCGACGGGACCGAGGTCGGCGAAGTCCTGACCGATCACGGGCTCGACCCCGACCGCGTCGCCGACATGGTCGACGGTGCAGGCGGCCTCGGGCAGTTGGTTTCGGGCGAGTTGGACGTGGACCGGATGGACTACCTCGTCCGCGACGCCCACCACACCGGCGTCCCTTACGGCACCATCGACCACGGCCGCCTCGTCCGCGAACTCCGGTATCGGGACGGCGAACTCGTATTGGCCGAGGGGAACGTCCAGACCGCCGAATCTCTGCTTCTCGCCCGGGCGCTGATGAACGCGACCGTCTACCGCCACCACGTCTCCCGCATCGCGGGCGCGATGCTCGAACGTGCCTCCGAGCGCCTCGTCGACGACGGCGTGCCAATCGAGGAGTTCGTCCGGATGGCCGACCACGACCTGCTCGTCGCCCTCGGCGAGCGCGTGCCCGACCTCGGCCGCCGAATCGAGCGCCGCGACCTCTACAAGCGGGCCGTCTGGGCCCCCATCGACGCCGTGCCGACCGACGTGGTCGAACTCGACCCCGAGGCGACGCGGGCGGCCGAGCGGGACATCGCCGGCGCCGCCGACGTGTCAGCCGAGTCAGTCATCGTGGACGCGCCGTCGCGGCCGCGAATCAAGGAGTCGCGGTCGCGCGTCGTCGTCAACGGCGTCGTCCGACGGCTCGAAGACGCCTCCGAACTCGTTGGCGCACTCCGGTCGGCCGAGCGGACGCAGTGGCGACTCGGCGTCTACGCGCCCGAGGCCGTCCGCGACGAGGTGGCCGCGGCCGCCGTGGACGTGCTCGGGCTTCCGGTGCGCGTGACGACCCCGGTCTGAGGCGCGGGGAGCGCCGGAGACACACCACCGTCCGACCCTTTTTCACCGATGGCGGCCGATTCACCCACAATGACGACCATCAAGGACAGCGTCCACGACCACATCGAGGTCGAGGGCGCGGCCGAAGCCCTCCTCGATACGCCGGAGATGCAGCGACTCCGGCGCATCAAGCAGTTGGGAACCGTCCAACTGGTCTACCCTTCGGCGAACCACACGCGGTTCGAACACAGCCTCGGCGTCTACCACCTCGCCTCTCGCGCCCTCTCGCATCTCGGCATCGAAGGCGACGCCGCCGCTCACGTCGAGGCCGCGGCGCTCCTCCACGACGTGGGCCACGGTCCCTATAGCCACAATATCGAGGACGTGACCCACCGTCACACCGGCAAGTACCACGACGACGTGGAGGGACTCGTCGCCCGCGGAACCGTCGGCGAGACGCTGGAGGCCGAAGGGTTAGACCCCGAGCGCGTGGCCGCCTTGGTCGAGGGGGACGGCGAGTTCGGCCAACTCGTCTCCGGGGAGTTGGACGTAGACCGGATGGACTACCTCGTCCGCGACGCCCACCACACCGGCGTCCCCTACGGCACCATCGACCACGAGCGCCTGATTCGGGAACTGACGTTCGTCGACGGCGAGCTGGTCCTCGCGGAGGGGAACGTCCAGACCGCCGAATCGCTCCTGCTCGCCCGCGCGCTCATGAACCCGACAGTCTACCAGCACCACGTCGCACGCATCTCGAAGGCGATGCTCCGGCGCGCGTCGGAGCGACTGCTCGAGGAACCCGACATCGACGCCGAGGAACTCCGTCGAATGGACGACCCCGACCTGCTCGTCGCGCTCAAACTCACCGACTCGACGAGCGCCTTCGCCGAGCGGCTGGCCACCCGCGACCTCTACAAGCGTGCCGTCTGGGCGGAGTTGCCGAACGTCCCCGACTCGATTATCGACGCCGAACACGACGCGCTCGCGGCGTTCGAGCGGGACATCGCCGACGCCGCCGACGTGTCGCCCGAGTCGGTCATCCTCGACGTTCCCTCGCGCCCGTCGATGACCGAGTCGTCGTCGCGGGTGATGGTCAACGGCGAGATTCGGCAGTTGGAGCGCGAGTCGCCGCTCGTGCAGGCGCTCCGGACCGCACAGGAACAGCAGTGGCGACTCGGCGTCTACGCCCCGCGCGAGGAGACAGAGCGGGTCGGCCGCGCGGCCGCCGACGTGCTCGGCCTCGACGTGGACGGCGCGCTCGTCGCCGAGGTCAGAAGCGGCCTCAACGCGACGCTCGACGAGTTCGAGTAGCCGCTGTCCCGAGACGGGAGGTTCAAGCACCGCCGAGACGCATTCGAGAGCGATGCAACTCGAGGGTACGATACTCCGCGGCCGCGACTTCGACCCGGTCGAGGGGCGGGTCGTCGTCGAGGACGGCACGATAACCGCAATCGAGGAGACGGCGACCGATTCGACGGATATCATCCTCCCGGCGTTCGTCAACGCCCACACCCACCTCGGCGACTCCATCGCCAAGGAGGCCGGCGAGGGGCTGTCGCTCGACGACCTCGTCGCGCCGCCGGACGGGCTGAAACACCGGCTCCTCCGCGCGGCCAGCACCGAGGAGAAAGCCGCCGCGATGCACCGGTCGCTCCGGATGATGGAGGCCGGCGGCACGGCCGCGTGTCTGGAGTTCCGCGAGGGCGGCGTCGAGGGCGTCGACGTCATCCGGCAGGCGCTCGACGGGCGCGACATCGAGGCGGTCGTCTTCGGACGCGAGACGGCGGACGCGATGGAAATCGCCGATGGCTTCGGCGCGTCGGGCGCGCGGGACGGCGAGTTCGGCGCGCTCCGGAACGCGACCGAGGCCGCCGGAAAACTGTTCGGCATCCACGCGGGCGAGCGCGACGCCCACGACATCAACGCCGCGTTGGACCTCGAACCGGACTTCCTCGTCCACATGGTCCACCCCGAGGCGCTCCACCTCGAACGCGTCGAGGACAGCGAGATACCCATCGTCATCTGCCCGCGGTCGAACCTCGTCACCGACGCGGGCGTCGCGCCCATTCGCGAACTGGTCGACCGCACCACCGTCGCGCTCGGCACGGACAACGTGATGCTCAACAGCCCCTCGATGTTCCGCGAGATGGAGTTCACCTCCAAGCTGGCGGACGTTTCCGCCGCCGAGGTCCTCCGTATGGCGACCGTCAACGGGGCCGACATCGCCGGGCTGAACTACGGCCTCGTCGAGGAGGGCCGCGACGCCAAGCTTCTGGTCCTCGACGGCGACACGGACAACCTCGCGGGCGTCGAGAACGTGGTCCGCGCCGTCGTCCGCCGCGCCGGGCAGGCGGACGTGAAAGACGTGTATCTCTGAGAGCGGGCGACGCCCTCTCCTCCAGAATTCGCTCCCAACGGGCCGCAGAACGCTCACGGACGCTGACCTATTCTCGCAGTACTCCTCCCGTAGCAAAGGGTTATTACCGACCCCGAGAAAATGTTATCAAGTGTCATGGTGTTGTACGACCGAATCATCGTTCCCATCGACGGCTCCGCCGGTTCCGAGCGCGTCGCAGTCCATGCGGCGGCCTTAGCGGCCGTCCACGATGCGGAACTCCACGGGGTGTACGTGGTGAACGCGGGGAGCTTCGCGGGGCTCCCGATGGAATCGTCGTGGGAGGGGCTCGACGACATGTTGCGGGCCGACGCCGAGTCGGCGCTCGACCAAGTCGAGCGCGCGGCCGAGTCACAGGGTGTCCCCGTCGAGACGCACGTCCTCGAAGGGACGCCGAGCCGGGAAATCGTCGAGTTCGCCGAGCGGGGCGGGTGCGACCTCATCGTGATGGGGACTCACGGCCGCGGCGGTATCGACCGCCTCCTCCTCGGGTCGGTCGCGGAAAAGGTCGTTCGGGCGTCGAAAGTTCCCGTCCTGACCGTCCGCATCGAGGGCGGCGGCGACGACGCGGACGAGTTCGCCGTCGGGGTACCGGACGACGCCGCGCCCGAGCCGCCCGCTGAGGCCGACGCGGCCGCCGACTCGACGGCGACGGCGGACGGCGGGGAATAGCGGACTAGTGAACTAGCCGAACGCTGGTGCGGGTTCGATCGCGGTCTCAGCGCCCGCCGTCGGCCGGGCGCAGGTGTTCGCAGTCGCCGGCGTGGACTCGTTTTTCGCCCTCGTCGGTTCGGACGACGAGCGTGCCGGGGTGTTCGACGTCGATTGCGTCCCCCTCGATGACGCCGCTCGCGGTGTGGACGCGGACCCGTCTGCCGAGCGTGTCCGCCCGCTCGCGCCACGCGGGGAGGACCGCGTCGAGGTCGCCGCGCAGTTCGTCGAATCGTTCGAGCACCCGCTGGACGAACACGCGGCGCTCGACGGGACCGGCCTCGGCGGCGACGCTCGTCGCGCCCTCGGGGAGGGCCGCGGGGTCGAGGTTGACGTTGATTCCGGGGCCGATGACGAGCCACGAGACCCGGTCGGCCTCGCCTTCCATCTCGGTGAGGATGCCGCAGAGCTTCCGGTAGCCGCGGTCGGCGGGCGTGTCGGTGTCTACGGGCGTGTCGGAGTTTTTCGAACTGCCACCGGCGTGAGCCGGTGAACCTCCGCTCACTTCGTTCGCGGAAACATCGTCTGCATTCGTAGACGAACCGCCACTCGCTTCGCTCGCGGAGACACCGTCGGACGCTGACGCGCCCGACGAGTTATCGTTCGCTTCGCTCACGATAACGTCGTTCGGCCACTTGATGCTCGCGTCCACCCCGGCCTCGCGCGCCGCGTCGCAGACGGCGACGGCCATCGCCAGCGTGTACAGCGGGACGTACGCCGGCGGTTCGTCCGGGCGGACGAGCAGGCTCATCCAGACGCCGCCGTCGGGCGCGGACCATTCCCGATTTTTCCTGCCTCGACTGGCGGTCTGCTGGCGGGCGACGATGACCACGTCGCTCGCGCCCTCGGCGGCGAGGGCGCGGGCGCGGTCGTTCGAGGAGTCGAGCGTCTCGTGGAACTCCACGTCGTAGTCGGCGTCGAGACCGTACTCGATTGCCGGGCCGCCGTACTCCGGTACGTCGGTGACGACGTAGCCGTCGCCGGCGCTCTCGACGCCGAACCCCTCGTCGCGGAGTGACTCGACGTGCTTCCAGACCGCGGCGCGGGAGACGCCCAGTCGGTCGGCGAGGTCGGGCCCGGAGACGGGGCCCTCGGCGAGTGCGTCCAGGAGGGCGCGTCGCGTGTCGCTCATGGAGGTCGGTACCAGCGCACGGGAAAAGAGGTTCGCGGTTCGAGCGTCGCTTCGGGCCGCAGGACTATTCGAGGACGAGCAGCACGTCGCCCATGTCGACGCTGTCGCCCTCGGAGACGAGGACCTGCGAGACGGTGCCGCCGCGCTCGGCGACCACGTCGTTTTCCATCTTCATGGCTTCGAGGATGCAGACGGTGTCGCCGGGTTCGACCTCGTCGCCCTCCTCGACTTCGACAGAGAGGATAGTCCCCTGCATCTCGGCGGTGACGGACTCGCCGTCGCCCTCGATAATCTGCTGGGAGTCGTCGTTTCCGCCGTCGTCGCGGCGCTTGCGCGGGCCGGCGGAGTTAGATTTGCCCGCGGACGCGTTCCCGACCGGGATGGCGGGCGCGCCGCGCTCTTCGAGGCTGACCTCGAAGCGCTTGCCGTTGACCTCGACGGTGAAGGTGCGTTCCGTGACCTCGTCGTCGTCGTCATCGTCGGCGACGGCCTCGGGCGACCAGCGCTCGACGGCGGCCTGGATGCGGTCGCGGTCGAGCACCTCGTCGAGGTACTTCGTCGTGTGGCTCCCTTCGCGGAACGCCTCGTCGGTGAGCATGAGGCGGTGGAACGGGATGACCGTGCGGAGCCCCTCGATGTCGAACTCGGCGAGCGCGCGCTCGGCCCGGGCGAGGACCTCCTCGCGGTCCGAGGCGGTGACGATGAGTTTGGCTATCATCGAGTCGTAGTCGCCGCCGATTTCGTCGCCCTGGCGGACGGCGTCGTCCATGCGGACGCCGATGCCGCCCGGCGGGTCGTAGGTCGCGAGCGTGCCCGTCGCGGGCGCGAACTCCTTTTCGGGGGCCTCGGCGTTGATTCGGAACTCCATCGAGTGGCCCTCGATTTCCACGTCGTCCTGCGAGAAGTCGAGTTCCTCGCCGGCGGCGACGCGCAGTTGCCACTTCACCACGTCGAGGCCCGTCACTTCCTCGGTGACGGTGTGTTCGACCTGGATGCGCGTGTTGACCTCCATGAAGTAGAACTCGCCGTCCTCGACGAGGAACTCCACGGTGCCGGCGTTGGTGTAGTCGGCGGCGCGGACGCCGCGGCGGGCGGCCTCACCGATGCGCTCGCGGAGGTCGTCGGACAGCGCCGGCGACGGGGCCTCCTCGATGACCTTCTGGTGACGGCGCTGGAGCGAGCAGTCGCGCTCGCCGAGATGGCGGACGTTGCCGTGCTCGTCGGCGAGAATCTGCACCTCGATGTGGCGCGGCGCTTCGAGGTACTTCTCGACGTAGACCGAGGCGTTGTCGAAGTACGCCTCGCCCTCGCGCTTTGCCGTCTCGAACTGCTCGTCGACCTCGTCCTCGGAGTGGACGACCTTCAAGCCGCGGCCGCCGCCGCCGCCCTCGGCCTTGATGGCGACCGGGTAGCCGAACTCGTCGGCGACGGCCTTCACGTCCTCGGCGGAGTCGGCGGGTTCGGTCGTGCCGGGGACGACCGGTACGTCGGCGTCCTGCATGAGCGCGCGGGCCTTCGTCTTCTCGCCGAGGCGCTCCATGGCGTCGGCCGACGGGCCGACCCACTTGAACTCGGACTCCTCGACCTTCCGGGCGAACGCGGCGTTCTCCGCGAGGAAGCCGTAGCCGGGGTGGATAGCGTCGGCGTCGGCCTTCCGCGCGGCCTCGATGACCGACTCGTGGTCGAGGTAGGAATCGGCCGCACGGGCGGGACCGATGTTGTACGCCTCGTCGGCGTACCGCACGTGCCCGCCGTGTTTGTCCGCCTCGCTGTAGACGGCGACGGTTCGGACTCCGAGCTCCTCGCAGGCGCGCATGACGCGCACCGCGATCTCGCCTCGGTTGGCGACGAGAACCTTGCTGAACATTTGCGGTAGTCTTTCAGGGAACCGCACGTTATTCTATCGATTTTACCAACGCACGTCGGTGGCCGATTCGACAGACGACGATTTACGTGTTCGACCGTGATAGAACGGCCGAGCTTACACTTCTCTGGCACTATACGCCGCGAATACTGGTTCAAATCCAAACGGCCTTATGCGTGTGCCACACTACGACACGGGTAATGGCAGTACGAGTCGGCATCCTCGGTGCAACCGGCGCAGTCGGACAGCGATTCATCCAGCTCCTCGAAGACCACCCGACGTTCGAACTCGCGGCGCTGACCGCGAGCGAGTCGAGCGCGGGCAAGCGATACGACGAGGCCGCGAAGTGGCGCGTCAACACCCCCATCCCGGACGACGTGGCCGCGATGGAAGTCGGCAGCACCGACCCCGCGGACGTGCCCGACGACATCGACCTCCTGTTTTCGTCGCTCCCGTCGTCGGTCGCCGCCGAGGTCGAACCCGAGTTCCTCGAGGCGGGCTACGTCGTCTCCTCGAACTCCTCGAACGACCGCATGGCACCCGACGTGCCGCTCACGATTCCGGAGATTAATCCGGAGCACCTCGACCTCATCGAGGTCCAGCGCGACGAGCGCGGCTGGGACGGCGCGCTCGTGAAGAACCCGAACTGCTCGACCATCACGATGGTCCCGACGCTCGCCGCGCTCGACCAGTTCGGCCTCGAACGCGTCGACGTCACGACCCTGCAGGCCGTCTCCGGCGCGGGCTACGACGGCGTTACCTCGATGGAAATCATCGATAACGCCATCCCGCACATCGGCGGCGAAGAAGAGAAGATGGAGACGGAGTCCCGCAAGCTTCTGGGCTCGTTCGACGGCGCGGAAGTCGCGCTCCACGGCGCGGAGGTCAACGCCTCGTGTAACCGCATCCCGACGCTCGACGGCCACCTCGAGAGCGTCTTCGCCGACCTCGCCGACGACGCCTCCCCCGAGGACGTCGCGGCCGCGATGCGCGAGTACCCCGGCGTCGACCTCCCGAGCGCACCCGAACAGCTCATCCACGTCTTCGAGGACAACTTCCGGCCGCAGCCCCGCCTCGACCGCGAGCGCGGCGACGGCATGCAGATCTCCGCCGGCGGCATCCAGGCCACCGAGCACGGCGTGAAGTACAACTGCCTCGCGCACAACACGATTCGCGGCGCGGCCGGCGCGTCGGTCCTCAACGGCGAACTCCTCGCCCAAGAGGGCTGGATTTAGGCTATATCCACCCGTCGGCGTCGCCTCCGACCTCGCTTTCGGCGCCACGGGCTTTCTCTTCGTCTCGCCACTCGTCGGCGAGCCGACCGTATCGAAGCACGTCGACGTGTTCCCCGTCGACGAACCCCTGTTCTCGGTGGACGCCCTCGCGTTCGAAGCCGGCTTTCTCCAGCACGCGGGTCGACGCCGGGTTCGTCTCGTAGGCGTTCGCGTACAGTTTGTTGAGCCGACGCTCGCCGAAGGCGTAGCCGCAGAGCGTCCGCAGCGCGTCCGTCGCGTAGCCGTTGCCCCAGTGGTCGGGCGCGACGAGATAGCCGACCTCGGCCGCCCCGGTGACGACGTTCGGCGGCTTGAGGCCGATAGTCCCGACCGGGTCGCCGCCGACCGAGACGACGAAACTGATGTCGTCGCCGTCGCCGCGCGACTCGGCCCACTCGCGCTCTGCCGCGCGCGTCACGGGGTCGGCGGCGGCGATTCCCCGTCGAACCCGCGGGTCGTTGACCGTCTCGTGGAGGAACTCGACGTGCTCCGACTCGACGGTTCTGAGTTCGACGCGGTCGCCTTCGAGAAACGCGGCTCCGGACATACCCCGTCCGTCGTCGCGGCCGCACTTCAACGTGGGCGTGCGGAGCACGCGGTATCTGTCGACGAGTCCCACGGTACCGGTTCGATTCGGTCAGAGTTAGACACCGTTTTCACGCCGCGTCGACAGAGCGTGTCACATGTCTCGACGCGGTCTCGAAACGGGGCTCTCCGCCGGCCTGCTCGTCGCCGCACTCGGCGGCGTCGCGTGGGCGACCGGCGAGCCGTTCGTCTTTCCGAGCCTCGGACCCACGGCGTTCGTCCTCGCGTTCCGCCGTCGGGGCGGGCACTCCCGCCCGTCTCGCATCGTCGGCGGCCACGCCGTCGGTGCCGTCGTCGGCTTCGCGGCCTACGCGCTCGTCGCCCCCGGCGTGACGCTGGCCCCGTCGCTCTCGGCCGCGTCGACGGACACGCTGCGACTCGTCACGAGCGGGGCGGTCTCGGTCGCCGCGACGGGCTGGGGAATGGTCGAACTCGACGCGGTCCACCCGCCGGCCTGTGCGACGACGCTCATCGTCTCGCTCGGACTGCTTTCGACGCCCCAGTCGATCGCGACTATCGTCGCGAGTGTAGTCGTTCTCGTGGGGGCCCACCGGGCGACGGAGGCGCTGCTCGCTGAGATGTACGGAGATCGTCTCCCCGACACGGGAACGCGGAGTTGAGGTCCGGTCCGCCCCGGTAGTCGCTCGGACAGTCGATTCTCCGTCCCGTCGGCTCGAATCGATAGCCGAGAGAGAATGAATGGTGGGTAGAGGGCGGGTGATTTCGCTTGTCGCCCTGATGTGCCTCTGACAGCAGCAAATACTAACTCGTCACCGAGTTATTTATGATTTCTGTGAAACACGTTCGCACCGGCCGCGCTAGCGCCGCTCGCGTGCAAACGTGGCATATCCGGCATCGGTGAGCCTCCGGCCCGACTGATATTCTCCGACAAGAGACACCGACGACGACAGGTATATGTTCCATGGTCTCAATTGACACGCTGTATCGCTATGAAGCCGTGCCACAGCTGTCAGGCGGTTATCGACGAGTACATCCTGGACAAAAAGCTCGAAGTGCTGCGCGACCTCACGGTTGACGACTTCAACCTGTGTGCGGACTGCACCACAGTCGTCGCCGATGCGTGCGTGGAATGCGGCGGTGGCGTCTATGTCCCGCGGGGCGAAACGACGGTCCCCGACTACTGTCCGGCGTGCCGCGCGGACCTCATCCGGCGGACGGGGAGCGACCCCGGCTGGACCTGCGATGCCGTCTCGACCTGAGTAGCGGTTCTCGGCCGATTTTTTGGTGGTTGTTGCTGGGTGTGACGGAAAGTCACACCGTGTCACGCTCGGAGTCACCACGAAATTTTTGTCAGCCGCCGTTTGGCTACTGCACCGCGAGGCGAGCGAAGCGAGCCCTCGTGGGACGTTTTTGGTCCAGATTTTTGCGAGGAGACTGTCGCTCTCCGAGCGACAGTCAACGAAGTAAAAAGGTGGTATGGGACCGCTGAGAGTCGAACTCAGGTCCTACCGACCCCATCGGCAGAGGATACCACTACCCCACGGTCCCGGGGTGCATTCAAAGCGACGCGTGTCTCGCGGTTAAGCCCTTCGTTTCGTCGCGGCGACGCGAAGGGCTGCCGTGCCACGGTATCGCACCGTCGTCGTGCGGTTCGAACGGTGCCACGAAACCGATTCCACTCCACGAGTACGCTTTTGCCACCTCGGAAGTAATGACAACGTATGCTCACGTCCCTCCAGAGCGTCCCGATCGGACTCCTCCCGTTCGTCGCGATGCTCCTCGTCCTCCTCGCGTTGGGCGTCGCGGGCGCCCGGTGGTGGTCGATTCGCCGCGGTGGCGAGTCCGAACCGGCGGCGGACCGCCCCGAGGAGTCGCACGGTTACCCACTGGCGTCGTGGCGCTACGTCTACGACCTCGACAAATCGGACGCGAAACGAGAGGTCGCGTCGGTCAACGAACAGGCGGAGACGCTCGCGGACGCGGAGAAAAAACGTCGGAGAAAGTAGCGCGAAGCGGCCTCAGACCAACACGGCTTCCAGCGAGACGACCGTCCCCGAGTCGGCGTCGGCGTCGCCGACGAGTTCGCCCAGACAGACGGCCGAGCCGTCGTCGGTGAAGCAGGCGACGAGGTCGCCGCGGGAGGCGTCGGTATCAACGTCGAAGACCCCGGGCGCGTAGACGGGCGCGCCGTTGGCGACCTCGCGGGCCGCGCTGTTGGCGATGGTCACGGACGGGAGGTGCGATAGCGCCCGCTCGGCGGGTGAGACCACGTCGCGGAGCCACGACTCGTCGCCCTCCTCGGCGAACGCGAGGGCGTCTGTGAGGTCGTGGAGCGTCACGAGGTCCGCGTCGTCGAAGGGGTCGGTCGCGGTCCGGCGCAGGTGGCCCATGTGGCCGCCGGTGCCGAGCGCGAGGCCGAGGTCGTGACACAGCTTTCGGATGTACGTCCCCGACTCGCAGCGGATGCGCAGGAGCGCCTGTCTGTCTTTCACTTCGAGGAGGTCGAGGTCGTACACCTCGCGGACGCGGAGGCGGCGCGAGACGGCGGACTTCCGCGGGGGCTTCTGGTAGAGCTTCGATTCGAACTCGGCGACGGTCGAGTCGATGTCGGCCGGCGCGGGCCCGTGGAGTTCGAGCACGGAGACGTACTCTTTCGAGCCTTCGAGGAACACCTGCGCCATGCGGGTCGCGTCGCCGAGGAGAGTCGGCAGACAGCCGGTCACCTTCGGGTCCAGCGTTCCAGAGTGGGCGGCACGGTCGACGTCGGCCATGTCGCGGACCCAGCCGGTGACTTGGTGGGCCGACGGCCCCGGCGGCTTGTCGAGGTTGACGACGCCGAACGAAAGCAGGTCGTCGACGCTCCGGTGTTCGGGCGGGTCTCGGAGCATAGTCAGAAGTCGTAACGGACGCCGTCGACGGGGTACTTGCCCTCGTCGGCCTCGGGGTCGTAGGAGTCGACCGCAGCGATGCAGATGGCGGTCACCTCGTCAGGGCCCCAGCGGGCAGTGTTGAGCGCGATATCGTAGATAGAGAGGTCCGTGATGTTGATGTCGTAGTACGCGTCGTACCGCTTGGCCTCGCTCGCCTCGCGGGTCGTCGTCTCCTCGCGGGCGATGTCGGGCGCTTTGTCCTCGCGGTCGGCGATGCGCTCGGCGCGAACGTCGACGGGGGCGTCGAGCCAAAAACGGAGGTCGGCGGCGTCGCCGGCGAGCCAGCCGGCGAGGCGAGATTCGAGGAGCACGTCGTCGCGGTCGAGGGCGATGTCGCGGAGGCGGCGGTCGAGGTCGCGGTCGATCTGGTCGTCCTCCTCGGCGAGTTTGTTGAACTCGACGGCGGTCATGTCGCGCTCGGCGGCGAGCTCGCGGAAGATGTCCCCGCCGCTTATGTGTTCGAGGTCGAACGCCTCGGCGAGCGCGGCGGCGGTCGTGCTTTTCCCGCTGCCCGGTGGTCCGGAGACGGTCAGTAACATATCCATGCTGTGTGCGGTCGGCTAAAAGGTGTTATCGTTGCCGACGACCCCTGCGGAAGCTTCTCACGGGGTGAGTGCGAGAGAACCGAGGCTGGTGAGACGCGGAAACGGAGAGAGAAACGGAGTCGGTTCGAGTCGCTCGGGTCGGCTTACGACGCCGACGGCGACATGTCGATGTTCAGGCTCTTGCGGATGATCTGGGTGAAGCCCATCGAGCAGAGGAAGTACCAGACAATCCACGCCTGCATGGGACCGATGACTCCCTGCTTCCACTCGACGGACCCGACGAGCGGGAGCACGATATTCTCGGTGACGATGTGCGGGTCGGAGCCCCCGCCGACGCCGATGGCCCAATACATCCAGAGGAACACCGGGATGGTGAGGAACATGATCCAGACCATCGGGCGGAACTGCTCTTTGAACATGCCCATCTGGTCGCCCATCGCCTCCATCTGCTCTTCTTGAATCTTCTCGAGCGCCGCGTCGTCGCCGCGCTCCTTGGCGTCTTTCTGTCGCTGTTGGATGTCCTTCATCCGCTCTTGATACATGCCCATCTTCTCCATGTCCATGAGGTTCGCCTGCAGGAGCGTGGAGTAGAGGCCGGTCGCGAGCGCGAGGACCATCACGACGGCGTAGAACGGGAGCATGTCGGCCAGCGGGCCGAGCGCCACGTCCATCACGCCGCCGATGACGTTCCGAACCTCGGCGACCGAGTAGCCGAGGAACAGGCCGACGGTGACGACGGCCGCGCCCTTGTCGTACTTCGACCACGAGGAGTCGCCGGTGTCGATGTCGGCCGACGAGGACGACGACGAGTCGCCGGAGTCGGACGTGTCGTCTTCGAGGCCGGCGCGGGTCTCCGCCGCGTCGGCGAGCCGGAACCCCTCGTCGCCATCGACGAGGATACCTTTCTCGATGAGGCGGCCCCACTGGCCGCTCGTGAGCTCGTCGCGAACGTCGGCCCACTCGACTTCTCCGTCGTCCGCCCGGTCGAGGACGGTTTCGACGGCGGCGCGCATGTCGGCGTCGGAGCCGACGAGGTCGCGCACCCGAGATTCGATTCGTGCCATTACCGCCCCTTTAGCAACCGGCTGTTATCAAGGTTTTACTCTGGAGACGAGAGCGAGCGCGCCGGCGACAGCGCCGGCGCTCCGAGTATAGTCGGTGAAAAACGTCGTTCCGAGTGCGCGCTTACGCGTCGTCGATGACGGCCTGAACGTCCTCGAAGACCTCGTCCGGGGTCTGTTCGCCGTCGACCTCGACGAGGACGCCCTCGTCGCGGTAGTGTTCGATGACCGGCTCGGTGTTCTCCTTGAACACCGACAGGCGCTCGCGGACCGTCTCTTCGGTGTCGTCGTCGCGCTGGACGAGTTCGCCGCCGCAGTCGTCGCAGACGCCCTCCTCCTCGGGCTGGTTGAACTTCACGTGGAAGTTCGTGCCGCAGTCGTCGCAGACGCGGCGGCCGGTGAGGCGCTCGACGAGTTCGGATTCGGCGACCTTCAGGTAGATGACCGCGTCGAGGTCGGTGATTTCGGTGAGGTACTCCGCCTGCGAGAGGTTCCGCGGGTAGCCGTCGAGGACGTAGCCGTCGGCGTCCTTCAGCGCGGCCTCGACGATTTCGTTGACGACCGCGTCGGGGACGAGTTCGCCCTTCTCCATGAACGAACGGGGCGTCCCGTACTCGGTCTCCATGTCCTTGTTCGCGCGCAGCGCGTCGCCCGTGGTGACGTGTTCGACGCCGTAGGTCTCGGCGAGTCGCTTCGACTGTGTGCCCTTACCTGCGCCCGGCGCTCCGAGCAAGAGGATGCGCTTTGCCATATCTGACCCCATCCGGCGAGAGCATATAGTGTTGAAGATACGTACTGAGTTCTGCGACATCGATGGTCAGAGGAACAAGAAAATATTGCTCTTTGTTCGTCGTTCTACAGCTCTCACGGTCGTCCCACCGCGGTGTTCGAGGTTTTTGTTGCCGGTTTCGCAGACGGAAGCGACACGTTCAACGGCGCGGCTCTCGTGGCACCAGTAAATGCGCGATTCGTCCCTCATGCGCGACGCGCTCGGCGCGACAGCCGTCGAGCGCGCGTACGGTCTGTGGTGTACGCTCGAACGCGGCTGGCGCGCGACTGCCCTCGGACTCGTCGTCGTGACTGTCCTCGTGGCGCTTGGGCCGTGAGCGCCGGGGAGAACTCGGACGCCGGCGTCGGCCGGCTCGCACGACTCGCCCCGGGCGTCACCCTCCTCGTCGCCCTCGCGGGGGCGGCGGCGCTCGTCGCCGGCTTCGTTCCCGGCGTCAACGCGCTCTTGCTCGGCGTCCTCTTCGGGGCCGTCGTCGCCAACACGGTCGGCGTCCCCGACTGGGCGCGACCCGGCGTCGACACGCAGAAGCTCCTCCTCGAGACGGGTATTGTCCTGCTCGGCGCTCGCATCGCAATCGACGAACTCGTCGCCTCCGGCCCCGTGCTGGTCGCGCTCGTCGTCGTCACCGTCGCCGCGGGCGTCCTCCTCGTCGAGGCCGTCGCCGGACAGGTGTTCGGCCTCGACGACAAGACCGGGTCGCTTCTCGCGGCCGGCGCGAGCGTCTGCGGCGTCTCCGCGGCCACCGCCATCGCCGGCACCATCGACGCCGACGGCGAGTCCCTCACCCACGTCGTCGCCGCGGTCCTCCTGTTCGACGCGCTCACGCTCGCCGCGTTCCCCATCGCCGGTGACCTGCTTCCGCTGTCCGGCCGTCAGTTCGGTATCTGGGCCGGTCTGAGCATGTTCAGCACCGGTCCCGTCACCGCGGCCGGCTTCGCCCACTCCGAAGTGGCGGGCCGCTGGGCGACCGTGACCAAACTCGCGCGCAACTCCATGCTCGGCTTCGTCGCCGTCGCCTACGCGGTTCGCTACGCCGGCCGGGCCGAGGAAGCCGCGACCGGTCTGCGCGCCGTCTTTGACGGGGTCCCGCGGTTCCTCGTCGGCTTCGTCGCCGTCGCCGCCGTCGCTAACCTCGGCCTGCTCTCGGATGCAACGCTCGCGACCGTCGGCACCGCCAGCGACGCCCTGTTCGCGCTCGCGTTCGTCGGGCTCGGTCTCGACGTTCGGCTCGACGCGATGCGACAGACGGGCGCGGCTCCGCTCGCCGTCCTCGGACTGCAGCTACTCACCATCAGCGCGCTCGCGCTCGCCGCGGTTCTCGCGCTGTTCTGACGCGCTGACGGCCGTCTCGGCCGTCGCCGTCGGAGGCACACCGCGCCGACGCGGGCCGCTTTTGTACCGCCCGGGTGTAGCAACCCACATGACTCGATTCGAGGCCGACACCGCCCGCGAGCGCCGGAAGCTCTTCGCCGACGCCGTGTCGGCGCACCGCGACCGCGGCAGCGCCTTTCTCACCATCGAGGCCGAGCGCCTCGCCGACGTTGACGGCGAGGGCCCCGGCCCGTGGGTTCAGTTCGCCGACCAGACGTTCAACATGGACGTGACCGACGAGGAACTCGACCGGCTCAAGGGGCTGCTCGCGGAGTTCCCCGAGTTCCGAATCGATCAGTTGGAGAGCCCCGAAGAGGCCGAGGGAACGAACGTCCGCATCACCGCCCGCTCGGACGCGAACCGCCTCGCCGGCTTCGCTGACCGGGTCTTTCAGGCGGTCTACGGCCGCGACGAGGCGTACCGGGCGTGGGTCACCGCCGTCTGAGAACGCGTTCTCTCCGCGTTCGATTCGCTTCGACGCGGTGCCCCGGTTTGCGAACTTCTAAATCTATTGCCGCACAACCTCCGCGCATGAATTCCCGACGGTCACGTTGTGAATTGGGCTCGCTCGCCCCGGCACAATCCCGTTCCGCCGGGTGGAATCGCCTCTCTTACACCACACCCACAGGTTCGACACATGACTGAACACGTCGAATCGCTGTTCTCTCACCCTCTGCTCCCGCTCGCGAACGCGGACGACGCCGAACTCACCTGTGCCACCGCGTTCCCGCGCATCGCAGCGGCCGACGGTCGGGCCTCCGTCGTCCACGTCATCGAGAAGGCGGGCGGCGCGCCGGACAAAGCCGGCGTCGAACAGCGCGAGGAGGTCGCAGACGAGCTGTTCGATATCGCTCGCCGCGCCGCGAACGACGCCGGCATCGAACTCAAGACCGATCTCCGGTTCGCGACCGACGTCGGCGACGCCATTCTCGAGGCGGCTCGCGAGGCCGACGCGACGGCTATCGTCTTCACCCCGCGCGGCGGCCGCTCGTGGTGGGACCTCTTTTCCGGCGCGGTCCGCGAGGAGTTGATTCGGCACAGCGACCGCCCCGTGGTCGTGCTGCCGGCGGACGGCGCCGACGAAGACGGTGAAACATGACAGACGAGGAACTCGCGAAAGACCTCGGCCCGCTCGCGGCGTTGACCATCGGTATCGGGACGATGATCGGCGCGGGCATCTTCGTGCTTCCGGGGGCCGCGGTCCAACAGGCCGGGCCGCTCGCGGCCGCCGCGTTCGTCCTCGGCGGCGTCATCGCGCTCTTGACCGCCATGTCCGCCAGCGAACTGGGCACCGCGATGCCGAAATCCGGCGGTGCGTACTACTACATCAACCACGCCCTCGGACCGCTGTTCGGCAGTGTCGCCGGGTGGGGCAACTGGATGGGACTCGCGTTCGCCTCCGCGTTCTACATGACCGGCTTCGGTCAGTACGTGGTGACGTTCCTCCCCATTCCGAGCCTCGTCCTCGGCGGTATCACGGTTTCCGCCGTGAAGCTCGTCGCCCTCGCGGGCGGTCTGCTCTTCGTGTTCATCAACTACGTCGGCGCGAAGGAGACGGGGAAGCTACAGAACGCCATCGTCCTCATTTTGCTGGCCATCCTCGCCGTGTTCACGGTCTTCGGACTCCTGAACGCGGACCTCGCGAAACTCCGGCCGTTCGTCCCGCCGGACAAGGGCGTGTCGCCGCTCCTGCCCGTGACCGGCCTCATCTTCGTCTCGTACCTCGGATTCGTCCAGATCACCTCCGTCGCGGAGGAGATCAAGGACCCCGGAAAGAATCTCCCGCGGGCCGTCCTCGGCAGCGTCGTCATCGTGACGCTGGTGTACGCGCTCGTCCTCCTGACCGTGCTGGCCGCCGTGGACAACAGCCTCGTCGCCGGGAACGAGACCGCCGTCGTCGACGTCGCCCGGCTCCTCATCGGTCCGGTCGGTGCGGGCGCGATGCTGTTCGGCGGCCTCCTCGCCACCGCCTCGTCCGCGAACGCCTCGATTCTCGCTTCCTCGCGGATTAACTTCGCCATGGGGCGCGACCGAATCGTCTCCTCGGAACTCAACGAGATTCACCCCCGGTTCGGCACGCCGTACCGCTCTATCGCCATCACCGGCGGGTTTATCCTCCTGTTTATCCTGCTGGCTGACGTCAACACCCTCGCGAACGCCGGGAGCGTTCTCCACCTCATCATCTACGGGCTGCTCAACGTCTCGCTCATCGTGATGCGCGTGTCCGACCCCGAGGATTACCAGCCGGACTACCGGGTTCCGCTGTACCCCCTTGTTCCCATCCTCGGGGCGATTACGTCGTTCGCGCTCATCGCGTTCTTCGCCGACACTATCGTCCTCCTCGCGGCCGGCTTCGTGGTGTTCGCCATGCTGTGGTACGCCGCCTACGCCCGCACGAAGGCGACGAAGCAGGGGATCCTCGGAAAGTACCTGCTCCAGCAGTCGGAGCAGCTCCCGGACGCCGCAGTCTCGGCCGCCACCTCGGTCCAGCCCGACGGGGGCTACCGCGTCATGGTCCCGCTTTCGAACCCCGAAAGCGAGCGCGACCTCATCTCGCTGGCCGGGGCCGTCACCAAGGCCAACGACGGGACGCTCGTCGGCGTCCACATCGTGAAGGTGCCGGACCAGACCGCTCTCGAATCGGCCCGCGAGGAGTACGACTTCGCCGAGGCCGACCGCCTGCTCGAACAGGCCCGCGTCGACGCCGACGAACTCGGCGTGGACATGGAGACCCACACCGTTCTCTCCCACCGGTCGTTCGAGGAAGTGTTCGACGCGGCGGAGACCTACAACGCCGACCTCGTCGTCATGGGCTGGGGCCCCGACAGCCACGGGTCGCCCGGCCGCGCCGAGAGCGCGTACGAGGAGATAACGCACGCGCTCCCCTACGACGTGTTGGTGCTGAAGGACCGCGGCTTCGACCCCTCGCACGTGCTCGTCCCGACCGCCGGCGGCCCGGACTCCGACCTTTCGGCGTCCATCGCCTCGGTCTTACGCGAGTTCTGCGATGCGGAGATAGAGCTCCTCCACGTCGCCGACGACAGGGACGCGGGTGAGCGCTTCCTCCGCGAGTGGGCCGACGAGCGCGGGCTCGGCGACGCCACGCTCACCGTCGAGACCGGCGACGTCGAGAGGGCTATCGAGTCGCACGCGACCGACGCGTCACTGCTCGTCGTCGGTGCGACGGAGCGCGGCCTGCTCTCGCGGCTCGTCAGCGGCACCGTCGTCATGGACGTCGTCGACGACGTGGAGTGTTCGGTCCTCTTAGCCGAACGGAGTCGCTCTCGGAGCATCAGAGAGCGCCTGTTCGGGTAGCCGAACCGGCCGCGGAACCGACCCGTTTTTTCGCCGTCGACGGCCTCTCGCGCCGCCGCGGCACATTTGTCCTTCGCCGCCGTAGCGAGGGGTATGGCGAAGCAATCGGGGCTGTCGCGCGACGACGTGGAGCTGTCCGTCGAGGCGACGAGCCGCCGCATCGACGCGGGTGAGGTCACGCTCCATGCGGTCGAAGCCGGACCGGAAGACGGCGAACTCGTTGTCCTCCTCCACGGCTTTCCGGAGTGTTGGTACGCGTGGACGGACTACCTCCGCCCGTTGACCGAAGCGGGCTACCGGGTCGTCGCGCTCGACCAGCGCGGCTACAACCTGAGCGACCGCCCCTCGGGTGTCGAGTGGTACAGTATCGACGAACTCGCCGGTGACGTGGTCGGCGTCGCGGACGCGCTCGGCCACGAGAAGGCCCACGTCGTCGGTCACGACTGGGGTGGCGCAGTGGCGTGGTGGACCGCGCTCCACCACCGCGACCGGGTGCGGTCGCTCACCGCGATGAACCTCCCACACCCGGCGGTGCTCTCCCGCCACCTCAGACGCGACCCGGCCCAACAGCTCCGAAGCTGGTATGTCCTGTTCTTCCAGCTGCCGAAACTCCCCGAACTCCTCGCCCCTGTCGGCGACTAGGCCGTCCTGGAACGGACGATGACCGGCTCCGCGCTCCCCGGCACGTTCTCGGCGACCGACCTCGACTGCTATCGCGCCGCGTGGTCTGTCTCCGGAGCCTACGGCTCGATGGTCGACTGGTACCGGGCGGTCGCCCGCGAGCGCCCGCGGCCCCGCGCCGAGGCGGTCGAACATCCGACGCTCGTCGTCTGGGGGAGCCGCGACCGGTTCCTCCGACCGAAGATGGCGCGCGAGAGCCTCGCGTTCTGCGAGGACGGTCACCTCAAGACGTTCGACGAGGCGACCCACTGGGTCCACCACGAGGAGCCGGTGGCGGTCGCCCGCGCGCTCGTCGAACACCTCGACGACGCGTGGCGGACCCCGAACAACACCCCCGACGAGGCGGGCCACCGACCGGTCTGACCGCCGTCGGTCGATTCCGGTGTGGCGGCAGTATTCTCCGCAACCTCACTGGAGCTATATAGGTCCATCGAGGGAACTTAGCGAGGTTCTTGTACGTCCGGCGTTCAGGTTGAAGCGACGCGGGCAGTCCGGTGGTGGGACTTTCCATGCCCCTTCGAACCGTCTCCGCGTCTCTTCATGAGCAGGGACGGGGGACCGTCCCACCTTTTGACCGGTGAGCGGCCGCGCCGACGACCGGGCCTCGACCCCACCGGGACGCCCGTCGTCGCCGGATGAGTACGTTCTTACTCGCGGCCCTCGCAGGACGCGTATGACCGACCTCGGAAAGGTCGACCGCGAGTTCTTCGACGAGTACATCTACCCGCGGTTGGGCGCGGCCCGCGACGACGTGGCGCTCGGCCCGACCCACGGCGTCGACTTCGGCCTCCTCGACATCGACGGCACCGCCGTCGCCATCGCGACCGACCCCGTCTCCGTGCTCCCCGCGCTCGGCTTCGAGCGTGCGGGCCGGTTCGCCATCGACATCGTCCTCTCGGACATCGCCGTCTCGGGGCTGGACCCCTCGCACCTCGCCGTCTCCTTTACGCTCCCACCCGAGATGACCGACGCGCAGTTCGCCGAACTCTGGGAAGCGATGCACGACGAGGCCGACGACCTCGGCGTCAGCATCGTCACGGGCCACACCGCCCGCTACGCCGGCTGTTCGTACCCGTGGGTCGGTGGCGCAACCGCTCTCGCCGTCGGCGACCACGACGACGTGGTCCGTCCGGACGGCGCGAGACCCGGCGACGACGTGCTCGTGACGAAGGGGCCGGGCGTCGAGGCGACCGGCCTTCTGACGACGCTCTTTCCGGACGCGTTCGCCGACCTCGACGACGACGTGCTTGCGGCCGCACAGGCACGGCTCGACGAGACCGACGCCGTCCGCGACGCGATGACCGTCTCGGCCGCCGGCGGCCGCGGCGTCCACGCCATGCACGACGCCACCGAGTGCGGCGTCCACGGCGCACTCAACGAAATCGCCGAGAGCGCGGGCGTCCAACTCGAAATCGACGAGTCGAGCATCCCGATTCGCCCCGGCGTCCGCGAGACCTGCGACTTCCTCGGCATCGACCCGTGGCGCTCGACCACCGCCGGGTCGCTCGTCGTCGCCACGGACCCCTCGGTCACGGACGACGTGGTCGCCGCGCTCGACGCCCGCGGTACCCCCGTCGGCGTCGCCGGCACCGTCGTCGCGGGCGAGGGCGTCGTCGTGGACGGCGAACGAATCGAGCACCCCGACGTTGACCCCTCGTGGGCCGCCTACGACCGACTCGCCCGCGAGGCCGAGGCGGCAGCGACCGACGCCGAATAAGCGGACTCAGCCCTCTTTTTCCAGCGCGGCCGCGTACCTACTTGTCGCGCGAGCGCTTCGGGTCGACGTATGACTGACTTCGACGACTCCGACATTACCGACATTGCCGACGACTTCACCGTCGACGCCGCCCGCGAGATGGACGCGGCGGACCCGCTTTCGGACCTCCGCGACCGGTTCTACGTCCCCGAGGGCGAACTGTACATGGACGGTAACTCGCTCGGCCCGCTCTCCGTCGACGCCGAAGCGGCGCTCGAACGCGTCATCGACGAGTGGCGCGACCTCGCCATCCGCGGATGGACCGACGCCGACCCGGAGTGGTTCACCTACGGCGAGCGACTGGGCGAGCGACTCGCCCCGCTCGTCGGCGCGAACCCCGACGAGGTCGTCGTCGCCAACTCCACCACCGTCAACATCCACGCACTCGTCGGCACGTTCTACGACCCCGCCCGCGGCGAGAACATCGTCGTCGACGACCTCGACTTCCCGACGGACCACTACGCGATTCGCGCGCAACTCCGAGCGGCCGGCCGCGACCCCGACGAGGCGCTCCGCGTGGTCGAGACCCGCGACGGGCGGACCATCAAGACCGAGGACGTACTCGACGCCATCGACGACGACGTGGGAATGGTGTTTCTCCCCTCGGTCCTCTACCGGAGCGGCCAACTGTTCGACATCGAGACCATCACCGAGGCGGCGCACGACGCCGGCGCGCTGGCCGGCTTCGACCTCGCGCACTCGGTCGGCGCGGTCCCGCACCGGCTCTCCGAGGTCGGCGCGGACTTCGCCGTCTGGTGTCACTACAAGTATCTCAACGCCGGCCCCGGCTCCATCGCCGGCCTCTACGTCAACGAGCGCCACTTCGGCGTCACGCCCGCGCTCGCCGGCTGGTGGGGCAACGACAAGGAGACGCAGTTCGACATGGCGATGACCTACGAGCCGGCGCAGTCGGCCGGCGCGTTCCAGTCGGGGACGGTCCCGGTGCTGTCCGCGGCCCCACTCGACGGCGCGCTCGACATCGTCGAGGACGCGGGCGGCGTGGCCGCCCTCCGCGAGAAGTCGCTGGCGCTCACGGACTACCTCATCGACCTCGTGGACGAGCGACTGCCCGAGTGCGAGGTCGGCACGCCGCGTGACCCCGCGGCCCGCGGCGGCCACGTCGCGGTCGAACATCCAGAGGCCTACCGCGTCAGCCTCGCGCTCAAGGAGCGCGGCGTCGTCGTGGACTTCCGCCAACCCAACGTCGTTCGCATGGCGCCCGCGCCGGCGTACGTCGGCTTCGAGGACGTGTACCGGGCGGTCGAGCACTACCGCGAGATTCTGGACGAAGACGAATACGAGGCGTTCGAGAAGCAGAGCGGCGGCGTGACGTGAGGGCCGCGGCGGCGGGGCGTCGGTCGCTTACCAGTCGATGACTTCCTTGTCGCGCCAGAACTTCCCCGCGGGCGCGCCGGGCTTGAACGTCGCGAGCCACGTCGGCGTCTCCGCGCCCTTCTCGACCGGCCGGTTGGCCTCCTCGCCACCCATGTCGGTGCGGACCCAGCCGGGACACACCGAGTTGGCGATGAGGCCGTCGTCGCCGTACTGGCCGTCGAGGTAGACCGTGAGGCCGTTGAGGCCGGTCTTCGAGATTCGATACGCGGGCGACCCGCCGGACTGCTCCTCGCCGAGCGCGCCCATGCCCGACGAGACGTTGACGACGCGGCCGCCGTCGGACTGGAGGAGGAGGGGAACCGCGTGCTTGCACAGGAGCATCGGCCCGCGGAGGTTGACGCCGAGGGTGCGGTCGATTCGCTCGGTCGGTTCGGCGACGATGTCATCACCATCCTCGGCGATGCCGGCGTTGTTGACGAGGATGTCGAGGCGGTTCTGGTCGGCGAAGATGCCGTCGACGACCTCCTCGATGTCGCCTTCTTGGGTCACGTCGAGGAGGACTCGCTCCGTCCCCTCTGGCGTCTCGTTCGTGACGCTGCGCGACCCCGCGTACACCGTCGCGCCGCGGTCGCGGAGGTTCTCGGCTATCTGGCGGCCGATGCCTCGGTTCGCGCCGGTGACGAGCGCGACCTGTCCGTCGAGGTCGTCGTAGCGGTCGGGTTCCATGGCTGCGTCTGTGAACTGAGTAAGGATATTCTCACCGAAGCGTGCCGGCGGTCGCGGCGCACCGGCGAAGGTTCGGGAGGCCGACGAGTTACTCGACCGCGATAGCGAGTTCGCTGAACTCGTTTCCGGTCCACTCGTGGGCCGTCATCCGGCCGTCGGGCGAGCAGATGAGATAGACGTAGCCCGGCCACGACGCCTGTTCCCGGTCGGCCGCGCTCGGGACGGGGGCGGACTCGGGGTGCGAGTGGTAGAAGCCGACCGCGTCGTCGCCCGCGGACTCGACGGCTTCGATAATCGAAACGGTCTCTTCGGGGTCGAGTTCGTAAGCGACCCGCGGCTCGTCGGCGACGTTCGAAACGGGGTGAGCGGCGGTGACGGTGCGCGCGTCGCTGTCACCGGCGAGGACGCCGCAGACCTCCGCGGGCGGGTCGCTGGCGGCACCCTTGCGGGCGTGCGAGAGAACCGAATCCTGCGCGTCTCGTTCGATCGAGAGCCTACTCGAAGTCACGGCGCATGGCGATTTCGAACCACGGGCAGAGACGCAGTTGACGGTACCACTCGGGGTGGTCGTGGAGGTGCTCGTAGTCAACCCAGAGCATGCCCGCGATTTCCTCTTCGTCGGGGTCGAGCGTGGTGTCTTCGAGCGTGACCTTCAGGACGGCACAGACCTCCCATTCGAGGCCGGCGTTCTCGTAGTAGCGCTTGTACTCGAACTTGTCCGTGACCCGGAGGTCGGAGTACTGATCGGGCGAGATGCCGAGTTCCTCTTCGAGGCGCTCTTCGGTGGCTTCCTCTTGGGTCTGTCCCTCGACGGGGTGAGACGCGACGGTGCCGTCCCAGGAGGTGTCCCACAGGCGCTTGTTGGGCGCGCGCTGGGCGAGGAGTATCTGTCCCTCCTCGTTGAACACGAGGCAGGTGAAGGCGCGGTGGCGGATACCGTCGCCCGTGTGGGCGTCGAGTCGGTTGACCGTCCCCTCGGCGTTGTCGTCGGAGTCGACGGCGATGACGTCCTGCGCTGCGTTCTTGTGGAGTTCAGTAGCCTCGTCGGCCGCTGCGTTGCTCATGTGCCTTCCGTCGGAGTCGGGGGTCAACTAAGCTTCGATGCGAACCGCGGACCACGCGGCGGCGGCGCGCAATTAGCCGAGGCGCTCGTCGAGAATCAGGCGGGTCTTCGTGCTCTTCACGTCGTCGTGCTCGCGGGCGCGGGTGATGAGGTCGTTGACGGCGCGGGTGTCGGCGGCGTCGACGACGAGGACGATGTCCTCCTCGCCGGAGACCTGCCAGACGAAGTCGACGTCCTTCCAGTCGGCCATCAACTCGGACACGTCGTTGGTGTCCACGTCGACCGCGACGGTCACCTCTATCATCGCCTTCAGGTTCCCCGTGCGGGTCGAAATCGTAAAGCGCTCGATGACGCCTTCCTCGACCAACCGCTCGACGCGGTTTCTGACGGTCCCCTCGGAGGTCCCGACTTCGGCCGCAATCTCCGTGTTTGGGGTCCGAGCGTCCCGTCGAAGGATATCGAGGATGCGTCGGTCAAGCTCGTCCATATCTCACGTGCCGTCCCCAGCGACTTACCGATTACGAATTTCGTAACTCGACTTCGAAAGTAACACTTATGCACCCGTGTTCCGTTCGTTTCTCGTAATGTCGGACGCCTATCTGGCGCTGGAAGACGGTCGCGTGGTCGAAGCGCGTGGCCGTGTTCCGGGGCGCACACGCGGTGAACTGGTGTTCACAACCGCATATACGGGATACGAAGAGAGTCTGACCGACCCTTCGTACGAAGAACAAGTGCTCACCTTCTCGTACCCCCTCATCGGGAACTACGGCGTCCGAGCCGAGCGATTCGAGTCCGACCGGGTCCACCCTCGGGCGGCCGTCGCACGCGAGTTCACCGAGGAGGTCGTCGAGTGGCTCGCCGACGAGGGCGTCCCAGCGGTCGACCATCTCGACACGCGCGACCTCGTCACGTCCATCCGCGAGGAGGGCGCGATGAAGGTCGGAATCGCCGTCGGCGAGGACGTGACCCCCGAGGACGCGAAGGAAGAACTCGCGCAGTGTAAGGGCATGAGCGAGCACGTCGACATCGGTGCGCAGGTCACCACGACCGAGCTGACGACGTTCGAGGGCGACGGCGACACCACCGTCGCGCTCGTCGACTGCGGCGCGAAGGGCTCCATCGTGGACTCACTCGTCGACCGCGGTGCGACGGTCCACGTGCTCCCCTACGATGCGGACGCCGAGGACGTGACCGCGCTCGACCCCGACGTGCTGTTCATCTCGAACGGCCCCGGCGACCCCGAGAACTACACCGCGACGCGCGAACTCGTCGAGGAGTTCGCCGGCGAGGTCCCGCTGGCGGGCATCTGCCTCGGCCAGCAGATCGTCGCCAGCGCGCTCGGCGGCACCACCGAGAAGATGGCCTTCGGCCACCGCGGCGTCAACCAGCCCGTCCGCGACCTTCAGAGCGGAAAGGTCGTCATGACGACCCAGAACCACGGCTACACCGTCGCCGACCCCGGCGACCAACTCGACGTGACGCAGGTCAACGTCAACGACGACACCGCCGAGGGCCTCGCCAGCGAGGAACTGAGCGTCATCACGCGCCAGTACCACCCCGAAGCCCACCCCGGTCCCCACGACTCGCTCGGGTTCTTCGACGACGTGCTCGCCATGGCGGGTACAGAGGGAAACGAGCATAAGCCCCGAGCCGTCGCCTCGGACTGACCACCGCGACCGCGACCGAACTCGAATCCGCGGCCGATTGCACCCGGCCGCAGCCGGACGAACGTTGATTTTTCTGATACGTTTTCCAGCGAGCGACGCGGCTCGTATTTCGGACCTACTGTGGTAGAAACTGTCAAACGGTTTCCCGACGTACGCTCCGTGATGGACGACGTCTCGCTCATCGAACGCGGGTTCGAGGAGTTCCCGGCGACGATTGCCCTCCTCGACAGACACGGAGACATCGTCTACACGAACCGGGCGTGGCGGACGTTCGCCGACGCGAACGACTACGTCGGCGACCCCGATTCGACGGGCGTCAACTACCTCGACGTGTGCGACGCGGCCCGCGAGACCGACGAAATCGCCGGCGTCGTCGCCGACGGCATCCGCGCGGTGCTCCGCGGCGACCGCGACTGTTTCACCGCCGAGTACCCGTGTCACTCGCCCGCGGTGTACCGGTGGTTCTCGCTCCGCGTCGTCCCGATAGACACGCCGAGACATGGGGGCTTCGCGCTCGTCGTCCACTACGACATCACCGACAGACGGCTCGCGGAACTGCAGGTCAACGAGAAGAACGAACACCTCGCGGCGCTCGTCGGCTCGCTCGCGTCGGAGCTCAAGACTCACCTTGCGTCGGCCGCCGAGTCGGCCGAGCGACTCGCCTCGGCCGACGGCGACGCCGCCGTCGCGCTCTCCGAGAGTCTCTCTCGAATCGAGTCGCTCGTCGAATGGGGTATCGACGCCGCCGAGCAACCGAGTACGCTCGATCTCGCGCCGGTGGACTTCCGTGCGCACGTCGCGGAGGCGTGGGCGGTCGCGTCGCTCGACGACGGTGACGACGCCTCGCTCCGGGTCGTCGGCGACGGGACGCTCTCGGCCGACACCCATCTGTTCGGACTGTTTCTGGTCGCGGTGCTCACGAACTGTTTCGAGCGGACCGACTCTCGCGGGCCGCCCGTTAGTACCGTCGTGGGGACGACCGCCGACGGGTTCTACGTCGACGACGACGGTCCCGGTCCGTCGCCGGCAGAGCGCGCGGCGACGACCGCGAGTCCGAACCAGTTGCTCGGCGTCGATTACGACTCCCCACATCTCTCGACGGCGCGGCGAATCGCCGACCTGCACGGCTGGCAGTTCGACGTGACCGACTCGGAGCTCGGCGGCGCGCGCTTCGAGGTCCGCGGCGTCGAGTGGAACTGACCGGCGGTCGGCCGTGGGTCGAACGCGGCGCGCTCGTCAGGAGAGGTCCGCTTCCATGACGAACGTCGGCTCCTCCGCGAGGTCGCTCCGGGCGAGCGACGCGTCCGAAATCCACTCGATTCGCTCGGGGAACAGGACGCGCGTCCGGTCCGCGCCGACCGAGGCGGCGTCACGTCGAACCGCGTCCAAAAGCGACTCGCAGGCCGACGCGTCGTCCCACGCGGCGACCGCGTACTCGGCCCACGTCACCTCGCCCTCGTCGTCGCGTTCGCGCGAGTAGGTCCGGTTCCGATAGGTGAAGCCTGTTGTGCGGTCGTCGCCGACGACGAACAGGCGACCGTCCGCCGCGGCGTCGTGGAGTCGGGGGCGGGTGAGTTCGGAGAGCGCCCACGACTCGACGGGGTCGAGCGCGAGCCCCGACAACGCGGTTCGCGCCTCGCTCCCGGTCCAGTAGGACCACGCGGCGTCGGCGTCGTCGCTGACCACCGCGTCCGGTTCGGCGGTCGCGTCCGGTTCGGGCGTCGCCCAGCGGAACTCGATGCCGGGGTCGAACCCGACGGTACGGGCGTTGGCGAGGCTCGGGACGTTCCACGAGTGAATCATGTTGCGGACGCGGCGCGCCCCCTGCTCGCGTGCCCAGTCGAGAAGCGCGTGCGACAGCTGGGTCGCAAGACCCTGCTCGCGGTAGTCGGGCGCGACGCGCATTCCCTGCGCCCAGCCCTCGTACTCCGAGAGCATGACGACCTGCGCGATGGCGGCCACGTCGTCGGAGGGCGTCTCCTCGCCCATGTCCACGAGGAGCGTCGCCTGCGCTAACTCGCCGGGGGAAATCCAATCGTGGTAGATGTCGGGGATGTAGTCCGACCCGCCGCGGTCGGCCCACGTGTCGCGGGTGAACGCGGCGACCGCGTCGTAGTCATCGGGTCGCGCGGGTCGAATCTCCATCAGTTCACTCCCACGGGACGGAGCGCTGGGTCAGTTCGCCTTCGAGGCTCCGGCCCATCGCGTCGGTCGGGTCCGAGAGGTTGGCGAGCGACCACATGAGCTTCACCTTCGCCGTGCCGGGGAGCGTGTCGCCCGCCTCGACGACGCCGGCGTCGAGCAGATCGCGGCCGGTGTCGTAGACGCGGTCGCAGACGCGGCCGTCGAGACACTGCGAGGTCATGGCGACGACCGTTCCGTCTTCCACGAGTTCCTCGAACCGCGGGATGTGGTCGGTGTGGACGTGGCCGAGGCCCGTCCCCTCGATGACGACGCCGGCCTTCCCGTCGAGGTAGTCGAGCGCCGCGGGGTCCATCCCGGGCGTGAACTTCACGAGTTCCACCTCGGACTCGATGTCGGCGTGGAGCGCGAGGTCGGCCTCGCCGCGGGGGGCGTAGTCGCGGCGGAACGTGACCTCCTCGGCCTCGTAGTCGACCTCGCCGAGCGGCTTCGCGCCGACGGTCTCGAAGGCGTCGCGCCGGGAGGTGTGGTTCTTGCGGACGCGCGTCCCCTCGTGGAGCGCGCAGACGTCGTCAGACTCCGAGGCGTGCATGCAGACCATGACCTCGGCGGCGTCGGCCTTGGCGGCCTCGACGGCGCAGACGGCGTTCATGACGTTGTCCGAGGAGGGGCGGTCGGCCGAGCGCTGACTGCCCGTGAAGACGATGGGAACGGGCGTGTCGAGCATGAACGACATCGCCGACGCGGAGAACTGCATCGTGTCGGTGCCGTGCATGACGACGACGCCGTCGGCACCGGCCTCGATTTCCTCGGCGATGGCCTCGGCGAGGTCGACCCACACGTCGGTCGTCATGTTCTCCGAGAGGATGTTGGCGACGACGCGGCCGCGGTAGTTCGCTCGGCCCGCGAGATCGGGGACGGCCCGGAGCACGTCCTCGGCGTCGAACTGCGCGGTCACCGCGCCCGTTCGGTAGTCGACCGTCGAGGCGATGGTCCCGCCGGTCGAGATGAGCGAGATGGTCGGGAGGTCGTCGTCGAACTCGATTTCGGAGGTGCCGTCGCCCTCTGACTGTGCGTCTTCGATGTCGTACACGTCGGTTTCGAGCACGTCCACGTCGGCTCCCTCGCGGGCGATGCCGACGTTGTACCCGCCGTCGAGTTTGACGACAAGGTGGTCCTCAGTGGAAGACGGCATGAGCACGCCTTCGTTCGTGACGTCCGCGCGGGTGACGCGAACGCGGTCCCCTGCGTTCATATCGCGGGATACCGTGGGGGCAGACTTCAAACCCACCTTTTTACCGTTCGGGGTCGCCTCCGGCGACCCGCTCACGGCAAAAATCTGGACCAAAAACGCCGAACGGCTCGCTACGCTCACCGTTCGGTGCGACTGCTGGGCACGAGTATCACAGATTCAGACCCAAGTCACGGGCCCGACGCAGATGATGTTAGCTCTGCAGACATAACGGACACAAGACATTTTATCCGACCGTCCGTCGGCCAGCGTATGGTCCCCACGATACTCCTCCAGTCGGGCGGCGCGGCCGGCGTGTTCGTCCTAGTGTTTCTCATCACCATCGGGATGGCCGCGTGGACGTACAGCGACGCGAAGCGAAACAGCAGTCACCCGGCGTTCCTCTGGGCCGTCGTCGTCTTCCTCGCCCCGCTGCTCGGCATCCTCCTGTACCTCATCTTAGGTCGAGGTTCATAACGACCGCGTCGCGCCTTCTTTTCGACGGGAACCTGTCGCACCGGCACAAGAGCCATCAGGCTCGCCCGCGACCCTCTACACATGCAACGGTCGGACCAACGGGAGTCTGAGCAGTCCGTCGACGACCTGCTCTCCGGAGTGAACCGCGAGAGCGACGAGGCGACACAGGCGGAGCGTGCCGCCTCGTCCGGCGGCGGTCGCCTCAGCGGGCTGTTCTCCCCGCGCGTGTTCCTCGCGGCGCTCCTGCTCTCCATCGGCGGACTGCTCGTCGGCGGCGCGATTCCCATCGTCGGCTTCATCGGGCGGTTCGTCGGCATCGCCGCCGCCGGCTTCGTTCTCGGCCTCGTCGGGTCGAAGCGACGCTACACGGAAGTCGTGCTCGCCGGCGCAATCGCCGCCGGTCTCGCGTTCGTCCTCTCGACGCTGTTCGCCGTGTTCGCGCCCTTCGCGGTCCAACTGCTCGCGGACTACGGCGTCGCCATCGCGGGCGTCGGCGCGGCGAGCGGCGGGCTCGCGGGGCTCGTCGGTCACTACTTCGGCCGCGACCTCCGAGCGGGCCTGACAGAGGAACTGTAGCCGTCAGTCGATTCGCCAGCGGTCGCCATTGTGGGCGACGAGGCCACCGTCGGCGAGGTGGTGCAGCGCGCTGTCGACGACCGCGGGGTCCGCGTTGAGGTCCTTCGCGATGCCGCGGACGGTGTTCGACCCGTTTGCGAGCGCGGCGAGAATCTCCGCGTAGAACCGGCTGTCGGCGTCGACGCCGAGGCGGTCGTTGAGGCGGTCGAGCACGTCGGTGATGCGGCCCTGCACCCATCGCTGGGCCAAGGAGAGTTCGTTGTCGAGTTCCTCCAGTTTCCCGAGTTCGCGCGCCAACTCGGAGACGTCGTCGGTGCCGGCGTTCTCGACTTCGAGCGTCACGTGCGGGCAGCGCCCGGCCATATCGAGGCTCGGACTCGGCGGATAGGCGCTCTTCGCGCCGAACCCGTACGGCGAGACGTTCACCTCCAACCTGAGGTTCCGCGAGATGTGGAAGTACTTGCGCCGCTGGTCGTCGGTGCGGGACTCGATGAGCCCCGCGTCCTCCAGCTTTCGGAGGTGGTCGATGACGGCCTTGGGGCTGACGCCGAGGTACTCGCTGATCTCGGTGACGTAGCACGGTTTGTGCGAGAGCAACCGCAGGATGCGCCGGCGGTTTTCGTTCCCGAGTAGGTCAAGCAGTACCGCGGAGTCCATTACGAGGTCATAGACTGCGGGCGGGGAAAAGCCTGACTCATGTGATACTCCGCGCTGTCGTGCGATTAGCGATTGTGACTCACGGGGCGCTGTCGGGGCGGTACCGGGGCGCTCAGGTGGCCGGCTCCGGCGTCTCTGAGAGGCGGTCGAACGCCCGCGACGCGAGGAACACTGCGAGGAACGAGAGGGCAACCGTGATGCCCGCGAGGAGCGTCCCCGCCTCGTACTTCAGCGGCGGGTAGTAGCCGAAACCGTAGTCGAACACGTCGTTGACGAGCGCGAGGGTGAGGGCGAACCCGAGTGCGCCCTTCGTGGTCGCGCCGTAGCGCGGGACGACGAGGGCGAGCGCGAGAAAGCCCGCGTGAGTGAGCATGATGCCCCAGTAGTCCCAGAGCGCGGCCCCGGAGAAGCCGACGTAGAGGTCGGGCCGGAGGTTGAGCGCGACGACCGTCCAGACGCCGTACTTGACGAGCCAGACGAACGCGAGCGTGTGGAGGTACGCGAGCGGCCGGTTGACCGGGGCGTCGGCGACGCGGCGACCGAGGTTCGGAAGCAGCGTCGCGGCCGACAGCGTCATCAGCGCGAGGGCGGTCGGCGAGTCACCGAAAAGCGGGTAGAGAAACGTCGGCAGGTCAGAAAGCGCGGGGTCGGAGTGGACGTAGAAGCTCACACCGACGAGGAACGCGGCGGCGTTGAGGACGAGGAAGACGACGAGACTCGGGCCGTTTCCGAGGTAGTACTCCGTCCAGTCGTCGACCGCCGCGTCGAGGTCGAAGTCGCGCAGACCCATCGCCGAGTCGGACGGCGCGCCGAAAGAAAAGACCGTCGGGGCGCAAACGCCGCTCTCTCATTTCCGTACGCGACACGTTGTCAACCCATGTCGGGAGCAAAGGACAGTTAGCCCGGCGCGCCGAACGGCGACGCATGGACGCAGCACTCATCATCCTCGACGGGTGGGGCCTCGGTGACCACGACCGCCGCGACGCTATCAAGGCGGCGGACACGCCGAACTTCGACCGCTACCGCGACGCGGGCGCGTTCGGAACGCTCATCGTCGACGGCCGGCGCGTCGGCCTCCCGGACGGCCAGATGGGCAACAGCGAGGTCGGCCACCTCAACATCGGGGCCGGCCGCGTCGTCAAGCAGGCGTACACCCGCATCGGCGACAGCATCGACGACGGCTCGTTCTTCGAGAACGAGGCCATCACGGCCGCCTATGACCACGCCGACGAACACGACGGCCGCGTGCACCTCATGGGCCTCGTCTCCGACGGCGGCGTCCACTCCGACCAACAGCATCTCCACGCGCTCATCGGACTCGCCGCCGACCGCGGCGTCGAGGCCGTCACCCACGCCTTTACCGACGGCCGCGACACCAGTCCCACCGGCGGCGAGGAATATCTCTCGGACCTCGAAGCCGTCGCCGAGGAGCAGGGAACCGGCGGCGTCGCCACCGTCTCCGGGCGCTACTACGCGATGGACCGCGACCAAAACTGGGAGCGCACCAAGCGCGCCTACGACGCCATCGTCGAGCGCGAGGCGGAGTGGACCGCCGACACCGCCGGCGACGCCGTCACCGAGTCGTACGACCGCGGCGACACCGATGAGTTCGTCGAGCCCACCGTCGTCGACGACGCGCCCGCCCTCGAAGACGGCGACTCGGTCGTCTTCTTCAACTTCCGCGCGGACCGCGCGCGACAGCTCGTTCGGATGCTCTGCGACATCGAGCCCGTCTGGGAGTTCGAGACGACGCCGCCGGAGATTCTCATGACGACGATGACGCAGTACGACAAGACGTTCGACGTCTCGGTCGCCTACCCGCCGGAACAGCCCGAAGACACGCTCGGCGAGGTACTCGCTGAGGCGGACATGACGCAACTGCGCATGGCCGAGTCCGAGAAGTACCCCCACGTCACCTACTTCCTCAACGGCGGCCGCGAGGTCGAGTTCGACGGCGAGATTCGGAACATCGTCGAGAGCCCCGACGTGCCGACCTACGACCTCCAGCCCGAGATGTCTGCGGTGGAACTCACCGACACAGCCATCGGTATCATCGAGTCCGACGACCCGAACGTGATGGTGCTCAACTACGCCAACCCCGACATGGTCGGCCACACCGGCGACTACGAGGCCGCCATCGAGGCGGTCGAGGCCGTCGACGAACAGCTCGGGCGGCTCGTCGAGAGCGTCCGCGCCCACGGTGGTCACGTCTGTATCACCGCAGACCACGGCAACGCCGACGACATGGGTACCGAAGACGACCCGCACACGGCGCACACGTTCAACCCCGTCCCGTTCGTTTACCTCGCGGCCGACCGCGACGACGAGGCGGCCGCGGAGAACGACGCCGAGGACGAAGCCGCCGAGGTCGACCCCGAGCATCCGCTTTCGGGCGGCCGGACCGTCCGCGAGGGCGGGTCGCTGTGCGACATCGCGCCGACCATCCTCGAACTCGTCGGCGTCGACCAGCCATCCGCGATGACCGGCGAGTCGCTGTTAGAATAAGCCGTCGACGCTCGCGCACCGGCCCTCGCGTTCCTTTTCCGTCTCTGTTTTCCTACGCCCCAGACTCGCCCCGGTAGCGGCGGTACGCGGTCGGCACGAGCATCGACACGCCCGCGACCGCCGCGAGCACGACGAACTCCGGACGGACGGCCGCGGCGAGCGACTCGGTCGTGAGCGTCTCGACCGACGCGCCGGCGATGACGCCCGCGACGGCCCACGGGAGTTCGCCGACGGCGGTTCCGAGCGCGAACGCGCCGAGTCGGACGTTGGCGACGCCCGCCGCCACCGACACCACGTCGGAGGGAATCGGCAGCAGGCGACTCGCGGCGACGCCCCTGACGGAGCCGGTCTGCTCGACGGTTCGCTCGCCGACCTCGGCCAGTCTGGTCGTCCCGCGGTAGCGCCGTGCGAAGAGGAACGGCGGGACGCTCGTGAGGACGATGAGCGCCAGCGCGAACGGGACGCCGACCGGGCCGAGGCCGTAGCCGACGACGAGCGCGAGGAGCGTCGTCGGCCACGCGAGAAGCGGGCGGACGAGCGCCAGCGCGCTCACGACGACGACGAGTCGCACGGGGTCGGCGGCGACCCACGCCGCGCGCTCGATGACGGTGTCTGGTGACGCGAGCAGAAGACCGGCGACGACGGCCGCGAGCGCGAGGCCGGCGGCGAGGCGCGGACGGGGCACGGAAGCTCTGGAGTCGGTCGTCGCGCCGCGACCAAACGCTTTGTGCTTCGGAGGGCTTTAGCCCGACCCGGTTCGATTGGCTCCCGAACCGTGACCGAGCCCACACGCGACGAGCGCGTCGAACTCGCGCTCGACCTCCTCGCGCATCTCGAAGCCGATGAACTCTCCCTCGCCGAGGTCGTCGACCGCATCGAGACGGTCACCACGGACCCGACGCTCACGCGCGACATCCTCGACACGGCGGAGCTTCGGGGTATCATCGAGCGGGACGGCGGCCGCGTCCGTCACAACCGCGGCGGCACGTTCGTCAGGTTCGAGAGTCAGGTCGTCCAGCGGGAGGGCGACTTCGACTGCCGCCGCTGCGGCGCGTCAATCTCCACCGGCCACTTCGTGACGTTCGAATCCGGTGAACTCGGGCCGTTCGGCTCGTCGTGTATCAGGAAAGTGCTCGGGCGGGAATAGGTGTCCGGACGGTCGTCGGCGGGCGAACTGCCGCGTTTACCGCCCGCGGCGGAGTTCTTCGATGAGCTGTTCGACCAGCTCCTGCTGGTAGCGAATCTGCTCGCTTTGGGCCTCGACGACCTCGCGGAGCGACTCGATTTCGTCGGCGAGTTCGGCGTAGTCGGCATCGACAGCACCGGCGTCGGCCGACTCGGAGTCGGCGGCCGATTCGAATCCAGAGCCCTCGAACCCGAGGTCCGCGGCGTCGGCGACGTTGCCCGACGACGATTCGGTCGACGCCGCCTCGGCGGCCTGCTTCGCCTCCGCAACCGCACCGGTCGCGGACGGGGCTTCGACTGACTGCTTGCGAGCAGTCTGTTGGCTCGGCTCGGCGGACGCGTCGCCCTCGGCACGGGTGGCGTTCGCCGGTTCGTCGGACAGTTCACCGGGATTCGCGCTCAGCGGGTCGGGGCCCGCGCCGAAGTCGGTGTTGTCGCGGTCGGCGTCGGCGGACTCGTCGTTCGCCCGCGCTTTTTCCATCTGGACGCGGAACTCCTCGAGACTGCCGACGCCGTGGTAGTCGCACAGCGCCCGCGCGAGTTTCTCGCGGACGAGCCGCGCTTCCTCGTTGGGTATCTTGAACCGCTCTTGCCGACCGTCGACGGTGAGCACGACCGTCGTGGCGACGCTCCCCGACTCGAATTCGAGGTCGGTCACGTCGGCGTAGCGGTACGACTCGTAGTCTTCGTCCCAGACCGCGCTGCCGATGTGCCGGACGACGCGGGCGTCGGTGACGACGAACGTGAGTTCGCTGAAACGGAACGTCTGGACGACGCGCTCGCCGTCTTCGTCGGTCACGCCGGCGGCCGCGAGCACGCCCTCGACGATGGGCTGGAGCGCGTCGTCGAGCCGCTTCGAGGACATCGAGAACGTCTCGCTCCCGTCGAGACCGTAGTCAAACGAGAGCTTCGCTTTTCGTCGCCCTTCCTTGACGGACAGTCGCTCGGCGGCGTGCGAGAATTCGTCGACGGACTCGTCAGAGAGGAGGCCTTCGGCCCGATAGACGAGCGTCCGCGTCGGAGTTACAAACAGTTCGTCCTCGCCCCCGAGGTGGACGCGCGTCACCACGTCTTCCTCTCCGAGGACGGACTGGACGATCTCCGGTTGGCTCATGCGTGTGTGCACCCGGTGTTGGGACATAAATCCGCGGGTGACGACGCGAATCGAGTGGCGTGGTGACTCGCCCCGCGGTCGTCGGAGATGAGAAGCTTAAATACAACCAGCACACAACGGGAAGTTGAGCCCGGGTGGCTTAGCTGGACATAGCGCCGCACTCATAGGGTTTCACAATCGGTGCGGAACGCCTTGGAAGCCTCCGCCCCTCGCGAAGTCATGCCGGCTTCGCACCTGGGACATGCGGAGATCGTGGGTTCGGAGCCCACCCCGGGCATTCTTCGATTCGTCACACGCCGAGAGTCGTCTGTGAGTCACGACGACGCTTGTGTTCCCGAGAGCTATCGCTGTGAGCCGCGGCCACACGTCGAAAAAAACCGAAGAGGAGTCGGTGACGCTAGTCGAGCGGGTCGTCGAGTTCGCCCATGACCGCTTCGAGGGCGTCGGTCGCGGTGAGGAGGCCGACGACCTCGCCGTCCCGCAGGACGAGCGCGAGTTCCTGGTCTTCCGCCTGGAACTGGTCGAACGCGTCGCTGACGTTCGTGTCGGCGGCGAGCGTCATCGTCGGCGTGGCGATTTCTTCGAACGAGCGCTCGCCGGCGCGGAGCGCCTCGAAGTTGTCGATAATGGAGGGCGCGTAGACGACGCCGTGGAAGTCCGTCAGCGACTCGCCGACGAGCGGAAAGCGGGTGTGCGGCGTGTTCCGAATCCGGTCGAAGTTCTCGCCGGGCGTCGCCGCCGTCGAGAGCGAGACGATGTCGTCTGTCGGAATCATGATTTCGCTGATGGAGAGTTCGTCCACGTCGAGCGCGTTGAGCACCTCGTCGCGGCGCTCTTCGGGGAGTTCGCCCTCTTGGAGGAGCGAGTCCAGACGCTCGCGGAGTTGGCCGCGGGACTCGATGACGTCGGTCTCGGTTTCGAGCCACGCGCCCGTCATCTCGATACCGAAGAGCTTGAGCGTCCACTTGGCGACCCAGTCGCCGAACTTGATGATGGGCGAGATGGCGACGTAAAACCAGTGCAGCGGCGTCGCGCCGTAGCGACAGACCATCCGAGAGCGCTCGACGCCGAGGTACGTCGGCGTCTGCTCGCCGTGGGTGAGGTGGAGGAGATTGATAATCATGTACGCGATGAGCGCACTGAATCCGATGGTTGCGAGCGTCGTGCCGGCGAACAGCGGCTCGAACAGCGGCTTGAACAGCGCCGCTAGCGCGGGTTCGGCGACGATACCGACGGCGATGCTCGACGCCGTGATTCCGACTTGGCAGGTCGTGAGATACAGTTCGGGCTCCTGGGTCATCTCCCAGGCCCGTTCGAGTCGGGAGTCGCCGCCGACGAACTCGGACTCGGTGAACTGGCGCGCGCGGGTCAGCGCGAACTCGATAGCCACGAAGAAACCGTTCGCGAGGATGAGAAGTATCCCCGCGACGAGGCGTATACCGATCTCTGTTGGGGTCATCTGTGTCGGTGTCCGGTTCGTTCGCGTTCGACCCGTTAGAAAGCATCGGCCGTCCGGACGTATATGTAGCAGATTATCGAGAGTTGCGTATTATTTACTTTGAGCTGAGGTTCTGACAACGGTGCCGGGAAAGTTAATGTCGCAGGCGACAGACGGCCGGACGATGACGGGTCGAGAACTCGACGCGCTGGACAGGAAGATACTGTACACGTTGCAGTCGGAGGCGCGCCGCACGTCGTCGACCGATATCGCCGACGAACTCGACGCCTCGGCCAGCACCGTCCGAAACCGTATCCGGCGGCTCGAAGCCGACGGGGTGCTCCGCGGCTATCACGCCGACGTTGACTACGAGCGCGCGGGCTACCAACTGTACACGCTCATCGTCTGTACAGCCCCGATTCCGGAGCGCGAGGAGTTAGCTGAGGCCGCCGCTGCGGTCCCCGGCGTCGTCGAGGTACAGGAGGTGATGACCGGCGAGCGGAACGTCATGGTCCGGGCCATCGGCGTCGACGGCGACGACCTCAGCCGAATCGGCGAGGAGTTAGACGAACTGGGGCTTCGCGTCTCCGACGAGGACCTGATTCGGAACACTCACCGCCGGCCGTACGCGAAGTTCGGGGACGGGGGTGGCGAGTGAACGCGCCGTGAGCCGACGCGCGAAGCGCCGCCGCTCGGGTCCGGTACTGGTTGGCGTTTAAGTGGACAAAATGAGTGTACGGGGCGCGACACGCCGTCTCAGTACCGAATTCGATCTCACCGATGCCCGATGGCCCAGTTCTCGAACCACCGGTACAGCTTTGACAGGTGATAACGAACTGGTAATCGCCGTTGTCAGAGACCCTCCCGTTCGCGTCGGTCTCTCGCCGACCGGACGCCCCCCACCACCACACCACCATCACCACCAGAGCGGTTCAACGCGCTCCGACAACGGGTAGACGCAGTTGCGACAGCATCGCGCGGTCGAGTCCCCCGCACTCCCGCGTGGTACGCTACGTGGTTTCATCGGACGACCTCTCCCGGTCGTTCGCTTCCGACGGCGTCCACGCCTCGGTTTTTCGTTCTCCGCCGCCCGTGACCCGTGAGCGACGGGACCACCGAAGGCGAGCGCTCGGGTCGGGGTTGACTCAGTCGAGTCGCTCGACCTGAACCAGCGCGACGGGGTCGTCCCAGCCGTAGACGGCGGGGTCGAGGTCGCCGTCGCCGACGATGCCCGCGTGCGGCGTGACGACGCCGTCTTCGGCGAGGTCAGGGTCGCTCGCGCCGGTTCCCTCGATTCCGGAGTCGATGCCGTAGAGAGCCTGTGCAGGGGGGACCATATCGCCGTACGCCTCGGTGTTGACCTCGGTTCCGGCGTCGTAGCTGGCCGCGAAGTACGACCGCGACTCGTTGACCCGCTCCGGGAGCGGGACGGTGTCGAGGCCGGCGAAGCCGTCGTTCGTGCCGATGAGCATGCTGACAAACGAGAGGTACGCGCCGCTGGCGTCGGTCTCCAGTTCGAGCGTCGCGGCCGCGGGGAACATCTCGCTCGCCGGGAGTTCGTCAGGAACGAGCGGCGTGTCGCCGACCGCGACGCCGCGAACGTCGTCGGTCTCCTCGGCCAACTCGCCGAGCGGGCCGAGGTTCCCGTTCTCGGCGACCTCCCTGATGGCGTCGCTTGCCGGGTCGCCGACGGCGAACAGTTCCACGCTAGCGCGGTGGGCGACCACCGCGGGTGGGGTGAACGGCTGGCCGGTCGTGAGGTTCGCCACCGTCACGCGGTAGGTCCGCGCGGACTGTCCGTTCCCATTAGTCCCGTTTCCGGCTGACTGGCCCGGAAGGCTCGCGCTACCCAGACAGCCGGCGAGGGCGGCCAGCGCGCCCGCGCCGGTCAGTCCGAGTACGGTTCGTCGCGTCGTCGTTTTCGTCGTGTCTCTCATTGGTCTCACGTGTGGTCGGTGCCACGACGACGAAGACGCGAGACCGGCTAAAGGCGATTTTTCGAGATTCGGGGTGACTCCGTGATGAACCGGGGTCGAGTCTGTACCAAATTCGGCTGGGACGATGAGCGAAGGGCGGGAGTCTGTCGATGAGGTCGGTCGTCACCGGACCGTCACGTAGGTCAGAAACGCCAGCGCGACGAGTTGGAGGCCGCGGAGGACCAACACAGCCTGCTGGACGTGGGGGTCCCCGGAGTAGAAGCTCTGCATGGTGAAAAAGAAGTAGAGCGCGACGGCGTTCTCCACGAGCATGACCACGGCGAACGCGAGCAGGCCGAGGACGAGCGAGGTGCGGAACGTCCGGTAGTTGCGAATCCACACGGCGGTCAGCGCCGCGAGGAAGACGATGTTCGCGCCCGAGAGGGCGCTGGCCGCCATGATTTGGGTGTCCATTGCCATGGTCAATCGAGGTGTGTCGCGATCTCTTCGAAGGTGTCGCGGTACCGTTCGAACTGGTCGGTGAGGAAGTACAGCCGTCCGTACTTGTCGCCGCCGGCCTCGACGACCCCGTGTGATTCGAGGGCGTCGAGGTGGTGTCTGATGGTCTTGTAGCCCACGTCGAGTTCGTCGGCGAGGCGGTTCGCGTTCTGCGGGCGCTCCGAGAGGACGCGAATGATGCGGACGCGGTTCTCGCCGCCGCGGGTCGCCGTGAGCAGATACCAGAGCGCCTTCTCCATCGACTGTTCGTTTGGTTGATTGGTCGAGCGCGGTATTATTCTCGCGGGTGCCGTTCGACGCGACGAGTTCGACTCGGCGACGACCGCACATGAGCGTTGTTCCAGTTCCGTACCAAATTCGGGTGGAGTCTCCGGGCGCGTCGGGTTGGTCGATGCCGCCGCACCGACAGCGTTCGCCGGTGTCCGAGGCGGAGCAGACTCGGCCTCGCCGGCGGACCGACTCGAACCGGCAGGACCCCCGGCGGCAGTAAGGGATATGTCGGTCGCGTCCTACGAAAACTCGTATGGACGACGACACCGGACGGAACGCGTGTGCCATCGAGTCCCCGAAGGGGCGACCCTGTCCCTTCTGTGGCACGTCGATGGACCACCGCCACTGCAAGTACGTCTGCCCGGAACACGGGGTCGTCTACGACTGCAGCGACACGTTCTGGTAACGAAACCTGACAGGAGACGCCCGCACTGGTACCACCACGAAGTCGGCGGGTTCCCGGGTCGATTTCACGATGGTACGAAGCGTTATGTCGGCAGAGACCTAACGAATGACCGTCCTCCCCGGTCAGCTCAGTTGGTCCCGATGACGGACGCGGTCACGCACACGAAACGATGCTTAACGAATCACAGGTCGAGGCGGGAAAAGACATCCAACAGCGGACGGGAAAGACGTTTTACTTCGCCACGCGGCTCCTCCCTGAGCGTGTCAGGCACGCCACGTACGTGTTGTACGCGTTCTTTCGGGTCGCCGACGAGGTCGTCGACGCCGAGGAGACCGCGCCGCCGGCACAACAGCGCGAGCGTCTCGAACGCCTCCGCGCCGAGGCGCTCGGCGAAGTCGAGACCGACGACCCCGTCCTGTCGGCGTTCGCCGAACTCAGAGAGCGCTACGGTATCGACCCCGCCGACGTGAACGTCTTCATCGACGCGATGGAGTCGGACATCGAGAAGGACCGCTACGAGACCTACGACGAACTTGAGACGTACATGGACGGGTCGGCCTCCGCGGTCGGTCGAATGATGACCGACGTCATGCGTCCCGACGACCCCGAGGCGGCGCTCCCGCACGCGACGGCGCTGGGACAGGCGTTCCAGATGTCGAACTTCCTGCGCGACGTGGGCGAAGACGTGGTCGAGCGCGACCGGGTGTACCTCCCGCAGACGACGCTGGACCGCCACGGCGTCGACGCCGAACAGATACTCGCCCTCGAGTTCGACGAGCGCGTCGCCGACGTGATGCGCGACGAACTCCGCCGAACGGAGTCGCTGTACCGCGACGGCGTCGCCGGCATCGAGTACCTCCCGGCGGACTGCCAGTTCCCGGTGCTCCTCTCGGCGGTGCTGTACGCCGACCACCATCGGTCGATTCGAAAGCTCGGCTACGACACCCTCACGACGACGCCCGAACTCAGCTTCGGGCGAAAGGTGACGCTCCTCGCGAAGACCGCGGCGTACTGGGCCGTCTGGCGCGACCCCGTGGCCGTGTTCAAAGCCGTCAGCGTCGTCCCGTACCCCGAGGACGACGAACTCGACGCGGAGTTCGGCCCCGGTTCGACGCCGGTCGGTCGGTCGCGGCGCAGCGGGCGCGTCTCCGGGTGGCTCCGGTCGCTGAACCGATGGGGCTCGGACTGAGAACGGGCGATTTCTCCGCGAAACCATTTACTGGGTTGCCGACTGAGTCTACCGCATGCATCGCGTCACCCTCGACACCCGGTTAAACTGTCCGCTGGGACGGGTGACCGCCGCGCACGACGTGACGCTGACCACGCCGTACTGGAATCTCTCGCCCGAGACGGGCCGGTGCGACCTCTGGGTCGAGGCCTCGTCGCCGGGGCGCTCGCAGTTGGAAGCCGGTATTCGCGCGCTCAGAGACGCCGACGGCGTCAGCTATTTCGAACTGAAGCGGAAGCGCGGCTCGCACGCGACCGCTCACGTGGTGCTCGAAGAGACCGTCGCCATCGAAACGGTCCTCGCCAACGGCGGCGCGGTCATCGCACCTTTCCGCGACAGAGACGGCTGGGAGCGGTGGCACCTCGGGTTCGCAGACCCCCACGCCGCGGCCGCGACCCTCGACTCGCTCGACCGTCGCTACGAACTCGCCGTCGTCGAGCAGACGCCGCTCGACGACTCGGTCGCGCCCGACGTCTTCCGCCACTTCCACGAGGCCGCGACGCTCCTCGACGGCTGTGAGCGACTCACCGAGACGGAGGCCCGGGTGCTTCGAACCGCGGTCGAACACGGCTACTACGAGACGCCCCGGAGCGAGTCGCTCGCCTCCCTCGGCGAGCGGTGCGGCGTCTCCGACGTGGCTATCTCGAAGACGCTCCGTCGCGCGGAGCGAAAGCTCCTCGGGGCGGCCGTCTCGGCTCTCGCCGGCCTCGACACCGACCGGCCGAACGCAGGGGGCGGCGACGGACGTTAGCATACTAACCCGTAAGTTCTCCGAGATCGCAGGCGTCGGTTTCGGTGATGAGCGTACGCGCAGACGCATCGCGTTCGACCGGCGACCGGCCGAGACTCGTATCCGCGGAATCGACCCGAACTATCGCAATCGACGCCGCCAGGCCTCCGTCTCGCGGGCTGACGCTCCACCATGGTCGGTGAGTCGTTCCTCGCCGGTCGGTATCGGAACGCCGCCCTGTTCGTCCTCTTGGCCGCGATGTGGGGCGGAACCTACCCCGCGGTGACGTTCGGTCTGGGGTCGTTCCCGCCGATTCTGTACGCCGCGCTCCGGCTCGACCTCGGGGCGGCGCTCCTGTTGCTGTACGCGGCGTGGCGAACCGACTACTGGCGACCCCGAACGGGCCGCTATTGGACGGTCGTCGCCCTGGCCGGACTCCTGTCGCTCGCGGGCTACAGCGTCCTCCAGAACGTCGGCCAGCAGACCGTCCCGAGCGCGGTCGCGTCGGTGCTCGCGGGGCTGATTCCGATACTGACCGTCGGATTCGCGAAGCTGTTTCTCCCGGACGAGCGGTTCGGCCCGGTCGAACTCCTCGGCGTCGCCGTCGGCTTCCTCGGGTTGGTCGTCATCACCGACCCTGACCCGTCGAACCTCCTCGGCGCGAACGCCGCGGGGCAGGCGATACTCGTGCTCGCCGCGGCGTCCTTCGCGCTCGGCGGCGTGCTCACCCAACGAATCGAGGCCGAGATGCCGTTCGCCGGCCAGACCGCGTGGGCGATGGTCGTCGGGGCCGCCGTGACCCACCTCGCCAGCGCCGCGAGTCCGACGGAGTCGCTGGCGCAGGTCGACGTATCGCTCGCGGGCCTCGCGGGGCTCGTCTATCTCGGCGTCTTCGCGAGCGCGGTCAGCTACCTGCTGTACTTCTCGCTTCTCCCCCGCCTCGGCTCGGTCGAACTCAACCTCGTCACTTACGCCACCGCCGGCTTCGGGGCGGTGTACAGTTGGCTCCTGTTCACGGAGCCCGTGACCGCGACCACGCTCCTCGGCTTCGGCATCGTCCTCCTCGGCTTCGGCCTGCTCAAGTGGAAACGGCTCGGGGCCGCCTATCGAGGCCGTCGTCGCGGTGTCGAGTCGGACTGAGAACAGAACAGCCGCCGGAGAACACCGACGCTCAGGAGCGCCACGGCAACCGCCGCGGGAGCCGCAGGAGCCGCGAGTCGAACCGGTCCGTCTTGAGCAGTCCGACACCGAACAGCGCCGCGACCGCGACGGGAATCCAGTTGCCGAACCACGCGTTGATGCCGCCCCAGAGGATGACGAAGCTCACGAGGTCGTCGAGCATGAACTCCGTGCGGTCGAGTCGCGCGAGGAGCGCCTCGCGGTCGAACGACCAGTCGAGCGCGACGACGGCGACGGTCGCGCTGACGACCCAGCCGGCGTAGTTCGAAAGCGGGACGCCGTAGAACAGCACTGCGTCGTCGGCGAGGCGGTAGTACTCCCAGAAGCCGAGCGCGACCGCGCCGGGGTCAAGCACCACGTCCATGGCGAGGACGGCCGCGATGACGACGCCGAGGCGGACGACCCCGTTGCGGGCGCGGTCGCCCAACAGGAGCAGACACAGCAGGTAGGCGTTCATCACGAGCGGGATGAAAAACACCGGCAGCCCGACCGGAACGCCGGCGACCGTCGGCCCGAGGTCGACGCCGTAGTGGAACCAGCCGTACGGCCAGCCCGTGGTGACGCCGGTGTACTCGATGGCGTAGGCGTACGCGGTGAGCGCGCCGACGCCGAGGGCGGCCCGCCGGGTCACGAGCGGGAGGACACCCACGATGAGCGGCGAGCGCATCACGAGCGTCCCGAGGAGGATGAGAAACGCGTTGAACGCGAGCGGGTCGGGGAGCCAGCCCATCGCGCTGGCGACGAGGAGCACCGCGCCGTTCAGCGGGAAGAACACCGAGATGGTAAAGCGGTTGTCGCGCACCAGTCGGTCGAGCGCCGCCTCTGCCTCACCGCGGGTGGACGGCAGCCGCGCCCGCAGGTCGCTCGCGCTCACGGACGTACCTCCGGGGACTCGCCTTTACCCATTGACGAGCCTCCAGAGTGCCCCGAGGGTGATGAGCATGCCGACGACGGTGTTGATGACGGGGTACCACCAGTACGCCCGGTCCACGTCGACGCCGGAGGTGGCGATGCCGAGGACGACGACCGGATAGGCCGCCAAGAGCGCGCCGAGTCGGAGGTCGACCGCGGCGAATGCGACGGCGGCGAGGCCCCACGTCGCGGCGCAGTACCAGTAGGTCCGGCGCTCGCCGAGGGCCGTCGCAGTCGTCCGAATACCGGCCTCGCGGTCGGGTTCGATGTCCGGAATCGCGGAGAACGTGTGCATCCCCATCGTCCAGAGCCACGCGCCCGCGACGGCGAGCATCGGGGGATTCGACCCCGAAACGGCCGCGTAGGCGGCAACGCCCGGCAGAACGTACAGGCCGTTCGAGACCGAGTCGAGAAGCGGCGTCGTCTTGAACCGAAACGGCGGGGCACTGTACTCGACGGCGAGGAAGAAGTGCGCGGCGAGCCACGGCCACGCCACCCGGGGAACGAGGGCGAACAGGCCGAGTCCGAACAGGCCACTCCCGGCGACGACGGCGGTATTTACTGGGTCGCCGCGCCAGCGGGCCTCGCGGTCGTCTTTCTTCGGGTTCGCCTCGTCCACATCGGCGTCGAACACGTCGTTGACGCCGTAGAGGAAGACGTTCGCGGGGACGAGGAAGTACGCGAACAGGGCGACCGATTCGAGGCCGAACAGGTCGGTCGGGGCGCTCGCGGCGGCCGCGACGCCGACGACGACGGGCCCGGCGAGGTAGAGCCAGAATCGGGGGCGCGAGAGGACCGCGAGGTAGACGAGTCGGTCCCGAAGACCGCCGTCTGCCCGGGCGTCGCCCGCTCGCCCCCCGTCGTCACCGCCCTCGCCGGACTCGGTCTGTGCGGCCATGTCAGCAGTCACCTCGCGTCGTCGGCCATCTCCTCGGCGGTGAGTTGACCGCTGATGAGACACATCGGGACGCCGATGCCCGGCGTGGTAAACGAGCCGGTGAAGTAGAGGCCGTCGACCGCGTCGGAGCCGTGGGGCGGCCGGAGCAGCGCCGTCTGGAACAGCGTGTGCGCGAGACCGAGCGCCGTGCCCTGCGTGCTGTTGTAGCGCTCCTTGAAGTCGTTCACGCAGAACGACTCCTCGACGACGATTCTGTCGCGGAGGTCGACGCCGGTGTTGTCGGCGATGTCGGCGAGGACGAGGTCGCGGTAGCGCTCGCGGAGTTCCGGCGTGTCCTCCAACCCGGCGGCGATGGGGACGAGCGCGAACAGGTTGCTGTGGCCCTCCGGCGCGACCGAGTCATCGGTCTTCGACGGCACACAGAGGTAGTACGCGGGGTCGTCGGGCCACGCCGGGTCTTCGAATATCGTCTCGAAGTGGTCGTCCCAGTCGGTGGGTAACACGAGCGTGTGGTGGGCGAGTTCGTCCACGTCGCCCTCGACGCCGAGATAGAGCAGGAATGCCGAGGGGGCGTACGTTCGGGAGTCCCAGTAGTCGGCGTCGTACTGTCGCTTCTTCTCCGGGAGGAGCTCCTGTTCGGTGTGGGCGTAGTCGGCGTCGGAGACGACCTGGTCGCAGAGGAACTCGCGGCCGTCCTCGGTGCGGACGGCGAACCCGCCGCGGCGACCGGCGATTTCGGCCACGGGAGCGTCGGTGTGGAACTCGACGCCCAACTCCTCGGCGAGGTCGACGATGGCGTCGACGACGCCCGCAAGGCCGCCGTCGGGGTAGTAGACGCCCATGTTGAAGTCCACGTGGCTCATGAGGTTGTAGAGCGCCGGCGTGTTGTTCGGCGCGCCGCCGAGGAACACCAGCGTGTACTGCATTATCTGCTGGAGCTTCGGGTGGTCGAAGTAGTTCTCGACGTGGTCCTGCATCGAACCGACGAGCGAGAGCCCCCACGAGTACCGGAACACGTCGAGGTCGATGTAGTCGGTGAGGTCCGGGCGGTCGGTGTAGACGAAGTGCTCCATCCCGATGCGGTAGTTCCGCTCGGCCTTCCGGAGGTAGTCGTCGAGCCTGTCGCCCGCGCCGGGTTCGTACGACTCGAAGGTGGCCTTGTTGGCCGCGACGTCGGGGAGCATGTCAACCCGGTCGCCGTCCTTGAAGAAGATGCGGTAGTGCGGGTCGAGCCGGGTCAGCCCGTAGTAGTCTTCCGGTTGCTTGCCGAAGTAGGCGAAGAAGCGCTCGAACACGTCGGGCATGAGGTACCACGACGGCCCCATGTCGAACCGGAAGCCGTCGCGTTCGAGCGTGCTGGCTCGGCCGCCGAGCTGTTCGTTCTTCTCCAACAGCGTCACGTCGGCACCGGCGTCCGCGAGGTAGCACGCCGTGGAGAGGCCGCCGAAGCCACCGCCGACGACGACGACTGACTCGCCGGCGAGAGAGTCGAGAGCCGAGACAGAATTCATGTCCGTTCGTAAGGACGTAGAGGACATAAATCGACTGACCGAATCGACCGCCGTCGGGGGGTAGCTTTAGGCTCGGTCCCTCCTTACGGCCCCGCATGAACGACACCACCGCGGTGGTCACAGGCGCGAGTTCCGGAATCGGCGCGGCGGTCGCGCGCGCCCTCGGTCGCGCCGGTGCGACCGTCGTCGTCTGCGCCCGCGACGGCGACGCCCTCCAGTCGGTCGTGGACGACATCGAGGCCGGCGGTGGGACCGCCAGCGCCGTCCGCGCCGACGTGCGCGACGAACTCGACATGGAGCGCCTGATGGAGACGGCGGCCCGCGCCGGCGGGCGCATCGACGTGCTCATCGCCAACGCGGCCGTCGCCCACGGCACGCCCGGCGAGATGCCCGCGCCCGAGGAGTCCTACGCGGCGTTCGACGACACCCTCCGGACCAACGTCCGCGGCGTCTTCGCGGCGGTCAAAGAGGCGCTCCCGCACATGGCCGACGACGGGCGTATCCTCGTTCCCTCCGGCTCAATCGCTCGTGAGGCGAAGCCGGGGATGGGCGCGTACGCCGTCTCCAAGGCGGCCGCCGAGGCACTCGGCCGGCAGCTCGCCGCCGACTGCGACCAGACCGTGACGGTCGTCGACCCCGGCCTCGTCGCCACCGACCTCACCGGCGGGCAGGGCCGCGACCCCGACGACGTGGCCGACCTGTTCGTCTGGGCGGCGACCGACGCCGACCCCGCCGAGTTCGACGGCGACATCGCGGACCTCAAGGCGTGGAGACAGGCAACGCGGTGACGTCTCTCGTCGTTTCGACTCCCCCCATCCCGCCGGAACCGCACCCCTTATTAATCCGAACCAGTTCGTTCACAATATGAACCGTTCGACGGCCATCGGCGCGGGGAGCGTCGTGGCACTCGTCGCGCTCTCCGGGTACGCCGCGAGCGCCGAGGCGTGGAACCTCCTTATCGTCTCGTGGGCCGCTTTCGGCGCGATGGCCTTCGCCGCACCGTTCGGCGCGTGGAGTCGGGCCGAACACGCCGAGGGGCTCGTGTGGGGCTACGGCCTCGCTAGCGGCGCGATGGTGACGAGTGCCGCGGTGTTTCTGGTCCCACAGGCGATTGGTCACCACCCCCAGTTCGGCGGTTTCGGCATCGCGTTCGGTATCCTCGTCGGCTTCGCCGCCCACACCGTCGGCCACCGCTTCGCACACATGGACTTGCCCATCGACCGCACCGTGGCCGAACTCTCGGCGCACGCGGTGTCCGCGGGCGCGATTATCGGCATCGTCTACGGGAACATCGACGTGGGCGTCGGTCTCGGCCTCGCCATCGTCTCCCACAAAGGACCGGCCGGCTACGCCGCCGCCCGCCGGCTCTCGGGACGAGGCGAGTCGGTCGCTCCGCTGCTCCTCCCCGCGGCGGGCCTCGGTATCGCCGCCATCGTCTCCAGCGCCGTGTCGCTCCCGGCGACCGGCGCCTTCCGCGGACTCGTCTTCGGTTTCGCTTCAGGCGTCTTCCTCCACGTCGCCATGGACTTCCTCCCGCGCTGTGAAATCGGGAGCGAGATTCACGAACTGCTGTCGGTCGAAGACGACCACGCCCACGCGATTCTCGACCGCCTCCGGGTTCACGCCGCGCTGAGCACCGGCGTCGGCGGCCTCGCCGTCTTCGCCGCGTGGCTGCTGCTCAACTAATCGACTCCCGACGAATCGACTACTCGCCGGCCGGTCCGAGGTAGCCCCACGCGAGCAGTCGGTCGCCGTCACCGTCTATCCAGCGCTCGCCGATGTCGTCGCGGTAGTACAGGTTCGGAATGACGATGTTGTCGACGCGGTCGTACGCCTGTTTTCTCGCCACCTGCATCGTCTCGCCCTTGCCGGTGACGACGAGCGGGATGCCGCTTTCGCCGGCCGCGCGCCACTGCCCATCGACGAGCTTCGCGTCCTCGATGTGGACGCCCTCGCGGCTGTCAGTCTCGAAGACGACCGCCGCGTTGCGGGAGTTCTCGTCGTAGGTCTTCTCGTCGGTGAAGGGAAACGGCGGCAGAACGATGCGGACCGCGATTTGGTAGCCGCCGTGCACCGATAGCTTGGGGTCGTTGCCGTGGGCGAGGTCGTAGAAGAACTGCGCGGTCGACGACTCGAAGGACTCCTCTTGGAGCGTAATCGTCGGGTAGCCGAACCGCGGGGTGAACTCCAGCGGGTAGATGCCGTGTTCGTTGACGATGCAGTTGATGTCGATGCTCCCGACGTAGCCCTCCTCGGCGAGCCACGGTTCGAGCCGGCCCAGCGTCTCCTCGAACAATCGGTTCCGACCGGCCCAGAACATCGAGGTACCCATCTCGCCGGTCGAAGGGCCGATGTTGCCCGGGAAGAGCTTCTTGTGCTCGAAGTTGAAGTTCACTGGGTCGACGAACGTCTCCCCGTTGAAGAAGCCGCAGACGGCGATTTCGACGCCTTCGACCTTCCGCTGGAGCTGAAAGCCCTTCATCCGGTGGCCCCACGCCTGCTTGTACGCGCGGAGCACCTCGACCACGTCGCTCCCGTCGTCCTCGTTGCCGACGTAGAGGAGTCGCTTGACGTTCTGCACCTCGCCGAGCGGTTTGATGACGTAGGGGGCGCGGTTCCGCCGGACGTACTCGATTCCCTCGTCGAAGTCCCGGAAGACGCGCTGTTCGATGGTGTTGACGCCGTGTTCTTCGAGCACGTCCATGGCGTAGCCGCGGTCCTCTTCGAGGCGGTCGGTGTTGGGCGTCCCGCCGACGACGGCGTGCCCCTCCTCGCGGAGTCCTTGCGCCAGCGCCCCGGTCCCGATATCGGAGCCGACCCAGATGTCGTCGAAGACGATGACGTCGGCCCACTCGACCTCCGCGCGCCAGTCGTCGGTCTTCGGAACGAAGCCGTCGCCGATTTCCTTGTCGCGCTCGGCTTCGATGTAGTACCGAACGTCGTGGCCCTCCCTGTGGACCTGCCACGCGAGGTCGGTGATGAGCGCAGCGTCCGCCGACACGAAGAGGAAGTTCATACCCCACGACTCGGCCGGCGACCTGAAAACTGTGTGTGGTGAGTGGTGACTCGGCGGCGACTCAGTCGCTCGTCAGCCGGCGAAGCTGGATGGAGACGCCGAGCGCCGCCCCGAGGAGCAACACGAGGTTGAACGCCGCTTGGAACGGCGCGCGGTACTCGGGGTTCACCCACGTCGTGATGGTCTGGCTGGCGTTGAGATAGAACTGCAGCGCCGCGATGAGCGCGAGCAACAGCAGTCCCGCGAGGACCGCGTAGTCGAGGTAGCGGCGCATTCGGTCCGCGAACTCGCGGTTCTCGATTTCTTCGTCATCTCCCGCGTCGTCGGCACTCTCGGTTGGCTCCGACGTCATGTCGCTCGGGACCGTCGTCTCGATGTCGGCACTCTCGGCAGTCGTCGATTCGTCGCTCATTTCGACCACCTCCGGGCGACGAAGACGGCCGCGAGCAGTCCCACGACCGCCACTACCGGGCCGAATCCGGGTGCCTGCGAGGAGGTCTCGGTCGGTTCGTAGTCGGTTTCTCGCGGTACGTCGCCGTCGCCGTTCTCGAAGTCTTCGACGCGGAGTTCCACGTCCTCTCTGGTCTGGTTCACGCTAATCGTCCTCGTTGGGTTCAGGTTCGCCGCGCCGCGGGCGGTGTCGATGACGACCCCGTCGCGGAGCAACACGGTGTCGATGTAGTAGTTGTAGTCGTTCGGGACGCTCGCCGACGCGTCCACCGTCTCGGTCCGGCCGGCCGCGATGGTCCCCGCGTCGACCGTCGTCCGGGAGGCCACGATGTTCGATTCGGCCTGCCGGAGGACGAACAGCACCGAGAGGTCCTCGGCCGGGTCGTCGCCGGCGTTCGTCAGCGTCGCCGTCAGGTCGAGCGTCGTCCGGTCCTCGCCGGCGTCGGCGATGGCGAACGACACGGGCGGGAGCGCCTCGCTGTCGGTGAACGAGGTGGTCGATCGGAGGTACGGCGGCTTGATGGCCGAGACGCCGCGGACGCTCTTTCGCGCTTGGTCGACCCGCTCGTCGTCGCTGTAGAGGACGACCTCGATGTCGTAGCCGCCCTCGCGGGGGACCGTGAGGTTGGTCGTCGTCGCCACCTCACCGTCCTTCGAGAGCGTCCCCACGTCGAGTTCCCGCGTCGTCGTCAACAGCCCCGACTCGGCGTCGACGGCGCGGACGAGGACGCTCACGTTCTTCGTGGGGTTGCCTCGGTGGTCGATTCGTGTCTCGATTTCGAGCGTGACCGTCTCCCCCGTCGCCTGTCCGGCCGCGATGGAGACGCCGGCGACGTCCACCGGTCCGGGTCGGACGGGCCCGTCGTCGGTCGGGTCCGCGACGACCCCCGGAACCACGGCGGCGGCGACGAGCGCCACGACGACGACGCCGACCGCCCCGGAGGTGAGGAGGGCGTTTCTTTCCATACCCGACTGACATTTACGGTCGGGTATATGTTTTGTCCCCGACGGATTGGCGGAGCAGGCGACACAACGGAGGCACCGGGGCCGCAGAGACACCGCGGCCGTGGGAACCCGCCCGTCAGCGGGAGTATCATGGTAACTATGAACACACGCTTTGGCCTCGGGGCGCGTATCTCTACTGCCATGTCGAAAGCGATGCAACAGGCGACGTGTTCGTGCGGGTTCAGTGTAACATCCGAGAACAGAAACGAGGTCGTGAAAGTGATTCAGGAACACGCCCACGACGAGCACGGAAAGAAGATGACGAGAGACGACGTGCTGGCGATGATGAAGCAGGCCTGACGAGCGTGGTCGGGCGTGGATTTTTATAGGACGGCGTAGCGATATGTGACATGGCAACATACGTTATCGGGACGAACTCGGTCCACACCAGCGCCGAAGTCTGCGACTATCTCTCGCGGCGAATCGACGCCGGTGACGTGCTCCACGTCGTCAACTCCCATCGCGGCGGCGACGAGACCGACAGCGAGGACGTTCGCGACGGCGAGGACGCTCTGAACGTCGTCGTCTCCCGTCTCGGCGACCTCGTGGACGTGGAGACCCACCAGTACATCCGCGGTAACGACGCCGCCGACGACATCCTTCAGTGCGCCGACGAACACGACGCCGACGAAATCGTCATCGGCGTCCGAAAGCGCAATCCGACCTCGAAAATCGTCTTCGGCAGTACGGCACAGGACGTGCTGTTGAACTCGAACATCCCGATGGCGGTCGTCCCGCTGGAAAAAGTCTAATCGTCGCGTCCGAAGTCGCCCGCGGCCGCGTTAGTCTCCGGATCGGTACTCGACGAGCACCATCTCGAACGCGGGCTCGTCGTCACCTTCCTCCTCGTAGAACGCCATGTAGCCCGGCAGCGGGCTCTCCGGCGTGACGCAGCTCTCCCAGAAGACGCTCCCGTTGGTCCGAACGACGAAATTCGCACACTCCAGGCCGGCGGAGGTGGATATCTCCTCGACTTTGAAGCTCACGTTGCCGTTTTCGCCGGAGGCCTCCCAGCCGTCGCCGACGCGGAGCGTCTCGCCGTCAACGCCGCTGTAGTACGGCGAGTCGAAGCCGATGGTGGCGACCGACCCCGACGGGCTTCCAGCGAGTTCGCCGTAAATCTCGTCCGGCGGCGCGCTCACGGTCTGCTCGCTCGTCGTGTTGGGCGTGACCAGCTTCGTCCGAATCGTCACCTCGTCGTCGGTCGCAGAGACGACCTCCCACTCGTAGGTGGCGGTGCCGTCGATGCTCGGACTCGTGATGTCGTAGCGGTAGTACTGCCCAGTCCGGTACCGCTGGTCCCACGTCCCGTTGAACGTGAAGGACGTTCGTTCGGCGTCGCCGTCGCCGCTCTGGCCGGCCGACTCGCCGTCGACGGCGGTCCCGGTTGCGTCTGTCGCACCCGTCGATGCGTCGGTCGCGGTCGTGGCGTCGCCGCCGACGCCACCCCCGCATCCGGCGAGGAGAACCATGAGTGCTGCGAGAAGCACTCGCGCTGCTGTGGGTTGCATACAGCACACGAGAGGCCACCCGGGGTCATAATAGACACGTCAGACGGGGCGGTGGCGCGGTGTGACCCCCGAGCGACCCGGTCAGTCCTCGCGGTCGGCTTCGAGGACCTTCTCGGCGAGCGTCGGCACGAACGTCCCGATGTCCGTGACCATACCGATGGCCTGCGAGGAGCCGCGGTCGAGCAGTTGCGTGACGGTCGCGGGGTTGATGTCCACGCAGACGGTCTTCGCCGTCGAGGGCAGGCAGTTGCCGACGGCGACCGAGTGCAGGAGCGTCGAGAGCATGAGCACCATGTCGGCGCAGTGGGCCTGCTCGCGGATGGCGTTCTGCGCCTCGATGGTGTCGGTGATGGTGTCGGGAAGCGGACCGTCGTCTCGAATCGACCCCGCGAGGACGTACGGCACGTCGTTTTTCACGCACTCGTACATCACGCCCTCTTTGATGAGTCCCTCCTCGACCGCCTCGGCGATGCCGCCGGCGCGGATGACCTCGCTGATGGTGTAGATGTGGTGTTTGTGGCCCTTTCGGGGGTGTTCCATCGTCTCCATGTCCATCCCGAGGGAGGTCCCGTACAGCCCGCGTTCGATGTCGTGGGTGGCAAAGCCGTTCCCGGCGGAAATCATGTCCACGTAGCCCTCGCGGACGAGTTCGGCGAGGGCGTCGCCGCCGCCCGAGTGGATGAGCGCCGGGCCGGCGACGACGAGGACGTTCCCGCCGTCTGCCTTGGTCTCGCGGAGCGCGTCGGCCACCTCGCCGATGAGCGACTCCGACGGTCGCTCCGAGGAGACGCCGCCCTGCATGAACCCGAAGGGGCCGGAGGCGTCGCGGGGGCGTTCCGGCGGCTTGACGCGAATCCCCGCCTCGTCGGTGACGACGAGGTCGCCCTCCTCGATGCCGTTGAGGACCTTCGTGTAGGCGCGCGGGCCGTTTTCGGTCTCCTCGATGACTATCGCGCAGTCCATCTCGATGTCCTCGACCGGGAGCCACTCGCCTTGATACCGAACGTCGGTCGGGTGGTTCGTCGTCGAGTAAAAGCCCACGGGGACGACCCGGTCGGCCGGTGAGGCCTCGACACGGGCGTCGACGGGGTCCGTGAGGTTCGCGCCGATCTGGTGGAGTTCGTGCAGTATCTCCTGCAGCGTCTCGCGGTCGTCCGCGGTCACCGACATCCGGCAGTACGAGGTCTCGTCTTTCTGCCGGCCGACGTCGAACTGCTCGACGTCGAAGTCGCCGCCGAGGTCCATCACGATACCCATGGCCTGTTGCATCATCCCCGAGTCGATGATGTGGCCCTCGAGTTCGACCGTGCGCGTAAACGTCATCGACGGAGAGACGGGAGAGGCGGCAAAGTGGGTTACGGACGCGATAACGCGAAGAAAAGACGGAGTCGGACGGCGTTCAGTTCGGCCCGGGTTCAGAGGAAGAAGCTCTTGAACGTGTTGGCGACGGTCCAGACGACCTGGTCGACGGGGTGGCCCTTCTCGCCGGAGACGCGGATGCGGTCGTCGGCGAGGGCGTCTTGAACCTCGGCGAGCGGGTCAGACGAGTCGGCGATGGTTTCGAGGGTCTGCCGGTCCGTCGTGATTCGGGTCGACGCCTCGTCGTTGGGGCCGGTCGAGATGTCGTCGATGCGCATGTCGTCTTGCACCGACGCCGAGAACACGTGCGTCTCGTCGCCGTCTTCGATGTAGACGTTCACCGTCTTCCCGGCGATGAGGCTTCGGGCGAACGAGACGTCGAGCTGTTCGACGTTGTCATTGTACAGCGCGACGCCCTCTTCGAGGAGCTGTTGCATCTCCTCGTCGCTCGGTGCCTCCGACTCCTGTGCGAACACCGGGGCGGACGCGGCCACCGCGACGAGCGCGACGGCGAGGAACAACGAGACGAAACGTGTGGATGTGGACATTTCTGTGTGGTATAGGCCGGGCGAGGACATAATGGTTCGCGCGAGCGTTCAACGGGATGACTCGTCTCCTGTCATCGAACCGACTTGAGGAACGACAGGAGGTGGCCGAACGTCTGTTCGAACGCCCGGTCGTAGTGGTCGAAGTGACCGACTGGGAGTTCGACTAGCGTCGACTCCGGTAGCTCGTCGGCGAGGTCAGCCACCGCGTCGGCGGGCGCGAGGTCGTCGCGCGTCCCGGAGACGAGGAGCGTCGGGCAGGTGAGGGCCTCCGGGTCGGAGATCGCCCGATAGCGGAGCAGCGAGAGGAACAACCGAGCGGGCGTCTCGTCGCGCCACGCGCTCCCCGGGGGCACGAGGTCGCGGTAGGCGGCGCGCACGCCGGGGTCCTCGAAGACGGCCATCGACGAGCCGTCACCGACGACGGGGACGCGATACGGGCCGAGGAGCCGCGACTGGAGTTTGTCGCGGACGCCGGCGGCGACCGCCGCGAGCGTCCCTTTGACGCCTCGGCCCCGCGTGACCGCCTTTCCGTCGAGCATGGGGTTCTGGGCGACGACCGCGGCGACCCGACCGTCTTCGGCCGCTGCGCGGAGCGCGTAGCCGCCGGAGAGTCCAGCCCCCCAGAGGACGAGCGAGCGCGAGTCGATTTCGTCGCGCCCGCGGAGTCCGTCGAGCGCGGCGTGCCAGTCGGCGACCTGCGAGTCGGGCTCCACGAGATTCCGGGGCTCCCCGTCGGAGTCACCGGTGTTCCGGTAGTCGAAGAGGAACGCGGCGTAGCCCGCCTCGGCCAGTCGCTCCGCGTAGGTGCGGAGACCGAAACGGCGCTCCGCGGCGAGTTCGCCGGCCATGACGACCACCGGCGGCGACTCGACGCCGTCGGGGCGGTAGAGCCAGCCCGCACAGTTCGCCCCCTCGCTCTCGAACGTCAGCGAGACGCGCGAGTACTCGAAGTGCGAGGGCCGACGCGGACCGCGCGCGGCGGGCGGCTCGCCGCGGTGACGCCACGCGCTCACGCGTCTCCCTCCTCGTAGAGGCTGTCGAGAACGCGCTGGGACAGTTCCTCGTCGTCCAGCGAGTAGTCGTTGTACGCGCGAATCCAGTCGGCTTCGAGCGTCCACGTCGCCTGCACGTCGCCCTCGCTTCGGAGCACTGTCGCCTCGACGGTCCTCGGGTTGAACTCGTCGTCGCGAGCGAGGTCGAGGAAGGCCGTGACGGCGCGGCCGACTTCGCCGTGGTCGGGTTCGACGTCCGGGAACGCCGTGAGATAGGTCAGCGAGACGGACTCGTCGAGCGAGACTGACTCGACGCTGATGCCGTTGCCGCGGAGCGCCTCCTCGACGGCGGCCGCCGGTTCGAGGTCGTTCATACCACGCGATACGACTGCCGGCGGCTAAACGTTTGCCGCGAGACAGGACGAGTCACGGGCCGCTCGTCTGGCTCGGGCCGGGTCGTTCCCCGACACGCCGTCAGTCCGCGCTCGCGTCGGCCCGGCGGAGCGTGTCGTGGAGCGAAAACAGCGGTTCGATGTCGCCGGCGGCGTAGTCGACGAGGAGCCGGGTGAGTTCGGCGTGCGTCCGGGTGTGGTCGAGTCCCGCGACCACGCCGTCGACGTACGCCTCGCCCAGCGCCTCGCCGACGTGCGCCCCCTTAACGTGGCCGTCCTCGATGCCGAGGCGTTCGAGGTAGCCCGCCGGGAGGTCGTAGTCGTCGTACCAGACGGTCGGCTGGTCGACGCCGGCTTCCTTGCACGCCTTCCACAGCGCGGGGATGTCGCGGTTCGGGCGGACTGCTCCCGGGTACGCCTCGGCGGCGAGGGTTCCGAGGTCGACGTGGTCGGCGAACAACGCGTCGATTCGGCGCGGCGCGTCCGCCCAGACGCCGGCGTCGGCGACTCGGTCGGCCCACGTGCGGAGGTGGTGTTCGTCGAAGTACTCGCCGTTGTAGGTGACGACGCCCTCGTCGCGGGCCTCGCACCACTCGACGACCCGCCGGAGGAGGTCGGCCGTGTGTTCAAGCGACCAGTCGCCATCGCGGAGGAGCACTTCGACTTCGACCTCGGAGTCGTCGCCGTCGCCACGGTAGCCGAGGCCGACGGCGACCAACTCGAAGTCGTCGGTGTTCCGGAAGTCGCTCGGCGGGCCGTTCGGGCTGGCCGTCTCGATGTCGACTGCGAGTCGCCCCTCGTGCATACCCCGCTGTTCCGGCGGCGGCAGTCAAAAGTGACCGGATTGTCCGGCGGTACGGGCGGTCCGAGGCGGTCGCGCCGCTCTCGGTGCAAGCGGGTCAGAAATGAAGTGAAGTGGAAGTGACGTTCGCCGCGAGCGTGCGGCGGCAGTCGAGCGCGTCGGTGCTCGCTATTCGGAGCCGAACATGTTGCGCATCATCGGGTGCATCTCCATGAGCTGTTCCTCCGCGATCTCCTCGTACAGCTTGTACGTGATGGAGACCGTAAGGAGCAGCCCCGTCCCGGAGACTGCGCCGATGGTGCCGAGCATGTTCGCCATGACGGCGAGCAGGCCGACGAGCGCGCCACCGATGACGGTCACTTGCGGGATGTACCGCTCCATGACCTTCTCGATGACCTGCGGGTTGCGTCGGAACCCGGGAATCTGCATCCCGGAGTTCTGAATCTGTTGCGCGGTCGATTCCGGACCCATGCCCGTCGTCTCGACCCAGAATATCGCGAACACCGCGCCACCGACGATCATGAAGACCAGGTCGATGAGCACGCGGATGGCGATGTCGAGCGGGTCGGCCGACGTGAGCCCGAGGAACCACATCCAGTCGGACCGCGACTGGATGGGCGCGAGGTAGTAGAACAGGCCACCGGTGACCTGTCCACTCGTGTACTGGCCGAGCCACGCTGGCATGGCGGTCCACGAGTTGTTGAGGATGCGCCCGAGGAACTGGATGTTCGCCTGCAGGGCGCGGACGAGGATCATCGGCAGGACGCTCGCGTAGATGAGCTTGACCGGGAAGCGACCGCGGGCACCCTTCACGCGGGCGTGCGAGAGGGGAATCTCGACGCGAACGCTCTCGGCGTAGACGACGATGCCGAAGATGAGCACCGTCGTGATGAGTGCGAGCAGCTGTCCCTGACCGAGGAAAACCGTCGACAGCAGGTCGGTCGGCGAGGCCGGCAGTTCGATGGCACCGGTGACGATGCCGATCCACGTCGGGAAGAACCCGGACGCGCCACCGAGGCCCTCCCAGCTGAACAGCCCACCGACGAGCTGCTGGCTGACGCCGGCGATAATGAACAGGCCGACCCCGGAGCCGACGCCCCACTTGCTGACGATCTCGTCCATGAACAGGATGAGGACACCACCGACGGCGATCTGCGCGAAGATAAGTCCCTTCACGCCGAGCGTACCGATGCCGAGCGACGCCGCTACGGCTTGGTCGGCCGGCAGGAAGTTGCCGGCAAACACCATCGGCAGACCCGTCAGGACGATCATGACCCCGACGAGCAGCTTCTGCAGACCCTGATAGAGGATCTGGTCGCGCGGATTGTTGTCCGTGTCGAGCCCGAGCAGGTCAGCACCGCCAAGCAGTTGTAGGACGATGCTCGCCGTGACGATTGGACCGATACCCAGTTGGAGCACCGAGCCCTGCTGGCCGGCCAAGATCGACCGGAACTGACCGAACAGGTCGTTCGCGGTCGCGGCGTCGACGCCGAACAGCGTCACGTTCGTCAGGAAGAAGTACAGAACGAGGATGCCACCAGTCCACCCGAGCTTCCGGCGGAACGGTACGTGTCCCTCCGGTCGGGCGACTGCGGGCATCCGCGCCAGCACTGGTTCGGCGGCGTCCTTCCATCCCATGATTTATTCCTCGTCGTCCTCGTCGGCGTCGGCCGATTCCTCGGCTTCCGCCGCTTCTTCGGCGCGTTCGGAGAGTTCGGCGTTGCCGCCAGCCTCCTCGATGAGTTCGACGGCACCGGCGGTGAAGGCGTCGGCGACGACGTGCAGTTCGTTACGAACCTGCCCGCCACCGAGCACCTTCACGACGTCCGCTTCCCAGCCGTCCTCGGCCACGTCGCGGGCGTCGATGGTGTAGGTGTCGCCGTCCTTCTCGGCGACTCCGTCGGCCGCGAGGAGCGCCGCGTCCTCGTCGAGCTTCTGGATCTTGACTTCGGCGACGTCGTCCTGCAGGACGTCAGGTCGCTTGAAGCCGTGCTTGCCGAGCGGCTCGTAGTTGTGGAACTCGTGTTTGTCGCGTCCGGCGCGGCCGCGACCGCCGCGGTGACCGGCACCGCGTCGGTTCTTGTGCGTACCGCCGCTGTGCGTGCGGGAACCGCGTTGGCGTCGCTTCTTGGACGTCATCGCATGTCCTCCAGGAGCTCGTCGATCTGTTCGGTGCTGTGCTTACCGAGCTGACCGCCTTCCTTGGTAACGTGCTTCTGTCCGCGGTGACCGCCACGCGGCGGGTGCAGACGGAGCACGGGGGAGACGCCCTGCTCTCGCAGCGTCGTTTCCTCGTCGACGATGGCCTGCGCGAGCGCGGCCACGTCGTCGTAGTCGGTGTTCTCGGAGACCCACTCGTCAGTGATGTCGCCGTCGCCCTGCTCGGGCTCGGCGCGCGTGCTGATGAGGGTCTCGACGACGTCGACGCTCGGCTCGCCGTGCGCGACGAAGTCGTTGACCTTCGAGATCATCCCGCGGTAGGCGTCCGTTTCCGGCACGAACGTCGCGTGGTTCACGCGGTGGATGTTGAGCATCGTGAGCGTATCGCGGACGTCCTGTGCGATGTTGACCTCACCGCGAAGCTGAACGATAGCCTGCATTATTCGCGCACCTCCTGACGCACTTCACGAGCGCGCTGGGGCGTACGGGACTGCGACGCGTTCTTGAGCGCGTTGTAGGTCGCCTTCGCGAGGTTGACCGTGGTCCGGGTGTTCCCGTCGCTCTTGGTCCAGGCGTCCTGGATACCGGCGAGTTCGAGGATGTTCCGGACGGTCTCTGCGGCCGCGAGGCCGAGACCCTGCGGGGCGGGAATGATACGGACCGTCACGGAGCCGGCCTTGCCCTCTGCCTTGCGCGAGAGGGAGTTGAGGCCGCCTGCGCGGTCTTCCCACGACCCCGAGCCGCGGTCTACCTTGATGATGTTCAGTTTCGCCACCTCGATGGCTTTCTGGATGGCACCGCCGACCTGGTCGTCGCGGGCCTCAGCGTAGCCGAGGTAGCCGTCACGGTTCCCGACTGCGACGACACACCGGAACTTCACCCGGCGGCCGGAGTCGGTCATGCGCTGGACCATGTTGATGTCGAGCACCTCGTCGTCCAGTCCGGGAAGGAGCTGGTCGACGAGCTGGGGTTCCTTAAGCGGAAGTCCCGTCTCGAGCGCCTGGTCCATCGACGTGACGTCGCCGTTCTGCACCATGCGGCCGAGCCGCGTTCGCGGCTCCCAGCCGTTGTTATTTCTGCTCATTCGTCCTCCTGAAGGTTCCCGAGCACTTCGTCGAAGTGGTCGGGGAGGTTCGTGGCATCGAAGTCTCCACTGTAGAGCGGCTCGTCGAGCAGCTCTGCGTACTCGGCGATGTGGACACCGCGGTTGCGGTCCCAGTCAGCGAGCACTGCGTCGTTGTGGGGGATTTCGAGGCCAGCGTCGATAGCACCCTCCTGCACCGCGAAGACCTTGTTTCCGGGCGTGGCCGTGTTGAGGCCGATGTCGAGGACCGCTTCCTCGACGCCGGCGGCCAGCGCCCGCTTACCTGCCAGATACCCCGTGAGGTACGCGCTCGGGAGGTTGCCCGTGGGGGCTTCCCAGCCGTACTCGTCGAGGTCAGCAGAGGTCGCTGCAGCGTGGGTCTCGTCGCCCTGCGGGCCCGGAGTGACCAGCTGCGCCCTGACGTGCTTGTTGCTCACGCGAGCAACGAGGCGGGGCTTGCCCGATTTCAGCAGGCGCAACCTTTGATGGTAATCGGTCCGGACTTCGCGGCGACGCCGCATCGGAACCTTGTATCGTGGTCCGGTCGCCATTATTGAATCTCCACCTGGTAATTGTTCTGAATGTACGCTTCAAGCCGGTCCACGCTATCGAATTCGCCACCGGACGCCTTGTTGTAGAGCGAGCGGTACTGGGAACGGTCGAGCGTTCCGTCCTCGCGAAGCTCTTTCAGGCGACGGCGCTGGGCGCGGATTCGGCTGACCCATGCGTCTTTCTTGTTCTGTCGAGCGCCGGAACGGCCCTTGCGGGAGCCGGCACCCTTGCGGTGACCGTAGGAACGCTTGGCGGCGCGCTCGCGTGCGCGACCTTTCGAGTTGCCCTTGGCGTCCTTGGCGCGAATCGTGCCCTCGTCGACGAGTTCACGGATGTCTTCGCGCGTGATGGCCTCCGCGATTTCGGCCTGTTCCTCGGGGTCGAACCAAACTCGACCCTTGCCGACGTCGAGGACGTCGGCCGCCATTCGCTTCTGCGCTTTGAGGTCCGTCATCAGTTATCCACCTCTACTTCGACGTAGGTGGGGTTGAGGACGCGAATCTCGCGGTCCTCACACGCTTCCTCGATGCGCTCGCGCTTGCGCGAGCCGACCGAGGAGGCGATGCGAACTGCCTGCGTATCGCCGTCGATGCCTTCGAGGTCGTCCGTGTTGAACACGCGGACCTCCTCGAAGCCCGACGGGTGAAGGCCGCGGGCGGCCTTCGGCGTGCGGTAGCCCGCCTCGACCTTGGGGCCCTTGCCCTTGATACCGATACGCTGTTTGGAGAGACCACCACGGGGGCGACGCCACGACGTGGGCGTGCGCTTCTTCTTGTGGTGGTCCTGCCGGTTGAACTGCGGCTTGCCCTCGCGGCGCTTCTGCGCCAGGGCTTCCGCGGTTTCGTCGTCGAGCTGGGGCTTCTTGTCCGCGTGACCGCGGGGCTGGAGCTCCGTCTCGACGTCTTCGGCTTCCTCTTCCTCAGGCTCGGCTTCAGACTCGTCTTCGACTTCGGCCTCGGCCTCGTCGGAGACCTCGAGGCCACCGACGTCGGCTTTGATACGCGCGGCGAGCGCGTTACCGATGCCGTCGACCTCGGCCAGTTCGGACTGGCTCGCGGCCTGTACGTCGTCGACGCTCTCGAAGCCGGCTTCGCGGAGTGCGTCGGCCTTCGACGGGCCGACGCCGCTGATGTCTTCGAGTTCGGTGATTTCTTCCGACATTAGGCATCACCAGTCTGCGGTTTCTGGGTGATGTACACGCCGTCGGTGAACACGCGAGTGTCCTTGTCCTTGACGCGGGTGAGTTGTTCGATGTCGGCGGCGGTCTGCCCGACGTCCTCCTTGTTGGAGCCCGTCAGGGTGAGTTCTTCGCCGTCGACCTGTACGTCCGTGTCGCCGCGAATCTGCGCTCGTCGCGGGGACTTCTCGCCGAGGAAGTTCTTGATGACCACGTCGCTGCCTTCGACGCTAACCTGCATCGGGAAGTGAGCGTAGTGGACTTCCATCTTGTACTCCCACCCCTCGGTCGCGCCGTGAAGCATGTTGTTCACGTGGCTCTCGAAGGTACCGATGGTCGCGTTGGTCTTCGCGTTCTCGACGTCGCTCTCGATGACGATAGCGTCGTCTTCGGCGGAGACCGAGACGTTCGGGTACCAGAGGCGCTTGGTGACGCTTCCGTTGGGGCCCTCGATGGTGAGCTCGAGGTTTTTGACCTCGGCGGATACCTCGTCCGGGATTTCGATTTCTATTCGGCTCATTGTTCTAGTAGACGTAGGCGATGATCTGGCCACCGATGCCCTTCTCGCGGGCCTCGTAATGGCTCATGACGCCGTGGCTCGTCGTGACGATGAGCGCGCCGTAGTCACGGGCGGGGAGGAATCGCTTCTCCCATTTCTCGAAGTCGTCGGCTCCGGCAGAATACCGGGGCTTGACGACGCCACAATCGTTGATTGCGCCTTTCAGTTCGACCTCGAACAGACCGGCCTTGCCGTCGTCGACGAACTCGAAGCCGTCGATGTACCCGCGGTCGTAGAAGACCTCGAGGACGGAGCCGATGATGTTGGAGGCGGGCTGGATCTCGTGGGACAGGTGTCCGACGCTCTCGGCGTTGTCCACACCGGAGAGAGCGCTACTGAGTGGGTCGTTGTCAGCCATTGCTTATCGGTACTTCTTGAATCCCATCTCGCGGGCGATCTCTCGGAAGCACTGGCGGCACAGGTTGATGTCGTACTTGCTGACAAGTCCCTGCTTTCGACCGCAGCGCCGGCACTCGTTCTCCTGGCCGGTGCGGCGGGATGCGTGCTCGCCCGTCTGTTCTGTTTCGCTATCGCTCATTCTTCAACCTCCACGTCGAACGTGGACTCGATGAACGCGACGGCGTCCTCGACGGTCATCCGGTGGGACGACGGAATCTGACGGGAACGCTTGTCGCGCTTTTTCACTCGGTAGCCGGGGCGGACGAGGTTGACCGTCACGTCCAGCCCGTAGATACCGATCTGCGGGTCGTACTCCTGGCTCGGGAACTCCGTGTGCTCTTCGACGCCGAAGCCGAAGTTGCCCGTCTGGTCGAACGACGAGACGGAGAGGTCCGCGATGGGGAGTGCGGTTTCGAGGAACTCGACGGCGGTGTCACCACGGAGGGTGACCTTCGCGCCGACGGGTTCGCCGCGGCGGACGCCGAAGTCCTGCGAGGCGCGGCCGGAGATCGTGCGAACGCTCTCCTGACCGGTGATCTCCTCGAGGATGTCCTCGGCCTTCGCGAGTTCGCGACCACCTTCGCCGACGCCCATGTGGACGACGACCTTCTCGATGCGCGGGTCGCGCATCGCGTGGAAGTCAGCCTCGCTCATTCGTCATCACCGCCGTCAGTAGCCTGACGTGCTTCGGACTCGTCGTCCGAACCCGTGAAGTTCTCGTCGATGACGACGACGTACTGTTCGACCGTCTCGAACTCGCCGTCTTCGGTCTCGACGACAACGGAGTTGTTCCCGCTGCCGGGCGTGACGATGATCTCGGTGATCTCGCCGATCTCGCCGGAGTGCCGTCCGTTGACGGCCGTGACGAGCGCGCCTTCCTCGTAGGGGAAGTGCGCGACGACGTCCTTCGTCTCGTTGTCGACGACGATGGAGTCCTTGCCGCTGTATTCCGACGCGTCCTCGACGATGAGGGTCGCCCCGTCGTGGAGCGTCAGCTGGAAGTCGCCACCGCCGACCTGCGTCTTGTTCACGATCTTACCGAGACGGCTGGATGCCGAGTCGGCGTCGATGGGGGTCAGCGCCAGGCGGCCTCCCTCGTCGGGGAAGACGCGGTAGTACTCCTCTCGCTGGACGAACGCCAGGATGTCGAACATCCCGATGGGACGGCGGACGTCGGAGGCCACGTCGCCGTTGACCAGAATGCTCTGGTGGTTAAGGGCGTACTGGGCCTCCTTCTTCGAGTCCACGTAGCCGAGCACGTCGCGCAGGACGATGAGGAGGGGAACCCCCTCTTCGCCGTGCGGACCCGCTCCGGCCTTGACCGTGAACGTGCCTGTCTTGCGCTCGACCGGCCAGGACTTCGGTACGGACAGTCGCTTCTGGTGTCGAGTCATTCGTTATCCTCCTTGAGTCGGGCCTCGCGCACGTCGTCTTCGAGGTCCAGTTCCGTCACGCGGACGTTACTGGCCTGAAGGGGGCGTGGGACCTCCTCGCCGTCGGCTTTCTCAACGGTGACGCCGTCGACGTAGATGACGGCGTCGGTGAGGTCGACCTCGGTGACTTCGCTTTCTTCGCCGGCGAAGTCGCCGCGGAGCACCTCGACCGTGTCGCCCGCGTTGACGCGGACGTTGCGGCTGCCGTACTCCTCGCGGAGGTCGGCCGACAGCGGTGCGCGGACCTGCTTTTGCCGCTCGTGGAGCGGCGCGTCGCGAATCTGGGTTCGCTGTTTGCGCGGTTGTCGAGTCATACTATACAATCATCGTAGCCGTCGATGCGATACTCCCGAAGCGCTCGGCGACTTCGCGTGCGACGGGACCCTTGATCTCGGTCCCGCGAGGCTCTTCCATCTCGTCGATGATGACGGCGGCGTTGTCCTCGAACTTCACACGCGTGCCATCGGGCCGGCGGATGGATTTCCGCTGGCGGACGATGACCGCTTCGAGCACCTGGCGGCGCATCTCGGGGGTACCCTTGGTGACTGAAACAGTCACCTTGTTCCCGATGCCTGCCTTGGGGTGGCGGTTCTTCGTGCCGGAGTAACCCGCGACGCTGATAATCTTCAGTTCACGAGCGCCGGTGTTGTCGGCGCACGTGACCAGCGAGCCACGGGCGACACCCTTGGTGATGTCCGCTTTGAGCGCTTCCATCACTCGTCACCTCCGATAATCTCGACGACGACGTGGGATTTCGTCTTCGAGAGAGGTCGGGTCTCCGCAATCGTTACTTCGTCACCGACAGCGACGTCGTCGAGCACGCCCGGCACGTGTGCCGGGATGCGGGAACGTCGCTTCATGTAGCGGTCGTACTTCGGAACGAATACGTCGTACTCCCGCTCGACGATGACGGTCTTTGCCATGTCCGTCGAGACGACTGTCCCCTCCAGGGTCTGACCCCGGACGGAGAGCGAGCCGTAGAACGGACATTTTTCGTAGTCGTAAGCCTCGGAATCGTCAGGTTCCGGAGGCATTGGAACGTCAAGTCCTATCGCCATTTCGAGTCACCTGTAGTTTCGGTGCGCAGGGCGGGTCGTGAGAGCAGTTGTGCGCCATCCACCGTAACGTAGGCCACGCCCTCGCAATTCCCGGAACGGGAAGCCGCCGATGATGAGTCGGCGAGCCGATCAGACTGACTGGCATCAAATCCGCCAGTAGTATCCGACCGAAGTTTGGACGCGGTCCCCGACGCCTTCGCGGCGCCGGCGGCTTCATCTGTACGCGGAATCTCGAATTCGAAGGTCGCCCCTCGTTTCGGCACCTGCCGCACCCGAGACCCGTCGTCGACCATGAGCGTGTGCATCGTCTCGACGACGATGCGACCGGCTATCCCGACGAGGTCGGGGTTCGCCGCGTCGACGACCTCCACGTGGAGGCCGTTGAGCTCGTGTCGCGTGAGGGTCTCGGGTGTAAGTGGCATTTTATTCTTCGTCGAGGTCGCCTTCTTCGCCCTGAATCGTCTTGATTCGGGCGATGGTCTTCTTCAGTTCAGAGACGCGGCCGGGGTTCTCCGGCGCGCCACCCGCGGCCTGCACGGCCTTCGCGTTGAGCAGCTCCGTTTCGAGCTCTTCGAGCTCGGCGGTGCGCTCTGCGGGCGTCATGTCGCGAATCTCTTCGGTGTAGAGGATCGCCATTTATTCTTCCTCCGTTTCTTCGTCGTCGTCTTCCATCTCCGCGACGAGGTCGGCCGCCTCTTCGGCGACGTCTTCGTCGAGTTCTTCGTCGTCGTCGACGACTTCCTCGACCGCTTCGTCCTCGTCGTCGTCGGCTTCGTCGACGACTTCTTCTTCGACCGCTTCGACGGCCGCTTCCTCGACGACGTCTTCGTCGACTGCGTCCGTCTCGTCGTCGGCCTCCTCGGAGACGTCCGGAACTTCTTCCGGCTCCTCTTCGAGGAGGTCCTCGACGCTCTCGGTCTCTTCGATCTGTTCGACTGCTTCGGGGTTCGCGTCTTCCTCGACTTCGAAGTCGTCGGGGAGCTTCGCACCCGGCGGGATGATCTTGACCGTCACGCCGATGGTACCGAGCTTCATGACTGCGACGCCCTGACCCTCGTCGACGATCTCCTGTGCGGGCTCGCCGTTGTGCTTGATGTAGCCGCGGTTGAACTTCTCGACGCGGGAGCGAGCGCCCGTGACCTTCCCGGAGAGGACGATTTCGGCACCGAGGGCGCCGGCGTCCATGATGCGGTCGATGGTCGTGTGGCCCGCCTTACGGAAGTACCAACCGCGCTCGAGCGCGTTGGCGAGGCGGTCGGCGACGATCCGGGCGTTGAGGTCCGGCTCGTCGACTTCCTGCACGTCGATCTGTGGGTCGTCGAGGTTGAATCGCTCTTCGAGTTCGCGGGTGACCTTACGGATGTTCTTCCCGCCTTTCCCGATGACCATCCCGGGCTTTTCGGCCTTGAGCACGATCTGGGTGCCCATCGGCGTCTTGGCGACATCCATGCCGCCGTAGCCCGCTCGGCCGAGCTCTTCTGCGAAGAACTCGTCGATCTGGGACCGCTGCAGTCCGTTCTCGATGAATTGGTGTTCGTCAGCCATTATTCCTCGACCTCTTCGATGATGAGTTCGACATCACAGATTGGGGTGTTCCACGGGTCCGCCCGACCGAAGGCGCGGGGCTTGCGACCCTGACGTTCGCCGACCTTGTGGGCGGCGACGTGCTTGATCTCCATGGCCGGTCCGTCGAACCCCTGTTCGGTCGCGTTGTTGCGAACGTTTTCGAGGAGTTCGAGGAACGCCTTGGACGCCTTCTCGGGGTACCGTCCCGCGTCCCAGCCGTCGATGTCGCTTCGGTGACCGACACCGGAGTTGTGCTGCTTGAACGGAACCGACCGCTCGCCGTCGATGACGGCTTCGAGGTACTCCTCTGCGTCGGCGACGGGCATCCCCTTGATGGCTCGGGAGATGGCCTTGCTGTGCTTGATGCTGATGGGCCGGTCCCGGAGCATACCCTTGGCCGTGGTGTCCGGGTCGGCCTCGACGCTGTAGTTGATTCCCATGGTTTACTTGAGGGGCACGAACTTCGAAGACCGGGTCGCGCCGATACCGGCCTGACCGTGCTCGACCGAGCTACGGGTCAGCTGGAACTCGCCCAGGTAGTGGCCGATCATCTCGGGCTGAATCTGGGTGCGTTCGAACTCCTGGCCGGTGTAGACGGCGAAGGTGAGACCGACGAATTCGGGGAGAATCGGCATGTCACGCAGGTGCGTTCGAATCGGTGCGTTAGCCGTCTCCTCTTCCGTCTTGTCCTGAGCCTTCGCGAGCAGCTTCTCGTGCTCGGCCGACAGGCCTCGGGTGATGGTTCGCCGCTGACGAGCGGGGAGCAGTTCCGCGACCTCGTCGAGCTCCATATCCTGCAGCTCGTCGAGCGTGTAGCCGCGGTAGGTGAACTCACCTTCGCGGCCGGTGCGGTATTGCGTACTCATGGTTACTTACCTCCCTTGCCACCGCGACCGGTGCGTTTGGAGGCGATGTCACCGACCTTCCGGCCCGGCGGAGCGTTCCGCGAGACGGACTTCGGCTGACCGGGGTGCTGCCGGCCGCCGCCACCGAACGGGTGGTCGACGGCGTTCATAGCAACACCACGCACGCGCGGCCACTTGATACCGCGCGCTTTCATCTTGTGGTACTTCTTGCCTGCCTTGACGAAGGGCTTCTCCGTGCGGCCGCCACCGGCGACGACGCCGATGGTGGCGCGGCAGTTGGGGTTGAGGCGCTTGACCTCGCCCGACGGGAGCTTCACGATGGCGACCTTGCGGTCGTGCGAGAGAAGCTGCGCACTCACGCCGGAGGCGCGGGCGAACTTCCCGCCGTCGCCGGGCTGGTGCTCGACGTTACAGACGGGGACACCCTCGGGAATCTCGGCGAGCGGCAGCGTGTTGCCGGGCTTGATTTCGGCGGAAACGCCGATCTGAAGCTCTTCGCCGACGGTGACACCCTCGGGCGCGAGAATCATGCGCTGTTCGTCCTCGAACTCGACGAGGGCGATGGGCGCGCTGCGTGCGGGGTCGTGCTCGATGCCGACGACCGTGCCCGTGATGGTGTCTTTCTCCTCGGACTTCTTGTGCGACAGTTCGGCCTTGTAGCGGTGCGACGGCGCCCGGAACGTGGACGTACCGCGACCACGACGCTGGCCCTGAATTCGGCGTCCCATGGTTAGAACACCCCGATACGCGACGCGACTTCCTGCGCGTCGTCGTCTTCAGAGAGACGAACTGTTGCTTTCTTTTTGCCTTTCATCGTGACCTGCGTGTTGACCTTCTCGACGGCCACGTCGTAGCGCGACTCGACTTCGTCTTTCACGTCGGACTTCGTCGAGTCGATGTGGACGATGAACTGGAGCTTGTTGTCGAAGTCCATCTGGTTCATCGCCTTCTCCGTGACCAGCGGGTGTTCGATGATGCTCATCGTTCTGCGACCTCCTCAAGCGCGCTCTCGGTGAACAGCGTGAGGCGACCGGCGTGGGTGCCGGGCGCGAGGTCTTCGGCGGAGACGTTCGCCGCGGTGGCGACGTCGACGCCGGCGAGGTTGCGAGCCGCTTTCGAGGGCTCGTCGGCCGTCACGAAGAGGATGGACTTCGGACGGGTGTACTTGCGACCGCGGAGCTTGCCCTGGCCGCTCTTGACCTTCTTGTTCTCCTCGGAGCGCTCGATGTCGTCGTAGACGCCGAGCGACTGCAGGAGGTCGACGACCTCCTTCGTCTTGACGAGGTCCTCGAAGTCGTCGGAGACGACGAGGGGGAGCTCGAGGTCGTCGTCGAAGCGGTGACCGCGCTCGGCGACCAGCTCGGGGTCCGCCGTGGCGGCGAGCGCCGAGCGGACGGCGAGCTTACGCTCCTTCGTGTTGATCTCCTTCCCTTGGTCCTTCTCGGCCTTCGGCGGGTGAGCGCGACGGCCGGAGACGGCGTGCGGGACGCGTCGGGCGACGCCGTTCTGGCGTGGGTCGTGGGACATCCCACGGCCGCTGCCCATGGACTCTGCCGGGGTTCGAAGTCCGGCGTAGGGGTCGGCACCGTACGGCTGTTTTCGGTTTGCCTGCGCGGCGATGACGGCACGCTTGATGAGGTCCGGACGGTAAGCCGTCTCGAAGACCTCGGGCAGGTCGATGCTGCCCGCGTCGTCGCCGTTCAGGTCTCGGATAGTTGCCTGCATGGTTTAACCCTGGTTCGATGCGGTAGAGACGTAGCGCACCTCGGGGTCGAGGCGCGGCTGGTCGTTCGGCCGGATGGCCGGGCGGAACCGCAGAAGGCGCTTGTTGGGGCCCGGCAGCGAGCCCTTGATGAGCGCGTAGGAGCCGTCGACCTCGCCGTAGTTGACGAAGCCACCGTCGACGGAGGCCTCGTCACCCTCACCGAGGTCGATGAGGCGCTTGTTGAGCTCAGTGCGCTGGTGGTAACCAGTCTGACCGAGCTGCGGAACCGTAGAGCGGACACGGGACGGGTTCCAGGGGCCGAGGTTGCCAATACGGCGTCTCCAGCCCTGGCGGGCGTGCTTGCCCTTACGCTTCTGGACGCCCCATCGCTTGACGGGGCCCTGCGTACCCTTACCCTTCGTGACACCCGCGGCGTCGAGGTACTCGCCGGCGCGGAACACGTCGGACATCTCGTGTTCGCCGCCCTCGGCAACGAGGTCGAGGGCGAAGTCGGCGCGCTCCACCATGGAGCCGCCGCCGACGCGAGTCTCCATCACGTCGGGCTTCTTCTTGGGCACGTTCGCGAGCTCGGAGGGCACCGTGTGCGTGATGACGCGGAGGTCATCGACTTCGCCGGCCTCGACGGCCTCGCGAAGCGCGTCGGCGTCCGAGTCGAACGTGTCTTCTGCCGGCAGGTCGAGGACGCGGTCGAGTTCGTCGTGGAACTCGCCCGCCCAGACCTCGGTCTGCGGCTTCATACCGTACGGCGTCTGCTCGTAGGCGCGAAGGGCGACGGCGCGCATCGGCGGCGTCTCGACGACGGTCACCGGGACGGACTCCTCCATTCCTTCGCGGGGGGAGTCTGCCTCGTCGTTGACCATCATCACGTGGGTCATACCGGCCTTGTAACCGGCGAAGCCCTGCAGCGCGGGAGAGCCGTCGTCGGACGGCCACGACTTGATGCGTGGAACCTCCTTGACTGCTCGCTTGCGCGGGCTGAAGCCCATCGAGCCTTTTCGTGGTCTGCTTGGTTGTGGCATGGATTCACTCCGTGAGTGTCAGGGAGGCGAGGGAGGCGAACATCGCTTCTTCTGTTCGCACGACCTCGCTGCCCTGTCGCGGAATCGTATTGAGCCAGAGGTCGAACCCCGGACCAACGGAAGGTTCGACGTCTGCAACATCCTCGGGAGACATCCCGAGCATGTCCGGAAGCCCACGGCCCGGCGACCCGAAGACGACGGTCATGCCGCCGGCATCGGTGATGCGGGCCGTCAAGTCGCCCAATGTGGGGACCGACAGCGGTTCGCCATAGCGAGACGTGGCGATTCGCACGCCCGCATCTGGCCTGCCGAGTGCTTCCGTGAGGTCCATGCGGGATACGTCGAAGCCCGGGAGGGGCTCGTCGACGATCCGCGCACGGACCGGTTCTCGCGAAGAGATCCTGACAGCGACGCGCTCTCCCTCTGTGAGGTTCATCCCGGGAGGGACGAACAGGGAGATCGGGTGTTGCATTCCGCAATTGACCCGAACGCGGTCGTCAGGTCCGACCTCGGTCACGATTCCTTCTCGCAACGCGGGCGACTCGTCGGAGTCGTCCGCGGTCGTAGACGCCACGAGAACGGGCGGCAAGATACCAGCGTAGCGGAGTTCGTCGCGCTTGCCCCAGACCTCCTTGCGGAGGTAAGGGGGCGTCGCGGCGTACCGAAGTACGGTTTCGACGAACTCGCCGCCCCACTTGTTCTCGCCGTCTTCGTCGGGGAAGACGACGAGTTCGTTCGCCCGGAAGACCGCCGCCGCGCGGGCGACGTAGCCGAGTTTGCGAGTTGCCTCGCGTTGATCTTCGGCTTCCCGGACGAGTGAGGACGGCACGAGTACGCTGAGTTTCATGCCGGGTTCATCCTCGTCTCGTCTAGACTGTGGCGTTTGTACCGGGGGCCTACCTAAAAGAGTAGCGAATCCATTCTGGGGTGATAGAGCGTCCCACGACCCAGTTTGCGGGGGATTGGCGAACGTCGCGTGGTACATAATTACACGGTCACCGACAGGTCGCCGAAGCCAAATCTCACGTGGTAGCAGGTGGCGCGCCGTCGCCCGATTTCTCCCCCGTTTCGCAAGTCTTATTTATCAACCCGACACTATCGAGTAACGCAGCAGCACGCCACGATACACGCGGAATGCGCTGGTAGTGTAGTGGTATCACGTGACCTTGCCATGGTCACAACCTGGGTTCAAATCCCAGCCAGCGCACTTCCACCACATGCGTCGGTAGTGTAGTGGTATCACGTGACCTTGCCATGGTCACAACCTGGGTTCAAATCCCAGCCGACGCACTTCTGCCGAACACAAACCTCCGAGAGACCTCTGTGTCTCTCGGTCTTGTGAGGCTGCGTGCGCGACGCTGGGATTCTGAACTAGCGAGCGAACGCGAGTGAGCGAGTGGAGTTCAAATCCCGTCTCACCGACTCGGCCGCTGGCCTCGCCGGTGCTCCTGCGTTCACCTCACAGTGTTCGGTGAACTCCCAGCCGACGCAGTTCTCTGAACGCAACTCGGTCAGCGACGCGTCCTTGAGAACTCACGGTTCGTCCCGCGCCCGCCACCACCAGACCATCGCGGCCACGCCGACGACGAGGACGACGACGGCGAGCGCGTCGAGGACGTAGTTGAGCGGCGTCCCCGTCGGCACGGTCCCGGACTGCGTCACCTGTAAGAGAGCGTACGAGAGCCACGTGAGACACATCCCGACGAGGAGAACCGCCCGCGTAGCGGAGAGCTTTCCGCGCCGATACTGTACGGTCGTTCCCGCGAGGAGCAACAGGTACGCGACGAGCAGGGGAATACCCCCGAGGTCGGCGAGCACGCTCATGGTCTGGTGAGGAACCTCACGACGGCGATGACAGACACGCTGACGGCAGCGGCGACACCGAGCGTTCGCCCGACGGGGGAGTGGCGGGAGACCATACGCTACATCCCTGGACGATACACTAAATAGTTGACATCAATCGCCGGAACGGCCGTCCCGTCCTCGCACGCGTGGGCGAAGAATCAGTAACCGAGCGTGTCGACCGTCTCGATTCGCTCGATACCGTCGAGTTCGCAGAGGTCGGAGACGGCCGATTCCGCGAGCGAGACCACGACGCCACCGAATCGAAGTTCGCGTTCGAGGCTGCCGCCGAGCGACTTGACGCGGGTTTCGAGCGCGGCGCGGGCGTCGTCGTCCGCGGGTTCGACGCGGAGTTCCGCGACCTCGTCGGCGAGGGGGTCGTCGCGCATGCGACGGACGGGGTGAGAGAGATACATATCCGGGGGTCGTCGGCCGGCGGGAAAACGGTCGCGGTCGGCCGGTGGCGGACCGCGCTCGACCGAGGCGTCAGTCCTCGGTGAAGTAAAACAGCGCCTCGCGACCTGCGCCGCAGTCGGGACACGCCGACGGGAACGCGGTCAGCGAGCCGAGTTCGCCGCAGTCGTCGCAGCGCCAGACGAGGCGCGCCTCGCCGAAGTCCTTCTCGGGCAGTCGCCGGTGTTCGACGACGGTCGGGGGTCGAACCGCACGCGAGGCCGTCTCGGCGGTCGTCTCGACGGCCTCCCACCTCGTTCGGTCCTGTTCGAGCGGTCGCGCCGGCTGGGTCGGTCGTGCGGGAGTCTTTATTGCCATAGTGTACCATACGCACGCCAGCCCCATAACGCCCGCCGTCACTCCTCCTGACTATCAGGCCACGAGGACCATCGGAGTTCCAGTCTGACTGGGCCCTCCGGGAGGAACCGACTGGTTTCGGTGTCGGTGTCGGCGACGACCCGTTCGGGCCGGGGGAGCGTGACGGACTCGTCGCCGACGCGAACTGTCAGGTCCTCGTGCGGAGCGGCCGCCACGAGGTGGTCGAGTCGTTCGATGGCCGCGGTCACCTCGCCGCGAGTCACCGCGTCGGCCTGCGAGTCGAGGGGGACGCCGCCGAACAACGGGCGGACGTTCACGTCGCGCGAGCGGTTCGACAGCACCGCGTTGACGGCCGCGCCGAGGAGGATGACGAGCCCGCTGAAGTAGAGCCACGTCAGGAGGACGAGGATGCCGGCGACGACGCTCGACTCGGGGGCGCGACTGCTGAACTCGACGTAGAGCCGGAACAGCGACTCGAAGGTCGTCAGCCCGACGGCGGCGACGAGGGTGCCGGGGACGACTTCGAGGTAGGTCACGTCCTCGTCGGGGAAGATGTAGTACATCGGGTAGAACGTCACGAACAGGACGACCACGAGGAGCCCGCGGTAGACGGCCCACCCGAGCGCACCGTCGAGCGCCGGGAGCGCGGACTCGATGAGCGCGCCGGCGACGACGGCGACGGCGACGGTGACGAGCACGACGATGCCGTCGGAGAGTTGGTCGGCGAAGGTGTTGGCCGCCTCCGACTCGTAGATGTCCGAGAAGGCGGTGTCGAGGCCGCGGAAGATGCGGAGCGTCCCCCACACCAACACGAGCACCCCGACGACAGAGAGGCTCGCCAACTGGGTCGACGACTCCAGTTCGGCGATGATAACGTCGCCCGCACCGGGGGTCAACACGGACTGGATGACGGCGATGACGCCCTCGCGGAGACCGCTGTCGCCGGTGGCGGAGACGGCCGCGAGGACGAGCAGAAACAGCGGTAGCAGCGAGACGAACGCCCCGTAGGCGATGCTTCCCGCCATGAAGGTGAGCCGCTCGGTTCGCACCTCGTAGACGATGGCCCGGCCGAGCGTGAGCGCTCTCGTGACACGCGGATTCATGGATGCTGATACGTCGGCCGACGAGAAAAGCGCGATGCGTTGCCAAGTCGGGGATGCGGAGGCGGCTATCTCCGGGCGGCGAAGACGGCGACTGCCAGCCCCAAGATGGCTCCTGTCGCGGTCCACTCCGCCGCGTAACCGACCGTGCCGCCGATGGCCGAGCCGAGGGTCACCCCACCGACGACGTTCGCCCCTGCGACGAGTGCCATCCGAGTGAGTTCGCTCTGGAACATATCGGAATCTGTGGCTGTTCGAGGAGATAGCCTCGTCGGTTCCGGTATCGAATCGACCGTCTCGGTCCACTCCGTTTTACTACCGCGTGGCGCGTTGGTTCGACCATGACAGTCATCGCGATGCTGAGCGTCGCACCGGTCGTCGAAGGCAGCATGTCGGGTGAGGTCGCCAAGGCGGTCGCGGCCCTCGACGACTTCGAGGTGTCCTACGAGACGAACCCGATGGGGACGGTCATCGAGGCCGACGACATCGACGAACTGCTCGCGGCGGTCGGCGCGGCCCACAAGGCGGTCGACGGCGACCGCGTGAGCACGTTCCTGAAGATAGACGACAAGCGCACGAAAGACCAGACGGCCGCCGACAAGGTCGACGCCGTCGAAGCCCACCTCGGGCGAGAAGCCAGAAGCGACCGCGAGTAGATTCGCGGGCCGCGGTGATCCGCGTGCGTTTCCACCATGCGAGCCACGAGACACGTCCACGCGACCCGTAGCGGTGGGTGACTGACAAACCCTTTAGCCGAAGGCGCGCAATCGCCTCGCATGGACAGCATCAATCGGATGGCCATCGAACTGGTCGACGAGGCGCTCGACTTCGCCGGGGAACTCGGCATCGAGGCCTACGAACTCGACTCAGGTGCGACGGTCATCGACTTCGGCGTCGACGCCGACGGCGGTGTCGAAGCGGGGATGCTCCTCGCGGAGATTCAGACCGCGGGTCTCGCCACGGTACAGACGCGGATGGGCGAGGTCGCCGGCACGCCCCGCCCGCACGTCGAACTCTCCACCGACCGCCCCGCGCTGGCCCTCCTCTGCTCGCAGAAGGCCGGCTGGGAGCTCACCTTCGACGACTTCGACGGCCTCGGTTCCGGCCCCGCACGCGCGCTGGTCGGCGAGGAAGAGGAGTTCCACCACCTCGGCTACTACGACGAGTTCGACCTGACGGTCCTCTCGGTCGAGAGCATCGACCTCCCGACCGACGAAGTCGCGGAACACGTCGCGGAGACGACCGGCCTCGAACCGAGCGCCGTCTTCCTGCCGACCTACGCGACCGGCTCGCTCGTCGGGAGCGTCACGGGCGCGGCCCGCGCCGCCGAACTCGCCGTGTTCAACCTTTTCGAGGCGGGCTACGACCCGACGAATATCCTCTCTATCAACGGCTCCGCCCCGCTCGCGCCCGTCAGCTACGACGAGAGCGTCGCCATGGGTCGGACGAACGACGCCGTCGCCTACGGCGGGCGCGTCCACGTCACCGTCAGCGAGGACTTCGACGACTTCGACCGCGCGATTTCCACGGCCGGACCCGACTACGGCGTCCCGTTCGAGCAGCTGTTCGAGGACGCCGACTGGGACTTCGGCGAGGTTGACCCCGACGTGTTCGGCCCCGCGCAGGTCACGGTCGACGTGGTCAACGGCCCGACGTACACCCTCGGCGAGACCGACGAGGACGTGCTCGCCGACTCATTCGGACTGTGAGGCGCAAGCCGGTCCCGCCCGCGCCGGACTCCCTCGACCGATTGTGGGACGCCCACCGCGCCGTCCCGCTGATTCCCGGCTCCGAAGACGACTGTTGCGGGCGCGTCGCCGAGCGACTCGACGTGACGCCCGACGAGGGCCGCGACTGGCTCGTGTTCTGCCAGTCGCTCGGGCTCGCCCGCGAGGTGAGCCGCGGTTTCGAGCGCGTCCGCGACGACCCCGACGCAGCCGAACTGCGGGCCGCCTTCGAGGCGAACGTCTTCGGCGCGCGCGAGGCGCTCGACGTCCTCGGCGACGAACCGACGCCTGCGGACGCGGTGTTCGACGCGTTCGAGCCGACCGTCCCGAACTGGGAGCGACACCGCGACCCTGACGGGTGGGAGTCGCGCTGGCGCGACAGAGTCGCCCGGCTGCTCGACTGGGCGGTGCTGTTCGGCGCGGCGGCGAGAAAACCGGACGGCTACGTCGCGGTCGAGGACTCGGCCTGACCGTCGGCGGAGACGAACCGAAGTCGCCGCCCGTGCTGTTTTAGTCGACCTTCGTCACGGTCCCGACGCCCTTCGACCGGCCCTCGCGGAAGACGAATCGCTGGCCCTCCTCGACGAAGTACGGCCGGAACTTGAACTCCACGCGGGTCGTCCCGGTGTCGCCGGGCAGGAGTCGCCCGCCGTCGGGGTGGAAGACGGCCGCCTCGGAGATGGTTTCGAGGTGGACGACCGGCTCGTAGCCCTCCTGAATCCGCGTCGGGTGGTTGAGCACCATCACGTCGGCTTCGAACTCGCGGACCGCCGTCGGCTCCGAGTCGGCCGGGAGAAGCACCATCCCGCGTTCGATTTCGGACTCGCGGACGCCCTTGAGGGCGATGCCGACGATGCGGCCGGCGTTGGCCCGGTCGACCCGGTGGTAGTGCATCTCGATGGAGCGGACCTCGACCTCGCGGAACTCGCCGTCGGACATCGGCCCCAAGAGCAGTTTGTCGCCGGCCTCGACCGCCCCGGAGTTGACCGTGCCTGAGGCGACCGCGCCGACGCCCGTGACCGAGTAAGTCCGGTCGATGTACATCTTGAAGTCGCCCTCGGCGGCGCTGCGCTTCGGGAGCGCCTCGAACAGCCGGTCGAGGTCGCCGAGGCCGTCCATCGTGACCGCGCTCGTCAGGAACAGCGGGACGACCGACTCGCTTATCTCGTCGACCGCGGCATCGACGCCGTGGCGCTCGACGCTCAGGGGCGTCCGACCCACGTCGCGGAGGAGCCGTTCGACCTCGCGTTCCACCTCGGCGGCGCGCTCCTCGGAGACGGCGTCGACCTTCGTGATGGCGACGACCGTCGGTAGCTCCATCGCGAGCAGGATGCCGAGGTGTTCGCGGGTCGTCCGCGTCGGACCGTCGTCGGCGGCGACGACGAGCAGGCCGTAGTCGAGGCGCTGACCGACGAGGCCGCGAATCGTCGTCCGGAGCCACGGCTCGTGGCCGACGGTGTCGACGAACGAGACCAGCCGGTCGGCCTCTTGGACGATTTGCGCCCGGTCGGACTTCCGGTGGGGGTTTCGCATGTGGACCGGGCCGTCGTCGGAAAAGCCGTAGACGGCGTACGAGAGGTCCGCCGACAGGCCGCGTTCGACCTCGTGGGGCTGTACGTCGAGGAACGACCGCGTGCCGCCGTTGCCGTTGTCGGCCTGTCCAGTCACGAGCGAGCCGACGAGGGTGGACTTGCCGTGGTCGACGTGGCCCGCGGTGCCGACGACGATGTGGTCGTCGTCCACGTCGAGCATCGCCCCCTCGCGGATGGTCGCGACGCCGACGAGGCCGCGTTCGGCCGAATCGCCGACGCCCCACGTCTCTACGTCTTCGATGTGCGCCCCGGCCTCCTCGGCCAGAAGCGACAGCACGTCCATGGTCTCGGAGAAGTCGTCCGGCGGGATGCCGGCGATGCCGCCGTCGTCGGTGACGCCGACCACGTAGGTCGCCACGCCGTCGCCGGAGAGCACTCGGTGTCTGAGTTGCGCCGCGAGCGACTCCATCCGGCCGTCGGACAGGTGAACGGCGCGGGTGAGGCGTTCTTTGAACTCGACGTTTCCGCCTTCTTCCTCACCGCGCTCGAGGGCCTCGTCCAAGAGAGCCCGATCCGCGCTCATGGAAGCGGGTAGGAAACCGACCGTGAAAACGCTTTCCGCGGTAGCGATTGCCATGAGAACGTACCGCAATCGAGACGGAACCGACGCAGGGGCGCTCGTCGGGGCTCGTGGCGGTCGAATGCGGATGAAAAAGAACACGCGTTACTCGGTCAGGCGCTCGTAGGCGCGGTTGACGCGCTTGAACGCCTCTTCGTCGCCGGTCTTCGAGTCCGGGTGGGTCTCCTTGACTCGCTTCCGGTAGGCCGCTTTCACCTCGTCCTCGGAGGCGTCGTCGTCGAGGTCGAGCGTTTCGAGGGCTTTCTGCCGACTCATACCGCGCCGCGGCGGGCGGACTCGCGTCCCGCTTCCGTCGCGGGCGCGCCGTCTCCGCCGACCACCGTCGAATCCGCCGTCGGGACCGTCGTTAGGGCCGAATCGTCCGGCTCGCGGTCCTTCTTGGGGGTCGCCGCGGGGACCCGCACCGAAGCCACCGGTCTCCCGGCGGTCGCCTCGCCGTCGCTCCGACCGGAAACCGAACCCGCCGCGGCCGGCGTCGGCGCGGACGCGCGTCCTGCGGAACCGCTCTTCGAGGCGTCCGCTGACGTGGGCGTACATGAAGTACGTCGTCGCGCCGAAGGGGACGGCGACGAACAGCAACAGAAGCTGTCGGTAGGCGAACGCCAACACGACGAGGAGCATGGTAATTCCCGCGAACACCGCCGCGAGCCCCATGACAAGTCGGTCTCGGTCCACGGGCGCAGTTAGGGTCGCACGGTGGTAAACGTCTCGCCGGGCAGCGACAGCCGGACGGAGCGGCCGGAACAATCGAGCGTCTGCGCCGACTCAGCGGTACTGATTCAGCCGCTTTTTGAGGCGCTTTGCGGCCTGTCCGGCGGCCTTGTCGAAGTCCTCGCCATCGTCCTCGCCGGCGAAGATGATGCCGCGCGAGGAGTTCACGAGGCCGACGCCGTCCGCGAGGCCGAACTCGACGGCGGCCTCGGCGTCGCCGCCCTGCGCTCCCACGCCGGGGACGAGAAACGGCAGATCGGGCACCTGCTCGCGGAGGTGTTCCAGTTCGTCAGGGCCGGTCGCGCCGACGACGAGGCCGACGTTCCCGTGTTCGTTCCAGAGGTCGCAGAGTGCGGCGACGCGCTCGTAGAGGGGTTCGCCCGAATCGAGTTCGAGCGACTGGAGGTCCGAGCCGCCGGGGTTCGAGGTGCGGCAGAGGACGAACACGCCCTTGTCCGCCCGCGAGAGGAACGGCTGGATGGAGTCGCGGCCCATGTAGGGGTTGACCGTGATGGCGTCGGCGTCGTCGAGCAGGTCGGCGTACTTGCGGGTCGTGTTACCGATGTCGGCGCGCTTGGCGTCCAACAGGACCGGCACGCCCTTCCCGTGAGCGTAGGCGATTGTCTCGCGCAGAGAGCGCCAGCCATCTTCGTCCTCGTAGAACGCCGCGTTCGGCTTGTACGCCGCCGCGTGCTCGTGGGTCGCGTCGATGATACGGCGGTTGAACGCCCAGCGCGGGAGGTCCTTGTCGAGCAGGTGTTCGGGAATGCGGTCGATGTCGGCGTCGAGGCCGACCGAGACGACGCTGTCTGTCGCCTCGATGCGGTCGCGGAGGTCGTCGAAGAAGCCCATTGCCCGCGAGTGCGACGACCGAAACTAAGGGGTTTTCCCTTCGGAGCGGGCGGGCACCGAAGCGCTGTCCACACCCCGAACGGCCCTCAAACGGGGCGTTCGACCGTCCACAAGAGGCCCGAGCCGACGACGAGAACCCCACCGAAGAGCGCGAGCGCGCCGGCCGGCGAGAGGGCGTCGGCGACGACCCCGCCCGCGAGTTCGAACGGGACGACCGCGAGCGAGTAGAGCATCCCGGCGGCCGAGAGGACGGTCGCGCGACCGACCGAGTCCACCCGGTCGTTGACGTACTGGTTCCCGAGGACGGACGAGACGTTCGTGACCCCGCGGGCGACCGCGAAGGCGGGGAAGGCCAGCGGCCCGAAAAGCGGGACCGACGCGTAGGCGACCGCGAGCACGACTGGTGAGGCGAGGAACCACCGTCGGACGCCGACGCGGGCTTCGACCCAGCCGGCGCGGAACGTCGCCGCGGCCGCGACCAGCGAGAACAGCGCGTAGGAGGCGCTGACGGCGGTGTTCGTCGCCGTCGCGGGGACGCCGAGGTCGAGCGCCACGTCGCGGAGAATCGGCTGGTCGAAGATGTACACCATGTTGGCGACGCCGAACAGGAGCGCGAAGTAGGCGACGAAGCCGCGGAGCGGCGGGCGCGAGAGCTTCTCGCGGATGACCCGGAGCGCCGTCCGCGGTGTGAATTCACCGCCGTTAGCTCCGGTCTCTGGGACCGACAGCAGAATCGGAACGCCCAGCGCCGTCACCGCGGCGGTGGCGAAGAAGGGGACCGTGTAGTTCGTCGCGTCGGCGAGGAGGCCCCCAGCGAGGGTCGTCACCGCGCCGATTGCGAGGCCGACGCCGGTGGCGCGCCCGCGGATGGCGGCGAACTCGTGGGTCTCGTCAGTCTCGGCCAAGAGGTCGTAGAGCCACGCGTCGTCGCTCCCGGACCGAAACGTCTGGCCGACGGCCCACGCGCCGTAGACGACCGCGAGTTGGAGGAACGTCTCGGACAGCCCCATCGCCGCCGTCGAGACGGCGATGATGGCCGTGCCGAGGGCCATCGCGCTCCGGCGACCCAGTCGGTCACCGAGGTAGCCGGTCGGTATCTCAGCCGCGACGAGCGCGAGCCACCAGACGCTGTTGAGCGCGCCGACCTCGGCGAACGAGAGGTCGCGCGAGCGGACGAACAGAATCCAGATGGCCGCCGTGAAGGAGACGAACTCGGTCGTCTTGTAGGCGTAGTACTTCGCGACCGGAGAGCGCAGGCGGGCGGCTGGCCACGAAGTCATCGTCCCACGGTCTCGACACGGCCCAAAGAACGTGTGGATTCGGCCGCCCGCGACGGTGCCCGAGTCGGAGCCGACGCCCGCCGCTCACCCGGTCCGGAAGGAGAAGTCGGAACTCGGCGCGCTGTGGGTGAGCCACCCCATCGAGACCACGTCGACGCCGGTGTCGGCGTAGTCGGGGAGCGTCTCCAGCGTGATACCGCCGCTGGCCTCCGAGAGCACTCCCTCGGGGAGCCGAGAGACGCCCTCGCGGACCGCCTCGGGCGGGAGGTTATCGAACAGGACGATGTCGGCCCCGGCGGCCGCGGCGCGCTCGCCCATCTCGGGCGTCTCGACTTCGACTTCGAGCTTCGTCGCGAACGACTTTCGCTCGGCGAAGCGGCGGACCGCCTCCTCCAGCCCGAGTTCGGCGACGTGGTTGTCCTTGACCATCACCATCCCAGAGAGTGTGAGGCGGTGGGTGTCGCCGCCGCCGGCGACGACGGCGCGCTTTTCGACGCCGCGGAGGCCGGGTGTGGTCTTGCGGGTCGCGGCGACCCGAACCGAGTCCGACACTTCGCGGGCGGCGTCGACCGCCTCGCGAGTCGTGGTGGCGACCCCGGAGGCGTGGCCGACGACGTTGGCGGCGACGCGCTCGCCACGGAGGACGTTCCGGGCGTCGCCTTCGACCCGCAGAACCTCGTCACCCGGTTCGACCGCGTCGCCGACCTCGACCGCTCGCTCGGCCTCGACGCCGAGGTAGTCGAAGACGGCGACGGCGGCGTCGAGACCGGCGGCGACCGCCGGCTCCTTCGCAACGAGTCGCCCGGTGGTGTCGCCGGGCACGTCGTTCGTCACGTCGCGGTGTCCGACGTCCTCGGCCAGCCAGCGCTCGACGGTCTCAGTCGTCAGCACTCGGGGTCACCCCCTGTCCGGGGTCGTCGCTGTCCTCGCCTCCCTCGTCTCTCTCGCCTCCCTCGCGTTCGTCCGGGTCGACGAGCGAGTGACAGCCGGCCGACGGCGCGTCGGCGGCCGCGCGGGCGACGAGGAGCGACGAGACGCAGGCGTTCCGGAGTTCGTAGATGGACCGCGAGACGCGGGTGCGGGCGTAGGCGTCGACCTCGCCTTTCAGGCGGCGAAGCCGCGCCCGCGCGGTGTCGAGGCCGTCGGGCGCGCGCTCGATGCCGACGAACTCGTCCATCGTCCGCCCGAGGCGGTCGAACTTCGTGTCGGCGAAGGCGTCGGGGAGCGCCGGGTCGGAGTCGCGCGGCGGCGCGTACTCGACGGTCTCAGCCTCGCCGCGGCCGCGGTCGGCCGCGGTCTCGCCGGCCCGGACGCCCCAGACGAGGCCTTCGAGCAGGCTGGTCGAGGCGAGTCGGTTCGCGCCGTGGACGCCGGTGCGGGCGCACTCGCCGGCGGCGAACAGGCGGGACAGCGAGGTCCTACCGCGGTCGTCGACGGCGACGCCACCGCAGAGGAAGTGCTCGCTCGGCGCGACCGGGATGCCGGCGTCGAGGTCGACGCCGCAGTCGTCGCACAGCGCCGCGAGGTCGGGGAACTCCTCGCGGAAGTCGAGGTCGGACACGTCGAGGACGACGCGGCCGGTCCGGTCGCGGGCGCGGGAGACGGCGCGGGCGACCACGTCTCGGGGGGCGAGTTCGGCGTCTTCGTGCACGTCAGGCATGAAGCGGCGGCCGTCGGCGTCGCGCAGTACCGCGCCCTCGCCGCGAACGGCCTCGCTGACGAGGAACGGTTGCGCGCCGTCGTCCGCCCGTGGGTCAGTCCGGGGGTCGTACGCCGTCGGGTGGAACTGGACGTACTGCATATCCGAGACGGTCGCGCCGGCGAGCGCGGCCATCGCCACGCCGTCGCCGGTCGCGCCCGTGGGGTTGGTCGACCGGGCGTAACAGTCGCCGATGCCGCCGGTGGCGAGGACGGTCGCCCCGGCGAACACGGGTTCGACTTCGCCGTCGGCGAGGACGGTCGCGCCGCGGACGGTCCCCTCCTCGGTCAGGAGATCGAGAGCCATCGCGTCCTCGACGATTCGCACGCCGTCGCGGGCCGAGAGGTGCTGGAGAAACGGCCGGAGGACGTGCGCGCCGGTGCTGGCGTCGACGTGGAGGATGCGGCGGCTGGAGTGGCCCGCCTCGCGGGCGAGGTCGAAGGTGTCTGCGTCGGCGTCAGCGTCAGTACCGTCTCCCACCGCGTCGAACTCGACTTCGAGCGTGTCCAAGAGCACGTCCTCGACGACGGCTCGGGACTCGGAGACGAGCGTCTCGACGGCCTCGGGGTCGGCGGTGCCGTCGCTCGCCCGGCGGATGTCGGCGGCGAACTCCTCGGGCGCGGACTGGGTGACGGCGATGCCACCCTGCGCCCAGTCGGACGCGGCGTCCTCGGGTTCGGTCGCCTTCGTGATGACGAGCACGTCGGCCCCCTCGCGGGCGGCGGCGAGGGCCGCGGCACAGCCGGCGATGCCGGAGCCGACGACGAGCACGTCGGCCTTCATAGTTCGAGCATGCGGTCGAGCGCGACCGCGGCGAGTTCTTTCTCCTCGGGCGCGACCTCGACCACGTTGGGTTCGCGGCCCGCAGCGAGCTCTTCGAGCACCCACGTCAGGTAGTTGGGGTCGACCTGCCGCATGGCGTTGCAGTCCATGCAGGCGTCGCCGCAGAGGGGTCGCACGTCGACCTCGGGGTGCCAGCGCGCGAGGTGTCGCGCGAGGTGGACCTCGGTGCCGATGGCCCACGTCTCGCCGGCGTCGGCGTTCTCGATGACGTCGCAGATGTGGCTCGTGGAGCCGACCTCGTCCGCGGCCGCGACGACGCTCGGGCGGCACTCGGGGTGGGCGACGACCTTCGCGCCGTCGGCCTGCGCCTCCTCGACGTGGTCGACGCGGAAGCGCTCGTGGACCTGACAGTAGCCGTCCCAGAGGATGACTTCGGCGTCGCCGAGTTCCGGGACATCGGGTTCCACCTCGTCGGTAGCGCCCATCGACTCGGCCACGTCGCCGGCCCACGGGTCCCACTCGACGACCTCGTCGATGCCGAGGTCATCGGCCGTGTTGCGCCCGAGGTGCTTGTCGGGCAGGAACAGCACGGCGTCGCCGCGCTCGAAGGCCCACTCGAAGGCGTCGGCGGCGTTCGAGGAGGTGCAGATGAGCCCGCCGTGGGAGGCGCAAAAGGCCTTCAGGTCCGCGTAGGAGTTCATGTACGTCACGGGGATGATGTCCTTGCCGCCGGACTCCTCGACGAGCGTCTCCCACGCGGAGTCGACCTGCACGGCCTCGGCCATCCCCGCCATCGGGCACGACGCCTCCATCGACGGGAGAATCACCGTCTGGTCGTCGTCGGTGATGATGTCCGCGCTCTCGGCCATGAACGTCACGCCGGCGAAGACGACGTAGTCGGCGTCCGACTCGGCGGCGCGCTTCGAGAGTTCGTAGGAGTCGCCGATGAAGTCGGCGTACTCGACGATTTCGCGTCGCTGGTAGTTGTGTCCGAGCACGATGACTCGGTCGCCGAGCTCCTCGCGGGCGGCGGCGATTCGCCGGGAGCGGGCGGCCTCGTCGAGGTCGCGGTGGCTCTCCGGAAGCTGTTCGAGCGTGTCGTATTTGAACAGACTGAGCTCCGACTCGAACCCGACCGACTGTAATTCAACCACGATTGATCACCACGGTGGAAGTCCAATCATCGGCCATTATTGAAAAATATTTTTCTTCAATACTCGTCACCCATCCGTAAAGATTCTCTACAGCCCCGATTGGTCGGTGGTACTTTCGTCTGATTGGATTCAGAACCCGCGAACGCCGTCTACTCGGTTGAAGAATAATTTTCTTCGAATGTACTCCCCCGTCGATGGCGATTACTCGTTCAGTCGCGTTCGAAGACGACGCGACCGTCCACGACGGTCATCGAGACCGCGACGTCGCGAATCGAGTCGGTTTCCCACGGCGACTCGTCGAGGACGACGAGGTCCGCGGCGGTGCCGACCGCGACGGTTCCCAGTCGGTCCTCGTCGAACCCGGCGTAGGCCGCGCCGGAGGTGTACGCCCGAAGCGCTTCGGTGACAGTGAGCGACTGGTCGGGGTTCGGATGGTCGGTGGCGAGGTCGACGCCGAGAAGCGGACCAAGCGGCATGCAGTCGCTCCCAAACGCGAGGGGGACCCCGGCGTCGAGCAGGTCGCGGAAGCGGTTGGTCCGCAGGCGTCGCTCGCCGAGGCGGGCGTCGTAGAGGCCGCCCTCGTCGGCCCACTTCAGGAAATTCGGCTGGACGGAGGCGACGACGCCGGCCTCAGCGAAGCGCTCGATGGCCTCGTCGGAGGCGAGTTCGACGTGTTCGACCCGGTGGCGGGACGCGCCGGGGTCGTCAGTCTCCTCGTACGCGTCGAGCACCGCGTCGATGGCCGCGTCGCCGATGGCGTGCGCGGTGAGTTGGTACCCCGACCCGTCCGCGTCGGCGACGAGTTCGCGGAGCTCTTCGGGGTCGACGACCCACTGGCCCGTCTCGTCGTCGGCCGCGTCGGGGTCCGCCGCGGCGTCGGCGTAGGGCTCGGTGAGTTTCGCGGTCCGCCCGCCGAAGCTCCCGTCGGTGAACGTCTTTACCGCGCCGACGGCGACGAGATCGCCGCGGCTCTCGCCCCCGTGGTTCGTCCGCAAGCCGACCTCGCGGAGCGCGTCGAGGTGGTCGGACCAGTAGTTGATTCGGACGCGGAGGGCCAGTTCGTCGGCGTCGGCGAGGTCGCGGTAGACCTCGGGCGCGCGGGAGCCGCGGACCATGTCGTGGACCCCGGTGACGCCGCGGGCGGTCGCGTACGCCTGCGCCGCGCGGACGAGTTCCGTCATCTCCTCACGGCCCGGCTCGGTCGCCTCGCGGAGCACGTCGACCGCGCCCTCGACCACGACGCCGGTCGGCTCGGCGGCGGGTTCGCCATCACCGTCGCCTTCGGAGAGGTCGACGCCGCCGGCAGTCTGCACGCCCGAGTCGGGCATCTCGTCGGCGTAGCGGTCGAGGACGACCGAGTTGACACCGGCGGTGTGGAGGTCCTCGCGGAAGGCGACCACGGGAAGCGACTCGGAGACGGCATCGAGGTCGTCGCGGGTGAGATATCTTGATTCGTCCCACGTGCTCTCGTCATAGCCGTAGCCGAGCACCCAGTCGGCCCCGTCGGCAGTCTCGTCGTCGCCGGTCCCGCCGCCGGTTCCATCGCCGTCACCCCCGTTTCCGCGTTCGACCTCGGCGGCTCGCTCGCGGAGCAGTTCGACCGCCTCCGCCGCGGAGTCGGCGGCGGAGAGGTCGGCGTGGACGAGCGACCGGCCGACCATCGGGAGGTGCGTGTGGGCGTCGATGAAGCCGGGGAGGACGACCCGCCCCTCGCAGTCGACGACCCGCGTCTCGACGCCGACGAGCAGTTCCACGTCGAACGCGCGGCCCACGCGGACGACCTCGCCGTCGCGGACGGCGACGGCTTCGTGCGTCTCGTCGGGCGAGCCGAGCGTGTGTACCTCCGCGTTCGTCAGTACGAGGTCCGCTGCCGCGGTCATACGTTCGACCCCGACGCGGGAGGGCAAAACGGTTCGGGAGGCGGCGGGGTGGCCGGACGGTCCCTGGGTGGCCTCGGACGGGGGGAGACCGTGGCCGTTGAAAGAACCGGAACGCGTTAGGGCCGGCGCGGGAAACGTCGGGGCATGACAGACGCCGCGTCCCTCGCCGACCGCGTTCGGGAGGGCGAACTCCGCCTTCACGAACTCGAAGCACACGCCGACGCCGACACCGCCGCCGAGGCGCGCCGGTTGCTCGTCGAATCGCAGTCCGGCGCGTCGCTCGACGCGGTCGGAAACTACGGCTTCCCCGCCGAGGCCGCCGAGTCGGCCATCGAGAACATGGTTGGCGCGATTCAGGTGCCGATGGGCGTCGCCGGCCCCGTCAGCGTCGACGGCGGCTCCGTCGCTGGTGAGAAGTATCTCCCGCTCGCGACCACTGAGGGCGCGCTCCTCGCGTCGGTCAACCGCGGCTGCTCGGTCATCAACAGCGCCGGCGGCGCGACCGCTCGCGTCCTCAAGTCCGGGATGACCCGCGCGCCGGTGTTCCGCGTCGCCGACGTGGCCGAGGCCGAGGCGCTCGTCTCGTGGACCCGCGACAACTTCGCGGCGCTGAAGGAGGCCGCCGAGGAGACGACGAACCACGGCGAACTCCTCGACGTGACGCCGTACGTCGTCGGTAACTCGGTCTACCTGCGGTTCCGCTACGACACCAAGGACGCGATGGGGATGAACATGGCCACCATCGCCACCGAGGCGGCCTGCGGCGTCGTCGAAGCGGAGACGACCGCCTCGCTCGTCGCCCTCTCGGGCAACCTCTGTACCGACAAGAAGCCCGCCGCAATCAACGCCGTCGAGGGCCGCGGCCGGAGCGTCACCGCCGACGTGCGCATCCCGCGCGACGTCGTCGAAGAGCGCCTGCACACCACGCCCGAAGCGGTCGCCGAACTCAACACCCGTAAGAATCTCGTCGGCTCCGCGAAGGCCGCGAGCCTCGGCTTCAACGCCCACGTCGCCAACGTCGTCGCCGCGATGTTCCTCGCCACCGGACAGGACGAGGCGCAGGTCGTCGAGGGCGCGAACGCCATCACGACCGCCGAGGTGCAGGACGGCGACCTCTACGTCTCGGTCTCCATCGCCTCCCTCGAAGTCGGCACCGTCGGCGGCGGCACGAAGCTCCCGACACAGTCCGAAGGTCTCGATATCCTCGGCGTCAGCGGCGGCGGCGACCCCGCCGGCTCCAACGCCGACGCCCTCGCCGAGTGCATCGCCGTCGGCTCGCTCGCGGGCGAACTCTCGCTCCTTTCGGCGCTCGCCTCGCGGCACCTCTCCAGCGCGCACGCCGAACTCGGCCGGTAACTCGACCGGTTTCAGTTTCGCCGGCACCGGACACAGCTGAATTGCTTTTCTCGGCGCGTTCCCGGACTATACCAGCGTATTCGCACCTCTCCGACTACTTTCACTTTCACCCTGCACCCGTGGCTCGCGTTTATTCCGTTTCCGGGGAAACGATGAAAACGCGTCCGTCGGGGAGTACCCGCGGGCGTGTCCACAACCCATCCCCTCCCATGCCACTCTTCACACGCGGTACCGACCCCGAATCGCCCGACGAGTACGACGACGCGCGGCGGTTAGCGCTCGCGCTCAGGTTGGTGAAGTTGGCGCTCGGCGTCGTCGCCTCCGCGCTGACGGTGGCGAAGTTGCTCGGCGCGCTCTGAGGTGCCCGCGCTCGCGGCCCGCCCGCCGAGCGTCCGTTCGCCGCCCGAATCTCAGACCAACCGGTGCCGGCCCCGCGACTCCGACACCTCGCCGCGCCGCCGGAGTTTGTCGAGCAGGTCGCGGGCGCGGTCCTCCGGGACGCCGCGTTCGACCGCGGCCGCGACGATTTCCTCCTCGGTCGGCCGGTCGCCATCGCGTATCGCCTCGCGGACGACCGTCAGGCGGTCGGGCGACCCCGTCGACGAGTTCCGACCGCGCGAGGCGGACTCGCCCGCCTCGAACACCTCGTCGGCGTCGAGCCCCGAGCCTTCGAGATACTCGCGGTCGTCGATGCCCGACTCCTCGACTTGCCGGTCGAGTTCCGAGACGTGTTCGACCTGCGCGAACGCCTCGCTGTCGCCGTGTTTCTTCGCCAACAGCGCCGAGCGCGCCTGCCGCGCCGCGTCCCTGTCGTCGGACTCGAAGAAGCGCCGGAGCTTCTTCGTCTGGTGTCGCCTGCCGCACCGCGGACACGTCGCCGTCTTCGACCCGTCGGGGTCCGAAAGCAGCCACATGTTCGCGCAGTCCGTACACCCCACGACCGCGTACATGCGCCGATGTTCCGCGGCGTCGGATTTGAACGTTCGGGAGCGCGAGCGAACGCGGACTCCCCGCGATGACGCCCCTCGCGGCGTCTCCCCGGCGGATTTATCTCCGTTCCCTGTGGCTTGCCACCATGGACCGAGTTTCACTCGACGACGCGCCGTCCGCCGAGGCGGCCGACGGCGTCTCCCTCTCGCTCCTCGCGGGCGGGGATAAGATGAACGTCCAGCACTTCCGCATCGAACCCGGCGCGACCGTCCCGGTGCACGACCACCCCCACGAGCAGGTCGGCTACATCGTCGCCGGCGAACTGACGTTCCTCGTCGGCGACGAGGGCGAGGAAGTCGTCGTCGGTCCCGGCGACGCCTACTCGCTCGCGGGCGGGGAACCACACGGCGCGGAGAACCGCGGCGACGAGACCGTCGTCGGCATCGACGTGTTCTCGCCGCCGCGGGAGAACCCGCCGTGGCTGGACTGACGTCGCGGTCGAACTGCCCCCGTTAGAGACACCGTTCCGATGATTCTGACGGGGTTGAGTGCCTCTCGAATGCGTTCTCCGGATAGTTCAGTCAAAACATATGAGGAGAAAGCATTTATCAGTCCAGTGTCACCATTCGGTAGACGGTAGTCCCTAACTATGCCCTTCCCCCGCGTACTTCCTCCATGGATAGCGCCCGGCGCGTCGAACACCCCGGATACCCCGCCGAGCGGCGGGCGACCATGAGTCACTCGAAGCTCGCACGCGAGCCGTGGCTGTGGGTGTTCGTCGGCGTCTGGGCGGCGGTCGTCAGCGCGCTCCACTTCGGTGGGCTCGCGTACGACATCTACACGAGAATCTGGTGGTGGGACGTGCTCACTCACTCGCTTTCGGGCTTCGGCGTCGCAGGCGTGTTGTTCCTCGTGTTCCCGCGGACCTTCCGGGGCGCTCGCGCTCCAGTCGTCGTCGGTGGCATCATCCTCGCCATCGGCGCGGGGTTCGAGGTGTACGAGTACCTGTTCAAGGACTTCTGGTGGGGCTGGTCGATGGCCTACTACGCCGAGGACACCGCGATAGACCTCGTGGTCGACGTGGTCGGCGGCCTCGGCTTTTTCGCCCTCGTCGAGGGCGTCCTCAGGTCGCGGGCGCGGGCGGACAGCCCCCGCAGTGACTCGCCGCCCTCCTCCGGTCACCTCCGCTCCGACGGCGGCGAGAAGGCGGACAACGACTCCCCGTCGAACCGCTGACCCCGAACGTGATGCCCCCGTCGGCGGGGTTAATTTAACCCCAAACGTGTTGCTCCGTCGGGATAACGTACATATCGATGATGTCCTATCTCTCGTCTATGCTTCCGCTCGCAGCAGCCCCGGCACCGACCCTCCTCACCGTACTCGGCGCGACCCGCACATCTCCCCGCGCATGCTGAGGCGCACCTGGGACGAGATGGTACTTGCCGGGTGGGAAGAGCGACCCCGAGAGATGGCCGCCGTCGCGGTGTTCGGGGGCGTCGTCACCGCGACGCACTTCACGAGCATGGCGCTGTTTCTCTACACCCGCATCTGGTGGTGGGACATCCTCGTCCACGCCGCCTCGGGGTTCGGCGTCGCGGCGGTCCTCTACGTCCTCAACCCCCGCCTGCTCCACTCGCGGGTCGCGCTCCTCGTCGTCCTCCCGATGGCCGTCGCCGCCATCGGCACGTGGTTCGAGGTGTACGAGCGGCTCTTCACTAGCTTCTGGGTCGAGTGGCCGCGTTCGGTCTACTTGGAAGACACGGGCGTCGATATCGTCGCCGACACCGCTGGCGCGGTCGTCTTCGGCGTCGTTCGTCCCCTGTGGAACCGGATTCAGCGCTGGCGAGACCCGAATCGACTGTAGTCGGCGCGAAAGAGTGCGGCGTCGGTGCCGCGAGAGAGAAGTGGTGTGTTCGCTTACGCCAATTCGTGAATGTATCCAGAAATCGAAGATTTCTGGCTGCTCAACGAACTGGCTTAGGCCAGTTCGTTGATGTTCTCGACGACCTTGTCGGCGTACTCGCTCGTGGCGAGCTTGTTGCCGCCCTCGATCTGGCGTTCGAGGTCGTAGGTCACGTCGCCGTCCGAGATGGTCTTCTCGACGGCGTCGCGGATGAGCTTACCGGCGTCCTTCCAGCCCATGTACTCGAACATGAGGCGGCCGGAGAGAATCATCGCGGTCGGGTTGACCTTGTCCTCGCCGGCGTACTTGGGCGCGGAGCCGTGGACGGGCTCTGCGAGACAGAGACCTTCGCCGAAGTTCGCGCCGGGGGCGATGCCGAGGCCACCGATCTGCGCGCCGGCGGCGTCGGACATGTAGTCGCCGTTGAGGTTCATCGTGGCGATGACGTCGTAGTCGGCGGTGCGGGTGAGAAGCTGCTGGAGCATGTTGTCCGCGATGCGGTCCTTGACGACGACCTTGTCCTCGGGCTTCTCGCCGTCGTACTCCTCCCAGAGCTCGTCTTCCGTGATGGTGACGTCGCCGAACTCCTCTTCTGCGAGTTCGTAGCCCCAGTCGCGGAACGCGCCCTCGGTGAACTTCATGATGTTACCCTTGTGGACGAGGGTGACGGAGTCGCGGTCGTTTTCGAGGGCGTACTCGATGGCCTCGCGGACGAGGCGCTTCGTCCCGAACTCGGTGATGGGCTTGATGCCGATGCCGACGGGGCCGTCGTGGATGACGCCCGTCGCGCCCATCTCCTCTTCGACGAACTCCTTGACCTGCTGGACCTCGTCGGTGCCGGCTTCCCACTCGATGCCGGCGTACACGTCTTCGGTGTTCTCGCGGAACGTGACCATGTCCATCGCCGAGGGGTTCTTCACGGGCGACGGGACGCCGTCGAGGTGGTAGGTCGGGCGGACGTTCGCGTACAGGTCGAGCTTCTTACGGAGCGCGACGTTGAGCGAGCGGAAGCCGGCGCCGACGGGCGTCGTGAGCGGGCCCTTGATTGCGACGCGGTGGTTGCGGATAGCGCTTACCGTGTCCTCCGGGAGGTTTTCGTCGTACTTGTCGCGGGCGGACGAACCGGCGTAGACGCGCATCCAAGAGACAGAGCGGCCGGTCGCCTCGGCGGCGGCGTCGAGGACCTTCTGCGCGGCGGGGCCGACGTCCGTTCCGATTCCGTCGCCGTGGATGATCGGAATAATCGGATTGTCGGGGACGGAGAGCTTACCCGTCTCCTCGTCGACCGTGATCTTCTCGCCGTCGTCCGGAACCTCAATCTGGTCGTAGCTCATGAACAATTTGGGTTTTCCAGTGCGGTGTAAAAGTCCTGCCGTTATCGACGGCGAAGTGCAAGTATCGCTCCATTCATCGGTCGATACGTTTAGGACCACGCTCCGAAGACACCCTCGTATGCGAATTATCCTCCACGGCGGTGCTGGCGGTATCCCCGGCGAACCGGAGCCCAGACAGGCCGTCTTGGATGACGCGGCCGACGCGGGCGCGAGCGAAGCCGACCCGCTTTCGGCGGTCGAGACTGCGGTCCGCGTCCTCGAATCGGACCACCGATTCAACGCGGGCGTCGGCGGCGCGGTCCAGTCCGACGGCGTCGTCCGCACTGACGCGGGCGTCATGCTCAGCGACCGCCGCGCCGGCGCGGCCTCCGGCATGGAAGGCGTCGAACACGCCGTCTCCGTCGCGCGGGCGGTCCTCGAAGACACCCCGCACGTCCTCCTGACGGGGAAACCGGCGGTCGAGTTCGCCGCCGACGCGGGCGTCGAGACCGGCGTCGACCTCTTCACCGACGAGACCCGCGAGCGCTGGGAGAACGCGGACGCTCCCGATGGCTCACCCAGCGAACACCTCGCGTGGCTCGCCGACCGGTTCGGTGGGAGTACGAGCGACCCGACGGCCGAAGCGAGTGACGGCAATCTGCCGACGAACGAGGGAACCTCGGCAGGCAGTGGCCGCTCGGCTCGCGATACTCGCCTTCCCGGCCACGACACGGTCGGGGCGGTCGCCACCGACGGCGAGACGTTCGCCTCCGCGACCTCGACCGGCGGCCGCTGGTTCGCCCTCGCCGGCCGCGTCGGCGACGTGCCGCAGATCGGCTCGGGCTTCTACGCCTCTCCCGCGGGCGGCGCGTCGACCACGGGAGCAGGTGAAGACATCGCACGCGTGACACTCGCGCGTCGCGCCGTCGGACATCTCGAACGCGGCTGCGACGCCCAGACCGCGGCCGACCTCGCTATCGAGGAGTTCGGCGAACTCACCGGGTCGTCCGCGGGCATCATCCTCCTCGACGACGAGGGCTTCGGCTCGGCGTACAACTCCGACGGGATGCAGACCAGCACCGCGTCGAAGTGAGGTCGTCGCGGCGGTCGCTCAGCCGTCTTCAGTCGCGCTGACCGTCGCCGCCACGGTTTACTCGGTTCGGTCCTTGGAGGTCCCCATGAGCGATTGGACCGCGGCCGACGCCCCCGACCTCTCGGGGAAGACCGTCGTCGTCACCGGCGCGAACAGCGGCCTCGGCTTCGAAGCGACGCGCATGTTCGCCGAGAAGGGCGCGCACGTCGTCATGGCCTGCCGGAGCCTCGACCGCGGCGAGGACGCGATGGCCGACATCCGCGACTCGGTGCCGGCGGCCTCGCTGACCCTCTCGGAACTCGACCTCGCCGACCTCGACTCAGTCCGCCGGTTCGCTGACGAGTTCGCCGCCGAACACGGGTCGCTGCACGTCCTCTGCAACAACGCCGGTGTGATGGCCATCCCCCGGCGGGAGACCGCACAGGGCTTCGAGACGCAGTTCGGCGTGAACCACCTCGGCCACTTCGCCCTGAGCGCCCACCTGTTCCCGACGCTCCGCGACACGCCCGGCGAGACGCGGCTCGTCACGATGTCGAGCGGCCTCCACGAGCGCGGTCGGATGGAGTTCGACGACCTGCAGGGCGAACGCGACTACGATGAGTGGGACGCCTACGCCCAGAGCAAGCTCTCGAACCTGCTTTTCGCGTTCGAGCTCGACCGCCGGCTGACCGTCGCGGGTATCGACGACGTGCTGAGCGTGGGCGCACATCCCGGCTACGCCGCCACCAACCTCCAGTTCCGCGGCCCCGAGGCATCCGGGTCAACGCTCCGGTACTGGATGAGCAAGCTCGGGAACGTGATATTCGCCCAGTCGGCCGAGATGGGCGCGCTCCCGCTTCTGTACGCCGCCACGTCGCCGGCCGTCGAAAGCGGGGAGTACGTCGGCCCGCAGGGGGTGTTCGGCATGCGCGGCAACCCCGGCATCGCGGAGCCGAGCGACCGCGCTAGAGACCCCGAAACCGCCGCACGGCTCTGGGACGTTTCGGAGGAACTCACCGATACGCGGTTCCGACTGGCCTGAACCGCGCCGGACCGAGCGGTGCGGAGACCGAGTGGTCGGAGAGGCGAGACGGCCAAATACTGCGGCGTGCTATCTATTTCCGTGACTGAATCAACGCCGACAATCACTGGGAGCGTCGCCGACGCTCTCGTCTCTACCTGCCGAGCGACGCTCGGAGACTCCCTGCGGAGCGTCGTCTACTTCACCCGCGACGACTTCGACGTGCTGTACGTCCGACGGGACCTCTACGACGGCGACGAGATCGCGGCGCGCGCCGCCAAATTCGAACTCGTCGAGAGCGAGCGCATCGGGTTCGGCCCGCAAGAGACCTACAACGTTGGCGGGGGCGACACGGGTCCCGACTTCGGCGAGTACGAGTTCACGCTCCGCGTCTTCTCGGACGGTTTCGTCGGCCGCGTCGTCAGCGGCGACCGCGGCGTCATCGTCACGACCGACGAACTCGAACTCTCGGAGTTCGAGGAGATGGAAGTCGCGCTTCGTCGGATGCTCGAAACGAACACCGCCGGGTGAACCGACTCGCCGGCGGGCGTGACGACTCTTCGAGCGCCGTCGGTCTCGTTTCTCGGTCGTCCGGTGTCTACGTTCCCTCGACGAGTCGCTCTAGTTGCTCCGGCGGAACCGCTCCTCGGGCGGCGTACCCCTCGTATGCGAAGGTCGGAACACCCGTGACGCCGTGTTGCTGAGCCTCACTGAATCGTTCGCGCACTTCGGTCCGAAGCGTCTCGTCGTCGAGCGCGGACGTGACTTCCTCGCCGTCGACGCCCACCGCTTCGGCGAGTTCGACGAGCACCGCCTCGTCGCCGATGTCTCTACCGTCCTGCCAGAGCGCCTCGAAAACCGCCTCGTCGAACGCGAGCCACGTCTCGTAGTCGGCGTGTCCCTTCAGGTAGTACGAGACGATTTGCGCCGGGAGCGAGTCCACGTCGGTCCCGAGGTCCAGATTCATCTCGACGCCGTACCGCTCTTGTAACCGTCGGACTCCCTGCTTCGCTTGCTCGTAGTAGTCTTCGTCTTTTCCGTCGTCGACCGAGAAGTCGATGCTTCCATCGGGGCGGCGCTTCTGACTCCGCAGGTCGAACGGATGCCAGTCGATGTCGAGTTCCTCGTCTCTCGTCTCTTGATACTGCGACAGGGACTGCCTCCCGAGGTAACAGAAGGGACACACGTAGTCCGAGTAGACCGTTATCGCCTGGTCGGCGTCTGAGCTCATGTGTATTCGTCTTCCCTACGGTTACAAAAACGGCGCGGTCGGTGGCGACCAGTTCGAACGTCGTCGCGACTGAGAGCGAGGCGGAAGCGACCGCGAGAAGAGGAGCCGACCGCCTCAGCGTCCGAACAGACGCTGTCTGAGGCTTCGGTCGGTGGCGCGTTCCACCAAGAGAACCGCGTGGTCGGTGTCGTTGACCACGTCGAGGTGCAGCGAGTCGGTCAGGAGTCGAGTGAGAAGGCCCTGTTCGGTCGCGCCCATCAGCACCATCGAGTGGCTGTCGGCCCGTTCGGCGATGGCTCGTTCGATGTCGCCGGAGTCGTCGACGATTCGCGCCGCGTCCTGTAGGTCGTGTTCGGTCGCCCAGTCGGAGAGGAACGCCTCGCCCCGTTCGCGGTCGTCCGGACCGTCGACGACGTGGAGGAGCGTCACCTCCGACCCGACGGCCGACTGGAGGGACTTCGCGACCTCGGCGCTGAGCGCCGAGTGGGGGCTATCGACCGTCGGCAAGAGGAGTCGACTGGTGTCGTAGTTCCGGTCGTTGAGGACGAGGAAATCACAGGGCAGGCGGCTCGTCAACTCGCTCATCGTCCGCTCTGCGCGTCCTCCCGCCCAGATTCGGTCGTTGCTCCAGCCCATGATGACGAGGTCCGCGTCTTTGCGGCGGGCGACGGTGAAAATCTCCTCGAACGAGCGGTGTGAGACGACGGTCGACGTCCGGGCTTCGATGTCATAGCCGGCGGCGCGTTCGCGGGCGTCTTCGAGCTGCTCGTTGGAGTGTGAGATAATCCGTTGGTTCTGTGCGGCGCCGTAGCGTTGTGAGACGCGCGAGGGGACTTGCACCACGTGGACGATATCGACGATGGCGTCTTCTTTCGACTTCGCGAGCGTGCAGGCGAGTTCGACGACGTGCGACTCGGTCCGCGGGTTCGCGATGGGGACGACGACCCGGTAGGAGTCCGGGTGGTCGTCGGTTCCCTCTTCGGTCTCGATAAGCGGAACGTACGACCGACCGGCGAGTCCACCCAGTACCCACTCACGAATCGAGAGCTGCCGTTTCGCGCCCTCGAAACGAGCGGATTCTAACCGGTTTTCCGTCGTCTGGAAGTAGTTGACGACGGTGACGAGGACGACGCCGCCGAAGGTGTTGCCCAACAGCACGGGGACGACGAACTGGGTCAGTCCGACGAGGAACGCCAGCTGGCCGTTCATCACGAGGTAGACCATCTCGGTGTAGGAGACGACGACGTGGAAGAGGCCACCCAGCGGAACCGCGAGGAACGCGAGATAGACGACGGCGAGACGAGAGATAGTGTCGCGGGCGGCGAAGGTGACCCAGACGACGCCGGCGACGATGAGGCCGGCGAACGCGGCCTTGAAGAAGAGACTCCACCATGGCGTCTCGACGCCCTTCTGAGCGAGTTCGAGCGCCGCGTTCGCGGCTTCCGGCGAGAGGACGCCGCCGAAGGCGAGGGCGGCCGCACCGAGCGTCCCGCCGAAGAGGTTCCCCGCGAGGACGACGACCCAGTTACGCAAGAGCGCGGGGATACTGGCCAATCGCTCCAGCGTCAACGCGACCGGCGGGAGCGTGTTCTCGGTGTAGAGCTGATAGCCCCCGATAATGATGTAGATGAACCCGAGCGGATAGAGCATCGCACTTAACACCGGGTCGCCGCCGGTGGACGCTTTCATCGAGACGTAGAGGAGGAACGTGATCGTAATCGCGAAGCCCGCGGCGAGGGCGCTGAAGAACAGTTCCCGCGCGCCGGAGGTTATCTCCTCGTCCGCGGCCGCGACGATGCGCTGGAACACCTCGTCGGACGAAAACCGGTCGCGAACCACCGAACCGACCGCCGGCGCACCGCTTCGTGACCGTTCAACGGCCTCGCGAACGGATTCGTCGAGCTCCGTCGACTCGGGTTCTGTCATTGATGCGGTGGTTTTCGAATAAACCGTCCTAAACGTACCGGTTCAGGCCGTCTGCAACAACTCGGCCGCGTCGGAGGTGGTTAGCCATCTATGTTGATTATCATCTATGGTGTATCCGTAGCCATGGCCAACAGACACCACCGTTGCAACCTCTGCGGCCGCGATTTCGACTCCGGCGACCGGCTCGACGAACACGTCGAGCGCCGCCACCCCAAGGAGGACGTCCGCTGGTGGGTCGTCGTCGAAGACCCCGCGAAAGACCTCAAGTTCTCGCGCTGACCGTCCCGACCCCCCAGCCGCCCCGGTCGCCCCGTACTCGACTCCGCGAGCGATGCGCTCAGCCGAGGTTTGCTTCGAACCAGTCGGCGGCGAGGTCGGCCACCTCGTCCAGCTCGCCCGGCCCCTCGAACAGGTGGCCCGCGCCCTTGACGACTTCCAGCGACTTCTCGCAGTCGAGTTCCGCGAACGCGTCGCGGTTCAGCCCCAGAACTGGTTCGTCGGCACCGCCGACGACGAACAGCGTCGGTGCCGTCACGTCGCCGAGTCGGGACTCCGCGAGGTCGACGCGCCCGCCGCGAGAGACGACCGCACCGGTGTCGTCGCCGAGGTCGGCGGCCGCGAGGAGCGCCGCCGCCGCGCCAGTGCTCGACCCGAAATAGCCGTAGTCGAGGTCGGCGGTGTCGTCGCGGCCGCGGAGCCACTCGGTCGCGCCGAGCAATCGGTCGGTCAAAAGCGGGATGTCGAACCTCGTTTCGTACTGCTCGTCCTCCGCCTCCGTGAGCAGGTCGAAAAGGAGCGTCCCGACCCCGCGGTCGCGGATGACCTCGGCGACGAAGTTGTTTCGCGGGCTTTCCCGACTGCTGCCGCTGCCGTGGGCGAACACCACGAGTCCCGACGCCTCGGGCGGAATGCGGAGGTCGCCCTCCAGCACCGCGTCACCGACGGGTATCGAGACGAGGTTCGGCGTCGTGTCGTTCATACGAGACGATACGGCGGACTGCGGCTTAGGCCTGTCTCGACCCGTCGACCCTCCTGAATTCGTAGTCCGCTCGTTCTGATGGTCATGACTTACACAATTAATGTTGATATACAATCGGGAGTACACCCGAACGCCAACCATGGTGAGTGTTACCGACCTACAGACGATGTACGAGCAGATGGTGACTGCTCGGCACTACGAGGAGCGACTGGTGGACGAGTATCTCGTCGGCAAGCAGCCGGCGTTCGACATCTCGGCAGGGCCGATTCCCGGCGAACTCCACCTCGCGGCCGGCCACGAGGCGTCCGGAGCGGGCGTCTGCATGCATCTCCGAGACGACGACACGGTGACCGCGCCGCACCGACCGCACCACATCGCCATCGCGAAGGGCGTCGACCTCAAGCGCATGACGGCCGAGATTTTCGGTCGGAAGACGGGGCTGTGCCGCGGGAAGGGCGGCCACATGCACCTGTTCGACCCCGACGTGAACTTCGCGTGTTCGGGCATCATCGCGCAGGGCTGTCCGCCGGCGGTCGGCGCGGCGATGGCGGCGAAAAAGCGGAACACCGACTCGGTCGCCGTCGCCTTCCTCGGCGAGGGCGCTATCGACCAGGGCGGCTTCCTCGAATCGCTGAACCTCGCGGCGGTCCACGACCTCCCGGTCGTCTTCGTCGTCGAGGACAACGATTGGGCCATCAGCATGCCGAAAGACCGCGTGACCGACGTGCAGAACGGCGCACAGCGCGCCGCCGGCTTCGACCTTCCGGGCGTCCGCATCGACTCCGATGACGCCACGGCGGTCTACGAGGCCGCCGGCGAGGCCGTGATGCGCGCCCGCGACGGCAACGGGCCGACGCTCATCGAGGTACAGGTCCACCGCCGGATGGGTCATTTCATGGGTGACGCCGAGGCCTATCGCCCGGAGGCCGACATCGACCGCGCGAAACAGCGTGACTCCATCGAGCGACTCGCCGAGGACCTCCGCTCGCACGGCGTGACCGACGACGAACTCGACGAGATTCGAGAGCGCGCCCACGAGCGGGTCGAAGAGGCGATTTCGTGGGCGAAAGAACAGCCCGAACCAGACCCGGAGGAGGCGTACGAGAACGTGTTTACGAACCCGCCGGCGCAGGCGGCAACGGACGGCGGGAGCGCGGCGGACGCGTCGGGTGACGCCGACGAGACGGGAGGTGACAACTGATGGCGACCGAATCACGAGACTACACGGAAGCGACAGAGACGGACCGCGAACTGACCATGAGCAGGGCGATGGTCGAGGCCATCGCGTGGGAGATGCGCGAGAACGAGGAGGTGTTCTACATGGGCGAGGACGTGGCCGACTACGGCGGCATCTTCTCCAGTACGACCGGCCTCTTGGACGAGTTCGGCCGCGACCGCGTGATGGACGTACCCATCAGCGAGACGGCCTACCTCGGCGCGGCCGTCGGGGCCGCACAGGCCGGCATGCGCCCGATTGCCGAACTGATGTTCGTCGACTTCTTCGGCGTCGCCATGGACCAGATCTACAACAACATGGCGAAGAACACCTACATGAGCGGCGGGTCCTTTTCGGTCCCGATGGTGCTGACCACGGCCGTCGGCGGGACTTACAACGACGCCGGCCAGCACTCCCAGACGCTCTACGGAACCTTCGCCCACCTGCCGGGGATGAAAGTCGTCGTCCCCTCGACGGCCTACGACGCCAAGGGCCTGATGCACAGCGCCATCCGCGACGACGACCCGGTCGTCTACATGTTCCACAAGCGCCTCATGGGCCTCGGCTGGATGCCCTCGCCCTCGGGCCCGAAGACCGGGGTTCCCAAGGACGACTACACGATTCCGTTCGGCGAGGCCGACGTAAAGCGCCCCGGCGACGACGTGACCGTCGTCACTCTCGGCCTGCACGTCCACCGGGCGATGGAGGCCGCGGAACAGCTCGACGACGACGGCATCGACGCCGAGGTCATCGACCTCCGAACGCTCGTCCCCCTCGACACTGAGACGGTGCTCGACTCGGTCCGCAAGACCGGGAAACTCCTCGTCGTAGACGAGGACTACCAGTCGTTCGGCGTGACGGGCGAAATCATCGCGCGGGCCGCCGAGGGCGCACTGGACGACCTCTCGGCCGTCAAGCGCCTCGCCATCCCCGACGTGCCGATTCCCTACGCCCGCTCGCTCGAAGACGAGGTCAATCCCGGCACCGACGACATCGCGGCGGCCGTCCGCGAACTCCACGAATGAAGGGAGCATCGGAACCAAACGGAGGCGGCCGATGAGTGACGCGGTCGACGTGAACTCGACCGATTCGTGGCCCGACGACGCCGACGACGTGGCCGAGGGCTACCTCGCCAACTGGTTCGTCCGCGAGGGGTCGGCGGTCGACGAGGGCGAGACGCTCTGCGAGATACAGGTCGAGAAGGTGAGCATCGACGTGGCCGCGCCGGCGACGGGGGCGGTCACGGAGATACTCGTCGCCGAGGGCGGCGACTTCGACCGCGGCGACGTGCTCGCGCGGGTGCAACCGAGCGCCTGACGACGGCTATTTTTCGGCGGTACGCTGTTCGGGTCAACAGGGAGAGACGTCGTCACCGCTGGTGCGTTCGACGTCCGTCTCAGTCACGAGATAGAACGCCTCCGAGGACGAGTCCGCTTCTTCGCCTTCTTTGCCGTACCAGTACGGATGTGTCACGTCGACGACGCCGTCGGCAGAGCGTTCGACGACCATCGCTTCTTTGCTCGCCGTCGTCGGCGTCGTTCCCCAACTCAGGAGACAGGTGGCGTTCTGCAAACGGGTTTCGAGATAGGCTTCTTCGGCGGCGAGCGCTCGGGCTTTGGCGTCCTCGTCTGAAACTTCGGTGAGTGGAACTGCAGTTTCAGATTCCGGTGTTGCCGTCTGGTCATCGGTCGTCTCGGGGTGAGTCGTGGTGGGTGAGCCATCACCAGTCGGTGTGTCGGCGAGACATCCTGCGAGACCGATTCCGAAGACGAGAACGATGCCGGTACGCTGGAGGATACGTCTTCGGTGGTGAGGAGAGTTCATAGGCTCGTCTGCGACGTGGGGCAGAATATGTCTTCTGTCCAACTAAATGTGCGGGCCAGTCGTGTCGGGCACGCTACGACTCGCGGTCGCCGTTCTTCGACCGGTGGGTCTCCGCCAGCGCCCGGTTCATCAGGACAGTATGCGCCTCGACTTCCTGTGCGTCGTCTGCCGGGCGGAGTTGCTGGTACCGACCGTCGGCGTCCATCACCCAGCGCCGGCGGTTGTCCGACAGGAGCGCGTCGAGGACGGCGTCGAGTTCCGCGCGGTGTTCGGGGTCGTCGACGGGCGCGACGGCCTCGACCCGGCGGTCGAGGTTGCGGGTCATCCAGTCGGCGGAGCCGACGTAGTAGTCCGGGTCGCCCGCGTTTTCGAAGTAGAAGATACGCGAGTGTTCGAGGAACCGACCGACGACGCTCGACACCGAGACGTTCTCCGAGAGCCCTTCGATTCCGGGCCTGAGCCGGCAGATGCCGCGGACCACGAGGTCGATATCGACGCCGGCCATCGACGCCTCGTAGAGTTCGCGGACCATCGCGGGGTCTTCGAGGGCGTTCATCTTGGCGACGATGCGGGCGTCGCGGCCGGCGCGGGCGTGGTCGGCCTCCCGACGAACGAGTCGGGTCATCTTCTCCCGGAGGTTCGTCGGCGCGACCAGCAGTTTCCGGTACGCCTTCTGTCGCGAGTGGCCGGTGAAGAAGTTGAACAGGCGCACGAGGTCCTGGCCGATGTCGGGGTCGGCCGTGAACAGTCCGAGGTCGGTGTAGAGCTTCGCCGTCTGGGAGTGGTAGTTGCCGGTGGCGACGTGGGAGTACAGCCGCACCTCGTCGTCCTCCTCGCGGACGACGAGCGCCGTCTTCGAGTGAGTCTTCAGCCCGATGGTGCCGTAGGCGACGTGGATGCCCTCCTCTTCGAGGCGGCGAACCCACCGGAGGTTGTTCTCCTCGTCGAACCGCGCTTTGAGTTCGACCATCACCGCGACCTGCTTGCCGTTCTTCGCGGCCTCGATGAGCGTCTCGATGACCTCGGAGTCCGGCGCAGTCCGGTAGATGGAGGCCTTGATGGCGAGCACGTCGGGGTCGGCCGCGGCGGCCGCGAGGAACGTTCCGACGGTGCCCGTAAACGAGTGGTACGGGTGGTGGACGAGTACGTCCTTGCGGGCGATTTCGGCGAACACCGACTCGGGGTCGTCGGCCGAGCGGCCGGCGAACCGCGGGTGGGGTTGGGGCGTCCACGGCGCGACTTCGAGTTCCGGGCGGTCGAGGTCGAAAAGCGACGTGAGGCTCCCGTAGTCGAGGGGCATGTCGCGCTCGAACACCTCGGGGTCGTCCACGCCGAGTTGTTCCGCGAGGAGGTCGCGGACCGCCTCGGGCGTGTCCGACTGGACCTCCAGCCGAACGACCGTGGCGAACCGGCGCTGGCGGAGCACGTCCTCTATCGTGGCGATGAGGCCCTCGGCGACCTCCTCGTTGCGGCGGACCTCGGCGTTCCGCGTCACCCTGAACGCGGAGGTGTCGATGACCTCAACGTTCGGGAACAGGAGGTCGATGTTGCGCTCGATGACGGCCACGAGCGGAACGAACCTGACGGGGGCGGCGGCGGACACGGACGAGTCAGCGGACTCCTCTTTCCCGCCCGCGCCGCCGACGCGCTCGGCCACGTTGACGAGTCGCGGGCGGTTGCCGGGGACTTTGACCCGCGAGAACTTCGTCGGCTCGTCGTCGCCCTCGGTCGTTCGGACCGCGAGCGACAGCGAGAGGTTCGAAATGAACGGGAACGGATGGGCCGGCTCGAACGTCAGGGGCGTGAGCGTCGGCAGGACCGACGCCTCGAAGTAGTCGCGCAGAGCCGCCCGCTCGTCGGCCGCGAGGTCGTCGTAGCCGACGATTTCGATGCCCGCGTCGGCGAGCGCGGGCCGGACGAGGTCGTGGAAGCAGTCGGACTGCCGGCCGAGTAGGTCGCGGGCGCGGTCGAGGACGAGCGACCACTGCTGGTTCGGGGTCCGACCGTCGGGCGAGAGTTCGCTCACGCCCGCGGCCATCTGCTGTTTCAGCCCGCCGACGCGCTTCATGAAGAACTCGTCGAGGTTCGAGGTGAGAATCGAGAGGAACTTGACGCGCTCGAAAAGCGGGTTGCGGTCGCCTATCGCCTCGTTGAGGACGCGCTCGTGGAAGGCGAGTTCGCTGAGTTCGCGGTTGAGGTACAGCGCGGGGTCGGAAAGGTCGGCGTCGGCCGGGAGGGACTCGTCGTCACCGCGCTCGCGGGCGCGGACCGGCGCAGTCCGCTGACTGGCGTGTCGGGCCTGCGAGTCGCCGCCGCGAGCCTCGTCGTCGGACATGTGCTGAGAGGAAATGGTTCGGCGGCGACCTTTAGTTCGCCGCCTCCGCCGTCGCTCCCACCTTCGCCTCGGCGGGGCTCAGACCAACGCGGGCTGGCGGGGTTCGAGAATCTTCGAGTCCTTCCGCGACTCGTGGGTGACCTCGGCCTCGACGGCGACGAGTTCGTCGGCGTGGAGGTCGTAGGCCGTGAGCGCGCCGCCGTAAACTGCGCCCGTGTCAAGGCCCATCGCGTGCTTGAACACGGCGGGGTGAGCCATGACCGTGTGACCGAAGAAGACGCGCTCGGGGCCCTCGTAGTACTCGAACCAGAACGGGCCGTCGTAGCTGTCGCCGGGGTTCATCGCCCGGGTGTTCTCGAGGTCGTCGATATCGTGTTCGTCGAGCGGCTTTTCGGGGTGGACGCCGCCGTGGACGACGATGGCCCCGTCCCACGTAATGGCGACCGGGAGGTTCGATATCCATTCGAGGTCGTCGTCGGTCAGCGCGTCTATCTCCTTCGTGCCGCGGATGAGCTTCTCCTCGTTGTTGCCGCGGACGGTCAGGAAGTTGTCGCGCTCGCGGACGTAGTCCACGACGCCCTTGCTGTCGGGGCCCTTCCGCACGAGGTCGCCGACGAAGACGACGAGGTCGTCCTCGGAGGGGTCGAGCCGGTCGACGAGGCGTTCGAGCGCCGGCAGACACCCGTGTACGTCGCCGACGACGTACACGTCGTCCCAGTCGTCGATGTCGACTCGAAGGTGTTGCTCGGCGACGTCGGGGTGGAAGGATGGGACACTCATTGGAAACGTTCTCTCCTGTTGCAGAGCATCCCGGCCTAAGAAAGGGTTGCTAGTTTCGGAATGTTGTGCTATATAGACACGGTAGTGGTTATCACCCACACCGCGCGAGCAGGGAACGGCGACTCGCCGTCGGTCGCCAGCCATCCCGCAATCGCTTTCCGGCGCGGCCGCGAAGTCGCGGCCATGAGCATCGGACCCCTCGACGACGAGACGGTCGAGAAGTATCGAGAGGCAGGGGAGGTCCTCCGCACGGTGTTAGACGAGTCGGCCGAGATGGTCGAACCGGGCGTCACCCACCTCGAAGTCGCCGAACACGCCGAAGAACGCATCCGCGAACTCGCCGACGGCTGTGCCTTCCCGGTCAACATCAGCGTCAACGAGGAGGCGTCGCACGCCAGCCCCGGCCGCGACGACGACACCGTGTTCGGCGAGGACATGGTCTGTCTCGACGTCGGCGTCCACGTCGACGGCTACATCGCCGACTCCGCCGTGACCGTCGACCTCTCGGGCAACGACGAACTCGTCGAGTCCGCGGAGGAGGCGCTCGACGCCGCCCTCGACATGGTCGAAGCGGGCGCGCACACCGGGAAAATCGGCGCGGAAATCGAGGACGTGATTCGCGGCTACGGCTACACGCCCGTCCTCAACCTCTCGGGCCACGGCGTCGAGCAGTGGGACGCCCACACCGACCCGACGATCCCGAACCGCGGCGCGGACCGCGGCGTCGAACTCGAAGTCGGCGACGTAATCGCCATCGAACCGTTCGCAACCGACGGCTCCGGCAAGGTCACCGAGGGCTCGAAAAACGAGATTTACAGCCTCGTCAACGACCGCTCGGTCCGCGACCGCATGTCGCGCAAACTGCTCGACGAGGTGCGCGAGAAGTACAAACTGCTCCCCTTCGCGGCCCGCTGGTTCGAGGGCGGCCGCTCCGAGATGGCCATCCGTCGGCTCGAACAGCAGGGCATCCTCCGCGGCTACCCCGTCCTGAAAGAAGAAGAGGGCGCGATGGTCGGACAGGCCGAAGACACCATCATCGTCACGGAAGACGGCTACGAGAACCTGACCAGATAGGTCGGGGTGATTGCTGTTATTGGCACTGAGGGTGTCATAGAACGATTAGCACACCAAAGAGCAGGGTGAATGCTGAGGTGGAATGAGCTCAGCGACCCTGCAAGATGATCCTTCG
>NZ_LOEP01000026.1 GCF_001482285.1 Haloferax sp. Q22 | reverse complement strand
CTCGTCGTCGCAATCACCAACTACGAACGTGGAGACAATCCGGGAAGTACCGTGATCACGGTGTGAGAACTCTTCTATGACACCCTCGTTTCTCTATTCAACGAGTTGATTGCTACGGCGACTGAGTACGAGATCTCCGTCACTAACCCGTTTCTTAATGAGACCAAGACAGAAGTTGTCGAGCGAATCCTTGATGAAAGTATCGTACGAAAAGCGGTGTCATGTCCTCACCATGGGAAACAAAATGAATACGATCTCGACAACTGCGGACAGTGTGTTCCATGCATCATCCGGAACATCGCAGTTCTTGAAAGTCAACACTCAATTTCGACAGATGAGTTGAGTATCTGCAACTGGGAAATAGTCGACTTCGAGGATGAATCGATGCCACCGATTCAGCCGGTCACACTCCCAGAACGGAATGATCCAGACACATTCTTCCTTGCTTTTAACGAAATTGCGCACCTATGTCGCTCTATTCGTCATCGTGAGCCAGCAGAAGTAGTTACTGAGTACCCTAAGATTGCGTCCCCTGAGACCTACGACTTATACCAACGCTTTGCCGAGGAGTTCTACAGTTGTCTTGAGTCCTTAGAATCTGTCAACTCAACGGCTGGCTTACTACTCTCATCTTAGCGTATCTACTTTCGATTCTGATAGGTACGAACCTCGCAATAGTTGAAGTCTGGCGTTTGAAGCTTTCTTCGTCCAGTGGACACGCTAGAGAACTCGCCAACCTGTGTTCTCAGATGAATGAACTGTGGATTTTGACTCGGAGAGCAACTGCCCCAATTGCCGTCCCACCATACAGTAGCCAGTCAGTTGGACCAATAAATTCGGTCTGAGTGAGTAGAGGCAGAGCGAGGAAGACACCAATGACAAATCCTGCGAGATAGCCGAACGACCAGTAGCGGGACGCATCGACAGTCATCACGGCGGTAAAGATTGAGAGGACCACGAGTCCTGAGAATAATCCTGATGGGAGTAGTCCTGCGTCAACAAGTGTTGGAACAACTCGACCAACGATGACGCCAACAATCAGTGCCCCGACAACACTCTTGACACCTCGTTCGTATCCGTGTTCGACACCAGGCATGTGTCTGGAAGCATCCGTATAGTGAAAAGAGTGTTTCGGGTAGAACACCAATTCAAGCGCATTAGTAGATGAGAACGAATCACACCACCGAATATTCTAGCTTTGATAAACACCGGAAGTCGTTCATACGAGACACAGAATAGAGTCGTCAGATCTTTTACTCCCAATTTGTATCGCTCTCAGTAAGATTTTCTAAGTGTGACTTGTCGTTGGATCGTGCGCTGATGTAGACCATGATAATCTCTTTCTTGGCTACCTCGTCTACACCTCGACGAAATTCATCATCAATTCGGTAGTTGTCAAAATAGAATGCCCAATACTCGCGCTCGCTAATCACGAAGATGAAAATTTATTATTCAAACGCCGCCTCCAATTTCTCATACATCCTTCTCCGCCGAGCCTTCCGCTCTTGCTCTCTCGACAGGTAGTTCCGAAGCACAACCTCCGTCGAGGAACTCCCCTGATCTTCAGCAACCCCCTCCAATCCCTCAAGCACCTCCCCAACAGCTTCCTGATACGCCGAGTACCAGAATCGCCGTCCCATCTTTGGCGTCGGTGTAGCACCATCAACAACCACTCCAGCAATGTCAGCAAGCTGTTTGAACCGACGACGTATCGTACTAACTGACACGTGTCCCGTCGACGACGACCGAGACGGAAACAGATATCCGTTCCAGTTCTCACGGTCAGAGAGCGCACCAATCCGATCAGCGACGACGTCGACGCCATACAACAGCGTCACTTCACCTGGACCATTCTTCCGCTCTCCATCACCGAACGACAGATGCGGATCATCAGCATCCAAGACCACCTGGTCGACGTGCAGCGCAGCAACCTCGGAGGGTCGTAACCCCCAGCCAGCCAGCGCAACGACGAGTAACTCCGCTTCGGGCGAATCAACCTCGCTATAGATGCGACGCACCTGCGATGCCGACAATGCCTGTGGGTCAGGCTCACTCGCTTCCCAACCGAACTCTTCGCCAGCCTCTGCAAGTGGGTTGTACTTCGCGTACTTCCGGCGCTTCACGAAGGCGTACCACGCTCTCGCGACGTGCAGGTACTCCAGTTTCGAGCGGTCGGTCGATAATTCCTCTTCGAAGACGTCGAGGACGGCGAGACAGCGCTCTATCTCCCTCGGTTGCTGGTCTAACTTAGACAGCGGTTCGAGCAACGCATCAGTCCCGTGAAGTTCTCGATACGTCCGAACCCACTTGGCTAACCTCGTCCGGTGGGTCTCGACGGTACTCTTTGCCCGTCCACCACGGGTTTCTATCGACGTGAGATACGCTTCGAGTGCGTTCACAGTAGCGTCATGGTCGACGTTCCACTCCCACTCGTCAGAATCCTCGTCTTCGAGGCCGACGACGTCGACGAAGAACTGCTTGGGCGTCAAATCGTGATGCTCGCGTAACGCGTACGCGATGCCACTGTATCCGTGTTCGGTGAGCCATTCGTAGGTTGGAACGTCTCGGTCTTCGTCGAACCCATCGCGATATCGCTTTGGCGCAATGTCTTGCCAGTAGACGTCGACGAGTTCGTCGAGATCCATACGCGACCAGTTGTAGCGACGACTGCGCGTCTTTGAGGCCGTGGATTCGTCCTCGGCTTGCTGGCTGATGGACTGCTTTGTCATACCGATTTACTGTCCGAAAGACCGTTTGCCGTATTCCGAAACGATTCTGAGCCAGTGAATTTCATTGGTCTCTGCTGTTTTTCACAGCAAAATAATACTTTGGCTTGTGCTGGAGTGGTCTAATTACTATGCAGCGTCCGCAGACTGAAGTAGAACACTCGAAACCACCTCTCTCATTCTCGAGTAACGAGCACGCAGACACGCGAAATTCACGCGGCACTCCTGTTGAAAGTGTGCTGAACACTCGAAATGACCCCTCCGTGAGATAGCCGTTTGGGTTAGCTGAAAAAGCGGACTAGTTGAAATCCTCACACCTTGACAGGAGCGGTGTGACACATGCAGAGGATGAGTACGGCACGGATAGTTTACTTCTGGATTTATGTCAGACCGTCTGCAAACGGCAGTATGGATTCGTTTTCTGACCCCGACGATTTGCGTGACCGAGCAGAGGTTTCATTCCACGATGAAGTCCGGCAACTTCCTGCAGACAAGTTCGAGTCCGTTGCAGAGGAATTGGACAGCCATGCGGTGGTTGGGATAACCAACGATGATGGGGACATACTGCTAATGAACGACGGCTCACACGGGTGGACACTCGTTGCGTTCCCTGTGGAACACGGAGAAGACTGGATGACTGTTGCTCAACAGAAATCAGAGGCACTTCTCGATGACACTGTTGTCGTTGAGAAAGTTGAGTTTATTCGCCGTGTCGTTTTCCAGTCTGTGGACGATGACTCCCAGCGGACTACGATGTATAACGTGGTATTTCGTGCCTCAGCAGATGATAGCGTAAGTGTCGAGAAAACAGTAGAGAAAGACGACTTGTCGCTGAGATGGTTTGACGGTGTTCCTGACGGTCAAGAGGGAGACGTTGCAGACGACATTCGGTACTTTTTGAGAAACTGAATTACCTGACCGACTAGTGCCCTGTATTCAGCACGGCCGCAGAGACCTCACTGAGTACTGTCAGAAACTGCGTGCAACAGACAGAGAGCTTCTTTCTATCTTGATCTTAAGACTGTCACCTGAGCAGTTTGTTATGACACGAATGGCTGGTCACAACAAAATTGTTCCTAGAGCGATTATCTCCGGTTATCATGACGACAAACAACGACAAAATCCAGTTTAGGGGGGCTGACGAGAAGCGTGCAAGTCAACGCCTCAGTGAGATGCGTCTGGGAGGGATTAACATCAGTGAACTCGCGCGAGAGGGTCTCAAGGAGAAGCTTCGTGAAGTACTCTCGAATGAAGAGCGAGTCGAGTTGCACCAACAGTACCTTGACGGAGAATTGGACGAAGGCGTTGCAAAGATCCTCATTGGAGATCTGCTCGAAGATATCGAGCGTGAACGCGAGGCAGTCGGGAAGGCGGAGACGCTCAGTACCGATGGCGTCTTCCAGAACGAGTAACGAATGGGTCAGACGAGATACGGCACCTTGTTGTTGTGGATACTGACGCAGTGGACGACGACGGCAAGTTCGTCGACTCATCTGAGACCACTTGTACCGACGCTCTCTCGTCTCGTTCTCTGAAACCTCCTCTTCAACCTCCGAACACTGGGAGTTGGATTGCTGATTCACGCCTGCTCATTGGCGAGTAACCCGCTCGCTGTGTGTTGGGGTAATTCTGAATGTGAGATTTTCATGACTCACTGACTTTCCCATAGTGAGTTGACATTTTGGCTGATGCAGGAGTGGACCATACACAACCGTAATTAGTAAAATTGGGCTGTTTCTCCCACTACGTATCATATATCATATACCGCTATACAAAACTGAATTTCGGCTGCTGCCCAAATTTCTGGAAGATGAACCCATTGTAGCTTCAGAAAAAGGGAGTCGTAACCGAAACGTAATCAGAGTGTTACTGATTCCACGGCGGAGTCAGGAACGACACCACTTTTGCTCCATCCCCGATGTTCGTAGTACTCGTCGAGTGCTGCTTCGAAGTCAGGTAAATCATACGGCAGACAGTCGTCATCGCGGTTGAACCCACGTTGATTGTTGAAGTGGCGCTCAAGAGTCACGATTCGCTCGCCTACTGACAAAAGGTCGTCAAAGTCGGCTCCGAACAGAGCTTCGAACCGCTGTGGACTCATGTAGTCCCGGGAAAATTTGCAGACAACACCGCTATCGCACAGTGCCATCAGGTTTTCACGCTCCACTAGGCGGTCAGACTTTCCAAGCGTTCCGTTCGGGTCTAACCCGTCTTTGGCTGGTACGAGCGGGTACTCAACGGAGTAGAACGTCGCGTACATGTGGTCTGCACCTCGGTTTGCAACCGCGTATGAGAGGCCCTGGCCTTGCAAGACCCGGCCTTCGTGAGCAGCGAAGTCCATCCCTTTGACCGACCAGTTTTCCACGCCTAACTTTGCATGTGCGCGGTCGATTCCCTCCGCGAGCGTATCACCGATTCCCTCTCGGTGGGCGATTTTCTCTACGAGTGACCAGATGAGCTCACGATTTCCAAATTCATCCTCTGCTTGGAGATATGCTGCAATCGTATTGCCTGTACTGATTGCGTCGAGGCCGTAATCATCGCACAGGTCGTTCGATTTCATCACATCGACGATGTCGTCGACACCTGCGTTCGAGCCGAATGCCATCGCAACTTCGAACTCTGGGCCCTCGGTTTCGACGCCGCGTTCCTCATCTCTCGTTGGGAGCTTACACGCAAACGCGCACGCAGAACACGTCCCTTTCTTGTATTTTTTCGCCTCGACAGCATCACCGTTGATACCATTGACTCCCTCGTACTGCTGCTCCGAGAAGTAATACGATGGAAGGCCATCCATCTCGTTTGCGAGGTCCATTACGGCGACTGTCCCCTGACGTTTCATGATGTGGTCGTCCGTCGCTGCTTCGCGGTGAATCTCCATCTGTGATGCAGGGACGTTGATGTCTGCTGAAGAGTCACCACCGAATGTGACTGCTTTCACATTTTTTGCCCCGAGGACAGCGCCGAGCCCACCACGGCCAAACGCACGTTCTTCGGAGGTCATGATCGACGCAAAGCGGACTTCGTTTTCGCCCGCCGGGCCGATAACAGCCGTCTGGTCTGCTCCGATACCGTACTCAGCGTCAAAGTACTGGACCGTTTCGGGGACTGTCGCACCTTCTAAATGGGTTACGTCCTCGAACTCGACACCATCGTCACGGACGTGGACCGCTACGAGTGACTCTGCATTACCGACAAACTCGACCGCACTGTAACCAGTGTCTGCGAAATTCCGCGACATGAAGCCACCCGCATTCGATGAGAGGAGCCCATCAGTAAGCGGGGAAACTGCAGTGGCATTCATTCGACCGGTGAAACTCATCGTGGATGCTTGCATCGGACCCGAAGTGAAGATGAGTCGGTTTTCGGAGCCGAGTGGATCTGCATCGAACGGAATCCGCTCGTGTGCGAGGTGTGTGGCGACTCCCCGTCCACCGATGAAGGTCTCTAACACCGGAGTGATATCTGACTCCTGCGCCTCAAGTGCGCGCAGATCAATTGTCAGTAACGGTCCTTCGTTGTGAAGCGTGATAGATTTCTTCGTGTTTGTCATGGTCTCAATGTGGCCTGTCGTCGTAGAACGTTCCGAATCGAACGGTGAGGGCGACTATGCGCCCTCGAAGATACGTCGAATGGTTTCGTGTTCGAGCAGGTTGTCCGGGTCCGTGATGTCGGCTTGAATTTCACCGCGCTCGATGACGTAGAACTGCTCTGCCGTCCGTTCAGCATATCGGATGTTCGACTCGGCGACGAGAATTGAAACGCCAAGGTCTTGGATTCGGCTGATACCCTGAATCAGCTGGTCTCGGACGGAAGGTGCCAGTCCCTCGAACGGTTCGTCTAGGAGGACGAGGTCTGGGTCTCCGGCGATGGCTCGACCGATAGCGACCATCTTTTGTTGACCGCCACTCAGTTGCGCAGCGGGTCGATCGAGGAAGTTGTTCATCTCCGGGAAGATTCCCGTGACACGCTCGACGATATCATCGAACTCCATGTCAGATCGCTCTTCAGTTCCCCAGGCTGCAATCTGGAGGTTGTCACGGACACTTAGATGTTCGAACAAACGTCGGTCCTCCGGGGCAATTCCGAGTCCAAGGGCTGGACGCTCGTGCGGCGGCTCGGCTGTCACATCAGTGCCTCGGACGCTAATCGTTCCAGACGAAGGAGTGATGAGTCCCATAATACTTCGGAACGTCGTCGTCTTGCCTGCGCCATTTCGGCCAATGAGTGCGACAGTCTCGCCTTCATCGACAGCCAGGGAAATACCGCGAAGTACGGGAACGTTATCGATCGAGGCGTGCAAGTCGTCGATTTCGAGTAAGGAACTCATCTCAGGCGCCCTCCTCGCGGATGTGTTCGAGCACTTCATCCGAATTGAGTACGGCTTCAGGCTCGCCCTCGGTCAGGATACGGCCATTGTGCAGTGCTACGACTCGATCGGAGTAATCAAGAACGAGTTGCATATCGTGTTCGACGAAGATGAGCGACGTTCCAGTCTCTCGGGCTGCATTCGTTGCGATGTCCATCACGTTTTCTTTTTCTTCAGATCCGACACCGCTCGTTGGTTCGTCGAGTAACAGCAGGTCCGGTTCGAGCGCGAATGACATCGCGATGTCCAGAATCTTCCGCTTACCGTGCGGGAGGTTCTCTGCTTTCATCTCCCGCATATTCGTTAGCCCGAACGTCTCAAGCACATCAAGCGCTTCTTCGTGAACCGCTTCGTCCCTCGAGAGTGGACGAACAAAGTCTGAGGTCTTACCGTCACGTGAGACTAGCGCGGCTTTGACGTTCTCGATAATGGTGAGGTCATCGTAAAGATGCGGAAGCTGGAACGAACGTGCGATACCTTCTTTCACCCGCTTGTAATCGGCGAGCTCTGAGATATCTTCTCCTTTAAACGTTATCTGTCCACTCGTCGGCGAAAGTGCCCCGGAAACGAGATTGATGAACGTCGTCTTTCCGGCCCCGTTTGGACCGATGACACCCACAATCTCGTCTGAGTAGAACTCGATGTCGACGTCGTCCGCCGCGACGACGGAGTCGAATGTTTTCCGAAGGTCGTTCGTCTCTAACAGTGGTGCGCGATTACTCATTATCGGATCCTCCGTAATGTCGGACTAATCGTTTGGCTCCTCCCCAGAGCCCGTCACTCCGGAGAGTCACCACGATCACGAACATGATGAACCCCATTGTGAACTGCCAGTAATTGGACACCAGTGCGACTGCGTACTCACGGAGCAACACATAAATTGTCGCCCCGACGAGTGGGCCTCCAAACGTGCTTGCGCCACCAATGAGGGTCATGAAGACAATTTGGCCCGAGTACGTCCAGTCGAGGATTTCGGGCGTTATGTGTCCAGAAAGGACACTGTACAGCGCCCCGCTGAAGCCAACGAAGAGTCCCGAAAGAAGCGTTGCATACCACCGGTAACGCTTGACTGGGATACCCATTGCGCGTGCGCGCTCGGGATTCTCTCGGAGCGTCTTTAGCGTTAAACCGAAGGGCGATTTCACGATGAGCCACGCGAACACAATTGAAAGCCCGAATGCAAGTACGACGATGTAGTAGTACAACTCGGTCAAGAACGTAATCACGGTCAGACTCTCGAACGCCTGTCCGAAGACGTGCGGTTGTCCAACACCGATGCCGTCGGTCCCGTTCGTAATGTTGTACAGTTTTGCCGCAAGCACGTACAGAATCTGTGCGAGTGCTAGTGTTAGCAGTGAATAGTAGATGTCGGACGTGTTGAGAGTCACTGCACCGATAACTGCTGCTACTGCGACCGCTGCCACGGCACCGAGGATGACGAGGATGAACAACTCTCGGATCCCGGTGTATTTCATCAAGAGGGCAACAGTGTACGCACCGGTTCCGAAGAACGCTGCGTGACCGAACGAGAGCGACCCAGCGTACCCAAAGATGATGTTGTAGCCGAGAACGGCGATACCGAGGATTTGAATCCACGCGATGAGGTTCAGATAGTACGGCGAGTCGACGAGGAACGGGAGTGCGTACAGTACGATGAACGCAACGAGTGCCACCCCGTACCAAAGGAACATCGTCGAGCCGTTGAATCGCTCTGTGATCGCTGACAAGCCTTCTCCACTCATCACTCAAGCACCCCTTTTCCACCGTAGAGTCCTTCGGGCTTGACGAGAATAATGCCAGCCATAATCAGGAAGACAATGGCGAGTTCGAGCTCTGGGATGTACGCGATGCCGAAACTCCGAATGAGTCCGATAAGGATCGACCCAACAATCGCGCCACGAAGACTCCCCAGACCGCCGATGACAACGACGGCGAACGCGAGGAGGATATACTCGACCGATAGACCCGGCGTCGCGGAGGCAAGTGGCATGAGTAGCGCACCGCCGAGCCCTGCAAAGCCGGTGGCGACCGAGAACACGACGAGTCTAACACGACTCACATCGACGCCCAATGCTTCGACCATCTCTTCGTCTTCGGCAATCGCCTGCGCGATTTTCCCGAGTTTTGTCCGTTTGAACAGCAAAAACGGGATAACCGCTGCGAGCCCGAAGATGCCGATTACAAGTAAGTTGTAAACCGGGTACGTATTGCCGAACATCGGGACCCTTCCCAAAAGTTCGAGCGGTCCCGAGATGCTCAGCGGCGATGAGCCCCAAACGAATTGCATAGCGTCCTCTAACATGAGTACGACGCCGAACGTCCCGAGTAGCTGGTAAGTTTCGTCAATTTCGAACAGCGGTGAGAACACTGTCCGCTCTAACACCGCCGCGAGTACGATGATGATGGCCGGTGCAGCAACCAACATCACGAGGAACGGCACGACGGGTGAGTCGACAATGCCGACTGCCATTTTCGAGAGCGATGCCGCTACGTAGGCCCCAAGCCCGAGGAACGCGGCGTGGGACATATTCATCAGGTTCATGACTCCAAACGTGAGGCTCAGGCCCAGCGACACGAGATACAGGATCGCCGCATAGTAGAGGCCATTGAACACGTATAGGAGGATATCTCCAGCTGCCATGGTTAGATAGTATGATGTGGGCTTCGTATTAGGGCATCTGCTCGATCCAGTCCATCGTCTTCACGCCGTCCGGCGGGTTGACGAGTCCGGCAGGAATCATCTTGAAGTTCTCCATGACTGCGAAATCATAGCCGTCTTTGTGCGTTGTGCGGCCGAAGAGTGCAGGTTCTTTCGCTTGGTGGTTCGGCATTGCAACACTTCCCGTCGGGCCCTGAATGGACGATCCTTCGAGCGCGGCAACAATTTGGTCCTGCGTGGGGTACGAGCCCGTGATGTTGTACGCTTTTTCGACGGCACCGACGTAGAACTTGATTGCTTGCCACATGTGATACGACGGGTAGATTGGGTAAGAGTCGTATTCGTTGTGGTACGCGTCGACAAACTTCCGTTGGACTGGGTTGGCACTCGCGTAATTGAATGCGTGGGGCCCTCGAGCACCTGTGATGATGTCTTCGGGCATGTCCTTCCCCATGTCCTGCAGTTCGTGTTCTGCGCCGCCGAAGATCATCTGCGTCTGGTCGAGGAGCCCTTGCGACTGTGCCTGTTTCGTGAACGTGACTGTGTCACCACCCCAGAAGCTCGAGAATATCACATCAGGTTCGGCGTCTTTCAGCTTGCTGATGTGTGTTGTGTGGTCTTTTGCGAGCAGCTTAGGGAACCGTTCCGCCACAATTTCGATGTCAGGGCGGAGCTTCTTGAGAGCCGCTTTGAAAATATTCATGTTGTCGTGACCCCACGAGTAATCCTGGTTAATTCCAGCAACGCGCTCGACGTCAGGCATATACTGGTCGATGTAACGCGCAGCACCAATTGCGCCGACAGAGAGGTGAGCTGACGTCCGGAACACGTACTCGTAGCTCTCTTCTTCGAAGAGTTGGTGGGTTCCTGCGTCGTAAATGAGTGTGAGTTGTTCAAGTTCGTCGACGACGGGAGCGACAGCGAGGGCGTCACCGCTGGAGACGAATCCGATGATAGCATCGACGTCATCTTTGGTCTTGAGACGGCGAACAGTACTCACCATCTGGTCTGTTCCGGCGGCCTCGTCGATGTACTGCGCGTCGATCTTACGTTGACCAAGGATACCGCCGTTCTTGTTAATGTCCTCAACCAACAGTTTGGCAGCGTTCACCGATGGTTTACCGAAGATTGACGCCGCACCGGAGGTGAAGGTGATGAACGCAATTTTCACTGGTTCTGATGTATCTGCCTCAGACTGCCCCTTGTTGTCGCCACTGCCGACATCTTTCGAAGCATCGTCTGAGTTTCCGAGTAGCGCACATCCTGACAGGGAAGTGGAAAGTCCTGCTGCACCCATACCACGAAGTAGTGTCCTCCGCGAAACAATGTCATTGTTCGACATACCAAGAGAGACATAAGTGCTACATAATAAATCTTGACATTCATGGAAATTGTTGCCTCATAAATCACCCTCGATTCTTCCCGTGAAGAATAGTACCTCATTTATCACGAGGGTCACAATTCAGCTAGACAGGCTCTGTATGTTCGATAATCTGCCTTTCCATGATCAGGAATTGCCAACTAGATTCTCTAATTAATGCCGGTAACAAATAGTTTAAGTATCTAAGTTAATCCGATATGGTATGTTCGAGCCAGACACAGTCTGGGAGTTTAGCATGGCGAATCGAGTGAAATTCGGGACAGGTTCGGTCTCGGAACTGCCCACTGAAATACGGAGCCGAGACGGTGATACTGCCCTTATCGTTACTGACGAGGGTGTCAAGGAGGCGGGTGTTATCGACCAGGTCACTGCCCCACTGCGCCAGCAAGAAGACATTGACGTGGAAGTATTCGCCGGTGTCGAACCAGACCCCTCGCTCAAAATTTTCGAGGCCGCAATCTCAGTCGCCCGCGAGATCGAGCCCGACGTGGTAATCGGCGTTGGCGGTGGGAGTTCAATCGACGTCGCAAAGACGACCGGTGTTGTCTATAAATACGGTGGTGAAATCTTAGACTACGTTGCTCCACCAACTGGGGATGGAAAACCCGTTCCTGGGCCGACGCTACCAGTCATTGCAATTCCGACTACCGCTGGCACAGGATCTGAGACATCACCTGTGTCGGTCATCTCGCTCCCTGATCGGAAGCTGAAAGTTGGTATCTCAAGTAAACACCAATATCCCGATCTGGCACTCGTCGATCCGTCACTGACCGTGTCACTCCCACCGGGGCCAACAGCTTCCTCAGGTATGGACGCATTGTCTCACGCTATTGAATCGTACACGACACGGCGATTCGACACAAAGCCACGCCCTGAAGACCCGGCAGATCGCCCTGATTACAATGGTCGCACGATTCTAACCGACCAACTCGCACGGAAAGCAATCGAGCTAATCGCAGACAACCTTCGTCGTGCAGTCAACAACGGTTCAGATCTTGAAGCTCGACGGAACATGTCATTAGCGAGCCTGATGGCTGGAATCGCCTTTACCAATGCTGGGCTAGGTGCGACACATGCGATGGCGTACCCGGTCGCTGGCGAACATCACACCCCTCACGGAGTGACGATTGCAACGCTTCTCCCGGCTGTCATGCGGTTTAACGCCACCGGTGCCTTCGACCGATACGATGAAATTGCTCGCCTGATGGGCGAAGACGTCGAAGGGTTGAGTAGAGATGCGGCCGCTGAGAAAGCGGCAACTGCAGTCGCAAAACTCGCTTCTGATGTGGGGATTCCCGAGAATCTCACCGAACTCGGCGTGACAGAAGACGAGATCGCTGCTTTCGCCGAAGACACCATGGAGATCCAACGTCTCCTCGTCGGCAATCCGAGACGTGTCGAACAGGTTGATGTTGAACACATCTTCCAGCAATCTCTCTAGGGTGGTCGCAACTTAGCGTTAGCAACAAAACCCTCAATCCGTCACAAGGTCAGCGTCAAGGTCCAGATTCCGTAATATCGTCTGGAGCCTCTACGAAGCACGAAGAGAACCCGTCCTCGCTCTTGTCACTTTTTGGTACTGTAGGTTGGTTCAGAGAGCGGACCACGTCCGGTTTCTTTGTTGGAGCTGCTGTATCCAATCGTTAATAAATCGAGATATAAAATGGCGAAGTTTTGATTCTTATCGTCACGAAATGTAGTCATCCTAAAAACAATTGGTTCAAAGACCCAGGACCAATCAGAGCATATCGTGGTCCCGAGATAAGCTAGAAAAAAGGTACGTCCATTTCGAAATTACAGAATAATGTTGCCCGTTTTTGCACTTTCCACTCGCATTCGCTCTTCCGTGTCTGTTGTGCAAAGCACTTCGGTGTGTTCCCAATACGAATTATTATTGAACGCGAACCTGCTTGCGTTTCAACCGTACTTGCTGGAGAATTGTTCTGAAAGCTGAAGGGGAGTCTAGTTCTCAATCCGAACGGTATAGAATCCGGCCAGAGATCGAGGCCTAGCCACATCATGAGGGTGTCATAGAACGATTAGCACACCAAAGAGCAGGGTGAATGCTGAGGTGGAATGAGCTCAGCGACCCTGCAAGATGATCCTTCG
>NZ_LOEP01000025.1 GCF_001482285.1 Haloferax sp. Q22 | reverse complement strand
TTAGCTTTGTTTCGATGTCTATTGCAGCGTACAACCAAGACCATTCGCCATTTATCTTGACAGCGGTCTCGTCGACCGCAACCCGCTTCGGCTTCGCCTCAGGCGGGTTGTGACCGCTGTCAGCCAGTCGATGTACCCATTGCCAAACAGCTTGATGAGACCGTTCAACGCCGAGTAATCGAAGAATTTCTTTTGTCTCTCTAAGCGAACAACCGGTCGCGTGGAGCTGGACGGCGACACCCGTCAGGGTGTTCGCCGTCCGCTCACGCTCCCAAGTTTCTTCTAAATCCGTCTCAAAGCACTCGCTGAGCAGGTCTGCGAGCTTCATCCCAAATTAACTCAACGACCTGCTCGCTTCTCAAACTGACTTAACTAGACAGTGCCGGCCCTTCCAAAAATATTGCATGTCTGATAGGTTTATGAACCAACCTCCAACTGGTAATCCTCCGAACCGAGTGTGTCAAGCTCCTCCGTATGTTGTACACCGCCTCTTTCTTTGGACGTAATCCGCGGTATGAAAGACGATATTACGCTTTCAGATCGCAGAAGAACCCCGTCGGGCTGATTTGAGGCGGTAGGAAGTACCTCGACGAATCTCTGGACAAGGTTGTGGATTCAAAAATTGCTCGACGGAGGGGTAATGAGACCGATATCGAACGTACTCGAAGTGTCTATATGCTGGCCTATCTACTCTGTGCTCTCTATAGTATCTGGTCGCATTCTCTCAAACCATAGTAGACACTCGATTCCACCGACATCGGGCGTGTTAGCCGTTGAAAATTGCTCGACGGTGGTTTTGAATGCTAGATTCTGGTGAACACTCAATTAGTGACAGAGCGTCGAGGTGGTCTACTTGGTCTAAGAACAGTATACGGTGGGTGGAACAGCGATATTGACTCGTCTTCTGTTAATAACGCAGACACTGCCGTGTCGAGTGGGTCATGTGGAAGGGGTGGTGTGTCGAGTGGATGAGTCGATTGTCGTGAAAACCGCATGACGGCAGTCGGATTAGACAAAACCAACACACACACACCGCGTGTCGAGTGGCTAGGGGGAAACGGGGTCGAGGGTCTGACGAGAGTCTATTTACCGGCGACACCTTTACATAACAGCCGATATAACAGTAACCGTACTGGGAACAAAATACGTATAATTACAGTTGTTGTAGTAGTGAATTATTAACAACCGAGCTTCCGCGTCGTGTGGTTAACCCGACCCACTCGACATACGGTGTGTGTGTGTCCATTCCGACCGTGATTCCAACACTGTCTTGCGATTTTCACCTCTTTTCTGCCGACCCACTCGACACACCACCCGTGCCACTCGACACACTCGTCACGGCAGTCCCCTGCACTCGACGCACTCGACATGGTGGTGTGTCCATTCGACGCACTCGACACGGTGGTGTTCCCCTGCACTCGTCACACTCGACACGGTGGTGTGTCCATTCGACGCACTCGACACGGTGGTGTAGGTATTCGACACACTCGACATGAGGGTGTCCACTCGACGCACTCGACACGGGGGACCGCCCACTAGACACACTCGACACGATGGTGTCCACACGACATATTCGACAATCTAGACCCACTCGACACGGTGGTCACAAGGTTTAATGTGGTTGACCATTATGCCTTAAACAGAGGTTGGCACAGAACCCATGAAGCTTTTCAATACTGACACAGAGACACAGGTATTCCGCAACCGCGACTCGTTACAGGATGATTATGTTCCTGACGAGTTAGCGGGAGATACCCGAGACGACGAGATGCAACAGCTGGCAACTGCCTTACAACCAATCATCACCGGAGATCAGCCGGACAACGTACTCGTCCGTGGCCCAAACGGGTCTGGAAAGACCGCTGCTGTTCGAGTCGTGCTCAATATCTTGGACTATGAAATTGAATCAATTGAGGGCGTGAACTTCTCCTACGTCATCGTCAACGGGTCCCAGCACAATACGGGGTATCAGCTCACCCGCGACCTCGCAAATAAACTTCACCCTGATACCGACTTCCGACAGGGGCACTCGTACTCCGCTCTGTTGAACGCAGTCGCTGAGGGTATCAAGGGCCTCGACGGAGCAGTCGTTGTCGCTATCGACGAACTGAGCGACATTGACGATGTTGACAAGCTGCTCTACCTCCTGACTCGCTCGTCTTCGAATGATGCTTTGGCAGGGAAGCAGATGGGTGTCGTTGCGACGACGACCGATGCATCGTTTAAGAACGAACTGTCCCCGCACGTGAAGTCAACTATCGGAAAGCGGACGGTGAAGTTCGACGCTTACACCTCGAACCAACTGCGTGAGGTGCTGAACCATCGTGTTGAAAAAGCGTTTGCTGAGGGGTCCGTCGACGAATCGGCAATCAGTCTGTGCGCGGCACTTGCTACCCAACAAGGAGGTGACGCGCGGTTTGCGCTCGACCTGCTCAAATACGGTGGGGACATAGCAAACCGGGGCGATGGGAGGGTGACAGAGACGGAGATCAACCAAGCAAACGATATGTGGGCGAGAGAGCACGTTGATAGCATCGTCTCTGATTTCTCTCTTAAAGAGAGACAAGTCCTGTGCGCGTATATGGAACTCTGCGAAGTCGCTGACGTCACCTCCCCACGGACTGCCCAGATTGTTCGACGATACCAGACGCTCGCAGGTCGTTCGAAATCGGCAGAAGTCGTAAGTGACCGAACAGTTGCTCGATACCTTCAGTCACTCGTTGACGAGGGTCTACTTCGCAGTACCCTTCATCAAGACAAAGAAGGGACGTGGAGAGAATATGAGCCGGCTTTTGATTCAATTCACTACTTAGACGCGCTTCGGTCTGACGTGGACCGAGATAAAATCGCACCGCATGAGGATTTGGTGTCCATGATTAAACAGTAACTCAGAAATAGGCCTAAGTGTGACTCAAATTTCAAATTAATCCTATACCACTTCGATTCTCGCGTCTTCGCTGTCCATCATCTGCAAATATTTTTACCTCTCACTTTCTTACGGTAGATTGGAGAGCAATCTCCAAGGGGAGCGTTGGGTTCTGTGCCAAGATTCTCATCCGCTCCTCCTTTAAAACTGAAAGGCGCGGTCTTCTGTTCTGTTATGATATAAACAACACCACCGAGTAATAACGAAATGGCGTTACTTTTTTATATTTGGTGGGGGTGAATTATGAGTAGACAATGACAGCAGATGAAAAAGCGAGCGATGAACTTGGTGAAGCTGGACGTGGGTACATTACGCCAACTGAGGAGTCGGTTCTCGTTGACGGGGTCACCAGATCTGGCGAGGAGGCGGAACGTGACTATGTTCGGGTCGTTGAATCGCGTATCCGCAGTCGGCTGGAACGCCGTTTAGAATCCGACCTCGACATACTCGCGAGCAATATGCCCGATGAGTATGACGAGTTTGTAGAGACTGTTCGTGAGCACTCACTAGAGACTGGCCGCGAGTGGCGTGGTGGATTGAAACCGTTGAACGACGAGATGGTTCGACAGGCTGTCACCGCTCGTGCTGCGTCTGAGAGCGGTGTTGATGCTGATGAGGTGGATGCGGTCCTCGATGCGGTCGTCGAGACGCTCGCACAGTTCAACGCGAAAGACGACGAATCTGCTCAGTAGGGTACTCGCTGGGGTTATGACTACTTTGATGGCTCTATCGAATCCGCAGATGGAGACAGGTTTCATTATTTGACGGCTTGTTCAACGTTGTAGACTTCGGCAGCGATCGTAATCTCCCGGAACTGACGGAACCATGCAAACGCTCGGACGGCTTCCTCGTCCGAGTGTTTGATCACCGAGTTCATGCTCCATAGACCGAGCGCTGATTGTAGAGGTCGTTATTGATAAGTCATAATCTACTGTGCTTCTAAGTTGGATATTACAAGCCATCAACTACGAACTTGATTGAGACGTCGCCACCCCTCGGACAAGTCGAAGTACTTGTATACGAGTTTTCTCTGCGATCTCACAGAGTAAACTACTGAAACACCAGAACGTGGGTTGAGAAATTTCAGCGCAGTATCTACGAACATGTGTCGAGGATAGGTACCGTTGGTTTTAGCCCTCTAAAGAGAGTACAACCAATATATGGCAGTCCTGCCACAATCAGTTCTTAATCTATTCCGAGACCTCGGGGTCTTTGCTATCGGTGCAGGAGTACTTGTGTACATTGCGAGGCTCACAATACAGCAGTATTTTGATAAACAACTGCAATCGTACCAAACGAAACTTAACAAGGAGGAGGTGAGGTTTAGCGACCTACACCAGAAGAGAGCAGAGGTCATTGGAGAGTTCTACGTGCACCTGTCTGAGTTTGACCAGGATATGCGAGTGCTTGCTGACCCAATGCTATCGCGGGGGGATACATCTAGAGAAGAGAAGATTGAGATTGCCGCCGAATCTGGTGAGGAGCTTCGTAGGTTCTACCTAAAGAATAAGGTCTATTTTTCGTCTGATGTCTGCGAGACGATGGATGATCTTCTAAAAGAGTACATCGACATGTTCCATGACTTCTCCGTTGCGAAGATTCACGATTCAAAGGAGTCTCTTCCCGGTCCCGACGAACGAATAGAACAGTGGAAGGCAAACTGGGAATCACTCACAGAAGACGACATCCCCGATTTGAAGAACGACTTGGAGGGCCAGTTCCGAGACTTACTTGGTGTATCTAGACGTTAGCAAAGAGAGTTCAATGGCCCCTGTCGGAATTTTTGAGTTGTTTCTCCTACTGAGTTTGATGGAGTAACCATGAAAATATGGTTTCTCAGAAATCAACCGACTGAAGAAAATCTCACTTATCCTAATATTCGCTCTCAATATTGTTAATATGTGTTGTGACCTTGGGATGAAATAATTGATCCAATGTTGGCTCATTGGTTTCTGATCCATCCGTATTAATTGATATTTTCCTATCCAGGGTGAGAACCTTGGATTTGACTCTTTGTTCTAACTGATCTGTTCCTTCAACCCACATTCGACATTGAATTTCTTCAACGTCTCTGTCTCTCATTTGAGTGATGAATTCGGTGAGTTTTGGACGCATTTTATTACCATCTGTATTAGTATATTGAACCGATGGTTTCGCATTGAATGTCACCTCTTGTTCACGAGGTGCAATTCCTGTTTCACGGCCAAATTGCGTACCATGCTTATCAGCACGTCGTAACAATTCTTTTGAGACTTCAATACACAGGCCATCAATATTTTTTGGAAAAATCACTGTTCTAAGAGCTAACCCTGATATCTCAGAACCACTAAAGTTCGATAACTCCACGTCTATCGAGTTCCCATCGTAGTCATGATCTGTCACATATAAATCTCCGCTTAGTTCAGCCTTTTTCAGGTCAACTTGGGACTCTAGTATTTGCTTCTGTTGGAAGTAGAGAAAAACTAGTGCTCCAGATAACGAAGCACTCACAATTATACTTATTAGATTAAGAACATTCTCAACAGCTAAATACTCATGAAACCCTGCGATCGAGATTCCAGAGATTACAATTGCAATCAAATAAATAAGCTGTGAGAGCGTTATTTTGTCTGAGATGTTCTCATCCATAGACATTTTATAACTGTGTAGGATGGCATAAAGAATATGGCCATTCGTCTTCAGTTAAGACTCACACCTCGGTTGTGTAGCGGTAGCGAGCGTCTCTTGTAAGATCGGTCGCTGCTTGTGGATCTTTTGAGCGTCTTCGGTCAGTCGTTCAAGCAGCGGCGGTGGTGAGTAGCCGAGATACTCACCGAGTTTGTGGAGGAAAAGCTGGGCGTGCGACCGGAAGGTCGCCGCCCAGCGCTCTGTCGGAAACACGAGCTCATCATCCGCCTGCTCAGTCACCAGATCCAATAACTCGCGGCTTACAAGCAGCGACAGCAGTGCTGCGTATAGTAAGATCTTCATCACGTGTTCGTCGCTCGTGTTGAACTCATCCAAGTTGTACTGCGTCTTCAGCTCACGGAACAACAACTCAACTTCCCACCGACATCGGTAGATCTGTGCTAAATCAGCCGGGAAGAACTCTTTTCTCACCAAATTCGTCATGTACAGATGGTAGTCGTCGGCGTCTTCGTCGCGGACGCCGACGACGCGGAACCGCTTCGTATCCAGCGACTGCGTCCCGTTGTACGGTCCTCTTTTGAACTCGACTTCGACCTCTACATCGATGTACTTCCGGTCGAGATCGTCGAGAACAGCTCGGAGCTGCTTGCCCTCTAAGGGAATGGCGCGGCCGCGCCATTCCCGTAATTCCGACGTAATCATTGGGTTCGCGTTCTGTTTTAGCCTACTCACGAAGTAGCCGTCGTTCTCGTCGATCAGCGCAAACCGGCGGTACTTGAAGTAGGCGAGATCGAACAGCATGAGGCGGTTCTCGAGCCACGGCCCTGTCTTGAACAGCGTGCTATCGTGTGCTTTCTCGTCAGCAGTATCGATCCGTTCAATCGTCTGCTCGGTGGCATTGTGGAGCAGGTGGAGCTTCGCTCCAGCCTGCTCCTCGTGGCGGGCTTCGTACTCGTTGGAAAGGAACTCGTGCAACCGCAACACCGTTCCATCGGCGATCATTACATCTCTGAATCGGTCGATATTAGCGTCAACAGCGTCGGGAACAGCGACCTCGTCGAGACCGTGCTCGACGAGGTCGCGGAGGTACTCCGCAAGCGTCGGAGTCAACCGCTGATGAAACCCACTCGGTGAGATCGTCTCATCGGCAGTCGAGTTGTAACAGCGTCTAAACCCGGCGAGTGTTCGGCTTTCGCCTGCGGCGAAGCCGAACACGAATGTCCAGACGAAGGCAGGAATCTGAAGCTTTCGGTCACGTTCGACCACGCCGAGTTCCTCGGCGTGCTCTTTGAGGAACTCAGAGGGAAACAGTGTAGTGAGCCGACGCATAATTCGAGATGAGGAGTCCTTGTCGTGCACAGACTGGACTTCCTCATTCCTTCCGAAAGATGTCCCGATAAGCCACCGCAGTTACACGGTTTCTTGCTTAACTGAAGACGGATGAGAATATGGCTCTATTGAAATCTTCTTCACGTCTGGCGATTTGCTGAGGTGTGAATTTCCAACAACATCTGCCGACGGGTGCGAAAAGGGATTTTTTCGTGGTAACGTTGAAGGATCTGGCTCTGTTGAAACCCTCAGTTACTGGTAGTCTCTCGAGACCGTGCTGAATACAGAGCGCGAGTCGGTCACTCAGTTTCCCCAACGACGATACCACGTCAGGGAGCATCTACCTCTCACCAGATTACCTGCGTCCAATCTGGCGGCGGAGCAACTGCCTGCCCACATACCCAATACAGCCGAATAAACACCCCCGATTATTTACTATTGAGTTGATAGATGTGTTCACTATGTCTGAAAATCATGGACCTTCCCTTACTGGTGAATCTGATCCCTTCGTACCGTCCTCTTTTGAAGTAACTGACGACCCCATCTGGCGGTATACTACGCTCGCAAAACTGGTGAACATCTTACGAATGGGCGATAGCGTTGGGAAGGGTAAGTTGGTTTTTGGCAGGTCGGATGTATTCAATGACGAATACGAGGGAACGCTTCCCACTCCCAATCAGTCGTTTCAGCGACATATCTGGGACAATTTGATTTCTGATATTACTCAAATTAAGATTAACCTCGAAGATAACGGTACCAAAGTCATAGATCCTTCTATTGAACATGTGGACCAGCTAATGGAGGCCGACAAAAAGTTGGTCGTGTCGCAAAGCGGTCTAGAGTTTGCCCCTGGTGCTTTCAACTGAGAGGTCACAGCTCATTGTTGTTTTGGTGGAGCGTTGGAGCAGTTTGTCGAGGAACAATTGGTAGTACTCTGGATCGGCGTACTTCACCAGCCGAAGCTGGAGTATCGCCTCTAGTCCCTCCTTTGTCCAGCGCATCCACTGGTTCTTGCATCGCTTGCTGACTTCGCCCATCAGCCGTTCGACAGGGTTCGAGGTCCACGGCACCTCGAACCCCTCGACAGCATGCTCTGCAAACGTCACAATCGACGGCAACCACCGCCGAAGATACCCCGCAGCCTTCTCTGATCCGTACTGCTCCAATTGCCACGCTGTTTTCTCAATGCGGTCGGTCGTTCGCGCGATCCGTTCGCGGATCGCCGCGAACTCCTCGTTTGGCCGGTGCTTGGCGACAGAGTTCTTCAGGTGGAACACTTCATCTATCACCTCCGAGACGATTTCGTTGCGACGATCCAAGGAGAACACGCCGTCATCCCACAGATTGTAGTCCAACGTCCGGCCGACGTGGACAAGATCGAGTTGGTGATCACGGGATTCGTCGGTAAAGGCCGTGACAATGCTGCTATCGCCGTCACTGACGACCGTCGCGTCGTCAGTGACTGCGTCGATATCATCGAGTTGGGCATCTGTGTCGTCCCAATCAGCGTTGACCGAGAGATCCAGCAGCGACCGTGACTCGTCGGCGGTGTCTTCGCCGAGCGTGGCTTGGACGGAGTGGTACGAACGGTTGTCGTCTTGGCTGTGACACTTCGTACCGTCAGGAATGATGGCGTCAGCCTCTGTATTAGCGACACAGTCCGGAAGGAACTGCTTGAGCTTACTGCCGTATTCTCGGGCGCGGCGGTTGATCGTGGTCGGCGACGGCATCTCCGGGAGGATGCCGTCGCCGTGGTCAGCAGCATCACGATAGCTGAGAGAGGTGGCGAGATCGACGCTCTTGGCAGCGATGTCCTGCTGATAGCGGTTTTGCCCGTCGAAGCTGAGAACATCTTCGATGGGGCGGGAGTAGCTGGATTCGTCGTGGTCAGCGGCGGTATCCTCGACGTAGTGGAGAGAGAACTCGTGTTCTCCGGCGGTTGTGACGGCTGTGCGGGTATTAGTTCCAGCTCGTTGGAATCGCTGCTGACCGTTGCCGGTGGCGTGTTTTTCGCCACAGAGCGCCTCGACGCGGGCCGCGTCGAGGCTCTCGACCAGTCCTTCGAGGAGAACTGATTCGACGTTCTGGTCAGTGATGAACTCAGCAAGCGTGGCCAGCGGTATCGTTTTGTCCTCGTCGATGCTAATCGTCAACCGTACGTCGATTGTGGCGTGCATGGGTTGCCTCGTGGGTGGACACCAGAGGCGACCCGTTCCTCACGGGAGCCAGTTGCTACTGAACTCTAGAGGACTTTGCGACACGACCAAAAAGTTCAGGAACCGAATGCGGCAGCTGACGTTCATGAATTGCTGGCGTCAAGACGAATATGAAAGCAGCAGTATGTGGCGATCATACACTACTTCGTCTGATGGCGTGGTAATCAGGTCAAATATCGAGTCGTTCATTGAGTCGTTTGAAGACTGGGATGGAAGATTATTCATTTCGAATGTTGCTTATCGAGATTTTAATACCGGCTCTCCTTTTGATTTAGAATCAATGGACATAACCGCTCTCTCCCCTTATTTCTTGAAGCGGGAGGAGTTCAAAGATGAGCGAGAGATCAGGGCTGTGTTGACTGACTATAACGACCCCGCTATGTATCCTGTTCATAGCGTTAGTGATGTTCCCGAACCAACAGGTGAGGTGGTACGAGATGCTTCCGTTGATCTGAATCAACTCATCGATTCGATTGTGGTCCACCCTGAGTCTAAGCCTTATTTGATAAAGACAGTCCGCCACATTCTGGAGAAACATGGGCTTGACCCCGAATTAGTCGTTAAATCAGCATTGAAATCGGGATCGGGATCTGAAGACTGATTCGGACGCGCTTAGACAAGTGCGAATGCGTTGAATTGTTCTCTTCGGCGCTGCTTCCGCCGGACTAAGTGAACGAACACTCCGGCTTGCCCCTCGTGAGCGGTGGCGCTATCTATAGACGGGACATTTGGATTAGTTTCTGACAATTGCGGACATTAGCCGATTTGAATAACTTTTCTAGCCCACTTTCCCCGTAATCTAGACTAACTAAGTGGCAAATCAACGCTAAAATTACCCAAACTCCGAAACTGTATGTACCCCGACCAATAAATTCGGTATAGCGATATATGATTCATTGAGTAATTTCGGCAGCGGGCCGATATTTTGCTAATCCTCATTGTCTGTCGACGACAACGACACAACAAAAATGGTATTCCATCTGAGTACTTTTTGCTCTCCCCGAAAATTTTGAATCTTAGAATCACCCTCTGGTGAAGGTCTGGCCCTCCCCGGCGAATCTGGTGGGATCTTAGACAGAAACCTTGGGTAAAGCATTGGAACACCTCTGAAACCGGAAGTACAGGTATATGTTTCCATGGCTCTGTTGAACTCCTCAGAGATGGACAGGAATAGCTGACACAGACAGAGGCAGTTCCTGGCCCTGGGCAATTTGCGGCTGCTTGATCGTCAACGTGATAATAGTGGCGAGCTCGCTGGTTAGGATCTCGGACATACATTGTCCCTCACACCCCGGGCAGAGGACTGGCTCCTGGCTACCATGGCTGGCACAACTATAGTGGAGTCTTTGTGAGCACGAATGGGAATGATGAATTAATCACACAAAACATAGGGTATATACTTTCTGCAGAACAGCTTGTAGAAATCTCCACGTAACATCCGTGCTTGTGACATAGAGGTTAGTCAGAGAGTGGAGTTGTTCTCACGTTAGAGCAGTGGACAAAAGACAATCAAATACCGCGAGAAGTTCACTGAATCACCCCAAATTAGGCGAAAACCCTCCGCGTGCGTTGCCACTAGTGTCCATACCGTTTGTGCGCCTCATCGATGGGGAGAACCTCAAACACTTGAACCACTTTTGCTTTCTCGTCGATGTCATAGAACGCCGTGTAGGTCCGTCCTATGTGGAGCCGATAGATCTTCTCACCGTCAACAACGAGACGCTCTTTGTCTCCCTTCCCACTTCCTGGATAGGGGTCTTCAGCTAGTTTCTTGAGATTCTCTTTGCAAATCCGCTCGCTCTTCGCCCCCAGAGCATCAATGTATTCGAGGGCGCTCTGTTCTACCAGTAAGTTGTATTCAGCCATAGAAGAGTCCGTATGTGTTCCAGTGCGCGATCACCAGTCGTCGACGTCTACTTCGACAAACTCGCCAGTTTCGCGCTTCTCGCGTACCATTTCCGCCAACCGATGCTCCTTGAATTCTTGAATCATCTCCTGGAGGAGGTCGTCGTAAGTTTGCCCAGCTTCCTTCATTTCCGCGAGTTCCCGCCACCGCTCTTCGGTGACAGGGATACGTTTCTCGGCGCTCATGTACAAGACTTACAGTCCTTACAATATGTGTCTTTCTCATAGGTTCCCTCTTGGGGTCATCGTATCGCGTCAGTAGAATCGTCTATTCGCCGTAGTCAGAGTCTTCCATTTCCTCTACGAGGGCCCTCGCTTCCGCTAGCAACTCCTCGTCGAGGTCGTCTCTATCTCTGTCAACTGGGTTGGGTTCGACGTCAGGTTCATCGTCAATCGGTTCGCTATCTTCATCCTCCTCGTCTTCCCATGGTTCCCACCTACGGAGCAGGTCGACTGTCTCGAGGTGGTCCGCGGGAATTGCGTCTTTGAATTCCTGCGGTATCTGTTCCCAGTTCACTGCGACTGCAACCCAACGTTTGGATGGTAACCGATCCCAGTATTCGTGAGGCTTATCGCTTGGTGCTGTCCGCCCAGGTAGTGCCGGGTCGCGCCACAGTACTTCAGAGGTCACCGGGACATGGCGGTTCGACAGTTCGTCACGTGCTATCTGTTTAATCGTACTGAGGTCACTCATTGCGATGTCGTGTTTATCACAGATAATTCGAAACTCGTCTGAAAACGAGACGAGTTGTTCTATTTTTTCGGCCCCATCGCGATGGCGTTCATCGACTATAACGACGACCAGTCCGAGCGTCACCTTTGTGATGCTCTTCTGGTTGCCGAATTTGTCGAGGTTCAAGGCCTTCACGGCGTTGACGACGTGTTCGCGCTCGTGTGATGCAAGCGGTAGTCCCGAACAAATCGCCTGTGTCACACGCTTCTTGTCTCTCTCTGATTCGCGTGCGCTGTGCCCACCATCTGATTGGTGCCTCCCTTCGTGCAACTGGCGGAGTCGCTCACCCCCATCATCGCTTCCTTCTGTGCCAATACGCGTCGCCATTTGACTGTCATAGCCGGTGAGGTCGTACCCATCATCGTCTCGGTCGGGTTCTTCCCGTGAGGCTTCGATACTGTCCTGGCCGGGAACGCGTCCAGGCTGCGTACCCCATCCGCGTTCAGCCCGTGTTTTTCTGACTCGTGGGTCGACTGATCGTTCGTGTCTGTACTCTGCACTGTCGTGGTTGTCGCTGGGCATAGTTGTCACTCCAAGTTGACGTGTTTTCTCGGGCGAGAGAATGTAAGTTGTGGAGCACCAGTGGCTGGTGGTGTCATACACGGACGAATACCCTGAGCGAAGGACGTGCCTTCTACTCAGAGTCTGGATTAGTCGTAGAACAATCGGAACGCCGTGGCGCTCCTCTCTCATTTACACGTATTGGGAGCGTGTCATAGAAAGCCTCCCAAGGGAGGCCGCAGGGTTTGGAAACTGTGTCCACCAGCTCCAACGCCCTGCAAGACGTAGCT
>NZ_LOEP01000024.1 GCF_001482285.1 Haloferax sp. Q22 | reverse complement strand
CGTGAGATTGCCCTGATGTGTGTCGTTTACAACATCAAGCGTGCCGTGAAACAGTGAAAACCTACGCCGTATGGCGATTCAACACAGCCCCTGGACCAGTCTGAGCTATCGTTGACCCCGCCGTGGAGTCGGCATGCGTGTTCGGAGATGGTGTTGGGTAGGGGATTGGTATTTCACGACGGGAAGACGGCGATATCGCCGTATATACAACCAATGCTGTCCCGGCGACGACACCTCCGATCGCGTACCAGAGTCTGGGTGCAGATTGGAAGCCGTCCACGAACAAGAGGGTAGCCCCGCTGAGGGCCACAAGTAGCACGCCGAGACGGCTAGAAACAGCCATTTCGTCATACCACGTCAAATTTAGCTAAATATCTGTTCCTGACACAGGTACTCTACTTGCAGTTCGAAGGAGAGAATTTCCTAGAGTCAATTTTCTACGACCTTCAACAGGAATTCTAATTCCAGATCTTGCCTTGAGGACTCTGCTGAAACGCTGTCAGAAATCATTTCCGTGAGTGGTTAGACATCTGCATAATGGCCAAAGGATGGATGTCGGGGCATCTCGTCTCCGAATATAACCACATTCCCTCTGGGAGAATGGTGATCCGTAGATACCAAGACCTGGAGGAACGCTATATCAAGAACTATTTTGAAAAGGGACTATATTGCAACCACCTAACTAATTTTGATGACAAAAATGAGGGGCTTATTGGAGAGCCAGGGTACAGTGGTTCTCTTCGTGGCGGGCTTGCTGCCGTTAGTAGCCGTGGACGCAAACGAGAAGGGGAGGAACTTGTTTCAGACGAGCGGTTTGAGGACTCGCTCCGGGATTTCCATCGAATAGTTCGGCACAAGCATTTTGCAAACTGTTGGCGGCTAGGGATGGACGAACCTACAGAGATGTGGGATGAGTATATTAATGATGATGAGTTGAAAGCAGGAGTTGCGTTTGAAACCACGGTTCGTCAGTTTGTTCGTGCAATTCCTAGAGAACCTGCTATTAGAAACTTCCAAGATTCTTCTAAAGAAGAGACACCGATCTGGAATGTACACATCGGGGCCCAAGGGAGTGACATTCGAGTTGGAGCAGTGAGATACCAAGATCGGGAGAAAGAGGGTATCCTCCAGCCTGCGGCATATCAAGCGGCGGTTAACTTCTTCAAACGGAAAGATTACGATTACGAGAAGGAATTTCGGTTGCTTATCAATTCCTTCGATAGCGCTAGGATGCTTCAGGCCAATCCTGATGGCACTCTGGTAGCAGAGATGCCGGATGTCGGAGAAACACATCGATTTTTCCCAATGGCTACGGTCTGGATGACGAATCGGATTATATTGGCTCCAAACGCTGGAGAAGAGCAGCGAGACAAATTAGAGCGTATTCTTGATGATATTGGAGTTACATACGGAAGTGATGAAGATTCTGACGTGGAGATTGTTCCTTCCAGTTCTAACTTGACATCAAGGTCAGAAACACACGATTATGATGCTGTGTTTGCAGGACAGGATAACTATCAAGAAACAATGGAATACCTGAATAATGAACATCGCAAAATGCTCAAGCAGTCACAACAAGAGGACTGGCCAGTCACTGATCTAGTTTTATTGATGATGAAACGTGGTGGGGCGGTGGTGGAAGGATATCGGTATTCGACCGACAAGCCTGACGTAGATCTAAGTGAATACGGTCATGACGAGTTCCAAGGAGTCTGTGTAACCCGAAATGGGACTTCATCAAATTTCCCCGTTGAGTACAAGAATGATCGGATGAAGGAGTTTGAAGAATAGACCACGAAGTTACCCAAACATGCTATCGTTTGGACCCTCGTCCGCTTGTGGCTCCTGAAGTTGATCTTCATGAATTTACGATAGCTTTTTTGGCAAATTACAGCACGACACCTAACACTCCGAGCAAGCACGATTCCTAGATTGCTATGCTACATACTCGCCCTGTCTTCAGAGTGATTTCTACAGAGCTTCCTCGAATATTGGTCTTGACAAGGTCGCTTTGATTACATCCTAATAGTTTCTAACTGGGCTAAAATTCTCCGCCCGCAAACCCACTCTCATCTAACCGGTCGTACATCTCATTCGGGAAGGGAAGGCTCCCCCAGATTGAGTATGGGCACTGCTCCTGGCCGATGCAGTACCGCTGCATATCGTCGTTGTCACAGTTCATCGGAAGCGGGGTGTCGCCTCCAATGGTGTTCGAGAACTCGTAGCGAATCTGGTAATCGGTGACTTGCTCGTCGTACCAAGGCCATCGCGAGAAGACGTCCTTGAGGTCTGCGACAATCGTCTCGAGGTCACTATCCTGGTACTGGGGAAGCCACATCACCATCCGGGCGAAGTTGTACAGGTCCTTTCGGACTGGTTTCTTCTCGTGGAGGCGCTCGGCCATATTCGCCATACAGGGGAGTTCGAACAGATCCTCGATTGTCTCGACGTCGAGGGGCTGGACGCCACGCGAAGACTCCTGAATCCGATAGTGGTTCGTATTTCCGTGCTCTCGAATGGCCAGACTCCGGTGGTCGCGCTGAGATGCGAGAAGGTTTCCGAGACTTCGAGGACTCGAGATGCGATTACACACGTCTCGCTTCCAGCTCGCTTCCGGGTCGTAGGACTCCACTGCTTCAAACAGCTCCTTCGCCGAGTGGAACTCTCCCAGTGAGACGACCTCGTCTGGAGCGTCTCGAATCGCGTCTCTGAGCACACGGATGGTCCGTTCACCGGGGTTCCAATCTCGCCAGATCCGTTCGTGGTGTCCCGTCTCGATGAAGCGGTCGATACGCTCTGTGATGGCTGACTCATTCGTCGTTAGCCACGTCAGCTGGTCTTCAGAGAGGTTCTCCTCCTGGACCCGCAGGAGCTTCTTGAACGCACGTCTGGCGTACTCGCGATACTTCGTGTCGAAATCACCGACGGGCACATAGAGGCAGTTGTTCTCGACGCGAGTGAGCAGTTCCCCGATTTCTCCGGTCTCAGTTTCGGCGTGAACAAGGCACTTCCTCGATGCTGCGGCCATCGGGATTTCGAGATACAATCCGTCACCGAACTCAGGCATCTCTTTGATCCCAGTACAAACGCGACCGGGGTGTGGTCCGTCCTCTCCGGGCTCTTTCGCGTACAGCACCTCTGCGATATCCTGTTGGAGACTCCCATCACCGAATTCTCGAAGGAGGGAGGCGAGATTGTTGACGTAGAGCTCGCGAATATCGTAGAGGACCTGCACCTTTCGCGGTGGGGCGTGTTCGAACTTCGGGTGTGCCTTGACGCAGATAGCACTCAACGTCGCAAGAACGGCGAGCGTTCCGGGCTCGTCGACGAAGGGTTCCTCTGCGGCGTTGGCCCTGACGTCTTCTTTGAACGCCGCCGTCCCGAATCGCTCGAGATCATTCAACAAATCTTCTGGTTGCTCTTCGCCGTCGACGATGTAGCGATTGTAGCCCCGCGTGAACAGCTGGTTGATGCGGGTCGTGCCGTATTCGAGCGGGAGCGTCGCAACGCGATAGGCGGTGCTCTCGTCCTCGACAGGCGTCGACTGAGTCATTCCTTGACCACCTCTGGTGTCGAAGATCGGATGTCGAAGGTTGGGCTCTCGATGGGCGTGACGATACTACAGACGTCAGCGTGCAACGAGTAAGGGAGCCGGGCAACCCGACGCCGATCGGCGGTAACCACTGGATCGATGGGAATCTCGTAGGTGTCTTGCAGAAGGTCGTTCAGCACTTCCCGACTCTTGGCGTCGTACCGATGGGCTGGATCGGTGTCAAGGAGGTAGACGTGAACGCCCTGGCCGCTGTACACTACCATCGTCTCCTCGGCGTTGAAGTCGTCCTCGAAAATATCTCGCACCTCAAAGCCGTACCCGATGGCCCGTTCGATATCCTCGAAGGCATACGGGTAACCTACTGGTTCTGCGTCGAGAATACCCGCGGAATCGAGCAGTTCTTCGCTGTCTTCCGTAGCATCCTCATCCGAGGCAGCTTGTGCTGCTCGCTCTCGGGCTATCGTTTTCGCGTCGATATCGATGAGGAGCACCCACGGTCGTTCCCAGTGATCGAGGGCGTAGTAGACGGCATCAGGACGCGGGTCTGGTTTGTCAAGCAGATCAGGATCGGCGAGCGCGAAGTCGCTCCGCCCAAGTGGGTCGTTCCGCGCTGGATGGCGGATGAACTCGAGGACGTCGTCGAAGTCGTGGAACACTGCCGTTGTTCGGTCGCCTGAGACGTTCGTCTGCCACGTATCTCGACGGATGAAGTCCTTGTCTGGGACTCCGTCTTTCCGTACCGGGTGGGGATCCTGAAACGCGAGTGCGTACTGTTTCGGCCCCTTTGCGGTGATGAACGACGGGAGTTCGTCGACGTACGAGGAGAACTCCTCCGTGTAGTACCTATAGATCTCTTCGCGGGTTGCGTGGCGCCACGTCATGTGTTGAATTCCTGGTCGAGTTTGTTGAAGCTCCGAATCGTCGTCAGCCCAGCCGCATCGAACGATTCAACGGCCTCTCGAATGTCCGAGAACGACCGGGCTGCACGCCCGCTCACGCTGCTTTCTATCCGGTCGGCTTCTGCGAGACGGTCCAGCACCTCGACGGCCGTCTCGCGTCTGTTGAACGCCCAGACAGCGTTCGCGTCCACCGTGCTCTGCTTGTCGTAGTCGTCGACCGGCGCGTGTTTGTTGTTACTCGCGAGTTCGGCTTCACCGACCCACACGAGTTCCCCGTCAACATCGAGACCGACAACGTCGAACACCGTCTCTTCATCGTACTCGTAGTACGGCTCGACCTGTGCGACGTCGTCGCGGGAGGCTAACCACAGTTCGAGCAGCTTCACACCGACCTTGTGCGGTGTCTTTTCACCGATGTCCCCTTGACCAGGACCGACCTTGAGCTTCTGACCGAGGAGCTCACGCCCTGCCGGGAGAACGGTGTAGTACTTCCGACCGCACGCTCGTCCTTCCTCCAGCAGGTCTTGCTCGACGAGCCGTTGCACATCCAGATCTTCAAAGTCGCTCTTGAACGAACTCATTGAATCCAAGAGTCTGTGATTTGGTGCGTCACCATTCATCACGTCGAGGATGCGGGTTAGGAATCGGATGTCGTCGTGCGTGAGCTCGCGCCGCTGGAGTTCGTCATCTGGAACGGTTACACCACCTGCCTGTACTGGTGACGACTCATTCTCTTCGACATCTGGCTCCACTTCTTCACTGACTGGTTCTTCCGGCTCAGTTGCCCCGGAATCTCCAAATAGCGAGGTGGTGTCCGCGTTTTTCTCTTTCTTCTCTTCATCGGCCGCCGAACCACTGGTTGCCTGTCCGATGAACGACGACTGCGCCGAGTCCGTAGGGCTAGTCGAGTCTACGGATGTCGAACCTTCGTCGTTCGGTCTACTTCCCCAGCCCTCGTCTTTGGCTGTCTCCGATTCGGTGGTAGTCTCTGCAAGCCCATATCGGGCCTGTGTTCGCTCCGAAAGCCGTGGGAGGGCCACGGTCTCGAAGTGGTCCTCCTGTTCGACAGAGAGCGGCTCGTCGCTCTCTGGATGGCCGGCTGCTATCGGGAGCGGCTTCACTGAGAACGGGGCTGGCCCCGTCTCCCCGAATGACGGACTCGGCAGTTGTGCGATCCACTCTCCGCTGGGGAGTGTGTTGATCCGATTTCTGAGGTCGGTCGGGCTCAAGTCTTCGTGGGCCAGTGACTCTGCGAGATCGCGCTCGATGGAGATGTTCCCGATGAGCTTCGTCTTGATGTTGTTGAGGACCTCGTCGTAGGCGCGTTCGCTCCGATTTCGGACCTGGCCGGGGAACTGCATCACCAGTCCCATGCTCAGACCGAACGACCGCCCCTGTGGAAGCAGCTGCTCGGAAACGAGTTTCGTTGATGCGACGGGGGCCGCCTCCTCGATGATGAGGTTGGTGAGATTCTCGTAGTCCGTGTTCCCGTCACGTCGACGCACCTGCACTGCGTCCCAGAGGTTACTCAACAGGAGGAGTGTGATCGCTCGCTGTGCCTCCGGACGGAGGTTCCCCAAGTCGAACAGGATCGTGGCATCTTCGTCGAGGAACTCGCGGAAGTCGAATCGGTTGTCGACGTACTCTCCGGTATCGTCTTGCTCCGGAACGTGGCTGAAGATCCGTCGCAGGTGTGCGTCCTCTCTGAGCTTATCGAGGCGGTTCCCGACGGCGTCCATCGACACCTGGAACCGGTGGTCGTCCTTCGCGAAGTGCCGCGTCAGCGACTCCTCGACGTTCCTGTTGGCCGCCGAAACCGGCGGAACAGTCCGCTCTCGCTGCATCTGGAGGGCTGCCGCGAAGAGGTCGTCCAGGCCGAAAACGTCGCTCCCGTACTCCTCGTCGAAGAGAGCCTTGATGAGGTAACTCAGAATCTCGTTGGCGACGAACGCCTGCCCGTACTGCTCGCGACCCATAATCATCCGCAGGATGTCGTGGAAGTGGTCGACCTTGTCCTGAATGGCGTCCTCGCGGTTTCGCCCGGCTTCGAGCGCAGGCCGGATGTCGAAGAAGGAGAACGCGGGGACAGTCTCCGGGACGCGAAACTGGTAGACGTCGTCCAACCCGTTGAAGCGTTCGTAGTGGCAGCGAAGGTAGTTGGCACACATCCCGTCGCCTTTCGGATCGACGACCACGACGGGGCCGCCGGTCGTCTCACGGAGGGATAGTGCGTCGTTGATGATTGCCTTCGATTTCCCGCCGCCGGTCGATGCGAACCGGCCGTAGTGCGTCGTCAGGAGCTTGGGCGGAATCCGAATCGGGTCCGGTTGGGGAGCTCCGTTCTCATCGAGCGCATACCCAATCGCCATCCCCTCCTGAAGCTGTTGAACCAGGTCCGGATTGGGCCACGGAAGCGGGTTCCGGCTTTGCTGTTCAGCGCGGGTTCCGCGTGTCCCTTCTACTGTGAGTTGCTCGGAGGAAGGAACCAAGACGAAGTTCGCGAGCTCCGTTCCACTGAGGACGAAATCAGGCCGAGTCTTGCCTCGCCCGGTCGTAATCTCTCGGTCAAGTAGCCGCCGGAAGGCAGTCCGTGCGTTCTTCTCCTTCGTCTTTTCTCGGAAGCCACCAGCACGGAGCCGTTCTCCCTCGACTTCGTAATAGGGGCCGTCAACCGGGTCGAACACGGGCCGAAGTGAGTTCATCTGGGCCGCGAGTTCGTCGTGCGATTCGTCGTCGGTCGGAACACCGATTGCCCTGATGTTGGCAGTGTACGACCGCTTAGGGTTCTTCGCATCGATGTACTCGATGCGCTTGGCGACTGACTCACTGAGCTGTTTCTCGCCGTGATCGCTCCGCTGGTCTTCGACCTCGAGGAAAGAGCCCACGACCTCCTGGAAGAAGGTGTCCCGTCCGTCGATGAGATCCTCTTTTCTGACCTCTGCGTCGGACTGCCAGCTCGCCCGTCGCTGGAACACGACCTGAAACGCCACGGGTGAGGCTGCCTCCATCAGGTGGTCCACTAGTGACGCCAGTGTCGCACCGGGCTGGTCGACAGCCACTAACCCGTCGTCGCCATCGCCAGCGGCGAAGGGCGTCAACGACGTCATCCAGTCTTTCTTCCGGGTGGCTGAACCAGACCAGCGCACGCCAACTGGCGAGACGGCGTCGATGGTGGGCCGAGCGAGAATCGTTCCCTCATCCGTCTCGGTTGGCTTTTCGAGCGTCGTCAGTGGCTTCTCGTCCGGGATTGCGCTCGGTGGTGCGAGCTTGAGGGCGGTCTCACCGACCTCGACGAAGTGACCAGGGGATGCATCGAGTGTGGCACCACCATTTGCAAACGGGGAGGCTTCAGTCGCCGCCGCTTGGTCTTGGTCACGGTCCTCACTGTCAAGTTCGTACTGCTCGTCGGGGCTGAATTCGTACTGCAGATGCCCTGATTCGTAGTGTTCGATGAACTCGGATCGTGTGAATTCGACTGGTTGGATGAGCCGAGCGGCGACGTCGACGTGGACGCGCTCGATGTCGAACGTCTCGGGGTAGATCGAACGGAGCCGTTTTTCCAGTGTATCGAGGTGTTCGTCGACGCCGTAGAAGAACTCGACAGGGTCGTCCGCTCCCTCACTCAGTGCGAGAAACTCGAACCGGGGCGGTGTCTTACTGTGGAGTGGGTTCAGCTTCTGCGCGAGTCCCGTCGACTCTGCCGTCGTCAGTTTGTGCAGGCTTTCGAGGACTCGAGGGATTCCCTCGGGTTCAAGCTCTTCGGATGTCGGCGTGACTCGGAGATATTCACGCATCGTCCTCTCCCTCCATCGCCCCGCCATCTGGTTTCGCAGAGGCGGGTTCGGCTTCTTTCGACTGTCCGTTCGTGGCCTGCTGTTCCAGCTCCTCACGGAACTGCTGTACGTCCGTATCGACTGCCTCCTCGCCAGCGCCAGGGAGTGAAGACCGTACCTGCTCGGTCGGCTCGAAGTCGATGACTTGCTTCTCCTTGGGCATCGCCTCGACCTTGATGCCGCGCCACTCGCCGTCGACGCCGACGAGCGCCTCGGAGAAACCTGCGTCCTCGTTCCCGGGGACTGCGTCCTGCACGTAGCGCATCTGGGCGTAATTCAGGCCGAACTCGTCGGCCCACTGGTCGTCCATCCCGTCTAGGCGATGGAATTGCTTGACGGCACACTGATCGAGGATGGCCTCGGATTCGGCGTGCTCGAAGAACTCGTCGACGGTCTGCGTGACGAGACGAATCGAGAGGTCGTGATGGCGGTGATGGCGGAACACCGTCTCGAGGAACGCCAGACTCGCGGCGTCCTGCATGATGTACCGGGCCTCGTCGATGACGAACACGACCTCCTTGTCAGTCTCCTTCGCCCGCTCGTACACGAGCGAGATGAGCAACTGCATCGTCAGCGCCGTGCTGCTGTCGACGCTGCCCTCCTGTTGTGCAAGGTCGAGGTAGATGACCTTCTCATCACGGATGTCGAACTCCGAGGACTTGCCGAGATTGGCGTGGCGACCCTCCTCCTCGAAGGGACGAAGCTGGTCGAGAAGCCACGTCGCGTCTTCGCGGATCTTCCCGGCCTCTTCATCCGAACGGACGACGAACGACTCGGGGTCATCGACCATGTCCTCGAAGACGTCCATCATGTCCCGGATGGTCGGGCTGGGGTTGCTGTGCGTCGAGATGTCGTCGGTGATGTCGTTGCGTTTGTAGGCGCGCTTGAGGCCGAGTTCGAGCGTCGTCCGACGGTCACCGAGCGAGATGCCGCGCAGTGCGAAGAAGTTCGTCAGGAAGCTCATGGCGTCGTCGAGCTTCTCGTTGAACGGGCTCGCGTCCTCGCCCATCGCTCGCTGGACGTGGTCGGGCGTCTGGCGAATCTCCAGGGGATTCAGCCCGAGTGTCCCACCGACGGTGATGCGCTTCGCTCCGAGTGCTTCGGAGACGCCTGCCCAGTTGTTGAGCGGTTCGAGGATGATGCCGATGCGGTCCTTACTCTGCTCGATAGAGCGGATGAAGTTCTGCTTCGAACCGAACGACTTCCCAGACCCAGTATCGCCAACGGTGAACATCGCGTACCCGTTGTCACGGGCGAACGGGTCGATGACGACGGGACTCTGGTTGTCCTTGTGGATACCGAACTCGACTCCGCCTTCTTCGAGGATGGTCGCGTTATGCGGCGACGAAAGGAGTGCGCCGACGGCCCCACCGAGGGCGATGGACTCGCGCCCGAATACGTTGTCTCCGATGGGTGCGGCCGACTGTAGTGCGAGGTCCTGCCGACAGATCGCAGTCTTCGGCGTGAGGTTTGCGGGGTCGTCGCGGAGCGCACTCTTGACCTTCTGGACTGAGTCCCTGAGGTCATCCTTGTCGTCGGCACGAACCGTGACGAACATCCCCTGGTCGAAGACGTTCGCCCCACTCTCGACGGCCTTGTACGTCGCAGCGGCCTCGTTCGCACGCTCTTGGAGGTACGCACTGCGGACACTCTGTTCCAGATCCGCGTCCACCTGGAGGTCGTCAGCAATATCCTGCAGTTCGTTCCGTGCCCGCTGCTGGTTCTTCGGGGTAATGTGCGCTGTGAGGTCGAACTCGACGTCGGTCAACTCGAAAAGGTCGCTCAGATACCCGTCGTTCGGGTAGTCGGCGTAGTCAGCGATGTACAGCGTAGTCGTCCACTGCTCGCCAACCCGAGCGGCTCGTGTCTCCCACTCGATGGCTGCCGGCGCGGTCACCGTCTTGTGGGACTCGGAGATGTCGTCGAGGAGCTGTCCCTCTGCGTGCCCCTCTTCGAGCGTCTCCTCGTCGAGGACGTCCGAGAAGTCGACTTCGGGTTCCTCGTCGGCGGTGTGACGGTCCCAGAGAAATTTTCCGACGACTCCGAGGACCACAACCAACAGGAGGTAAATCGCTGCACCTTCGGGCGACGTTGGGTTCAGCAGCCACTCTGTGAGCTGGGTGAGGGGCCCGCCACCCGCCTGCAGGACGACGTTACGCATTGGTCTCATCCTCCCGGCGCGAGTGGCCGATAATCGGTTGCTCGCGAACAACACGCTCTGCTTCGTCGTAGTCGTGCTCTCTCCCGTTCCAGAAGTCCATGTTCAGGACGAACAGCTCGACCGTACTGAGCCGACGAGCAGACCAGCCAGAGGCTTGCTGGATGAACTCGGCGCGAACGTCGTTGACGCGGCTGTCCAGCTTCTCGAACATCTGCGCCCGTCGCTCGACATCCGTGAGGTCCTCACGGCGGGTCACGAACGGGTTGAACAGGAACCCGATGACGGGGAACTGCGTCAGTTTCTCGGCAGGGGTACCTTCGTCTCGGTATCTGTCGTAGACTTCGAGCGGCGTGACCTCGACGCCGATGTAGTAGCGGACCTGCTGGATACCACGATCACGCATCTCCTTGGGACGCGTCTCCCGATACTCTTCGAGGAGTTCCCGGAAGATCGGGTTCTGCTTGACGTCCTCGTCGTTGAGCCGCTCCTCGATCGTCTCGGTGATCTGTTCCACCGGAAATGACCGGGTTGTCGCGTGGAGTTTGAGCTTCGAGTCGAGTTCTTTGTTGGCGAACTCTTCCCCGGCCTCCTGGAGCTGTGCCCAGTCGTCGGACATGGCGAAGTCCATATTCCCCGGGTCGATCTCGATGAACGCTTCCATCGTTCCGTCTGCCCGTTGAATCGCTCCAGCACCGGGCCACGCCCGCTTGACGTTTGTGAGGTCCTGCGTTCGCTCGTCCGGCTTGAACGGCGTGTAGTTCGCGAGCCCGCCCTCGTTTCGCTCTGTCTCGTTCGTGGTAGTATCGGGTTCTTCTGGAGCACTGAACGTGACTCGCGGACGCTTGGCGTAGCGATAGACGTCCTTCGTCCACGTCCACGCGTTCAGGTGGTCGGGAGAGACGTAGATGACGGCAACGCCAAACCCGAATCCTCCTGCGACGAACGGGAGGGCGAGCGATTCGATTCCGGTGAGACCAGCGACGAACAGCCCAATAATCGGGAAGGCGATGAGCACGCCGACGTCTCCCTCCTCGATGTTGAGGTAGGGGATTCGACTCTCTTCGCCGAACTGGTCCATGATGCGCCGTGCGGCTGCGTCTTGATCCATCGACATGGGTGCTTAGTAGATTCCAGGGTCGTTCTCGGTCCGCCGGTACGACGGCGTACTGTTCTCTTCGTCACTACTCTCTCCTCGAGCTGCGGCCTTCTGCGCGACAGCGTGACCAGCAGCTGCCTTTGGTCCCCAACGGGCCGCGGTCGTCGCGACACCAGCGCCACCGACGTACGCACCCGCTGCGACTCCACCGATGAGTGCCGCCCCCTTCGTCGCGCCTCCGACGACCTTTGCAGTCAGCGGAGTCGCGTACTTGAACGTCTTCCAAGTGAGATAGAGAGCGATCAGTGGTAGTGACGCGGCTACGAGGTATTTCAGAAATGCGCTACCGGGGGCAAGCGCGCCTTCGGAGTAGAGTAGGTCGTATCCTTTGAACACTACCGCTGCGGGGAGGGGAAGGACTGCGAGCGGCACGAACCGCTTGATGAATCCCATCGAGATATCGGAGAGGACGGGGATATTCCCATAACCCAGGGCGAATGCTATCGGCATTCCATACACGTACACGTAGAGGAGGATTTCTCGAATGTAGTAGAGGGCCTCAAGTGCCCACATCGAGAGTCCACCAACCAGAGCAAAGACGAAGGCAAGTGCTGGATTGCTCAAAGAGACTTCTAAGAAATTGAGCATCGCATCTCCTAACGAGCTGAGGCTCGGCATCAGAGCAATTGTGAACCCATCAACGATGTAGAGGCACAGAATACTGACCCAGTACCACGTAATGATGAGGAAGGCTCCGACCCAGGCGGTTTTCTTCGTCCGCCTCGCTTCGTATGCGCTTCCAATGTTGAAAATTCGGATTGTGTGCCGTCCTTGAACACACATCAGCAACAGGAGTAACGAGATTAGCATAATCTCGCCACCAACTAGGGCGTCTTGTATCGCAGGCCACGGAGCATTGGAGGGTGTCCCAAATACAAACGTCCCATCCGTTTGTGGTGTCGGGGTTCCAAACATCTCCTCCGTGAGGGTATCATATCCGGTCTGCAGACCCTCCATGAAGAGGCCGATCAACCAGTTGACGACCTCTTTGAACCCCTCGAGGACGACGTCGATTAGATCAACCATAGTTACGATTCACTAATCGTTATTTCACAGTTGTCTGCCTCTGTTGAGGCCGAATACTGTATGTTGTAGTTCTTGGTTAGCTGAGCCTCCTCTACTGGTGTTTCGAGGATGAGTTCGAACTCGCCACTCTGCTGTTCGTCTTTACACGAAGTGAGGGTGTCATAGAACGATTAGCACACCAAAGAGCAGGGTGAATGCTGAGGTGGAATGAGCTCAGCGACCCTGCAAGATGATCCTTC
>NZ_LOEP01000023.1 GCF_001482285.1 Haloferax sp. Q22 | reverse complement strand
GGCGGGGCGGGGCGGGGCGGGGCGGGGCGGCACACCGAGGGTCGTCGCTCCGCCGACGGCGACGGCGGTCGAATCCCCGCCGTCAGGCCGGAAGCGAAATCGAGGCCGCGGTCTCGCGGAACGACGAGTCGTAGATGTCGAGCTGCGAGACGGTCCACTCGACGGGCTCGATGGACTGGCTCGCGACCGCGCGGGCGTCGGCGAGACTGCCGCCGCGGGCGAGCGTGACGTGCGGGACGTAGTCGTCGCCCTCCAGTCCGTCGACAGCGCCGAACTCGTCGGTGAGCGCGCGGTGCAGGTCGGCGAGGCCGGGGCTCTCGACAGCGAGATAGACGACCGGCGCGGCTCCGCGCGGCGGCGCTTCGAAGAACCGGATATCGGTCACGCGGGCTTCGAACGCCGGTTGACCGGCGAGCGCGCGCCGCAACTGTTCGTGCAAGCGGTCGAGCTCAGTGTCTTCGAACCGCTTGCAGACGAGCGTGTGTCGGTCGCGAACCCGGTCGAACGGGGCGAGGTACGGAAACAGGTCGGACGCGAGGCGGGCGACCCGCCCCGGAACCGGGACGTTCAGACTGTACACGCCCGTGACTCACGCGAGAGACACAAAGGCGTATCGTCGCCGCGGAGAGTCAGATTCGGTCGAGCAGCCAGAGAACGATGAGCGCCGCGACGACGAGTCCCAGAATCGGCTGGAGCGGTCCGAGCAACGCGCCGAACAGCCCGAGCACCTCGCCGATGATTTCGAGGACGAGCCAGACGAGGACGAGCAGGAGGATGATTTTCAGCAGGTCCTCCACGTCGATTCGGCCGCGGTTGGTTCGCATACCGGGCGGTGGGGCGTTCGCGGACAAATAGTTGGTGGCCGGGTGGCCGAGTAGCCGGCTAGCTTTATTCCGCCTCGGTGTCACTCTCCACCATGGACAGCCTGTTCTACCAACTCGGGAAGCTCTCGGCGTCCTCGTCCTCGTCGTCCTCCTCGTCGGGCGCAGGACGGGTCGATAGCGAGCCCGGCCGAATCCCGCGTTGGCTCGGTCCCCTCGCGGTCGCGGTGATCGTCTTCGGCATCGCCGTCGTGGTCTTCCCCGTCACGCCGCTGACGCTCGCGGGATACGTCGTCCTCGCGCTCGCCGTCGCCGCGGTGTACGACGCGGTCGAAATCGTGCAGGCGTACGAAAAGCGGACGCTCACCGTGTTCGGCGACTACAAGGGTATCCTCGAACCGGGGCTGAACGTCGTCCCGCCGTTCGTCTCGAAGACCTACCGCTTCGACATGCGAACTCAGACGCTCGACGTGCCCTCCCAAGAGGCCATCACGGAGGACAACTCACCCGTAACGGCCGACGCCGTCGTCTACATCCGCGTGATGGACCCCGAACGCGCCTTCCTGCAGGTCGACAACTACCGCCGGGCCGTCTCGCTGCTCGCGCAGACGACGCTGCGGGCCGCCCTCGGCGACATGGAACTCGACGACACGCTGGCGCGACGCGACCACATCAACGCGCGCATCCGCAAGGAACTCGACGAACCGACCGACGAGTGGGGCGTCCGCGTGGAGTCCGTCGAGGTCCGCGAGGTCAAGCCCTCGAAGGACGTCGAGAACGCGATGGAACAGCAGACCTCCGCCGAGCGCCGCCGCCGTGCCATGATTCTCGAAGCGCAGGGTGAACGCCGCTCCGCCGTCGAGAAGGCGCAGGGCGACAAGCAGTCGAACATCATCCGCGCGCAGGGTGAAAAGCAGTCGCAGATTCTCGAAGCGCAGGGTGACGCCATCTCGACGGTCCTCCGGGCCCGCGCGGCGGAGTCGATGGGCGAGCGCGCCATCATCGACAAAGGCATGGAGACGCTTGGGAACATCGGCACCTCGCCGTCGACGACGTACGTGCTGCCGCAGGAACTCACGTCGCTGCTCGGTCGCTACGGGAAGGGACTGACCGGCTCCGATGTACAGCAGGCCGCGGGCCTCGAAAGCAAGGCGTTCGACGAGGAGACCCGCGAACTCCTCGGCCTCGACGACATCAGCGAGATACTCGGTGAGTTGGACGGCATCGAGACGGCGGACATCTCCGCGGACGCGGTCGACATCGAAATCGAAGACGGCGGCGTCGAGGCTGAACGGGTCGAGTAGGCGAAAAATCGAACACGCGAAGCAGTCGCGATTCCACCAACGCGCGAGGGGCCGGTGCAGCGTCGTGTCCAGTCTGCGGGGCGACCGGCGCGAGCCCCGTCGTCCGGCCGTCGCGGTTCGGCGAGGCGCGAGACGGACCTGAGACGGGAGGCCACTCGGTACGTCGGCTTCGGGGTCGCGACTGGTTCCCCGTCGTCGTCCAGTCGAACGAGGGTCGGAACCCTCGGGAACGTTCCCCCGAACGCGGGCGAGAGACGGGCGTCGGCGTCCCACCACCGGTCTGCGGTTCACGCAGACACTATTCGATACGTAATAAACACTATTAATTGCCTAGGTTGTTGAAATGTGAGGGGCGTTTGTCGACAATCGACAACCCGAGCGATTAATCGCCTTTATTTCTATTTTTCACGACGTAGAATAATTTAACCACGTCCGACACCGACCGTGTGGTATGCAACAGCAATCGTCAGTCGGCACGCGGTCGCTATCGGCGTCCCGCGCCGAGATGAGCGAGATTTTGATGCCCAACGACACGAACAACCTCGGACGCGCTCTCGGGGGGCGGATTCTGGAGTGGATGGACGTCTGCGGGGCCATCGCTGGGCGACGCTTCGCCGAGCGGCAGGTAGTCACGGCGTCGATGGACCACGTGGACTTTCTCGCACCCATTGACGTGGGTGACGTGGTGACCGTCGAGGCGTACGTCTTCGACACCGGTCGCACCAGTATGGACATCAAGGTCGACGTGACCGCCGAGCGACCGAGCGAGGGCGACCGCCGCGAGACCATCACCTCCTTTTTCACCTTCGTCGCGCTCGACGACGACGAGAAGCCGATTCCGGTCCCTGACCTCGTCTGCGACTCCCAAGAGGAGCGCGAGCTGCGCGACTCGGCGCTTCAGAAGCGCCGCGAGCACCGCGCCGCGCTGGCAGAAGAGTTCGAGTAACACGGACCGCGAGCGGATCGCGGCGCTTATTCTTCGTCCGCCGCGCGGACGGTCAACACCGGTGCGTCGGACTGCCTGACGACGCGCTCCGTGACGGAACCGACGAGGTAGTGGTCGAGGCCGGTTCGACCGTGGGTCGCCATCACGACGAGGTCGACCTCGGCGTCGGCGGCGTAGTCGACGATAGTCGAGTGAGGCACGCCCTCCTCGACGATGCGTTCGGTCTCGACGCTGTCTGGGAGCGCCTCGACGGCAGCGTCGGCCGCCGACTCCGCGCGGTCGAGTTCGGACTTCTCCCACACGTCCGGCGCGATGCCGGCCGAGGGCGACTCGAAGCGGTTGCGCGAGTCGGCCACGGACAGCACGTGGACCGTCGCGCCGTACGTTTCGGCGAGGGTCGCCGCGTGTTCGATTGTCGCGTCGGTCGCGTCGCTACCGTCGGTCGGAAGCAGGATGTGGTCGTACATGGGTGAGGGTTCAGAATCGAGGACTGTGAAAGTGGTGCCGGTGAAAACGGTTCGAGCGGGTCGTTAGATGCCCAGCGCCATCATGAACAGCGCAATCGAGATGACGGCGAAGAGGACGCCGACGAAGTTCTTGATGACGTCAGTCTCCAGCGCGTTCGACACGTAGGGCGCGATTTGGCCGCCGAGGACCGTCGCGGGGACGGTGAACACGACCATGTTCCACGGCGTCGTCGCGAGACTCAGCGAGTGACCGCCGACGATGCCGCCGCCGAAGACGTGGACGAGCGACGCCAAGATGGCGGTCAGCGCGACCACGATGTGGTTCGTACCGATGGCGACGCGGACGGGAACCTTCGTGCTGAGCATCGAGATGATGCCGAGTTCGCCGACGCCGAAGCCGGCGAGCCCCTGGAACATCCCGCCGACGCTGTAGTTGGCGAAGCGGCGCAGGTAGCCGCCGCGGGTGTACGTGTAGTCGTCGCCCTCGCGGTCGACGCGGGTGACGGTCCCGTCGTCGGCCGTGTGGACGCCCGCGGGGCCGAGCTTACCGGGGTCGTTGGGGAGGTTCGCGGAGACGGTGCCGCCGTCGGTGGCCGCGGCGTGGTCGGAGTCCGACGAGCCGGGTTCGTCGTGGCCGAGGTCGGCGTTGAACAGCAGGTACGATGCGGCGAGCAGCGCGATTCCGAGCAGCGCGTGGAACACCACGTCGGGGATGACGAACGACAGGAGCGCGCCGCCGACGACGAACGGAATCGACCCACCGACGAGCGTCAGCGCCAGTCGCCGGTCGACGAGGCCGTACTGGATGAAGGCGACGGCCGAACTGGAGAGACCGAACGCCTCGCTGATGAGGCCCACCTTGACCAGCGTCGACGAGTCGAGCGGGTGTGCGAAGATGGGGAAGATGAAGATGAGAAACGGGACGAAGAGCGCCGACCCGCTGATGCCGACCGTGTTCACGATGGTCGCGCCGGTGAGGAACACCGGGAACAGCCACCAGTACTGGAGCCAGTACTCCATGCCTGCACCCGACGGCGTCGGTGCCATGGTGAACACCGAGACGAGGAACAGCAGGGGAGCGATGAACACGAGGATGTGTTGGTACTTCAGGAACGACTTCTGAACGTGACTGAGAGACTGAGAGCTCATGGTTCTCGTTGTTGTCAGTTCGCAGTAGCGTTCGCGTGCACTCGCGTGGAGTGACGCGTCGAAAACAGCCCGTTTGCCGAGTCATCAGCGGCACCGACCCGCGCGCGTTCACCGTCTCCCGAGGATGCGACCGCGTCGCACACCGGGTGGACCGGCGTGCGGTGGTCGCCCGAACTGTCGAGCACGGAGTGCTCGAATCCGCGGACCATTCAGGTAATGCCTCCGTTGGGGTAGGCGTGGTGAACGGTGTGGATTGCAGGCTCGTCCGCCGAGGTGCGGATCACGGTGGAACGGGCATAGCGAGGTCGGGCTAATAACTCTTGATGTCGACCCCCCAATTTGGGTACGGTCCACACACCGACGCGCGTCGAAAAACCAGTAACATGTGTTTCTATCCAAAATCTGTGCTCAGTCGTTGGGTTCGAACGCCCGTCTGACCAGCGCCCGTTCGGTCTCGTAGGTGAGCCGTTCGAGGGCCTCAGCCGGGGTGAGCCACTGGCGCGCGTCGACCTCGCCGTCGGGTTCGAACGGGTGTTCGTCGACGACGCGCATGTGCCAGACGAACACGCCCTTCGGGCCGCTCCGCGTCCCCGCGTCGTCGGGGATGCGGTACTCGTAGCGCCCGGCGAACCGGCCGCAGTCGACCTCGCACCTCGTCTCCTCGCGGACCTCTCTGACGGCGGTCTCGACCAGCGTCTCGCCCGGTTCGAGTTTCCCCTTCGGGAGCGACCAGTCGTCGTAGCGCGGCCGGTGGACGAGACAGAGTCGGCCGTCGTCGCGGCAGAGGAGGCCGCCGGCCGCGAACGTCAGGGTTGGCGGTGACGACACGTCCGGTCAGAACTCGTCCGGCGGCGTCAGGCCGTCGTCGCCGTCGCCGTCGCCGTCGTGTTCGTCGGGGTACTCGGGCGCGACGCCGTCTTCGAGCGCGTCCACGTCGAACTCGCGGCGGAGGTTCTGGATGCGGTCGCGGATGTCGGCGGCGAGTTCGAACTCGAGATTGTCGGCGGCCTCCTGCATCCGGTCTTCGAGGAAGGCTATCTGTTCGACCGCCTCGTCGGCGTCGGCGGGGGCGTCGCCGGAGACGCCGCGGGTGTCGGTCTTGCTCCCCGGCAGATTCGTCTCGCCGACCTCCTTTTCGATGGTCGTCGGCGTGTAGCCGTGTTCCTCGTTGAACTCCTGTTGGATGCGGCGGCGACGCTGCGTCTCGGAGATGGCGGCCTCCATCGCGTCGGTCATCTCGTCGGCGTAGAGCACGACCTCGCCGTTGACGTTGCGGGCGGCGCGCCCCATCGTCTGGACGAGCGTGGTCTCGGAGCGCAGGAAGCCCTGCTGGTCGGCGTCGAGGATGGCGACGAGCGAAACTTCGGGGATGTCGAGGCCCTCCCGGAGGAGGTTGATGCCGACGAGCACGTCGATGTCGCCGAGGCGGAGCGACCGGATGAGTTCGTGGCGTTCGAGCGTGTCGGTCTCGTCGTGCATGTAGGCCACGTCGACGCCGGCCTCTTCGAGGTACTCGGTGAGGTCCTCGGCCATCCGCTTCGTGAGCGTCGTGACGAGCACGCGCTCGTCGCGGTCGATGCGCTCGTCGATGCGGGCCATCAGGTCGTCGACCTGTCCGGTCGCCTCCGTCACCTCGACCTTCGGGTCCACGAGGTGGGTCGGGCGAACGATTTGCTCGACGATTTGGTCGGAGTGCTCGCGCTCGTAGTCGCCGGGCGTCGCGGAGACGAAAAGCGCCTGTCCGACGGTCTCTTCGAACTCCTCGAAAGTGAGCGGGCGGTTGTCGTAGGCCGTCGGCAGGCGGAAGCCGTTCTCGACCAGCGAGTCCTTTCGGGACTTGTCGCCGGCGTACTGACCCTTGATCTGCGGGAGCGTGACGTGCGACTCGTCGATGACGGTGAGGAAGTCGTCGGGGAAGTAGTCGAGGAGGGTGTAGGGTGCGTCGCCCGGCTCGCGGTCCGAGAGGTGGACCGAGTAGTTCTCGATGCCGGAGCAGTGGCCCGTCTCGCGGAGCATCTCGATGTCGAAGGTGGTTCGCTCTTCGATGCGCTGGGCGGCCACGAGGTCGCCCTGTCGCTGGAAGTGCTTCACCCGCTGTTCCATCAACTCCTCGATTTCCGAGATTGCGCCTTCGAGCTGTTCTTCGGGGATGGAGTAGTGCTCCGCCGGGTGGACGAGCACGGCCGGTTCCGACGACTTGACCTCTCCCTCCAGCGGGTCGAGCTTCAGCATCCGGTCGATTTCGTCGCCCCAGAACTCGATGCGGACGGCGTAGCGGCCGTACATCGGGAACACCTCGACGGTGTCGCCGCGGACGCGGAACGTGCCCTGCCGGAAGTCCACGTCGTTGCGCTCGTAGTTGAGGTCGACGAGCGCGCCGAGCAGTTCGTCGCGGTCTATCTGCTGGCCGACCTCGAGTCGGAGGGACATGTCGGTGTAGTTCTTCGGGTCGCCGAGGCCGTAGATGGCGGACACCGAGGCGACGACGATGACGTCGTCGCGGGTGAGAAGCGACCGGGTCGCGGAGTGGCGGAGTCGGTCGATTTCCTCGTTTATCGACATGTCCTTGTCGATGTAGGTGTCGGTCTGTTCGATGTACGCCTCGGGCTGGTAGTAGTCGTAGTAGGAGACGAAGTACTCGACCGCGTTGTCGGGGAACAGCCCCTTGAACTCCTCGTACAACTGGGCGGCGAGCGTCTTGTTGTGCGCGAGGACGAGCGTCGGCTTCTGAATCTCTTCGACCACCCACGAGACGGTGTTGGTCTTGCCGGAACCGGTGACACCGAGCAGGGTCTGCACGTCGGCGCCCTCGCGGAAGCCGCGGGCCAGCGCCTCGATTGCCTCGGGTTGGTCGCCCGCGGGGTCGAAGGGGGCGTCGACGCGGAATTCACGGTCTGCGTCGGGTCTGTCGGCGGACAGGGGACCGGACTCGCTCATTGCCCGTCCTTGGGTCGCGGCGTACTTGAGCGAGGCGGTGCTTGTCGCCGGAGGAACGGTTTTGGGCCGGGCTATCGAATAATCCAGTATGACGCGAGCCGAACTCGAACGCGCGAGCAACCTGCTCAAGGAAGCCGCCGAGGCGACCGAGGGCGACGTGCAGGAGCGACTCTACGAACAGTCCGACCAGCTCGCGAAGCTGGCGACGCGCGAGCAGGGACCGGACCACGGGCGACTCGCCCGCCACATGACGGTCCTCCACGAACTCGCCGAGAACCTCGACGGCGACGTCGCCGAGACGGTCCGCGAGGCTCGAAGCGAGGTCCTCGAATACCGCAAGGGCGTCCCCGGCGTCTGACGACCGTCTGACAAACCCCCTCGTTTCTACTGGAACTCACCCGTTACGCCGCGCGTCGGCGCTGTCGGCACTCGGGGACTGAGGGCTCAGATTTTACGGCGAGTGGGTCGCTCCGCGACCCGGAGATGCGAAAGAGCGAGTGAGTTAGCAGACGTTCTTCGGCTTGACGCCCATGCCTTCCAGCGTCTCGACGTACTCGTCGTAGGCGGCTTCGACCACCGCGTCGGCGGCCTCGCGGGCGACGGCGTCGTCTTCGACGAGGTCGTCGATGGCGGCTTCGAGCGTGTCGAGTTGGTCGTTGAGGTCGGACTTGAGCGTGCGGAAGTCGTTGGCGGCCATCGGGTCCGCGTCGCCGACGAAGAAGCCGACCATCTGCTCGACGGTCTTCAGCGACACGAGCGCGCGGGCGAGCGCGCCGCCGAGGCGGCCGTCAGTCGTCTCGAACTCGGCGAGCACGTCGTAGACGTTCGGCTTCGAGCCGTCGGGCTCCGCATCGACGGCGTCGGCGTGCTCGCGGGCAGTGTCGGCGAGGTCAGAAAAGAGCGCGGCAGCCTCGTCGTTCGGTTCGTCGTCCGCCCACCAGTCGAACAGGTCGGCGGCGGCCGCGGCCTCGGACGCGGCGGCCGCGCGGACCGCGTCGCCGTCCATCTCGCCGTCGGTGACGGCGTACAGCGCCTTCGAGGAGCCCAGTCGGGAAAGCGGCGTCTCGTGGTCGTCGCGGAGGGTGTCGAGGAGTTCGGACATACGCCCCCGTATGTTCGTCTCGGGTTTGTACCCATCGGCGGCGGCGAGTCCGGCGCGGGTCCGCGACGGCCCTCCACGGTGACCGTGACCGTCGGTTCCGGCCGGAGCCTCGACAGCCGATGAGTCGGGCCTCACCCGACATTTGACCGATCCGAACTCGTCCGAATATTAAACATTATATATTGTATTATCATGAAGTAATCCGGACTATGACAAACGCTATCAGGCAGGCGGCGGAGCGCAGTTCGAAACTGGTCGAACAGTACCTCCCCGACGCGTTCCTGTTCGCCATCATCCTGACCGGAGTGGCGTTCGTGCTGGCGCTGGTGTCGGTCGCACCGGCCGAGGGGGTCGGCGTGGTCGGACACGCCGGGAACCTCCTCATCGACGGCTGGTACGGTGGCTTCTGGAACCTGCTTTCGTTCGGGATGCAGATGACGCTCATCCTGATGACGGGCTACGCGCTCGCGCAGACGAAGCCCGTGGACTGGCTCCTGACGCGACTCGCGGGCGTCCCGAACACGGAACGGGGCGCGGCCGCGATGGTACCGGTCGTCGCCGCCGGAGCGTCGTTCGTTCACTGGGGCCTCGGCCTCGTCGTCGGGGCGCTGTTCGCCCGGAAGATAGCGACCGAGATGCGCGGCATCGACTTCCCCATCGTCGTCGCCGGGGCGTACTCCGGGTTCGTCGTCTGGCACGGCGGCCTCGCGGGGTCGATTCCACTGTTGTTGAACACCGAGGGGAACTTCCTCATCGAGGCGGGCATCCTCGACACGACGTTCGGTACCGGCGGGACCATCTTCACGGTCGCCAACCTCGTGTTGGTCGTCGCGGTCGGCTTCCTCTTCCTGCCGGCGCTGTTCGCGCTCATGTACCCGAGTGACGACGCGAAGAAGACGCCCATCGACCCCGCGGAGTTCGAGACGGCGACCGACGGCGGCGAGCAGGCGACGGGCGGGTGGGCCTCCACCGCCGTCCCCGAGGACGCCTCGCTCGCGACGCGCATCGAGCACTCGCTCGGCATCGGCGTGGCAATCGGCCTCGTCGGCCTGCTCGCGGTCGGCCTGTACTTCTTCGAGGGAATCCAGAACGGGACGATGCCGTGGAACAACCTCAACCTGAACATCGTCAACTTCGGTTTCCTCTTCCTCGGCCTGCTGTTCCACGGGACACCCAAGGCGTACATCGAGGCCATCGTCGAGGCCGTCGAGAACGTCTGGGGCATCATCCTCCAGTTCCCCTTCTACGCGGGCATCATGGGCATCATGGCCTACGCGCCGGAGGGCTCTGTCAGCCTCGCCACGCAAATCGCACAGGGCATGGTCGCCGTCGCGCCCGACGGGACGCTCCCGGCCTTCGCCTTCTTCACCGCCGGTCTCGTGAACTTCTTCGTCCCCTCCGGCGGGGGCGAGTGGGCCGTCATCGGCGAGACGCTCGTCACGGCCGCGAAGGCGTCCGGCGAGTCCATCCCGCGGGTCGCCGTCGCCGCCTCGTGGGGCGACGCGTGGACCAACATGATTCAGCCCTTCTGGGCCATCCCGCTGCTCTCCATCAGCGGCCTGTCCGTCCGCGACATCATGGGCTACTGCGTGATGGTGCTTCTCGGCGCGGGCGTGCTCGTCGCCGTCGGTATCAGCGTCCTGCCGATGTAAACCACAAAAAGAACCGTACAGTCGGATTCGAATCGAACTGAGGCCGAGGCGGCTCAGTTACCCTTCTCGACGGGCGCGCCGACGAGGTTGCCCCACTCCGTCCACGAGCCGTCGTAGTTGGTGACGTTCTCGTAGCCGAGGAGTTCGTGAAGGGCGAACCACGCGATGGACGAGCGCTCGCCGATGCGGCAGTAGGCGATGGTGGACTCGTCGCCTTCGATGCCCTGGTCCGCGTAGAGGTCGCGGAGTTCGTCGGCGGACTTGAAGGTGCCGTCGTCATTGACGGTCGCGGCCCACGAGATGTTGCTCGCGCCGGGGATGTGGCCGCCGCGCTGGGCGGTCTCCTGCAGTCCCGGGGGCGCGAGAATCTCGCCGGAGAACTCTTCGGGCGAGCGAACGTCGACGAGGGGAAGGCCCTTGTCGACCGCCTTCTCGACGTCGTCACGGTACGCGCGGATGTCCTCGAAGGGACCCTTGGCGGTGTAGTCTTGCTCCGGGAAGGACGGGACTTCGTCGGTCGTCGGATAGTCGTTGTCGACCCAGTAGTCGCGGCCGCCGTTCATCAGGTGAACGTTCTCGTGGCCGTAGTACTTGAACTGCCAATAGGTGTAGGCGGCGAACCAGTTGGAGTTGTCGCCGTAGAGAACGACCGTGGAGTCCTCGGAGATACCGTGCGAGCCGAGGAGGTCCTCGAAGTCCTCCTTGGTCAGCACGTCGCGGGTCGTCTGGTCCTGCAGCTGGGACTCCCAGTTGAACCCGATGGCACCGGGGGCGTGACTCTCGTCGTACGCCTCGGTGTCCACGTCCACTTCGACGAGTCGGTACGCCGGGTCGTCACTCTGGAACTCGTCGAGGTGGCTCTCCACCCAGTCCGCAGAGACGAGTACGTCCTTCGCGTAATCGGAGTTTGACATCGCGTTTCTCTGTACAACAGGGAGGCCCATAACTCTCACAGCGACGGCATGTACGGCCTGACCTCGGGTGATGCGGCAATATTATCCCAAATATCGTAGGGGAGACGGCGAAAGTGGCTCGGAGAACGGCCGCCTCGGGCGATTTCAACCCGGTATCCGACGGAACCAGCAACAACATCCGCTACCCCGGACACGTGGCGAGGGGTGCGAAGAGGGGCGGACCTAAATCCGCGGCCCGGAAACGTGGGGACATGGTAGACGTGGTCTCTTCGACGTGGCTCGCGGACCGACTCGGCGACGTGCGCGTGGTGGACGTGCGCGACGGCTGGGAGTTCGACGGCATCGGGCACCTCCCCGGCGCGGTGTCGATACCGTTTGACAAGTTCCGGAGCGCCGACGGCGACGTGGGAATGCTCCCCGGCCGCGACGCGTGGACCGACCTCCTGTCGGGCGCTGGCGTCGCGGCCGACGACGACGTGGTCGCCTACGACGATACCCACGGCGTCTTTGCGGCCCGCTTTCTCGTGACCGCGCTCCTGTACGGGCACGACCCCGAGCGACTCCACCTCCTCGACGGCGACTTCAGCGCGTGGAACCGCGAGCACGAGACGACGAGCGAGGCGACCCAAATCGAAGGAACGGTCTACGAGATAACGGACCCGGCCGAGACGCCGCTCGTGGACTTCGAGGCCGTCGAGGCCGCGCTCGACGACCCGGAGACCGTCATCGTGGACACCCGCGACCCCGCGGAGTACGACGAGGGTCACCTCCCCGGCGCGGTCAACCTCGACTGGCGCGAACTCGTCGACGACGAGACGCGCGGGCTGAAGCCACGGGACGAACTCGACTCGATTCTGGACGCCGCGGGGGTCACCCCGGACCAGCGGGTCGTCCTCTACTGCAACACCGCCCGGCGCATCAGCCACACCTACGTCGTCCTCTCGCACCTCGGCTACGACGACGTGGCGTTCTACGAGGGCAGTCTCACCGAGTGGGAGGAACGCGACGGCGCGGTCGTCGAGGGCTGACAGGCGAGATTACGGGGAGTTCGGCTCGGCCGCGTCGTCGCCGGTGCCGTCGCCGTCCGTGGTCTCGTCGCCTCCGCCGTCGTCGACGCGTAACTCCGCGCCGAGCAGGTCCACGGACTCCGCGAGGAGGGCGACGACGAGCGGACCGGCGATGATGCCGACCGGGCCGAGGCTGAGCAGGCCGCCGACGAAGCCGACGAAGTAGAGGCTCCCCGGCAGGTCGGCGGTCTCCTTCGCGAGTCGCGGGCGAATCAGGATGTCCGGGAGCCACGCGATCGCGAACCCGCCGACCGTGACGACGAGCGCAGCGGCGACGAGGTCGCCGACCGCGACGTGGTAGACGGCCATCGCCGCGAGCAGGACGCTCGGCCCGACGATGGGGATGAACTGGAGGACGGCCGCGACCGTGGCGAGCGTGACGACGTAGTCGTAGCCGAGCGCCCAGAAGACAACGAGGCCGATGGCGAACGTGCCGACGGCGGTCGCTGCCTGCAGGACGTAGATGGCGAACAGCGTCTCGCGGGCCTGCTCGTTGAGCGCCGTCGCCGCATCCCGGTAGTCGGCGGGGACCAGCGCGAGGAGCGTCCGCCCGACGGCGTCGCCGCTGAGGAGCAGCGAGAACACGAGGAAGCCGAACAGCGTGAGTTTGATGAGGACCACGGGCGCGGCGGTTGCGGCGGCGCGGCCGAGCGACTGGAGCAGGTTGAGACCGACAGCAACCACGTCGTCGAGCGTCACCGTCTCGACCATTCCGAGGAACTCGACGGTCACCACGTCGGGCAGGAGCGCCGCGAGTTCGAGGATGTCGCTCAGGCGGAGGAAGACGATGACGACGAGCGGCGCGAGCACGACGCCGACGCCGACCGCCGCGACGACGGTTGCGGCGAGGCTGGCGACCCATCGGGAAGCCCCGCGCGCTTCGAGGCGTCGCCTGAGGGGGACGAGCAGATAGGCGACAGTAATAGCGAAAAACACCGTCGCCAACACGTCCGCGAGCATGACCGCCGCGAGAAGCGCGAACAGGGCGAGCACACCGCCGAGGACGTACGGACGAGAACCAGTCATCTCCGATGATACTCCCGCCGAGTGTAAAGTCGTTCTCCCGTGACGAGCCTCGAAATCGACGGATTCGGCCGTTTACTCGCCCTCACGAACATCACTCCCGTTAAGTACCACAGAGTGCAACAACCGAGTAATGAGACGACGCACCTTCCTGAAGGCCGCCGGGGCGGGGGGAGTCTCCGCGCTCCTCGCCGGCTGTACCGGGACCGGCGGCGAACAGACGACGACCGAGGCCTCGGGTGACACGACCGAGACGACCGCGACCGCGACGACGACCGAGGGGACGACCGCGGGCGGCGAGTCGCCGACGCTCACCGTCGGCACCTACGGCTCGTTCGTCGACGCGCCGAGTTCGAGCCCCGGCCCGTGGCTGAAAGAGACGTTCGAGTCCGAATTCGACGCGACGCTGGAGTGGCAGACGCCCGACTCGGGCGTGAACTACTACATCGAGCGCGCCCTCCAGGGCGTCGAGTCCGGCGCGGACCTCTACGTCGGCCTCGACGCGCAGATGCTCGTCCGCATCGACGAGAACCTCGACGAGGCGCTGTTTTCGCCCGCTGAGGGGATATCCCGACTCGGTGACGTGAACGAGCAACTGAACTTCGACCCGCAGGGCCGCGCGGTCCCCTACGACACGGGCTACATCTCGCTCGTCTACAACGAGACCGACGGCGACGGCGACTTCGTCGCCCCCGAGACGTTCGACGGCCTACTGGAGTCCGAGTACGCGGGCGCGCTCCTCGCGCAGAACCCCACGTCGTCGGCGACGGGACAGGCGTTCTTGCTCCACACCATCGACGCCAAGGGCGAAGACGGCTACCTCGACTACTGGGCGAGCCTGAAGGAAAACGACGTCCGCGTCCTCGGCAACTGGGAGGACTCCTACAACGCCTACTCGAACGGGGAGGCCCCGATGGTCGTCTCGTACTCGACCGACCAGGTGTACGCCGCCGAGTCCGGCGAGGACATGGCGAAACACCAGATTCGCTTCCTGAACGACCAGGGCTACGCCAACCCCGAAGGGATGGCTCCCTTCGCCGACGCGTCGAACCCCGACCTCGCGGCCGAGTTCATGGACTTCATGCTCCGACCCGAAGTGCAGGCCGAAATCGCCGTCCGCAACGTCCAGTTCCCGGCGACGACCACCGCGGAACTGCCCGAGGACTTCGCGCAGTACGCCCAAGAGCCGCCGGAAGCCGTCACGTTCTCCTACGACCGGCTTCAGGACAACCTGAGTGACTGGACCGACGCGTGGGCCCGCGAGTTCGCCAGAAAGTGAGGTGAGTCGGTGAGCCGCGTGTCGGTTCGCCGGGTCGCCCGCGCCCTCGAACAGCGGCTGCTCACCCTCGTCGCGGCGCTCACCGCCGTCGTCCTCCTCGTCCTGTTTTACTACCCCGTCGCCACCGTCTTCGCCGACGCCGTCCTCGCCGACGGCCGGCTCACTATCGAACCCATCACGGCGATTCTGACGAGCGAGTTCTACCTCGTCGACATCATCTGGTTCACCGCGAAACAGGCATTCTACTCGACACTCGCCAGCCTCGCGCTCGGCCTCCCCGCCGCGTGGCTGTTCTCGCGCTTCGAGTTCCGCGGCCGCGAGACGCTCCGCTCGCTTACCATCCTCCCGTTCGTCATGCCCTCCATCATGGTCGCCATCGGCTTCGTGGCGACGTTCGGCCGCAACGGGACGTTGAACCGCGCGCTCTCCGCCGTCGGCCTCCCGCCGGTCGAACTGCTGTTCACGCTTGAAGCCATCATCGTCGCCCACGCGTTCTACAACGCCCCGCTCGTCGCCCGCGTCGTCACCGCCGCGTGGGAGAGCGTGGACGCCCGGACCATCGAAACCGCCCGCTCGCTCGGCGCAAGTCCGCGGCGGGCCTTCCGCGACGTGGTCCTCCCACAGCTCCTGCCTTCTATCGGCGTCGGCGCGACCCTGACGTTCATCTTCACCTTCGCGTCGTTCCCCATCGTCCTCGCGCTCGGCGGCTTCCAACTGGCGACCATCGAGGTGTTCATCTACTCGCGGGTGCGAGACCTCGCGTACGCCGAGGCCGCCAGCCTCGCGGTCATCGAGACGGTCATCTCCATCACGCTGACCGCCGTCTACCTCCGGTACGAGGCGAGCCAGCGGTCGGCCGGCGGCGCGGCAAATCCGCTTCCTCGCCGGTCCGTTCTCCCCACCGACTGGACGCCGAAATCGACGCTCCGAACGGCCGGTATCGCCGGCTACGCCCTCGTCGTCGGACTGGTGTTCGTCGTCCCCATCGCCAGCATGATTCTGGCGAGCGTCACCGGCGGCGACGGCGGCTTCACCCTCGCCAACTACGCCTTCCTCGCCGAGCGGCAGGCGACCGGCGCGAGCTTTCAGGTCAAGCCCCTCCCGGCCATCCTGAACTCGCTGGCCTTCGCCGCGGGGACGCTCGTCGTGGCCGTCCCGATGGGCGTGACGATGGCCGTCCTCACGACCCGCCGGTACCGCGGGCGCGGGCTCATCGACGTGCTCTCGATGGCTCCCTTCGCCGTCTCGGGCATCGTCGTCGGCCTCGGCCTGCTCCGCGGGCTGGTGTTCGGCGTCGACGTGCTTGGGACGCGAATCCGCGTCACCGGCGCGCTCGCCATCGTCGCGGCCCACGCCGTCGGCGCGTACCCGTTCGTCACCCGGAACGTCGCGCCGCTTTTCGCCCGGCTCGACGGCCGGCTCGTGGAGTCCGCGCGGTCGCTCGGCGCGACCAGAACCCGCGCGCTCGTTGACATCGAACTGCCGCTCGTCTGGACCGGCGTCGTCGCGGGCGCGGCGTTCGCCGTCGCCATCAGCATCGGCGAGTTCGATTCGACAATCATCCTCGCGGAGGGCGCGGGGAGCTACACGATGCCCATCGCAGTCGAGCGGTTCCTCGGGCGACGGCTCGGCCCCGCGACGGCGATGGGCTGTCTCCTGCTTCTCGTCACGTCCGCCAGCTTCCTCGTCGTGGACCGCTTCGGCGGCCGGTGGGGCGAGCTATGAGGGAGCCCGGAGAACAAGACGAGGGCGAGCCGCGGGAAGTGAGAATTATGACCGTCCGCCGGCGAGGGAAGCACGTGACTTCGGAGGCGAACCCGTGAGACTCGAACTCGACGCGGTGTCCAAGCGCTACGGGTCGGCGACGGCGCTCGATTCCGTCTCGCTGTCGGTCGACGACGGCGAGTTCTTCACGCTCGTCGGCCCCTCTGGCTGCGGCAAGACGACCACGCTCCGCTGTATCGCCGGCTTCGAAGCCCCGACCGAGGGGACCGTCCGCTTCGACGGTGAGTCGATGGCCGGCGTCGCGCCCGAGTCGCGAGGCGTCGGGGTCGTGTTCCAGAACTACGCGCTGTTCCCGCACCTCAGCGTCGGCGAGAACGTCGCCTACGGTCTCCGCTTTACCGACCCGCCGGGCGGCGGCTCCCGCGACGAGCGCGTCGCGGAACTGCTGGACCTCGTCGACCTCGCGGGGTTCGAAGACCGCGACCCCGACTCGCTTTCGGGCGGGCAACAACAGCGGGTCGCGCTCGCCCGGGCCCTCGCACCCGGCCCGGACCTCCTCCTCCTCGATGAGCCGATGTCGGCGCTGGACGCCCGACTCCGCGACCGCCTCCGCCGACAGGTAAAGCGCATCCAGTCGGAACTCGGCGTGACGACCGTCTACGTCACCCACGACCAGTCGGAGGCGCTCGCGGTCTCAGACCGGGTGGCCGTCCTCAACCGCGGCCGCGTCGAGCAGGTCGGTCGGCCCCGCGAACTCTACCACCGCCCGCGGACGCGGTTCGTCGCGGAGTTCCTCGGCGAGAACAACGTCCTCGACGCGGTCGTCGAGTCTCGACCGGAAACGGGGGGGATTCGCGTCGGCGTCGGCGACGCGGTGTTCACGCTGGCCGAGGGGCGACGCGTCCTCGGGCGCGGTGATCCGGTATCCGGCGAACGCGCTGAAAGCGACGGGAGAGACGGCGACCGACCCGCGCGTCCCGCGCCCGGCGACGAACTCACCTTCTGCGTCCGACCCGAACAACTCCGGGTCGGCGCGGAGACGAACCAAATTCGCGGGACCGTCGTCGACACCGAGTTTCAGGGGGCGACGACGCGGGTCAGGCTCGACTGGGGCGGGACGGAACTCGTCGTGGCGGTCGAAGACGGCGGCGAGAAGTCGGACGCGGCGTTCGAGGTCGGGACGACGCTGGAGGTCGGATTCGCCCCGGCGTCGGCTCACATCGTCGAGTAGGTCGGAAACGCGAGTCGGACGGTTCCGTGCCAGTTTCGCGCCGCGTCAGGGCGCGACGCCGACGGTCAGAAGCGTTCCGAACGTCCGGTAGCGCTCGACCATCTCCTCGCGGGTCTCCCAGTCGTCCGTCGGGAACTCGGCGGCCGCCGGGATGTCGATGTCGAGGTCGGCGATGGAGTCCTGTTCGGCGACGTAGAGGCCGGCGTCGCGGAACGCCTCGCGGTACTCCGCGTGGGACCAGCGGGTCATGTCGATGGAGATGAGTTCCTGCCACTCGTGGGAGTGGACGTTCTCCTCGTAGTAGTTCACCGCGCAGTAGAACGTGCCGCCGGGCTTGAGGATACGGGCGATTTCTTCGAGGGTGTGGTGCGGGTCGGCGGCGTAGTAGAACGCCTCCATCGACCAGACGTGGTCGACGCTGTCGTCCTCGAACGGGAGGTCGTCGAAGTCGCCGACGAGAAACGAGAGGTCGTTGGTGTCGGTGTACTCGCGGGCGTTCTGAACCATCTCCGGCGAGCCGTCGAGGCCGAAGCCGCGGCCGATGCCCTTCGTGTCGTGGAGCGCGCGCAGGGCGTAGCCACTTCCGGTTCCGAGGTCGACGACGGTGTCGCCTTCCTCGACGGGCATCCGTGCGAGTGCGTGCTTCGCGGTGTGCCAGTGTCGGTCCTCCATGCCCTTGTCGCGGCCGTCGGCCGCCCAGGCGTCGAACTCGTCGCGGACGCTCATACCGGAGCCTCGCGCGCCGGGGTGAAAATGCGTTCGGACCGGGGGCACGGAGGCGGCGAATCCAGCAACGACTCGGCCACACACCCGTCGCGCCTTTTAATTACCGCCGTCACGACGACGAGGTATGGTCGGAGTCCGCCGCCGGTTCGCGCTCGCCGACACCGCCCAGCAGGTCGTCGGCGGGTTCCTCCTCGCGGGACCGTTCGTCGTCACCGAGGAGGTGTGGGTGCTCGCGCGGAGCATGTCGTTCGCGCAGGCGGTTCTCACGCTCTTTATCGTGCTCGCGGTGGGCTACGGCGCGCTCTACAAGGCCGACGACCGCGACCCCGACCGGGAGCGCGAGGTCGGCGGGATTCCCGTCCGGTTCATCTCGCTCATCTCCGTCTCCTACCTCTCCGTGTTCATTCTCGCACTCGCGTTCGACGCCCCGGGGACCTTCCTCTCGGACGTGTCGGGGCAGGTCTTCGTCTCCGTGCTTGGGTACGAACTCGACCTACTGGTGCTCCGCATCACGCTCAAGGCGACGAGCGTCGGCGCGGTGTTCAGCGTCATCGGCGCGGCCACGGCCGACTCGCTGTTCTGACCCAGATTCGTCTGGTGTGAACACACGCCACGATTCGGGGACGCCGCCGCCCGAGCGGCATGAAGGATTAAGTCGGCAGGGTAACTGCTTGGGGTATGGATTACGAGCTCGCCATCGAAGACGCGCCCGAGACGATTCCGGGCGGCACAGGTATCTTGCTCCTTCATCCGAGCATCGGCGAGACCGACCGCATCGACACGGACTTCTTCAAGGTCGACACCGACCGCTTCCTCGTCATCTCGACGCGGACGACCGCGCGCGAAGTCGAACAGAAGCTGGAACACTACGAGGTCGACGAGTCCAGCGCTACTATCCTCGACACACTCTCTATCGAGCGGGGCTACTCCCGGCGCAGTTCGGACAACATCTACTACGTCGCGGCCCCCGACGACCTCGACGCCATCGTCGAGAAGACCCGGCAGTTCCTCGAACGCCACGACGGAAAGCTCCGGCTCAGCGTCGATTCGGTCACCGAGATGGCCTACTACGCCGACGAGGACCGCGCCTTCGAGGCGACGAAGCAGATTCTCGAACTCCTCGACGAGTTCGACGCGGTGGGACTGTTCCACCTCTCGAAGGAGGTCCACGACCAGGAGACGCTCGACCGCTTCCGCGAGCTGTTCGACGGCGTCGTCGACCTCGACGAGGACGGCACCGTCACGACCGAGTTCTGAGACGGCACGCGACGCGCTCGGGCGCGACCGACTACGCCGAGTCGGCGTCGTCGTCCGAGTCGTCGGTGGCCGCATCGTCGCCGTCCGACGCCGTGTCGTCGTCCGCCGCGAGTTGCGCGAACGTCTTTTCGGCCCACTTGACCGCGTAGCTCGGCCCGTGGTCGCGGTACGCCGCGGTGTCCAGCGCCGAAAACGGCGCGGGGAGGTCCCGGCCGTGTTTGACGGCCGAACACGCGAACTCGGTCGCCTCGGCGAACGAGAGTCTGCCGAGCGCGACGAGTCGCGAGAGATTTTCGAGTCGGTCGTCGAGTCGGCCGCCGGCGTCGACCCACGCGTCGTGGAGGCGCTCGTGGTCGCCCTCCCACGACACGAACGCCTCGCGGGTGTGGAGACCGACCCAGCCCTCGTAGAGGGCGGCGGCGACCTGATATGTCTCGCTCGGGCCGAGGGGTGTTGCCGCGGCGAGGTCGCGGTAGCGTTCGCCGAAGAAGGGGAGGAAGTGTTCCGGAATCTCGTCGTTCCCGGCCTGCACGAACGCCTCGGCGATGAGGAAATCAAGGAAGTCGTCGGGCGTGCCCTTCGCGCGGTACTTGACTAGCACGACCGGTGGGTCGGTCTGCCGGGACCACGTCACGGTGCCGTCGCCGGGCATCCCGATGGTGAAATCGGACGACGCGTAGCGCCGGAGCTGTTGGGGCGCGTCGTCTGGTAGCCACTCCGCGGGGTACGCCGCCGGAGAGAGCGACTCGACCACCAGCCCGAGGTTCTCCGCGGCCTCCGGGGGAATGGTGTCGAAGTCGCCGGCCACGTCCAAGACGAGCGCGCCGGGGGCGTACTCGTCGCGGACCGATTCGAGGTCCGACGGCAGGGTGCGCGTCTCGAACATCCGCTCAGGCGATGCTCATCCCGACGAACACGACGGCCAGCAGGGCCGACACGCCGACGGTACCGAGCACGATTTTCGTCGCTTGGCTCATAGTGGCACGATTAGGGGCCCGCCGCTTAACCTTTACACTCTATCGTCGCCCGAATCTCCAGTCGAAACGGAGGGGTTCGAGGACGCGCCCCACGGTCGTCGGTCACACGGTTCGGTCGCGCCGGAAAAGCGAGAGAGATCGGTGGCGTCGTCGGTGTCGCAGTCAGGGAACGAGCTGTTCGCCGTCGTCGTCGAGGATTCGGATGGCCTCGACAGGGCAGACGCGGGCGGCGAACTTCGCGTCGAACTCGGCGTCCGCCGGAACCTCGCGGACGAAGACGCCGTCGTCGGTCTCCTCGCCGTCGACGAGGTCGGCCTTGCCGTCGTCGACGTTCTTCTCGAAGCCCTCCCACTCGTCGACACACTGGAACATGCCGATGCAGGTGTCGCGGTCGTACTCGACTTTCATGTGCCATCGTACCGCCGGGCCGTACAAAGCCCTGCCGACGCGGGGGCGTGGGTCGGCGTCGCCTCGCGTCGCGGTCGTGCGACCGACGTCGCGGGCGGCGACGCACCCGCGTCCGACCCGACCCGATGGCTTAAACCGGGGGACGGTCCAAGGGAGATGCAATGCGAACTGCGGACCTGACGGGCCTGCCGACGGGAATTCCCGAGGCCCTCCGCGACGAGGGTATCGAGGAGCTGTACCCGCCGCAGGCCGAGGCCGTCGAGGCCGGCCTGACAGACGGCGAGAGCCTCGTGGCCGCCGTCCCGACGGCGAGCGGGAAGACGCTCATCGCCGAACTGGCGATGCTGTCGAGCGTCGCGCGCGGCGGGAAGGCGCTGTACATCGTCCCGCTCCGGGCGCTCGCCTCCGAGAAGAAAGCCGAGTTCGAGCGCTGGGAGGAGTACGGCATCGACGTGGGCGTCTCGACCGGCAACTACGAGTCCGACGGCGAGTGGCTCTCCTCGCGCGACATCATCGTCGCCACCTCCGAGAAGGTCGACTCGCTCGTCCGGAACAACGCGGCGTGGATGGACCAACTCACCTGCGTCGTCGCCGACGAGGTCCACCTCGTCGACGACCGCCATCGGGGGCCGACCCTGGAGGTCACGCTGGCGAAGCTCCGCCGGCTCAACCCGAACCTGCAGGTCGTCGCGCTCTCGGCGACCGTCGGCAACGCGGGCGTCGTCGCCGACTGGCTCGACGCGAAACTCGTCAAGTCCGACTGGCGACCCATCGACCTCAAGATGGGCGTCCACTACGGCAACGCCGTCTCCTTCGCCGACGGGAGCCAACGCGAGGTGCCGGTCGGCCGCGGGGAACGACAGACGCCCGCGCTCGTCGCCGACGCGTTGGAGGGCGACGGCGACGGCGACCAAGGCTCCTCGCTCGTCTTCGTGAACTCGCGGCGCAACGCGGAGTCCGCGGCCCGCCGCATGGCCGACGTGACGGAGCGGTACATCACCGGCGACGAGCGGAGCGACCTCGCGGAACTCGCCGCCGAGATACGCGACGTGTCCGACACCGAGACCTCCGAGGACCTCGCCGCGGCGGTCGCCAAGGGCGCGGCGTTCCACCACGCGGGGCTCGCCGCGGAGCACCGAACCCTCGTGGAAGATGCCTTCCGCGACCGGCTCATCAAATGTATCTGCGCGACACCGACGCTCGCGGCCGGCGTCAACACCCCGAGCCGCCGCGTCGTCGTCCGCGACTGGCAGCGCTACGACGGCGACTACGGCGGCATGAAGCCGCTGGACGTGCTCGAAGTCCACCAGATGATGGGTCGGGCCGGCCGCCCCGGCCTCGACCCCTACGGCGAGGCGGTCCTGCTCGCGAAGGACGCGGACGCCCGCGACGAGCTGTTCGAGCGGTACATCTGGGCCGACGCCGAGGACGTGCGGTCGAAGCTCGCGGCCGAGCCCGCCCTGCGGACGCATCTGCTCGCGACGGTCGCCTCCGGCTTCGCCCACACCCGCGAGGGACTGCTCGAATTCCTCGACCAGACGCTTTACGCGACCCAGACCGACGACCCCGAGCGACTCGGACAGGTGACAGACCGCGTGCTCGACTACCTCGAAGTGAACGGGTTCGTCGAGTTCGACGGAGAGACGATTCGGGCGACGCCCGTCGGCCACACCGTCTCGCGGCTCTACCTCGACCCGATGAGCGCCGCGGAAATCATCGACGGCCTCGAATGGGCCGCGGACCACCGGAACGAGAAGCTCCGGGCCCTCGCGGGTGAGACGCCGGAGAAGCCGAAACGAGACCGGAGCGAGTCGGACGATGAGCCCGGTGGCTTCCAGCGGGCGAGCGAGATGGTCGCCGACGACGCCGGCGGTGGAGGCGGTGCGGACGGCGGCGACGGCGACGCCGACGAGTTCGAGACGGACCGGACGTATCCGACGCCGCTCGGCCTCTACCACCTCGTCTGCCGGACGCCGGACATGTATCAGCTCTACCTGAAGTCCGGCGACCGCGAGACGTACACCGAACTGTGCTACGAGCGCGAACCCGAGTTCCTCGGGCGCGTTCCCTCGGAGTACGAGGACGTGGCGTTCGAAGACTGGCTGTCGGCGCTGAAGACCGCGAAACTCCTCGAAGACTGGGTCGGCGAGGTGGACGAGGACCGCATCACCGAGCGCTACGGCGTCGGCCCCGGCGACATCCGCGGGAAGGTCGAGACCGCCGAGTGGCTCCTCGGTGCGGCCGAGCGACTCGCCTCCGAACTCGACCTCGATTCGGTGTACGCGGTCCGCGAGGCGAAAAAGCGCGTCGAGTACGGCGTCCGCGAGGAACTGCTCGACCTCGCCGGCGTCCGCGGCGTCGGCCGAAAGCGCGCCCGTCGGCTGTTCGAGGCCGGCGTCGAGAGTCGGGCCGACCTCCGCGAGGCCGACAAGTCGCGCATCCTCGCCGCTCTCCGTGGTCGCAGGAAGACGGCCCAGAACATCCTCGAAGCCGCAGGTCGAAAGGACCCGTCGATGGACGAGGTGGACGAAGGCGACGCGCCGGACGACGCCGTCCCCGACGACGCCGGCTTCGAGACGGCCAAAGAGCGCGCCGACCAGCAGGCCAGTCTGGGTGATTTCGAATGAGGCTCGTCGAAGCCGAGGCGACCGTCTCGGACCTCGATTCGTTCATCGCGGTCGTCGGCGAGGTAGCCGACGAGACGGGCGCGACGGTGCAGGCGTTCGACGCTCGGTACATCGTGGACCGCGAGCACCTCGAACGGGCGACCGCACTCGCCGACCGAGCCATCGGCCGCGGCAACGAAATCGCCCGCGACCGGGCCGTCGAAATCCTCCTCTACGCCAGCGGCCGCCGGCAGATCAACCGCGCGTTCGAAATCGGCGTCTCGGAGGGGACGCTCCCCGTCGTGATTCTCGTCGACGGCGGCGACGAGGCCGACGCCGAGGCCGCGCTGTTCGACCGGCTCGACCTCGAACCCGCAGAGACTCTCGGCGACTACGACGAGAGCCTCGTACGCGACGTGTTCGGCGTGGGCGAGACGGAGTTGAACGTCGCCGACGGCGACCTCCCGGTGCTGGTCAAAGAACGAGTGGCGCTCCTCGCGGTCGAACGCTAATCAGTTTTCGCGGCCTGTATCGTCCGAATTCGAGGGTTTGAGAACCACGTGCTGGAGAATTCCACTCGAAACGGACCCCTTTGGTTTCTGAAACCTACCCCTTCGTTTCAACTGGAGAACAGGGGACGGCGCGGCCTCAAAGAGCGTGAGAATCGGAGAAGTAGTCCCACCAGGATTCGAACCTGGGTCGTTGCCCCCAGAAGGCAACAGGATTGGCCACTACCCCATGGGACTTCGCATCAGTTCGTACTTCGCGGGTATTTGTAAACGTTGCGTGTCGATTCCGCCGTGCGATTTTATGCCATGGTGACGGACAGACGTGCATAAACCGCCAACTATTTGCCCCTATTCTATCCACTCCCGTGTATGTACGTCGGACGTTTCGTCGTCGTTGGCCCCGGAATCGGTGCGTATCGCGTCTCCTCTCGGTCCTTCCCGAACCGACAGGTCGTCGACCGGGACGGCACCCTGACCGTCGGGCCGACGCCCAACGCCCCCGAGACCGACAACCCCTACATCGCCTACAACTGCGTCCGCGAGGGCGGCGATTACGTCGTCGTCGGCAACGGCTCGCAGGTCGACCCCATCGCGGAGAAACTCGACCTCGGCTACCCACCCCGCGACGCCCTCGCCGAGATTCTGCTCGCGCTCGACTACGAGAAAGACGACTACGACACGCCTCGAATCGCGGGCGTCGTCGGCGACGACGAGGCGTTCATCGGAATCGTCCGCAAGGACGCGCTCGTCGTGGAAGCCGTCACCGAACCCACACTCGTGGCGACCTACGAGGAAGACGACCCGCGCGCGTTCGACCTCGACGCCGAGACCGCGGCCGACGCGGCCCGCGAACTGTACGATCACGAGTTCGAACACGCCGTCTGCGCCGCCGCCGCGACCGTCGGCGACGCGGTCGAGACCGCCTTCTACAACGGCGAATAACGCGACTTCGGCGTCTCGCCGCGGGCGGACGCGCTGTCGTACGAGCCACCTCGGCCCGAGATTTTTCAGCCGCGACACCGTACACGGAGCCATGCGTCTGGGCGTCATCTCGGACGTGCACGGGAACCTCCCGGCACTCGACGCGGTGCTCGAATCGATGCCGCCGGTCGACGGGCTGGTCTGCGCCGGCGACGTGGTCGGCTACAACCCCTGGCCCGACGAGTGCGTGTCCGAACTCATCGAGCGGGACGTGCCGACGGTCTCGGGGAACCACGACCGTGCGGTCACGTCGGGGACCGGCTTCCGCTTCAACAGCATGGCGGCCGCGGGAGTCGACTACGCCCGCGACGCGCTGTCGCCGGCGTCGATGGAGTGGCTCTCCGGGCTTCCGAAGACACGCACCCTTGCCGACGGCCGGGTCAAACTCGCCCACGGTCACCCCGACCACCCCGACCGCTACACCTATCCCGACGACTTCTCGCCGTCGCTCCTCGACGGCGAGGACCTGCTGGTGTTGGGTCACACCCACGTGCAGGGCCACCGTATCTACGACGACGGAATCGTCCTGAATCCCGGAAGCGTCGGCCAGCCCCGCGACGGCGACCCGCGGGCGGCCTACGCGGTCGCCGACCTCGACGCGATGGAAATCAAAGCCGAGCGCGTCAACTACGACATCGACCGCGTCGCAGAGCGCGTGCGCGAGGTCGGCCTGCCGGAGCGGTTAGCGAGTCGGCTGTACGAGGGGAAGTAGGGAAAAATGGCTCTGTTGAAATCCTCAGTCACTGATAGCTTGTTGAGGCCGTACTGCATAGAGGGCGCAAGTCGGTCATTGAGTGACACAACATTACAAAAATCAATATGGCTCTCTGAGATATCGACTCCCTTCAAGAGGATACCCCCGAATTGAAAGTTCCTCAGTTGACTCCGGTGTAATAAGATATGTAACCTCGTAACTGAAGTCAGTTGGTTGGATGATTCTGTAGATGTCTTTTATTTCTCCGTGGCAACTCATGTTGACGGCAAACTCTGAGGACGACTGTCTTTCTAACTCAGTCACAGTACATTCGCTGATTATCTTATCGCCCCTATCGCGGGTCAGCCCACGTGACTGAATAAGTTCGTTGTGAAGCAACCGCTCCTCGTATTTGACTGCATAAGTCTGGACGCTCGACTCGGTTAATTGAGTTGGGCGGTCGGGAGCGGATGGAGACGCTTCACTGTGTACAGAAGGGCTGTACGGGGAGTCAGGGATGAAAAATGTAGCCAGAAATAGTATGCCAATGAAGAGAACCAACGTGTGGGACTTTTTCATTTTCTGTAACTCATCTCAATTGGTATGCTTTGCAAATAAATATTGTTAGAATATTGAATTGACTATCTATTTGCGAGACTCATCCTCTGAGTTCAGCACGCTGCTTCTGACAGGATTTGGGGAGGTCTCTGTGGGCGTGCTGAACTCAGGGCGCCTCAGTTTGATGCTGTATTCCTGTTGTTCTGACCTAACTTGCGCCGGATGAAGACGAACGAAAGAGCGAGAATACTCGCTATTTCTGCCCCGATAGCAGGGAGAACGCGCCACAGTGGAGTCGGTTCAGAGAACCCAGACCTCGGATACAAGACTGCATCAAAGTAGCCAAATCGATGAAGCGTCATGAACAACAACGCGACTACGCCAGCTAATGCGAACACAGTAACGGGGGTCTGAAGCGTCTTGTTCAGTGAGTTCTTTCGAGTCCACAACAGCCAAAATGACGAACCGGTAAGCGCGATTCCGGCGAGTATGAAATCGGGTGTTGTGGAGGGCGGAACCATGTCACTAAGAGTGACTGTATCCTTATCGACTTTTGGGGAAATCTTGAGAGACATTGAGTTGGCTCGTGCTGAACTCACGCTCTGTATGTGTCACGCGGATTCTGTCAAAAATCCGAGTATTTCAACAGATCCGGAAAAATCGAGTAGCTATCCTGAGGCCGTCAGTTCGACACCGGTTCGAGCCGCGCCGAGAAGTGGCGAAGCTCCTTCATCGGTGGCTCCTCGACGATTTCGAGGCCGCCGTACTCGCCGGCGGAGTCCATCACCTTCGCGGCCGTCTCGGCGACGTGTTCGAGGTGTTCGCGGCTGTACGTACGCCGCGGGAGCGCGAGGCGCACGAGGTCCGGGCGGTCGGTGCCGGGGAACGCGAAGCCGCCGAGTTCGACGCCGCGGACGCCGCCTTCGAGGTAGAGCGCACAGACGAGTTCCTGTCCGGGGAACTCGTCTTTCGGGATGTGCGGGAACACCTCGCCGGCGTCGAGATAGACCGCGTGCCCGCCGGTCGGCTGGTAGACGGGGACGCCAGCCTCGACGAGGAGGTCGCCCAGTTCGGCCACCTGCTCGACGCGGTCGGACACGTACGGCGGCGTGACGGCCTCGCGGAGGCCGACGGCCATCGCCTCGATGTCGCGGCCCGAGAGGCCGCCGTAGGTGGGAAAGCCCTCGTAGAGGATGGCTCGCTGTTTCGCGTGTTCGAACACCGTCTCGTCGCGCATCGCGGCGAAGCCGCCGATATTGACGAGCGCGTCCTTCTTGCCGGACATCGTGATGGCGTCGGCGTGTTCGAACTGCGCGCGGGCGATTTCGGCGACCGAGTGGTTCTCGTAGCCCGCCTCGTGGGTCTTGATGAAGTGGGCGTTCTCGGCGAACCGGCAGGCGTCGATGACGAACATGGCGTCGATGTCGCGGGCGAACTCGGCGGTGGCCCGGATGTTCGCCATCGAGACAGGCTGGCCGGCGACGGAGTTGTTCGTGATGGTGAGGACGACGACGGGAATCGCGTCGGCGCCGACCTCCTCGACGAGCGCGTAGCCCGCGTCGATGTCGAAGTTACCCTTGAACGTCTCCGTCGAGTTGGGGTCCCGAGAGGCTGGCGACGGGCAGTCGACCGGTTCCGCACCCTGATTGACGATGTGGGCGCGGGTCGTATCGAAGTGCGAGTTGTTCGGTACCACGTCGCCGTCCTCCAAGAGGACGCCGTAGAGGACGTTCTCCGCCCCGCGACCCTGATGGGTCGGCACGACGTGCTCGAAGCCCATCACGTCGCGGACCGACGCCGCGAGTCGGGCGAACGACTCGCTTCCGGCGTAGGCCTCGTCGCCGCGAATCATCGCCGCCCACTGCTCTGCGGACATGGTGCCCGTCCCCGAATCGGTCAGGAGGTCGATATACACGTCGCGGGCGTCGAGGTTGAACGCGTTGTAGCCGGCCCGTTCGAGGGCGGCCTCGCGCTCCTCGCGCGAGGGGAGTTCGATGGGCTCGACCATCTTCGCCTTGTACGATTTCATGCCCGCAATAGGCCCGCGAATGTGAAGTAATCTGCAGGCGGAAAATCGAGGGACGACGGCCGGTTTTCGGCGCTCGTGGACGGGAGTGTACATCGGTGTCGCCAGCTGTTCCGCTCTCGCCACGAAGCGACCTCGGCGACCGTCGCGTACCACCGGCTGTTCGGCGTCGCTGGCGGGGACGCGAGCGCGTGAAAACAGCGTCGAGAGGAACTGAAACCGAACTCAGAACTCGTCTTGGATGATGCCGAGCGTCTCTTCGCGGTCGTCCCACGCCACGAAGATGGCGACGGAGGTCGCGGAGGTGATGGCGTCGTGGATGTTGATGCCGGCCTCGGACAGCGGTTGGACGATGTCGAAGATGACTCCGGGGCGGTTCGGAAGTTCGCCGCCGGTGACGCGGATGACGGCGATGTCGTCTTCGACGGTGACCGACGACAGCGCGTCGTCGGCGACGACGCGGTCGTGGAGGACGGCCTCGGCCCGGTCTGAGTCCTCTTCGAGGATGTAGAACGTGATAGAGTCCATCCCGGAGGCGACCGAGTCGACGTTGATGTCCTCGTCTCGGAGCGCCGTCGAGAGGTCCGCGAGGATGCCCGGTCGGTTACGAATCGCCCGCCCGGCGACGGTGAGACACGCGAGGGGCTCTTCCTGCATGTCGATGAGGTTGTGGAACTCCCCTTCGATGAGCGTCCCGCCGGTGAGCAGGTCGCCGTGCTGGTAGTGGACGACGCGAACGTCGAGCGCCGCGTCCTTGTACGAGAGCGCGGACGGCGCGACGACTTCTGCTCCGCGGAACGAGAGATTCCGGAGCTCGTCGACGGTGATGCGACCGACGTTGCGCGCGCCCTCGACGACGCGCGGGTCGCCGGTCATGACGCCCTCCACGTCGGTCACGATGACGACCTCGTCGGCGTCCATGTAGTTGCCGAGCATCACGGCGGAGGTGTCGGAGCCGCCGCGGCCGAGCGTCGTGATTTCGCCGTCGTGGTTCTGCGCGAGGAAGCCGGTGATGACCGGGACGACGCCGTCGAGTTCGGCGGCGAGCTTCGCGGCCCGCTCGCGGGTCGCCTCGACGTCGACCTCACCGAGGTCGTTCGTGATGACCGGCCACTCGTCGGTGCCGGGTTCGACGAACAGGGCGTTGACGCCGCGGGCGGCCAGCGCCGCCTTGAGCATGCGCACGCTGGTCCGCTCGCCCATCGAGACGATTTCCGCGCGGTCGCGGTCGTCGGCCTCGAACTTGATTTCGTCGAGGAGGTCGTCGGTCGTCGAGCCCATCGCGGAGGCGACGACGGCGATTTCGTGGCCGTGTTCGACGGCCGCGGCGATGGAGTCGGCGGCGCGATTGATTCGGTCGCCGCTACCGAGCGAGGTGCCGCCGAACTTCGCGACTACGCGCATCGTCCCTCCGGTGCGTCGCGTCGCTTCGGGGCTTCGTTGGTAAACATGCGAGGGGCTAACGCGGGGGGACGTATAACTATGTCCTCCGGTTCAACCGTTGCCGTCACCCGCGAATCCGGGGACGAGACGGCTCGTACCGCCGCCTCGCGTGCGGAGATTTATCACCGAAGCCGCGGTACGTTCAGGTATGGATGTCAGAGACGCCGTGGACACCGACGCCGAGGCGCTCGCCGCCGTCGCCGACGCGCCGATACGGGCGATGCGTCGGCTGATACGCGACCGGACGGTTCGCCTCGCCACCGCCGACACGGGCTCTGACCCGAACGTCGACGCGCCGGCGGACGACGAGCCGGTGCTCGGGTTCGTTGGCTTCGACGTCCGCGACGGCGTCGTCCACGTCACTCGACTCGGCGGCACCGAGCCGGCGGTGCGGCGGCTGCTCGAAGAGCCGCTCCGCTTCGCCAGCGCCGAGGACCTGCCGGTGGAGGTGCTCGTCCTCGAATCCGAGGCCCCGCTGTGCGAGGCGGTCGAGCACGTCGGCTTCGACCGGGTCGGTCACGGCCCGCGGTTCGAGGGGTCGCCGACGGTCCGGTACGTTCTCGACGAGACGGAATAGTCCTGCCCGCGGGTCGCGGCCACCCAGTTCGCTCCCGTCGCGCGCAACGAGGGAGCGGTCGGCGAGAGCCGACGGAGGGCATACATACCTCCCTCTCGTTTGGTGGCCCATGATCGACCGACACGGAAACCGACCGCCGGGAGTGAGACGACCGTGACCGCGGTGGAAGAGCTGTTCGTCTCACTCGCCGGGTCGAGTCCGGTGATGCAGGGTCTCCTCGGCGGCATCGTCATCGCCGGCATGAACATGCTGGGCGCACTTCTCATTCTCATCTGGCGCGACCCGTCGAAGCGCTCGCTCGACACGCTCCTCGGCTTCGCGGCTGGTGTGATGCTCGCCGCGAGTTTCACGAGTCTCATCCTCCCCGGTATCGAGGCGGCGGGCGGGAATCCGATTCCCGTCCTCGTCGGTTTCGTCATCGGGGTCGTCGTCCTCGACCAAGCGGACCTGTGGATTCCGCACGTCCACATCCTCGTGACCGGGAAGACACGGCTTGACGCCCCTGAAACGGAGAAGAAGATGGCTTCGGTCGTCCTCTTTATCATCGCCATCACCATCCACAACATGCCCGAGGGCCTCGCCGTCGGGGTCGGCTTCGGCTCCGGCGACCTCGGGACGGCAATCCCGCTGATGCTCGCCATCGGCATCCAGAACATTCCCGAGGGGCTGGCAGTCTCCATCGCCGCCGTCAACGCCGGCCTCCGAAACACGACCTACGCGACGTTCGCGGGCATCCGCGCCGGCCTCGTGGAGATTCCGCTCGCCGTCTTCGGCGCGTGGGCCATCCAGTACGCCTCGGCGCTGCTTCCCTACGCGATGGGCTTTGCCGCCGGCGCGATGCTGTTCGTCATCTCCGACGAAATCGTCCCCGAGACGCACTCGAACGGCCACGAGCGCGTGGCGACGTTCGGGACGATGGTCGGCGTCATCGTGATGCTCTACCTCGACGTGACCCTCGGGTAGTCGAATCGGCGTCGCGGAGTTCGAAAACAGGGCGCTCCGGGACGCCGCAAAAACAGGAGTTCGAGTGGAAGCGAAGGGGTTCAGCCGCCGGTTCGGCGTCAGAGAGCCCCGTGTCGAGGGCGCGTCAGTCGTCCGCGAGCGGCAGTTCAGACGGGATCTCGTGGTCCGAGAGCCCGGCGGTCGGCGCGAGGAACTTCGCCGGGTCGAACGCGTCGAGGTCGTCTCCGGCGGCCACGCGCGCCGGCCAGTCCGGGTTGGCGAGCGCGCTCGTCCCCAACGTGAACAGGTCCGCGCCGGCGTCGACGGCGGTACGCGCCGCGTCGGGGTCGCCGAGACCGCCGTTAGCGATAACGACCGTGTCGTCCGTGACGTACTCGGCGGCGGCTTCGGCGAGCGACGGGCCGTCCGCGCCGAAGGTCGGGCTGGTCGCGTCGGTCTCGGTCGTGTGGACGTAGTCGGCTCCGACCGCCGACAGCTCCTCGAAGAAGACCGCGGCCGCGTCCTCGCCTTCTGGCCACTCGTAGTCGCCGTCGGTCACTTTCTCCTGTGAGACGCGGATACCGACGACGAACTCCTCGGGGACCGCGTCGGCGACTGCCGAAAGGACCTCCGCGGGGTATTTGACCCGAGACTCGGGACCGCCGCCGTACTCGTCGTCACGCCGGTTCGCGTCCGCCGCGAGGAACTCGTTGAGTAGGTAGCCGTTCGCGCCGTGGAGTTCCACGCCGTCGAAGCCGGCTTCGACCGCGTTCCTCGCCGCCCGGACGAAGCCCTCCCGGACGGTTTCGAGGTCCGCCTCGTCAGCCGACTTCGGGACGGCGAACTCGCCGCTGCCGCCGTAGGCTTCGGCCTTCTGGCCGTCGGGCTGGACCGCGGAAGGCGCGAGCGTCCGATCGCCGTCGAGATGGGGGTTCCCCTGCGACTGCGCCCCGGCGTGCATCAACTGCGCGAAAATCGGCGTGTCGACCTCGTGGACGGCGTCCGTGACGTTCGTCCACGCCTCGACGTGGTCGTCGGTGACGAGCCCCGGCTGGTTCAGATAGCCCTGACTGTACGCGTCGTCCGTGTAGACGCCCTCGGTGACGAGAAAGCCGAAGCCGCCGTCGGCGAACTTCCGGTAGTAGTGGGCCATCTCGTTCGTCGCCAACCCCTCGTCGGTGGCGCTGATACGCGTCATCGGTGCCAACCCGGTCCGGTTAGCGAGCGACAGGTCGTTCGGGCTCGTCGCGTCGAACAGCGCGTCGTCAGTCATCACCGATTCTGCGCACGTCGCGGATAAAAAGCGACGGCGGAATGGTCCCGACCGCCGCACATCCGGCGTGCTATCAGGGTACATCCTGGGCGGGAGAACGGTCGCCGGGTCGGACGGTCGTCAGGAGCGAAACGGTCGCCGACTCAGGAGAACTTCCGGACGGTCATGTTCAGCGTGTCGAGGTCGACGATGGGGGCGTACCCGGCGTCGGGGTCGATGTTGACGGACTTCTGGAAGTCGGTCTGGGCCTGCCAGCAACCGGAGTTGACCGCGAGGACGTTGTGGTACTTGCCCCAGCCGAGCTTGTGGACGTGGCCGGTGTGGAAGATGTCGGGCACGTCCTCCATGACGAGGTAGTCGAGTTCCTCGGGCGCGAGGCGGGTGTGACCCCCGAACTGCGGCGCGACGTGGCGCTTCTTCAGGAGCTGGTACATCGCCTTGTGTGGCTCGTCGTAGCTCGCCTTATCGGCCGGTAGCTCGGCGATGACCTCGTCAAGTGAGACGCCGTGGTACATGAGGACGTTGACGCCTTCGAGCGTGACCATCGAGGGATTGCTCGTAATACGAGCGTCGTGGGCCGACATGATGTCGCGGAGTTCGTCGTCGAAGCCGGGCTGGGGCTCCGCGAGTCGGACCGCGTCGTGGTTGCCCGGAATCATCACGATGTCGAGGTCGCCGGGCACTGATTTGAGGTGCTCCGAGAATGCCTCGTACTGCTCGTAGATGTCGATGACGTCGAGTTCCTCGTCCTGATTCGGGTAGACGCCGACGCCCTCGACCATGTCGCCGGCGATGAGGAGGTACTCGATGCGCTCTGCCTCCTCGGTGTGGAGCCAGTCGGCGAATCGATTCCACGCGCCGGCCATGAACTCCTGACTGCCGACGTGTACGTCCGAGATGAGCGCCGCCTGCACGTCTCTGTCGGCGGTGTTGGCGCGGTGGCTCCGCGGCACGTCGGGGAAGTGCATCGAGTCGACGAAGAGGATACCCGCGTCGCCCGAAAGCGTCCCCTGTACCGCGATGCACTCGTCCATGAGGAGTTCGTCGACGTAGCTCGCGATGTCTTTGTCCTTCATCACGAGACAGGGGAACGTTCCCGTCGTGTCCTCGAGGTCGATAATCCAGTGACCGCTCTTGGTGGAGCGAACGTCGTCGACGAGGCCGATGAGTTCCGCGTCCTCGCCGCCGGACATCTTCGAGATGGCCTTCGCGGGACGGTGGTTGACGCGCCCGCGAAGCATCTTCGAGAGCTTCTCGTAGCGGTCGCGGAACACCTTCACGAAGTCGTCGTACTCGCCGGTGCCCGTCGACTGGCCGGTCATGTCGTTGGCGATTTCGAGGGACCGAAGCGCCGGGTCGACGTTCCGTCCGGTCGGCCCACCCTCGGCTTCGGCTGGAGCCGATTGAGCGGTGTGGTCCGCGTTGTCGTGCGATGTTGCAGCGGAAACAGGGGGGTCTGGCTCGGCGGTGGCAGACGCGTCGGCGTCGACAGCCTGCGCGGCGGCCGGGCCGGTCGATTCCGTTCCCGGTGGGTCCGCGGCGGGGGCGGACGCGAGCACCTCGCGGACGTGGTCGGCGGTGATGCGAAGCGCGTCGTCCGGAACGGCTTCGACGACGCGGGCGAGGGTGCTGGCGGGGTCGTCGGAGCCGGCGATGAGGGTCACGGCCTCGCGTTCGGCGTTGTAGCCGCGACCGACGAGCGCCCGGACGATGCGCGCCGGCGTCTCCAGTGGCACACCCGGAGTGTGCGACACGCGGCAAAAAGGATGCCGAAACCCAGAACGTTGAAACCCAGTCCGGGTAAACTGGGAGTGATGAGTGACGACGACGGTCGCCCGCCCTCCCCCGACCCGCGGCGCGGTCCCGCCTCCGACGAAGGCGTACTAACTCGGCTCCGGACGGCAGAGGAGGGGCCGCTTCTGTTCGTCCGCGAAGTCCTGACGAGCGCGCTCGCCGTGTTGGCCGTCGGGTTGCTCCTGTTCGCGGTGAGCGGCGTGTGGCCACCGATGGTCGCCGTCGAAAGCGGGAGCATGGAACCGCACATGCACAAAGGCGACCTCGTGTTCATCACGGGACCGGAACGATTCGCCCCGGACGCGTCCGTCGAGGGAACCGCTGTCGTCACGGCTGAGACCGGTGCCGAAGTCGACTACCGGAAGTTCGGCGGGCCAGGTAGCGTCATCGTCTACGACGACCCCGGATCGGCAGGGCCCCCGATTATCCACCGGGCGATGTTCTGGGTCGACGAAGGAGAGAACTGGTACGACCGGGCGAACCCCGAGTACATGTCCGCCAACAACTGCCGGGAGCTCGCCAACTGCCCCGCCGACTACGCCGGCTTCATCACGAAAGGCGACAACAACCCGCGGTACGACCAGGTGAGCGGCATCGCCGACCCGGTCCGACCCGAGTGGATTCAAGGCGTCGCGCGGGTCCGCATCCCGCTTCTCGGCTGGGTCCGCCTGACGCTCGCCAACTCGATGGCGACGACGACGCCGGTCGCGCCCGTCTCTTTCGACTCCGTCGAGCCTGTCGAGTCTGTTGACGTGATGCCTGACGACACGGCGACCGACGACGTGACGACGATTGAGGCGACGGCTGCCGACGCACCGACGGCACCGCTTCAGGTCGAGCCATCGGAGCTATCGGAACCATCGGAGACACCGATGCGAGCCGGCGCGCTCGCGGCGTGACGTGAGTGCAGTAACAGAGTCGGAATTTCGAATTTCGTTCTTCAGTTGTCGAACCGCGCCTGCACGAACGGCTGTGCGCTCTCGATGTCGCCGAGTCGGGAGTCCGTCAGCAGGACGGCCTCGGTCTCGTCGATGGGGACAGAGAGGCTGATTTCCTTGGTCCGGCCGTAGCGACCCTTCGAGACGACGACGGCGTTGACGATGCCGAGCATGTCGAGTTCCGAGATGAGGTCGGTGACGCGGCGCTGAGTCAGTACGTCGGCATCAATCTCCTCGCAGAGGCGCTTGTAGATGTTGAACACCTCGCCGGTGTTGATGTTGCGGACGCCGTTTTTCTCCAGGAGGATGATGGCGAAGAGGACAATTTTCGACTGCGTGGGGAGGGTACGGACGACCTCGACCACGCGGTCGAGTTCGATTTTGTCCTGCGCCTGCCGGACGTGGGCCTCCTCGACGGTGTCGGCCTGCCCGCGCTCCGCGAGTTCGCCGGCCGTGCGGAGTAGGTCGAGTGCGCGCCGGGCGTCGCCGTGTTCCTGCGCGGCGAACGCGGCGCACAGCGGAATCACGTCGTCGGTGAGCGCGCCGGGCTTGAACGCCACGTCGGCGCGGTGCTGGAGGATGTCGCGGAGCTGGTTCGCGTCGTACGGCGGGAAGACGATTTCCTCCTCACCGAGGCTCGATTTGACCCGGGGGTCGAGGAAGTCGGTGAACTTCAGGTCGTTCGAGATACCCATGATGGAGATGCGGGAGTTGTCGAGTTCGGAGTTCATCCGCGAGAGGTTGTAGAGCGTGTCGTCGCCCGACTTTTCGACCAGTTTGTCGATCTCGTCGAGCATGATGACGACCACACGCTCCTTGTAGTCGACGGCGTCGAAAAAGGTCGTGTAGACGCGGTCGGTCGGCCACCCGGTCATCGGTACCGTCTCCATCTCGTCGGAGTCGTCGTCGAGTTCCGCCGCGCGCTCGTCTATCTCGGCGATGGAGTCGTAGGGCGTGTCTTCGAGGGCGTTGGGGTCTTCCGTCGCCCGCGTGCGCATCCCGTCGAGGCGTTCCTGTTCGGCCTCGATGCGCTCGACGTTCTTCTCGATGAACTTGTTCGCCAACTGCGCGAGCACGCGGTACTGCGTGTCCGTCACCTCGCAGTTGATGTACTCGACCTCGCAAGGTACGTCGTACTTCTGGGAGGTGGATTCGAGTTCCTGGCTGACGAACTTCGCGCTCGCGGTCTTCCCGGTTCCCGTCTTCCCGTAGATGAGGATGTTCGACGGCGTCTCCCCGCGCAGGGCGGAGACGAGAATCGTCGCCATCTGGTTTATCTGGTCGGTCCGGTGGGGGAGTTCGTGCGGCGTGTACGACGGGCGAAGGACTTCCTTGTTCTCGAAAATCGGCTCGCCGGCGAGGAGGTCGTCGAACAGGCCCTTGGACTCCTCGTCGTCGTTGAGAACGACCTTGTCGAGACCGACGTCGGGGTCTTTGTGCTGGTCGAGATCTTCGTCGGGGGCGTCGGCGTCGGGACCGATGCTCGCCTGAATGTCGATGTCTTCGGGGGAGACGTCGTCCTCGGCGGCGGCTGTCGATGCTCCGGTGGACGCATCGTCAGCGGACGCGTCGGTACTGGATGCATCGCCGGAGTCGTCGTCGATGGCGCTGTCGTCCGACGTGCTGTTCCCGACTTCCCCTCGTGTTCCGCCTCGCGGATTCTCTTCCTCGTCCATCGTGAATACCCCTTTGTTTCAAGTGGAATAGTCGCCCGCAGCGGCGCATAAGGTGCGTGAAGCCGGTGATAGCCGGCATCTACGCATCACGCCGAAAAAGGCGATTCCAGATGATGCAAAGGAACCAAACGAACAGTCGGTACAAAAATCTTACTTCTCCGACTTGTCTACCGTCGTTCGACCCGAACTCGGCCGGACGGGACCGTTTCAACACGAACGACTCCGACTCGATCGGAAGCGAAGACTCCGTAACTGCAGTTCGAAAGCGGGACTGGAGTAGTCGGTCGATTGGGGTCGTCATCGTGGATCGTCATCATGGGGTCGGCGGTCGTATCGACACCGGGAGTTGAACGTCTCGGAGTCGAAACCAGGGGCGGGAGTCAGAGACAGGTGAGAGGAGGTTCGGATGAAGGGGAGTAGTTCGAGTCGATCGGAGAGCGCAATCGGACAGAGTCGGTGAGCAGTCAGCGGACAGAGTCGGTCGAGCTGTTGGACGATTGGACTGTTGGACGATCGGACGGCTGGACGGTGAGGACTAGCAACGGTCCCGTCGAATTGAAACGCGTCGGTTCGAACAATCGCGCTCTGTCGAGTCGAACCGCGGGCCGTGTCGCGACTCCGAACGGCGGCGGTAAGTTTGGACGAACGACAGTCGTACACTGGACTCCCGGTCGACTCTGCACCGAATCTCCAGTCGGCACGAGCCCCACCGGTCCGCGTCGATGGAGTGGAAGTCGGAGTCGAGTAGGTGTCCGACGAGAAAAATTGGTGCTGGTGACCCCCTTGTTTCGTGTGGAGACGGCCGAAACGCGATTTCGGTGAAATCTGAGGCGAGAGCTATTTTGCGGCCGGTCTAACCCCTCCGTTTCCTATGCAATTAAGTGGTCGATCTCCAGTTCGACGGGAAACCCCTGGGCCTCGAATGCCCCACACCCCTTCGTTTCGGGTGGAGCCGTGAGAAGGTGGGGAGGGGGTCTCAGTGGCCTTTAGATAGGGATAGTTTTATCACGCATATTCGCATACCGTAACCGTACTGGGGCAAAAGGAGATATTATTGTACTCCCCTAGAATAGAATTAACGTCCGACCGCCGTCTAGCGGTCTCCCCCCACCCACCCCTTCGGGCCGTTCCACCCGAAACGAAGGGGTGGGGGTGTCCCGAGACGAGATGTTCACCTCCGTCGAAGCGGGCCCACTACGACCCCGACGCGAGTCTAATCCCGAACCGACGTGGTTACAGTCGTGTCAATCGGCCCATACTGTTGGTCCGTTGGGTGGTTCGTCCTGTTCGGTCCGTGCTCACCCGACTGACCAACTGACCGACTGATATCCACGGATCGGCCCGCAGACGAAACGGACGGGGTTACGAGGCACGGACTTCGCGAGACAGGTGGACTTCCCGGTAGGAACCTCTTCAGCACGCACACGTGTACGCCCGAAGTAGCAATTGGAAGAGCGGGTGTCCCGGCGTGTGAACCCTGTCGGCGGTCGGTCGGCCGCGTTCGACCGCTCGGTACGCTGCGGCTGAACGCTCATTCGTCGTTCGTCTCTGGACCGCTCGCGTCAGTCCGTCGCGACCGCTGTCCACGACGTTCCTTTCTGTCGTCCTGTCTCCCACGTGACTGGTGTCTGACGTAGTGCTTAAGTGAGTCCGGTTGGGTGATACCTCCATACGCCCTCCACGACGCGTTCGGGAGGTGCGGGAGGCCCAGGATGGGACTGCTCACAGATTTAAGAGACAGCATCTCACGAGTCGTCGACCGGCTCTTTTCGGAGAGCGAGCCGAAGCGGATCGGTATATATGGCCCGCCCAACGCCGGGAAGACGACTCTCGCAAACCGTATCGCCCGTGACTGGACTGGTGACGCCATCGGTCCCGAGAGCCACATCCCTCACGAGACTCGCCGCGCCAGGCGGAAGGAGAACGTCGAAATCGAGCGGAACGGCAAGAAAGTCACCATCGACATCGTCGACACGCCGGGTGTCACGACGAAGGTCGATTACAAAGAGTTCCTCGAACACGACATGGAGAAAGACGACGCCGTCCGCCGGTCCCGTGAGGCGACCGAGGGCGTCGCGGAGGCCATGCACTGGCTCCGCGAGGACGTCGACGGCGTCATCTACGTGCTCGACAGCACGAAGGACCCGATATCGCAGGTCAACACGATGCTCATCGGCATCATCGAGAGCCAGGACCTGCCCGTGCTCATCTTCGCGAACAAGATCGACCTCGAAGATTCGAACGTCGAGCGCATCGCGAACGCGTACCCACAGCACGAAACAGTCGAGTTGTCGGCGCTCGAAGGGGAGAACATGGACGAAGTGTACGCCAAAATCGCGGAGTACTTCGCGTGATTCACCATGCCTGAAGCAACCGCCTCCGACAACGGCTCCGACGGGGTCCAGATAGACCTCTTCAGCGGGAATCGGATGGCAAACCTCACGAGCATGGAGAAGATTCGGCTCATCCTCGACGGCGTCCGCGACGGCAACATCGTCATCCTCGAGGAGGGCCTTTCGCCCGATGAGGAGTCGAAGCTCATCGAGGTCACGATGGCCGAGATAAGCCCCGACGAGTTCAACGGAATCGAGATCGAGACGTATCCGCGTTCGCAGACTGCAGACCAGAGCTTCCTCGACCGACTCATGGGCCGACAGTCGACCCAGAAGCTCACCGTCATTGGTCCCGCGAACCAGATTCAGACGCTTCACAAGGACGAGAATCTCATCAGCGCGCTCGTCTCGCGAAAGTAGGGGGCACCACGAACGCCCTCACGCGCCATCCGGCGCCAACATCCATCAATGCCACATCAATGCACCACGTGCGGTAAGGTGTTCCCCGACGGCTCGAAGGAGATGCTCTCGGGGTGCCCGAGCTGCGGCGGCAACAAGTTTCAGTTCAAGCCCGCGTCGAGCGGGAGCGCTCCCGCGAGCGCCAGCGACGACACGCCGTCGACGGGCGGCGCCGGAACGCGGGACCTTACCTCCTCGGCGGCGGACGCCGTCCGAGACCGCGCGCAGCAGCAGTCCCACCCCGACGCGACCGACGAGGAGTCGATGACCGTCAGCGACTGGGCAAACGCGAATGCGAACCCGGACGCCCCACAGCGAACCGAGACCGGCGACACCGCCGACTCGATCCAGAACGAGCCATCGCCGACCGACGCGGCCGGCGCAAGTGACGCGGCTGGCGCGGCCGACGCGGGTAGTGAACCCGAAGACAAACCCCGCGGTTGGGGCGAGTGGCCGTCCGCGCCCGGTGAGTCTCCGGGAGCAGATCCGCAGGAGCCCCCAGCGTCGCGGAACGAATCCCGAGGTGAGTCCGCGACGGAGCGACCCAGTAGCTCGGCGGACTCGGCTTCTCCTCCGGACCGCGCACCCGGTAAAATCAACGCGCGCGAAACGGACGAGGATAACTCCCAGAAGAGCGCTCGAAGCGACGTCGTCACGCCCGAAGAACTCGCGGCCGCCGACGCGAACCGACGCGGCCCGGCGGCCGAGACGCCGTCCGAAGCGCCCCCAGACCCCGACGCGGCGGCCGGTCAGCCGGCCGAGGACGCGCCCACGGACGCGGACGGCACGGTCATCGAGCCGTCGTCCGACGACCGACCCAACCTAGACCAGCTCCGCGAGGAGCTCAACGACCAGTTCGAGAGCATCAAAATCGTCAATCCCGGGCAGTACGAGCTCAATCTCATGGAGCTGTACGACCGCGACGAGTACATCATCTCGCTTCGCGAGGACGGCCGCTACGTCATCGAAGTCCCGGACACTTGGGGCCCCGGCAACCGCGAAGACTGAGCGCGTTCCTCGCGCGACCTGATTTTTTGACCCCGTTGTTTCCGGTGGAACGCCGACCCCCAGTCTCGCGTACGAGTCCGTCCGTCGAATCGGCACAATCGTTATATACGATAGTTGAGAGTATATCTCCTTGGGGAAGCGCTATGTCCAATCCGCACAACGAAAAGGTCGCCGAGTGGGCGTCGCTCCTCGGGGCGTCGCTCCCGTCCGCGCGACCAGACGACCCCGACCTCGACACCGCCGACAGCGCGGGGTAACGACCGCCGCGGTTTCCACCGGCGGACTGCTTTACTTTCACCCCGCTCTGCGAACCCTTATCGGCAAGGACGAGTAATCGTCACCGATGCCGGCCTCCGAGGACGTTGCGTACGTGGACCACCCGCTACTCGCGCCGTCGTTCATCGAGCGACGGCTCTATCAGATTCGCCTCGCCGGTACCGCGCGCAACGGCCACACGCTGGTCTGTCTCCCCACCGGTCTCGGGAAGACGACCGTCAGTCTGCTCGTCACGGCCCAACGGCTCTACGACGTCGGCGGGAAGTCGCTGTTTCTCGCGCCGACGAAGCCGCTCGTCCAGCAGCACGCCGACTTCTACCGCGAGGCGCTGAACGTCCCGGACGACGAAATCGTCGTCTTCACCGGCGACGTTCGGCCCGACGACCGAGCCGCGCTCTGGCAGGAGGCCCAGATCGTCATCGCCACGCCGCAGGTCATCGAAAACGACCTCATCGGCAACCGCATCTCGCTTCGGGACGTGACGCACCTCACCTTCGACGAGTGCCACCGCGCGAGCGGCGACTACGCCTACGTCTATATCGCAGAGCGCTACCACGCCGATGCCGAAGACCCGCTCGTCACGGGGATGAGCGCCTCGCCCGGTGGCGACGAGGAGGCCATCCTCGAAGTCTGTGAGAACCTCGGTATCGTCGACGTGGAGGTGATGACCGAGGAGGACGCCGACGTGTCGGAGTACACCCACGACACGGACGTGGAGTGGAACCGTATCCAACTCCCCGACGAGATTCTGGAGATACGCGACGCCCTCAACGAGGTCATCACCGACCGACTGGAGAAGCTCAAGCAGTTGGGCGTCACCAAGTCGACGAAGCCCGATATCTCGCAGAAGAAGCTCAACCGGATGCGCGCGGAGCTACAGCGGCTGATGAACGCGGACAAGTCGGAGGGCTACAAGGGGATGTCCACGCACGCGGAGGTGATGAAGCTCCGCCGGGCTGTCGAACTCGTGGAGACCCAATCGGTCGAGTCGGTCCGGCGGTACTTCGAGCGCCAGCGTAACGCGGCCCGGTCGTCGGGCGCGTCGAAGGCCAGCCAGCGACTCGTCGCCGAACCGAAGGTCCGCGAGGCGATGCGGAAAGCCGAGTCGTTCGACGGCCTCCACCCGAAGTTCAGGAAGACGCGCATCCTCCTCGCGGAGACGCTCGGCATTCAGGATGGCGAGCGCGTCATCGTCTTCACCGAGTCCCGCGACACGGCCGAGGCGCTCACGGAGTTCCTCTCGGAGAGTTTCTCTGTCCGGCGGTTCGTCGGACAGGGCGACCGCGAGGGCTCCGACGGGATGACGCAGAACGAACAGCAGGAGACCCTCGACAAGTTCCGAAACGGCGAGTTCGAGGTGCTGGTCTCGACCTCCGTCGCGGAGGAGGGCCTCGACGTGCCCGAGGTCGACCTCGTGCTCTTTTTCGAACCTGTGCCGACGGCCATCCGGTCCATCCAGCGGAAGGGTCGGACCGGCCGGCAGGCCGACGGCCGCGTGGTCGTCCTCCTCGCGGAGGACACCCGCGACGAGGCGTACTTCTGGATATCGCGCCGCCGCGAGAAGACGATGCAAAACGAGCTTCGCGACCTCAAGGGCGCGGCCGACGACCTCGAGGCGGAACTCGACCCCTCCCAGCGCGACCTCTCGGCGTTCGCGGGAGACGACGGAAACTCCGGCGGCAACGCGGGGAGTTCCACCGGAAACGGGGGGGTCGACGACGCGACCGAGAACGGTGCAAACGGGGCGTCGGCCGCCGCGTCGTCCGCCTCGAACGGACAGACCGCGGCCGCCGCGACGACCGACTCGGACGGGCAGTCCGGCCTCGCCGACTTCGGTCCCTCTGACGAGGAGTTGGCGCGGGCGGAGGACGGCGACGAGGAGTCCGCTGATGGGGACGGCGACCCGGCCGACTCGGATACCGACCCCTCGCCGGAGTCCGAAGCCGACGAGTCGGACGAACCGGCCACCGTCGCTACGGCGGGAACGGACGACGAGGAGACCGTCGAAATCGTCGTCGACCAGCGCGAACTCGACTCCAACATCGCCCGAACCCTCTCGAAGCGCGAGGACCTGACGACCCGACTGGAGACGCTCGCTGTCGGCGATTACGTCCTCTCGGACCGGGTCGCGGTCGAGCGAAAGAGCGTCTCGGACTTCCTCGACACGCTCACGGGCGGCGACCGGTCGATATTCGAACAGGTAGCGGACCTCACGCGCCACTACGCCCGGCCGCTTCTCATCATCGAGGGCCGCGACCTCTACGAGGAGCGCAACATCCACCCCGGCGCGATTCGCGGGGCGCTGTCGTCGGTCGCGGTCGACTTCAACGTGAGCGTGCTGTTCACCGAGGACGAAGACGACACCGCGGAGATGCTGGCGACCATCGCCACCCGCGAGCAGACGGACCGCGAGCGCACCGTGAGCGTCCACGGCGGCAAGAGCGCGAAGACGCTCGACGAACAACAGGAGTACGTCGTCTCCGCCATCGCCGACATCGGTCCGGTCACGGCGCGGACCCTGCTCGAAGCGTTCGGGAGCGTCGAGGCGGTGATGACCGCCAACGAGGACGACCTCAAAGCGGTCCGCGGCGTCGGTCAAGTCACCGCCGAGCGAATCCGCGAGGTCGTCGGCTCGGAGTACCGCTGAAGCGCCGACGAGAATGAGTGCGCGGCCCCGAAACAGAGGGACTGCAGTATGGCGATCTCAACCGCCGAGAGCGATGACGGTGCGCCGGTCGCTTATCGGTCGAGCGCGGAGATAGCCTCGGCGGCTTCGCGCGCGGCGGTCAGATACTCGGTCGCCCGCCGCGGGTCGTCGGTCGACTCGGCGCGCTCGGCGGCCCACGTCAGCGTCCGCACGAGCGACTCCCGCGCGTCGGTCACGTCGCCGGCGACCTCACGGGGCGCACGCCGCCCGGCCCCCTGCTCGCCTGCACTTCTCGCGCGCGTCGGTGTCGCGGCGCGCCCGTTCGCGCCGGTAGGGTCATGGCGCACCTCGTCGGCGACGCGGTTCTCCCGAGCCTGCGCCGGTTGTCGCGCTCCGGCCTGCGGTCGCTCGGAGTCCGACGCCTCGGCGTTGACGGCCGCAGCGCCGGTCGCCGCCTCGGCGCTCTCTACGGACTCGGATGCCCCGCCAGACGAGGCCTCGACCTCTCTCTCCGCCGCATCGGCTTCGACGGCCGCCTCGGCTGCCTGCTCGGCATCTTGGTCCGCGCTCGCCGCGGCCTGCCCTTCGCCCTGACAGGTCGGACAGAACACCTGCCCCTCGTAGCGGAACAGCGGGTCGCCGCAGTTGTCGCAGTGCTTGTTCGTCATCGTCGCGCCCTTGAGGAGCAACTCGCTCATGCGCTGGGTCGAACGGCGCTTCTTCTCGTCTCGCTCGTACTTCTCCCGAAGTCGCTGGCGCTCTGCTTCCTTGTCGAAGTCGCTCATGTGCGTGTGGACGCGACGTGTGTCGAAAAACCCCACGGCGTCGTTCGGGTGGTTCCGTCACCGGCGGTTTCACCGGCTCTCGCGGCCGACGACACCCCGCCGCTGTCGGTCGAAATTCGACGACTGACGAATAGATAATCGACAGACGGCGCTTCGGTGCCCGTTTCGAAACGTTTACTCGGAATCCACAGCCTGGTTAATGTGGTATGACGAAAGTTAGCGTGATTGGTGCGGCCGGGACGGTCGGCGCCGCGGCTGGGTACAACCTCGCGCTTCGCGATGTCTGTGACGAACTCGTGTTCGTCGACATCCCGAAGATGGAAGACAAGACGGTCGGACAGGCGGCGGACACGAACCACGGCATCGCGTACGACTCCAACACGGTCGTGACGCAGGGCGGCTACGAGGACACCGCCGGCTCCGACGTGGTCGTCATCACGGCGGGCATCCCGCGGCAGCCGGGACAGACCCGCATCGACCTCGCGGGCGACAACGCCCCCATCATGGACGACATCGGCTCCTCGCTCGCGGAGCACAACGACGACTTCGTCTCCATCACCACGTCGAACCCCGTCGACCTGCTCAACCGCCACCTCTACGAGACGGGCGACCGTGACCGCCACAAAGTCATCGGCTTCGGCGGCCGCCTCGACTCCGCCCGCTTCCGCTACGTCCTGAGCCAGCGCTTCGACGTGCCGGTCAAGAACGTTGACGCGACCATCCTCGGCGAGCACGGCGACGCGCAGGTGCCCGTCTTCTCGAAGGTCCGTGTCGACGGCAACGACCCCGAGTTCTCCGGCGACGAGAAAGAAGAGATTCTCGGCGATCTCCAAGAGTCCGCCATGGACGTCATCGAGCGCAAGGGCGCGACCCAGTGGGGCCCGGCGACCGGCGTCGCCCACATGGTCGAGGCCGTCCTGCACGACACCGGCGAAGTGCTCCCCGGTTCGCTCGTTCTCGACGGCGAGTTCGGCTACGAGGACACCGCTTTCGGCGTCCCCGTCAAACTCGGCTCGAACGGCATCGAGGAGGTCGTCGAGTGGGACCTCGACGACTACGAGGCCGACCTCATGGACGACGCGGCCGAGAAGCTCCGCGACCAGTACAACAAAATCGCGTAAGCCGCTTCGGCTCGTAACACACCGACTTTTTGCGGTCGCCGCGGCTTCCCCGCCGACACGCGTGTCTCCGCGGGGTCAACCGTTATCCCGTCGCCGGTCGATAGTTCTCGTATGTCTACAGTTGGGGACGGTCGGACGGAACCGAACGCGCGCGCCGAGTCGTTTGAGCCCCGTCGCGTCTCCGTCTTTCTCCTCGTCGCCTTCGGCCTCGCGGGCGCGACCGCGCTGGCCGTGTCTCTCACCGGCGGCTTGACGAATTCGCCGCCGGTCGCCCTCGGACTCCCGCTGTGGCTCGTGCTCGTCAGCACGTTCTACATGTTCTCGCCGTCGGTCGCGAACGTCGTCACCCGACTCGTCACCGGGGAGGGATGGGCCGACCTGCAGATTCGCCCTGCGGTTCGGTCGAACGTCGGAACCTACCTCCTCGCGTGGCTCGTCCCCGGTCTGTTCATCGCCGTCGGTGCGGCGCTGTTCTTCGCGCTCTTTCCGGCGTACTTCGACCCCGACGCGACGGCGCTCCGCGGAGTTCTCCCGGCGGGCACGTCGTTCGAACTCGTCTTGGTCGCACAGGTCGTACAGGCGCTCGTCCTCGGTGCGACGGTGAACACCGCCTTCGCCTTCGGCGAGGAGTTCGGCTGGCGGGGGTACCTCCTGCAGAAGCTCCTCCCGCTCGGTCCCCGCCGGGCGATCCTCCTTCTGGGCGTCGTCTGGGGCGCGTGGCACTGGCCGCTCATCGCGCTCGGCTACAACTACGGGTTCGACTACCCCGTCGCGCCGTGGACCGGCTTTCTGGCGATGGTCTGGATGACGACGATGGTCGGGGTGTTCCTCGCGTGGGTCGCGCTCCGCGCCGACTCGGTGTGGCCCGCGACGCTCGGTCACGGCATGTTCAACGCCTTCGGGAGCCTCGGGGTCGTCTTCGCGACGACCGGCGCGCCATCGTTACTTGGTCCGACCGCCGTCGGCGTCGTCACTGTCGTTCCGTGGGTCTTCGTCGCCGCGGCGCTCGTGTTTCGTTCGCCGGTGTTCGAGGCGTAGCCCCTCGTTTCAGAGCCGCCGCTTCAGCTCCGCGGCCGTCTTCTCGCCGACGCCGGGCACGTCGGTCAGGTCCTCCACGGACGCCTCGCGAACCCCTTCGACGCTCCCGAACCGCGTGAGGAGCGCCCGGCGGGTCTTCTCGCCGACGCCGGGCACGTCGTCGAGGACGGTCTTCACCTCGTCGCGGAGCGTCTGGTGGTACTGGACGGCGAAGCGGTGGGCCTCGTCGCGGACGCGCTGGAGGACGTGCAGGTGCGGCGCGTCGTCCGGCCAGTCGAACGTCCGGTCGGGCGTGACGACCAGTTCGCGGTCCTTGGCGATGCCGACGGCGGGCACGTCCCAGCCGGTCTCGTCGAGGGCGTCGAGTGCGGCGTTCAACTGCCCCTTGCCGCCGTCGATGAGGAGTAAATCGGGGTCCGGGCGGTCGTCGCGGCCCTCCAGCGCGCGAGTCGCCCGCCAGCGGACGAGTTCGCGCATGTTCGCGTAGTCGTCGTTGCGCTCGGGGAGTCGCCGCCGGCGGTAGTCCGACGTTTCGGCGCTCCCGTCGACGAAGCACACGTCGCTGCCGACCACGGCCTTGCCCTGTGCGTGGCTCACGTCGAAGCCCTCAATACGGGAGACGCGGCGCACGTCGAGGTCGAGTTCGCGGGCGAGCGTGGCGAGTCCGTCGTCGCGGCCGGCGCGCCGGCGGGCGTTCTTCAGGGCGAGTTCGACCAGTTTCGCCTCGCGGCCCGCGCCGGGGACGCGGACGCCCACACCCTCCGATTCGAGCCACGCGACCACGTCCTCGTCGTCGGGATGCTCCGAGAGGACGACCGCGTCGGGGAGTTCGCGCTCGGCGTAGAACTGCGCGAGGAACGCCGAGAGGACGGCGGCCGTGCGGTCTTCGCCCTCCGGGGCGTCGAGGTGGTGGCGGGTCCGGTCGACCAGTTGGCCGCGCTCGGCGTGGAGCCGGGCGACGGTCGCCGAGTCGCCGCGGAGCGAGACGCCGAGCACGTCGATGGCGCGCTCGTCGGACTGCGACGAGACGGCGTCCTCACCCGCGCCGTGAAACGACTCGACGACCTCCAGTCGGTCGCGGAGGTTGGCGGCGCGTTCGAACTCCGCGTCCTGTGAGGCGGCTTCCATCTCCCGGCGGAGCGGGTCGGCGAGGACGCCCGTCTCGCCCTCGAAAAAGCGAACTGCCGATTCAACGTCCTCGCGGTAGTCTCGTTCCGATATCTCGCCGGTACAGGGGGCCGTACAGAGGCCCATCTCGTAGTCGAGACACGGCCGCGAGCGGTTCGAATACTTGTGGTCCGAACAGCCGCGGAGGCCGTAGGTCTCGCGGATGGCCTTCACAACCGTCTCGACGCGGCCCTTGTCGGTGTACGGCCCGAAGACGGTCGCGGAGTCCTCGGGGTCGCGGGTGACTTCGATGCGCGGGACCGCGTGGGCCGTCAGTTGGACGAGCGGGTAGGACTTGTCGTCTTTCAGGCGGACGTTGTAGCGCGGTTGGTGGCGCTTGATGAGGTTGGCTTCGAGGAGGAGCGCCTGCGTCTCGGTGTCGGTAACGGCGAAGTCGATGTGCTCCGCGCGGTCGACCATCCGGGAGATGCGCTCCGAGCGAGGGTCCGCGTACGACCGGACGCGGGCGCGGATATCGACCGCCTTCCCGACGTACAGCACCGCGTCGCCGGCGACGAACTGGTACACGCCGGGGTCCGACGGAAGCGCGCTGGCTCGTTCGCTGACCGCGGCAGGGTCCATCTGAGGTGGCTTACCGCGCGAAGGGCTTGAGGCTGACGCGTCGAGCGGGGCGGCCGACTCGGCCATCCCATCCGCCATGGAGTTATCCAAATTGATAATCTGCTCGAAAGATACTCCTGTGATGCTCTAAAACGTGGCCTCTAATGTCACTTGGTATACTCTCACGCGTCCGTTCGTGGTTCGGTGAGGAGACTCCGTTACCAGACGGCGGAATCGTCGCCGGTTCCGCCACCGACGCGCCGGACCTGAACGTCGACGACGACGTACTGCTCGACGGCGTCGGTCTCCCGGCGTTCGTCCTCGACGAGCAGGGTCGTATCGCGGCGTGGAACGCCGGCGTCGAGTCGTTGACCGGCACGTCCGCGGACGCCGCGCTCGGCCGCCGCGACCTCGGTGATGCCTTCTACGGCGACTCCGCGGCCAGCGTGCTCGCGGGGCAGGTCCTCGACAACCCCCGCGACGCGGCGACACTCGACGGCGTGGAACTCGACGACTCCGACCGCCTGCTCTACGCCGCGGAGGAGACGTTTGCGGACGTGAACGGCGACGACTGCCACGTCCGGCACACGGCGATGCCGCTCTACGAGGGTGACGACCTCGTCGGCGTCCTCCAGACCGTCCGCAACCGGACGACTGAAGTCGAGCGCCACCGCGAGGTCGCCGCGCTCGTCTCCGAGGTCGAGTCGACGCTGACCCAGTTGAGTCGGGGCAATCTGGGCGCGCGGGCGACGATCGACGAAAGCGGGGCCGTCGACGACCAACTCTACCTCGTCGTCGACGCGGTCAACGAGACGGCGCGGAATCTCTCGACGCTGGCGTCGAACGTCGAAGACGAGACGGAGACGGCGACCGCGGCGGTCACGCGGGCCGCCTCGGCGGCCGACGCCATCGTCGATAACGTCGAGGAACAGCGCGACCTCCTCGACGAGGGCGCGACCCAGATGCAGCAGTTCAGCGCGACGATGGAGGAGGTCGCCGCGACCGCTGACGAGGTCGACGCGGCGGCCACGGAGGCGCGGCAGGCGACCGCCGAGGGCCGCGAGGCCAACAGCGAGGCGCGAGAGGCGACCGAGAGCGTCGTCACGATGGGCGACGAACTCGTCGACCGCGTGACCGAACTCGGCGGCCGCATGGACGACATTGAGGCGGTCGTGGAGGTTATCTCCGAGGTGGCCGAACAGACGAACCTGCTCGCGCTCAACGCGAACATCGAGGCCGCCCGCGCCGGCGAGGACGGCGACGGGTTCGCCGTCGTCGCAGAGGAGGTCAAGTCGCTCGCCGACGAGACGCGCCAGCACACCGAGGACATCACCGCGCAGATAGAGGACATCCAGTCGCAGACCGGCGAGGCGGTCCACGCGGCGACGGAGTCGAACGACCGCATCGAGCACGCCGACGACCGTATCTCCGAGATGCTGGCGGCGTTCGAGGAAATCGCCACCTCCATCGACACCGCCGCAGACGGCGTCGCGGAGGTCTCCCGCGCGACCGACGAGCAGGCCGAGGCGGTCGAGGAACTGACCGCGACCATCGAGGACGTGCGCGACCGGACCGTCGAGACCGAGGGCGCGGTCGACAGCATCGTCAGCGCGACCGACGAGAGCACGCAGGCGCTGTCGGCGCTCGCCATGGAAGTCGAGGAACTGACGGGCAATCGCTCCTGAGCCGGGTTCCGAACGGTCGGCGTCGATGCCGGCACGCGTAAGGGAACCCCGTCCGAACCACGGGCCATGAGCGACGACACGACGCGACTCTGGTTGGTCGAGCGGTCCTACGACGACCGAGACCTCATCATCCTCATCTACGCGACGCCCGACGGCGAGTACGAACTCCGGAAGGAGCTCGCCGCGGCCGTGATGCACCAGCGTCGGATGACCGTCACCGCCGCCATCGACGCGCCGACCGAGAACCTTGAACCCGTGGACGACGACGACCTGCGCGAGCGGTACGCGGCGGAAGCGACGAAGATGGCCGACTCCCACGACCCCGACGAAGAGGTCTGAAGCGGCCCCGTCGGCCGTCGACACCGACCGTCGATACCGACCGAATCGAACGACTACGACGATGTGACTCCTCCGTCTGACTCCCCGCTTTGCGCGGGAATGTTATCGCCCGTGATTTTTGCACCTAAAACCCTTTAACCCAGTGCGACGCAGGCCCGCCCATGGCCGCCATCGAACTGAACGGAGTGACGAAACGGTTTGAGGACGACGAGGGACTGTTCGATTCTCTCCTCCCGTCGTCCGATGCCGACGCCGTCACCGCCGTCGACAACCTCTCGTTCTCCGTCGCGGAGGGAGAGGTGTTCGGGTTCCTCGGTCCCAACGGTGCCGGAAAATCGACGACAATCAACATGCTCCTCGACTTCGTGCGCCCGACGAGCGGGTCCGTCCGCGTGCTCGGACACGACGCACAGGCCGAGAGCGTGGCCGTCCGGCGTCGGACCGGCGTGCTCCCCGAAGGGTACGACGTGTACGACCGACTCACCGGGCGCGAACACGTCGAGTTCGCCATCGAGTCGAAGGAAGCCGACGACGACCCCGACGAACTGCTCTCCCGCGTCGGCCTCGACCCCGACGAGGCGGACCGCCGCGTCGGCGGCTACTCCAAGGGGATGTCCCAGCGCCTCGCGCTCGCGATGGCGCTCGCCGGGAGTCCAGACCTCCTCGTCCTCGACGAGCCCTCCTCCGGTCTCGACCCCGCCGGCGCGCGCGAGATGCGCGATATCGTCCGCACCGAGGCCGACCGCGGCGCGACGGTGTTCTTCTCCAGCCACGTGCTCGGACAGGTCGAAGCGGTCTGCGACCGCGTCGGAATCATGCGCGACGGCCGACTCATCGCCGAGGACAGTATCCGAGGGCTCCGTAGCCGAATCGAGACCGACTCGGTTCTCCGAATCGACGTCGACGGCGACGCCGACCTCGACGCGGTCCGCGCGCTCGCCGGCGTCTCGTCGGTCGAATCGGACGGTGGGCGACTCGTCGTCGGCTGTACCGACGACGCCAAGTCGCGCGTCATCGAGGCCGTCGAGGCCGGCGGCGCGACCGTCGCCGACTTCGAGACCGACTCCGCGTCGCTGGAGGATATCTTCCTCGCGTACACCGAGGGCGACGACTCGGCCGACGAACCGGAGGTGACAGCATGACGCTCGAATCGGTCGCGCGCAAGGACTTCCGCGACGCCCTCCGGTCGCGGTGGCTCCTCGGCCTGACGCTGTTTTTCGCCCTCCTCATCGGCGGGTCGGCGGCGCTGTTCTACGGCGTCTTGCTCTCCGGTGCGGGCGCGAACTCCGAGACGCTGTTCGGCCTCACCACCGCACCGGGCGGGCTGTTCAACTTCTCCTACGCGGGCATGCTCGGGTTCGTCCTCGCGCTCATCGCGCTCGTGACGGCCCACGGCTCGCTTATCGACGAGCGCGAGTCGGGGACCATCAAGCTCCTGCTGTCGCTGCCGAACTCCCGGCGCGACGTGGTGTTCGGAAAGCTCGTCGGCCGCACGCTCGTCGTCATCATCTCGATGCTCGTCGGCTTCATCGTCGCCCTCTTCGCGATGCTGTTCACCGGCGGGCAGGTCATGTTCGTCTCCTACGCGGGGCAGGTGGCCCTCTCGGGACTCCTCGCCACGGCGTTCGTCTCCATCGGCGTCTGGCTCTCGGCGACGTCGGCCTCCCAGCGACAGGCGCTGTTCGGCACCGTCGGGCTGTACTTCATTTTCGCCGTCCTCTGGTCGACGGTCGCTACGGGCGTCCCGCGGCTCGTCAACTGGGTCATCGAACAGCTCGGTCTCACCGCGCTGACCGCGCCGCAAATCGTCCAGATGCGTCTTTTCATTAAGTACCTGAACCCGCTTCGGGCCTACGAGACGCTGGTCGCGGAACTGTACGGCCCCGCCGTCGCCGCCCGCCTGTTCAAGGCCGGCCTCGCCGAGCGGTTCGCCATCGAGTCGACGTTCGCGGAGTCGCTTCCGTTCTACTTCACCGGGCCGTTCATCCTCGCCATCCTCCTCGCGTGGATCGTCGTCCCGCCGCTGCTCGGCTACCGGGCGTTCGAGAAGACGGACCTCTGAGGCGGAACTACTGACTCCTGAGGTGGGCGCGCCCGCCTCGGCGACGCCGACCTCCGACTGTTCTATTCCGGCGGATACGCCACGCCGCGCTCCGCGAGCAGTTCCTCGAACTCGGTTTCCGTGAGCGTCGGCACGTCGTTCGCCTCCGCGTCGTCGCGCTTCGACTGGCCGGGGTTCTCGCCGACGACGAGGTAGTCGGTGTTGCCCGAAACGGAGCCCGTGACGCTGCCACCGTGCGTTTCGACGAGGTCCTTCACGTCGCCCCGGCTCGCGGCGAGCGTCCCGGTCACGACGAACGTCAGGCCGTCGAGTTCGTCGCCGCCGGATTCGACGGGTTCGGGATCGACACCGCGGTCGAGGAGCGCGCGAATCACCGCGCGGTTGTCCTCGTTCTCGAAGAAGTCGCGGACGCGACGCGCCACCGTCTCGCCCACGTCGGGCACCGTCGTCAGGCGTTCTTCGAACGCGTCGAACTCGCCGTCCTCTGCGTCGGCCTCGATGGGAAACGCCTCGATTGACCCGAACTCGCGGGCGAGACCGCGGGCGGTCGCCTCGCCTACCTCGGGGATGCTCAGGCCGACGAGGAACGAGTCGAGAGCGGGATTCGTCGAGTTCTCGACGGCGGCCACGAGGTTCTCGGCGCTCGTCTCGCCCCACCCTTCTAACTCGGCGAGGTCATCGGCCGTCAGGTCGTAGAGGTCGGCGACCGTCTCGACGAGGCCGGCGTCGACGAGTTGGGAGACGCGCTCTTCGCCGAGGCCGTCGATGTCCATCGCGCCCTTGACTGCGAAGTGGCCGATAGAGGCCTCGCGCTGGGCCGGACACGACAGCCCGCCCGAACAGAACGCCAGCGGGCCGTCGCGGTCCACGGCGCTCCCGCAGACCGGGCACTCGTCGGGGAACTCGTAGCTCCCACCGCCGTCCTCCGTGACTTCGACCACCTGCGGAATCACGTCGCCGGCGCGCTTGACGCGGACGCGGTCGCCGACCGCGACGCCGAGAGCGGCTATCTCGTCGGGGTTGTGGAGGGTCGCCCGCGAGACGGTGACGCCGCCCACGTCTACCGGGTCGAGGATGGCGACCGGCGTGAGCCGACCCGTCCGTCCGACCTGCACGACGATGTCGCGGACGGTCGTCACCTCGTGGCGCGCGGGGAACTTGTAGGCGAACGCCCAGCGGACCGAGCGGCTCTTTTCGCCCAAGCGCTCGCGGGCGTCCCGCGAGTCCACCTTGATGACCGTCCCGTCGATTTCGTAGTCGAGGTCGTCGCGGGCGGCCTGCATCCGGTTCCGGTAGTCGATGGCTCCCGCCACGTCCTCGACGCGTTCGATTCTGTCGGCGACGCGGAGGCCCCACTCGCGTAGGCGGTCGAGGGCGGCCCACTGGCTGTCGGGCCGCGCGCTCGCGTCGAGGATGTCGTAGAAGAACACCGCGAGCGGGCGGTCGGCGACGACCGAGGGGTCGAGGTTACGGAGCGTCCCGGCGGCCGCGTTCCGGGGGTTGGCGAAGGCGTCCTCGCCGGCCTCGACGCGCCGGGCGTTGAGGTCGCTGAAGTCGGATTTCGGCATGTAAATCTCGCCGCGGACGGCGAGTCGGTCGGGGTGATCGCCGCGGAGCGACAGCGGCACGGTCGGAATCGTCTTCACCTGTGCGCTCACGTCGTCGCCGCGTCGGCCGTCGCCGCGGGTGGCCGCGCGCACGAACTCACCGTCCTCGTAGACGACTTCGACCGAGAGGCCGTCGAACTTGGGTTCGCAGACGTAGTCGACTTCGCCGACTTCGCGGCGGACGCGCTCGTCGAACTCCCGGAGGTCGTCGGCCTCGGTGCTCTGGTCGATCGAGAGCATGGGCGCGACGTGTTCGACCGTCTCCAGCGCGTCGATTGGCTCGCCGCCGACGCGGTTCGTCGGGCTGTTGGTCGTGTCGAGGTCGAACGCGCCTTCGAGCGCCACAAGGCGGGAGAACAGCGCGTCGTAGGCCGCGTCGGAGATGAGTGGGTCGGCCTCGACGTAGTAGCGGTGGTCGTGCTCGCGGACGGCCTCGCGGAGGAGCGCGGCCTGCTCCTCGGCCGCCTCGCGCGCGAGCGACTCGGCGGGTTCGAACTCGGTCGGCGGGTCGCGGAGGTACGGGTTCGACTCGGCGTCGACGTCGGCGTCGCTCATTGGTTCGGGTGTCGGCCGGACGGCGGGTAAACGCTCCGGGGTGACGGCGTGTGGGCCGGTGCGACCAGCGGCGACGGTCCTTGCCGACCCGCGTCACGCGAACAGGAAACCTCTACTGTGCCGGGTGTGGCAGGCCGGCGGCGACGGTCCTTGCCGACCCGCGTCACGCGAACAGGTAGGCGACCCCGAGCGCGGACATGAAGACGCCGACGAACCGCGTGAGCGTCACGTTCCACTCGGCGGGTTCGACCTCGTCTTTGGATGTCTTGCTCCCGATGGCGTCGACCTGTTCGCCGAGCTTCGACACCCGGTAGGGGAACGCCGCCGCCGGGAGGCCGACGGCGAGAAAGACGGCGGCGACGAGGAGGAAGTCTCCGGCCATGGAACCGGTCCACGGCCTCGGCGAATAAGCGTGTTGGCGACGACGGCGGGTGAAAACGGGGTGAGACTACGCGCCGCCGCCGCGATTTCCACCGGCGCTTACCGGCGGTTCACGACCATCTCGACCGACCCTTCGGGCCGGAGCGTAATCGAGGGGTCGAACGACAGGTCGTGAGTCGGGTCGACCGTCCATGACTGGGCAATCGTCGCCAGCGCGAGGCGCGCTTCGAGCATGGCGAAGCGGTCACCAATACACCGGCGCGGGCCGCCGCCGAACGGGAAGTACGCGTACTTCGGAAGGTCGCGTTCGAACGCCTTCGTCCACCGACTCGGCCGGAATTCGAGGGGGTCGTCGTAGAACCGCGGGTCGCGGTGGAGGACCCACTGCTGGACCGCGACGGTCTGTCCGGGTTCGACGCGGTAGCCGCCGACCGTGTCGGGTTCGGCGGCCTCGCGGATGAGTTCCCACACCGGCGGGTAGACGCGCATCCCCTCCTTGACGACCTGCTCGGTGTAGGTCAGGTCGTCGAGGTCGCCGAAGCCGGGGCGATCGCTGTCGAGGACGGCGTCGAGTTCCTCGCGGAGCGTCGCCGCCTGTTCGGGGTTCGTCCCGAGGAGGTGGAGCGTGTAGGTGAGCGCCAGCGCGGTGGTCTCGTGGCCGGCGAGGAGGATGGTGACGAGTTCGTCGCGTATCTGCTCGTCCGGCAGGGGTTCGCCGTCGTCGTCGCGGAACGTCAACAGGAGCGAGACGACGTCGTTGGCCTCGGGGTCGGGGTCGTCGTCGCGGTGTTCCGTCACGATGCGGCCGACGACCTCGGTGAGGTCGTCCAGCGCCTGCTGATACCGGCGGTTACGCGGGGTGGGGACCCACCGCGGAACGTCCACCGGTCGCTTCATCGAGGTTGACGAGTAGTCCATGACGGTTTCGAGGGCGTCGCCGACGGCGGACTCCTCCTCGCGGATGTCCACGTCGAACAGCGTCTTCGCGGCGATTTCGACGGTGAGGCTCATCATGTCCTCGTGGATGTCGCGCGTCTCGCCGTCCTCCCACGACGACAGCATTCGCTCCGTATAGTCGACCATCACCTCGCTGTAGCGCTGCAGCATCTGCGGGAGGAACGCCGGCTGCATCAGGTGGCGTTGCTGCCGCCAAAACTCGCCTTCGCTCGTGAGCAGGCCGTCGCCGAGGACCGTCCCGAGCGATTCCTGAAACAGCTCGCCTTTGATATACCGCTGGTTCTCCTGCACGAGGACGTGTTCGACGAGTTCGGGGTCGCTCAGCTGGTAAAACGAGATGCCGCCGATGTCGTACTCGGCGACCGGACCGTACTCGCGAGCGACTTCGGTGACGAACGCGAGCGGGTCGTCCGCGTACCGGAGAGTGTGGTGGACCACGGGTTTCGACGGGGGACTCGGCGGTCGTTCTCGACCGGGTTGCGTCGCTTCTGACATAGCTGAAACTACGGGCGGAACCGGGATGGCGCTACTGCCGATGCCGGCCGGCCCTTTATATAGTGGCCCACCAAGTCGGCGACGCGACGGCGGGGGTCACCCGAGGCGGTTCATCACGCGCGATTCGACCTTTCGAAGGTGTTCCGAGGCGGTGCTCTGCGAGCAGTCGAGTTCGGCGGCGAGTTCCTCGACCGACACCCGCCGCGGGATGTCGTAGTAGCCGCGCTCGACGGCGGTGTCGAGCACTTCGCGCTGGCGGGCGGTGAGGTCCGCGCGGACGCCGCCGCGAACCGGTTCGTAGTCCGAGAGGCCGTCCACGCAGAACGCGTCGGTGAGCGAGTCGGGGAGCGACGTGACCGCGCCCGTGAGCTGCGCGTGGCTCCCGAGGACGTTGACGACGACGCCCTCGCGGGTGAGCCGAATCGGCGTGTCGAGAAGCAGGTCGTGTTCGTCCACGAGTTCGAGCAGCCGTCGCACGTCGTCGTCGGGGACGAGATGAACGTGGCAGACGACGCCGCCGTCGGCCGTCTCGCCCACGTCGAAATCGACGATATCGGGGTGGTCGGCCAGCCGCGCCTCGATGTCCGGCGGTGCGTCCTCGAGGACGCAGAGTTCGACCACGGTTCCGTCGGGACGGAGCCGCAGGTCGCGAAGCTCCCCGCACGGGTGGCGGCCGTCGACCGCGAACACGTCGTACGGGCTCCCGAACGGGTTCTCGTCGGCGTCGAAGTGAGCCCGGAGACACTTCATGGGTTACTCCGACTCTCGCGCCGCCGAGGTATGCAAGTTCCCCTCCGGCACGGACCATCTCGTCGTGTCTCGTCTCCTCCGACCCCTCCGAACCGGCCGCCGCTTTTCACCCCAAACCACGGGCAACGCTTGCCGTAACTGACGGTTATTCCTCTGTCGAAGATTATGCACCTCATACATGAACCGAGGCTTCCGCACGCTCGGCCTCCACGCCGGACAGGACCCGGACCCGGCGACAGGGGCCCGCGCCCCGCCACTCTACCAGACCACGTCGTACGTCTTCGACGACGCGGACCACGCCGCGGACCTGTACGCCCTCGAAGCCGACGGCGACGTCTACTCCCGCATCTCCAACCCGACGACCCGCATCCTCGAACGCCGCCTCGCCGCCCTCGAATCGGGCGTCGACGCGGTCGCCACCGCCTCCGGGATGGGCGCGCTCGACGCGCTCACGACCGTCCTCGCGTCGGTCGGCGACAACGTCGTCCTCTCGGAGGATATGTACGGCGGCACGGCCTCGTACTTCTCGAAGACCGCCGTCAGACGCGGCATCGAATCCCGGACCGTCGAGACGCTCGACGTGGACGCCTACGAGGAAGCCATCGACGACGACACCGCCTTCGTCCACGTCGAGACGGTGGCGAACCCCTCGCTGAAGACGCCCGACTTCGAGGCCATCGCGGAGGTCGCCCACGAGCACCGCGTCCCGCTCGTCGTGGACAACACGTTCGCCACGCCCGCGCTCTGCCGACCCATCGAACACGGCGCGGACATCGTCTGGGAGTCGACGACGAAGTGGCTCCACGGCTCCGGCACGACCGTCGGTGGCGTCGTCGTCGACGGCGGCACCTTCCCGTGGGACGCGGCCGACTACGACGAACTCTCCGGCGAAAATCCCGCCTTCGGCGTCGACTTCGTCGAGCGGTTCGGCGAGCGCGCCTTCGCCGAGGCCGTCCGCCAGCGCGCCGTCAGGAGCACCGGCAGTTGCCAGTCGCCGTTCGACGCGTGGCAGACGCTTCAGGGCGTCGAGACGCTCGCGCTCCGAATGCGCGCCCACTGCGAGAACGCCCGGCAAGTCGCCGAGTTCCTCCGCGACCGCGACGGCGTTGCGTGGGTCACCTACCCCGGCTTCGAGGACCACGAAACCCACGACCTTGCGACCGAGTACCTACAGGGCGGCTACGCCGGCATGGTCACGTTCGGCCTCGACGGCGCGGACGACGAGGCGGCCTACGGGGCCGCCAAGACCGTCTGCGAGTCGGTCGACCTCGTGAGCTTCCTCGCCAACATCGGCGACGCGAAGACGCTTCTCATCCACCCCGCATCGACCACGCACGCTCAGCTCTCGATGGACGAACAGCGCGCCGCGGGCGTCGCGCCCGACATGCTCCGGCTGTCTGTCGGCATCGAGGACGCCGACGACATCATCGCCGACCTCGACCAGGCAATCGAACACGCTCTGCGTCAGCAGGCGGCCGAGGACGCGGAGGAGCGATGAGCCGAACGCGAACCACGCCCGGTCGCCGGGTCGAATCCGACGTCGTCGACATCGGCGAACACGAGTTCGAGTCGGGAGAGATACTGCCCAACCTGAAGGTCGCCTACGAGGCCTACGGCGAGTTCGACGGGCAGAACGCGGTCCTCGTCTGTCACGGTCTCACCGGGAGCCAGCACGTCGCCGGTCACGGTACCGAGTCGGGCGTCTCCGGGCAGGCCCGCGCGTGGTGGGGCGACATCGTCGGCCCGGGTAAGGCGCTCGACACCAACGACTACTACGTCATCTGCGTGAACGTCCCGGGGTCGTGTTACGGCACGAGCGGCCCGGCCAGCGAGGGACCGGACGGCGAGCCGTGGGGCACGGACTTCCCGCCGGTCACGGTCCACGACTGGACCCGCGCGCAGCGCCGCCTGCTCGACCACCTCGGGGTCGGTCGCTTGCACGCCGTCGTCGGCGGCTCCGTCGGCGGCATGAACGCCCTCGACTGGGCCGTGCAGTTCCCCGACGACGTGGAACGCCTCGTCGTCGTCGCCTCGGCGGCCCGCCTCGATTCGCAGTGTCTCGGCATCGACGCCGTCGCCCGCCGCGCCATCACCTCGGACCCGAACTGGAACGGCGGCGACTACTACGGCGAGGACCGCCCGTCGCCCGACGCGGGCCTCGGACTCGCCCGCCAACTCGGCCACCTGATGTACCTCTCGAAGGACTCGATGGAGCGCAAGTTCGGTCGGCGCTCGGCGGGCCGCGGCGAGCGCGGCGACGCCTTCCCGTCGGACCCCGCGGCCGCGTTCTTCCCGTACCGCGAGGTCGAGTCCTACCTCGACTATCAGGCCGAGAAGTTCGCCGAGCGCTTCGACGCCAACGCGTATCTGTACCTCACGCGCGCCATGGACGACTTCGACCTCTCGGAGGGCTACGAGTCCGACGCGGCCGCGCTCGCCGCCTTCGAGGGCGAGTCGCTTCTCGTCTCGTTCACCGGCGACTGGCACTTCACAACCGAGCAGTCGGAGTCGCTGGCGGGCGCGTTCCGCCGTGTCGACGCGCCGGTCGCCCACCACGTCGTCGAGTCCGACCACGGCCACGACGCCTTCCTCGTCGAACCCGAGAAGGTCGGGCCGCCGCTCGGCGACTTCGTCGACGAGGGCGTCGCGGGTCGCGCGGTGACCGACACCGCGACCGACGGTGGCGAACCCGACGAGGAGAAGGACTTCGCACCGGTCCACTCCTCGCTGTTCTCGCGCTGAGGCGCAGCCGGTCGCTTCGAGACCCTCCCCTCGATTCTCAGGGGTTTCTTGTCAATTGCTATCGCGTCGCAGAAGCCGGCGGGAATTGCGACCGCCACCGCGCTTTACGCCCGTTCGATTCGACGTTCGAGTATGAGCGACGACGACAGCCCGGGCTTCCACACTCGGAGCCTCCACGCCGGACAGAGCCCCGACTCCGCGACGGGCGCGCGCGCCCCGCCGCTGTACCAGACCACCTCGTACGTCTTCGAGGACGCCGCCGACGCGGCCGCGCAGTTCGCCCTCGAAAAGCCGGGCCACATCTACTCGCGGCTGATGAACCCGACCGTCGGGATGCTCCAAGAGCGTCTCGCCTCGCTCGAAGGCGGCGTGGGCGCGGTCGCGACCTCGTCCGGGATGGCCGCGTTCGACCTCGCGACCTTCCTGCTCGCCTCGGCCGGCGACAACATCGTCTCCGCGTCGTCGCTGTACGGCGGGACCTACACCTACCTCACTCACACCGTCGAGCGCCGCGGCGTCACGACCCGGTTCGTGGACACCCTCGACGTGGACGCCTACGAGGAGGCCATCGACGACGACACCGCGTTCGTCCACCTCGAAACCATCGGCAACCCGGCGCTCGTGACGCCCGACATCGAGGCCATCGCCGAGATTGCCCACGACCACGGGACGCCGCTGTTCGTGGACAACACGTTCGCCACGCCGTACCTCTGCAACCCCATCGAGCACGGCGCGGACCTCGTCTGGCAGTCCACGACGAAGTGGATTCACGGGGCGGGCACGACCATCGGCGGCATCCTCGTCGACGGCGGCACCTTCCCGTGGGACGAGTACGCCGACGACTACCCCGAAATCGCGAAGCCGAACCCGGCGTACCACGGCGTCAACTTCGACGAGACGTTCGGCCCCGCCGGCTTCACCTACGCAGGTATCGCCCGCGGTCTGCGCGACCTCGGCAACGCCCAGTCGCCGTTCGACGCGTGGCAGACGCTCGAAAAGCTCGAATCGCTCCCGCTTCGGATGCGCGCGCACTGCGAGAACGCGCAGGCCGTCGCGGAGTTCTTAGACGACCACGAGAAGGTGTCGTGGGTGAACTACCCCGGCCTCGAATCCCACGAGACCCACGAGGAAGCGTCGAAGTACCTCGACGGCGGCTACGGCGGCATGATTACCTTCGGCCTCACCGACGGCTACGAGGCCGCCAAGGGCACCGTCAACAACGTCGAACTCGCGTCGCTCCTCGCCAACGTCGGCGACGCGAAGACGCTCGTCATCCACCCGGCGTCCACAACGCACCAGCAACTCACCGAGGACGAACAGGCCGCCGCGGGCGTCACGCCCGACATGGTCCGCCTGTCGGTCGGTATCGAGGACGTCGACGACATCATCGACGACCTCGACCAGGCCATTCGCACCGCGTCGAACTGAGCGCGCTCGCCGCGGACGGGTCGGTTCCGGCCGCCGCGTCGGCGTCGGTGTCAGCAGGATGGTCGGCCACCGACCGCCGTCCCTTTTATTCCCGCGTCAGTAGGTGACTGCGTGGTAGAAGCACTCCTCTTCGTCGGTCTCCTGGTGGCAGTGTTCGTCGGGTTCAACATCGGCGGCTCGTCCACGGGGGTCGCCTTCGGTCCCGCGGTCGGGAGCGGTGTGCTCGGGAAACTCGCCGCTGCGGCCCTGATGACGGGGTTCGCGCTCCTCGGCGGGTGGACGATCGGGAGAGAGGTCGTCGCCAAGATGGGCGGCGAAATCGTCCCGCAAAGCGAGTTCACGCTCGCGGCGAGCGTCGCCGTCCTCTTCTTTGTCGGCCTCGCGCTGTTGGTCTCTAACACCTTCGGCGTCCCCGCCTCCACGTCGATGACGGCGGTCGGGGCCATCGCGGGCCTCGGCCTCGCCAACGGGTCGCTCGACTCCGGCGTGATGCTCGAAATCATCTCGTGGTGGATCGTCGCGCCCGTCATCGCTTTCTGGATCTGCGCGGTCATCGGGCGGTACATCTACCCGTATCTCGACGCGTGGCTCAAACTCGACCAGAGCCCCGGTGCGCTCGTCACGCTCGATCGCGACGGCGGCATCCCGCGGCTGCGACTCGGGCCGAACACGACGTACCGCGAGTTCGGGAGCACCATCCTCGTCGTCGTCGTCGCCTGTTACATGGCGTTCTCCGCGGGCGCGTCGAACGTCGCCAACGCGGTCGCCCCGCTCGTCGGCAACGGCGCGCTCGAGATGAACACGGGCATCCTCGTCGCCGGCGGCGCCATCGGCCTCGGCGCGTTCACCATCGCCCGCCGGACGCTCGACACGGTCGGAAACGACCTCACGCAGTTGCCCATCCTCGCGGCGCTCATCGTCGAGACGGTGAGCGCGTCACTCATCTCCTTCCTGTCGGCCATCGGTATCCCCGCCAGCCTCGCCGTGAGCGCGACGATGTGCATCGTCGGCCTCGGCTGGGGACGGGCGACCCGAACCGTCACGCTCGGCGAGGCCCTGAGCGGCGGGGAGGCCCCGCAGGTATCGGTCAACGCGCTCACCGCCGAGCGCGAGGACGAGGTGCCGAAGATGGGCGAGGAAGCCCCCGACGAACTCTCCGCGCAGGACCTGTTCGACCCCGGCACGACCGGGCGAGTCATCTTCTTCTGGATGCTCACGCCCTCGCTTTCGGCCATCGCATCGTACGCGCTGTTCTCCGCTGGCGTTATCTGAAGCGTTCAATCGCCGCGTCTGTTAATCCAGAACTATCACGGTCAACAATGTAACAAACGGGCGGTCGCCGCCGCGGCGCGGGTCGAATTCGGCGCACGGAACAGCAAAGTCTAATGGGGTGGCCTTCGAATCCTCTGTCGATGCCCACGGTAACCTACCTCAACTACGAAGTTCTCGACGACAACGGCTGGGACCTCGACGACGACGACCTCTTCGAACAGGCCGCCGACGCCGGTCTCGACGCCGAAGACTACGGTGAGATGGAAGTTAATCAGGGCGAGTACATCCTCGAAGCCGCAGAGGCGCAGGGCTACGACTGGCCCTTCAGCTGCCGCGCAGGTGCCTGTGCGAACTGTGCGTCCATCCTGAAGGAGGGCGAAATCGAGATGGACATGCAGCAGATTCTCTCCGACGAGGAAGTCAACGACAAGAACGTCCGTCTCACCTGCATCGGTTCGCCGGTCGAGGACGAGGTCAAGATCGTCTACAACGCGAAGCACCTCGACTACCTGCAGAACCGCGTCATCTAAGGCGCTCATCCGAACATTTCTTTCGACGCACCGGCCCGTGACCGGTAGGTGTGCCGTTTTCTCTCCCGTCCGAGCCGAGCGGCCGATAGCGATTTGTCCCGCCGACCGGTCGCTCCAGCCGTGTCGAGAGTCACGACCGTCGTCCGAAAACTCCGCCCCGACGACTCGCTCCCGAGCGAAGCGACCGAACTCGGTCGGCTCGGGCTCTTTCTCGCCTGTCTCACGGTTACGAGCGCTGTCAGCTACTGGGCCGCGCTCAGACTCCTCGGCGTCCCGGTGGCGGGTACGCTCGCGTCGCCGAACGTCGCCGGCCTCGCGGTCCCGACGCTCGTCTACGCGCGCTATCGCGGTGTCCCGCCGTCGTTCGGGCTTCCCGAGCGCGCCCGCCTCGCCGACGCGGCGGCGACGGTTCTCGCTCCCGCGTTCGCCGTCGTCGCACTGAGCGTCCTCTTCGCGGTCGGGTTCGACGCCTCGCTCGCCGCGCTTCTCGGGTGGACGTACCACCCCGAGGCGTCGGTCGTGACGGCGGCAGTTCAGGCCGCCGAAGACGTGGTGCTCACCGGGGTCGGGTTCGGTCTCCTCGTCGCGGTCGCGTTCGACCTCGCCTCGTCGCGGGTCGGTCTCGCGCCCGCTCGCGCGGTCGTCGCTGCGACCGCGCTCGCGGCGTTCTTTCACTCGGTGCTTCGGGACGCCGCGTTCACGCTCGTCGTCTTCCCGAAACCGTGGCGTGTCACTATTCTCGGCCTTCTCCTCGTCGCGACGGTCTGCGGCTGTGTCGCGGTCGGCGTGACGTACCGAAGTGCAGTCGAGCGGTCGCTTCGACCCCTCTCGCGCCCGGCGCTCGCCCCCGTGTTCGCCTTCGGACTGCTCGGCTTGGTCGCGTTCGGCACCGTCTTCGACGACGTTCCCGGCGGCGTCAAGCACGTCCTGTGGGTGCTCGCGTTCGGATTCGCCGCCTTCGGCTACCACCGCTCGAAATCAGTGTGGGTTCCCGTGGCCGCGATGGCGCTGTTTTCGCTTTCGATTCGGCTCGTCGGCTTCGTCGAACTCGCGTTGTTCTGACCCGCCGCCGGGGTCGGTTTCAGGATTGATACCCGTCCCGAACACCTAACTCCCCCTGCCCCCAGTCTGCGGGTATGTTCGGTATCGGCACGCTCCCCGACCTCCTGCGGTTGGTGGTGCTCCCCGTCCTCGCGTGGACCGCGGTACGCGACGTTCGCACGCGCCGCGTCCCCAACGTCGTCTGGTATCCGCTCGCGGCGCTGGGCGTCGTCCTGCTCGCGTGGGAACTGGTCGGCCACCTCCCGCCCGAGACCGTCTTCGACCGGCTCTATCTGATTCGCGTCGCCGTGAGCATCTGTTTCGTCGTCCCGCTTTCGTACCTGTTCTGGCGGCTCGGCGGCTTCGGCGGCGCGGACGCGAAGGCGCTCATGGTGTTCGCCGTCCTGCTCCCGACGTTCCCCAGTTACACCCTCGCCGGAACGGAGTTCCCGCTCGCCGCCACCCGCCTCGGCGTCTTCTCGATGACGATTCTCACGAACACGGTCATCGTCGGCCTCGCGTACCCGCTGTTCCTCGCCGCCCGGAACCTCGCCGACGGCGAGTTCGAGTTCCCCATCTCGTTCGTCGGCCGCCGCGTCTCCGTCGCGTCGCTCTCGACTGCCCACGGCCGCCTGTTCGAGTCGCCCGAGGGAATCACGCGGAACGGCCTCGACCTCGACGCGCTCCGGATGTACCTCCGCTGGCGCGGCCTCACGCTCGCGGACCTGCGTTCGGACCCGGACGCCCTCCGCGACCCCGACAGCATCGGCGAGACGTTCGACCCGACCGACGGCGCGGTCCACCGCGCGGCCACCGACGGCGGCGTCTCGACTGACCTCGGCGACGACGAGACCGTGGACGCCGGAGGTGACGCCTCCGGAGACCCCGCCGAAGCCGACGCGGACGCGTCGTTCGACGACCCGTGGGGCGCGGCCCGGTTCCTCGACAGCATCGAGGGCACCGCCTACGGCACCTCGCCGGAGAAGCTCCGCGGCGGACTGGAACTCGTGACGGCCCGCGAGTCGGTGTGGATTTCGCCGGGCATCCCGTTTCTCGTTCCCATGTTCGTCGGCCTCGTCGTCGCGTTCGTCTACGGCGACATCCTCTTCGGCGTCCTCGGTGCGCTCGGTATCGTCTGAGTTCCTGCGGAGAGTCGGTGTCGAGCGCCGTCCGCGCGGCGACGCACAAGAGATAACCCCCACGACCGCGTGGCCCGAATCATGACCGTCGATGTCGACTTCGGCGAGGACGGACTCGTCCCCGCCGTGGCGCAGGACGCCGACTCCGGAGAGGTGCTCATGCTGGCGTACGTCTCGCCCGAGGCGCTCGACCGAACCGTCGAGACGGGCCGGGCGCACTACTACTCGCGGAGCCGCGACGAACTCTGGGAGAAGGGGGCTTCGAGCGGCCACACACAGGAGATTCGAGAGGTTCGTGTCGACTGCGACGCCGACACCCTGTTGTATCTCGTCGACCAGAACGTCGGCGCGTGCCACACCGGCCACCGGTCGTGTTTCTACCGCACCGTCGAGGGCGAGCACGTCGGCGAGCGCGTCTTCGACCCCGACGCGGTCTACGACGACGAGTGACCGATGCGAGCCGACCGATGACGGGTGTGACCGACGCGATGACCACGGCCGCCACCAAACCGACCGGCCGATGACCACAGTCGCGGGCCGATGCTGAGCGTCAATCCGATTTCGCTGGTCGCCATCGTCGTGGGCTTGAGCTGTTTCGCCCTCGGCGGCCGACTGCTCAAGAGCGCCGCGGCCGCCCGTCGGGTCGCCCGCTCGGACGACCCGGAGTTCGTCCTCGACCCGACCCGCGAGGACCCGCCGGACGACGAACTCGACGGCGACGACCTCGAACGCGGCTTCATGCTGTTGGTGTTCGGCGCGCTGGCGCTCCTGTTCGCGGCGATTAGCCTGTGAGCGGCGCGCGAAAAGAGATTCTTTTCCGTCGGTTCTGCCGCCGAGTTACAGCGTCGCGACCGCGCTTCGGAGCGCGTCGGCGGCGTCCTCGGCGAGTTCGGTCGCGCGCTCCTCGGAGCGAGCCTCGGCGTAGACGCGGACCTTCGGCTCGGTCCCGGAGGGGCGGACGAGCACCCACGCGTCGCCGTAGTCGAGACGGTAGCCGTCGGTCGTGTTCGGCGTCGCGTCGGCCGATTCGGCGTAGTCGGCGGCGGCGTTGAGCATCGCCGTCAACTCGGATTCCTCGTCGTATTCGAGGTTGATGCGGACGTTGTAGTAGTCCTCGTAGGGCGCGACGAGTTCGCTCGGCGGGCGCTCGGCGACGAGTTCGAGGAACTTCGCCGCGATGTACGCGCCGTCGCGGACGAGGCGGTAGTTCGGGTAGAACACGCCTCCGTTACCCTCGCCCGCGATGGGGACGTTCCGACCCTCGCGCCAGAGTTCGCGGATGCGGGTGATGAGGTTCGTCGCGCCGATGGGCGTGAGTTCGAGGTCGGCGCCGACCTCCTCGCACACGTCGACGAGGCGCTGGGAGACGTTCACCGCGGAGACGGTCGCGTCGCCCGGTTCGAGCGCGGCGGCCGCGAGGGCGGCCAGCGACGCCTCGCCGGAGATGCACTCGCCGCGCTCGTTCACGAAGACGGCCCGGTCGGCGTCGCCGTCGTGGGCGATTCCCACGTCGGCGTCGGTCGCGCGGACGAGGCGTTCGAGGTCGCTGAGGTTCTCGGGGACCGGTTCGGACTGGCGACCGGGGAAGTGGCCGTCGGGTTGGGCGTTGACCGTGCGGACCTCACAGCCGAGTTCGCGGAGGAAGTCGGGCGTGACGAGCGAGCCGGCGCCGTGGCCGGGGTCGAGCGCGACCGTGAGGTTCGCGTCGGCGATTTTCTCGCGGTCGACGCTGGCGAGGAGGTCCTCGCGGTAGTCGTCGTTCGCCGTGTCGACCCGTCGGGTCGCCCCGACCGCGTCCCACTCGGCCACGTCGAACTCCTCCGCGAGGATGTGGTCTTCGATGCGCTCTAACTCCTCGACGGCGAGTTCGACGCCGTCGTCGCCGACGAGTTTGACGCCGTTGAACTCCGGGGGGTTGTGCGAGGCCGTGATGACGACGCCCGGAACGCCTTGGTTCTCGCAGTACCGGACCGCGGCGGGGGTGGGAACGACGCCGAGGTCGTCCACGTCGACGCCGACGCTCGCCAGCCCGGACTCGGCGGCGTTGACGAACATCTCGCCCGTGGTTCGGGTGTCGCGTGCGATGGCGACTCGGTCTGCGTTCCAGACCGTGCCGGCGGCCTTCGCGACGCGGAGGACGAACTCCGGGGTGAGGCTCTCACCCACCACGCCGCGGGTACCGCTGGAACCGAAGAGTTTCATTGAGTGTGTGTGCACCCCGGCGCGACAAAGCCGTTCCGAACTGTTGGTTCGCTCGTTACGTTCCTCGGTGAACTCGGGTCGCCGTATCCGGTGCGTTTACGCACGTCGCTCGCCCACGGTGGCGTATGTTCCCGGAGTTCGAAGTCGTCCCCGCAGTCGACATGCAAGACGGCGAAGTCGTCCAACTCGTGCAGGGCGAACGCGGCACCGAGAAGACCTACGGCGACCCGGTCGAGGCCGCCCGCCGCTGGGTCGACGCCGGCGCGGAGACGCTGCACCTCGTCGACCTCGACGGCGCGTTCGAGGGCGAGCGGAAGAACGCCCCGGCGGTCGACGCCGTCCTCGACGCGGTCGACGTGCCGCTCCAACTCGGCGGCGGCATCCGCACCGCCGACGACGCCCGCGACCTTCTGGACCGTGGCGTCGACCGCGTCATCCTCGGCACCGCGGCCGTCGAGAACCCCGACATCGTCGCCGAACTCGCCGACGACTACCCCGACGGCGTGATGGTCAGCCTCGACGCGAAGGACGGCGAGGTCGTCGTCTCCGGGTGGACCGAAGGCACCGGCCTCGACCCCGCCGAGGCGGCCGCCCGGTACGAGGAACTCGGGGCGGCGGCCATCCTCTTCACCGACGTTGACGTGGAAGGGCAACTGGAAGGCGTCCACCTCGAGACGACCTCGGCCGTCGTCGACGCGGTCGACATCCCCGTCGTCGCCTCCGGCGGTGTCGCCTCGCTCGACGACATCCGCGCGCTTCGCGAGGCGGGCGCGGCGGCGACTGTCGTCGGTACCGCGCTCTACGAGGGGCGGTTCACGCTCGAAGAAGCGATGGAGGCGTAGTCGCCGCCGCGCCGAGACGCCACACGGCCACGCGACGCTACGGCGCTACGTGTCGAGGTACGCGAGGACGGCCGCGGCGAGGCTCTCGACGGTCCCGTAGACGCCGACGGCGACGAACAGCGCGCCGATAATCGCGGTCTCGGGACGCGAGGTCGCGAGGACGGCCGCGGCGAGGCTCTCGACGGTCCCGTAGACGCCGACGGCGACGAACAGCGCGCCGATAATCGCGGTCTCGGGACGCGAGGTCGCGAGGAACGGCCCGGCGAGGACGAGCATACTGACCGTCACCACGTCGCGTTTCGGACTGGCAGTCGCTCCGCGCCGCATCAATCGGTCGCCCCTGGACGACTCGATTTCCCCCGAATTGGTCGGTTATCGCCCACTCAGGACGCCTCCGCCGAGAACCGCCGCGCCGACCGCGAGCGTCACAAGCGCGACGCCGAGCGCGACAGCCACCCCGGACCGGGCGGTGAGCAGGAGTCCCCCGACGCAGATGATGTAGCCCACCACCAGCGCTCCCTTTCGCTGCATACCCCACGGTACACGTCCGAAACCATGAACGTCCGTCAGACGTGCGTCTGACGCTGCGGTGGGTTGCGGTCGCCTCCGCACGACGAGAATCCCTATATGCGCGGCCTGCTTCGAACGCGACATGAGCGACGCCGACCGACGCGCGGCCGTCTCCCGCGAGACGTCCGAAACGACTATCGACGTGACGCTGTCTATCGATGGCGACGGCAACGCGGTCGTCGACACCGGTATCGGATTCTTCGACCACATGCTGGAGGCCTTCGCCAAACACGGCCTGTTCGACCTGACCGTCCAGTGCGACGGCGACCTCCACATCGACGACCACCACACCGTCGAGGACGTGGCCATCGTCCTCGGCGAGGCGTTCACCGAGGCGCTCGGCGACAAGCGCGGCATCGTCCGCTACGCCGACCGCAGGGTCCCGCTCGACGAGGCCGTCGCCTCCGTCGTCGTGGACGTGTCGGGCCGCCCCTTCTTCGAGTTCTCGGGCGAGTTCTCCCAGCCGTACGTCGGTGAGTTCACCAGCCACATGGCCGAACACTTCGCGATGTCGCTCGCCATGAACGCCGGCCTCACGCTCCACGCGGGCGTCGAAGGCGACAACGCCCACCACGAGGTCGAGGCGCTGTTCAAGGCGCTCGCACGCTCGCTCGACGACGCGACCCGCGTGGACCCGCGGCGCTCGGACACGCCGAGCACGAAAGGAAAGCTGTAGTCGCCAGTCCGTCCCGTTCTCCCCGACCTCCCGCACTCGACCGCTCAGGGTCGCCGGAGCGTCCCCGAGTCGTCGACGAGGAGGCCGCGTTCGACCGCGTAGTCGAAGATGTCGGCGACCTCGTCGTCGTCGAGGTCGTACGCGCCGGACGCCAGCGCCTCGACTTCCGCCCGCTCGACGGGGAACTCGCGGTTCTGGAGGATGCGGATGACCTTCCGGAACTTCGGCGGCTCCTCGCTCCGGTCGGGCGACCCGCCGCCAGTTTGGCGGTCCTCGGCGTCGACCGACTCGGATTCGCTGTCGGCCGGTTCTGTTTCGTCGTCGGCTTCGTCGGCCACCCGGGCGGCACCGTCGGACTCCTCGGCCTCGTCCGCGCCGTCGTCATCCGAGCCGTCTCCTGACTCCTCGTGGTCGTCTGCCTCGTCGGGCGAGTCGTGATTCGCCGGTTCCGGCGGCGTCGGCGCGGGGTCGACCGCGTTCACGTCGACCGAAGCGGCCTCGCCGCCCGACCCGCTCGCGGTCCGCTCCGGTGCCGCGGACGCGCCCGTCTCGGCCCGCGCGTCGTCGGGCACGTCGACGCCGGCGTCGACGCCGAGCCGGGAGAGAAGCGGCGCGATGACCTCGCTCAGCGTCTCCTCGCAGTGTTCGCAGAGGACGACGCGGCGCTGGTCGTCGGCCGGCGTCAACTCCGGCGGCAGTACCTCGAACACGCCGACGGCGTCGGTCCCACAGAAGTCGCAGGTGCGTAGCTCGCGCATGCACGACGGGTATCCGCGCCGACGGTTAAACCCACTCCCCGACCGCGGCGTCGGTCGCCTGCCCGCGGCGTCGTCCACGCGACGCCCACGCGACGCCTCCAGTCAGCCGCCGTCGGCGACGTACCACTTAATGCACCCGCCCGCAAATTCCCGGACCAACGAATGTTCGACGAGATTATGGAGAAGTTCGAGGGCAGCCCGAGCCAGCAGGCCGTCATCCGGCTCCTCTTGGAACGGGGTTTTTCCGTCAACGACCAGGGACGGGTCGTCTCGGGCGGCATCGAGATACCGAACACCGGCATCGCCCGCGAGGCCGACGTGGACAGGCGCGTCGTCGACTCGACCACCGACGCCATCCTCGCCGACGAGGAGCTTCGACGAATCTTCCAGAACATCTCGTCGATTCCGAGCCTGATGGACCTCGCGCCGGTGCTCAACCTCTCCGTGCTCACCGTCGAGGTTGCCGACGCCGACGAGCCCGGCATCGTCGCCACCGTCACCTCGAAGCTCGCCGACGCGGGCATCTCGATTCGCCAGACAATAAGCGAGGACCCCGAGTTCACCGACGACCCGAAGCTCTACATCATCACCGACGAGCCGGTTCCCGGCGACCTGCTCAACGACCTGTCGAACCTCGATTTCGTCCGCCGAATTATCATCGCCTGAGCGGACTCGTCTTCCTCCGCGAATATTCTGTCAACGTGGCAATAAGATTCTTGTAACATCGCACGGTAGCTATTCGCATGGTGTCCATGCGCAGTTGCATGTGCTGTGGTGAGCCGATTTCCGAGACGCGCCACCTCTGCGGCGTCTGCATCCAAAACGGGTGTACGTCGTACGCGGACGCCTGCGGTCAGTAGCGCGTCGCTTCCCGTTCACATCCTCGCACCGTCCGCCGCGCCCACCGCTCCCGTCGCCCCCGCGGGGCCGACGACGCCCCGGTGCGAACGCTTTTCCACGCCGCGACGCCAACTCGGTGGCATGACCGACGCCTATCGAACCGTCGCCGGCCGGGCCGACGCCCGCTTCGAGGTCAACGGCTCGGAGTTCATCGGCTATGTCTCCCCCGCGGAGACGGTCGAGGAGGCGGAGGCGTTCGTCGCCGAAATCGAGGAGCGCCACCCCGACGCCACCCACAACGTCCCCGCTTACCGGGTTCCCGCCGGGTCGGCCTCGTCGTCGGTCCCCGGCGGGGGGAACGTCATGCTCCGCGAGTATCAGAGCGACGACGGCGAGCCGAGCGGCTCGTCGGGAAAACCGGCGCTCAACGTCCTCGTCCAGCAGGACGTGCGCAACGTCGCCGCCGTCGTGACGCGCTACTACGGCGGCACCAACCTCGGCGTCGGCGGCCTCGCCCGCGCGTACTCCCGCGCGGTCAAGGAGGCGCTCGACGCGGCGGGCGTCGTCGAGGAACTCCCCCACGAGCGGTTCACCGCGACCGTCGAGTACGACGACTCGGGGAGCGTTCGCGGGCTGTTAGAAAGCGCGGGCGTCGAGTTCGAGGCCGCCTACGAGGCCGACGTGTCGTTCGAGGTCCGCGTTCCCGTCGAGGACGGGGCGGACCTCCGCGACCGCATCAGAAGCGCGACCAGCGGCCGCGCGGACATCGAGTAGCGCGGCCGCGGGGTTCTTTTCTGTTCAGTCGGTCGGTTCGACTTGTTCTGCGGGAGTCGGTGCGGCCCGTTCACGCGTCTCGCGGCGGTTTTTCACGGCGAGCGCGCCGAACAGCGCGCCACCGACCGCACGCATGGCGAGGTCGACGGCGACCGTGTCAGGGACGGTCCCGACGAGCCCGAGGAAGCTCCCGAGGTCGAACGCGGCGTTCAACAGGAGCATCGGGGCCATGAGCAGGAACGCCGAGAGGGCGAACAGGGCCCGCTCGGTCTGCGACACGCGGCTGTAGAGGTAGCCGATGACGGTCGCGCCGAGTCCGATGACGCCGATGAAGACGCCCGCGACCGGGATGACCACCTCGGGAACGAAGTAGCCGATGTCGGCCACGTCGGCGAACGTGATGACCGCCGCGGCCTCGCCCCGTCCGCGGAGGAGCAGGATGCCGGGCGTCAGGGCGAACGCGAACGGCACGATGGCCTTGTTAAGCGACAGCGAGAACGCCTTCGTCCCGGTCCGGAACGGATTAGACCGGGCAATGCCGGAGGCGGCGTACGCCGCGACCGCCACCGGCGGTGTGATGTCCGCTATCACCCCGAAGTAGAGGATGAACAGGTGGGCCGCGAGCAGCGGGATGTCGGAAGACTGCGCGATGGCCGGCCCGAGCAGCGAGACGAGGATGATGTACGTCACCGTCGTCGGCATCCCCATCCCGAGGATGATGGACGCGATAGCCGTGAACAGGAGTAAGAGGACGATAGAGCCGCCGGCGACCGCCTTGATGAGCGCGGTCAGGTTCGGGCCGAGGCCGGTCGCGCTGACGACGCCGGGGATGATGCCCGCGGCGGCGACGGCGACGACGACCTCGGTCGAGGTGCGCGCGCCGGAGTCCATCGACTTCCCGATGAACGTCACGTAGCGGAAGACGTTCAGGTCCGACAGCGACGGCCGCGAGACCGCGTTGGCGACGTTGTCGGCGGCCTCGTCGACCGCGTCGTCGAACTCCAACAGCGGCGAGTCGAGCGCCGGCCGGACGAGCATCACGACGAGGCTGACGAAGATGGCGATGACGCCGAGGTCGCCCGCGGCGGCGAAGAGCGCGGCGGTCGCGCCGAGCGGTTCGCCGCTTCCGCCCGTGACCGCGTCGATGACGCCGACGCCGGTGGTGACGTAGGAGCCGAGTTGCGCGACGAACGCCGCCGCGATAGCGCCCACGAGGGGGACGCGGGTCCGCTCGCTGTACGCTGCGACGACGGACAGAAGCGCCATGATGGCGATGAGCGTGAACCACGCCGAGCGCGCGACCGTCAGGCGCTCGACCAGCAGGTAGTACATGAGCAACACCAGCGGGATGAGGTAGAACCACCCGCGGGTGAGGTGCTTGCCGAGGTCGACGACCTCGGAGCGGTCGAGGCCGCCGATGCCGGCCCGCGTCGCTTCGAGGTGGACCATCACCCACACGCCGAAGAAGAACACCACGGCGGGGATGGCCGCCGCGATGATGATGTCGGAGAAGGGGACGCCGATGAACTCGATCATGAGGAACGCCGCCGCGCCCATCACCGGCGGGAGAATCTGCCCGCCGGAGGAGGCGGAGGCCTCGACGGCCCCGGCGAACTCAGAGCGGTAGCCCGACCGCTTCATCAGCGGGATGGTGAACGCACCGGTCGTCACCGTGTTGGCGATGGAGGAACCCGAGATAGTTCCCATGAAGCCGGACGCGAGGATGGACGCCTTCGCCGGGCCGCCCTTGCGGGTCCCGGTCGCGGCGTACGCGAGGTCGATGAACCACTGGCCGGCCCCCGACATCTCCAGGAACGCCCCGAACAGGATGAAGATGTAGATGAACTGCACGGAGACGGTGACCGGGATGCCGAAGACGCCGTTTTCGGTGTTGTACCAGAGGTTCTGGATGATGTTTGCCCACGACCCCTCGGGAATGGACAGCACGCCGATCAGCGGCATCGACGGCGAGATGAGGTAACCGAACCTCGCGTAGACGATGAACGAGGCGACGATGACCATCAAGTAGAACCCGAGCGAGCGGCGGGTCGCCTCCAGGACGAGGAGGACGCCGACCGCGCCGAGGAAGAACGGGTAGGACACGTCCGCGAAGGGGAGGACGCCGATGGCCGCGACGACCGCGTCGGCGAGGAAGCCGAGCGGGCCGAGCGTCTCGGACAGCGAGACGAACGGCGCGCCGAGGTACTCGGTGACCGTCCGGCCGGCTTCGAGGCCGAACACGCGGAGCCGCTGAATCTCGGACCACTCGAACACCATGTAGGCCGCCGTGGCGACGGAAAACACGATAAACAGCAGGTCGAGCGGCGTCACGCGCTCGCGGTCCGGGTCGACCGCGAGCCATCGGACGAACCGGCGGATTCCCGCGGCAACGCGAGTGACCGGGTTGTCCTCACCGAGGTTCGACGCGAGGGTCGGAACTACGCGACTGAGTGCCGCAGCGAACCGACCGTGGCCGGTCGTCGCCGGGAAGAGGATGAACGCCAGCACGAGTGCGAAGGCGACGTGAATCGAGTTCACCTGCAGGAGCTGGAGCGAACCGAGCGACACCTCGCCGACGAGCGGTATCGTCGCGGCGAACTCGAAGCCGCGGGCGGCCAGCCACGACTGGAAGACGGAAAACCAGATGGCGACGAACGACGTGAAAATCGCCGCCCACCCCGAGAGCGTCCGCTTCCGGTCGATGCCCTCCAGCATCTCCTGTGCCTCTTCTTCGGATAGTTCTTCGTCGGTACTCGCGGCCTCGCGGTCGTCGTCAGCGGGCGGCTCACCGCCGTCGGTTCGAATCGGCGAGTCGGCCGGTGCCGCGTCGGTCTCCGGAACGGACCGGGAGGCGTCTTCGTCGTCGGGGCCGTCGGATTGGCCCTCGTCGTGTGTTCGGTTCATCGTTGGTCAGTGGAGGGCGGCGTCGAGGACGGAGCGATGCGTGACGTACAGGCGGACCGAGCGCGCGTCGGAGAGCGCTACGAGGTCATAGGTCTGGTCACCGACGTGTAGCTTGTGGCCGGCGATGTGGCCGGGTTTGACGTACAGGTCCTCGTAGCTCCCCTCGGGGTCGAAGACGAACGAGCCGTTTTCGGTCGTCACGTTCGCCCGAGCGGGCAGGCCCGCGCCGTAGGACTTGAACTCCATTTTGGTCATGACGAGTTCGCCGTCTTGGACCGCGTAGGCGTCGAGGACGCGCGTTTTCTCGACGCTGTGGGTGTATTCGAGCGCGACGGTCGTGTTCTCTTCGACCGGCATCGTCTGTAGTCGCTCGCCGGTCTCGGCATCTTCGACGACGAGCACCTGTCCGGCCGGAACGGCGGCGCTCCCGCCGACGGCGACCGCCAGCACCGCGACTACGACGAGGAGACGTGTGGGAGTCGAATCAAGCATCGAAAGATGGGTAGGAAACCGCTGTTCGAAAGCGAAGCGAAGCGCCCGGGCTCAGCCGAAGTAGGCCTGCGCGCCGGGATGGAGCTCGATGGACATGCCGTCCTGGGCGCTCTCCTTGGAGATGAAGTCAGTCTTGATGGTGAGTTCGTCGACGTTCTCGAAGATGGCGCTCGTGACCGACTCGACGGTCGATTCGGGCTGCTCGGCGTTCGTCGCAATCATGGCCTGCACCGAGACGGTCGGGGCGGGGTTCTCCAGTCCGTAGGTGCCCGACGGGACTTCGTCGTCGGCGTAGAACGGCGCGGCGTCCTTGACGGCCGTGCGGTCCTCGCCCTCGATGGGGACGATGCGCACGTCCTCGGTCGCGGCGAGTTCCTCGATAGCGCCGACCGGCCAGCCGCCGACGACGAACGCGGCGTCGATGTCGCCGTTCTTCAGCTGGTCGGAGGCCTGCGAGAAGCCGGTGTTCTGCTCGCTGTAGTCCGAGATGCCGAGGGCTTCGAGAATCTGGGTCGCGTTGACCTGCGTCCCGGAGCCGAGGTCGCCGGTGTTGATGGTCGCACCGGAGAGGTCGGACGGCGTCTCGATGCCCGTGTCGGCGAGCGTGACGACGTGAATCGTCTCGGGGTAGAGCGTGGCGACGCCGCGGAGGTTCTCGACGGGGTTACCCTGGAACGCCTCGATACCCTCGCCGTTGCGGGCGAAGTAGGCGACGTCGTTCTGAATCAGCGCGAAGTCAGCGTCGCCGCGGGCGAGGCTGCCGACGTTCTCGACGGACGCGCCGGTGGACTGCACCTGAATCGTGAAGTCGGTCTGTCCCTCGATGACGGACTTGAACTCGTTCGAGAGGGGGTAGTACGTGCCGCCCGTCCCGCCGGCGTGCCACGAGAGTCGGCTCTCGGTGCCGCCGTTACCGCCGGATTCGGTCGTCGTCTCCTCGGCGGTGGTGGTCTCTTCGCCACCGGATTCGGTCGTCGTCGTCGTCGTCTCTTCGCCACCGCCACCGGAACAGCCGGCGAGGCCGGCCAGACCGACGGCACCTGTCGCAGCGATAAACTGTCGGCGGTCAAGCTTCCGAGTCATACATCACTATTCGTCACGATGCATATTTATGGCTGTTCATGTCAACGGCCAACATATCTCTATTTACACACTAATTGTAGTAAATTCTTATTAATGTTAGAGTATTAATTCTCCAACAATAGACATACCTGAAATAGTCATTCAGCAGATAAATACGCACCACCGCGGTTCTGATTCCACTTCGACTGCATGTGCTCACCGCTGTCGTTTTCTTGTTTCTCAGTTCCGTCCGATTTCGGAGTTCGTGGCGGACTTCGACTCGAAACGAAGGGGTTCGGCGAGTAGGGCTCCGACTCCGGCGCACCCCGTGCAAACGTCTCTCACAGTAGTCTACGGGGGTGCGGTTCGGGACGTTCGACTCGAACGACAGTCGGCCGCCGGTGGGCGACTTTCGACCCGAAAAGAGGGGGTTCGGACGGCGTTCAGAGGAGTGCGCTCGCGCCCGCAGCCGTCAGTCGACGATTATCTCGGAGTCCGTCGAGTCGTCCGACGACTGCTTGGGCGACATCTGTTCTTCGTACCGGGTTATCCAGTCGGCGAAGCAGGTCGGACAGAGCCGCTGGTCGTCCACGGTCGAGCCGTCGACCTGTAACTGGACTGCACGGGCGAGGGCGTCTTCGACTGCCCGCCCACAGCCGTCGCACGGGTCGCTCATCGTCGGGTTCCTCCGGTGGCGCGAGGTTCGTCCATGCGTCGGAGGTGCGCGGGCGGTAACTTAGTCGTTACCCGAATTCGGGTCGGCGGCGGCGGGGACGGCCCGCCCGCGAGCCGCGACGCGAGGAGACCGAGTTACGTCGTGCGGAACGCGCGGTCGCCGGCGTCGCCCAGGCCGGGGACGATGTAGCCGTCGTCGTCGAGGTAGTCGTCGATGGAGACCGTCAGCAGGTCGACCTCGGGGAACTCGCTGTCGACGCGGAGCAGGCCGTCGGGCGCGGAGACGGCAGAGAGGACGAACAGCTTCTCGGGGTCGACGCCGGCGTTTTCGAGGATGTGGTCGAGGACCGAGCACATCGTCGAGCCGGTGGCGAGCATCGGGTCCGCCACGATGACGGTGTCTTTCTCCGTGATCTCGGGGAGCTTCACGTAGTCGATGGTGATGGGGAAGCCGCCGTCGTCGTCCATCCCCGCCTCCTCGTCGCGGCCGGCGGAGATGACGCCCTGCTTCGCCCGCGGGAACGCCTTGAGCAGTCCCTCCACGAACGGGGTCGCGGCGCGGAGCACGTTGATGATGACGACGTTGTCGAGCCCCTTCACGCGCTCGCCGGTCGTCTCCGCCAGCGGGGTCTGGATGGTGACGTACTCGGTCTCCATCGCGCCGTCGATTATCTCGTAGCCACAGATGCGGCCGAGTTTGACGAGGCCTTTCCGGAAGGCGACCTGCGTCGTCTCCACGTCCCGGAGGCGCGAGAGCGTGTCCTTCGCCAGCGCGTGCGTGATGAGGTACGCGTCGTCTCGGTCTTCGATGGGCATCTTACTGAGAAGGCGGTTTCCCGAAGGACATAAATGCGGCTATCGGCCGCCAGCGGTGCCCTGCGGGTAGTTCACGCGGAGAATGGGTCGGCGACGCATCCCGCGGTTTCAGTTCGTCACGAGGTACGTGACGGCTGTGAGCACGAGCGCCGCGGACGCGACGTTGACGACCGAGAAGGCCGCGAGGTCGAGGTACGACAGTCCGTAGACGACCACCGCCGCGAACGTCGTCGAGAGGACGAGGTTCATCACGAACAGCACCCTCGGGTCGCCCTCGCCCCACTCTATCTCCTCTCCGCGCTCCCCGTCGTCACCGCCGGCGCTCTCCGACTCGCCGCTCATCGTCCGCCCTCCGGGGTCGCGCCCGTGGTCGGGACCGACTCGCGCTCCCGGGTCGGCTCCGCGAGCGCGACTTCCGCGCCGGGGTCGGTCGGGTAGTCGCCGGCGTTCGCGTCCGCACCGGGGTCGAGCAGGTGGGCGTCGAGCGCGGCTGCGAGTGCGTCTTCGTCCATCCCGCGGCCGATGAACACCAGTTCGGTCCGCCTGTCGCCGTGGTCGTCGTGCCAGTCGAGTTCGGGGTGGTTGCGGCGGTAGGTGTCCTGTTCGAACTCGGGGCGCGAGGCGACCCACGGGCCGGCGGCGGCGACGTACGCCGACGGGCCGGCCTGACTGTAGGTGAAGTGTACGTCCTCGGCCCCGGCAACCCACAGCGAGCCCTTGGCGCGGACGACTGACTCCGGGAGGTTGCCCAGCACCGCGGCCGCGCCGTCGGGGTCCATCGGTGCCCGGCGGCGGTAGACGAACGACGTGACGCCGTAGGTCGCTTCCGCGTGGGGCGTTTCACCGTGGTCGTGGTCGTGGTCGTCGCGGTCTGCGTCCGCGTGCTCGACGTGTTCGTGGTCGTCCTCGTTCCCGTCGTCTCCACCCGCCTCGCCCTCTAACGCCGCCCGCCAGCCGACGGTCGCGTCGGGGTCGTGGAGGTCCGAGAGGAGCAGGTCAACGTCCACGTCGCCGTGGTCCGTCTCCACGACGGTCGCGCCGGGGCGGAGCGCCTCGACCGCGTCGCGGACCGCCGCGAGCTCCGCGTCGGAGACGAGGTCGCGCTTATTGAGGACGACGAGGTCGGCGCTCTCGACCTGCTCGACGAGGAGGTCCGACAGGGGGCGTACCGAGCCGTCCCCCTCCTCGGCGACGGTTCGTTCGGGGTCGCCGTCGCCGAAGGTGTCCGCGAACAGTCGCGAATCAACGACCGTCGCGAGGCCGGCCACGTCGTAGCGGGCGGCCGCCCGCGAGGTGACGAACAGCCGGGCGACCGGACCGGGCTCCGAGACGCCCGAGGCCTCGACGACGAGGTGGTCGAACGACCGCTCTCGCGCGAGGCGGACGACCGCGGTTTCGAGGTCGTCCTGTAGCTCACAGCAGATACAGCCGTTCGAGAGTTCGGTCACGCCGTCGCCGACCGCGAGGTCTGACTCGTCGGCGACCAGTTCGGCGTCGACGTTCACGGAGCCCATGTCGTTGACGAGCACGGCGATGTCGCGGTCGCCGGCGTGTGTCAACAGGTGGTTGAGAAGCGTCGTCTTGCCCGCCCCGAGACTCCCGCCCAGCACCGTCACCGGAATCGTCTCCCCCGCGTTCATGAGCGGGCCTACCGGGTCCGCACATATGAAATCGCAGGTATCCAGCGTGGACGTTCGTGAACGATACCCTTTTGCCCGGGAACCGGTGAGTGTGTAAACTGATGACGCTCGCCGCGCGCATCGAATCCTTTCGCGAACTCGTCGAAGAGTGGCTCCGCGGCCTCTACCACGGGATGATTTCGCACCCCGCCTATGAGAAGATAGAAAAGCAGGCCGAGGACGACGAGGACGCGTTCATGCTCGCGTGCTTCCCCGATGCGTTCGGTATCCCCTCGCCCATCTCGTACTACACCGCCGAACTGCTCCCGTTCCTCGAAGACGAGTTCGAGGCGTGGGAGCGGCGGATGTGGGACCGCGGGTCGCTCCTCGAACGCAAGGGTCACCAGTATCATTTCTAACATGCGCAAATTCGTCTTCTTCGGCGGCAAAGGCGGCGTGGGCAAGACGACGATGTCGAGCGCCTACGCGGTCAAGTGTGCCCGCGACGGCGTCCGGACGCTCCTCGTCTCGACCGACCCGGCCCACAGCACGAGCGACGTGTTCGACCAGTCGTTCACCGACGAGCCCGCGGCCGTCGCCGACGAACCGAACCTCGACGCGATGGAAATCGACCCCGAGACGGAGGTCCGCGAACATCTCATGGAGACCAAGCGGGCGATGGGCGACCAAGTCAGCCCGGCGATGGTCAACGAGATCGACCGCCAGATAGAGATGGCCCACCAGACGCCCGGCGCGTACGAGTCGGCGCTGTTCGACCGCTTCATCGACGTGATGCGCTCGGCCGACGAGTACGACCGCGTCGTCTTCGACACTTCGCCGACCGGCGGGACGCTCCGACTGCTCTCGCTGCCGGAGTACCTCGACGGTTGGATTCAACGACTCCTCCACAAGCGCAAGGAGTCTGTCAAACTGTTCGAGCGCGCGGCCATCGGCAACAACGAACCGCGGCGGATGATGGACGGCGACCCCATCATCGCCCGCCTCGAACAGCGCCGCGACGACTTCTCGTTCGCCAAGGAGACGCTGCAGGACGACGCCGCGTTCTTCCTCGTCGTGAATCCCGACGAGCTATCGCTCCGGGAGACCGAGCGCGCCATCGACCAACTCGACGACTACGGCCTCGATGTGCGCGGCCTCGCGGTCAACCGCCTCACGCCCGAACCCGACCCCGACGAGTCGGGACGGGGCGCGACGTTCTTGCGCGAACGAGTCAAGACAGAACGAGCGCGCCTCGCCGACCTCCGCGAGAATTTTTCACCGCCGCTCGTCGCCGCCGTCGAGACGCGGGTCGCCGAGGTCAAGGGTGACTTCCTCGGCGAGGTCGCGGCCGAACTCGACATCGACACCGCGCCCGACGTTCAGTAGGTGGGTAAACCGACCCCGCGGTGAGAATTTTCGTATCCCTCGCCGATTGAACCTGTCGTTCGAACACGATACATTCCTATCTATCGTTAACGTTAAGGTGAGCATTTTCGTGTCACCGAGTGGGGCAGCGTACCATGGTACAAGTCATTTGGTTGGTCGTCACGGTACTCGCGTTGTTTACTGTCGGGTATCTCGGTTACTCCCGATATCTCGCGCAGTTCGTCGAACTCGACGACAGTCGTGAGACGCCAGCGCACAAGTACGAAGACGGTAAAGAATACGTTCCGGCGAAAAAGCCGGTGTTACTGGGGCATCACTATTCGAGCATCGCAGGCGGCGCGCCGATTGTCGGTCCGATTACGGCGGGCGTGGTGTGGGGTTGGGCCCCCGCACTCGCGTGGATTGCCATCGGTAACCCGCTTCTCGGGAGCGTTCACGACTTCGTGTCGCTGTCGAGCAGTCTGCGACACGACGGGAAGTCCATCGGCTACATCATCGGCGAGTACGTCGGCGAGCGCGGCAAGAACATGCTGTTGTGGTTCGCGTTTCTCACCATCGTCCTCGTCGTCGCGGTGTTCGCCCTCGTGGTGGCCATCGTGTTTAACGCCTATCCGGAGGCCGCCACGGCGAGTCTGGTGTACATCGTCCTCGCGGTGCTGTTCGGCGTCTACCTCTACCAACTGAACCTCCCGTTCCTGCCGGGGACGCTCGCGTTCGTCGTCGCGATGTTCATCGGCGTCTACGCGGGGATTAAGTTCCCGATTGCGCTGTTCGAGCCTGCGGCCCGCGCGCCCGCCGAGACGTTCGTCCTGTTCTCCGGGTCCGGCGCGTGGCTCCCCGGTGCGAGTTCGTTCAACGGGAACACCGCGGCGTGGGTGCCGCTCATCCTCGTCTACGGGGCCATCGCTAGTGCCCTCCCGGTCTGGGTGCTCCTGCAACCGCGTGACTACCTCTCGTCGTTCCTGCTGTACGCGGGCGTCGGCGGCGCGCTCGTCGCCATCGTCGTGGGCACGTTCTTCACGAACCCGACCCAGCCGCTCGTGACGAACCTCGAACCGTACTACGGGTTCATCGGCCGCTCCGGTGCGCCGCTGTTCCCGCTTCTGTTCATCACCATCGCCTGCGGGACCATCAGCGGGTTCCACTCGCTCGTCTCGTCGGGCACGACCTCGAAGCAACTGAACAAGGAGTCCGACGCGCGCGTCATCGGCTACGGCGGCATGCTCGGCGAGGGCCTCCTCGCCACCGTCGCGCTGGCGACGGCCGCCATCATCGCGCCTGACGTGGGCGGCGGCATCGGCCTCGCCCTGCCGACGTTCGCGGCGGGCGGCGGCGTCATCCTGTCGAGCTTCGGCATCCCGACTGACTTCGGCGGGCCGTTCATGGCCCTCGTGCTGGTCAGTTTCCTCCTCACGTCGACCGACACGGCCGTGCGTCTCGGTCGCTACATGATGGAAGAAATCGTCGGGACGCCCGAGACACCGGTCGAGGAGTTCGCGACCAACCGCTACGGCAACGCGTTCGTGCAGTCGCTGCCGGCGTACATCCTCATCACGAGCGGTTCGTGGCTGACGCTCTGGCAGCTGTTCGGCGGCGCGAACCAGCTGCTCGCCGCGCTGGCGCTCCTGACCGCGACCGTCTGGCTGGCCAACTGGGACGACTCCAAGCAGCTCCTCAGCACGGGTCTGCCGATGGCCCTCATGACGACCATCACGTCGCTGGGTCTGCTCTGGCTCGCGTTCCACGACAACCTCTACGCGAAGTTCCTGAACCCCGAGTGGATGGCCTCGGCGGGCACCTTCGCGATGGTGTCGGCGGTCGTCCAAATCGTCCTCGCGCTGGTGCTCGTCTACCTCGCGCTGTCGCTGGCGAAAATCGGTTACGACAACATCAAAGACGCCCGGAGTTCGGGTGGCGGCGGTGGCGGCGGTCGTCCGCAGCCGAGCGACGACTGACGCGCGGCCGTTCGCCGTTTCGACTCCGCTTTTTTTACGGACGCAGTTTTCCGAGGAGCCGGCGCAACAGCCCGCCGGAGACGGCCGGCGAGCCGTCACTCCAGAGCGTGAACGCGGCGACCGAGTCGGCGTTGCGGCTGGCGACGGCGTCCTCGTCGGTCGGCGCGACGACGGCGAGATTCACCTCGTAGTGGCCGTAGTAGCCGAACTTCAGGAGCGTCCGGTCAGAGAAGTCGGAGACGAACGACCGAACCTCGTCCGACACCGCGTCGGCGACGAGGACGAAGGTGAAGTCCGTCCCGTAGTGTTCCTCGTCGGGTTCTATCCACTCGTCGGCGAGTTCGTGACCCAGTTCGACGAGCCGTTCGAGTTCGGCGACCGTCGCCGACCCCACTCGGCGCGCGAACATGTACTCCATCGCGTGGTGGTTGGCGTAGTTGATAGACTGGTGGAGGAACTGTTTTTGGCTCTCCATCCGCATCGAGCCGAACAGGTCGAATCGCTCGCCGCGGACGACGTACTCCCGCTCCAAGTCGTAGTTGTACATGAGCCGTTCGGCGACCCGGTCGAGGTACTCGTCGTCCCACTCGGGGCGGTCGAGGGCCGGACCCGGAACGGCGTCCGCCCCGCTTGGCTCGTCCTGCATTCCGGCTCCCTCGGCGTCGTCGGGTTCGACGCTCCTCATTCCTCGTCGGGGTCGTAGGCCACCGCGTCGCCCGACACGGCCGGCGAGCCGAGCGCGAGCAGTTCGACCGGCTCGTCGGCTTCCTCGGGGTTGTACGCCCGATGGGGGCTTTCCGGGTCGGCGACGAACAGGCCGTCAGCGCCGACTTCGAACGTCTCGTCGGGCGTCTCGACGAACAGCGTGCCCGAGAGAACGTAGAACGCCTCTTCCTGTTCGGTGTGGTAGTGGTACGAAAGCGGCACCTGCTCGCCGGGAGCGGCCCGGAAGCGGTTGAGCGCGACGGTCTCTAAGCCGCCCGCGCCGCCGATGCGGCGGAGTTCGCACGGGCGGTCGTCGGCGGGTTCGACGGCGGTTGCGTCCACGACGCGATATCCCATGAGACGGAGCAACACGTTCGACCGTATAAGCCCGTCGCGACCCGTCCGGAAACCAAGGTTTATTCGTGAAGGTTACGAATCGCGGCCCATGGCAGACCCGAAGCGCGAGGCCTGCGGCCGGTGTTCGATGACCACCGTCGTGGACGCCACCGGGAGCGGGGACCGCGACCCGCTCGGTGACGACCGAATCGAACTCGACGAGTCGGCACTCCGACTCGCGTCGCCGGCGGCGTGGCTCGGTCCGGTGTCGGCCCGCCTCGACGCGGCCGCCGAGTGGTTCGTCTACCGCGACCGCTAGGCGTTCCCATGCGTGTGCGAACCTGTCTCCTCGTAGAGTTTATACCGTCTGGCACGTACTCCCGTCAACGACAATGGAAGAGAGCATCTCCGGGTTCAAACGCCGCGGCACCTGGGACGAGGTTGTCGAACACGGGGAGCGAATCACCCGCGCGCTCCGCGACGCCGACGTCGACGGTGCCGCCTTCGACGACTGGGACGAGTGGCGACCGAAGTCCCACGAGCGCCTCGGCGAGGACGTAAACGAGAAGACGGCCCAGCAAGCCAGCGTCGGCGAGGGCGAGGGCGAGAAGGCTGGCAAGACCCCCAACGACGACCTCAAAACGGCGGGCGAGAAGCTCTCCCGGTCCTACGAGCGGGTCGAGGAGGGCGACAACGAAGGGGCCGTCGAGTCGTGGCAGGACTCTATCAACTACGTCGCCCGCGCGGCGGACTCCGCCGGTCGGAAGGCGCTGCGGAAGGTCGAGGACACGGTCTACCGCAACGTGATGACCCAGTTGGCTCCGTACTACTTCGACAACGAACTCGTGAGCGCGAACATCCAGCGGGTCGGTCGCGGCTCCGGCGACGAGCGGTTCGTCTTCGAGGTGAACGTCAACGACGACGAACTGAAGTCGATGGTGTCGGAGACGCTGCGGGACTTCGAGGACGAAATCGACCGCTGGCACATCGACACGCCGAAAGAGACCGAGGTCGCGGAGGTCGTCGAGGGCGTGGAGGTTCCGGTGACGGACGACGAACAGCGGTCCAAATCCACGACGAACTGACTCGCGTCTCGCGCTGATTCGACTCGTCGAACGCGGTCGCCGTCATCGGCGTCCGCCGTCATCGGTGTCCGCCGTCATCGACAATACTGATACCGTTCGCCCGCGACCCTCCGGTATGCCCGAGCCGCTTCGAGTCGAGTCCGGCGAACTGACCGCAGACGAAATCCTCGACGCGCTCCGCGAGGGTCGCCGCGTCGTCGTCCAAGCGGAGATGCTCGGCGGTATCCACGAGGTGACGCTCCGCCACGACGGCACGGTCTTTTACTGCGACACGCCGACGACGCTCCACAAACACGACGACGAAGACGGGATGCGAGCCTGCGTGCTGAAGATGGGCTACGCGAAGGCGGAGTAGCCGCGACACCCCGTCCGCGGGCGACCGCTCGCTCGCCTGTAGGTGAGGCTTTAATCCGGCGCACGGCGAATAGGTGTGCATGGCCGACGCACCGGACATGGGCGAACTGATGGAGACCGAGGACCCGAACTTCGGACAGGTCCTCGCGTGCGTCTTCGGTATCCAGAGCCACGAAAGCCGAACGTACCTCGCACTACTCGACAACCCCGGCAGCACCGTCGCCGAACTGGCGGAGGTGCTCGACCGCGACCGGAGCAACGTCAACCGTTCTCTGACGACGCTCCTCGACAAGGGACTCACCGAGCGCAAGCGCCGCCTGCTCGACCCCGGCGGCTACGTCTACCAGTACACGGCGACCCCGCTTCCCGAGGCCAAGGAGATGATGCACGCCTCCCTCGACGAGTGGGCAGAGGACGTGCACGCCCGTATCGACGCCTTCGGCGAGTCGTAGTCCTCCCCGGTCGACCGCGTTCCCGACGAGGTCGTCGCCCGGCAGGTGCCGCCCAAACCCGCCCGCTTTTGTCCCTCTGGTGCCACCGCCCGAGCAATGAGCCTCGAACTCACGGCACCCGCCCCCGAGGAGCCATCCGTCGCCGACGACGGCACCTGGCTCGAATGTATCGCGTGCGGCGCGCAGTTCGCGCCGTTCGAGGACGTTCGGTACACCTGCGACGACTGCGACGGCCTCCTCGAGGTCCGCTACGCGTCCCCGCCGACGTGGGACGACTTCGAGGGCCGCGGCGTCTGGCGCTACAACGCCGCGCTCCCCTTCGAGGAGGGCGTCTCGCTCCCCGAGGGCGCGACGCCCCTGCACGAGGTACCCCGCCTCGAAGCCGACGTGGGCGTCGAGACCCTCCGCGTCAAACACGAGGGGATGAACCCCACCGGCTCGTTCAAGGACCGCGGCATGACCGTCGGCGTCCGCGTGGCGAAGGAACTCGGTGTCGGCCGCCTCGCGTGTGCCTCGACCGGCAACACCTCGGCCGCGCTCGCCGCCTACGGCGCGCGCGGCGGGATGGAGACGCTCGTGCTCCTCCCCGCCGGGAAGGTCGCCGCCGGGAAAATCGCGCAGGCATCGCTCCACGACGCGCGCATCCTCGAAGTGGACGGCAACTTCGACTCCTGTCTCGACATCGTACAGGACCTCGCCGCCCGCGGTGAGGCGTACCTCCTCAACTCGCTGAACCCCTTCCGCTTGGAGGGCCAGAAGACCATCGGCCTCGAAATCTTAGAGGAGTTCCACGAGGACTACGGCACCTACCCGGACCGAATCGTCCTCCCCGTCGGCAACGCGGGCAACACCTCCGCGCTCTACAAGGCGTTCCGCGAACTCGTTCAGTCGGGCGCGCTCGACGTCGAGGACGTGCCGAAACTGACCGGCGTGCAGGCCGAAGGCGCGGCCCCGATGGTCGAGGCCGTCGAGAACGGCTGGGACGACACCCAGCGCTGGGAGGAAGTCGAGACGCGCGCGACCGCCATCCGAATCGGCAACCCGGTCAACGCGCCGAAGGCGCTCCCCGGCATCCGCGAGACGGACGGCACGGCCGTCGCCGTCTCCGACGAGGAAATCACCGAGGCACAGCGCGACCTCGCGGCCGAGGGCGTCGGCGTCGAACCCGCCTCCGCCGCCTCCGTCGCCGGTCTCCGCAAACTCCGCACCGAGGGCGTCGTCTCCGAGGACGAACACGTCGTCTGTCTCACGACGGGCCACCTGCTGAAGGACCCCGACGCGGCGTTCGAAGCGGGCGACGACCCCGAACCCGTCCCGAACGACACCGAAGCGGTCCTCGAACACCTCGCCGAGTAGCGACCGGCCCGGTGCCGACCGTCGCCGACGGTCGCGAATATCGGCGGGTGGAGCCGTCTGACCGCGGACGATGACGCGCGTCGGGTGCGCGTCTGACGCATCCTTTTCATTCTGTGGTACGTTTTGCCACACGATGTCGCTCAGCAGCATGCCGACCGGGACCGTCAGCCGGGACGGGGCCGGTTCGAGAACGTACCCGCCGGACGGAATCGAAAACGGGCCGTCCGAAACCGCGTCTTCGGCCTCCTCAGCCCCCGCGTCTTCGGCCTCATCCACACACGCATCCACGGCCACGTCAGCACCCCCGTCCGCACACACGTCCACGACCACGTCAGCGCAGGCATCCACGTCAGCGCAGTCACGTAGTCATCAGCAGTCACACAGTCATCAGCAGTCACGCAGTCGTCGCCCGTCGTCCACCACCGACGCGCGGAGCAAGGAATCCCTCCAGCGCGAGAACGAGGCGCTTCGTCGCGCGAACACCCGTCTCAACGAGCGTCTCGAGAGTGCCGATGCGGAACAACAGGAGATAATCGACCACTACGAACAGTTGCTGGCCGAGCGTCGCGGCCACGGCCGTCAGCAGACGCACGACCGCTCGGACCGGCGGAGCGACCGGCCTCGCCGCTCGGGTGCCGAGTCGAGCGCGGCTGCAACGGTGCAAGCCGTCGTCGGTCGCGTGGTCGAAGAAGTCACGTCGGCGTTCGGCCGACGGTAGTCGGGTTCTTCTTTCAGAAAGAGGTGCGGTTCGTCCGCTTCAGAGCGTGATGAGGTCCACGTCGATGATGCGGTCGTCGGCGAGGAGCTTCTCGCGGACGCTTTCGGGTACGTCGTCGTCGAGGTTGTAGACGGTCAGCGCCTCGCCGCCGGCCTTCGCGCGGCGGGCGTTGAACATCCCGGCGATGTTCACGTCGTTCTCGCCGAGGACGGTTCCGATGAAGCCGATGACGCCCGGCTTGTCGTAGTTGCGGGCGACGAGCATCTGGCCGTGCGGGATGGCGTCGAGACGGTAGCCGTTGATGCGGACGATGCGCGGGTCCTCGCCGGTGAACAGCGTTCCGGAGACGGTCATCTCCTCGTCGCCGTTGCGGACGGTGACGGTCACGAGGCTCTGGAAGTCGTCCGATTGGCGGGACTTCGACTCGACGACCTCGATGCCGCGTTCCTTGGCGACCTGCGGGGCGTTGACGGCGTTGACCTGCCATTCGAGCGGCGCGAAGACGCCCTTCAGCGCGGAGGCCGTGACGAGTTCGACGTCCTCGGCGGCAATGTCGCCGGTGTAGGTGACCTCGACCTCGTTGAGGCGGCCGTCCAGCAGTTGGGCGGCGATTTTCCCGGCGGTCTCGGCGAGACCGATGTACGGCTGGATGCGCGGGAAGGCGCTCTCGTCGACCGAGGGCGCGTTGAGCGCGTTGATGACCGGTTCGTCGCGGAACGCGGCGACGATTTGGTCGGCCGTCGAGACGGCGACGTTCTCCTGTGCGGCCGAGGTGGACGCGCCGAGGTGCGGCGTGACGACCACGTCGTCGACGGAGAGAAGCGGGTTGTCGGGCGAGACCGGCTCGTCGGCGAACACGTCGACTGCGGCCCCGTCGATGACGCCGGCGTCGACGGCCTCGGCGAGGGCGGCCTCGTCGACGACGCCGCCGCGGGCGCAGTTGATGAGGTAGCCGCTGCCCATCGTTTCGAGTTCGTCGGTGGAGATGAGCCCCTCCGTCTCGGGGGTCAGCGGCGTGTGGACGGTGAGGAAGTCGGCGCGGGCGAGACAGGCGTCGAACTCGACGAGTTCGGCACCGAGCTGGTCGGCGCGCTCCTCGCCGATGTAGGGGTCGTAAGCGACGATGTCCATCCCGAGCGACGAGAACTTCTTTGCGACCTCTTGGCCGACGCGGCCGAGGCCGACGACGCCGAGGGTCTTGCCGTTGACCTCGTTGCCGAGGTAGTCGGACTTGGCCCACTCGCCATCTTTCAGGCGGGCGTGGGCCTGCGGAATCGAGCGCGCGGCGGCGAAGCCCATCGCGACCGTGTGCTCGGCGGCGGCGCGGACGTTCCCCTCGGGCGCGTTGGCGACGATGACACCGTGCTGGGTCGCGGCGTCGATGTCGATGTTGTCGACGCCGATGCCGGCGCGTCCGACGATGACGAGGTCGGGCGCCGCCTCGAACACCTCGGCGGTCACCTGCGTTCCGGAGCGGACGATGAGCCCGTTCGCGTCGGAGACGGCTTCGAGCAGCGCGTCACCTTCGACATCGTACGCGGTCTCTACCTCGTAACCGGCCTCGCGTAACCGGTCCAGACCCGCGTCGGCGATCGGGTCCGTGACGAGTACCTTCATGCGCGTAGGGTCAGAGCCGTGCGGGTTAAGGGTTGTCACAACGGCCGATATCGTGACATTGAGACTGTCTCGCACGGCTTGGGTCCATCGACGTTCTGGCCCGCTAGTATTATTTTGGCGAGTCCGATAGGTTCGGTAGATGGTCTTCCGTCCCGAGAACGCTTCGCCGGCGACGCAACCGCCCGAGGTGTCGCTTCCGGTCTGTCGCCCGACTCGGGGTCGCGTCCCCGCCGCATAACTGCCGACGCGGAAGCTTTGAAACCCCGCGGCGACGACGGGCAGATATGCGCATCATCGCCTTCGACTTCGACGGCACGCTCTCGGACTCCGAGATGACGGTTCTCCTCGGCAAGAAGAACGGCACGGCCGACGAGATGGCCGATATCACCGAACGAGCTATGAACGACGAGATGAGCTACGCGGAGAGCCTCCGGTCGCGCGCCCGTCTCCTCGAAGGCCTCGAAGAGGAACTCGCAGAGGAAGCCTACGGCGAGGTCGAACTTCGCCCCGGCGCGGCGGACCTCATCCAGCGACTCCGCGACTACGGTCACCACGTCGCCATCTTCACCGGCGGGTTCGAACGCGGCGTCGAGCGCGCGCTCGAAAAGGAGGGCGTCGAGGTCGACGACATCGTCTCGAACCGTCTGCCCGTGAAGGGCGGCCGACTCACCGGCGACGTGGAGGGGTCGCTCATCGAGGGCACGAAGGACACGGCGCTGGAGAACCACGCCGCCGAACACGACGTGCCCATGGACCGAACGGTCGCGGTCGGCGACGGCGCGAACGACCTCCCGATGCTCGAAGTCGCCGGCCTCTCGGTCGGCTTCGTCCCCAAGGACGCGGTCCGCCCGGCCTGCGACGCCGTCGTCGCCTCCATGGACCGACTCGGAAAACTCTTCGAGAGCCACGGGATTCTCGACGCCGACGAATAGACAGTTTGGGGGCTGCTAACACTTATCATATTTCGCCTCGTAGCACCGCGCATGTCAATCAGCGACGTCAACACGCCCGAAATCTGGGTGGCGGGCTTCGTCTTCGTGGCCCTCGCGCTCGCCGCCCTGTTCGAGGGCGTCGTCCTCTTCGACGTCCGCACACTCGGCGTCGACGAGTCGATCCCCGCGGCCGTGGCAGTCGTGGGGACGATGCTGGCGCTGTGGTGGTTCGACGACGGGTGAACAGCTGTTCAGGCCGTGTTTCTAACTGAGTGCTCCAATCCACCACTGTGCCATCTCTGATATTCGATTTCCAACTACTCCGAAGAGCCCAAACGCATCTAAAACAAGTATCGCGGTGAGAACTGCCATCGCTATTGTTAGTTTATTCACATTTTGTTCAAGATAAACGCTGGTCTCGGAAAGTTGGCGATTTTTGTCTGAAAGTTGGAGGTCAAGTTGTCTATTTAACATTTCTACGGCAATACTGTATCGTTCTTCGAAACGGTTGTACTGCTTAATGGAACTTTCATTAGACATATAGAGATCATGCTTTACTGCTGAGAACACGCCGACTATATCTGGACGGTATGCTGGGTTTGGGAGAGGTTTGTCTTCGTTTATCGGAATTGGTATCTCTTGTTGAGATCCAGTAAACTGTACTGAGCCACCTCCTGTTCCCGAATACGCGAAGCTCATACCCTGTTGACCCTTAAGCAACCGTTCTGCTGAGTCTGTTTTATCAAGAAGATCTATATACTCGTCATAAAATCCTGCTTGAGCTTCCTGCAACAAGTCAATAAATTCACCAGTATGATTCTCGTCGACACGCCTTGGCATTCGCCTAAGACCTTGGCTATAGTCGTGGATTTCCGCAGGCTGTACTCGGAACCAATAGTAGTATGATATGTATGGAAACAGCTTGACGATGTTTGACGCAGACTTATTGTGTAGAAATGAACTAAACGGACCTATCTGTAAATCGCTAGTAGATAGTTTATAAAAGTTTGATTTGCCTTTGTCATGAAACTCAATAACGGATATTCCTGAATACCCTTTCCAAGGTCCAACACCACTAGTGCGTGATTCTGCATTTAGTAGTGCCGACGACTCCGTGATGTAATCTAGTGACATGAGCCCATTTGGCGACAGTCCAAATTCACTACAGAACGCAGATCCCCTGAAGAACTCGGAAAAATTGAGCATGTCTATAGATGTGAGTTGCCCTGTCGGTACTGGTATTTTTGATTGCAAATCTTTGCAAACCGCTTGCGTCGATACAAATGTAAGTGGAGGCTCGACGGAAAGTGGAACCTTATTTGATCTTTTGTACTGAGTAATTATCCCTGGTAGATCTGAGGGGATAATTGAATTCCATGCTCGCGTGGTTCTTTCGTGGATGTCTCTCAAATCAACAGTATGATTCTCATAAGAATCTAATAAATGCTCAAGTTCTGGATCTGGAATTCTAAGTAGTATTGTTCGCATACCTGGTGCATCCTCTGGGAATTCTATAACAAGTAGGTGAACCTGTGAAAACTCACTACCTTCCGACACATCTCCCCAATTTTGCACTTGAATTGAACCAACCTCACTTGAGGCCATGTAGCACCATCTTGGTTCCTCTTCTAGACCCGTCACTTGTTGAAGGCAGTCTGTAAGCTCTGAATAATCGTCTCTACTAACAAAATCAATTCCAAACCCTTCGATACTTCGAACATCCATCTTCCCTGAAAATGTTTCTCATGTTTCAAAAAGTTAGTCCCACTTTGCCTCAGAATACATAGTATAATCCGTTGATATACTCTAACCCAGCAAAAGAAATCGAACGTGTCGCTTTTGCCTATCGCTACCGATTCAGCGTGTGAATCGCCTGCCCGAGCGCGTTCTCGGCGGCCTCCATGACCGCTTCCGCGAGCGTCGGGTGGGTGTGGATGGTCGACGCCACGTCTTCGAGCGTCGCGCCCATCTCGATGGCGAACGCGAGTTCGGCGATTAGCTCCGAGGCCTCGGGGCCGACGATTTGCGCCCCGAGGACGAACCCGGACTCCTCGTCGGCGACGACGCGGACGAAGCCGTCGGCGTGGTTTGTCGTCAGCGCGCGGCCGGACGCTCGGAAGGGCATCTGCCCGACGACGGGCGTGAAGCCGGCTTCCTCGGCGTCCGCTTCGGTCATGCCGACCGTGCCGATTTCGGGGTCGGTGAACACCGCGGCGGGGACGGCCTGACTGTCGAAGGCGACCGGTTCGCCGGCGATGTGCTCGGCGGCGACGATGCCCTCCTTCGAGGCGACGTGCGCGAGCATCGGCGTGTCCTCGACCACGTCGCCGACGGCGTAGATGTGCTCCACGTCGGTGCGGCGGCGGTCGTCGACCGAGAGGAACCCGCGGTCGTCGGCTTCGAGACCGGCGCTCTCGATGTCCATCGTGTCGGTGACGGGCGAGCGCCCGACGGCGACGAGCACCTTGTCGGCGCGGTACTCGTTTTCCTCGCCGTCTTCGGTTTCGGTGGTCACCATGATGCCGTCGTCCTCCTCGCGCCAGCCGCTTGCTCCCTCGCCGAAGTGCATGTCAATGCCGAGGTCCTCGGCGCGCTTGCGGACGACGCGGGCCACGTCGGACTCGTAGCCCGGCAGGATGTCGTCGAGCATCTCGACGACGGTCACGTCCGCGCCGAGCTTTGCGAACGTCGTGGACAGCTCCATCCCGATGTAGCCGCCGCCGACGACGACCAGCCGCTCCGGGACGGTGTCGGCTTCGAGGGCGTCGCGCGACGACCACACCGGCTCGTCGCCGAAGTCGAAGCCGGGTATCTGGATGACGCGCGAGCCGGTGGCGATGATACAGTGTTCGAACTCGATGGTCTCCGAGCCCTGTCCCTCGCCGCCGTGGGCGATGCGGACGGCGTTCTCGTCTTTGAAGCGGGCGGTGCCCTCGACGAGGTTGACGCCGTTCGCCTTACAGAGTTTCTCGACGCCGCCGGTGAGTTGGTCCACGACGCCGTTCTTCCAGTCGCGTAGCTGCGACATGTCGACGACGGGGTCGGCGTGGATGCCCATCTCCTCGGCGTGGCCCGCCTCGTGAGCGAGGTTCGCGCCCGTGATGAGCGCCTTCGAGGGGATACAGCCGTAGTTGAGACAGGTCCCACCGTAGGCGTCCTTCTCGACGAGCGTGGTGTCGATTCCCTTCTGTGCGGCGCGGATGGCGGCGACGTAGCCGCCCGGTCCCGCGCCGATGACGAGTAGGTCGGTTCCGGTCGCGATGTCTCCGACGACCATTATTCTAACACCAACAGCTTGGGGTCTTCGAGCAGTTCCTTCACGCGGTTCGTGAATCGAGCGCCCTGCGCGCCGTCGACGATACGGTGGTCGAACGACAGCGAGAGGGTGAGGACTTTTCGCGGCACGACCTCACCGTCGATGACCCGGGGCTTGTCTTTGATGGCTCCGAGCGCGAGAATCGCCACCTCGGGGTAGTTGATGATGGGCGTGGCGTACTCGCCGCCGATGCCCCCGATGTTGGTGATGGTGAAGGTGCCGCCGCGCATCTCGCCGGGCGAAATCTTGCGGTTGCGGGCCTTCTCGACCTTCTCGTTCATCTCGTCGGCGAGTTCGAGCATGCCCTTGCGGTCCGCGTCGTGGACGACGGGGACGAGCAGGCCGGCGTCGGTCGCGGCCGCGACGCCGATGTTGTACTCGTCGCGCAGGACGATTTCCTCGTTCTCCTCGTCGAGTTGCGAGTTGAGGTACGGGAAGTCCTTCAGCGCCGCGATGACGGCCTTCATCACGAACGGCATGTAGGTCAGCCGCGAGCCGCGCTCCTCGGCGACCGGCTTGAGTTGTTCGCGCAGTTCGACGAGTTCCGTCACGTCCACCTCGTCGTGGTGGGTGACGTGCGGCGCGGTGTACTTCGAGCGCTGCATCTGGTCGCCGATGGCCTTGCGGACGCCCTTGTAGGGGACGCGCTCGCCGGCACCGGGGCCGGTCTCGGGCGGTGCGGATTCACTCTCCACTTCGCCCGTCGCCTCGGCGGTCGCGGTTCCGGCGTCGGCCTCGGCGGACACCGCCTCGGCGTCCGCGGCCTGCGCCTCGCGCTGGGCCTGCGCGTACTCCTGGACGGCCTCGGGCGAGACGAACGCCTCGCCGTCGCGCATCTCGGTCGCGGGGACGGCGTTGAGGTCAACACCCTCCTCCTTGGCCAGCGCGCGGGTCGCGGGCGCGGCGAGCGTCTGCTCGCGATCGGCGCTCTCGGCCGACGCGGACCCAGACGTTCCCTCGTCGCGCTTCGCGGTCGCGGACTTCCCGTTGCTCTGGACGGTCCGCGGGCCGCTGGGTTCGCCCTCGTCGCCGTCGTCTTCCGCGGCGGCGCGAACGTCACCTTCGGTCACACGGCCGCTCGGGCCGCTGCCGTCGACGGATTCGAGACTGACGCCGAGTTCGCGGGCGAGCCGTCGAACGCTCGGCGGGGCGAACACGCGTCCGCCGGACCCGGAGTCGTCGGCGGCGTCGCCGGCGTCGTCGCTCTCGGCCGTCTCCTCGGTGTCGGCGTCCGCGCCTGCGGTCTCGGCGGCCTCCTCGTCGTCGCCACCCACCCGGATGGTGATGATGACGTTGCCGACGGGGACGACCTCGCCCTCCTCGGCGAGGAGTTCCTCAACCGTCCCGTTGAACGGCGAGGGCACGTCGACGAGCGCCTTGTCCGTCTCGACCTCCGCGAGCACCTGGTCTTCTGTCACCTCGTCGCCCGGCGCGACGTGCCACGTTACGAGTTCGCCTTCCGCGACGCCTTCGCCGACGTCGGGGAGTTTGAATTCCTTGAGCGCCATCGTTCAGAAGTTCACCGCCTCACGAATACCTTCTTCGACGCGGGCGACCGAGGGGAGGTAGTAGTCTTCCAACGCGTACAGCGGGTACGGCACGTCGTAGCCCGCGACGCGCTTGACCGGCGCTTCCTGGTAGAGCAGCGCCTCCTCCTGAATCGTCGCCGTGATTTCGGCGCCGAGGCCGCCGTTCTTCGGGGCCTCGTGGACGACCACCGCGCGGCCGGTCTTCTTGAACGACTCGACGATGGTCTCGCGGTCGAGCGGCGAGATAGTTCGGATATCCACGACCTCTGCGTCGATGCCCTCCTCTTCGAGGTTCTCGACGGCTTCGAGCGTCGGGCGCGTCATCGCGCCGAAGGTGAACACGGACACGTCCGTACCCTCGCGGCGGACCGCAGCCTCGCCGATAGGGACCGTGTACTCCTCTTCGGGAACCTCGCCGCGGAACGCCCGGTAGATGAGCTTCGGTTCCATGAAGATGACCGGGTCGGGGTCGCGGATGGCGGAGATGAGCAGCCCCTTCGTGTCGTACGGCGTCGAGGGGATGACGACCTTCAGGCCGGCCTCGTGCGCGTAGAACATCTCTTTGGACTCCGAGTGCGACTCGGGGGCGCGGATGCCGCCGCCGTAGGGAGCGCGGAGCACCATCGGCAGCGTGTAGCGGCCTCGGGTGCGGTTCCGGAACCGCGACATGTGGCTCACGATTTGGTCGAAGCCGGGGTACATGAAGCCGGAGAACTGAATCTCGGGGACCGGCTTCAGCCCCATCGCGGCCATGCCGACGGCCGTGCCGATGATACCGGACTCGGCTAGCGGCGTGTCGATGACGCGGTCGTCGCCGAACTCGTTCCAGAGGCCCTCCGTGGCCCGGAAGACGCCGCCGTTCTTGCCGACGTCTTCGCCCATGACGAGCACCTCGTCGTCGAGGTTCATCTCGGTGTAGAGACCGTCCCGTACCGCCTGCACGATGGTGAGGTTCTGACTGCTCATTCTCTGAGGAATCCTTCGTCGCCGAACTTCTCGCGGAGCGCTTCGAACTCCTCGTACTGCGCTTGAATCTCCGGGGTTCGCTCGGCGTATGCGTGGTTGAACATCTCGCTCGGGTCCGGACGCGGGTCGGACTCGGCCGCCTCGATGGCGTCGGCGACCCGCTGTTTCACGTCCGCCTCGATGGCCTCGACGGCCTCGTCGTCGATGCGGCCCGTCTCGCGGAGGAACGACTCCAGCCGCGGGATGGGGTCTTTCGCCTTCCACTTCTCGACTTCCTCGTCGTCGCGGTAGACGGTCGGGTCGTCGGCGGTCGTGTGCGCGCCGAAGCGGTACTGGACTGCCTCGATGAGCGTCGGCCGGCCCTCGCCCTCGGCGGGGTTCTTCGCCTTGTCGAGCGCCGCCTTCGTCACCGAGTAGACCGCGAGCGGGTCCATCCCGTCGACCTGCACGCCGTCGATGCCGTAGGCGGTCGCCTTCTGCGCCAGCGTCTCGGAGGCAGTCTGTCGCTCCCGCGGCACCGAGATGGCCCACTGGTTGTTGTTACAGAAGAAGACGTTCGGGGTGTCGAAGACGCCCGCGAAGTTCAGTCCCTCGTGGAAGTCGCCCTCGGAGGTCGCGCCGTCGCCGAAGTAGCAGATGACGGCCGTGTCGTCCTCGCCCTGAAGCTTCTTCGCCCACGCCGCGCCGGTCGCGTGGGGGATCTGCGAGGCGATGGGGACCGCGGGCGGAAAGAGGTTCACGCCCTCAGGCATCTCGTTGCCCTTCTCGTGGCCCATCCAGTACAGAAGCGTCTGCTTCAGCGGAAGCCCTCGGAGCAGCGACGCCCCGTGTTCGCGATAGCTCGGGACCATCCAGTCCTGTTCGTCGAGCGCGATTGCGCTCCCGATCTGTGCGCCTTCCTGTCCCGACAGCGGCGGGTACGTCCCCATCCGTCCCTGCCGCTGGAGACTCACCGCCCGCGTGTCGAAGTGTCGGGCGAGACGCATGTACCGGTACATCTCGACGAGCGTCTCGTCGTCGATGTCGGGGACCTCGCCGACGACGGTCCCGTTCTCGTCGAGCACTCGTACCTGGTCCTGCGGGTCGCGCTGTAGCACGCTCACGGGAGAACCCTCCTGTTCATGGCAAAATCGACACCCGCCGGCGTTATATTGTTTTCGTATATAATTTACTTTGGCTCGGAATATTGCGGCTCGCGTCGTGCTATGTAAACCCACGCGAGGTAAAATTGGACATTTTCGCTTCTAAACGATTCTTCCTGACGTTCATTAGTGTGAACCCACACATCACCGAGAAATAATCGGAAATATCGACAGCATTGCAGGACTGTTTCGGGGCGGAACGGGGTCGGACCCGGTCGGTCGAGTCGCGCGGCATGGGGTGGCGCGCGACTTACTGTCCGGCGGCCGCGCGGGCGGCCTGTCGCGCCTCCTCGACGCTCGACCCCTCGCGGAGGAGCGCGTCCACGAACAGTTCACCGGCCTTGTACGACGACCGGACCATCGGGCCGGACGCGCAGTAGAGGAAGCCCAGTTCGTCTTCCGCGACGCGCCGCCACGTCTCGAAGGCGTCGGGGTGGACGTACTCGAACACGTCGAGGTGGCTCCGGGAGGGCTGGAGGTACTGACCGAAGGTGACGATGTCCACGTCGGCCTCGCGGAGGTCGGAGAGCGTCTGGTAGACCTCGTGGGCGTGCTCGCCGAGGCCGAGCATGACCGAGGTCTTCGTGTGGATGTCGGACTCGTCTGTCACCTGCTGGAGCACCGAAAGCGACTGCTCGTAGCCGGCGCGGCGGTCCCGAATCGGCCACTGGAGCCGCTCGACGGTCTCGATGTTGTGGGCGATGACGTCGGGGCCGGCGTCGATTATCTTCCGAACGTGCTCGGGTTCGCCCTGGAAGTCGGGAATCAGCACCTCGACGAGAACCTCGGGGTCGCGGCGCTTGATTTCGCGGATGGTCTCGGCGAAGTGGGCCGCGCCCTGGTCCGGCAGGTCGTCGCGGTCCACGGAGGTCAACACGACGTAGTCGAGACCGATTTCGGTCACCGCGTCGGCGACGTTCGCCGGTTCATCGGGGTCCAGTGGCTCCATCCCGCCGGTCGTCACGTCGCAGAAGTTACACCCGCGCGAGCACCGGTCACCCATGAGCATGAACGTGGCCGTCCCGGGGCCGTCGCGGCCGCTCCAACACTCTCCGAGATTCGGACAGTTCGCCTCCTCGCAGACGGTGTTGAGGTTCCGGTCCCGGAGCGTCGATTTGATATCGGTGAAACGCCGGCCCGATGGCGGTCGCATCTTCAACCAGTCTGGCTTCCGCCGCGTGCGCATAGGCAGTTCTTGCGAGGCGACGGGCAAAAACGTGAGGATTGGTCCGCCGTCTGTCGGGTTGCCGACGGAGCTACTCCCCGAGGCGACCGAAACCGCGTCGCCGTGACTTCGCCCAGCGCCAGTGCGCCCCGTGTTATCACGCCTTGTTCAGAATCGTTCAAACGAACACTACTATCTCGTAAAACGAAACGTTCGGACCGAATATATCACGGCTTTCCATCAAACAGCATGTACGACCGTGCTAGATATATCACTTAACTGAAAAACTTATATTCGAGTAAAGACTTCTGTCGAGTATGAACTGGAAACACCGCCGCAACATGACGAAGGCCGAATCGAAGAAGCACGAGGCCACCGCGGGGACGAACTGGTCGTTCATCGCCGCGCTCGCCGGCGCCGCGTAATCGGCCCGACGCCGAGGTCCCCGAATCCTCCCCCATTCCACCACACCACACCGCGTTCCGCTTGAACGCGCCACCAACCTCAGTCCCTCCGTTTTCCGCTCGTTCGACGCCCGCGAGCCACCGCGCCGGATGGAGAAACGCCTTTCCCCACGGACGACTCGGCTTCGTGTATGACGCTCGTCTTCGTCTCGTCCCCGACGCCAGCGCGCACCCGGAGGTGCGCCCAGTGAAAGTCGCCGAGGCGGTCCCCGAGTTTGCAGACGCCTTCGGGTTCGAGGAGTTCAACCGGATGCAGCGCGAGGCGCTGCCCGCCATCCTCGACACCGACCACAACGTCGTCGCCTCCGCGCCCACCGCCAGCGGGAAGACGGCGCTCGCCGAACTCGCCATCTGTCGGACCCTCCGCGACGAGGGGACGGCGCTTTTCATCGCGCCGCTCCGCGCGCTCACCACCGAGAAGGAAACGGAGTGGGAGCGCTTCGAGGACCTCGGCTACTCGGTGTACGTCGTCACCGGCGAGCGCGACCTGAACCCCCGCCGGGCCGCCCGCGCCGACATCCTCGTGATGACGCCCGAGAAGACCGACTCCGCGACCCGGAAACACGACTCGGCGCGCTACTCCTTCATCGAGGACGTGGACTGCGTCGTCATCGACGAGGTCCACCTGCTGGACTCCGAGACCCGTGGCGGCGTCCTCGAAGTCACCGTTTCGCGGATGCGCCGCATCTGCGACCCCCGAATCGTCGCGCTGTCCGCGACCATGCCCAACATCGACGACGTGGCGGCGTGGCTCGACGCGCCGGACGAGACGACCTTCGAGTTCGGCGACGACTACCGCCCCGTCGACCTCCACGCGGGCGTCAAGACCTACACCCACGGCGAGAACTCCTTCGCCGACAAGTACCGCCGCCTGTACCGGGCGTTCGACCTCGCGGAGCCGCACATCCGCGACGGCGGCCAGTCGCTCGTCTTCGTCTCCTCGCGGCAGGACGCCGTCCGCGCGGCCGCCAAGGCCCGCGACGAACTCGCGAAGCGTGACGTGCCAATCGGCGCGCGCGGCGACTACGACTTCCACAACGAGGCGAAAGAACTGAGCAACGACTCGCTCGCCAAGGGCGTCTTAGACGGCGTCGGCTTCCACCACGCCGGCCTCTCGCGGGACGACCGCGAGGCCGTCGAGGAGTGGTTCAAGGAGGGCAAGATTCAGCTCCTGTTTTCGACCTCCACGCTCGCGTGGGGCGTGAACCTCCCCGCCCGCTGCGTCGTCATCCGCGACACGAAACACCACGACCCGCTCGAAGGCGAGGTGGACATCTCGCCGCTCGACATCCTCCAGATGCTCGGCCGCGCGGGCCGCCCCGGCTACGACGACGTGGGCTACGGCTGGGTCGTCTGCGACCGCTCGGACCAGAACAAGTACCGCCGCCTGCTCCGCGAGGGCAAGGAAATCGAGTCCAGACTCGCCGAGGACCTCGACTCGCACCTCAACGCCGAAATCGCCATGGGGACCATCCGCGACCTCGACGACGTGCTGTCGTGGCTGGAGACGACGTTCTACTACCGCCGGGCGCAGTCGAACCCGGCGGCGTACGACTTCGAGGACCTCCGCGAGCGCGTCCGCGACGTGCTCGACCGCCTCGTCTCTCGCGGCTTCGTCGAGATGGACGACGATCTCTCCATCGACGCGACCCCGCTCGGGCGACTCACCTCGAAGTACTACCTCCGACTCGGGACCGCCTCGCGCTTCGCCGACCTCGCGGAACGGGACCGCATCACCGCCGACGACATCCTCGAAACCGTCGCGGGCGCGGCCGACTTCCGACAGGTGTCGGCGCGCCAGTCCGAGGTGGACGCCGTCGACTCGGTGCTGACGGGCGTTTCGACCACGCTCGAAGACGGCCCGAAGAAGGTGCTCGCCATCCTCCACGCCAGCATGGCGAACTCGACGCCGAGCGAGCTCCGGAGCGACGCGTGGGTCATCAAGCAGAACGCGCTTCGACTGCTCTCGGCGCTCCGCGAGTTCCTCGACACCTTCGCGGACGCCCGCGCGGCCAACCTCGCAAAGCGCGTCGAGGCCCGCGTCGACAACGGCGTCAGCAGCGACGCCGCGGCGCTCACGGCCGTGGACGGCATCGGTCCCGGCCGCGCGCGAAAGCTCGCCACCGGCGGGCTCTCGACCCCGGCCGACGTGGTCGACGCCGGCGTGAAGGAACTCACTCGCGCGGGCCTCTCGCAGGGCGTCGCCGAGCGCGTCATCAAGAGCGCGAAGGACCTCCCCGCGCCCGACATCGACTGGGGCGACTTCCCCGAGTCGGTCGCCCGCGGCGAGAGCGACATGCACGACATCCGCGTGCGAAACGACGGCGGCGGCGGCTCAGTCGGTATCCGCGTCACCGTCAACGACGTGGAGATGTCTGCGAAGACGTGCTACCTCTCCGACGAGGTGGCGGTCCCCGTGGGCGTCTTCGGCGCGACGGACGACGAACTGGAGTTCGTCGTGGAAGTCACGTTCCCCGACCTGCCGCTGCTCCCGATTCGGGAGTCGCGGACGGTCCGGGTCGAATAACGGAAAAGACGCGGGCAGCCGATTTCTGGCCGCTTTTCGCCTACTCCTCGCCGAGCAACACCGCCCGCAACTCCGCCGGCCCGTTCACGATTTCGTCCGCCCGCGAGAGGTCGAGGTCGGCGTTCTGCCCGCCGCGGTAGGCGATGGTGTACGCACCGGACCGGACGGCCGCTTCGATGCCGTTTATCGAGTCCTCGATGACGACGCACTCCTCGGGGGCGACGCCGAACTCGGCCGCGGCGTGCTCGTAGATGTGTGGCTCGGGCTTTCCCGGTTTGTCGATGTCGTCGGCCGAGAGCACGAGGTCGAGCGGGTCGAGGTCGAACCGCTCGCGGACGGTCGAAATCCAGTCCTGCGGGGCCGACGAGACGATTGCCACCTTCTTGCCCGCCGCGCGGAGGTCTGAAAACAGCTCCTCCGCGCCGTCCATCAGGACGACCTTCTCGCCGTAGACGCTCTCTGAGTTCTCGTGGTACGCCGCGATGAACTCTTCTTTCGTGACGGTCGTTCCGTACTCCGCGTCGAGGTAGTCGTATATCTCGCGGAAGTTCATCCCCGTTATCTCCTCGTGGTCGGGGTCGCCGGACTCGATAGCGTCGGCGAACACCCACTCGTCCTCGAAGGCGTGCCAGTACTGCTCGGAATCGACCAACACTCCGTCCATGTCGAACAGCACGACGTTCGCGTCCATGGTTCGCCCTCGGCCGCGGCCGACCAAAGACCTTCGTGCCGCGGCATGGCTGATGAACCCCCGTACGAAGGTTCAAATCGGAACCGGCGACCACCCCGGCTCATGGATTCGATACGCGTCTTCGCCGGCGACTGCACCGTCAACTTCGACGGCTCCCGCGACCGCACCCAGCGCGGGCGGGTCGTCGTCGTCGCCAAGCCCGACCGTACCGTCCTCGTCCACGACGCCGGGGGCTACCAGCCCGTCGCGTGGCTGACCCGAGCCGACTCGCTGACCGTCGAGTCCGGACCGGGGTCGTTCGGCCTCGTGGCCCGCGCCGGCGACCAGACGCTCACGGTCGAGTCGAACGACGTGACCGGCCGCGCCGAGTACCCCGCCAGCGACGCGGGCGTCCCGGTCGGTTCACATCCCGACACCGGCGACCCGCTCGTCAGGACCAACGGGTCCGTCGTCGCCCTCGACTCGGGAACCGAGTTCCGCCTGCCGGCGGGCGCGACCGTCCTCGACGAGACCTGTCGCGACTGCGGGCTGCCGCTGATGCGCGTCGAGCGCGGCGCGCCGTTCGAGGTGTGCATCGACCGCCGGTGCGACCCGCTGGACGACCGCGTGAAAGCCCGGTTCGACGGCGAGTGGTCGTGTCCGGACTGCGGGTCGCCCCTCCGAATCATCCGTCGGGGCGGCCGCCTGCTCGCCGGCTGTGACGCCTATCCCGAGTGCGAGACGGCGTTTTCCCTCCCCGCGGGCGTCGTCGGCAACGACTGCGACTGCGGTCTGCCGATGTTCGAGACGAGTCGCGGTCGGCGGTGTCTCGACTCGACCTGCGAGGGCCGATGAGCCGCGACGACCCGCGGCGGCACCGAGGCGAGGTCCCTCGGAGCCGGAACGAAGGGCGGCGGGCGTGGCCCCGTCGCTGGCGACACGGCCGGCCGCGGGGGGTACGTCCGCGTCCGCGCTCGCGCCGAGCAGACGGCGGTAGTGGCCGTCCCGTTCGTCCCGCGTGGCGCGCCGCCCGCATCGCAGGCCCTTTGTCGTCGCCGCGCCCCGATTCGGGTATGCAAGGACGCCTCGAAGACGGCGTCGTCCACCTCCCGGGCGACGCTCGACAGCGGTTCCACGACTCGCGCGGCTACGGGAGACCCACCGGCGGCGACGACTTGGAGGTCGCGCCCGTCGAGGCCGCCCACCTGCTCTCGCGGGACGATATCGACGGCGTGGACGGGATGGGCCTGCGCGAACTCCTCGCGCGCACCGGGACCACCCTCGATTTCGTCGTCTACAAAGACCTCCGCGACCGCGGGTTCTATCTCTCGCCCGCCCGCGAGGGTTGGCCCGGCGTCGCGGACGCCACGGGCGCTGACTTCCTCGTCTACCCCCGCGGCAAGGGCCCGTGGGACGGCGAGGTCGAACACCGAGTCCGCGTCGTCGGCGAGCGCGAGAGCATCCCCGTCTCGTCGCTCGGGGATGTCGTCCTCGCCATCGTCGACGAGGACGGCGACCTGACCTACTTCGACACCGAGGGGTACGACCCCAAGGGGACGGCGGGTGAGGATCTCCCCGCCGACCTCGACGCGGAACTCCTCTCGGACCGCGCGCTCGTCTGGGACGGCGTCGACCGCCTCTACCAGAACGGCTTCTTCGGCCAGCGCCTGTACGGCAGAAACGCCGACAGCGGCCCGCTCCAACTGTCGCTTCTCGAAGCCGCCTACCTCGCCCGCGCCGACGCGCTCGCCATCGACGAGGCCGACGTGGTCTCCCGCGGTCGCGACGTGGAGGGTGACCGGTTCGACCGCAGGCTCGCGGTCTACGCCGCGCTCAGGGGAGCCAAGACGGTCCCCAAGAGCGGCTTCAAGTTCGGCTCCGACTTCCGCGTCTACACGGAGTTCGAATCGGTGTCTGACCTCTCGCACTCCGAGTTCCTCGTGCGCGTGGTCGCGCCCGATCACACGTTCGTCCCGCGGGACCTCTCGCTCGACGTTCGCCTCGCGGGCGGTGTCCGCAAGCGAATGGTTTTTGCGCTGACCGACGACAACGGAGAGATAGACTGGCTTTCGGTCAGTCGGCTCACGCCATGACAGACGACGAACCCGCGGAGCGCATCCGCACCGATGGAGGCACAGCAGAGGGAGCAGATGACGTCGCCCTCGACCCGTGGGGCTCGTCGACCGTCTCCGACTACCGGAAGCTGTTCGAGGAGTTCGGCATCGAGGAGTTCGACGAGGTGCTCGACGAGGTTCCGAACCCGCACTACCTGATGCGCCGCGGGGTCATCTTCGGCCACCGCGACTACCGCCCGGTCCTCGACGCCATGCGCGACGGCGACGACTTCGCCGTCCTCTCGGGGTTCATGCCGACGGGCGACCCCCACATCGGCCACAAGCTCGTCTTCGACGAGATAATCTGGCATCAAGAGCAGGGCGGCGACGCCTACGGCCTCATCGCCGACATGGAGGCGCACTCCGCCCGCGGCATCCCGTGGGACGAAATCAACGAGCACAGCCGCGACTACCTGCTGTCGCTCATCGCGCTCGGATTCGACCCCGAGGAGGGCGAACTCTACCGACAGTCGGATAACGACCGCCTCCAGCGGCTCGCGTTCGAACTCGGCGGGAAGGCCAACTTCTCGGAGTTCCAGTCCATCTACGGCTTCGACGGCGAGACCAACGTCTCGCACATGCAGTCGGTCGTCACGCAGATGGCCGACATCCTCTACCCGCAGTTGGACGATCCCAAACCGACGGTCATCCCGGTCGGGCCCGACCAGGACCCCCACGTCCGGTTCGCCCGCGACCTCGCCACCCGGATGCGATTCTTCAAGGTGACGGAGGCGTTCGCGAGCTTCGAACTCGACGACGCCGAGCGCCCGCTCGTCGCGGCCGCCCACGACGCCCGCGAGGAGTACGCCGAGGACGCCGATATGCCGCGGTGCGGCGAGGCGGCCGAGTGGCTCGCCGACGCCGCCCTCGACGCGGCCGGCGTGCTCGCCGCCGAGTCGGTCCGCGAGTCAGCGGTCGAGAAGCTCGAAAACGCCGGGATGGAACCGCTCCGCCCGCGGATTCGATTCTTCGCCCGGCAGGCTACCGACGAGGCGTTCGAGGCGCTCATCGAGGAGATTGACGGCGAAAAGCGGCGGTACGACCAGCACATCGACGCGTTCGACATGGGCGTCGACGAGGCCGAAGACCTCGCCCGCGAGGTCGAGGCCCACCACGGCGGCTACGGCTTCATTCCGCCGTCGTCTATCTACCACCGCTTCATGACCGGCCTCACCGGCGGCAAGATGTCGTCGTCGATTCCGGCGAGCCACATCTCGCTTCTCGACGAACCCGAGGAGGGCTACGACAAGGTGAAGTCGGCGACGACCGGCGGCCGCGACACGGCCGAAGAACAGCGCGAACTCGGCGGCGAGGCCGACAAGTGTCCGGTGTACGAGCTGTACGCCTACCTGCTGACGGGCGATGACGACGAACTCGCAAAGGAGGTCTACGACGAGTGCGTCGGCGGCGAGCGCCTCTGCGGCGGCTGCAAGGAGCAGGCGGCGACGATGATGCGTGAGTTCCTCGAAGACCACCACGAAAAGCGCGAGGAGGCCGAGGAAGTCCTCGACTCGCTGGACATCGACCTAGAGACTGAGCGACGCGGCGTTGCCGCCGAACATTAGTGAGGCGGCAGTTCGTGGCGGCTGAAAGACGACGCGGCGTTGCCGCCGAACATTAGTGAGGCGGCAGTTCGTGGCGGCTGAAAGACGACGCGGCGTTGCCGCCGAGCACTAACGCGGCGGCCCGACCCCGACCGAAACCGCACGACCGCTCACAACCCGACTTCTTCTCCCACGCCGCGCGCGCTCGACTTCTCGTAGAGATACTCGGCGGCCGCTGCGTCGAGCACCGCAGAACCAACGCTCTCGACGACCAGAATCTCGTCGGCGCCCTCGCGCCCGGCGTCGCCCTCGAAGACGGCCGAGAGGGGAATCAGGTCGGACTCGTCGAGGCCGGCCCCGCGCGCGTCGCCGATGTCGGCGACCTCCTCGGGCACGTCGGCGAACACCCGCGCGGCCCGCTCGAACGTCTCGGCGTCGAGTTCTCGCATCTCGGGCGTGTAGGCTCCGACGGCGACGACGAGCGTTCCGGGTTCGAGCCGCGAGCCGTCGAAGACGGGCGTCTCGCTGGTCGTCGCGGTGACGACGACGTTCGCACCGGAGACGGCCGCTTCGGGTGAGTCGACCGCTTCGGCGGGGAGGCCGTCCTCGCGGAGGTCGGCGGCGCACGCCTCGCGGGAGTCGCTGGGTGAGTAGACGTTCACCGACTCGACCGCGGAGCCAACGGCGACGGCGCGGCTCTGCCAGCGGGCCTGCGTGCCCGCGCCGAGGACGCCGAGTCGGACCGGGTCGGCCGCGAGGTACTCCGCGGCGAGCCCGCCGATACAGCCCGTCCGGGCGCTGGTAATCGTCGTCCCGTTGAGGAGCGCGAGCGGGAGGCCGGTCGTCGCGTCGGTGAGGACGACCTGCGCGTTCACCGTCGGAAGCCCGTGAGAGGCGTTCTCGGGATGGACGGCCGCGAGCTTCGTCGCGTACACCTCGCGGCCGTGGATGTACGCCGGCATGGTGAGGCCGGTGCCGAGCGGGTCGTCCCGCGCCGTCGCCTCCGAACCCGCGCCCGCGGTCTCCTCGCCGCCGGTCCCGTCCCGGACTCTGTCGATGTCGATGCCGACCGGGAAGTGCGGTCTCGGGGGGCGTTCGACCTCGCCGCGACCCTGCTTGACGAACGCCTCCTCGACGACCGGGAACAACTCGGAGAGCGAGAGTAACTCGCCGACGGTGTCGGCGGAGAGAATACGGACCATACCCGGAGTACTCAGCGCGGTGGCGTGAAAAAATTGTGCCTCGATAGTGTGTGACAGACAAACTCATGTCGGTGGCGAATCAGACACGACCATGCACGTCCTCATCATCGGCGGCGGGGTCGTCGGGCTCGCTTGCGCCCACGCGCTGGCCGGCCGCGGGGCCGAGGTCACCGTCTGCGAGGCCGGGACGCTCGGCGGCGGCAGCACGGGCCGCGCGGCGGGCGGCATCAGAACGCAGTTCTCGACGCGCGTGAACGTCGAACTCTCGCTCGCGAGCGTCCCCGTCTGGGAGTCCTTCGCGGACGACTTCGGCGTCGATATCGACTACCGGCGCTCCGGCTATCTCTTTCTCGCCCGGACCGAGGAGACCGCCGCGGCGTTCCGCGAGAACGTCGCCATGCAGACCGACGCGGGCGCGCCGAGTCGCGTCCTCTCGCCCGAGGAGGCGGCCGAGCACCTCCCGAAACTTCGAACCGAGTCGTTCGTCGCGGCGACCTTCTCTGCGGCCGACGGCGTCGCCGACCCGCACTCCGCGGTGCAGGGCTACTCGGACGCGGTCCGAGCGGCCGGCGTCGACGTTCGGACGAAGACGCCCGTGACCGACCTCACGCGCGTCGGCGACAGTGGTTCGGCCGATGCGATGTCCACTCGAAAAACCGGTGGTTGGCGGGCCGAAACCCCGGATGGCTCCATCGACGCCGACGCCGTGGTCGTCGCGGCGGGCGCGTGGTCCGACCAGGTCGCTTCACTCGCCGGTATCGACCTCCCACTCGCGCCGCGCCGCCGGCAGATAGCCGTCGTGGAACCCGAGGGCGACCTTCCGGCGAACGCCCCGCTCACCATCGACCTCGACACGGGGGCGTACTTCCGCCCGGAGCGGGAGGGAACCGCCATCGTCGGCGGGCACTTCTCGGGGTCGGACCCAGACGTGGACCCCGACCGATTCGACGAGTCGATGGACGTGGAGTGGGCGGTGGAGGCGACGGAGCGGGCCGACGACGCCGCGGCCTACTTCGGTCCGGAGACGCGGATTCGAAACGGCTGGGCCGGGCTGTACGCCGTGACGCCCGACCACCACGCGATTCTGGACGCGGTCGAACCGGGTCTCGTCGTCGCCGCGGGCTTTTCGGGCCACGGTTTCCAGCACGCGCCCGCGACCGGCGAGGCCGTCGCCGACCTGTGTCTCGGCGAGGACGCCTGCGAGGTGGACGTGTCGGCGCTGTCGCTCGACCGATTCGAGTCGGGCGAGACGCTCCGCGAGCGGAACGTGGCCTGAGTGGGACCGAGAGAAGTCGACGCCGCGTTACGCGCTCATATCGACCACAGCGCGGAGTTCGCCGAGTTCGCGGACGGGGTCGGCCACGTCGCGCGACGCGAGGACACGAAAGCCGGTGTCGCCCTCGTCTTCGACGACGCGGTAGGTCAGTTCGCCGTCGTCGAACTCGTAGGGCGGCGCGGCCCGGACGAGAACGGCCTCGACGTCGTCTCTGTCGTCCGGTCGGTTTGGGGGTTTGACGATGAGCGACGCCTCGTGGCCGAGGCGAATCGCCGAGAGGGTCGTGTCCAGGTCTCGCATTCTCTTCGCCGTCTCTCCGTCGGCCGGTACCAAGAACGTATCTGCGTTCGGACTGACTCGGAGTGGACGCGCAACGTTTTTACTCGGCACTCACAATCGGTCGCACATGGCATCCGAACCCGGACGCGCGATGCGAGCGAGCGAACCGACCACCGACGGGTTCGGATTTTTCTTTCTGACCGCCTGAGGTCGGCGGACTCCGACCGGGCGTCACCGCGCCCGCCGGACGAAACCGACCCCGCCGGTCAGCCCCGCCAGCGCGGCGAGGCTTCGAAACTGCTAACCGACCACCAGACGGCTAACGCCACAACGAACCAGATGCGACTTCCGGAATCACAGGTCGCGGTGTTGAACGCCGCGAGCGCTACCGACGAACGAACGATTGCACAGCTCGCGGAGGCGACAGACCAGAAGCCCGAAACGGTGACGGGCGCGGTCTTCGACCTCCGCGACGAGGGACTCGTCTCGGTCACCGAGACCACCGAGGAGTCCGTCGAACTGACCGACGAAGGCGCGGAATACGCCGAAGATGGCCTCCCCGAGGTCCGTCTCTACCGCGCCGCGCTCGACGTGGGCGACGGCGACGCGGTCCCGATGGGACAGGTCATCGGCGCGTCCTCACTCGGCGGCCCGCAGGTCGATATCGCGCTGTCGAACTTCGCGCGCAAGGGCTACGGGCACATCGATTCGGGCGAACTCGCGCCCGACGCGGACGCCGACCCCGACGCCGACGAGGAGGCCGCAGCGCTCGCGGCCCTCGAATCGGGCGAGTCTGTCGACGCCGACGTGCTCGACCAACTCGAATCGCGGAACCTCGTGGTCCGACACGAGCGCACCATCCGCGCCGTCACCCTCACCGACGAGGGCGTCACGGCGCTGATGGAGGGCGTCGAGGCGGCCGAGACGGTCGACCGACTCACGCCCGAGATGCTCACCTCCGGCGAGTGGGAGGACGTCGAGTTCACGGAGTACAACGTCGAGGCCGACGCGCCCGAGGCCCGCGGCGGCAAAAAGCACATCCTCCGGCAGACCGCCGACCGCGTGAAAGACGTGCTCACCGGCATGGGCTTCGCCGAGATGGAAGGCCCGCACGCCGACGCGGACTTCTGGATTAACGACTGCCTGTTCATGCCGCAGGACCACCCGGCGCGCACCCACTGGGACCGCTTCGCCCTCGATGTGCCGCCGATGGAGGACATCCCCGAGGACCTCATCGACAACGTCCGCGACGCCCACCTCAACGGCGTCGGCGAGGACGGCGACGGCTACCACTCACCGTGGTCCGAGGACTTCGCGCGGGCCATCGCGCTCCGCGGCCACACCACGTCGCTGTCGATGCGCTACCTCTCGGGCCACGAGGTCGGCGAGTTAGAGCCACCCCAGCGGTACTTCTCGGTCGAAAAGGTGTACCGCAACGACACGCTCGACCCGACGCACCTCTTGGAGTTCTACCAGATCGAGGGCTGGGTGATGGCCGAGGACCTCTCGGTGCGCGACCTGATGGGAACCTTCGAGGAGTTCTACTCCCACTTCGGCATCACGGACATCCAGTTCAAGCCGCACTACAACCCCTACACGGAGCCGTCGTTCGAACTGTTCGGCCGACACCCCGAGACGGGCGAACTCATCGAGATTGGGAATTCGGGGATGTTCCGCGAGGAGGTGCTTCGCCCGCTCGGCGTCGAGTGCGACGTGATGGCGTGGGGCCTCGCCTTAGAGCGCCTGCTGATGCTCATGTACGGCTTCGACGACATCCGCGACGTGCACGGAACGCTGTGTGACCTCGACCTGCTCCGCGAGACGGAGGTGCTCAAGTAATGCCCGTAGTCGACGTTCAACCCGACGAACTGCGCCGCCTGACCGGCCACGAAGACAAGTCCGACGAGGAGTTCAAAGACGACCTGTTCGCGCTCGGACTGGAGTTCGAGGGCGTCACCGACGACGGGGCGTTCCAGCTCGAGTTCGGTCCCGACCGCCTCGACCGCCTGTCGGTCGAAGGCGTCGCCCGCTCGCTTCGCTACCAGTACGGCGACGCCCGCGGCGTCTCCGTGCCGAACACGAACGACCCCGACTGGACCTTCGTCGTCGACGACGACGTTCCCGACGAGCGCCCCTACGTCACGGGCGCGGTCGTCCGCGGGATCGACCTGGACGACGCGGCGCTCGACTCGCTCATCCAGTTGCAGGAGAAACTCCACGCGACGATGGGCCGCAAGCGCGCCAAGGGAGCCATCGGCATCCACGACCTGACGATGCTGAAAGGCGACGTGCTCTCGGAGAACGCCTCCGGCAACTCCATCACGTACACGGGTATCGAACCCGACGGCGACACCTTCGTCGCGCTCGACTCGAACGACGAACTCACGCCCGCCGAGGTGCTCGAACAGCACGATACCGGGCGGAAGTACGCCGACCTCGTGAGCGAATACGACCGCTACCCGGCCATCTACGACGAAATCGGGCTGTTCTCGTTCCCGCCGGTCATCAACGGCCGCCGGACCGAGGTCTCGACGGACTCCCGCGACCTGCTCGTCGAACTCACCGGCACCGACCAGTGGACCATCGACCGGATGTGCAACATCATCTGCTACGCGCTGGCCGCCCGTGGGGCGACCATCGAGGACGTCGAGGTCCAGTACGAGGAGGGAACCGTCGTCAAGCCCGACTTCGAAGTCGAGACGAAACACGTCTCTCACGACCGCATCGAGACGGTCCTCGGCGTCGAGTTGGAGCTGGACGAGGTCATCGACCTGTTCGAGCGCTCCGGCCTCGACGCGGACGCCGAACTCGGTGATGAGACCGTCTACGAGGTCTCTATCCCGCCGTACCGCGTCGACGTGCTCCACCCGCTCGACCTCGTGGACGACGTGGGCCGCGCCTACGGCTTCAACGAACTCGAACCGCGTTACCCCGACGTGGGGACGGTCGGCCAGCGCCACGAGCGCTCCCGACTCGAAGACGCCGTCCGCACCTCGCTCGTCGGCCTCGGCTTCGAGGACCTGCTCAACTTCCACATGATTTCGGAAGGAGAGAACTACGAGCGAATGGACGTCGAGGTCGGTTCCGACTCCCTCGGCGGCGGCGAACCCGCCTCCATCACCGAACCGTACAGCGAGGACTACACCATGCTTCGGACGTGGGTGCTCCCCTCGCTGACGATGGTGCTGGAGAACAACACCCACCGGGCGTACCCGCAGGACCTCGCGGAAATCGGCCACGTGGCCCACCGCGACGACGACGAGAACACCCGCGTCGCCGAGTCCCGCCACGTCGCGGCCGTCCTCGCCCGCCACGACGCGACCTACGAGGACGCGAAGGCCCGCCTCGCGGCGCTCTGCCGCGACTTCGACGCGGAACTGGAGACGCCCGCGACCGAGCATCCGTCGTTCATCGACGGCCGCACCGCCGCGGTCGTCATCGACGGCGAGGAAGTCGGCGTCGTCGGCGAACTCCACCCGAAGGTCATCGTCGACCACGACCTCGAACTGCCGGTCGCGGCGTTCGAATTCGACCTGTCGGCGCTGGCGTAGGACTTCCGGCGGTCGTTTTTGGTCCAGATTTGTGCGCGACGAGCGGCGCGAGTCGCGGAAAAAGGTTGGAGCTTCGACCTGTCGGCGTTGACACAGGAGCCGGGACAGATTTTTGAAGGTCCACGAAGCGAATTAGGATAACTATGGGTAATTCAACGCCTTCAGTAATTCTTTTCATGCATTTGGTCAGAACGCGATAGAAACCTTTAGGACGCGAGTCGTCGCGCTTCCTGTATGAACGATAGTGATGTTCGTCGCGAGACGCTGGCGGTGACCCACGGCGAGCGCGGGCAGGCCCCGGCTCCGGGCGTCGAGGACGTCGTCGTTCCGGTCCACCTCTCTTCGACCTACGCGGTGCCGACCATCGACCCCGACGCGGACCTGGAGACGCTCGACCCCGACGCGGGCGAGTATCTCTACTCGCGGCTGTCTAACCCGACGCGGAACGCGCTGGAACACCGGCTCGCGGCGCTCGAAGGCGCGGACCACGCGCTGGCGTTCGTCTCCGGCACGGCGGCCATCGCGGCGACGATGACCGCGGTGGTCCGGCCGGGCGACCACATCGTCGCGTTCGAGGACCTCTACGGCGGGACGAAGACGATGCTCAACCGGCTGTTTGCCGACCGGCTGAACGTGGACGTGTCGTTCGTGGACGCCACCGACCCCGAGAACGTCGCGGCCGCGATGCGCGAGGAGACGGCGCTCGTCTGGATGGAGACGCCGACGAACCCGCTCATGCACCTCTGCGACATCGAAGCCATCGCGGCCATCGCCGACGAGGGGGACGCGGTCTTCGGAGTGGACAACACCTTCCTCAGCCCGCAGTTCCAGAATCCGCTGTCGCTCGGGGCCGACGTGGTCGTCCACAGCACCACGAAGTACCTCAACGGCCACTCCGACTCCATCGGCGGTGCGGTCGTCACCGACCGCGAGGACGTACTGGAGGAGATTACCTTCCTCCAGCGCGTCGGCATGGGGTCGATGCTCTCGCCGTTCGACTCCTACCTCACGCTCCGGGGAATCAAGACGCTCCCGCTGCGGATGCGCCAGCACGAGGCCAACGCGATGGAAATCGCGGAGTTCCTCGAATCCCACGAGGCCGTGACGCGAGTGCTGTACCCGGGGCTGGAGTCCCATCCGCAACACGACCTCGCGGCCCGCCAGCAGTCCGGATTCGGCGGCGTGCTGTCGTTCGAACTCAACACCGACCTCGACGGGACCGCCGAGTTCCTCGGCGAACTCCGGGAGTTCCCGCTGGCGGTGAGTCTCGGCGGCGTCGAGAGCCTCATCGAGCACCCGGCGACGATGACCCACTCGCCGCTCTCGCAGACCGAACGCGACGCGCTCGGCATCTCCGATTCGCTCCTCCGGATGTCCGTGGGGGTCGAGCACGTCGACGACCTGCGTTCGGACCTCGCGTCGGCGCTTTCAGTCCTGTAGGCAGTCACGGCTCTCGCGCCCGAATTCCGTTCCCTCGGGCACTTAACCGAGGCGTTTAACAGTCCGCCCGGCTGTAGGTACGCCAACGCAATGCCGAGCGGAGAATACGATCCGGAAACCGTCGAGGCGAAGTGGCAAGAGAGGTGGGTCGACGAGGACCTGTACGCGTACCCGGAGCGTGCGGTAGACCCCGACACCGTCTTCTCCATCGACTCACCGCCGCCGACGGTGTCCGGGAGCCTCCACTGGGGCCACGTTTACGGCTTCACCCTTCAGGACTTCGTCGCCCGGTTCAACCGGATGCGTGGCGACGAGGTGTACTTCCCGTTCGGTTACGACGACAACGGCATCGCGTCGGAGCTCCTGACCGAGGACGAACTCGGCATCAAACACCAGGACTACGAGCGACGCGAGTTCCAGAAGCTCTGCCGCGAGGTCACGGCGGAGTACGAAGGCGAGTTCACGGAGAAGATGCAGAACCTCGGCATCTCCATCGACTGGGACCAGACGTACCAGACGATTTCGCCCGAGGTCCAGCGCGTCTCCCAACTCTCTTTCGTCGACCTCTACGACAAGGGCCGGCAGTACCGCCAGCGCGCGCCCGCCATCTGGTGTCCCGAGTGCGAGACCGCAATCTCGCAGGTCGAGACCGAAGACGACGAGCAGGGCTCGCACTTCCACGACATCGAGTTCGGCGTGGCCGATTCCGAGGAGTCGTTCGTCATCTCCACGACGCGCCCCGAACTGCTCCCCGCCTGCGTCGCCGTCTTCGTCCACCCGGACGACGACGACAACGCCCACCTCGTCGGGCAAGAGGCAGAGGTTCCGCTGTTCGGACAGCGGGTCCCCATCCTCGAAGACGAGCGCGTCGACCTGGAGACGGGCACGGGCCTCGTCATGTGCTGTACTTTCGGCGACCAGACCGACATCGAGTGGTATCAGGCCCACGACCTGCCGCTCCGCGTCGCCATCGACGAGTCCGGCACGATGACCGAGGTGGCAGACGAGTACGCCGGTCTCTCCTCGGGCGAGGCGCGAGAGGCCATCGTCTCCGACCTCGACGACGCCGGGGCGCTCCTCGACAAGCGCGCCATCACGCACACGGTCAACGTCCACGAGCGGTGTGGCACGAGCGTCGAGTTCCTCGTCAAAGACCAGTGGTACATCAAACTGCTCGACAAGCGCGAGGAGTACCTCGAAGCCGGCGAGCAGATGGACTGGTACCCCGAGAAGATGTTCACGCGGTACAAGAACTGGATAGAGGGACTTCAGTGGGACTGGGCCATCTCTCGACAGCGCTCCTCGGGGATTCCGTTCCCCGTCTGGTACTGCGAGGACTGCGAACACGTCGTCGTCGCCGACCGCGAGGACCTGCCGGTCGACCCGCTTTCCGACGACCCGCCGGTCGACGCCTGTCCCGCGTGCGGCCACGACGAGTTCGCCGCCGAGGACGACGTGTTCGACACGTGGGCGACCTCGTCGCTCACGCCCCTCATCAACGGCGGCTGGGACTGGAACCCCGAGACGGAGGAGATGGAACTCGAACAGCCCGAACTCTACCCGTTCGACATGCGCCCGCAGGGCCACGACATCATCTCCTTTTGGCTGTTCCACACGGTCGTCAAGTGCTACGAGCACACCGGCGAGGTCCCGTTCGACAGCGTCATGATAAACGGGATGGTCCTCGACGAGAACCGCGAGAAGATGTCGAAGTCCGTCGGCAACGTCGTCTCGCCCGACGAGGTCTTAGAGAAGTTCCCGGTCGACGCCGCCCGCTACTGGGCCGCCGGGAGCGCCGTCGGCGACGACCTGCCGTACCAGGAGAAGGGCCTCGTCGCGGGCGAAAAGCTCATGCGGAAGCTCTGGAACGCCTCCAAGCTCGTCGAGAGCCTCACCGAGGACGCGCCCGCCGAGTTCGACCACGACGACCTGAAGGCCATCGACCGCTGGCTTCTGGCCTCGCTCGACCGCGAACTCGAGTTCGTCACGGAGAAACTGGAGAACCGCGAGTTCTCGAAGGCGCGCGACCGCCTGCGTAGTTTCTTCTGGCACACGTTCTGTGACGACTACCTCGAAATCGCCAAACAGCGCGTCCGCGAGGGCGACGACCCCTCGGCGGCGTACACGCTCCAGACCGCCCACAAGCGGTTCCTGACCTGCTTCGCGCCCATCCTCGCACACGTCACGGAGGAACTGTGGCGCGACATGTACGACGAGACGAGCGTCCACGACCAGTCGTGGCCCGAACCGCTCGGCCTCGACGCCGACGTGGCGGCCGGCGAGACGGCGATGGCCGTCGTCGGCGCGCTCCGTAAGTACAAAAGCGACAACCAGCTCTCGATGAACGCTCCGGTCGACCTCGTGGAAGTGTACGGCGACATCCACGGCTTCGAGGAGGACGTGAGCGGCGTGATGCACATCGAGGAACTCGAACTGCTCGAGGAGGAGCCCGAAATCGAGTCGGTCGTGACCGGCGTCGACCTCGACTACTCGCTCGTCGGCCCCGAGTACGGCGCTCAAGTTCCGGACATCGAGGCCGCGCTCGAAAGCGACGACTACGAGGTCGAAGACGGCGTGATGCACGTCGCGGGCGTCGAACTCGACCCCGAGATGTTCACCATCGAGGAGTCCCGCGAGTACGTCGGCGAAGGCGACATGCTCGAAGCCGGCGACGCCATCGTCATCGTCCAGCACGCCGACTGAGGCGGCGACCCGGTCGTTTTCGTCCGCGTTCTTTTCCCGGTAGTCGGTCGCCCAGCCGATGGCTCGTCAGTCGTCGCGGGTCGGCACCGGCGTCTCTGTATCGGCCTCGGTCTCAGTTTCCGTCTCGGCCTCCGACTCGGCTTCAGCCTCGGCCTCGCCGCCGCCGTCAAAGGCGGCTATCACCGCCGCCGCGTCTTCGACGTGGGGAACCGTCATCGGATGGTTCGAGTTCGCGTCGTCGGCGTTGACCTCCTCGGGGTCGGGGACGGTGAGTTGCACGTCAGGGTCCGTGTCCGCGTCCGTCTCGAATCGCACCGTCTCCGTACCGAACAGGCGGTCGACGGCGTCGGTGGACACGCTGACGTCGGTGACCGCGTCGCGTTCGAGTCGGGCTTGCGGCTCGTCCAACAGCACGTCGTGAACGACGAGCACGTCCTCGTAGCACCGGAACTCGACGGGTCCGGAGGCGAGGTAGCGGGTGGTTCCCCGAACGGAACCGAACGCGGCGGCGAGGGCGAGCGGCGCGAGCGCGACCGTCCACGCGCCGAAGAAGACGAGCGCGGCGGCGACGCCGTAACACCACAGCACGTCGCTTGTGACCGTGTACCGGAGGCTCCGGTAGGCCGCATCGGCGAGGGCGACCGCGCGGGTTGGCGTGGTTCGATAGGTCGGCGCTCTTTTCGGTTCCTCGACCGGAACCGGTTCTATCTCCGTCTCCTCGCTCCCGTAGAGGCGGTAGAAGACGCCCCGCTTTTCGCTCCGTTCGAGCTGGAGCGCGCGGAGGTCGTAGAGGAGTTTCAGGCCGACGAGGGCCGCGAGGAACGCGGCGTTATCGAACTCGACTGCGAACGGCCCGACGACGAACAGCAGCAGTCCAACGGCGAACAGGAGTTTGAACGGGGGCAGGAGCACCGACCGGGGGGAGTGGCCGCGGTAGCCGCCCGCCGCGAAGTAGCCGGTGACCGTTTCGACGCCCCGTCCGACGAACACGCCCACGCCGCCCAGAAGGATTTGTCCGGCGACCTCCTCGGTGACGACCGGGTCGGTCAGGCTGAACGTGAGGAACGCGACGCCGAGTTCGAGCGGGACGAGTAGGAACGCCGCGATGAGGAACGTTGGGACGTTCCGCGGGTAGCACGGCGGGAACGGTCCGGGGAACGAGACCGACCCTCGCTTGGCCTGTAACGGGCCGAACAGTCGGTCCCCGTCGCCGATGGCGTTGTTGGGGCGCTTGGCCGCGAAGGGTATCTTCACGAGCGTCCAGCACAGCACGGCGGCGATTTCGGCGACGAACACGCCGAAGAGCACGGTCGGGGACCACCCGAGGAACAGGACGCCGACGGGCGCGACGGCGTTTGAGGCGAGAACCGCGAGCACGCCGGAGTCGCGAGGAGCGGGAGGGCGCACGAGTTGTCAATCGAATAGACGGAAAATCAGTCTTCGGTTCGCCATCGGCGCGCAGGCGGTCGGTTATCGCGGTGAGCGGCCGGAGCGGGCGACGCTACAGCCCCGACCCGACGGCGTCGGCCACGTCGTCGAAGCCGTCGCGGTCGAGCAGGTCGAGGAGGCCGCGGTTGATGTCGCGGGCGATGGACGGGCCCTCGTAAATCATGCCCGTGTAGAGTTGGACCATCTCGGCCCCGGCGCGAATCTTCCGATAGGCGCTTTCGGCGTCCGAGACGCCGCCGACGCCGACGATGGGCACGTCGGTCCGCTCGGCGATGAAGCGAATCATGTTCGTGGCCTCGGCCTCGATGGGCTTCCCGGAGAGGCCGCCGCGTTCTGCCCGGTTTGGGTTCCGCAGGGTGTCGGGCCGCGAGGTGGTCGTGTTGCTGGCGATGATGCCGTCGAGACCGAGTTCGTCGACGACTTCGAGCGCGTCCTCCACGGCGGGGTCCGGGAGGTCGGGCGAGAGTTTCACGAGAAGCGGGTCGGCACCGGCGTCGACGAGCGTCCCGAGAATCGCTTCGAGCGAGTCGCGGTTCTGTAGGTCGCGGAAGCCCTCACTGTTGGGACACGAGACGTTGACGACGAAGTAGTCCGCGCCGTCGGCGACGCGCTCGTAGGTGTAGCGGTAGTCGTCGGGGGCCTCCTCTGTGGGCGTTACCTCCGAGAGCGCGAGGTTGACGCCGACGGGGATGTCCGGGAGGGGTCCGGCGGCGAGGCGCTCTCCGACCGCGTCCGCGCCCTCGTTGTTGAGGCCCATGCGGTTGATGAGCGCCTCGTCTTCGGGGAGGCGGAACATCCGGGGGCGCGGGTTTCCGGGTTGGGGCTCTGCAGTGACGCCGCCGACTTCCACGTGGCCGAAGCCGAGCGCCGAAAGAACGGTGGGTATCTCGGCGTTCTTGTCGAATCCAGCCGCGACGCCGACCGGATTCGGGAAGTCGAGGCCGAACGCGTTCGTCGCGAGTCGGGAGTCGTTTACGCGGTAGCGTCGCTCTAAGAGCGGTTCGACCGGAGTGCCGCGAGCGGTCGCGAGCAGTCCGTGGATGGTCCGGTGGGCAGTCTCCGGTGGAAACGAAAAGAGGAGTGGTTTGGCGAGGTGATAGGGGTTCATTGCTGTCTGTCGTGCCTTCCGCTGGTGACGGGTCGGTTCGAGACGATACGTATCACGCGCTCAGAAGTCGTGTTCGACCTGGTCTGGGTCCGCTTTTTGGATGATGATTTTACCGTCCCGAACGCGGACGAACACCTCGTCGCCGATCTCCATTCCGGCGACCGCGAGTTCGTCTTCGTGGAGGTTGACATGGACGTTGTGGTACTCGCCGTTCTCGTCTTTGGCGCCACTCGGACTGAGCTTCTTTTTCCGGACCATCTGGGGGTCTATCCGTTGGTTCGCCGCAGGGGATACATAAGTGTTGTCTCCGTCCTCCCGGAGAGTGGTGATTTTCGCCGGAACCCGACCGTCTCGCAGCCAAGCCCGTCGCATCGTCGGCGAGGTGAGTCGGCGCGCCAAACCGGTCGAGTATATAAGTAACACGGCGTCGTCGGTCGAAATTCGTCGATATATTTATCATGTGCCATGTGGTTCATTGGCATAGAGGTGGAAAATCATGGTACGCGAGGACGGTAAGCGGAACTTCGTGCTCCGAGAGGAGGACGGTACAGAGACGAGTGTGTTTTCGGGCAGCATGCCGAGACAAGCGGCGCTCAAGGCGGCCCGACGACTCGACCCCGCCGGGTCCGAAGACGACGCGAAGTCGGACGCGGTCGAGATTCGACTCCGGGAGAAGGGGACTGACAAGGTCCACATCTTCGACGCGTGGGCGTGGAACAGCAGCGCCCCCGAGGACAAGCCCGGCTGGATGGAAGGGAAGATCACCAAAGGGAACGTTTCCAAGAAAGGAATCGAGCACCTCGACGAGTAGCGCGACCGACGTTCACATTCTTATCGTGCGCACGCACGTGTAGCACCCGAGTCGTAGTGCAGTCGATACGCCTTTCAAACAGCGCCGCCAGCGTCTGCTTGCGCGACCGACACCCGGTCAGACCGAACGTACGACGCGGGGGATGACCGACCGGCCTCCAGTCGCGCGATATCTACGTTCTCCAGAGTTATCCGTCTCCCCGTGAGTCTATCATTATTTTATGAGTAATCCCGCCATGAAACCGCATGACGAAGCGCCATCGGTTCGACGGCCTTTTATGTATCCCCGGCATTCGGATTAATGCGAAGAAGCGCACGGGGGTACTCCCCCCGAAGGCTTCCACCGAACGCCCCGACCCCAAGGTCGTCAGGCGCTCACCGGGATGACACACCTTCCCGGGGGTCGCCACGATACGACGGCCTTAAGTGGTCCAAGGCATTTTGGATGAATGCGAACGACACACCG